>NZ_PQCB01000006.1:0-352123 GCF_002964745.1 Pseudoalteromonas sp. T1lg24 | reverse complement strand
ACGTTTAGCAGCTGAGGCTGAAGAAAAACGCCAAGCCGAAGAAGCTGCACGTTTAGCTGCTGAAGCGGAAGAAAAACGCCAAGCAGAAGAGGCTGCACGAATAGCTGCTGAGGCAGAAGAAAAGCGCCAAGCAGAAGAGGCTGCACGAATAGCTGCTGAGGCGGAAGAAAAACGCCAAGCCGAAGAAGCGGCACGTTTAGCTGCTGAAGCGGAAGAAAAACGCCAAGCAGAGCAAGCGGCACGTATAGAAGCTGAAGCAGAAGAAAAACGTCAGGCTGAGCAAGCGGCACGTTTAGAAGCTGAGGCAGAAGAAAAACGCCAGGCTGAGCAAGCGGTGCGTTTAGCAGCTGAGGCAGAAGAAAAGCGCCAAGCAGAAGAAGCTGCACGAATAGCTGCTGAGGCGGAAGAAAAACGCCAAGCAGAAGAGGCTGCACGAATAGCTGCTGAGGCGGAAGAAAAGCGCCAAGCAGAAGAGGCTGCACGAATAGCTGCTGAGGCGGAAGAAAAACGCCAAGCAGAAGAAGCTGCACGAATAGCTGCCGAGGCGGAAGAAAAACGCCAAGCGGAAGAAGCTGCACGAATAGCTGCTGAAGCGGAAGAAAAACGCCAAGCAGAAGAGGCTGCTCGTTTAGAAGCAGAAGAGCAAGCTAAACAGCAAGCTGAAAAAAGTAAAGAACCTAAACTTGGCTTCTTTGGTCGCTTGAAAAAAGGCTTACTTAAAACAAAGCAAAACATCGGTGCAGGTTTTGCCAATATTTTTAGCGGTAAAAAAATCGATGATGAGCTATTTGAAGAGCTCGAGACACAACTGCTTACAGCTGACGTAGGTGTTGATACAACGCTCAAACTAATTGATAGTTTAACGGATGCAGCCGATCGTAAACAGCTAAAAGATGGTGGTGCACTATACGGCTTATTAAAAGAAGAAATGTCGTCAATGTTAGCAAGTGCAGACAAACCGCTTGTGATTGAAAACAGCGATGGTCCATTTGTTATCTTAATGGTGGGTGTAAACGGCGTAGGTAAAACAACAACCATTGGTAAGCTAGCTAAGCAATTCCAAGCTGAAGGTAAGTCGGTTATGTTAGCTGCGGGCGACACATTCCGTGCAGCTGCGGTAGAGCAGTTACAAGTGTGGGGCGAACGTAACGATATTCCTGTTATTGCGCAGCACACCGGCGCAGATAGTGCATCTGTTGTGTTTGATGCATTGCAAGCAGCGAAGGCTCGTAACGTGGATGTATTAATTGCCGATACTGCGGGTCGTTTACAAAACAAAGATCACTTAATGCAAGAGCTAGAAAAAATTGCACGTGTTATGAAAAAGCTTGATGTGAATGCGCCACATGAAGTAATGCTAACTATCGATGCAGGTACTGGTCAAAACGCAATTAGCCAAGTAAAACTATTTGATCAAGCTGTAGGCCTGACAGGGATCAGCTTAACGAAATTAGACGGTACAGCCAAAGGTGGTGTTATTTTTGCGGTGGCTGACCAATTTAACATTCCAATTCGCTACATAGGTGTGGGTGAAGGTATTGATGATTTACGTACCTTTAACAGCACAGACTTTATTGAGGCTCTGTTTAGCGAAGAGTAATTCAACGACATAATTATAATAATGATAAAATTTCAACAGGTAAGTAAAACATACCCAGGTGGCCATAAAGCAATTGAGAAAGTAAGTTTTCACTTACAACCCGGTGAACTCGCTTTCTTGACTGGCCACAGTGGGGCAGGGAAAAGCACCTTGCTTAAACTGATCAGCTTGATGGAAAGGCCATCAGCTGGAGAAGTTTTTATTAATGGTGTGCTACTAAATAAAGTAACGGCAAAGCAAGTGCCTTATGTTAGGCGCGATATTGGCGTTATTTTTCAAAACCACCGATTGCTCGACCGTTACTCGGTATTCGATAATGTGGCGTTGCCACTGGTTATTGCTGGCAGTCATCGCCGTGATATCGAAAAACGAGTGCATGCAGCCCTCGATAAAGTAGGGCTGTTAAATAAAGCACGCTGTGCACCAGAAACCCTATCGGGTGGTGAACAACAACGCGTTGGTATTGCGCGGGCAATTGTTAATTCACCGCCTATTTTACTAGCAGACGAACCTACCGGTAATTTAGATCCTGAGTTGTCAGTTGAAATTTTAAAACTGTTTGAAGAATTCAATCAACATGGCACAACTGTGCTTATTGCTACCCACGATTTAGGCTTAATAGCGCGTATGAAGTACCGCAGCTTAACCTTAAAGGCAGGCAATTTAGTCACCGATCCACTTATGGGAGGTGCATAATGAGTTTATTGTTTAAAGGCCGTAAAAGTCAGGGTGAACAGGTTCAACACTCTTATTTTATGGGGCTGTACTTTGCTTTTATGAATACCATTCGCCAAGGTGTACACAGCCTAGGTGAATTGTGGCGAACGCCAGTTGCATCACTGATGACCATTGCAGTGCTCGGGCTTAGTTTAACCTTGCCTACCACTTTGTATGTGGTAGTTAAGAATGTGCAAAAGGTAAGTAGCGGTTTTGACAATGCAGCTGAAATTTCACTGTTTTTAAAACAAGACATCTCTGACAAAGAATCAAGTGCACTGATTAAGCGCCTGTCTCTTTATAACGAAGTAAAAGATGTGCGTTTTATTTCAAAGCAAGATGCATTAGAAGAATTTAAAGTGGCGTCGGGCTTTGGTGAAGCGCTTAATTACCTCGACGAAAATCCACTACCCAGTGTTGTTTTAGTCACACCGAATAGCCAATTTACCAAACCAGAAGCAGCACGGGAATTACTCGATAAACTCGAGCGAGAGCGAGATGTTGATTTTGGTAAACTCGATATTGAGTGGTTAGAAAGACTTAATGCACTACTTAGTTTATTGCGTGAAAGCGTGCTTACAATTGCATTTTTACTGTTAACCTCAGTGGTGTTGATTGTAGGTAATACTATTCGCTTGTCTATTATGGATAAAAAACAAGAAATACAGCTAATGAAGCTCGTTGGTGCAACCAACCATTTTATTCAAGCCCCGTTTTTGTGGACAGGCATTTGGTATGGCATAGTAGGTGGTTTTATTGCTTTTCTAGCGGTATTGATGATGTTGCTTTGGCTAGATAATGCCGTTACCCAAGTTGTGGGCGTTTATAACGCTAACTTCAACTTACAGGGACTCAACTTTAGTGAATTTCTTGTACTGCTAGGGCTTGCTGTTTGTTTAGGTTTATTTGGGTCGTTTTTGTCTGTTAAGCGCTATATCGACGCCATTGAACCAAACGAAGTGTAATGCCAATATTGCGTTTTACAATAAAACTACATTTAAAATTGTCGATATTTCAGGTCATTAGTTTTTTCTTACAAGTTTCACGGAACTTTAACTTGAATTCCTGCTCAAAACCTGTAAATTCAGATTAGCACTCTAGTTAAGAGAGTGCTAAAATTGACAAAGTTTGTTACTCCACCTGAGGTGAAATATGACAAAAGAGATGAATGCCCTAACACTTAGTATGCCGCAAAACGCAGGTAGCATTGAAAGCTATCTACAAGCTGTAAGCACTATTCCTATGCTAAGTGCTGATGAGGAAAAGGCATTAGCAGAGAAGCTACAGGACAGTGGCGACCTTAATGCAGCACGTGCGTTAATCATGTCACACCTTAGATTTGTAGCGCATATCGCGAAAAGTTACTCGGGTTATGGTTTACCGCAGGCAGATCTTATCCAAGAAGGTAACGTTGGCCTAATGAAGGCTGTAAAACGTTTTGACCCAACTGTAGGTGTACGCTTAGTATCGTTTGCTGTTCACTGGATTAAAGCTGAAATTCATGAATATGTGCTGAAAAACTGGCGCATAGTAAAAGTAGCAACGACTAAAGCGCAGCGTAAGTTGTTCTTTAACCTTCGTAAAAACAAAAAGCGTTTAGGCTGGTTTAATCACGAAGAAGTACAAACGGTTGCTAACGAATTAGGTGTATCTGAAAAAGACGTACGTGAAATGGAATCACGTATGAGCAGTCAAGATATGGGCTTTGACCTAAACGCTGATGAAGACGACGGCGTAACACAGTCACAGTTTTCACCTGTTCAGTACTTAACAGACCAATCGTCAGACTTAGCTGAAACAGTTGAAGAAGAGCAGTGGCAAGATAACTCTAACCAACGTTTATTCTCAGCGTTAAATACGTTAGATGACCGCTCACAAGATATTATTCGTGCACGCTGGTTAGCTGAAGAGAAAGAAACGCTGCAAGACCTAGCTGCTAAATACCAAGTATCAGCAGAGCGCGTTCGCCAGTTAGAAAAATCAGCTATGAAAAAGCTACAAAACTTAATGGCGTAATTGCTAATTACAGCCAAAGAGAGAAAAAGCCGCTTAAGCGGCTTTTTTTGTGGCTGAAGTTTATGATGCAGACAGGAGTAAATTTAGTTGTGTGATAAATCTAGCCCACATACAAATCCCTTTTAATCATTAAGCCCATCCATGGGCTCAATGTTACTTTTCTTTATTACAAGATCCTTCTTTTCATCTAAAGACCGCCTACGGCATTCTAATTTGTTCCCGACAAATTAGTGCTTCGTCAAAGACAAAGTAACCACAAATTTATAGGGAATAAATTTGAACAGCGAAGCTGACTCGAAGGGCGAAATACAAGGATGTATTTTGTAATAGAAAGGCGACCGCTCTATTAAACTTTATCCTCTAAGCAACTTTGAATTTTTAGATAAACGCCATGAAGCGGCATCCATGCCTAAGCATGGCTTACTCGACTCGCTACGCTCCCTGTCTCGGATTATCAATTCAAAGTTGATTTTCGGGTTTGATAAAAGCGGAAGGGAATCTCAGTAACAGCTTTCAAGGTCGCAATTGAGCGAATAGCGGACATTAAGCTTCACCGCATTGTGTATCTAATGGCTTTCTGTTACACGTTAGCCCATACCTCTACTGACAGGAAGTTGAATGTGTAAATTCACAGGACGATTTGAATTTAGAACTTTACACAGAAACTGTGATGATTTAACGTATATTTTATGGACAAAATTTACATGGAGTAACACTTTGAAATACCTTAACAAAAATCTGCAATATTTCACAATCATCCTTTCTATAATATGCCTTGAAGTAATTGCAGAACCATCTAGCTATAATTCGGGTTTTTGTCACAGCTGCGATGCAACTTCTACTCAATATAGAGCTTATGAATTAGCTGCAAATGTTGGTTTCTTTGATCCAATAAATGAACTAGAAAGGCCAACTCGAGTATATGTATTTAATTGGAATAAAAAAAGTGTTGAAGGCTTTGATGTATGGAACAAAATTGATTTGTTTACTGGAAAGCCGTTTACTGTTTTTCCTATTGATTCAACGCCAAGCATTCAGAACGATTGGATCAACTTTGTTTCTGATTGGGAAGACTTCTTTTATGACCCCTATAGACCACCATATAATGGCTTTGATTATTTGACAGATTTAAACGTTAAAAATCAAGTTCACGCGTATATTCGTAATACTTATATACAGTATATGTTCGCCAGTGCGCGATTACTTGACGTATTGGACGGCAAAATAAACTGGTTACCTCAAGATTCCATCAATTCGATTACTTTAACATTTCAAGATAATGTTCAGATCGTATTAGAGTTGGAGAACATATCACAGATTGGTATCAACCGGATTACAGATCTTCGCTTAAAATATCTAATGGATTCTGCGTATATTGTTCAGCCTGATGGCTATAAAGATAAGATACCAGATGATTTTAGAGAGGCTACACAAGGGTTTATGTTGAGAACTAACGCTAATTCAGAAGGTTTCGAAAATTACATGAGTAATAGATATGGATTCGGTGGTGATGTGGGTTCGTTTGGTCATTCCGGACTTAATATAACTTGCCATATTACGAGCACAGTTGTAACAAACGAAGACGGTAGAGAAAGAAGAGTAAATACATATCGTTGTGTTAAATATTAATATGAACATTTTAATATTCTTTTTAATCGTAACGACAGTATATTTAATGCCTCTGTACATTATAGGTCAGCAGCAGTCGAGCTTTGGGCAAAAAATTGTATGGGCATTGATAGTTATATTTCTTCCAGTCATTGGCTTTGCGTTATTTATGATAACTCGATATAAAAATAACAATTAATGTATGACTTATAAGTTTAAGAAATAAACTCAACCAGTTATGGTTGAGTTTCTGTAAATTGGTGTCTTGAGTTGGGGTCAGAGTGATAGAGTGTTTTTGAATCCCATCAACAGTGGCTTATGGCACTAACCTGCCATTGAGTCAGGTATTTAGGTTCACACCTTTCACCCATTAATCAAACTTGAAAATACAATTTAAATGAATAATGCGAGACGGGGAGCGAAGCGGTCGAGCAAACCATGTAGGCATGGGTGAATAGCGTCTTGAGACGAACGAAGTTCGGCTAGCTATGAACGCGAGAAAAGGACTTCGAGCTGGAAAGCGTATAGGGATGTTTAGCGCGTTGATTCATGGCGTTTATGTTCACATTTAAAATTTGTTTGAAGAATAGTTTGATTTTTGGGGCGCCGAGGGATTCCAAAGGGAGGCCGGCGCTTTTTAAAATGGTGTTAAAATTCATCCATGAAGCTGGGTTACATCGGTCATCCTTGACCTCATTTCAAAGCACTGCGAAACTTCGTTTCGGTTGCTTTTCATCTTTGGCTGTCGTCGCCAGCGCGACAAAAATAAAACCTTAAATTGTATCTTCCGGTTCGCCTAGTGCAGTAATTAGCGCTTCTAGCATTTGCTTAATTTCATCGCTTGAAAGCATAAAGTCAGCATCTAGTTTAACTGCCATATCTTCTTTTGGAATGTCGGCGTTTTCTTCTTTTAACAGCTCTGCGTAGTTTACACGTTTAATTGAGCCATCTTCTTGCAGTACAAAGCGAATGCGCTCCATCCAATCTAGCGCTAGCTTTGTAACCACTTTACCGTTATCTAAGTGATTCTTTACTTCGTCAGAGGCTAGGTCATGCTGTTTAAGTACTACCTTAGCGCCGTTTTCTTCTGGTTCAACAAGCTCCGCATCAAGACCAATGGTAAATTGCTCTGGAGCTTCGTCTTTCGCTAACCAATTTGTTAAAAATAAGCCTAAATCATAGTTTACGAAAGCGGGCACTACAGGCAATGAACCAAGTGATTTACGAAGTAGTGCAAGTAACTCTTCTGCTTTATTGAAACTTGCACTGTTAACCACCATCCAGCCTTTTTCTATGTCGATAAAGGCAAACTGTAAGCTTGATTTTTTAAACGCCTGAGGCAGTAAAGAATGCACTAAGTTTTCTTTTAACTCGTCTTTCTCTTTTTTCTTAACAGGGCGGTTTTCGCTGTTTTCGATTTGTTCTACTTTCTCTGCCAGAAGGTCATTGATCACTGCTGGCGGTAGTACTTTTTCTTCGCGTTTAGCGCAAAGCAGAATGCTTTTTTTACTAAAGTGCGACAGCATTTGGCCATGTTTACCGAGTGCTTTAGTCCAGCCAAAGGTGCTTAAATCTTGGCTGCCACATGGGCGAAATTTATCTTGCTCGAGTGCTTTTTCAAATTCGTCTTGGTTGTAATCAACTTCTTGTTTGAAGCGATAGCAAATTAGGTTACTAAACCACATGAAAGGATCCTTGAAATTGTATTGGCAAAACCAATTTCGTTATAAATTTTGCTAAGCGTATCAGGGTTACAAACAATAAAAAAGCGCCTTTCAGCGCTTCTTTATCAATTGAGCAATTAATCCACCAATGGGTAGGAGTCTGGACTTGGCATATCCTTAGGGAAGGTGATTTTGTAGCATAAGCCTTTGCCTGGTTCGCTGGTTGCTGTGATATCGCCAGCCAGGGTTTGTTTAACTAAGTTAAAAGTAATGTGCGTGCCAAGGCCACTGCCGCCTTGCTCGCGACGTGTTGTGTAGAATGGGTCAAATAAATTTTCTAGCTGCTCAGCTTCAACACCACGGCCGTTATCTTTAAAGGTAATGGCAACTTCGCCATCTTGCTCTTGAATATTAATATCAATGGTGCCTGCATTGATGCCTTCAAAACCATGAATTAGTGAATTCATAATCAGGTTGGTAAAAATTTGGCTAATTGCGCCTGCAGGCAAGTTGAGTAATAAGTCTTCCGGACAATGAATATTAATTTTATGCATTGTCTTTTTAAGTTTCGGATGAAGCGAGCGAATAATCTCGTTAAGGTATTCTTTTAAGTTAATTTGACGCACCGCCTCACTGGCTTGGTCTACCGCAATTTGCTTAAAGCTAGCAACAAGCTCAGATGCGCGCTCTAAGTTAGTCGTTAATAGGGCAGTACTTTGTTTTGCGTCGGCAATAAACTCTTCAAGCGCTTTTGGTGAAAGGGTTTTTTCTGCGTATGCCGCTTCTACTTGTGCCAAGCGCTCTTGTAAAAAAGATGTTGCGGTTACGCCAATACCAACGGGCGTATTAATGTCGTGGGTAATACCTGCAACTAAACCACCCAATGCCGCCATTTTTTCAGAGCCAACTAAGCGCTCCTGCGCCATATTTAATTCATCTACATACTTAGTAAGTTCGTCCTGCTTAACGAGTAATTCGCCTTCCGTGGTTTTGCGGCGATCGACTTCTTCTGTAAGTACCAACTTTTGTTTTTCAAGTTCGTATTTCTGTTGCTGTAAATCCATCATTGCCTGGCTTAAATTCGATGTTTTTCGTGCAACTTCTTGTTCTAAAAGTAAGTTTTGTTGGTCGAGCTTTTCGTTTGTTTTTACAAGCTGTCGTTGTGTTGATTCGAGTTGGTCTTTATAACTTACCACTTTATCAATCAGCTTATTGAACGAATGCTCCATAATTTTTAGTTCGTTGTGCTCAGTGGTTTCTATGCTTACGCGCGCACCTTCAAGGTTATCGAGCTCCAATTCTTCAATTTGCTGGGTTAAGTCTGTTAATGGCTCGGTAAGCAGGCGTCTGAATGCCATTAAGAATAAAATAATTAGGAAAGTAGTTTTGATTAAGGCATTACCTACTAAAAAGTACAGCGATACCATAATGCGGCTAAACACCACTTCGCGGCTTGAAAATAGTGTTACGTCACCTACTTGTGTCGCACGACCTGAAAATTCAAATACTAGCGGAAAGGTGTAACCAAATAGGCCTGAACTGGTATGTTGAACAAGCACGGCTTCTTGCACGAGTTGCGACTCGTAGCGCTCAACAATATCAATCGATTGACCTATTTGTGAAATAATTTCACCGTTATCATCGCGAACAATTACCCCTTCGATAGAGGGGATTGCAAGTAAACCCTCGGCAATAGTGCGGGTTTGCTGCGTATTTAGCTCCCAAATGGCGCGCGTTAAGCTGCCGGAAAAGGTTTTTTGTAAGGTGGAAAGTTCGTTTTGAATGTGATCTTTTGAATTATGGTATTCAGCGATTACTTGACCGCAAGTTACGATAAACGTAAGTACAAAATATACTGAGAGTACGCTGGTTAACAAGCGTTTAGAAAGACTTTTGCTTAACATTGAATTAACCAGAACCTCATTATTGTAATTTTATCATGTTCGCCATTAAAGTTAGCTAATTTTGACCTAAAAATAAATACGAAAGTGGTTAAATAAATCGAATAAATAAAAGCTTAGTTCATTTTAACCAGCTCTACTGACATTTTTGTTAAATAATTTGATCTAATCACGGCATAACGTAACTAGCACGCATAAATCTTGCAATTACCGCGTTTACTCATATTATGGCTATATTATTACGGTTTTTATTGGTTTTGTTTTGTCTAGTACATTTCCCGTACTTGTGTGTGATGACTCGTTAATTGCGCGAAAGCAAGTAGCGCGTTATTTCAAAAATCACAATGACTTTGTTGTTAGCCAAGCCCAGAACGGGCAAGTGGCACTCGACTTATTGCGCCAGCAAGAGTTCGGTTTGTTGTGCCTAGATTTGACTATGCCAGTTATGGACGGCCTTGGCGTGCTAGCTAATTTAAAAGCCGAAAAAATTCACTTACATACCATTATTATTTCTGCCGATATTCAACCTGAAATGAAACAGCGAGTGGCTGAGTTTGGCGTACTAGGATTTATTGAAAAACCATTTAAAGATGAAGCGTTTTCGTCACTTTTGCATAAATTTGGCATTCGTTGATTTATTATAGTGCTAAATGGAATAAATTATCTTTTTTTATAGTTGACATATCTTTGACGATTCGGCAGTCTAAAGGCCATGAAACAAATTAATTTAGTACACACCACCATTATTACAACCATTATCCTAACTGGATAGTGGCATAGGTCTGTACGCAAAATTTAAAGGCCTGTGCTCACTACGAGCACAGGCCTTTTTCGTTTTTGGAATGGGGAAAAAGAATGAAGGTATTAAAATTTGGAGGCTCGTCTCTTGCTGACTTTGCCTGTTTAAAGCAGGTAGCTGAACTTGCCAAAGGTCAACTTGAAGATCAAATGTTGTTAGTGTTATCTGCACCTGGCGGTATGACTGACAGTCTTGTTGAATTATCTGAACTAGCTGAAAAAGGGCAAGATTATTCAGCAGCATGGCAAGCACTCGTTACGCGTAGTGAAGGCCTTAAAGCGCAGGTATCAGACGTTGCAGTTGTAACTAATTGGCCTAATTTTGATGAGCTAAAACAAAAACTCGATGGGGTTGCGTTAATCGGGCATTGCCCAGCACAAGTGAAAGCCTACGTTATAAGCTTTGGTGAGCGCGTTAGTGTCTCGCTGATGCAAGCGTTGTTAAATGAATTATCACCTGTTTACCTTGAAGCCACTAAGTGCATTGCGTCAAACAACAACTATTTAGATGCAGAAGTTGATTTAACACAATCAAAACAGCAATTTGCAAAGCAATTAGCAGAGCAGCCAAGCAAGGTTTATATTATGCCGGGCTTTACTGCCGCAAGCGAGCAAGGTGAGTTAACAACCCTTGGTCGTAATGGTTCTGATTACTCTGCAGCGATCGCCGCAGCCTGTGTTGATGCTAAAATCTGCCAAATTTGGACAGATGTAGACGGTGTTTACAGCGCCGACCCGCGTTATATCAAATCGGCAATGAAAATTGATAGCTTAAGCTACAAAGAAGCCATGGAGCTTTCTTATTTTGGCGCTAAAGTACTTCACCCTAAAACAATTCTTCCTTGTGCTAAATATGGCGTGCCGTGTGAGATTAAAAATACTCATGATCCTGATGTACCAGGCTCGCTTATCAGTGCGCAGTCAAGCTCTAACGGTGAGCCTGTAAAAGCGCTCTCGAGCTTACAAGATCTTGCAATGATCACGGTGTCTGGCCCAGGCATGAAAGGCAAAGTGGGTATGGCATCGCGCGTATTTAGCGCATTAGCGCAAGATGAAATCTCAATTGTGTTAATTACACAGTCATCGTGCGAATTCAGCATCAGCTTTTGTGTTTATCAAGCTGATTTAGCTAAAGCCACAAATGCACTTGAGCAAGCGTTCTCGTTAGAAGCCCAAGCAGGCCTGATAGAACCATTCCAAATCGAACAAAATTTAGCAATAGTGACTTTAGTTGGCGACAACATGAAAGCCCATAAAGGCCTTGCTGCTAAGTTCTTTGCATCACTTGCTCAAGCACAAGTTAACATTGTTGCGATTGCGCAAGACTCGACAGAAAGCGCGATTTCAGCGGTAATTGATGGTCAATCTTGTAATGATGCGGTGAAAGTATGTCATGAAAACTTCTTTACCCATGTGCCTTCTATCGATGTATTTCTACTCGGCTGTGGTTTAGTGGGTAAAGAGCTAGTTAGCCAGCTACAACGCCAGCAAGAATGGCTGAAAAAACGTAATATCAAACTGAATCTGTACGGCGTTGCAAACTCGCGTCAAATGCTACTTGATAGTGACGGTGTAGATTTTGAAAACTGGCAAATGCAACTTGCCGATTCACAGCAGAGCTTTGATTTAAAAGCAGTTGAGCAATTTGTTAAAGAAAACCATTTAATTAACCCTGTGCTTGTTGATTGTTCATCATCACAGTTCTTAGCAGAGCAGTATTTAGACTTTATTAATGCAGGCTTCCATGTGGTAGCGGCTAATAAAAAAGCAAATACGAGCTCGCAGGCATATTACCAATCGCTGGTATCTGCCACACAAAAAACAGGTCGTAAATTCTTATACGAAACAAACGTAGGTGCGGGCTTACCAGTGCTTGATAACTTGCAGCTGCTGTTTGGCGCAGGCGATAAATTACTTAGCTTCAACGGTATTTTAAGTGGTTCACTGTCGTATATGTTTGGTGTAGTAGAGGATGGCTTAAGTTTAAGCGCAGCAACTAAACAAGCAAAAGAGAATGGTTTTACAGAGCCTGATCCGCGAGATGATTTATCCGGTATGGATGTAGCGCGTAAGTTACTTATTATTGCCCGAGAATCTGGGCTGCAGCTTGAGCTTGATGATATAGACGTTGAACCCGTGGTATCACCAAAATTTGCTGAAGGGTCAAGTGTTGATGAGTTTATGGCACGACTACCTGAACTTGATGCTGAGTTTACAGCGCGTGTTGAATCAGCAAAAGCGGATGGCAAAGTACTGCGTTATGTTGGTTCAATCGAAGATGGTAAATGTAAAGTTGGTATTCAAGCAGTAAGCAAAGAGGATGCGCTTAACAGTGTACGTGACGGTGAAAATGCACTGGCAATCTTAAGCCAATACTATCAGCCAAAACCATTTGTCATTCGTGGTTATGGCGCTGGTGCAGAAGTAACTGCAGCAGGCGTATTTGCTGACATTTTAAAAACACTGCCGTAGGAGAGGGTGATGATTGAAGTTTATGCACCCGCATCCAGTGGCAACTTTGCCGTTGGTTTTGACTTACTTGGCGCAGCACTTGCGCCAGTAAGTGGCGCGCTACTTGGTGATATTGTTGCAATTGGCGCAAGCGATTCAGGCCAAGACGAATTTGTATGTAGTGGAAAATACGCTGAAAAACTGGCTGGTCCTAAAGAGGATAACCTTGCTTATCAGTGTTTAGTGCATTTCCGTGAACATGTTTCAAGCGATATGCCAGCATGTAAACTGGAATTAAAGAAAAACTTGCCGGTTGGTTCGGGCTTAGGTTCAAGTGCCTGCTCTGTGGTTGCCGCATTTGCAGCACTTGATAAGTTTGCTAATACTAACTTTTCTCAAAAACAGTTATTGGCATTAATGGCTGATTTTGAAGAAAAAGTCAGTGGCGGTCGCCATTACGATAACATTGCCCCGTGTTATTTAGGTGGTTTGCAATTATGCGGTGATTTAGTGCCAAATAATTCACTGGCGTTACCAACAGATGAAAACTGGCAGTTAGTTGTTGCCTACCCAGGTTTTGCCCTTAATACCGCAAAAGCACGTGCTGTGCTGCCAAAAGAAGTCAGCATGCACACTAGCATTAATTATGGTCAGCGTTTAAGCGCATTTACCGCGTTATGTTTTAGCGGGCAATTTGATAGCGCAATAGAACTAATGAAAGATGAACTTGCAGAACCTTATCGCCAATCCCTGATTGCGGGCTTTAGTGAAGCCAAAGCGGCATTACCAGCATTAGGTGCAGAGGTGGTTGCCATTTCTGGCGCTGGTCCAACGCTTTTAGCGTTAACAAAAAGTGAAGCGCAAGCACAAGCGATAGACGCTTGGTTAAAAGAAAATTATTTAAATGAAAACGGTTTTAGCCACATTTGTAAAATAGATAACCGTGGCACACGTGTACTAGAAAAAGGAGAAAGTGATGTTATTGCATAATCTAAAAGACGCCGAGCAGAAGGTATCGTTTGTAGAGGCGGTAAAAGTAGGATTAGGCAACAATCAAGGTGTCTTTTTCCCAAATAGCCTATTGCCGTTAAGTAATGTTGATGAATTACTTGAGCTTGATTTTGTCACGCGCAGCAGCAAAATTTTATCGCATTTAATAGGTGATGAGTTGCCAGAAAGTACCGTACAGCAAATGGTAAAAAATGCCTTTAACTTTCCAGCAGAACTGGTAAAAGTTGAAGATAATGTTTACTGCCTTGAGCTGTTTCATGGTCCAACGCTTGCGTTTAAAGACTTTGGCGGCCGTTTTATGGCGGAGTGCTTGTCGGTATTCAATGAAGGTAATAAAACCACGATTTTAACGGCAACAAGTGGTGACACAGGTGCTGCTGTGGCACATGCGTTTTACGGCAAAAAAGACATTGATGTGGTGATTTTATACCCGAAAGGTAAAATCTCACTAGCGCAGCAAAAACTGTTCACAACGCTTGGCAATAATATTCATTGTTATGCAGTAGATGGCAGCTTTGATGATTGCCAAGCAATGGTAAAACAAGCGTTTTTAGATGATGAAGTAAAACAGCGCTTAGGCTTAAACTCAGCAAACTCAATCAATATTAGCCGTTTACTTGCACAGGTATGTTACTACTTTGAAGCGGTGGCAAAATTACCTAAAGCAGAGCGCGAAAAAGCACATATTTCGGTGCCAAGTGGTAACTTTGGTAATGTGTGTGCTGCAATGATTGCCGCAAGTTTAGGTTTACCAGTGGCTAAGCTTTCAGCAACGACAAACCAAAATGACACAGTACCGCGCTATTTGGCATCAAAAGAATGGACGCCAAGTGCAACGCTAGAATCGTTATCAAATGCGATGGACGTTAGTAAGCCAAACAATTGGCCACGCGTGCAGTTTATGCTAGATAACAACTGGTTTAGTTACGATAATTTCTATTCGCACAGTGTTGATGAAGCAGAAACGAAAGCGGTAATGCATGATGTTTATGCTAAAGGTTATTTAGCTGAGCCGCATACGGCAATTGCATACCAAGGCTTAAAACAAGATTTAGCAGCCGATGGTGTTGGCATCTTTTTATCAACAGCCCACCCAGCTAAATTTAAAGAGTCAGTGGAAGACATTCTTTCGATTGAATTGGATATGCCAAAACCACTTGCTGATGCATTAGCAAAACAGTGTTTAGCAGAAGACCTAGTTAACGACTATCAAGTGCTGCGTAAAAACATTTTGGCAAAACTAGGTTAATCCTTTTAAATCTGTTGATTAGAAATACCCAGCCGCTACAAGTTAGCGGCTTTTTTGTGGCATAATTGCGCTCAAAATAGCTATTAACAATCACTATGACTACTTGGACAGATTTACTCGCAGTTGAAAAGCAGCAAGATTACTTTAAAGACACACTCGACTATGTTGCCAAAAGGCGCGCTGAGGGGGTTAATGTATTTCCGCCTGCGGATGAAGTGTTTAGCGCGTTTTCAAGCACCGCGTTTGAAGATGTGAAAGTAGTGATTTTGGGGCAAGACCCATATCATGGCCCAGATCAAGCCCATGGCTTGGCATTTTCAGTAAAACCGGGTATTAAAGCGCCCCCATCTTTGGCCAATATGTATAAAGAATTAGCAACTGATATCGACAGTTTTACTATACCCAATCATGGTTATTTGCAGGCATGGGCAGAGCAGGGTGTACTGTTATTAAATACGGTATTAACCGTTGAGCAAGGCCAAGCCCATTCGCATAAAAAACTCGGGTGGGAAACGTTCACTGACCGTGTTATAGCTGCATTAAATGAACATGGTGATGGTATAGTGTTTTTACTTTGGGGTTCGCATGCGCAAAAAAAAGGACGTCATATCGATACTACTAAGCATGTTGTTTTCAATGGGCCGCATCCGTCACCGCTTTCTGCCTATCGCGGTTTTTTTGGTTGTAAGCATTTTTCTAAAGCAAATGATGCTTTAATTGCGATGGGAAAAACCCCAATTAATTGGTTGTTACCAGAAGCGCTTTAACAAGCAATAAAAAAGGCTCGTAAGAGCCTTTTTTGATTTGACCTTTATATTGTTTAGATGACTAAATCATCTAGGTCAATGTCTTCTAAAGAACCGTATTCTTCGAGTTCTTTTTTCAGTCTATGTCTTTCCTTTAACGCTTCTATTTCGCGCCATTTGCGCTTTTTCCCTTTTGAAGAGGTTTTTGTTGTTGGTTCAGGACGTTCTAATATTGCAAAAATATCTTCGATGCTATCCATGGTATCCTCCTGTGGATTTTTTAACCTCGGCATAAGAAATATCATAACTCGTCTAAAAATAAAACTAATATGTTTAGCTTTTGTTAAAAAATAATGAAGGTTTTTCGACTAGATCAAAGAAGGGTAAAACAGCTACCCGAGGGGTAGCTGTTAGAGTATTAATTTGTAAGTGTTTTTAGCAAATTCGCTGTAGATGGATCAAGCTGTTCATAATTTTGGGACGCCATCGCATCAAGCACTTGGTTGCCAAGTTGTTTACCAAGTTCAACGCCCCACTGGTCATAACTATTAATGCCAAAAAGCACACCTTGCACAAACACTTTATGCTCATAAAACGCCAGTAATGCACCAAGTGAACGAGGCGATAAATCGTCAATTAATAACGTATTAGAACCTTTGTTGCCCGGCATTACTTTATGTGGCGCAAGTTCGTTTATTTGCTCTGGAGTCAAGCCTTGTGCTGCTAGTTCTGCTTTTGCTTGTGCCAAGCTTTTACCTTGCAATAGCGCTTGGCTTTGCCCTAGGCAATTGGCAATCATTGCTTTGTGGTGTTGCTGGTAATTGGCTTCACCAACGCGTGGCAAAATAAAGTCTATCATGGCACTTTGCTTACCTTGGTGCAGTAACTGCATAAAAGAGTGCTGACAATTAGTGCCTTCAGCTCCCCATAAAATCGGACCTGATAAATCAATGTGCTGACCTGTAAGATCGACACTTTTACCGTTACTTTCCATATCAAGTTGCTGCAAGTAAGCCGGTAGGGTTTTTAAGGCGTGGCCATAGGGGAGTACTAATAAGTTATTTTCACCTAAGTACTTTTGCTGCCAATAGCCAATTAACGCCGCAATAAGAGGTAAATTTTGCTCTTCTGGAGCTGTAAAAAAATGATTATCAAGGTTTGCAGCGCCTTCTAGTAAGGCTTCAAAATTCGTTTTACCAATTTTAAGTGCTAACGGAAGGGCAATGGTCGACCAAACCGAATAGCGACCGCCAATAAAATCCCACAATGGGAAAATCATTTTTTCACTAAAACCAGCTTGCTTTGCAAGTTCTGGTTTTGCCGTTAATGCTACCCAATGGTTGGCAATTGCAGTGTTTGGCATGGTTTTTTTAAACCAGTCCATTACGGCATGCATATTAAGTTGGGTTTCAGCTGTGGTCCACGATTTTGATGCCACTACTACTAGAGTTGTTTCAGCATTTAATTTTGTCAGTGTGTGCTTAATTTGCTGCCCATCAATATTGGCAAGGTAATGCACATTCACATCATTTGCATGACTATCAATTAGGGTTGCTTCAAGCATTTTAGGGCCAAAAAATGAGCCGCCAATACCAATGCTTATAACATCTGTTATCGCTTTGCCCGTATTGCCAACAATGGCATTTTGTTCAAAGCGAGAAACAAAATCGAGCAATCTCGCTTTTGTTGAGTTTATTTCTTGTGCCACCTCAGGCAAATGTGTTGCTAAGGTTTGCGTATTGCGCAATGCAGTATGCAGTACAGCGCGTTTTTCCGTGCTGTTAATTAACTGCCCTGTAAATTGCGCTTCACGTTTTTGCGCTAACTGCTTTAACTTAGAAACGTCAATTAAATCGTTAAGAGTGGATTTATCGATTGCTTGCTTAGCAAAGTCGAGGGTTAAACCTGCCGCGCTCAGTGTAAATTCACTTGCACGGTTAGGCTGCGCATCAAAAAGAGCCAAAATTTGGCTCTTTTTAATATTCTCAGCAGCATCTGTTAGTTGCGTGTGCAACTGCGCTAAGGTGGTCATAAACCGTTTATTCCTTATAGGTTTGCAAAACGAGTTTCAAGTTCAACTTGTGCATCGGCAAACGAGCGAATACCTTCCGCTAGTTTTTCTGTTGCCATTGCATCTTGGTTATGCTGCCAACGGAACTCGTTTTCGCTAAGTGGTGCCGGTTTTGGCAATACTTCAGTCGGTTTTTCAAGTGGGTGAACTTCAGCGTCGGTTAGCTCAGCAAGTTCAGTTAATAGCTGAGGGCTAATGGTTAAACGGTCACAGCCTGTTAACGCTAAAATTTCGCCGGTATTACGGAAGCTTGCGCCCATAACAACGGTTTCATAGCCGTGTGTTTTATAAAAGTTGTAAATGCTACGCACCGACTGAACGCCTGGATCATCAAGTGCAGATGCTGGCTTTGGCATGCCATTTTTTACGTGCCAATCTAAAATTCGGCCAACAAAGGGTGAAATTAAAAATACATTGGCATCGGCACATGCTTTGGCCTGCGCTTCAGAGAACAGTAGCGTTAAGTTACACTTAATACCTTCTTTTTCTAGCTGTTCAGCCGCTTTGATACCTTCCCAAGTTGACGCAATTTTAATTAAAATTTTGTTTGTATCAACACCCGCTTCGCGGTAAAGCGCAAGTAACGATTTAGCTTTAGCGATGGTCGCTTCAGTATTAAATGATAAGCGCGCGTCTACTTCTGTTGAAATGTAACCAGGTACAACTTCACTGATTTCTTTTCCAAGTAATACTGAAAAATAATCACATGCAAGTGCAACTTGTTTTGCTGCGTCGGCTTCGTTTGCTTTTGCATATGCAAGTGCTTCTGCTAATAATGGCTGGTATGCCTCAATTTCACTGGCTTTTAGAAGTAGTGATGGGTTGGTTGTTGCGTCTTGCGGTTGGTGTGCTTTAATTGCTGCAATATCACCGGTATCGGCAACAATCGTTGATTGGGCTTTTAAAGCCGCTAAAATTTGTGTCATGGTTTACCTCATTCCTAATATCAAGGTAATAAAAATAGCGTGTTAGCTAAGTTTAGCTTAAAGATGAATCATTAAAGCTAGATGACAAGTATTTGGGAAAGGTCAAATGTCCGTAACACAGGGTTTACGCTACTCCTAGCGAAGAAAAATCCATCGAATGCTAACTAACAGGTGATTTTTATTACAAGAAGTGTTGAAATTACCTTAATACAACGACAAGTCAATAGTAATTATGATCACAGTAATATCACCTGCTAAAAATTTAGACTACGAAACACCTGCACCGAGTAAAAACCATACACAACCTGAGCTATTAGCGCACAGCAAAGAGCTTATTGAGGTATGTCGCGAACTATCAGCACAAGATCTCTCAAGCTTAATGAAAATTAGCGACAAGCTAGCGGGTTTAAACGTGGCGCGTTTTACCGAGTGGCAAACGCCATTCAATGATAGTAACGCCAAACAAGCTATTTATGCGTTTAATGGTGATGTTTATGTAGGCCTAGATGCCGCAACGCTAAGCGAAAAAGCACTGGATTACGCACAAGGTCATTTACGCATTTTGTCAGGTTTATACGGTATTCTAAAACCACTTGATTTAATGATGGCGTATCGTCTTGAAATGGGCACAAAACTGACGAATCCACGTGGCGCTAATTTATATCAATTTTGGGGCAGTATTATCGCTGAAAAACTTAACGAGGTATTTGCTGAACAAAATACCAATACGCTCGTCAATTTAGCGTCAAACGAATATTTTAAAGCGGTGGATAAAAAAGCACTTAACGGTGAAATTATTACACCTGTATTTAAAGACTGTAAAAATGGTCAATATAAAGTAATTAGCTTTTACGCGAAAAAAGCGCGTGGCTTAATGGCGCGTTACATTATGGAACAACAAGTAACGAACATGGAGCAATTATTGGCGTTTGACAGCGTGGGTTACTATTACAGCGAAGAGCACACGAAAAAAGCCAATGAACCTGTGTTTTTACGCGCAGAGCAAGTTTAATCAGTACCTGATACAACTTGGTTGCGGCCTTGTTGCTTGGCTTGATAGAGGCGTTTATCAGCGATATCGATTAACGTCTCTAGCTTTTTCACGTTAGCTGAGTATTCAGCTATACCAATCGAAACGGTCATATTAAATACTGCGTTTGATAAATGCAGTTCAGTATTTTCTAATTGTACGCGTAGTGACTCAGCTTTGTTGTAAGCTGAAGGTGTTGCTATATGCGGCAGTAATATAATAAATTCTTCACCACCCCAACGTGCGAATAAGTCGGATTCACGACAGTTACTTTGTATCAGATTACAAAATTCAACGAGTGCCAAATCACCCACATTGTGACCATATTGGTCGTTAATCTTTTTAAAATGATCAATATCTAATATTAAAATGCAAAACCGTGGGTTGTCGCTTTGCATTATTTCATTTGCTTTATCAATAAAATAGCGGCGAGTATAAGCGCCTGTTAGCGGGTCGGTGGTGGCAAGTTTTAATAGTGTATTACTTTGTGCTTCTTGTTTTTCAAGCCATAGTTTGATGCCAAACACAATCAGCAACAAACCTATAATTTGAAAGAGATCTTCAATAACGATAGTGATGGCTTTTGGAAAGATAACCAATTCATCAAGTGCATCTATACAAATGGCAACTAATAAAATTGAAAAACCTGTAAAAAGCATGTTGTTTGAACGTTCGCTTTGTCTAAAATTTTTCAAATTGAAAATGCAAACAAGTACCGCAATCGCCATAATAAATTCAGATGCAAAACTAATTACATCTACGTTAGCGACAGCTGGGAATAACCAATACGAGACAAAGGGCAGTAAAATAAACAGTGCTAGTATATAAACCGACATCTTAGAACTACATTATTTTGTTAGTACCACAAGTATTGACCGTTCAAGTCGTATTAACAAGTTACGCGCTATAGTGCGGTTTGGTTTAGTTCAAGCTTATTTGCAAGTTGGTGATAAAGTGTAAGGTGGCTTGGCAGTAGTTTAGTAAATTTAACTTTAGTTATGTGCTGTTTAGCAGCTTCTACTTCTCCAAGTGCGGTGTTTATTTCGGCTAAACGCAGTTGGAAAATAGAATAGTTGGGGCTTTCTTCACTGTTAAAATTGCTTATCGCATCGCGATAGGTTTCGTTTGCAATTTGTAATTGACCAACCAATTGATAGGTGCGGGCTAAGTTGCCACTTGCCATGGTAATCGTGTCGGTAAACCCGAGTTTACGAGCCCAAAATAGCGCGCTTTTTCTATGCGGGATTGATTCGAGTAGCTGACCTTGTGAGTACAAAGCATTTGCTAAGTTGCCGTAAATTTCGTGTTGTAGTTTAGCATCTTTACTTTTTCGATATTGCTGAGCTAAGCGGTTGAGCATTTGTGTTGCTGTATCTTTATCGCCAAATACCATCTCCAAATTGGCAATTTCGACCATACGCAATGGGTTTGGAAAGCTCTCAGAAGTGGCACTAACCAATTTAAGCGCTTGCTGTGCATATTCTTTGGCTTTTACTTTTTCATTATAAATATCAAATGCTTTAGCGGCGTAAAAATAGAGCTGAGTTTGAAATGTAACAGGGTGAGTATGGCCTGAATTTAAATATTGCTCGGTAAGGTTTTTTAGCGGCTTTAGATTGGTAGTTTCATACAGCAAATCTAAGTAATGAGCCGTAATAAAATACCAATCGGTACTGTAGGGCGCATACTCACTTTGTTGCTTAAGCAACTTTGCGCTGCAATCGGGTTCTGATAAGTTAGGACACACATCTTCAAAATTATGTAGGTTATCGGCAGCCTTTGCACTTGCACAAAGTAGGTATATACCTATTAACGTAAAATATCGAATTTTCATTGTTATTATAATTTAGCCATTTTAGTGCCAATAAACTTGGCTTTAGCCGTTATTTTAGAAACTAGTTTAATTCAATTCAATTCAAATCTTTGTGATGTGCTTAGTGCTATCGCAATCTGATTGTTTTTTGTATTACTCTGTGGATAATGTATACAAAAATAAAATACTGTTTAGAATGAAAACTTTACTCGCTGCTTTTCTTGTTGTTTGTTGCAGTTTACAAGCATCACCACTTTCACAATTAAATCGTGAAGGCGCACCACAAAGTGCTAAATATTACGATAGCTATGGTAATCAGCAAGCAAACCCATTATTTGATCTTGGTAGCTGGCATGGATTTTTACAACCAAAACATGAAAATGCTGGCAGCTTTGCGGGGCCTGCCATTGTATTTGAAGAATACACCCTTTATTTTGCTGAATATGTTGAGATGTTATCAGTTGCTGTTGGTGGTGGTGAATATCAACGTCTTTCAGAATTACCTAGTACCATTTCCAGTGAGCTTGGGTATTACAAACAAACCTTTATCACAAACACATTTAGCATCGATATTTACTTAAGTTTTGTATCAACGCGTAGCAGTGTAATTGATACACACATTACTAATTTAACCGAAAAGCCGCTTAATCTTTCACTAAAGTGGCAAGGGCAACTTACAAAGCATTGGAAAAGCGACGATGATGATTACATTTGGCAAGTAACACCGCAAATTTCTAGCCAAGCAATTGCATGGCAATTTGGCCAGACACGTGATACGTGGCACAAACTTAATGACCGCAACGCGCGATTTAAAATTACCCGTTCCATTGCTTCTAAATCAGCTTTTAATCCTGTTGAACAAAGCTACAGAAGTACAAGTGTATTAACGGTTTTGCCTGCAAACTCAACATTATTGACCACAGTGCTCAGTTATACTCACAATCAGTACGAAAGCGATGGCGAAGATGTAAAAATAAGCGCTTGGTTAAACAGTAAAAAGCCTGCCTATTTGAATGCGAAAACCAGGTGGCAGTCACTGGCAAATAAACTATCAAATCAGCACAGCGAACAAGCTAAAAAGTTAGCAATAAAGGCGCTAGAAACCTTAGTTGGCAACTGGCGTAGCCCTGCAGGGGAAATTAAACATAATGGCATAACCCCATCGGTGACTGCCCGCTGGTTTAATGGCATTTGGGCGTGGGACAGTTGGAAGCATGCCTATGCACTTGCAGAGGTGATGCCCGAACTTGCTAAAGATAACGTACGCGCCATGTTTGATTATCAGATAACGCATAAAGATACACTTCGTCAGCAAGATGCGGGCATGGTGATTGATGCGGTGTTTTACAATTACTCAAAAGCGCGCGGTGGCGATGGCGGTAATTGGAATGAGCGTAATACTAAGCCGCCACTGGCATCTTGGGTGGTTTGGCAAATTGTGTCAAAAACCAATGATGAAGCGTTTTTGGCTGAAATGTATCCGAAATTAAAAGCGTACCATGAGTGGTGGTATTTAAACCGCGATCATAATAGCAATGGTTTAATTGAATATGGCGGCACGGTTGATGATACACATACTACAAAAGAAGGGGAGATGCGTTTCTCAGTGCAAGCAAACACGCAACTGGCTGTTTTGGTATCGTGCAAAAAAAGGAAAGATAATTGGTATTTATGCCGTGGTAATCAGCTGTATTTAAGTTTACTTGATAACAGCCAAATTGATGCGTTTGATATCCCAGTGCAACATGCTGCAGGTTGGGAGTCAGGTATGGATAATGCGGCGCGTTTTGGTTTTATTTCAAATGAGCAGTTTAAAGAATATGCCAATCAAACTTATCAAGGCGATATGGCAAAAGCGAAGGCTGATTGGCAGGTTAAGATTTTTGAAAACGTACGTGACGGTCAATTGGTTGGTTATTCTATCAACCAAGAATCTGTAGAGCTTAATAGCTATCTAGCAATGGAAAAACGCCAATTAGCGGCAATGGCAAAACGATTAGGTAACAAGCAAGATGCACAAAAATACCAAGCAGAATATGAAATCTTAAAAGCACGTATTGATGCGTGTTTTTACGATAGCAAAACTGGCTTTTATTATGATTTAGCCATTGAAAATAGTCAGCAGTCAACGAGTGAATGTAAAGGTAAGCTATTGGTGCATCGTGGCAAAGGCCCTGAAGGTTGGGCGCCGTTATTTAGTCAAGTGGCAAGTACAGAAAATGCGAAAAAGGTGATCATTAACATGCTGAGTGAGTATGAGTTTAATACTTATGTGCCATTTCCTACCGCTGCTATCACAAACCCCGCATTTGGCGCAGATGTTTATTGGCGTGGCAGAGTATGGCTTGATCAAGTGTATTTCGCACTAAGTGCACTAAGTCATTACTGCTATAAAAAGGACGCGCAGCATCTTTTACAAAAGCTGATTAGTAATAGTAAAGGCCTTAGCGAAAAAGACAGTATTCGTGAAAACTATCATCCTTTTACTGGTGAGCAACAAGGCGCAACTAACTTTAGTTGGAGCGCTGCACATTTAATGATGATGTTGGATGAAATTGGATTGCCTGAAAGTTCGCAGGAACAACACTAAAAATATACTTGTTCAGTTTTCGGTTGAGTGAAATGTTAGCCTTGGTTACGCTTGGCTAAAATCATCAAATGATTGGCTTTATGAAAATCACCCAACCTGAAAAAATTAACGAGTATTACCAAGCATTGGTAGATAAAAACAGTCAATATCTTGGCTGTTTTTATGCCTGTGTTACCAGCACGCAGATTTTTTGTATCGCGACTTGCACAGCACGCAAACCCAAAAAAGAAAATGTTGAATTTTGCTCTGAGGTAAAAGATGCCCTTGATGCGGGCTTTCGCCCGTGCAAAGTGTGTAAGCCAACACAAAATGCCCATTCAATGCCAGAGCCAGTGGCTACAGATTAAAATTGCTAGCGCAAAAAGGCCAAGAAAAACTTTCAGACTACCATTTAAAAAAGGCGGGCATTCAACCTGAGCTGGTAAGGCGTTGGTTTAAAAAACACTATGGCATGACGTTTCAAGCTTATCAGCGCATGGTGCGTATAAATACTGCCTATCAAGAAATTCAAAATGGCAAGCAACTGATTGATTCGGCGCTTGATTCGGGTTTTAGTTCACTAAGCGGATTTGCCTACACCTTTAAAAAAGCCACAGGCCTTAACCCAAGTAAAAGTAAAGATAAGCAAGTTATCTTAATTGCGCGCCACACCACACCCATTGGCCCAATGTTTATATGCGCAACTAACAACGGGGTATGTCTTGTTGAGTTTGTTGATAGGCGAATGCTTGAAACGGAGTTTAATGATTTACAAAAACGCTTAAATGCGGTGATTTTACAAGGTGAGAATGAACACATTAAGCAGTGTAGGGCAGAGCTTAATGAATATTTTGCTGGCAAGCGAAAAGAGTTTAGCATTCCCCTAGATTTACCTGGTACCGAATTTCAACAAGGCGTATGGCAAGGGTTACAAACTATTCCATTTGGCGAAACACGCAGTTATTCAGAGCAAGCAACGGCACTTAATAACGCTAAAGCGGTGCGCGCTGTCGCCACTGCAAATGGTATGAATCGGGTTGCGATTATTGTGCCGTGTCATCGGGTGATTGGTAAGGATGGCTCACTGACAGGCTACGGCGGTGGCTTAGAGCGAAAAGCGTGGTTATTACGTCACGAAGGGGCTGATTTTAAAGAATAAAAAAGCGGTGATAACACCGCTCTTGTAAAGCTACTTCTTTTTCGCTTTTTTCTTGGCTTTCTTTTTAGCCTTCATTTTTTCTGGGTCTTTTTTCTTTTTCGCCGGTAATTTCGCTTCTTTATGCTTTGGCTCTAAGCCTTTAATTGTGCGGCGCTTTAGTTTTTGCTCGGTGTAGCGCTCAACTTTTGCCAAAATTTCCACATCATGAGCTTCAATAAATGAAATTGCTGTGCCTTTTTTACCTGCACGGCCAGTACGGCCAATGCGGTGTACATAAATATCGGCGGTGCGTGGCATATCGAAGTTAATTACGTGGCTAATATCAGCTACATCGATTCCGCGCGCGGCAACGTCGGTTGCAATTAATACGTTTGTACGGCCAGTATCAAAGCTTTTAAGTGCGGCTAAACGTTTATCCTGAGGCATTTCACCACGCAGCCACGTGGTTTTAATGTCTTTCGCGAATAACTCGCCAACTAGCTGCTCTAAACGCTCACGTGTTTTAACGAACACAATGGCCTTTTCAACGTCTTCCGATTTTAAAATCGCTTCAAGTTGTTCCACTTTATGTTCGCGGTTATCTGATAAATGCACCCATTGGTGGATTTTACCTTTTTCACGGCGCGATGGGGTTGCTTCTAAAAGTGCAGGATCATTTAGAATGCGCTCTGCAAATAGCTCAACGCTGTCGCCCTCTAGTGTGGCTGAGAATAAAAAGCACTGTTTACGGTTTTTTGCTTCGTCGCAAATACGTAGCATTTCTTTACGAAAGCCCATGTCTAACATGCGGTCGGCTTCATCAAGAATAAGTACTTCAACATCTTCTGCGTGGAAGTTTTCTGAATTTAAGTAATCCATTAAACGACCTGGCGTAGCAATCAGAATGTCGTTATTTTTTTCAAAAATTTCTTTATGGCTACCGTAGTTAATACCACCGGTTACTACACCAATTTTAAGGTGAGTTTGCGCTGCAAGGGCATTTGCTTGTTCATACACTTGATAAGCGAGTTCACGTGTTGGTGTCATAATAAGTACGCGCGCAAAACCTGGATTACGTCTTGGGAAATCAATCAGGTATTGCATTGAACCAAGTAAAAACGCAGCGGTTTTACCTGTACCGGTTGGTGAACTTGCTAAAATATCGCGACCTTTCATCGCCGCAGGAATTGCGAGCGATTGAATGCTAGTCGGTTTATCAAAACCCATTTTTTCAATGGCGTTTAATAATTTGGGATCAAGATCTAGGTCAGCAAAGTGCATAAGGAAATAAACATAAAGGAAAATTAGCTGTATTATACACCGAATCAATAATAGGGTCTTTTATTCTTTATTTAATAATTCAGCTGAGAGATAAAATCGCCGTAATCAATGAGAAAATAAGGAGGTTTAGTCATCTAAATAACTTATTTTCAAAGCAGAGTAAGGTGATTTTTAGCCTCAGCCCGAAGGGGAATGGCTATTTATTTCGCTATCTGCATTAGTATTTTATTTATTTTGGTAATTTGCTAACGAAATAAATAACCTATTGCTGAATATATCAATAAAGACAAAAAGACCCTCAAGCAGAGGGCATTTTACCGCAATGTCGGGTTTTACGTTTAAGCAGTTTCATATTAACCACGATAAATGTGCGATGAAAGTTGGCACTGATGGTATTTTGTTGGGCGCTTGGGCACCCCTTGAAGGCGCAAAAGCAGCATTAGATATTGGCACAGGTACGGGGCTAATTGCTTTGATGCTTAAGCAGCGTGCGCCTAGTTTAGCGATCACAGCCGTTGAAATTGATTTGGCAGCGTACAATCAAGCAAAAGAAAATATTTCAGCTTCGCCTTGGACGGATTTAAACGTGTGGCAAGGCGATATCAAAGAATTTCAAGCAAATACAGCGTTTGATTTGATTGTTTCAAACCCGCCATTTTTTAATGATTCACTGAAAAGCGATAATGCACAGAGAATGACGGCGCGCCATACGGATGGTTTATCGTTTGACAGTTTATGTGCTAAAGCGGCAAGTTTATTAAGCGAAAAGGGGCGGTTTTGTGTGGTATTACCAACAACCGAGTTAAGCCGATTTGAAAATGCCGCAGATAACGCTAATTTGAAAATTACAAAAAAGCTGTGGGTAATTACTAGTAAAAAGAAAGCAGCAAAACGCGTGTTACTGTGTTTAGCGCACAATAATGAGTTGCAAACGTTAGTTGAAGAAGAATTGATTATTCATGGTGAGAGTGGGGCGTACGGCACAGCGTATAAACAACTGTGCCGTGATTTCTATTTGAACTTTTGAGGAAAGAAGCTAGAGCGTTTCAGCGTATTCAGTCATTACTTGTTCAACCCAAGTAGCAATGCGCTCATCACTTTTTTCGTATTGGCTGTCTTCATCAAGTGCTAGGCCAACAAACTGTGTGCCATCTTCGGTTAAGGCTTTTGACGCTTCAAACTCATAATCGTCTGAATTAGGCCAATAGCCTAAAAAGGTCACGCCTTGCGGTTTAATTTTGTCGTGCAGCATGCCTAATGCATCTTGAAACCACTGGCCATAGCCTTGCTGATCGCCCATGCCAAAAAGCGCAATGGTTTTACCACTTAAGTTAACCGATTCAATATCATCCCAAATTGATTCCCAATCTTCTTGTAACTCGCCAAAGTCCCAAGTAGAAATACCAAATATTAAGAAATCGAAATCTTCTGCGTTTTTCAGTGGCTCGTCTTTAATATTGTGAAGTGAAATGATGTCTTCACCGATAATTTGCTGGATTTTTTCTGCAGCCATTTCGGTGTAACAGGTTGTAGAGCCAAAAAATAAACCAATTTTCATATTAAATTTGTGCGTTGCCGAGAGCTTGATATGATAGGCGCTAGTTTACCTTAACCTATGTGTTATTAATACATTGACAGAAAAACAAACCCCAAGTGTTGAAAATAGCCAAAAGATAGAGCAGTTTTTAGATGCCCTTTGGCTTGAGCAAGGTTTAAGTGAAAATACCTTATCGGCTTATCGTAGTGACTTAAATAAATTTGCGATTTTTATTGCGAAAACATCACTTTTTGATGTTGATGAAGGCATTATTCTCGAATACTTAGCTTATCGTCGAGATAACGGGTTTTCAGCGCGAAGCACGGCTCGGGCGCAAAGTGCGTTAAAACGGTTTTATTTGTATTTTATTGGTTTGAAAAAACTTTCTAGTTCACCGCTTGCCCATATTGAACAGCCAAAGCTAGGTCAGTCATTACCTAAAACCTTAACAGAACAAGAAGTTGAAGCCTTGCTTGATGCGCCTAATCTTGAAGAGCCAATTGAGCTAAGAGATAAAGCCATGCTTGAACTGTTATATGCAACAGGGCTTCGCGTAAGTGAATTAGTTGGCCTGCGTATGGAGCAAATCAATCTGCGTCAAGCTGTGGTATTTGTTAAAGGTAAAGGTAATAAAGAACGTTTAGTGCCGATGGGAGAAGTGGCGCTTGAGTACATTGAAGCGTTTATTAAGCTGGCGCGACCGCAGTTAATTAAACATGCAACCGACTTTGTTTTTCCGTCAAAACGCGGCATAGGTATGACGCGGCAGACCTTTTGGCATCGCATTAAACACTATGCGTTGATTGCGAATATTCAAACGGAATTATCGCCACACACCTTGCGTCATGCGTTTGCCACACATTTGATCAATCATGGTGCTGACTTACGTGTTGTACAAATGATGTTAGGCCATAGTGACTTATCGACCACACAGATTTATACTCATGTAGCAAAAGAAAGGTTAAAATCCATTCATCAGACGCATCATCCAAGAGCTTGATGACAAAATACGGAATTTTATGTGGCTTAGTACGGTCTAAATATTTATAAGCCCCAGTATTTAAAAAAGAGATAGCAAATGAAAAAACTAGCAATCGCAGCTGCTTTGTTGAGTGCGGCATTTAATATTTCAGCAAATGGTGTCGCAGCAGCGAGTGTTGATCCAATCGAAGCGAAAATCATTGCGGAATTTGAAAAAATTGGTCTACAAGCAAGTGGTGTAGCAGAAACACCTGTAAAAGGTTTGTATGAAGTATTAACCAATCGCGGCGTGTTATACAGCACGGCAGACGGTAAATACTTACTGCAAGGTACGTTACTTGATTTAGAAAACAAAGAAAATTTAACGGAAGTTGCACTGGGCAATTTGCGTGTAGAAGGCGTTAAGCAGTTTGCTGATTCAATGATTGTTTACCCAGCGAAAGATGAAAAATATAAGGTCACTATTTTCACCGATATCACCTGTGGTTACTGTCGTAAATTACACCGTGAGCTGGATGATTACCTAGATGCAGGAATTACGGTGCAATACCTAGCGTACCCGCGTGCAGGTATTCCAAGTAAAGGTTATGACGACTTACAAGATATTTGGTGCGCAAAAGATGCGGCTAAAGCACTTACAGATGCAAAAGCGGGTGATGACGTAGTAGACGTAGCAGCCTGTGATGCACCGGTGAAAGAACAGTTTGAAATGGGTCAAAGCTTTGGTATTACGGGTACACCAGCTATCATTTTAGAAGATGGTACGCTTATTCCTGGTTACCAGCCAGCGGCGCAGTTAAAGCAAATTCTTGATAGCAAAAAAGGTTAAGATAACTTTTTTAGCGAATTAGGGCCGTTAAGGCCCTTTTTAGTCTGAGATTATTAAAAAACGGTTCATGCAAAAAACTATTCAAACACGTGCACGCGTTGACGACAGCCATTTAGACGCCTCTCTTCATCCTGTAATTAAACAAATTTATGCTTCTCGTGGCATAAAAACCAATACTGAACTTGATAATGGCGCGGCGTCGCTACTTGATTTTCGCTTGTTAAAAGACATTGATGTTGCAGCAAATATCTTAATTAATGGGCTGCAAAACCACGCCAAAATTTTAATTGTCGGTGACTTTGATGCTGATGGTGCAACCAGTACCGCGGTGTTAATGGAAGGCCTGCCAATGTTTGGCTTTCAACATGTTGATTACCTAGTGCCAAACCGTTTTAACTTAGGCTATGGCTTAAGCCCGCAACTTGCAGAGCAAGTGGTGCAAATCAAACCGGATATTTTAATTACGGTTGATAACGGTATTTCGTGTTTGCAAGGCGTTGAAATTTGTAAGCAAGCTGGCATTCAAGTGATTGTAACCGATCACCATTTGCAAGGTGAACAGCTACCGAATGCCGATGCGATTGTTAATCCAAACCGCTTTGATTGTCAGTTTCCATCAAAAGCATTGGCGGGATGCGGTGTTGCGTTTTATTTGCTGGTGGCACTTCGTCACACGTTGCGAGAGCAAAATTATTTTGAAAACTCCGGCTTAGCGCAACCTAATTTAGCGAGTCTTTTGGATATTGTTGCACTGGGTACTGTGGCCGACGTGGTGCCGCTCGATGCTAATAACCGTACCTTGGTATACCAAGGTTTGGCGCGTATTCGTGCAGGGCGCACCCGCCCCGGTATTTTGGCTTTGATTGAGGTTGCCAACCGAAATAGTTATCGCCTGCAAGCCAGTGACTTTGGCTTTGCTATTGCGCCACGGCTTAATGCGGCAGGGCGCTTAGATGATATGAGTTTAGGTATCGCTTGTTTACTGAGTCAGGATGGCAATCAGGCAAGACGCATTGCCGCGGAACTTGATGGATTAAACCAAGAACGCCGTGAAATCGAGCAAAGTATGCAAGTTGAAGCTAATGCGGTGCTAGAACGCTTAGTGTCACAATCACAAGAAATTCCAGATGCAGTGTGTTTATATCAAGACGATTGGCACCAAGGTGTTATTGGTATTTTGGCGGGGCGTTTAAAAGAGCAATATCACCGCCCCACAGTGATTTTCGCACAGGGTGAAAATGGTGAAATAAAAGGCAGTTGCCGCTCTATTCCAGGGCTCCACATGCGTGATTTGTTGGAGTCAATTTCAACAAAACACCCAGATTTAATTTTAAAATTTGGTGGTCATGCGATGGCGGCGGGATTATCAATTTTAGAAAGCGACTTTGCGCGTTTTAAACAAGTGTACACAGATGCGGTGGCAAATACGCTAGCCGAAGAAGATAAACACGCGGTGCTATTAACCGACGGTAATTTGCCAGCTGATTGTTTTAATTTGAATTTTGCTAACCAGCTTAAGCAAGCAGGGCCCTTTGGTCAGAGCTTTCCTGAACCGCTATTTGACGATGTTTTTTATGTTACTCAACAGCGTATGGTGGGTGAAAAACATTTAAAATTAGTATTGCGACATGCATCGGGTTTAGATATTGACGCGATTGCCTTTAATGTTGATTTAAGGGCGTGGCCAAATACCGCAGCTGAAAAAGTACGTTTAGCCTATCAGCTTGATATTAATGAGTTTAGAGGTAAGTTTTCGCTGCAATTACTGGTTAGCGAAATACAATTGGCATAGATAAGAAATATTTATGCGAAAAAATGGTTTTGAATCTAATCAAAACCATTTTTTTTTGCTAAAATTCCCGCCTTTGATTATTGCCAAGAATTCGGGCAAAACACCTGTTGGAGTGATGTAATGTTTGAAGTGAATCCTGTGATTAACCAAATCAAGGAAATTCGCGAACGTACCGACCAACTTAGGGGGTATCTTTGACTATCCTCTTAAGAAAGAGCGGTTAGAAGAAGTTAATGCCGAATTAGAAGATTCAGCAGTATGGAATGAGCCTGAAAAAGCACAGGCGTTAGGTCGTGAAAAATCGAGCTTAGAAGCAATTGTTGAAACCATCGAAAATCTTGAGCAAGGTGCTGAAGATGTTGAAGGCTTAGTTGAACTTGCGGTTGAGGCTGAAGACGAAGACACCTTTGCAGAAGCAGAGTCTGAGCTTGAAGACTTAATGAAGCAACTTGATAAGCTAGAGTTCCGTCGTATGTTCTCTGGTGAGCAAGATGGTAACGATGCTTATATCGACTTACAGTCAGGCTCGGGCGGTACTGAAGCACAAGACTGGTGTAACATGCTGCTGCGTATGTATTTACGTTGGGCTGAAGCAAAAGGCTTTAAAGCGGAAATCGTTGAAGCGACCGATGGTGATGTTGCCGGCATTAAAGGTGCTACGGTACGTGTATCAGGTGAATATGCTTACGGTTGGTTGCGCACTGAAACAGGTGTTCACCGTTTAGTACGTAAAAGCCCATTTGATTCAACAGGTCGTCGTCATACCTCATTTGCTTCGGCGTTTGTTTATCCTGAAGTGGATGACAACATTGAAATTGATATTAACCCGGCAGATTTACGTATTGACGTATATCGTGCATCGGGTGCGGGTGGTCAGCACGTTAACCGTACAGAATCTGCGGTACGTATTACTCACTTACCAACCAATACGGTAGTACAGTGTCAGAATGATCGTTCGCAACACAAAAACAAAGCACAGGCAATGAAGCAATTAAAAGCAAAATTGTTTGAGCTTGAAATGCATAAACAGAATGCTGAAAAGCAGTCACAAGAAGATGCAAAATCGGATATTGGCTGGGGTAGCCAAATTCGTTCGTACGTACTGGATGATTCTCGTATCAAAGATTTACGTACCGGGGTTGAAAACCGCAATACTCAAGCCGTATTAGACGGCGATTTAGATAAGTTTATCGAAGCCAGCCTGAAATCTGGCCTTTAATTTAAACCAAGCAACTTAGAGCTATAACATGACAGATCAAATTCAAGACGAAAATAAATTGATTGCAGAGCGTCGTGCCAAGCTAGATGCGATTCGTGAGAATTGCTCAGCTAATGGTCACCCGAATACTTTCCGCCGTGAAAATTACACAGCAGATCTACAAGCTAAGTTTGGTGATAAATCGAAGGAAGAGTTAGTCGAGTTAGACCACCAAGTTTCAGTAGCAGGCCGTATTTTAGCAAAACGTGGTCCTTTCCTTGTACTTCAAGATATGAAAGGTCGTATTCAGGCGTATGCGTCTAAAGACGTACAAAAAGATTTAAAAGAGAAGTATGGTCAGCTTGATATCGGTGACATCATCGGTGTATCGGGTCCGCTTCATAAATCAGGTAAAGGTGACCTGTACGTAGATATGGTTCAGTACGAGCTACTAACAAAGTCACTGCGCCCATTACCAGAAAAATTCCACGGTTTAACAGACCAAGAAGCGAAGTACCGTCAGCGTTATGTTGACCTTATCACTAATATGGATACCCGTGAGACGTTCCGCATTCGTTCAAAAGTGATTGAAGGCATTCGTCGTTTCTTAGCTGAGCGTGACTTTATGGAAGTTGAAACGCCAATGCTTCAGGTTATTCCTGGTGGCGCAACGGCGCGTCCATTCGTGACTCACCACAACGCGTTAGACATCGACATGTACTTACGTATCGCACCAGAGCTTTACCTTAAGCGTTTAGTGGTAGGTGGTTTTGACCGCGTATTTGAAATTAACCGTAACTTCCGTAACGAAGGTCTTTCAACGCGTCACAACCCTGAATTCACAATGATTGAATTCTACCAAGCGTACGCTGACTACAACGACCTAATGAACTTAACTGAAGATATGTTACGTACGGTTGCACAAGATGTACTTGGTACAACAACGGTTGTTAATACAGTTAAGAACGCTGAAGGTGAAGTTGTTGAAACAATCGAATATGACTTTGGTAGCAAGTTCGAGCGCCTATCTATGGCTGATGCCATCATCAAGTTTGGCCCAGATGCAGCTGAAATCGCGCATATTTTCAAAGATCCTGAAAACCACTTCGACGAGCTAGTAGCTTACGCGAAGAAAGTACACGTTAAGATCCCAGAAAAATGCGTATGGGGTGCAGGTAAGTTTTTATGTGAGATCTTCGAAGAAACAGCTGAGCACAAGCTAATTCAACCGACTTTCATCACTGAATATCCGTGGGAAGTATCGCCACTTGCACGTCGTAACGATGAAAATCCATTTATTACTGATCGCTTCGAATTCTTCGTAGGCGGCCGTGAATTAGCAAATGGTTTCTCTGAGCTTAACGATGCAGAAGATCAAGCTGCACGCTTTGCACGTCAGGTTGAAGAGAAAGATGCCGGTGACGATGAAGCAATGCACTTTGACGATGACTATATCCAAGCACTTGAGTATGGCTTACCGCCAACAGCAGGTGAGGGTATTGGTATCGACCGTCTAGTAATGCTATTTACTGACTCACCAACGATTAAAGATGTAATCTTATTCCCGCATATGCGCCCGCAAGCGGACTAAGCAACGTCTTATAAAAAAACCCAGCCATGTGCTGGGTTTTTTGTTTTCAAGGGGCTGTAAATCCTGTTGAATTTGTTAGTTATTCTTAATGCGATGAAATTAAGTACTCTTCTACATCTTCTTTCAGATCTTGGAAGTCATATTCATCGAGTTGTAAGGTGTCTAATACTCGCTGTTCTATTGCGTGCCATTGTGGTTCAGGGCGAAAGTGCCTAGCGACATGCACTAGGTTTTCAGCCAAGCGTAAACAAGCAAAGCAACTGCGCTCAAATTTATCGTTTGAGGCATTAAAAAAATCATTACTGTGATGTTGCAGTATTATTTGGCAAATTTGTTTAGGTAAGTTCCAACTCGTGGCTAAGTAGTAGCCAACAACCGCGTGATTGGTTTTGTACTTCTTTTCTTCTTTATGTATTAACGGGTTGCTGTCATTTTCACGGTGCTCTTGCAGTAAATGGGTGTAGCCTTCAAAGCGAATTGCCATCGCGGGTGTACCCGCATCGTGAAACAAACCAATTAAGTGTAAATTTTCGGGTGGTAGGGGCGATTTTAAGTGTTGCGCAATAATACACGACACATTAGCGATGTCGTTAGCGTTATCCCAAAAACGATTTAGTGGTAACGAGCATTTACTTTGGTCATAGGCTTGTTTAAGTAAATAGCCGGTGACTAAGCTGGTAATGTTCTCAAGACCTAAAAACATTACGGCTTGGCGGATATCACTTATTGTTCTAGCAAGGCCGTAGTAGGGGCTGTTTATAATTTTGAGTACGGCAGCTGATGTTGCCACGTCAGCGGCAATAATGTCTGCAACGCGATAAAGTTCAGGCTCGTGGTTTAGCTCATCTTGCAGTGCTTGCAAAATATCAGGCTTAGCTGGAATGGTGAAACCAGCTGCAACATCGCTCAGTATTTTGTTATCTATTTCAATCATTAGTTCGCTTATTTTTAACAAGCCACTTAATTACTATAGACAAAGATTGTCGAGCTGTTGCAATAGTGTGTGTTATTTAGGCATAAAAAATCCCAGCAAGAGCTGGGATTTTTGGTCAGTCATCAATTTAGATTTCCATATCTAAGCGGCTGTCCGTAAATCTGTGTCTTCTGAATTTTGTTTAATATCAGAATCCTTAAGTAAGAAGCTTAATATGACTGGCACTAAAATCAAAGTGAATATTGTTGAAACCACTAAGCCACCAACCACAACACCACCCAAACCACGGTATAGCTCACTACCCGCACCTGGCATTAACACCAGTGGTAGCATGCCGCCAACCGAGGTAAGTGTTGACATCATAATAGGGCGAACACGGCTTTCAACCGACTCTTTAATTGCCAGTTGTGCGCTTAACCCTTTGTACTTCAGATTGTTAAGTGCTTGGTGCACAATTAAGATTGCGTTGTTTACAACCACACCCGCCAAAATTACGAAACCCAATAGCGTTAACACATCAAGGTTTTGAATTGGCGTATAACGGTCAAACACACTTGCCCAGTGCACAGCAGCAAGGCCCATAAAGCCACCTAGTGTTGCAAGCGGTACACTTACCATAATTACTAATGGGTATTTCCAGTTTTGGAATAAAATAACCATTACCAGATACACTACAAACATTGCCAAAAATAGGCTCGAACTCAAGGTGCCAAACAAACTACCATCACCTAACAGCGACTTTTTAAGGTCAGCCAGTTTACCGGCACTACCAGCTAGGTTAACTTCAACAGCCGGTGAAATCGCACCCGCACCGCGTAGTTCTTCAACCATACTGTTAACAGAGGCGATAGCTTGCTCAAGTGGCATGCCAGCAGGCGGTGTAAACTGCAAGGTTACAGCGCGCTGACGTGAAACGTGCTTAATTTGGTCAACGGTTTGCGTGCGTTCAACAAGCGCAAGTGACTGTAAATCAACAACCTGACTTTGTGGTGTAGCTAATGGCGCTTGCATCAGTGCATCGATTGGGAAATCACCTTGCTGCGCGTTAGTTACAATCTTAAGGTCTTTTAATTCACCGCCAACCGCAAAACTGTTCATCATAATAATGCCATCACCGTTTGCTTGCACAGCTAGGCCTAAATCACGACGCGTCATGTTGAGCTCTGCTAAACGCTCATCTAGCGGCTTAATTGAAAGCTCTGGTGTTGGCAATAAAAAGTTAGCGGGTTCTGGAATGGTTGCATAAGGACCATAATTACCAATTAACTTAAACAGTAGCGCCGTTGCGCCATTAGTAATTTGCTGCAAATCGTCACCAACTAAGTCGATTTGAATTGCGCTACCCGTTGTACCACCCGTGTTAAAAAGTGGGAACTGGAAAGCAAAGCCAATTACATCAGGTGCGTTTACGCCCATTAATGTTTGGTTTAGAAAGTCTACCGCATCAATGGTTTTATCCGCTTCTTTCGGGATCATGCCATGGAGAATTTGACCGTCCATCGCAACCAAAAAGTAGTGGTCAATTTCAGGCGCTTTAATGGTGCTGCCATCCATTAATTGAATATCTGGTGTACTTTGCGTTAAATCTGGCTCACCACCACGAATAACGGTTTCTGCATGGAATTTATCACCGGTGACTTCCCAAGCTGGGCGTATCACTTTTTCAATGCGATTACCTATTTCTGATACTTGATCAAGGTTATAACCCGGCGGCGGTACCATAAAACCAAAAGCAAAATTACGGTTACCTTTTGGTAAGTAATCAAGCGGTGGAATAAGTAGCGCAATACCCACAAGAGTTACGACTGCAAAGCTAGTTACAACGGTAACTTTGCGTTTTGTCGTGCTCGAAATGGCAACAAATAAGGCGCCAATTTTGTTTGGTAGCTTCGCTGCTTTTTTCTCAAGTTCAGCCAGCTTACCAGTTCTTAATTTTACTTGTTTTGACTCACTGCGCGCACGTAAAAAGTAAGCGCCCGCTACCGGAATAACTAAGACAGATACGACAAAACTAATAAAGACTGCTGCCATGATGGCAAGTGATATATCGCGAAAAAGCTGACCTGCGCTATCGGCAATGGTTAAAATTGGCACAAATACAACGAGCGTTGTCATGGTTGACGCAAATACGGCACCGGCAACTTCCTGAGTACCTTCAACACTGGCCTTAAGCGGCTTTTTGCCCATTTCTAAATGGCGGAAAATATTCTCGATTACCACAATGGCGTTATCAACTACCATACCGACCGCGAATGCCATGCCCGCAAGCGATACGATGTTAATTGAACGGCCAAGGGCAACCAAAATTACCACAGACGCAATCACTGAAATTGGAATTGCGATAGCGATAACGCCAATGGTGCGCAGTGAGCGTAAAAATAGCAGTAGCGTAATTACGGCAAGTAAGCCACCGACCATAATATTGCTTTGCACTAAATCAATGGCGTTTTCAACATAGCTTGATGAGTCCCACGTAGTAACAAGCTCAAAAGTACCATTTACGCCTAGCTTTTTAGCGTGTTGCTCAAGCATACCGTCAGGTTTATTAAGTTCAGCAATTTCCGCTTTTAGCGAGTTCATGGTTTCAAGTAAGTTAGCACCATGCGCCAGCTGAAAGTTGAAAAATGGCATTTTAACGCCACGTGCACGCACCCAATCACGCATATCTTTGTAATCGAGTTTTACTGTCGCGATGTCTTTAACATAAACCGGGCCGTGGTTGTCTTTGCGAATAACGATATTTTCAATGGTTGCCGCATCGGTAAAGCGCCCCATAGCACGCACGCGAATATCATTTTTACCGTCGGGCAAACGACCACCTGAATAATTGGTGTTGGTAATTTGAATCGCGTCTACTAGTTGGCTGTAGGTAATACCAAAATTGGCTAGTTTGACGGGGTCAATTTGAATTTGCAGTTCTTGTTCACGAGCACCTAAAATTCCTACCTTAGAAATACCTTTGATGTTTTCAAGGCGCGGACGTAATCGACGCTCCATAAAATCATACAAAGTCGTGTTATCAAAGCTCGGATCGGTTGCCGCAAGGCCTACCCAGGCGATGTAATCCACCGACATAGGATCAACGCCTTCAACGGTCGGTTCCGATACGCCCATAGGGTAGGCGGGTACTTCGTTAAGCTTTTGTACTACTTCTGCTTGTGCTTGTTTAATATCGGTGCCAGTTTCGAACTCTAAACGCAATTGAGCGGCTGAGGTTTGGCTGATACTGGTTAAAGAAATTAGTCCATTTACATCAGATAATACTTTTTCTTGCTCAATCACCACGTCCGATTCAATTTCTTCAGGGCTTGCGTTTTCCCAAAAGGTACGCACGCTGACGACGACTGAATCAACTGATGGGGTCATTTGAACGGGTACTTGGGTAAAGGCGAGTACGCCCGCCAGTACCGATAAAATTACAGCAACGATTACACTAATAGGTTGTTTAACCGCGCTTTCTACAATCTTCATAACGTGCCTACTTTAAATGTTGTTGATTGCCGTTAGAGGTATCTGCTACCGCAACAACAGGGCCTGGCATTAGACGCTCGTTGCCTTCAGTGATAACTTTGTCGGTTGGTGCAAGTTGTGGTGCATAAACTGCCACCTTATCGCCTTGATGAAACTGCACGTTAACTGAAATTGGTTGTGCAATTTGCTTGTCGCCTTGTAGTACCACTTTATAAACTAAGTAATTACCACCACGATTCACCAATGCATCTTTTGGCACAATAAGCGTGGTGCGAGGTTTACCTTCTGGTAACCAAGCGCTTACCGACATGCCTGGCATTAAACCGTTGCCATTTACTTGACCAATCACGCGGAAAGTACGGGCGCGTTCATCAACACTATTAAGTACTTTAATATTGCCCGCTTGAACTAGCTCATCGCCAATCTGCAAGGCAATTTCGCTTGGTGCTTGACTTGCTAAAAAGGCAAAACGTTCTGGCACATCTAACCAGGCTTCTAATTTATTGAGAGAGGTTAAAGTAAATGCATGATCGCCACTGCCTAACCATTGACCTAGTTCAGCTAGACGATTAGTTACTTGGCCATCAAATGGTGCGCGAATTGACATATCATCAATACGCACCTGCAATGCGTTTAATTGTGCTGACAGTGCCTTTATCGCTTGTGTTGCAGCGATAACTCGTGCTTGGTTCGCAATAGTGAGGGTTTTACTTTGATTTAAACGCTGCTTTGATACGGCGCTTTTTTGCGCTGATTGCTTATAAGCAAGGTAGTCTTCTTCTGCTTGCGTAAATTCTGCTTTTGCTAATGCAAGGTTAGCATCTGCTAGCATTTTCTCTGCTTGTAAACGCTGCTTTTCAGCGTCTAATCGGCGTGTGTCGAGTATTGCCAGCACATCACCTTCTACAACAACATCACCTTCATTAACCAGTACTTTAACTACTTTACCTGATTCTACTGAAGCGACATTAGCTTGATTGAATGCTTTTAACGTGCCGACAACACGTTTACGTGGTTGCAATTGTGCTTCGCTTGCTTCACTAAAGCGAACGACTTGCGCATTTGCGTTGAAAACCAGCAACAATAAGCTCAATGTTGCTGCGATATATTTAAAAGAAAGTGGAGATGTCATTGTAATTTCCAATTGAGTAGACCAGTCGTCTAGTGAATTGTTATCCAATTTGGCAGGTGTTGCAAGATGAATTTGGGCTGAATAGCGATTTAAAACTGAGTTTTTAATATAAGTTAATGAAATTACTATTTATATTTTAAAATTATTTTTTAGACCAAGTGGTCTAGAGGAGGTTTTGGTAGGTAAACAAAAAGTGCCAATTAAGGCACTAAAATCGATTCGAAAATAATTTCAACAAAGTTGTCGTATGGCTCGGTTGAGCGCTCTACTTGCATTTGTATTGCTGCGCCATGGCTGGCATTAAACAGAAATGCGGCGATTTTATGCGGGTCGAGGTTTTTGTTTACTTCGCCTTCTTGTTGCGCTTCGCGAATGGTTTGCGCCATCATGCTGTGCACTAAGTCTTGCGCGCATTTTATGCCGCCGCGCATATTTTCACTGAGCTGAGATTGCTCCAAAATCAACTTGGGCACTAAACATTCACAGTCAATACCATCTTCTTCATGAAATTGCTGAATGCGTTTAAACCAGTTATGAATGCGCTGCAGTGGCGAGAATTTTCGATCACGCAGGTATTCACGCATAAAGTCATGGCTTTGGTCTTGGGCACGCTCAATGAGGGCAAGGCCAAAATCTTCTTTTGACTTAAAATAATGATAAAACGAACCTTTTGGCACTCCGGCTTTATCAAGGATTTCTTTTAAGCCACATCCGTTGTAACTTTTTTCGATGATCAGCGCATGACCTGCCGCTAATATCGCTTCTTTGGTATCGGGCTTATTCATAATTCGGGTTAATATTTACGTACACACTTTGTGGGTATTATTAGACCAGTCGTCTCTAAAGTCAACTTTAGTCGACGGTTAGAGTTGATCTTCAATAGGCAATAAGCGGAAAAAACATGCGCCTATTTTACGCCAAATGCTGGCATCTGGTTCACTTTTAAAGGTTTTTTGCGTATCCATATCAAGCCAAATTAGCTTGTCGTCAGCGAGCTGTACACGGTAAGCTGAATTTGCCACAGCATCATTTAATGCGCTAACAATTTTGCTGCTAAGTGCCTCATTTTCAAACAGCACGCCAATTTCAGTGTTGATAAACATTGAGCGAGGGTCGAGGTTTAATGATCCAACAAAGGTTTGCTGTTTATCAAAGATAATTGATTTAGCGTGTAAACTCGCCTGAGTAGAGCCGCGCCATGCTGACGGTTTAAAATTCGGTTTTACTTTTGTTTCATAAAGCGTAACGCCCGCTTTTAACAGCGCTTTGCGATAAGGGGCGTAACCTGAATGCACTGCAACAACGTCGGTGGCGGCTAATGAATTCGTAAGAATCGTTACATTTACGCCACGCTCAACCATATCGATTAAGTATTTTGTGCCACCATCGCCAGGTACAAAATAGGGCGAGATAATAAATAGGTCTTTTTGGGTATTGGCAAAGGCGCTTTCTAGTTCGTCAAGGAGTGGACTTGTTAGGCCTCTTTCGTTGATTTTGCTTGGCGGGTCGTAAAGTACATCGGCTTTACCCCATGACCATGGCAAGGCTCCTTCAGATAAGTACTCTAAAAATTGTGATTGAGTTAACGCCTGAATATACTCGATTTGCGATTGTTCCGTATCGGTTATTTGTTCTTCCCATTCAGATAAAATCGCAATCGTTTCTTCATCAGAATAACGCCTAGGATGAAACACAGACAATGGGTAACTGTATTCACTGTTCCAGTAAGCGTCAAATTGCGTATTTACATCGTGTGTAGCTTCTCCAATGAGCAATAGATCAAAGTCGCCAAATTCTACTTCATGACTGGCACTAAAATATTCGTCACCAATATTTCGTCCGCCGATCACCGACGCCAAGCTATCTACCGTGAGCGATTTATTGTGCATGCGACTATTGAGCCTTGCAAAATCGGTCAGAATGCCAAGCGCTTTATTGCGACGATTCGGCGAGGGGTTAAACAGGCGAATTTCAACATTCTTATGTTGGTTTAAAATATGTAGCTGAGGATTATGATCTGAGGCTTTTAAGTCATCAAGTAATAGTCTTACTCGCACACCACGCTCCGCGGCATTGTATAGCGAATAGTTGATTTGGTTGCCGGTAATGTCGTTATTGTAGATGTAATACTGTAGGTCAATGCTGCTGGTTGCCGCATTGATTAAACTCACGCGTGATACAAAGGCATCGACTCCTTGCCCAAGCGTATAAACGCCGGTTTGTCCTTGCTTATCATGTGTTAAGTCGCTAATAAATTCAGCTAATCTACCTGTTTTCGCTGGCTCTTTAGCATAGCTAGGTGTACTTGTATTTGGCGTTATTTTTGTTGCGCATCCAGCCATGGCAAGTACAACTCCTATAATAAAAAAGCGTATTAGTAACATGTGATTACCGACTAGTTAGTTTAATAGTATCAGTTCTATTAAGGTATAGATTACAGGGATAATAAGTGGGGTCAATATGGCGCTTAATACTAAACTAACGGATGCAAATGCGCCCATACGTTCATCAACCTCAATGGCGCGTGCAGTGCCCACTGCGTGACAAGCTGCTCCAAGTGCTAAGCCTTGACTGGGTATATGTGTTACGCCAAATAGTTTGAGGAGCGGTAAGCCAAAAACAGCGCCAAAAATACCGACACAAATAACAATAACAGCCGAAAGAGCACTTATGCCGTTAAGTTGGTTGCTAACTTCAATGGCAATGGGTGTTGTCACTGCGTTGGGTGCAAGGCTTGCGATAAGTTGTTCATTAGCGCCAAGCAAATAGGCGACAAGCATGGCAATGATCGATGAAACCAAAACGCCGGTGGCGCTGCATAAAATGTAGCGCCAGGTATGTTGTTTTATGGTGCGCGATTCTTTGTACAGTGGGATCGCTAGCGCAACAATTGCTAAATCAAGTAACCAAAAATACGCTGTGTTAATTGTAGCAAACTCCGTGTAGGGAATTTCACTCCACACTAAAATCACGCTAATAAACGCAATGCTTAATAAAATAGGGTTACAAAGGCTGTGTTTTAAGTAATGGGTCTGCAACCATTTAAAGGTAAAAAAACAAAGCGGAGACAAAACAATCAAAAGCAGGCTCATGACTGTTCCTTATCGCTAGATGCAAAAAGCAGACTTGCGACTTTTCCTACGATAAATAGGGTGCCTACCGTGGCGGTAAGTATTGAAACCACAATTAAAAGCAGGTTGTCTTTAATAAGGTCTAAATGCTGAATGATGCCAACACCAGCGGGAATGAAAAAAAGTGGGAAGTATTTCAGCAGTAATGCACCAACCGCCTCACATTGCTTTAGCGACACAATATTTAATTTGAGCACAAGCAATAATATGCCCATACCGAGCACTGCTGGGGGAAAACTAAAATTCAGTATATACAGCAGGCCATGACCAAGGGCTAATGCTGTTACTAGAATTGTTAAACTAACAATGTATTTCATAGCAATAGCCTATCACAGCTTGCAGGTCGGTATACTGTTCTTTAGTCGCTACCAATTAGCCGAATTGTCGAAAGGCTTAGTTTCTCCTTTTAAGCGGTTGCTAATGGCACGTTTTACATTTTTGCCGCGTAGAATGCGTATTTGATTAAATGTTTCAGCTGCTAACAATTGGCGGCGATTTGCGAGCATACGCTTTTGATAAGTGCGTTTGTTTGCAGCCAACGCATCGGGCGATTGTGCTAATAATGCCGCCTTTAATTGCTCGCATTCGTGATCTAAATCGTCGCATACTTGTGTAATTAAATTGATTTCTTGGGCAATTTCAGCGCTAATTGGCTCGGCTATATGAGTGAGCTTTAAGGCTTGGTCGTAAGGCATTAGGCCTTGCAACATGACACTGCCTGCCATATCTGGTGTTAATCCCCAACGAGATTCCATAATGGCGAATTGGGCATCGCGGCTCGCTAAACGAAAGTCTGCGCCAAGCGCGATTTGCATACCGCCACCAAAACAGCGGCCATGAATTTTACAAATCACCGGCGCTTTAATTTCTTGCCACCCTATGGTGACTCGCTGCGCTAGATTTGCATTACCGGGAAGCCATTTGAATAGCAGTTTTAACATTTTAGTAGGAGAGCGGCTGATGTTTTTTACATCAAGGCCGGTACAGAAATCACTGCCGTTGGCATCAATAATCACTAATCTCAGAGATTTTTCTTTTTTCAATTGTTTAATAATGTGTGCTAGCTGTACAAAACTTTCATAGCTCAGTGCGTTGAGTTTATCGGGGCGATTAAATGTGACGGTGGCAACGCCAGCTTCAATATTTAAGGTGACAAGGTGGCTCATTATTATTCTCATCCGACCTGTTGGGTTGTTCGAGATTAACGTGTCTTACTATGTCTGTAAAGCGCGTAACTTCACCCTAGGTTCATATTTTTCCAGCAAAATAGCCGCTCTGACAAATGGCTAAAAAACACCACTTACTGATTTGATTAGATTTTGTTAAATATTAAATTACAATTAATGTGCAGTCGTATTATGATTGATAACCAGAAGATATTATTAGAAATTTCGGATTTTTCATCGAGAATAAAAATTTGCTCTATTTGTGATAAGGGAGAGTTGCATGTTTACGTCCAAGTATAAAAATATTAGTTCCCCAACCAAAGCTGCGTTTTTTGTCAGCTGTGTGTTGTTAGGGCCGATGGCCCTGACGGGTTGTGGAAAGGAAGAAGTTGTGCAACAAGCGCCAGCACCAGCAGTCTCGGTTTATACCGTTAATAATGACCAAGTTGGCACTTATCGTGAGTTTACTGCGCGCACCGAAGCGTCGAAAGAAGCGGATATTACAACCCGTGTGCAAGGTGAATTAATAGAGCGAAAATTTGTTGAAGGCTCTGAAGTTAAAAAAGGCGATTTACTGCTAAAAATTGACCCTAGCGAATACGAGGCGTTTTTAGCGCAATCTGATGCGGACCTAAAATCAAAAATAGCTGGTGCAGCAGGTGCTGCCCGCGATTTAAAACGTGGTAGGGAAGTCGCTGATAAAGGTTTTATTTCACAATCTGATTTAGACAAGCTAATTACCAATGCTGCGCAGACGCAAGCAGCGGTAAAAGCGGGCGAAGCGGCACTTAAAAAAGCTAAATTGGATTTAAGTTACACTGAAATAGTAGCGCCGTTTGATGGGAAAATCGGTCGCGTAAATATTGATGTAGGTAATATTGTAAGCCCGCAAAGTGGCGTGCTAGCAAACATCACCTCAACGGACCCTATCTATGTTAATTTTTCGGTTGAAGAGGCACTTTATACTACCTACTTACAAGAACACCGAAATATCGAAAGTCCTGATCAAGTACCTCTCGATTTAAAAATTCGTTTACCGAATAACAGCGAATATGCCGAGGCTGGTGTGCTAGATTTTGCCGATACAAAAATAGACCGCAACACCGGCACGGTTGAGCTAAGAGCCTCTTTCCCAAATCCAGATGGTATTGTGTTACCTGGGTTATTTGTAAAGCTGATTGCTGAGAGCAAAAATAAATCGTCTATGGCGTTAGTGCCACAAGCTGCGGTACAGGAAAATCAGCAAGGTAAGTTCTTATTGGTGGTTGATGACAACAACAAAGTGAGCACACGACATGTAGATTTAGGTCGCCGCATTAATGCTATGTGGGTCGTTAACTCGGGCATTGAAGCGGGTGAGCGCATTATTATTGAAGGGCTACAAAAAGTGCGCCCAGGTGTTGAAGTAAACCCAGTTGAAAAGAATGTTGATACGGTAACCGGTGTTATCACAAACAGCGCAGAATAGGGGGCGTAAATGATTAGTAAAACGTTTATTAATCGGCCCAAATTTGCGCTGGTTATTTCAATTGTAATTACCTTAGCTGGCTTAATTTCGTTGTATTTGTTGCCAGTGAATATGTACCCTCAAATTACGCCACCACAAATTCAGGTGACTGCTGTATACCCAGGGGCGAGCGCTCAGGTTGTTGAGGAGTCGGTGATCCGGCCCATTGAAGAGCAAATCAATGGGGTGGAAGATATGCTGTATATCGAATCCACGGCCGCTAATAACGGTACTGCTAGCATTACCGTGTACTTTAAAGTTGGTACTGACGATGATATGGCGCAAGTGAATGTGCAAAACCGCGTCGCACTTGCAGAAGCTGGCTTACCTGAAGAAGTAAAACGTCAAGGCGTTGTTGTGCGTAAACAATCCAGTAATATGTTGTTGGGGGTGACGCTTTACAGTACACAAGAAAATCTTGATGAAATCTTCCTGAGTAACTACGCCACAAACTATTTAACAGAGCCTCTAGGGCGTATTCCGGGTGTTGCAAACGCTGAAGTAATGGGTGAAAAAACCTATTCAATGCGTATTTGGTTAAATCCAAACAAAATGTCGTCGCTTGGTGTCACTGTGGCGGATGTGCAAAATGCACTGCGAGAGCAAAACTTAATCGTTGCTGCGGGTAAGCTAGGCGCCAGTCCTGCTCCGAAAAATCAGCAGTTTGAATATTCCATTCAGGCACGCGGTCGCCTAAAAACCCCAGATGAATTTGGCGATACCATTATTAGAGCTACAAACGATGGTGATTTTATTCGCTTGTCGGATATTGGTCGTATTGAATTGGGTTCTAAAGATTACGCGTTTACTGCCAAATTAAATGGTGAAGATACTGCGTTTTTAGTTATTTATCAGCTGCCAGATGCTAACGCGACTGAAGTGGCTGCGAATGTGAAAAAGCAAATGGAAATTCTCTCTGAGCGTTTTCCTGATGGCCTTCACTACAGCATGCCTTACGATACAACTGAATTTATTAACCGTTCGATAGAAGAAGTAGTGGTAACGCTTTATCAAGCAGTTGCGCTGGTAATTCTAGTGGTATTTTTATTCCTTCAAAATTGGCGCGCAACGCTAATTCCGTCAGTGGCAATTCCAGTGTCGTTGGTTGGTACGTTCGCCTTTATGATGTTGATGGGTTATTCAATTAACACGATTACCTTGTTTGGTTTGGTACTGGCTATCGGTATCGTGGTAGATGACGCCATTGTTGTTATTGAAAACGTTGAACGAATTTTAAAAGAAGAAAAGCTGCCAATTAAAGAAGCGGTAAGCAAAGCGATGGAGCAGGTTTCAGGGCCAATTATCGCGACAACTCTAGTATTGCTTGCGGTGTTTGTACCGGTTGGATTTATGCCAGGTATCACCGGTGAGCTTTATAAGCAGTTTTCAGTAACTATTTCATTTGCTGTACTTATTTCATCGATTAACGCATTAACGTTAAGCCCAGCACTATGTACTTTGTTACTAAGTGAAAAAGCAATGAAGCCAATTAAATGGCTAGCACCCGTAGAAAAAGGCATCATTTCTTCTACTTCTAAATATTCATCGACAGTTGGTTGGTTGTTAAAACGCTCAGCGCGTGTAGGTTTAGTAACAGTGTTGCTATTCGCTGCAACAGGTTGGTTAACCAAAGCGGTTCCTACCGCGTTTGTACCAGCGGAAGATCAAGGCTTTTTGTTTGTAGATGTGCAATTACCAGATGCAGCAGCCAGCGGCCGTACTGCTGAGGTAATGGCGAAAGTAAGTGAAACCATCTTAGCTGATCCTGCGGTAACCGATATTATTACCGTATCGGGTATTTCACTGCTTGGTGGTCCTGGTTCAAATAATGGTCTTGGCGTAATTGTGCTGAAAGACTGGGAAGACCGAACTGCGCCAGAACTTGGCTTACAGCAAGTGATCCCACGTTTAATGGGACAGATGTTTGCAATGCCAGATGCGCAAATTTTTGTCTTTAATCCACCGCCAATTCCAGGTTTAGGTACGAGTTCAGGTTTTGAATTTAGATTGCTAGACAGCGAAGGGCGAGCGCCTGCTGATTTAGCGCAGGTGATGAACGGCTTAATTTATGAGGCTAATCAGCGCCCTGAATTAGCTAGCGTATTTAGTACTTTCCGCGCTAATGTGCCGCAGTATTTCTTAGAAATTGACCGAGATAAAGCCAAAGCGCAAGGTGTGGCGTTAAGCGATGTGTTTGTGACCTTACAAGCGCAACTTGGTTCGTTGTACATTAATGACTTTAACCAATTTGGCCGTACTTATCAGGTTGTTATTCAAGCCGAAACTGAGTTCCGTAAAGATCCGTCTGACTTAAATAACTACTATGTACGTGCGAGCAGTGGTGAAATGGTGCCGCTAACGACACTTGCGAGTCTTGAACCAATTTTGGGCCCGACTAGCGTAAATCACTTTAACCTATATCGCAGTGCAAGCATCACAGGTCAACCTGCGCCAGGTTACTCAAGTGGTGAAGCAATTAAGGTGATGCAAGAGTTATCTGCACAATTACCAACAGGCTACATTTATGATTGGGCAGGGCAAACGAAGCAAGAAATTCAAGCTGGTAACTTAGCGCCATTGCTATTTGGTTTAGCGATTATCTTTGTTTACTTATTCTTGGTTGCACAGTACGAAAGCTGGACGATTCCGTTTGCGGTAATTGCGGCCGTACCGTTAGCGATATTTGGTGCGATGAGTGCGCTTTATACGGTTGGAATGGCAAACAATATTTATGCGCAGGTGGGCTTAATACTCTTGATTGGTTTATCCACTAAAACCGCCATTCTAATTGTCGAATTTGCGATGGAACAACGCGCAGCGGGCCACAGTATTTTTGAATCGGCACTGAATGCTGCAAGGTTACGTTTTAGAGCAGTATTGATGACGGCACTGTCGTTTGTACTTGGGGTTTTACCATTAGTATTTGCAACCGGTGCAGGTGCGGGTAGCCGTGTTAGTTTAGGTTTAACCGTACTGGCTGGTATGTTGGCTGCGACTATTTTTGGTACTTTGTTGATTCCAATATTCTATGCGTTGATTCAAAGTATGCGTGAAAAGGTGAAAGCAAAGCTAGCACATGAGTAACAGTTGCACAGGACGACCTGTTATTAGCTGAATTTTAGGCTAACAGTCGGTAGCATGCGTTAAAATCACAAAATATAAGGCAAAGAAGCACTTCTTTGCCTTTTTTGTTTTGATATAATTATCAAAAATTGCGAAGAGTCGAGTTATGAGCAACCAAGAACACCTGTGGACAATTGAAGAAGCGACCAATCACGCGTATGAAGTGTTTCTTGAATTGGCGCCAGACAATTTGTCTGAACAAGATATTGTTGAGTTTAATCAATATCGTGAAGATTTAGGCTTTATTGAAGAAAGCGAGCCGGATGAGTCTTGGCAAGAATTTACCGAATTTGAAATTGAACCAGAGCTGTATATTCAAGTGCTGGTGGGATTAGAGTTTGAAAACCAAGATGTGTTATTTGCGCGCATTTTAATTAGCCGTGATAAAGCAGCGCCCTTTGTTCACGTATTGTGGAAGTAGTTCTTTTTATAAAACTGGTTTTTTAGCTTAGGTGGATTGAGAGTTAGAGTAGTATTAAATGCGTTGGATTGTGTTTTTTTATTGTGTTCTTTTTTGTTCTAAATTACTCGCTGCGGATCCGGATCCGTTTGAAGACTTTGCCGTTTATGGCGAAACCCCAAGTGACGAAAGATATGAGCAAAATAAAGGGCGACTGTTGTTTGGTGATTTAGAACTGGGCTTTATTGTAACGACTGGTAACACTAATACTGCTAGTGCAAAACTCAAAACTAACATCATGCAAGATCTCAATAATTGGCGCAACCAATTGAAGTTTGATTCCTTGGTAAAAAAAGATAACGATAATGACGAAGGCGATGAGCTGTCTGCCACGCGTTATTTCACTTCATTGCAAAGTAACTACTTACTTGAAGACAAAAATAACTCACTGTTTTTATACGGTGATTATGAATTTGATAGATTTAGTGGTATCGAAAAGCAGGCGAGCTTTGTTGCTGGTTACGGTTGGCGCTTTTTAGAAAATCGTAAAGACAGCATTGATTTAGATGTTGGTCCTGGGGTTAATTATCAGGTCAGTGAAACCGATGAATCGGATTTAGGTTACTTGCTGCGATTAGCTTTGCAGTGGGAGCGAATCGTAAGTAAACGCACGCGCTTTAATCAGGATATCAGTGCGGAGCATTCGTTAAGTGGGTTAAACTCCCGCATCAAATCTGAGACGTCATTGGTGAGCCAAATTAGTGGGGCACTTAGTCTTAAGTTTTCATATTTATATCGTTACAACACCATGCCTGAAGAAGGCAAACGCAATTATGACGCTGAAACTAGTGCTACCTTTGTTTTTAGCTTCAACTAACTTGGAAAATTAATGACCTATTCTCATAAACAAATCGCCTGGGCTATTTTACTGCTGCTTTCGTGGATTTTTTCATTTACCTTATTGGCGGTTTACTTAATCGGCCCGATTACAGGTCTGCTGATTTTTTCAGGTTTTGTGGTACTGGTGGCATTTTTATTTCATGGCATGACAGTCTCCGTAAAAGATAACACAATAAAATGGGGTTTTGCTTTTGGCTGGTTTGGTCAAACTTTACCTTTGTCAGAGGTTGTTTCGTATCAGGCTGTGGAGAATTCATGGCGACATGGCATTGGTTTACGCATTAGCCATGATGGGTTTGTGTATTCAGCCCACGGTTTTAAGGCGGTTGAATTAGTGCTGCAGGATGAAACAAAAATTAGGCTTGGTACAAATGATCAAGCTGGCTTAATCGCCGCATTAGATAAGCAAAAAAAATAGCGCCCTAAAGCGCTATTTTTTATTGTCAGTGCTGTAAATTAACAACAGCCGCCATTTTCATCATGTTTGTGATCGTGGTGTGAACCACAGCCACCTTCACCATGAACATGGCCATGTGCCAATTCTTCTTCTGTCGCGTCACGTACTTCAAGTACTTCAACATCAAATGTTAAATCAATACCAGAAAGCGGGTGGTTGCCATCAACAATCACATCGTCTTCTTGAATATCGATAATTACAACAGTTTGCTCACCGTCATCGGTCGTTGCGCGAAATTGCATGCCTACTTCAATATCCATACCGTCAAACATTGACTTAGGTACTGCTTGCATCAAACCGTCGTGACGCTCGCCATAGCCATCTTTTGCTTCAACTTCTACAGTAAAGGTATCGCCAGCTTGTTTATCAATAAGCGCATTTTCAAGACCTGGAATTAAAAAACCCGAACCAATGATGAACTCTAGCGGCTCGTTATCAAATGAGCTGTCGATGGCATTGTTGTCTTTGTCCATTACTGAGTAATGAAGCTTTACTACTTTTTGCTGTGCAATTTTCATATTAAACCTAATCTTCAAGTGTGTAAGGAAGAGCACTCACGCTAAGGCGTGACTCTTCAAGATCTTTAACGCGTAACTGAGCTTGCTCAGATGTGTCGTTTGGCAGTACCGCTTGAATATATGTGCCTTCATCGGTAACCGCAGTGTTAATTACTTTACCGGCTCTACGCCAGTTTTCACCAAGCTGAACTTCAACGTCGCTTGCTGTTTCAATGTGTTGTTCGGCGGCAAATAAGCTGTACATTGCACGCTTGTTTTTGCCTAGGTATTTCATGCGCGCGACCGTTTCTTGGCCTGTATAGCAGCCTTTATTGAAACTAATTCCACCAATCGCTTGTAGATTAACCATCTGCGGAACAAACTCATCGAGTGTTTCAGCATTTAGGCGCGGCAATCCGGCTTTAATATTAGCTGCAAGCCATGCATTTTCATTATTTGTAAGTGTAATTTTGCCTTCAAGTTCAGCCAGTTTTTCTGTTTCAATAACAAGCTGCACTAAGCCTTCGGCTAGCTTTAGCGCATAACCTAATTCAAATTGCACTAAATTGTGGCTGGTAAATGAAATCGCCAATGCAGACTCAATTTCACTGGTGGTTTGCGCTGTTACACCAAGGCTAATAAGTTGCTCGCTTAGGGCAAATTCTACTTTTGAAAAAACACCGTATTTTTTAAGTTCACTAAAGCTTTGCTCGGCTTCAATGTCACTTGCTAACATCAAGTAAGCGTCGTTTGCCGCAATTAGCTTATGTACTGACCAAAGTTTACCTTTTGCATTGCAATGCCCTGACCATAAAAAGGTCGTGTCGTTTAATAAATTAAGATCTTGTGTAACTTGTCCGTGCAGGTAAGACTTGCGGTCTTGTCCGCTAATTTGAATGATTTTTTCTGAAATGCGAGAAGCGACTATCATAATACCCTACCACTGAAAATTAATGCCTTGATTTTAACTTAGATTCCTGATGATTGCATGCTTAGCTTTTGCTACTATTAAGACGCGTGAATTAACGAGGTATAAAATGAGCAATTTAGATAGCAAGGCTAAATTACGTTGGGCGTGTCGACGCGGTATGTTGGAACTTGATGTGTTGCTAAGACCATTTGTTGATGAAGCTTACGACGCATTAACAGATAATGACAAAGCAATTTTTCAACGCTTACTTGCGGCCGATGATCCTGATTTATTTGCTTGGTTTATGGGGCATGAAAAATGTGAGGACGCTGAGCTAGATTACATGGTTAAAACGATTTTAAATCGTGTCCGCGTATAGGTTGTACGTCGCAAAATCTAGCATTGTGCCGAGTGTTTATCTCGGCATTAACCTGCCTATATTTTTCTTTGCTTTACTCCCCGCTGAAAATATTCTCTCTGTTCTACTTGTTTTAGTGTTTCTCGTACTGGTTAGTACTATCTGTTTCTTTAAGCTAAAAAGAGCGCTAGTAAGTGACTGTTATTTGCTGCTCGAAGATGAGCGTGTATTGTGTCAGCACGATGGCAATAAAATCGGTGAAATAAGTCCGTTTAGTATCGTAACTGCATGGTTTGTATTAATTCGCTTTAAACGGCAAAAAAGTAAGTTTAATAAACTGATTTTGCTAAATAAGTTATCTACAAAAGATAAAAAACGGCTACTGAGAGCCGTTTATCGAGATGTTTAAGCTGATGCGTTTTTGTGTAGCACGGTAGGCGTTGGGTTTTCCGTTTGATTTGGGTAATCAAGGGTGTAGTGCAGACCGCGGCTTTCTTTTCGTTCAAGCGCACTGCGAATAATGAGCTCAGACACTTGAACTAGGTTACGCAGCTCCAATAAATTATTACTCACTCTAAAATTAGTGTAGTACTCATCAATTTCTTGTTGCAGTAACTCTATGCGACGAAGCGCTCGTTCTAGGCGCTTGGTGGTGCGAACAATACCAACGTAATCCCACATAAATAAACGCAGTTCGTGCCAGTTGTGAGTAATCACAATTTCTTCATCAGAATTTGTCACACGACTTTCATCCCAGTTTGGAATGCTTGGTGCACTATGTTCTGAATTAAGCTTTGCCATAATATCTTTGGCGGCAGCTTGCGCAAATACGATGCACTCAAGCAGTGAATTACTCGCCATGCGGTTAGCGCCGTGCAGGCCGGTATACGCGACTTCGCCAATGGCATAAAGATTATCTAAATCGGTTTTGCCATTAAAATCTGTCATTACGCCGCCACAGGTATAATGAGCCGCTGGAACCACAGGAATTGCTTCTTTGGTAATATCGAGGCCAACACTTAAGCATTTTGCGTAAATAGTGGGGAAGTGGTCGATAATAAAGTTTTTATCTTTATGGCTGATATCGAGATAAACGCAGTTAGCGCCAAGGCGTTTCATTTCATAATCGATGGCGCGCGCAACTACATCGCGAGGCGCAAGTTCGGCGCGCTCATCAAAATCAGGCATAAAGCGTGAACCATCAGGGCGTTTTAAGTACGCCCCTTCGCCACGCATAGCTTCAGTAATTAAAAAGTTTTGTAATTCAGGGTGATACAAACTGGTTGGGTGAAATTGGTTAAATTCCATATTGGCGACACGGCAGCCTGCACGCCACGCCATTGCAATGCCGTCACCGCTAGAAACATCAGGGTTTGATGTATATAGATAGACTTTACTTGCGCCGCCTGTGGCAAGTGCGACAAAACGAGCACTAATAATTTCAACTTGTTCGGTAATGCGATTCCAAACATATAAACCGTGGCAGCGTTTGCCGGTGTTATTCAGTTTTTCATCGGTGATTAGGTCAATTGCATTATAGCGTTCAAGCAATAAAATGTTTTCATGCTCTTTTACGCGGTCGATAAGCGTGGTTTGTACAGCTTTACCGGTTGCATCAGCTGCATGCAGAATACGACGGTGGCTATGACCGCCTTCGCGGGTTAAATGGTAACGTTCTTTGCCAAGGGCGTTTTTATCCATATCAAATGGTACGCCTTGTTCTATTAGCCACTTCATACAGGTTTTTGCGTTGCTTGCAGTGTAATGAACGGCGTCGCGATCACAGAGTCCACCGCCCGCTGCTAGGGTGTCTTCAACGTGCGATTCAACACTGTCTTCTTTATCAAATACTGCGGCGATGCCACCTTGGGCATACATGGTTGAGCCTTCAGTTAATGGCCCTTTACTTAATACGGTGACGTGACAGTGATTTGCTAAGGTAAGCGCTAAGGTTAGTCCAGCAGCACCACTTCCTACGATGACAACATCGGTTGTTAACTGTGGTGTATTTGTCATACAGGTATCACTTTACAATGCAGGTAATTTATTTGGCATATAATAACACCAATTATGACAATGATAAAAAGACAAAAGTCGCACAGCCATTTTTACCAGGCAGTATAAGCAGGTGAAAAACAGCGAAGAAATAGCGATAACGTGATTTTATGCTAATTTTGCTTAAGGAAAAGTGTTAAAGTGACCCTGTGACAGTCTATTTATCTATGTTTAAGATTAACAAAGATAAATTGATTTAAAGTTTTTATAAAATGTTTCGAACTTTTTCAAACTCCTTGAGTCCTATATTGTGACATTACTCTTGGGAACTAGAGAAAGATTATAAATTAAGAGGAGTACCGGCTCGAATGAGCGAGCAGGATTTGGATTTAGCGCTAGTAAGAAAAGTTCAGCAGGGTGATAAAAACGCATTCAATGTGCTAGTTAAAAAATATCAGAATAAAGTTGCGAACTTAATTGGACGTTACGTCTCTAACCATGGAGATGTTGCTGATATTGCACAAGAAGCGTTTATTAAAGCATATAGAGCGTTACCGGGTTTTCGCGGTGACAGTGCTTTTTACACTTGGCTTTATCGTATAGCTGTTAACTGTGCTAAGAATCATTTAGTTTCACAAGGGCGCCGTCCGCCAGCCAACGATGTTGATGCGGATGATGCAGAATTTTATGATGGCGCTGATGCACTGAGAAGTAATTCAACACCAGAAAACTTGTTGCTAAGCGATGAAATAAAGCAGGTAATTTTTAGGACCATTGACGGCTTACCGGATGATCTTAAAACGGCAATTACATTACGCGAATTAGAGGGGTTAAGTTACGAAGACATTGCCATGATAATGGACTGTCCTGTCGGGACAGTGAGATCGCGGATATTCCGTGCTCGCGAGGCAATCGATAATCGACTTAATCCAATTTTAAATAATGCATAGGTCACTTTATGACTAATTTGAATGAGAAACGAAAAGAACAAATATCGGCATTGTTTGATGACGAACACAGCCTCGAAAGCCGACATTTGGGGGATGAGTTAGAGCACGCTGCATCGCGTTATTCACTGATTGGTGATGTAATGCGTGGCGAAGGCAAAGAACTTATCCAAATCGATATCGCAGATCAAGTTGCACTGGCATTAGAACAAGAAGAAACCTACAGCCAAGTGCCAGAAGCGCCAAGCGTTACTGAGCAAGTTGCTGCGGTAAATCAACAAAGCACAGTCGCAATCTCAAATTGGAAAAAACCGTTTGCCCAAATGGCAATTGCAGCAAGTGTTGCTGCTGTTGCGGTAATTGGCGTGCAATCTGTTCCCCAGGATGCAGATATCATTAGCCCTGAGCCACAACTGCAAAATTTAGAAACCATGCCTTTTGGTGGTACTGCAACGCCAGTAAGTTATTCAACTGAACCTGCGCTTGAAACCGCTCAAAAAGGACTGCGCGAGCTTGAAGAAAAACGTCTAGGTGCGCTGTTATTAGAGCATCAAAGACAATCGCGTATTGCTCAAGCTGAAAAAGCGAAAGAAGACGAGTTGGAGAACAATCAGTAGATGCGAATATTCGTTGTCTTAGCTTGGCTTGTAGTTGCGTTGCCAAGCTTTGCTTCTGAACCTAATGAAGCGAAACAGCTTTTATTAGAAATGGCCAATACGGTCAAAAACAGTAACTTTACCGCCTCGTTTGTAGTTGTAAAAGGGCGAAATAATATAGAACCTTACGCGTGGCGACATGCAAATTACAAAGGCACTGAACTCGAGCACTTAAGTCTGCTCGACGGTGCGGGTGTTGAAATGTTGCGTGTTGGCAATGTAGTTACCTACTTTGAGCCACAAAACCCACCTTATTCTTTAAACAGCTCGTCTTTAGCTGGCCCGATCCCAAGTATTATTTTTAACGATATCAGTGAGCTGGAACCGAATTATCACTTTGCAATTGGTGGCAAGTCACGGATATCAGGTCGTGTAGCGCAGTTAGTACGTATCGAGTCAAAAGACCAAGCAAAATTCAACTACTGGTTGTGGCTTGATGAGCATTCAAAGCTGCCACTTAAAACAGCCTATGTGTCGGCCGCTGGCGAAATTGTTGAGCAGCTGCAAATGACTAACGTTAGTTTTAGTGAACAACCGAGTGTTGAACTTATCGAAATGAGTCAGCAAAACCTGCCTGCGCCAGTAACCGCTGTAAAAGAAGAGCAAAGTATTGAAACATGGCAAGTTGATGCTATGCCAACGGGTTTCGCACTGGTAAAATCAGAGCGTCAAACGTTAAACTTAAACGGTGAGCTTGCCGATTATTATCTTTACAGTGACGGGTTAATTGAAGTGTCGGTCTTTATTCAAAGACCGCTTGCTAGTAATAGTCGTAGCAAAGCGCTTTCGGCAGGTGCTACAACGGTATTTATTCATCAAGCACCAGGCTATGAAGTCTCTGTGATTGGTCAATTGCCGCCAATGACTGCTAAACTAGTAGCAGAATCAGTTCAACGCGCTAACTAATGATTGAAAAAACGTTTACGGTGGCCAAAGTAGATAATACTTTGGTCACTTTTGCATTACCTAAACCCCAAGCATGCAGTGGTTGTGATGGTAAATGCGGCTCGCTTACCTTTGCTAAACTATTTGCTAATAAACGTTCAGAACTTACGATTGTAAGTGATGCTGCCCTTGAAGTCGGGCAAAAAGTCGATTTAACCTTAGATGATTCTCATGTCATTAAAATGTCGTTGTGGACGTACATGGTGCCTTTGCTGCTTGCTTTAGTGTTTACCATAGTTGCGGCACTGTCTTTGTTGTTAGTGAAGGGTGGCAAATTTTATCTGCATTGCTAGGTGGTTATACGGGGTTTTTGCTAGCAAAAGCGAAGCAAACGGGACTTAAAAATCGCATTAAAATAAAAAAAATTCACCCAATCAGCTTACCAATCACGCAAATTAATGGTGATTAGCCCAAATTAAGGGTAAAATCGGCGTTTTGATTTTGAACCCTATTTATTTAGAAGTATTGAATCCAACATATGAAGCACATTCGTAACTTTTCTATTATTGCCCACATTGATCACGGTAAATCGACTTTATCGGATCGTTTAATCCAAGTCTGTGGTGGTTTATCTGATCGCGAAATGCAACAGCAGGTACTGGATTCAATGGACCTTGAGCGTGAGCGTGGTATTACCATTAAAGCGCAAAGTGTTACGCTAAACTACACTGCTAACGATGGCGAAACATACCAACTAAACTTTATCGACACACCTGGACACGTTGACTTTACCTATGAAGTTTCGCGTTCATTAGCAGCGTGTGAAGGTGCATTATTAGTAGTTGATGCTGGTCAAGGTGTAGAAGCACAAACAGTTGCTAACTGTTACACCGCGATTGAAATGGATTTAGAAGTACTCGCAATTCTAAATAAAATCGACCTACCGCAAGCTGATCCTGATCGCGTGTCAGAAGAAATTGAAGATATCGTAGGTATTGATGCAACGGGTGCAACTCAGTGTAGTGCAAAAACAGGTCTAGGTATCGACGCGGTACTTGAAGACATTGTTAAAAATATTCCACCACCAGAAGGTGATCCAGAAAAGCCATTACAAGCGCTGATTATCGATTCATGGTTTGACCCATACCAGGGCGTTGTATCACTTGTGCGTATTAAACACGGCGAGCTGAAAAAAGGCGATAAAATCCAGATCATGTCAAATGGTCAAGTTCACATTGCCGACAAAGTAGGTATCTTCACGCCAAAACAAACTGAAACGGGCACGTTAAGAACGGGTGAAGTAGGTTTTGTTATCGCGGGTATTAAAGATATTCACGGTGCACCAGTAGGTGATACCATCACCTTGCAACGTCAGCCAGCTGATGCTCCATTACCGGGTTTCCAAAAGGTAAAACCGCAAGTGTATGCGGGTATGTACCCAATTTCATCAGACGAATACGAAAGCTTCCGTGATGCGTTATCAAAACTAAGCTTAAACGATGCGTCGTTATTCTATGAGCCAGAAAACTCAACTGCGCTAGGTTTTGGTTTCCGTTGTGGCTTCTTGGGTATGCTACACATGGAAATTATCCAAGAGCGTTTAGAGCGCGAATACGACATGGACCTTATTACTACTGCACCAACGGTAGTGTATGAGATTGTTGAAAAGGGCGGCAACGTTATTCACATCGACAACCCATCTGATTTACCGCCAGTTGGTAATATTGAAGAAATTCGTGAGCCAATCGTTGAAGCAAATATTCTTGTGCCACAAGAGTACCTTGGTAACGTAATTACCCTGTGCGTTGAAAAACGCGGTATGCAAACAAAAATGGCTTATCACGGCAACCAAGTAGCGATTACTTACGAAATGCCAATGGGTGAAGTAGTAATGGATTTCTTTGATAAATTGAAGTCAACCAGTCGTGGTTTTGCGTCTCTTGATTATAACTTTAAGCATTTCCAACCAGCCGATATGGTTCGCGTTGATATTCTTATCAATGGTGACCGTGTTGATGCACTGGCAATTATTTGTCACCGTGATGCATCTCAATCACGTGGTCGTCAATTAGCGGAAGCATTAAAAGAGCTTATTCCGCGTCAGATGTTCGATATTGCGATTCAAGCAACCATTGGCGGGCACGTAATTGCACGTACTACTGTAAAACAACTTCGTAAAAACGTAATCGCGAAGTGTTACGGTGGTGACGTATCACGTAAGAAAAAGCTATTACAAAAACAAAAAGAAGGTAAAAAGCGTATGAAACAACTCGGTAATGTTGAAGTACCTCAAGACGCCTTCCTAGCCATTTTGAAAGTGGGCAAGTAAGGAGTTAATGACATGGCGGGTTATTTTTCAATATTTTTAGTATTGTTGACCTTAGGTTCGGGCCTAATTTGGTTAATCGATCACTTAGTTTACGCGCCTAAGCGTAAAGAGCGTATTGCCGTGGCGCAAGGCGCAAGTGGTGTGCCGTTAACCGAAGAAGTGATCGAGCAGATTGCACCGCAGCATTCAATTGCTGAAACAGCGCAGTCGATTTTTCCTATGGTTGCCGCCATTACTATTTTCCGCTCGTTTTTGTATGAACCGTTTCAAATTCCATCGGGCTCAATGATGCCAACCTTGTTAAAAGGTGATTTCATTCTGGTGGAAAAATACTCTTATGGTGTAAAAGACCCAGTTTGGCGCTCGCAACTGATGGATGTTGGCACGCCAGAGCGTGGTGACCCGTTTGTATTTAAATACCCAGAAGACGATAAAATTGATTTTATTAAACGTGTAGTGGGTTTACCGGGCGATACCATTATTTATCGCAATAAAGAAATTTACATTAAACCTAAATGTGATGCAGAGCAAAGTGATAGCCAAGGCTTAACTTGTGGTCAGTTTAATAAAATGGAACGTGAACTGGTAAATCAAGGTGAGTTTATGCTCGCTGGTGTGCCACAAATTCGCGCGACAGAACAGCTTTCAGGTTTAACACACGATATTTTAATTAACCCAGCAATGCCTGAACTATCAGGTCGCTATTATCAGCAAGCGGGTACGGCACAAGACGAGTGGCGTGTACCAGAAGGCCATTATTTTGCAATGGGTGATAACCGCGATAACAGCCAAGATAGCCGTGTTTGGGGTTTTGTACCAAAAGAAAATTTAGTAGGTAAAGCAGTATTTATTTGGATGAGCTTTACTTTTTCAGAAGACGAAGACAGTTTATTACCGTCTTGGGTGCCAACTGGTGTGCGCTTTGAACGCCTTGGCAAAATTCAATAATCTTTTAACAAGTTAATAATGACTAAAGACGTAAACTTATTATTTAAGAAGATAGGTTACAGCTTTAACGACGTTCGCTTGCTAGAGCAAGCAATGACCCATAGAAGTTACCGAGGTGCTCACAATGAGCGCCTTGAGTTTTTAGGTGACTCGATTTTGAGCTTCGTTATAGCTGATGCTTTGTATCATCAATTTCCAAAAGCCCGTGAAGGCGATTTAAGCCGTATGCGCTCAACGCTAGTACGCGGTCAAACATTGGCGGAATTTGGTGTGGAATTTGAACTTGGCGATTTTCTTCGCCTTGGTCCGGGTGAGCTGAAAAGCGGTGGTTATCGCCGTGAATCAACGCTTGCTGATGCCGTTGAAGCAATTATAGGTGCTGTATTTTTAGATTCAGACATTGAAACATGTCGTGAATTAGTACTTAACTGGTATCAAACGCGTTTACAAGCAATTACCCCAGGGCATAATCAAAAAGACCCAAAAACCTTGCTACAAGAGTATCTGCAAGCCCGCAAGATCCCTCTGCCTAGCTATAATGTAATTGATACGAAAGGCCAAGCGCACAACCAAGTATTTACGGTTGAGTGCTTAATTGAGAATAAACCTCAAGTAGTAGCTAAAGGAAGTTCGCGTCGTAAAGCAGAACAAAAAGCAGCTGAGCTTGCATTGAAGATGATTAAAGATGACGCTTGATAAAGACCTGTTAGATGCGCCAATTGATACTCACTGTGGCATGATTGCCATTGTGGGCCGCCCAAATGTGGGTAAATCAACGCTGTTAAACCGTTTGGTTGAGCAAAAAGTGAGTATTACTTCACGTAAGCCGCAAACTACGCGTCACCGCATTATGGGTATTCATACTGAAGGCAAATACCAAGCCGTGTATGTTGATACTCCAGGTCTTCACAGCGAAGAAAAACGCGCAATTAACCGTTTAATGAACCGCGCTGCATCAAGTTCAATTGGTGACGTGGAACTGATTATCTTTGTGGTTGAAGGTACCCGTTGGACAGACGACGATGAGATGGTACTTACTAAGGTAATGGGCAGTGGCGTGCCTGTCATTCTTGCTATTAACAAAGAAGATAACGTTAAGGAAAAAGAAGAGTTACTACCACATTTGCAGTGGTTAGCAACGAAAGGTAATTTCCTTGATATGATCCCAATTTCAGCAAAGCATGGCAAACGCGTTGAGCAAATCAAACAGCACGTTCATAACACTTTGCCTCAATGTGAATTTTACTTCCCAGAAGATTACGTAACCGATCGCTCAATGCGCTTTTTAGCGGCAGAAGTGATCCGCGAAAAATTAATGCGCTTTATGGGTGACGAGCTACCGTATTCCGTGACTGTTGAAATTGAACAGTTTAAATGGATGGATAACGGCGTTTGGCAAATTAATGGCTTAATTTTGGTTGAGCGCCAAACACAAAAACGCATGGTGATTGGTAATAAAGGCGAAAAGCTTAAAGTAATCGGCCGCGAAGCACGTAAAGATCTTGAAGATATGCTTGATAATAAAGTGTTCTTAGAACTTTGGGTAAAAGTGAAATCAGGTTGGGCTGATGATGAACGCGCACTTCGCAGCTTAGGCTATGGTGAAGACTAAGGCCTAATCAATGCAACACTTTGTGCCAGCTTATTTACTGCATTCACGTCCATTTAGCGACTCGCAGTTAATGTTGGACTTGTTGGTACAAGGTGTTGGTCATATCCGCTTGTTGGCTCGTGTGAAGGGCCGCAATAGCATCAAACAAAAAGCCAATCTACAACCATTTAGTCGCCTTAGCGTACAATATGTTGGCAAAGGCGATATCAAATACTTAAACCAATACGAACTAGAGAGCCTTGTCGCACTCAAAAATAAAGCCTTGTACTGTGGTTTTTATCTCAACGAATTGACCGCTCGCTTAACACCTATCAATGAACCACTTGATGAAATATATGAGCTGTATCATCAGCATCTAACACAGTTAGCGAATGATGAAGACTACGAACCCATTTTACGTTCGTTTGAATTTCAATTATTAGAAGCGCTAGGTGTAGGGTTAGATTTTTCTTTTGACGCTCACGGCTCTGAATTGAAAGATGATACGTACTACCAGTATCAAAATGAACTGGGTTGGTTGTCGTTAAAAGGTAGTCGCCGAGGTTTAAGTGGAAAGCAAATACAACAAATTGCATGCTTAGACTTTTCTGATAAGCTAACGCGTACATTAGCAAAACAACTGGCACGCTATTTACTTAATCCGCTTTTAGGGTATAAAAAACTGAAAAGCCGAGAATTATTTGGATCTTAATTTATGAAAGATATTTTATTAGGGGTCAATGTTGACCATATCGCAACGTTAAGACAAGCCCGTGGCACGCAATTTCCAGACCCAGCACATGCAGCAACCGTTGCAGAGCACGCTGGTGCAGATGGTATTACTATTCACTTACGTGAAGACCGCCGTCATATTCAAGACCGTGATGTATATGTAATGGCAAAAACCATTCAAACACGTATGAATTTAGAAATGGCCGTTACCGATGAAATGATAGGTATAGCGCTTGAGGTAAATCCAGAATACGTATGTTTAGTGCCAGAAAAACGTGAAGAGCTTACCACCGAAGGCGGCCTAGATGTGATTGGCAACGAAGCAAAAATTGCCGATGCAGTAGCAAAACTCAGTGCAGCCGGTATTAAAGTATCGCTGTTTGTTGATGCAATTGAATCGCAACTTGATGTCTGTGCTCGAGTAAAAGCGCCATTTGTTGAAATTCATACCGGCGCGTATGCAGACGCTGAAAACGATAAAGACCGTGATGAAGAACTCTCGCGTATCGCCGCTGGTTGTAAATACGCAGCAGATTTAGGTTTAACCGTAAACGCAGGTCACGGTTTGCATTATCATAATGTAAAACCAATCGCCGCCATTCCAGAAATTTACGAGCTTAATATTGGCCATGCAATTATTGCGCGTGCAGCGATTGATGGCTTAGCAAAAGCCGTTTCAGATATGAAACGCTTAATGCTAGAAGCAAGAATGTAAATTGTGTTTGTCGCTGCTTTTAGCAGCAGCGACATTCCAGCACTTATTCCATTATTTAGAAGAGATTAAACTCACAAGTCCCCGTCAAAATCTTAAGTCTACTTTAACGGTAAACTTTTACTCTACACTCTGAATTGCCCCAGCATCTTGCATTAAACTCGATAAACAATCTTGCAGTTCAAATATTTCTGGTTCGATGTCTTTAAGCGCTTGTGCTTGTTTTAACGCAGTTTCGATAGTTTCAGCTAGGTTTTTGATTTTGGGCACGCCAGTGTAACAACAGGCGCCATGAAATTTATGGATAATACTTAATAGCTCTTTGCTGTCACTATCGCCAAAGGCTTCGCTAATTAACTTTTGTGTTTCGGGAATACTAAGCAATAACATGCTTAGCATTTCGTTCGCGAGATCTTCTTTTCCGCCAGCGCGCTGTAATGCTAACTGCCAATCAATCATATTGCTCGAAAACGGTGGTTCACTGCTAATTAATTTGGCGGGTTGTACTTTCGGTTGATAATCTTTTGAACCAAACTCTGCGATGGTTTTCATTAAAATTTCTTCATCGATTGGTTTGGTTAGGTAACTGGTAAAGCCATTGCTTAACAGCGACTCTTTTTCACTAGCAAGTGCATGCGCAGTCACGGCAATAATCGGTGTTTGCTCATTAAGAGACGATTCTAAAATGAGTTTGCATGCGGTTACGCCATCCATAATCGGCATTTGAATATCAAGCAGTATCACATCGTACTTACGGCTTTTTGCAAGGCTAACCGCTTGTGCTCCATTATGTGCGGTATCAAAACTTTCAATTTTGTCGCGCAGTAGTGCACACATTAAGCGCAAGTTAGCGTCGTTATCATCCACCACAAGTGCTTTTAATGGCAATGTTTCTTTATCTGTTGCCGGAGTGCTAATAGTTGGGTGATCAAGTCTGTATGGGGCGGCAAGTGTATGGCACAGCTTGCGATGGTTCATTGGCTTTGACAAACACGCATCGGCGCCGGCATTAATCACCACCTCGCGATAGCTATGCGATATGGTATTAACTAATACGTATAGGTAATCACATTTTTCCCGTGCACGCTTAATTAGTTCGCGGCATGCGTGTAGGTCGTTGGGGTCAATGTTCACAGCAAGCAGGCCAATATCAAAATTAAACGCCTGATTTTGCGCTTCTTCCAATTCGCCAAATGTTGCACATGCAGTCACATTTAACTGCCAGCTTTCTAATAATTCTTTGCCGGCTTCAAAGCTGTGTTCAAACGGTTCAAAGAATAACACGCGTTTTTGCTCTAACGGACCAAGTGGTAAATCTACCGCATATTGGTGTTTTGGAATTTCAAGTTCAGCATTAAAGGTAAAGCAACTGCCTTTGCCTAGCGCTGAATTTAAGGAAATTTTACCGCCCATTGCTTCAACTAAGTGTTTGGTAATAATCAAACCAAGACCGGTACCACCAAACTTACGAGTAATGCTGGAATCGGCCTGACCAAACGCCAAAAACAGCGAATCTTGTTTATTGCTATCGATGCCAATGCCGGTGTCTTTGACAGAAATAAGCAGTGCTTGCTTATGGTCGCTTAACATACGGCCGGTTACGTCAATAGTAACGCTACCATTGTCAGTAAACTTAATCGCGTTACTAATAAGGTTGATTAAAATTTGTTTAAAGCGGGTAGGGTCGCCTATTACATGATCGGAAATCCCATCAGCAACATATAGCGATAATTCAATGTGCTTTTCGTGGGCGTTCGGTGCTAATAAAGTGAGTGCCTCGTTAATGGTGTCGCGCAATTGAAAATGAATATGCTCAAGTTCCATTGCACCCGCTTCAAGCTTAGAGAAATCTAGAATATCACTAATAATTGTGAGCAGGCTTTTTGCCGAAAATTCAATGGTATCGAGGTAATCTTTTTGGTGCTTATTGAGTGGTGTTTTAGATAACTGGCGGGTAAAGCCAATAACACCATTAAGCGGCGTTCTGAGCTCATGACTCATTTTCGCTAAGAAATCAGATTTAACTTGGTTTGCTCTTTGCGCCTCGCGTTTGGCAAAATTTAGCTTAATATTTTGTGTTTCGTATTGTTCAAGCGTTTCGCGGTAGTCGCTAATAGCTTGGTCGATATGGCGCTGCATTTCATCTTTTTGCGTAACCATATTGGCCGAAATATCGTTAAGGCCGCGTCTTAAAATTTCAAACTCGCCTGCCATACGCTCATCGAGTCCGGTTTCTAATTCATCACTTTTTAGCTGATCAACCGCAAACACCAGCTTTTTGATTGGATCACTTAAGCGATTAGAAAAACGAAACGCAATTACTAACGCGATGGCTACGGCTAAACCAATAATCACAATACTAAACAGCAAAGCACTTTGGCGCGCAATCACTGCGCGGTCGTTACTAATTTCTACGTTTACATAGGCTTTTACTGGTAAATGTTGGGAAATTAATAAGCTGTCTTGTGACAGTGCGTTTTTATCGAAAATTGGAAGCGAAAACAGAATGCTTTTATCAAATTGTTTAATGTAAAGCTGTTTTGGCAATGCGTTGCCGTTTTCAAATTTAAACTCTTCTATCTCTGGGTAATAGTTACTGGTGAGAATAAGTTCATGATCGGCATTGAATAATACAATTGATTTTATGAGTGGAGCGTGTTGATTGTGTGTATCACTAATAACCGACTTTAATTCAACAATATTGTTGCTGTTTAGCGCATGCTCTATGGCTTTTGCCAGCGGCGTGGAAATGGTTTGCCCTTGTTCTGTGAGAAAATCGTTAAGTTCTTGATAGCGAGTTAAGGTAAAATAACTGCCTAGGATAATACCTACCGTTAAGGTGGGTACTAAAGTTAATAGTATTATCCAGTCTCTTAAGCCAAATCTACTCATCGGGTGCGATTGTTATAATAAATTATTATGACACTGAGTTAAGGTTAAAGACTAAAGCGATATTAGGCAAACAATTTATAGGGTAATCACAGTGGCAAGGTTTTTTAAACCGCAAAAAAAGCAACTTTCAGTAGAGAAACAAACATTAAACATCGACTCAATGAACCATGAAGGGCTAGGTGTAACGCGTAGCAATAAAAAAGTGGCATTTGTTGAAGGGGCAATAACAGGCGAAACTGTTTTAGCTAAACAATTGGCGAATAAAAGTAAGTTCGAAAAATACCAAACCGTAAAAGTGATTACGCCAAGCGAGCATCGCGTTGCGCCATTTTGCCAACATTACGGTCAATGTGGCGGTTGCCAATTGCAGCATTTAGAAGTTTCTCAGCAAGTAATTGAAAAACAGGCCGCAGTAACTAAATTGTTTGAAAAATTCGCCGAGGTAAATAATTTACCTTGGTGTGATGCGTTAGCAAGCAACCCGACTCATTATCGTCGTAGTGGCCGTATTGCGGTGATTTACGATAAGCAAAAAGATAACTTTTTGGTTGGCTACAGACAAAAGCAATCAAAGAAAATCATTAATATCGAACGCTGCGACGTGCTCGTTAAACCTTGGCAATCGGTTTTTACCGAAATACGTAACTTGCTCCCAGAGTTGAAGGCGGGTGATGCGATTTCACATTTGCAATTGTGTTCGGTGCAAAGCGGTAACTATTTAATTGTGCGCCACACTAAGCCGCTAGAAGATAGCGATATTGCAAAGCTCCAGCGTATTTGCCATGAAAATGATTGGCAGTTGGTGCTAAATAGTGAAAAAGGTACTTTTACAGGCGATGAATTACCTTACTACCAGTTGGATGATTATCAATTAACCTTGTTTTTTGGTTTTGATAACTTTATTCAAGTCAATGCCGAGGTTAATCAAGCTATGATTAAACAGGCACTTACGTGGCTGAATCTCACTAAACAAGACAATGTACTCGATTTATTCTGCGGTGTGGGTAATTTTACCTTACCACTTGCAACACAATCGAATAGTGTTGTTGGGGTGGAAGGGGTCGCTTCGGCAATTGAGCTTGCCAAACGCAACGCAGCACATAACCAACTAACCAATATCGATTTCTATTGCCAAGATTTATCTGAAAATATTAAGTCGCAAGACTGGTTTAATCGTGAGTATTCGGTACTATTGCTAGACCCATCGCGTATGGGGGCGTTTGATATTCTAACTCAACTTAAATTAAAGCGTTTTTCTCGTATACTTTACGTTGCATGTGACCCAGTAACCATGGCGCGTGACAGCAAGCTTTTAATTAACGCTGGCTTTAAGGTGAGTAAAATTTCATTGATGAATATGTTTCCTAATACGTCCCATATTGAAACGATGGCGTTGTTTGAAAAGGAGAATTAATAGACATGGTATCCATTAGGCAATCGCACTTACTTGCTAATCTAGAGGGCTTTCAAGCGTGGCTAGAGATGTTGGCCTTAAGCGACGATAAGCAACAGCAGCTTGAGCGTGCTTATGATTATTGCCTAGCATATTGCGAGCAAAAAAAATTAGACGACGAATTTGAAAGCAGTTTGCCTGCTAGCAAAGAAATTGTCGAAATTCTTGCAGAGCTTAATATGGATGCCGAAACCCTGTTAACCGCATTTCTAACGCCGCTTTATTTAAACGGCAAGCTCGCTAAAGAACACTTAAGCAAACATTTTTCAAGATCTGTTGTAGAGCTTCTAAAAGGTGTTGAACAAATGGCGGCGCTCGGTGCGCTAAGTTTCCAGGGCAAAGGCAGTACGCAAATTGATAATATTCGCCGTATGCTATTGGCAATGGTGGAAGATGTGCGCGCTGTGGTAATAAAACTCGCGCAGCAAGTGTGTTTGTTACGCGAACTAAAAAACGCCTCTGAAGAAGAGCGGGTAATTGCCGCCAAAGAAACGGACAACATCTTTGCACCACTGGCGAACCGTTTGGGTATTGGTCAATTAAAGTGGGAGCTTGAAGATCTTTCACTGCGTTACCTTCATCCAGAAAAATACAAGGAAATCGCTAAATTACTCGATGATAAGCGCATTGCGCGTGAAAGTTACATGAGCAATATGGTGGCATTAGTAAAAGCTAAGCTTGCTGAATCAGGTATTGAAGCCGAAGTTTACGGTCGACCGAAACACATTTACAGCATCTATAAAAAGATGCAAAACAAAAATTACGAGTTTGATCAGCTCTTTGATATTCGCGCTATGCGCGTAGTGGTTAACGAATTACAAGATTGCTATGCAGCGCTAGGTATTGTGCATACGAACTGGCGTCATCTCAATAAAGAGTTTGATGATTACATTGCTACACCAAAAGCTAATGGTTACCAATCTATTCACACGGTTGTATTTGGACCCGAAGGCAAAACTGTTGAAATTCAAATTCGCACCCAAGCGATGCACCAAGATGCAGAGCTTGGGGTTGCCGCACACTGGCTTTATAAAGAAGGTTCATTGCCGGGTAAAAACTCAGGTTACGAACAAAAAATCAGTTGGTTAAGAAAGTTACTACAGTGGCAAGAAGAAGTTGTCGACGACGAAGAGTTTGCTGAAGAGCTTAAAAACCAAGTTGTGGAAGACCGTGTATACGTATTTACGCCGCGCGGCGATATTCTCGACTTACCAAAGGGCGCGACACCGCTTGATTTTGCTTATTACATTCACTCGAATGTTGGACACCGCTGTATCGGTGCAAAAGTGTTCGGCAAAATTGTGCCGTTTACTCATGAGCTTCACACTGGCGACCAAGTTGAAATTCTTACGCAGAAAGAACCTAATCCAAGTCGTGATTGGTTAAACCCGTCTTTAGGGTATGTAAAATCGTCACGTGCACGTTCTAAAATTCATCACTGGTTCAAGCAACAAGACCGCGATAAAAACCTTGCCGCTGGTAAAGAAATTTTGGATGCGGAACTTGCTAAGCTGAGCTTGCAAACCAAAGATTTAAAAGCAGCATTAACGCGTTTTAACTTGAATTCGATAGAAGATTTACAAGTTGCGGTTGGCGCGGCCGATGTGCGCATAAACCAGCTGATTAACTTTTTACAAAATAAACATCTACCGCAAGATGATGAGCTCCCTAAGTTCCGTAAATCAACAAAACCGCGCAAGGGCGATAAAAACGGTATTGTTGTTGATGGTGTAGGCAGTCTATTAAGCCATGTTGCTAAGTGTTGTGAACCAGTGCCGGGCGATAGCGTACAAGGGTTTATAACTCAAGGGCGCGGCATTGCAGTGCATCGAAGTGACTGTGAGCAGTTAGAACATTTACGAAGCCAATTTCCAGAGCGTTTTATTGATGTGAGCTGGGCTGATGAAGTGTGTGAACACTATGCGGTAACGATTCGCATTGAAGCAAACGATCGCCAAGGGTTGATGCGTGATATCTCGTCAGTGCTTGCTAATGAGAAAACCAATGTGCTGAATATGAATCTGCAAACCAATAATGCGCGTCAAACCGCGATTTTTGAAATGAAGATTGAAATCAACAATATTGAGCAGATGAATAAATTGTTAGTTAAGCTATCGCAAGTTGATGGCGTTTTTTCGGCGGTAAGAACCTAATGAGTCAAAGTCATAATATTGAAATTCTGCTTAATATAATGAGTAAACTGCGTGACCCCGATGGTGGTTGCCCTTGGGACTTGCAGCAAAATTTCGCCTCAATTGTGCCGCACACTCTTGAAGAGGCCTATGAAGTAGCTGATTGCATTGAGCGAGAGGATTTACTTGAACTTAAAGATGAGTTGGGTGATTTATTGTTTCAAATTATCTTTTATGCCCAACTTGGCAAAGAGCAGCAGTTATTTAACTTTGACGATATTGTTGCGGCCATTTGCGATAAATTAGTGCGCCGCCACCCTCATGTATTTACCAATCAAGAGGTGTTTTCTGAAGCGCAGTTAAAAGAAAATTGGGAAGAACAAAAAGCGGCTGAGCGTAAACAAAAGTCAAAAACGAATACCCTCGATGATATCCCACATGGATTACCAGCGTTGACTCGCGCGCAAAAAATTCAAAAACGAGTTGCCAGTGTTGGCTTTGATTGGCCATCAGTCAAAGGCGCGCTTGATAAAGTAGAAGAAGAGTTTCAAGAAGTACGCGAAGAGTTAGAATCACACGGGCCAGATGAAAAGTTAGCTGAAGAGTTGGGGGATTTACTTTTTGCTTTAGTAAATGTAATTCGCCATTTAGGGTTTAACGCTGAGCAGGTACTGCGTAACGCTAATAATAAGTTTGTAAGGCGTTTTAATTCGGTTGAATTAACCATTACGAAATCAAAACCAATGAAAGAAGCAAGCCTTGAAGAAATGGAAGCGGTTTGGCAGCGTGTTAAAAAGCTTGAGAAAGCGTAAATTTCATTTGAGCAAAATGGCAACTTTTAGTATAATGTTTTCCCGTCTTGTTGATTGCCTTTAACGGCAATATTGTCTATTAATTCCTGACATCTTAGGGTTCACATGAATACAAAATTTATCTTCGTTACAGGCGGGGTCGTTTCCTCCTTGGGTAAAGGTATTGCTGCAGCATCATTGGCTGCAATTTTAGAAGCGCGCGGTCTAAACGTAACGATTCTAAAGCTTGATCCTTACATTAATGTTGATCCTGGCACTATGAGCCCTATTCAGCACGGTGAAGTATTTGTTACTGAAGACGGTGCTGAAACTGACCTAGACTTAGGTCACTATGAGCGTTTTATTCGCACCAAAATGACCAAGCGTAACAACTTTACGCAGGGTCGTGTATTTGAAGACGTATTACGTCGTGAGCGTCGTGGTGAATTCCTTGGCGCAACTATTCAAGTTATTCCACATATTACAAACGATATCAAACGCCGTGTACTGGATGGTGCAGAAGGTTATGATGTTGCTATCGTTGAAGTTGGCGGCACGGTAGGTGATATTGAATCACAACCTTTCCTTGAAGCATTACGTCAACTTGGTACTGAGCTTGGCCGTGAAGCTGCACTATATATGCACTTAACACTAGTGCCTTTCCTTGGTGCTGCGGGCGAAGTGAAAACAAAACCAACACAACACTCAGTAAAAGAGTTACGTTCGATTGGTATTCAGCCTGATATTCTTATTTGTCGTTCAGATCGCCAAATTCCTGCGAATGAGCGTGCGAAGATTGCGTTATTCACTAACGTAGAAGAAAAAGCCGTTATCTCATTAAAAGATGTCGACAGCATTTATAAAATTCCTGCGCTGCTTAAATCGCAAGGTCTTGATGATTTAGTATGTCGTCGTTTCCACATTGAAAGACCTGAAGCGGATCTTGCTGAGTGGGAACAAGTTTTATATCAAGAGTCTAATCCAAACGGTGAAGTAACGATTGGTATGGTTGGTAAATACATTGAATTGCCAGATGCCTACAAATCAGTTAACGAAGCACTTAAGCATGCAGGTCTTAAGAACCGTGTAACGGTTAATATTAAGTATGTAGACTCACAAGACGTTGAAACAAAAGGCGTTGAGATGCTTGCAGGTCTTGACGGTATCTTAGTACCAGGTGGCTTTGGTGGCCGTGGTGTTGAAGGTAAGATTTTAACTGCACAATACGCACGTGAAAACAAAGTACCATACCTAGGTATTTGTTTAGGTATGCAGGTTGCTTTAATTGAATTTGCACGAAATGTTGCTGGTCTTGAAGGCGCAAACTCATCTGAATTCGATGCGGACGCTGAACATAAAGTAATTGGCTTAATTACTGAGTGGTTAGATAAAGAGGGTAACGTTGAACAACGTTCTGAAGAGTCTGACCTTGGCGGGACAATGCGTTTAGGTTCGCAAAAGTGTCACTTAGTTGAAGGCACTAAAGCGCGTGAAGTATACGGCGCAGCAGAAATTTTCGAACGTCACCGCCACAGATATGAAGTGAATAACCACTATGTTGAGCAACTTGAGAAAGCAGGCTTGGTGTTCTCTGGCTTATCAGAAGATAAAAAGCTAGTTGAAATGATTGAGCATCCAAACCACCCTTGGTTTGTAGCAGCTCAGTTCCACCCTGAGTTTACCTCAGGACCTCGCGATGGCCATCGTTTATTTGAAGGCTTCGTGGGTGCAGCATACGCGCAACAAAAAGACGAAAATTAATTACTAAGCCGTGACCTGTGTCGCGGCTTTTTTATTTTAACTGCCTGTGATTTTGAACCCTTCGCAGGCTTAGCACAACAACCTTTATGGGAAAGAGGATATAAGATGTCTGAAATCGTAAAAGTCATTGGTCGTGAAGTAATGGATTCACGTGGTAACCCAACTGTTGAAGCTGAAGTACATTTAGCAAACGGCATTTGGGGTCGTGCATGTGCACCATCAGGCGCATCAACGGGTACCCGCGAAGCACTAGAACTTCGTGATGGTGACAAGAGCCGTTACTTAGGTAAAGGTGTTTTAAATGCGGTGAATTTCATCAATGGTCCAATCGCTGACGCTTTAATCGGCAAAAACTCTCACCAGCAAAAAGACATTGATGGCATCATGATTGATCTTGATGGCACAGAAAACAAAGAAAAACTGGGCGCGAACGCGATTCTAGCTGTTTCTCTAGCAAACGCTAAAGCAGCAGCACAAGACAAAGGCCAAGAGTTATTCGAACACATTGCAGAACTAAACGGTACACCGGGCAAGTTCTCAATGCCAGTACCTATGATGAACATCATCAACGGTGGTGAGCACGCGGATAACAACGTAGACATTCAAGAGTTTATGGTTCAGCCAGTAGGTGCACCTAACTTTAAAGAAGCACTTCGCATGGGTGCAGAAATCTTCCACAGCCTGAAGAAAGTACTTAGTGCACGTGGCCTAAACACAGCTGTTGGTGATGAAGGTGGTTTTGCACCTAACTTATCATCTAACGAAGAAGCGCTTGCTGTAATTGTTGAAGCGGTTGAAGCTGCTGGCTATAAAATGAATGAAGATGTAACGCTTGCGCTAGACTGTGCTTCATCTGAATTCTACACAGACGGCAAGTACGACCTGAAAGGTGAAGGTAAAGTATTCGATTCAGAAGGTTTTGCTGACTTCCTAGCGGATCTTTCTGCACGTTACCCAATTGTGTCAATTGAAGACGGCTTAGACGAAAGCGACTGGGCAGGTTGGAAAGTACTAACAGATAAGATCGGCGACAAAGTACAGCTAGTTGGTGACGATTTATTCGTAACTAATACGAAGATCTTAAAGCGTGGTATTGATGAAAAGATTGGTAACTCAATCTTAATCAAGTTCAACCAAATTGGTTCACTTACTGAAACACTTGAAGCAATTCAAATGGCGCACGAAGCTGGCTTTACAGCGGTTATCTCACACCGTTCAGGTGAAACTGAAGATGCAACTATTGCTGATTTAGCTGTAGGTACTGCGGCAGGCCAAATTAAGACTGGCTCACTATGTCGTTCTGACCGTGTTGCTAAGTACAACCAACTTCTTCGTATCGAAGAAAAGCTAGCTGAAAAAGCGATTTACAATGGTCGTAGCGAAATTAAAGGTCAGTAATTGACACTTAATTTGTAGCTGAAAAAAAACCGCTGTTTTGCAGCGGTTTTTTTATTTTGTAGGTTTCAGGTTTCAGGTTTCAGATTTCAGATTTCAGATTTCAGATTTTCTCTCTCAATCTTGAACTCTAAACGCTTTCTTTTACCCAGCACCAAACTGTTCGGCTAATATTTGCCGGGTAAATTCTGTTTTTAAATAATACCCCCGTGGCAAGGTCATAATTTCTTTGCCATTAGGTCCAATAGCTTGGGTAAGTGCTTTGCTATTGGCTGCTTTTGGGCGCAGTTGCAGTACTTGGCCAAAATGCCCGTTTACTTGCTCAATATTGCCAAGGGCAATCATTTCAGTGAGTTCTTCCCAATCTTTTTTTAGTAAGGCTTCTTCTTGCTGACTGGGCTTCCATAAAAAACCATTTCCGATAATACGATCGGTTGGTGCGAGATCGCGCTCAGATAAAATCGGTAACCACAAAACATGGGAAAGCTTTTTCTTCACAACTGAGTTTTGCCACGTTACACCGTGTAAATTGGTAAGCGGTGTAATTGACACATAAGTTGTTTCTAACGGTTTGCCACTGTATGAAATGGGTAATGTTTTAAGTTCTATACCTAAATGCTCAAAGTCAGGTTCAGGCTTTGACGCTGCGGTCGCGCCCAACACATATTCAATAAGCTGGCCTATCCAGCCTTTTTCTCTTAATAAGTTTTCCGGGGTGTTGAATGCATAGCTTGCTGCTACTTCTCCTAACGTTAAACCAGCGATATCGTTAACGCGCGTCATAAGTTCAGAGGTGCTAGCAGGTGGTAAGGGTTTATTCATACAGTAAGCGCGATAAATTAAAATCGCAGTTTAGCAAATTTACCGATTACGGATAACCTTAAAGGATTGTTTTATTTGGTTATAAAATGCACTGCTTTTTGAATGTGCCTATTTTATTGTGTTTAACTCGGTTAATTAACTGATATATAAAGAAATATTTTTTATGGTGTTGTGGTTTTACTAACTGCTCTGCTGTATTTATGCACTAAATACACAAATATAAACAATGTTATCCACAGAATCTGTGGAGAAGTGTGCTTTTTGAAGAGGTGATTGTGGATTTGTTTGAGAAATGTGCGTTTATTTTTAGTTTTATTCACAACTTGTGGGTAACCTGAGTATATGCTGGTTTTTCATTTGCTGTTAGATACGGATTATGGAACAATCGAGCTATATTAAGAATTAAAAGAGGCACATGCGGGTGATAGATGCCGAAGGGTTCCGTGCCAACGTTGGAATAGTTATTTGTAATAATCAGGGACAGGTATTTTGGGCTAGACGTTATGGTCAACACTCGTGGCAATTTCCACAAGGTGGAGTTGACCAAGGTGAAACTGCCGAGCAAACCATGTACCGAGAACTGAATGAGGAAGTTGGATTAAAACCCGAAGACGTTGAAATCATTGCAAGCTCTAAACACTGGTTACGTTATAAGTTACCAAAGCGTTTAATTCGCCGAGATTCAAGTCCAGTGTGTATTGGTCAAAAGCAAAAATGGTTTTTACTTAAATTACGCTGTCCCGATGAAGACGTTGATTTGTCTAAAACCAATCATCCTGAATTTGATGATTGGCGCTGGGTCAGTTACTGGTATCCAGTACGCCAAGTTGTTTCGTTTAAACGAGACGTTTACCGCCGCGTTATGAAAGAGTTTGCACCTCATGCAATGCCATTTCATAAAAAAGACCAAGGCTGGCGGAACAGGCGCTAATTAATGAGGTAACTGTGCTAACAGCATTACGAGAAATCGCACAAAAAGTGTCGCAGCAAAGTAATTTGAAAGCGGCGCTTGAGTGTTTTGTTTCAAGTGTTAAAAGCACTATGAAAACACAGTGCTGCTCGGTCTATTTTGCTGATTATGCACAAGACGCATTTGTTTTGATGGCAACAGATGGTCTTAACCCTAAAGCGGTTGGTGAATTCAGAATTGGTTTCACCGAAGGTTTAGTTGGGTTAGTTGCCCAGCGCGAAGAAGCCATCAACCTTGCTTTTGCAAAATCCCACCCAAGATTCAAACTTGCACCTGAAGTTGACGAAGAAAACTATAACGCGTTTTTAGCAGTACCGATTGTGCATCAAGGCAAGATCCTCGGTGTTATTGTGGTGCAGCAACAACTCGCAAGAGTTTTCAGTCAAGATGAAGAGTCTTTTTTAGTTACCTTATCAGCTCAATTGGCAGCGCAGTTAGCGAATGCGGAAATCCAGCATTTACTCGAATTTAGTGAATCTGAGCAAAAGACTACCTGTTTAAAAGGATTAAGCTCAGCCCCAGGCATCGCACTTGGTAAAGCCTATGTGATGGCGCCAAGTATCGATTTTAGTCAATTAGAGTTGATGAAATGCGACGCTCATAGCGAACAAATTCGACTTTTCCATCACGCGGTCATTACCACGCGTAAAGAGTTTCGCCGCATGGCTGCGCAACTTGATAGCGATCTTGGTCAAGAAACGTTGGCGGTGTTTACCGTTTATGAACAACTGCTTGAAGCAAAGAGTTTAGGCGACCAAGTTGAAGCTAAAATTTATGAGGGCTGGTGTGCTAAAAGTGCATTAAAGTTAGTGATTGAAGGCTTGGTTACTCAATTTATGGCAATGCAAGATACCTACATTCGTGAGCGCGCCATTGATATTCAAGATATTGGTATTCGCGTATTACATCATTTGCTTAACAGTGAATATAAAAAGCATCATTTTGATGCGCCAATTATTTTGGTCGCCGATACCATAACGCCTACTATGCTTGCGGAAATTCCAAGAGAGATGTTAGCAGGGGTAGTGAGCATCAGTGGTGCGGCAAACTCACATGCCTCTATTTTGACGCGTGCAATGGGGATTCCCGCAATTTGGGGGTTATCTGGCTTACCGATTTCCCATGTGGCAGATAAGTTTTTAATTTTAGATGCGTATGCTGGCCGTGTTTATATTTCGCCGACCAAAGCGCTTATAAACGAATATGCTAAGTTAAAGCGAGAAGATGCACGTTTACACGATGCATTTGATGCCGAGTATCAGCTTGAGGCGGTAACGCTTGATGGGGAAGAAATAAGCTTATATGCCAATACTGGGCTTGAAGTTTCAAATGATCTGATAAATGCCAAATATTTGGATGGCATCGGTTTATACCGTACCGAAGCCTGGTTTATGCAACAAAATGCATTTCCAAGTTTGGTAGAACAAGAAGCCTGGTATCGTGAGATACTAGCTGCCTATCACCCGTCGCCGGTGACCATGCGTACCTTGGATATTGGTGGTGATAAATGCTTAAGCTATTTTAGTTTCTCGGAAGAAAACCCATTTTTAGGATGGCGTGGTATTCGTATTAGTTTAGATCACCCTGAACTGTTTTTAGAGCAAGTAAAAGCCATGCTGAAAGCCAATATGGGGCTCGGTAATTTAAAAATTATGTTGCCTATGGTGGCTGACGTAAATGAGGTGGAGTCATCAAAGCGCCTTATTCAACAAGCCTTTTTTGAGTTGCAAGATGAGTGGCTTCCTGAGCAAGGAAAGTTAGAAATGCCACAAGTAGGTATTATGCTTGAGGTACCTTCCAGTGTTTATTTATTACCTGAGTGGGCTAAGTGCGTTGATTTTTGCTCGGTGGGAAGTAATGACTTAACGCAATATATGCTGGCGGTTGATAGAACTAACGCACGCGTTGCTAATTTATTTGATAGTTATCACCCTGCAATACTGCGCGTACTTAACGACATTGCGATTCAATGTATCGATTATCAGCTACCGTTTAGTTTGTGTGGTGAGCTGGCTGCCGACCCTGAAGGCGCGCTGTTGTTAGTGGCTATGGGTTATCGTGATTTAAGTATGAGTCCAAGCGCGATTAATAAAGTGAAATACGTATTACGACGCTTAAACGCCAGCGATATGGAACAACTGTTAGTAACCTGTCTGGCGGCAAAAAATGCAAAACAAGTGCATCGGTTATTAAGGGAATTTATAATTCATCACAAATTAAGCCAAATTCTGTATACTAGCGCAGTCCACTAAAACTTAGGTTGTTCATGTCTGATATTTCGATAGTTTTTTTTAGTTGTATGGCGCTTGGCTGCTTGGTTGGGTTTTTGGCTGGACTGCTTGGTATTGGTGGTGGATTAATTATTGTACCGGTGTTGAGCTACCTTCTATTAGCGCTAAATTTAGTGCCTGCCGATCAAGCTATGGTCGTTGCTATCGCTACATCGCTGGCATCGATTATATTTACCTCATCAAGCTCTGCTTACGCTCATCATAAAAATCAAAATATTCCATGGAAAATAGCCCCTTGGGTATTAGTTGGTGTATCAGTTGGTGCATTATTAAGTGGCGTGATTGCCACAGGTATCAGTAACGATACGCTACAGTTGATTTTTGCCAGCTGCGTTATTTTTATCGCACTAAGAATGATTTTACCGCATCAACCAAAAGCACAATCAGCATTGCCTCACGGCAGTATTTTAACTTTGGGAACCAGTGTTATTGGTGCGGTGTCTGGCATGGTGGGCATCGGCGGCGGTGCGTTATTAGTGCCATTTTTAACGCATTTTAAACTCGATATGCGAAAAGCCATCGGTTGTGCGGCATTGAGTGGCATTTTAATCGCTACTTTTGGCGTAGTCGGTTATATTAGCTTAGGTTTGCAATACCATGATGTAAGCGAAGGCTTTATTGGTTTCGTTTATTTACCCGCATTAATCGGAATTGTGTTAACGTCGGCGTTTTTTGCACAGTTTGGCGCAAAAGCGGCGCAGTATTTACCAGTAAAAATAATAAAACGTATTTTTGCGGCACTGTTAGTGATTGTCGCAATTAGAATGTTAAGTAGTTAAAAAGGAAAGGTGGAAATAAGTGGATTTTCCAAATATTGATCCAGTGTTTATTGAGATAGGTCCAATAAAAGTACACTGGTACGGCATGATGTATTTGATTGCGTTTGTAACGGCTTCATTTTTAGCATCTCGCGCGGCAAGCAAACCAAATAGTGGTTGGACTAAAGAGCAAACGAGTGACTTATTATTTTACGGTATGCTTGGCGTTATTTTAGGCGGCCGTTTTGGTTATGTATTCTTCTATCAATTTAGCTACTTCTTAGAAAACCCACTGTACTTATTTAAAATTTGGGAAGGCGGCATGTCGTTCCATGGTGGTGTTATAGGTGTGGTAACGGCGATTGCCTGGTTTGCCAAAAAACAAAATAAAACCTTGTTGGGAGTAGGTGACTTTGTTGCGCCACTTGTACCGCTTGGTTTGTTTTTCGGCCGCATCGGTAACTTTATTAATGGTGAGTTATGGGGCCGCGCCTCTGATGTGCCGTGGGCGATGGTATTTCCAACAGGTGGCCCTGTCGCGCGCCACCCGTCGCAACTTTACGAAGCTATTTTAGAAGGTTTAGTGCTTTTTGCGATCATCCAGTTTGTTAATAGAAAGCCGCGCCCTGAAGGCGTTATTGGTGGCTTATTCTTATTTGGCTACGGCTTCTTTAGATTTATTGTTGAGTATTTCCGTGAACCCGATGCACATATAGGCCTTTATGGCGGTATTATTTCGCAGGGGCAAATTTTGTCGCTTCCAATGATTTTAGCTGGCCTTGGTTTAATGTTCTGGGCTGCAAAACGCCAACAAAAAGAGTGTAACGCATGAAACAGTATTTAGAGTTATGTCAGCGTATTGTTGATGAAGGCCATTGGGTGGAAAATAAACGTACGGGAATTCGTTGTTTAACCGTCGTTAATGCTGATTTAGAGTACGATGTTGCCAACAACAAATTCCCATTAATTACGACACGTAAAAGCTTTTATAAAGCCGCGATTGCCGAGTTATTGGGTTATTTACGTGGCTACGATAACGCTGCACAATTTAGAGCAATTGGTTGTAATACCTGGAACGCCAATGCTAATGAAAATAGCGCGTGGCTAAACAATCCGCACCGTAAAGGTGAAGATGATATGGGCCGTGTTTATGGTGTTCAGGGGCGTGCTTGGCAAAAGCCCGATGGTACAACGCTTGATCAGCTGAAAAAGATTGTTGATAACCTTAAAAATGGCGTTGATGATCGCGCCGAAATCTTAACTTTTTACAATCCAGGTGAGTTTGATATGGGCTGTTTACGCCCATGTATGCACACACATACATTCTCACTGTTGGGTGATACGCTTTATCTAACATCTTATCAGCGCAGCTGTGATGTGCCGCTTGGTCTTAACTTCAACCAGATTCAGTGTTTTGTTTTATTAGCATTAATGGCACAAATCTGTGGATTAAAAGCGGGTATGGCATACCATAAAATTGTAAATGCCCATATTTATGAAAACCAACTTGAGTTAATGCGTGATGTGCAGCTAAAACGCGAGCCGTTCGAGTCTCCACGCTTAACCATTAACCCAAATATTAAAACGCTAGAAGATATTGAAACATGGGTGACCACCGATGATTTTACGGTGGAAGGCTATCAATATCACGAGGCGATTAAATACCCATTTGCCGTATAACTACAATTAAGGAAGAGAATAATAATGAAAGCAGTCATTCCTGTAGCAGGCTTAGGCACGCGTATGTTGCCAGCAACCAAAGCTATTCCAAAAGAAATGCTTCCGATCGTCGACAGACCATTAATTCAATACATTGTTGAAGAAGTTGCCGCAGCTGGCATCAAAGAAATCGTATTGGTAACGCACTCGAGTAAAAACTCGATTGAAAACCACTTTGATACGAGTTTTGAGTTAGAAGCGACGTTAGAACGCCGTGTTAAACGTCAATTACTTGAAGAAGTTCAGGCGATTTGTCCAAAAGATGTGACGATTATTCACGTACGCCAAGGTGAAGCAAAAGGGTTAGGTCATGCGGTAGAGTGTGCTAGGCCAATCGTTGGCGATGCGCCCTTTGCCGTGGTGTTACCTGATGTAATTTTAGATAACGCGAGCTGCGACTTACATAAAGATAACCTTGCTGACATGATTACCCGTTTCAATGAAACTGGCCACAGTCAAATAATGGTTGAAAAGGTTGCTGATGAAGACGTGGATAAATTTGGTATTGTAAATATTAACGGCAATGAACTACTGCCTGGTGGCAGTACAGCAATCAAAAATATTGTTGAAAAGCCAAAGCGCGATGAAGCACCTTCTAATCTTGCTGTGGTAGGGCGTTACGTTTTAGATAAATCCATTTGGCCGCTCCTTAAGAAAACGCCATTGGGCGCTGGAAATGAGATTCAACTTACCGATGCCATTGCAATGCAAATGAAAGAGCAGCCAGTCGATGCCTACTACATGAAAGGTAAAAGCCACGACTGCGGCTCAAAGCTTGGCTATATGAAAGCTAATATTGAATATGCTCTGCGTCGTGATGACCTTAAAGATGAGTTAAAGGCGCACATTCAGTCTTTACTGTAGTTTTTCAATGCTTTTTGAGAATGCCACTTCAAAGTGGCATTTTTTTTGCTTTGAATATACTGGAACATTATAGACTCAATATGAAGCGATTGTGAGATGCGTGTATTTACAGTTTTAATGATGGTGTTGCTTGTTGGTTGCTCGTCATCGGTTGAGCAAGTTGATGAGCAAGATAATCAACAGCCAAGCTATAATAACAGTAGGCTGCACTATTATGCCGCCTCTCTTGTTAGGCAGCTTATTAGTAAACCGATGAAGGTAGAGCAAGATGCAGTCTTTGCCGTAGGCACATTTTTGCCAGTTAAATCGCTCTCTTTGGAAAACGAGACACAAGGCGTGCCTGAAATCGCATTGCAAATGCAAGAGAGCGTCGCGACCTTGCTAACACAAGCCGGCTTCACGCTAGTCGAGGTTAAAACCGTTCAAGAAATTGCGTTAACCAGTAGTGAAGAACGCTTTTTAAGTCGCGATAAATCACAGTTACAAACACAACACGTAATTGATTACTTTGTATCTGGCACAATTGCTACACAACAAGAAAACTATGTTGTTAATGTTAAAATTATAGATACTCGCACCAAAAATGTTCTGGCCGCTGCTACGCGATATATGCCAAAGCAAGTTGCGTGGAGTCATGAAAAAGTAATGCAACGAGATGGCTTGCTTTACCGCAGTGAATATTAAATGAGAGGTTTAAAATGAGAGCTTTCAGTTTATCGTTATTAGCGCTGTGTTTATCAGCTTGTCAGTCATCTTCAATAGATACCAGTGACTATGATTCTGAAGCAGGCTCAACGCGAGTATCGGCTCAAGTTGCGTCGGAAGAAAATGACAAAATGTTCAACGCTGATGGTAGCTTTCAAAGTGCACGTTTACTTGATAGTAGTAAAAGCAACTATGTTTACGATCAGGCGAGCAATCGCAATATTAATCATTATGTTCGTGGTGTGAGCCACCAATTGATGGAAAACCTTAAATATGTAAACGCAGACACAGCGATTGGTGTCTCTAGCTTCGTGTTTTTGGATGGTAACTATACAGATGCTAGCCTTTTAGGTAATCAGATTGCCGAGAGTTTTATCCATGAAATGCACAAATTTGGTATTCCAGTAATTGATTTTAAACTAACCGATTTCTTTCGAGTGACTGAAAAAGGTGACTTTATCTTAAGCCGTGACTATATGGAGTTAGCGCCGAGTTTACCAATTAAGTATGTGCTAACGGGGACACTTGTAAAACATGGTGCAGGCCATTTGGTAAATGCAAGAATTGTCGGGTTAGAGTCGAAAGCTGTTGTTGCGACAGCGCAGGGCTTTATTCCAGACTATATTACCGAAGACTTAAGGCCGCATGGTCAGCGCGATGGTGTATCAATACAATAACGCCAATATTGTACGTTAGTATTTGATAGTGCAGGTATAAACATCACTGTGTTTAAATACTTGCACTTTGTTTAATGCAATATATGAAAACCCTTCTTGGTGATGTTTTAAATACCCAGAAGGTAATGTCTTTAAGCCTAAACCAGTTTTGCCCGTTGCTTGTCCTATCAATTTAACAGCAATACCTTGCTGATTCTTTGCGATAACATGCCCAAAAAAGTTATCTTTTAACGTACACACTTGCTGATTTAATGACGCTGCTGATTTAATCTTTTGTTGGTCTTCAGGGACGAGAGACGTTGTGTTGTTAGGCGTAAAGCTCTCTTCCATTAAGGCTGCGGTTAAAAATGCGTAAGCAGAATCAAAGTCATCAAATTTTATTTCACTGTCGTTTATTAACGTTATTCTCGCGTTAATAATATCAACCGGTATTTCGCTCTTTTCTAAATCAAGGCTTAGCGTCGAAAGCTTGGCGTACATATCTGCGATATTGGTTTGCTGAGCTTTGCTAAATTGGTAGAGATAGGTATTTTTGTCATAGTCGTTTATTTGAACTTCGCTAAGCAGTTCGCAATACCAGCTGCAAATCACTTTTTCACTAAATGATGGGTTGATTAAGTTGATAGTGTATTTGTTGTCAGTGCCACCAACAGTAAACTTATCAAACCAATATTTTGTTCCATATTCAGTATCTTTAAAGCGTAATTGAGTAGTTAGTTGTAGTTTTGCTCGCTGTAAAATACTGTTCCTTTGCGTAGCGGCTTTGTTCCATTGAAGCAACGTATCCATATGTGACTGATTTACGTCGCCAATAATTTGACATCCCGTTAAGCTAATTGATAGCAAAAGACTGCTGATTTGGATTGTTGTGCTTTTTTTTGAAATACGGCGCATACGAAATGAAGGTTAGTGGTTTGGTATTTAGTTTGTTTTACGCTTGCATTGTAAATGTTGGTAGTGAGATAAGCGAGCGTAATCTAAAAAAAGCCTAAATTTATAATTTTTATAATTTTTTGCTAAAGAAGCAGCAATAGTTGCCGATACAAAACGTGATTAGAGGTTACTACATAGGAACTTGTGTGGTTTATACCTCTCATTGCTTCAAATGATTATAATGTAAAAGGAAAGTAAATCATGAATACTATGATGAAAGTAGTACTTCCACTCGCGATTGCAGCCTCTTTCTCTGCGGCAGTAAACGCTGAACCTACCACTGCAACAGTACAATTCCAAACAGTAGCTCCAGTTCAAGTTTTTGAAACTCAAGTTGTTGATTTTGGTAAAAAAATAATGAAAAAGCGTGGTGACTGTGTTGCTGAGCCTATCCTAGATGATGTTGCAGATACTGCAAAGATTGTTGTGTCTGGTGCATTGGCTGCGCCTTCTGCAGGTATATGTGACGGTGCCGATGATATTTTACAAGGTACTTATGAATTAAGTGGTGTAGGCGGTGCTGCCGTTACTGTTAAGCTAATTGGTGAAAATGACCGTCTAGGCAGTGATTGGGGTTTTACTCCTAAAGGTAAATACATTCCACTAGGTGTTACAGAAACAGCCTCTGGTGCGGCAACCGCTGTACCTGTAGACAATTCAGCTGCAGGCGTAACTAATGCACTTTCTGCTGCTGGTAATGGTTATTTAGTAGTTGCGGGAACATTAACAATTAATAACGACGCACTTGATACTTCAGCTCCGTTGACGAGCACTTTTACAATTGATGTTGTTTACTAAAAAACAATACAAATGTGAATTCTAAAGCCCGCATAGCGGGTTTTTTTATGTGTGAAATATTAATAACGAATAGTGGCTCAGTTTTTGCTTTATAGGTAGAAAATTTTTCATGTCGTTTTGAAGTAGCAATGAAAAAAAGTAGAGTTAGTCTATTCATATTAAAAAGTTATATGATTTGCACTATGTTTTTAACTGCGTATAAATCAAATGCAGAAACGTACACCGCATCAGTGCAATTTGAAACAATCTCTCCGGTATTAGTTTTCGAAAATCAGGTGGTAAATTTTGGTCGCTCAATCATGAAAAAACGAGGCGACTGTGAGATGTTACTTTCTCCTACAAGCATTACAGATACTACACCTTCTAATATTATTGGAACAGCAAGTTCAAATAATACAATTTGCCCAATATCTAACGATCTAACACCTGGTCAATATGAATTGAGTGGTGTGAAAGGTGAAGCCATTACGGTGTCTTTAATTGGTAGCAATGATCGTTTAGGTAGCGCCTGGGGTTTTGAACCCAAAGGTATCTTTTATCCATTAGGGTTATCTGAATCAGCTTCTGGCTCTGTTAGCGCAACGGTTATTCCAAATGGTGGAGCCGGTACGCAGGTTAATCTTTCAGCCAATGGTCAAGCGACGCTTTATGTTGGTGGTGTTTTAACCATTAATGATTTATCGACCCTTAATACATCCGCACCACTTATTTCTACATTTATTATTGATGTTATTTATTAGGAAGCAGTATGAAAAAATTAACTTCAATTTCCAGTATATTACTATGCGTATTATCTATGCAGGTCAACGCGAACATGGGAGCTGCTCAAGTTCAGTTTAACCAAACGCGCTTTCTATTCACCGAAAAACAGCGAACTCAATCGCTAGAAATGACTAATATGGGTAATGCTAAAGCTGATTGTAAGTTGGGTTTTGTACATTACAATCAACAAAATGGAGATGGGGTAATTGAGGTTGAAAAGCAACAAGCGATTGCTCCAGCATCTCATTTACTGCGTTTTTCGCCGCGCAGCGTGTCAATTCCAAAAGACAGAAGCCAAACAGCGCGTTTAGTTTTTCGTCGCAGACCTAATCTTCAAGAAGGTGATTATCTTAGTTATATCCGAATGCAATGTGTTCAAGAAGCTATTTTAGGTCAGCAGAATGCACTGGCTGCAACGGTTAACTTTAATATTCCAGTGTATGTGCGCATTGGAGATCCAAAAGGTAGCGTTAAAATAGAGTCGGCTCATATTGATAAACAAAGCAAAGTCGCATCAATTCGGGTATCGCGCGAGGGATCGCGTGCTTGGGTTGGTAGTTTAACCGTAACTGATTCAAGTGGTGAAGAGGTTGCGCGTTTAAAAAATGTTACTTTATCGCAAGCTGTGACATTTAGAGATTTCAAACTGCCTCTCAAAGACATTTCAAGTAATCAGTTTATTGTTACTTATCAGGAAGATAAAGAGTTCGGCAAAGCCGCTATAAATTATAATGTAAAATTGTAGCGGAAAAAATATGGTTAAATTAGTAGTGCGCTTCCTAATTTTATTGGGAAGTCTCTTTGCGTTTCCGGTATTTGGGCAAATTCAACAAGTTGATTTTAATGACGAAAATTATGTATTGCTGAACGTAAAACTCGATAATCAATTATTGTTAGAGGGAATTGAAGCATACCAAGTTGATAATCAACTATTACTACCTGCATATGATATATTTCAAGCTCTAGAACTCAATGTCGCGGTTAGTCGTGAGCAACGCTCGTTTAGTGTGACTTACGAAGAAACACAATACTTACTCGAGCTTGGCAATTCAAAAGCGTCTTTTGATTTAGAGCAAGGGCTTTATTTCTGGAGTGAAGACGAATTTGGGTTATATATTAGCATGGCTTTACTATCTCAAATGGTAGAAGGTCAGTTGGTATTAAACTTTTCGAATTTGGAGCTATTCGTTGAACCGGCACAAGACTATTTGTTCCCATTGCAAAAGCGAATACTTCGAGCAGATCTAGAACGCAAAGTGCTGCGAAATAAACCTACTGATAATGAAGCGCCTTTTTTTACAGCCACAGAGATATTTCGTGACCAGTATCATTTGTACAGCCCACCAACGGGTACAGTTGGCCTGAATTATGGCGGCAGAAGTGATGAAGAGTCTACGTATAATGCAGTAATACAAACAAACTCCGATTTTCTTTATCACTCCGCTTTTTTGTCATTAAGTAAATCTAATCAACAGGATGTGATTGGTAGTCTCGTTTTAACACGCTTTCCACTTTCTCCTAAAGAACCTTTGTTTGGTGGAATAAACTCCTATAGTTTAGGTGACATTTCAACCCCAGCAGGCGGCTTGATTGATAACAATGTATCCGGTGTGGGGGCCAGTTTTAATAAACGACCACGTAACTATAGTAGTAAATTTGGTAAGACTAATGTGCAAGGGTTTGCGACACCCGGTTGGAGTGTGGAGCTTTATCGAGACGGCTTCTTTGTTGCGGAGCAAACCGTACCAGAAAATGGTCGTTATAGTTTTGAAAATGTAGATACACGATATGGTTTAAACCTATTTGAAATTAAGTTGTTTGGACCATTTGGTGAAGAAGAAATTAGATACGAATCGATCGAGCTAAGAAGTAACTGGCTATCCGCAGGCGAAGTTGGGTTTGATGGCTTTATTTTAGATGATGGGAGTGAAGTATTTGGTCGAAACTCAGTGTTTGAAGATGGGTTTAAGCCTGATAGTTTTCGTTTCTCGGCTGACTACGGGATAAGTGATTTTTGGCAGTTAGGCGGAGAATTTACGCGTAAATCTAATAGAGATTTTATTGGTTTTAAATTAGCTGGAAGTTTAAAAAATGCGTTGTTAAACACTGAGGTATATCATGAACTTTCGGGTGGAGTAGGCGCTAAAGTACAGTTAAATGGTATGTTGAGTCATACACAACGTTATCAGGTTAATTATCAGGTCACTGAACACCATGTGGAAGGTGTGAAACAACCCGTTGAGCAAGAACTCGATATTTCATTCAGTGATTCAACTGGTTTATTTTCATATGATTTATATTACTCGAATGATCGCAAAGGGCAGAGTAGCGATTCGTACGCAGGCCTGATTTTGCATAAGAATATTGGCTCACTAAATCTATCTAATAGCCTTGATTATTCGTGGTTTGCAGATGAACAATTGGACCCTCAGCTTTCTGGTAATTTCCGTGCGGCATTATCTATAGGTTCGTACCGAGTCGTGAATGGCATTACATACACAATAGATGACGATTCAAAAATAAACGCAATAACTACAAGTATTAACAAGCGTTTCAGTAATAATTTAAATACAAAAGGCCAGATAACGTATAGACCAGATGCTGATAGTGAATGGCAATTTGATGGCAGTTTAGCGTGGCCAATGCGCTATGCAATGTTAACTACCACGGCTAGTTATGATAGTAATCAGTATTGGAATCTATCGGTTGGTGTACGATTCTCATTTAGTTATGACCCCTATAATCGCGGATTTGACGTATCTCGTTTAGGTAAGTTGGGGGCTGCAAACTTAGACTTAAATGCATATTTAGATAGAAACTCAAATGGCATACTCGATGAAAATGATTATGCAATAAAAGGTGCCAAAGTAGGCCCATTTAAAAATTGGTTAGAAAAGCAGACTGCAGCTAATGGTCGCATATTATTAAATGATGTACCGACAAATAGCGTGGTGACATTTACACCTCGCTGGGTCGATAGTGTCAGTCCTGCGTCACGTTACCAAGTATATACTCATCCTGGCTCATATCTTGTTGGGGATATTCCATTTACCATTAAAACGGATTTATCGGGGTTTGTATTCTTATCTGAAGTTGACAGTGGTATTGATAAAGTTACCGTTGAACTTTTTGATGAGCTAAATAAATTTATCGGTTTAACTAAGACTGATAAGGATGGTTACTTTGAGTTTCCTCAACTCAATCCTGGGCACTATCTCGTTAGGCTTAAAAGAGATGATTTAGATAAAAGAGGTTTAATAAGTTCACCAAATCAATATGAGTTTACTACACCAACTCAAGGTGGGTATGTTGAAATGGCGCCATTTTATTTGCATTTGCCGTCTGACTCTCAAAAAATTAAAAAGTCAGAACAAGTAGTAATTACGACTGAAAATCATGATCCGGCAGTCAGCTCAGATGAATATAATGGGCAGATTTTTGTTCACCCTCCGGCAAACAGACGAGTGAATAATGATAATAAGCCAGTCGATAATAAGCGGTTAATTATTGTGAAGCAGGCAAGTGTTGTTAATTCAGGAACAGAGCACACTTTGCTATCTGAAGCTCATAAAGACCAGCCTAACCCTTCCAAAAATGAGAATATTGTTGAGGTTGCTTCGATTATAAAAGAGCCTGCATTACGTGAGCAAATCAGGGCACCTATTCATTTTGCAAGCGAAAATGTTACTGTATACACAGTTCAGTATGGTGCATTTAGTCAACAGAGTTCTGCGTTTATTTATTTGAAAAGTTTATCTTTACCACGTGAGTTAGAGCAGCAAGCGGAAGTTGTATATCACGCTCAGAGCAAATTATATCGACTCGTGATAGGTAAATATTACAATCATCCAGATGTAAACCGCCTAGCTAAAAAGCTACATGAAATCACAGATAAAAAGGGATTGATAAAGCGTTTTGAAGCGACTGAAATTGAGTATTTAGAGAAGCGATTTCTTTAAACTAACTAAAACAAAGTAGTGAGGTTGCTATTAACTCACGTATGTAAGTTTTGATATAGATGTACGAGATTAGAATGAGAAAGTTAAATTTATTCATTATTTGCGTTTTGCTTTTTAGTGCGAAACTTCATGCTGGCATGAAAGTGCTTGAGATGAATCCTCCGCGCTTTAATAAATTAATGCCCGTTTATGGTACATGTGAGTTAGATGTAGCAACAAAACAATTAACAAATCATACAGGCAAATTATGTACAGCTGCCCTTGGGCAACCAGGCTATTACATTCTAGTCGCTGAAAAAAACACCCTTGTAAGAATAACCATTAATAAAAAAGAATCGCCTCATAGCGGTTTTGATTATTCACCAAAAGGGATTATTAAAAATGACCTCAATGAAGAGGTCGTATTTTCTCATGGCACGGTTACCATTATTAATAGTGGTAACTCAGGGGATATTCATATTTATGTTGGCGGTGAAGTGGTAGCGCAAAGCCGTTTGTCTGGTGCAACCAAATACAATGTGGAATTTGATATTGATTTTGAAACGTAAAAGAGTTGCCGTAGCAACTCTTTTATTAAATGATACTATTCAATACTCTATCTGGAATTAGTTGTTGTGCTGAAGCAACAATTACATTTGTTTTAAGGCCAACAATTCTTGCATTGATGATTGTACCATGAGGATGAGCTATCATCGTACCAGATAGCACATACCCTATTTTTTGCTGCTTTTTGATATCGCTCCCATCACGTGAAAACACAAAGTCCCCATTCGAAGTCATGCTAATTTCGCCAGTGATCTTGTGGTCAATCATTGGGTAGCCGACTTTTTGCAATTCAGATATAAATGCTTCGGCTAATTGATTGCCAAGAGGGTTAGTGTTATTAAGGCTTGAGTCTAATTGTACAAAAGAAGCTACTGCTATCGGCGATAGTAACTCTTCTTGTTTTAAATTAAGTTGCATCGAAATAACCATCTGTTCGACATATTCACTTAGCAATTTAAAATTCACGTAACTTGTTGGTGGCGCTGAATAAGGTGTTTCTTGCTTATCTATTCTTAACTCTTGTGGTGTTTTGGGGTTTGAATGGGAGCAGCTTTTTTTTGTGGTAATGAGCCACATCTGTGATAAATGCCAACGTCATCTAAACACAGTCGTACTGCATTATCAGTATAAACTGATTGGCAACTTGCAAGTGCGCACAATGCAGAAATTAGTGGTAACTTTACTTTTAAACTCATAATAAACCCTTTACCAAACAGAGTTTGAATTAATAGACTTATTCGTTCTGTTTGTGATAATAAATTTAGGTAAAACGGACGTCAGGCTTAACTAACAATGCATCGCATTATGAATAAAGCGCTATGGCAACGTTTATTAGTTATTAGCAATATTTGCGCCACTAATCTAATTTAATTGTGGCTACGTTTAGGTTTTTTTATATCGCTAAACTGGTTCGATACTTAGGTGTTTCTTTTGTATAGCACTAACGTAAGTTTTTATCGTAACATTTTCATTAATTGTTTGATTATAATGATATTTTAATCTGTGGTCGTTTTTGGTACTATCAAAAAACGTTCTCGTAGCTCAGTTGGATAGAGCATTCGCCTCCTAAGCGAAGGGTCGCAGGTTCGACTCCTGCCGGGAACGCCATTAAAGTCTATAAAGTTTTAACCCGTCTTTTTTGTTATTTGAACGTCATTAAACAGTCTTTTAAATCGAGCTATCTTTTATTGCTATGTAGCCGCGTGATTAACGTATTTCTTGAAGGTTACGTGTTTAACCCGAGTTATTTTGCGATAGAACAGGTTATTAAAACTAAATGCTGAGCTTCTCTTGGTTCTAGCCCCTTAGAAGCTTGCTAACGTAACCAAATCACCAATTTGTACATTTGCCAGGAGTTTGTCGCCTATCACTTGGGCAATGGCGGTGTTTTGATTTACCTGTGTGACTCTCAACTGGTAATCAGTATTAATAATAAGCTGCTTTTGATTAAATCCTTTGCGCAGTGCTACTTGCAGCTTTTGCCCTTTCACTAGATTATTCTCAGCGCCAAGGCTAATGATCACGGTATCGTGATCGACGCTTAAAATACGTGCTTGCGCTGGAATACAGGCAAGATAGCTTGCTAAATCTTGGCCAAGCTTTAAGTTGATATCTGATATTGCTTGTCCATAAGGCATGGTCCAAAATTTTTCACTGTTCACATCGATACGGGCTGTTTTTTTAGTTTGCCAGGTGGCAAATGTATCGTAGTGTGTTTGTTTCAGCAGTTCGCCGGTTAAGCCATTGTATAGCGCTGTGTTTATCGAGAAAAAACGCTCATAAGCTTTATTTTGCCAAAATGCTAACGATGAACTCTGTTGCTCACCAAGAGATAAGTCTTCTATTTGCGATATCCAGACAAACTGACTGTTATTTTGGTCGGCAATTTGTTGAATAAGGGCGCTTGAGTTGGCATCAAAATGCGCGGTGAACAGGTTTTTGGTATTAAGCTTACGGTTAATATCGGCTTTTGTGTTGAATAAATGGGTAAACTGATACAAATGCTTTGCGAGCTTTTCGCTGTATGCTTTTGGTAATTCAAAAATTTGACCATAAGTTGCATGGCTCGGAGTTTTGAAACCTGTTCTTGTTAGAGCCACATTCTTTTTAATCGATGAATTTTGGCAAGTCTCGCTATTATCTAAAATATCTAGTCTAAGTGTAATTGAGAGCGTGTTGTCTGATTGAATTTCATCAATTACTTCAATCTGATCGATTGCTCCATGAGAGTAAACTTGGGTACTTGGTGTTTGCCAAATGCCATTTACCACTTGCTGTAGGCTAGTAACTTGCGCACCTGAAAAAAGTAGAGCTTGCTGAATAGCGTTTTCGGTTGCCATCATTCGAGCTTGTTCAACATTACCATTGCGTATTTTGGCTTGGCCGGTTGATTCATACCAAATTGCATGAGACGAAAAGCTCACAATAAAAAGAAGTAATACTAGATGTCGCATAGCGCAGCTCTCAATTTAAACCTTAGTCTATATATTCAATTTCTGTACCAAACTATACAGTGGCGCGAAAATTGCTAATTCAAATGTAATATGCATTTGAATGGTGGCAACATGTTGAAATCAATTTTCAAAACATCAACTCTGGTAACGAGCTTATATTTATTAGGTGGCTGTAGCCAACTGTTTGATAAACATATTGAATATGAATACCAAACACCAGATAACTACCCAGTGCTGTATGCGGTAGGGTATGCACCGATCAGTTTGCAACCCGGTACAACAACAGAGCAAAAATCGATTATGGCAATGAAGGCATCAAAGCTTGAGGCTTATCGTGAGCTCGCGGAACAAGTCTACGGACAAAAAGTTGACGCGCAAACGAGCGTTAAAGGCCTAATCGCTAGTAATGATACTTTGAAAGTTCGTGTACAAGGTGTTGTACGTGGTGCGAAAGTGACCAAAAGCTACGCTGTGGGTGATACGTATGCAACAGAAGTTGAGCTAGATATGAAATTGGTACATGACTTATATATTGGTCAAACAAAGCCAAGAAACGTAAAAAAAGTAACCTACTACTAGCAGGTTACTTTTTATTAGTAAATTCAGATTACGCTTTTAGCCCGCGAGCAATCGGGTTAGGTAGAGAGAAAGATTTGCCCGTTTTGTCGTATCCGGTATGACTTTTACCAAATAAGATATTCTTTAATTTTTGTGAAGCAATCTGGCTTTGATTTGCTGCTACTTGATTCACGTCATTTTGCTTTTTGCAGTCAGCTAATACCTGATTAATTTGGTTGATTGTTGGCTGATATTCAGCTTTATCAAAACCGTCTTGATCAATTAATTTGGCAATGTGTTGATCACGTTGCTGAATTGACTGCAACGATGCAACTTTGCTTTCAACAACAGATATTAAAGATTCATGATCGCGCGCAACGATAGCTTCTAATTCCTGCTTTAGGATGTCAGCCATAGTATTCAACTCATCAAGTTGTTGCGCTAATATCTGTTCTAGATTCATAAACTATCGACCGAAAAGTTTAAATTCAAGCTTATTGATATTTTCAGCAAGCTTCTCTGCATCAATTTTGTATTCGCCGTTAGCGATCGCTTTTTTCAGCTCGTTTACTTTTTTCTCATCAATACCTGATGATTGCTCCGCTTTTTCATTTAGCTTTTTAAGCTGTTGAGCTTGCGGTGTAATGCTTACTGAATCGCTAGTTGCCTTTGCAGTAGCAGTATTCACTTGCACTTGTTTATTAGCAGTTTCAGACGCTTGCTGCTTAGAGCTTTCAAGCCTGACGTTTGCTTGGCTGTTTGAGCCTTGATTTATTTGATTAACCATGACAGTTCTCTCTACTAAGATTTCACATCTTATGTATCGGCATCTCGGGTACAACCTTTAATAAAAAATGCACTATTTTTATTAAATTTGTAACCTCTTATTTAACCTGAAATTTCTACTAGAGTACAGCGCTAAATTGTGACTTTTACCAGCTCAGTGTTTAAAACTCTTGCCTGAATTTTCTTTTTAGATTTTACATTGCGAATACTAATGTTGTCGCCTATGCGGCCATCTTCAAGCGCTTCACCTTGCGTTTTAATTGTCATGCCTTTAAAGCTTGCCAAAATAGTAATTTTATCGCCTTTACAAATAGTACAAATATAATTGTAGTTGATAGTTTGTCCCGCACGAACATTTCGTTTACTGCGGCTACCTATTAAGTTAGTACTCGATTTAAATTGATTCGAACGCGTTAAGTGTTTTGCAACTTGCTTGCTGGTTAAATGTTGTGCGGTAATTCGTTGCCCTTTACTGATCCCTTTTGCTGCCGTAATCACTTCAACGAGCTCTAATTGCTTTACGTGCACAAAAACTTGCCAATTATTTTGATCTAAACACTTAATTTTTATAGTAGATTGCCGATTAGTATTGATAGGATTTGCGGCACTTACTTGCAAATCGCGCTGACATGTTCGCGTTTTGATACGAGTATCGAGCGGTAACGCCGTAATCGACAACTGCGAATTAGGGTGTTGGTTAGGGTTGGGTTGTTTGTTATCGGCAACATAATCTATTGCGATTTGCTGCAATTCTAACTTACTGTAAACCTTTGCTTTGAGTGAAGTCATAGCAAGCGCAGCAATTTGTATTAAAATAAAGAAATAAAGATTTTTTTTAAACAAACTCATAATGTTTCGACTATGCTTTATGGGTAAAACAAGGTATAACTAGCGAGTGTCAAAATTATGGCACATCAAGGTTATACGGTAGTACAATAACAAAGAAGCAAGAAGTATTCCTTTTCATTGCTTCAAGTTAGGAGATTGAAATGGCAGGCATTTTAGATTCGGTTAATCAGCGAACGCAACTCGTAGGTCAAAACAGGCTAGAGTTGTTGCTGTTTAAGTTAAAAGGCAGGCAGCGGTTCGGAATTAACGTATTTAAAGTACGTGAGGTTTTACAATGTCCTAACTTAACGGCAATGCCAAAATCTAATCATTTCGTTAAAGGTGTGGCGCACATACGTGGGCAAACAATTTCGGTTATCGATCTTTCTTTAGCTATTGGTGGCCCTGGGATTCAAGATACAAAAGATTGTTTTATTATCATCACTGAATATAACCGTTCAGTGCAGGGCTTTTTAGTCGACTCGGTTGAGCGTATCGTTAATATCAACTGGGAATCAATTATGCCACCTCCGTCAGGTTCGGGCCGTTATTCGTATTTAACTGCAGTAACTGAAATCGAAAAGGAACTCGTTGAAATACTAGATGTAGAAAAGATACTGAATGAAATTTGCCCAGTAAACACAGAGGTGAGCGCTGATTTGGTTTCAGATGGTGAAATGCAAAAAGATCTTGGTGAGCGTATAGTATTTATTGCCGATGATTCGACAGTTGCGCGAAACCAAGTGAAACGGGCGCTTGAGCCATTAGGCGTGCAAACTGAGGTGGCAAAAAATGGACGCGAGGCGCTAGTTCGCCTGAAAGAAATTGCCGAGAAAGATTGTCAAAGTGTGGTCACTGAACGAGTAGCCCTACTTATTTCAGACGTAGAAATGCCAGAAATGGATGGATATACGCTAACAGCCGAACTAAAGGCTGATCCCAGAACAGCACCGCTTCATGTTATATTACATACATCACTCAGTGGTGTATTTAATCAAGCGATGGTTGAAAAAGTCGGAGCTGATGATTTTATTGCGAAATTTAACCCAGACGAGTTAGCTACTGCGGTTAAAAAGTGGGTTCATGAAGATTAGACCAGCGAGTAATAAACTTGAACAAAAACTTAGATGATAAAGAATATCAGCAATTTAAAAGCTTTTTAGAGCAGCAATGTGGCATTGTGCTAGGTGACAATAAACAGTACCTAGTAAAGAGCCGTCTTGCACCTTTAATGGCAAGGTTTGATGTCGACTCTTTATCAGAATTAGTGACTAAAACGCTTAGCCCGCGTGAACGTCAGTTAAGGGCTGCAGTTGTTGATGCAATGACAACTAATGAAACCCTGTGGTTTCGTGATACATATCCATTCGAATTGCTTAAGAATAAACTTTTCCCTGAACTTTCGGAGCTGCGTAGACCTATTAAAATTTGGTCTGCCGCAAGTTCCTCAGGACAAGAACCGTACTCAATCGCTATGAGTGCCGCTGAATTTAAGCAGTCAAAGCCAGGGGCACTAGCGGGCGTTAATATTGTTGGTACAGATATATCTAACACCATGTTAGATATCTGTAAAAATGCTGAATACGATTCGCTTGCGCTGGCACGTGGCCTTTCACCTGAAAGACGTCGTAAGTTTTTTACGGATTCAGATCACGGTATGGCAAAAGTGAACGATGATATAAAGCGGATGGTGAGTTTTCGCCACTTAAACTTATTAGATTCGTATGCACTTATGGGGAAATTTGAAATTATTTTTTGTCGTAATGTGTTGATTTATTTCTCACCGGAAGTTAAAGCAAAAATTATTAAACAATTTCACCAAGCCCTTAGCCCTAAAGGGTATTTATTTCTAGGCGCGTCAGAATCTATGACCGGGTTAAGCGAGGATTTTGAAATGATCCGCTGTAATCCAGGTATCATTTATCAAAAAAAATAATTAGTCAGTAGCTCTGGCTTACTATTTGCATAACTTCTTCAAAGTCACTTTTTTGGAGAAGTTATGGCTATCAGTTTTGACAGAGCACTCGGCATTCATCCGCAAGCTACTCTTGCTCGTTCGCAAAGAGCAGAAGTGCTAGCAACCAATATTGCTAACGCAGATACGCCAAACTACAAAGCGCGAGACATCGATTTTTCAAAAGCCCTTGAACAGGCTAAATCGAGCCAATCTAAGCGCTTGTCGACCACTCACGAAAAACACTTCGATCTATCTATTAATAGTTTAGAAAGTAACACCTTGTATCGAGTACCCACTCAGCCTGATACCGGTGACGGTAATACTGTGGATATGCAGGAAGAACGTAGTAAGTATGTTCAAAACGCAATGGAGTACCAAGCGAGTATTAACTTTTTAGGCGGTAAGTTTAAAGGCTTGAAAAAAGCACTAGGTGGGCAAGGGGCATAATTATGAGTCTATATAATGTATTTAATATTTCTGGTACTGGCATGAGTGCACAATCTGTGCGTTTAAATACGACTGCAAGTAATTTGTCTAATGCTAACTCAGTGAGTTCAAGTGCGGATGAAACTTACCGTGCGCGTCACCCAGTTTTTTCTGCAGAATTGAGTAAAGCGGTTAACGCGCAACAAGGTGAAGCGGTTGGAGTAAAGGTGCTTGGTATTGTTGAAAGTGACAAACCGCTTAAGCGTGAATTCAATCCAGAGCATCCGCTGGCTGATAAAGATGGCTTTATCTATAAGCCGAATGTAAATGTTGTGGAAGAAATGGCAAATATGATTTCGGCATCACGTAATTACCAAACCAATGTTCAAGTAGCTGATGCAGCGAAGCAAATGCTGTCTCGTACTCTGCGCATGGGTCAAAACTAATAGGAGCTGATCATGACAACAAACGTGAGTAACGATAGTTTTATTGATTCAGTTAAATGGAAAACACCTACAGGTGTTCCTGAACAAAATGATAACGATCAGCTAAAACAAGAAGATTTCTTTGCATTGTTAACGCAGCAGTTATCGTATCAAGATCCGACAAAACCTGCGGATAACGATCAGATGATTGCGCAAATGACAAGCTTTTCGATGGCTGATGGTATTAGTCAATTGAATGCAAACTTTGAAAGCTTTGCTTCAACGATGACTTCGAATTCTGCACTACAAGCATCAACTCTGGTTGGTAAAGATGCTTTGGTACCATCAACAGTGCTTGAACTGAGAGATGGCAAAACATCTACAGGTAGTGTGGCGCTGGATACCTCGGCTCATGATGTCACCGTAAAAATCAAAAATGCAGCGGGTGAGGTTGTTCGCACGCTGGATATTGGTTCGAAGACAGCAGGCGCTGCAAAGTTTGAATGGGATGGCAAAGATGAAAGCGGTAATCCGTTGCCACCTGGCAATTACGCGATGACAGCGGAAGGACGAGTCGCAGATGGTGAGTATATGAGCTTTCCCACAGGTGCGTTTTTGAACATTTCAAGTGTTAGTTTAAAAGGCACACATGGCTTGGTACTTAACACGGGCGCTGGTTCGATTAATTTAAGTGATGTTGTCGAAATCGCTCAAGGTTAATCTTGGCATTAAAGTTGAATAAATAACTCCGAGTAAGCAGTTTTCTAACAATCAGGACTGCGAGTTTAAGAGGTGAATTATGAGTTTTAATATTGCATTAACGGGATTGGCTGCGGCACAAAAAGATCTCGATGTAACCGCAAACAACATTGCGAACGTAAACACAACAGGTTTTAAAGAGTCACGGGCTGAATTTGCAGATGTATATGCTGCGTCGGTATTTAGTTCGGGCAAAACAAAAAATGGTGACGGTGTGCAAACAACGGTTGTTGCACAACAGTTTAACCAGGGTTCATTACAGTTTACTCAGAACGCGCTTGATTTAGCGATTACCGGCGAAGGTTACTTTGCGATGACCGATTCCTTATCATCGCAAGATTATACTTATACGCGTGCTGGTGCATTCAAACTTAACAAAGATAATTTCGTTGTAGATGCACAAGGGAACTTTTTACGTGGTTTCCCTGTAGACCCTGCAAACGGTGATACCACATCGGTAAGTTTGAGTACGGCAACGCCTATTCAAATTCCTGATGCATCAGGTGCCCCACGCGCAACCAATAATGTGTATACCTCATTTAACTTAGATGCAGGTGCAACACAGCCTACAGTAGCGCCATTTAATCCAACAGATTCTGCTACGTTCAACGCATCAACGTCTACAACAGTATATGATTCACTTGGTGAGCCGCATATTATGCAGTTTTACTTTGTGAAAACGGGCACGAATAACGAGTGGAATGTGCATGCGACACTTGCTGGTCAGGAATTTGATAGCACAGGCACTAACCCACCGGCAGGGCCACTGGCAACATTTACGTTTGATTCAAGTGGTTTGCCATCAGCACCAGTTACTGCGCCAAATACTACATTCGACCCAGTTTCATTAACTGCGAGTAACCTCTCTGGCATTTTATCAAACGGTGCAACTTTTCCAAATGACGTAAATATCAATTGGCGTGATGAAGCTGGTACTGCACAGAAACAACCTACTCAGTATGCGAGCCGTTTTGAGGTAAAAGCGCTTGAACAAGATGGTGCGACAGTAGGGCGTTTAACGGGTATTGATATTGGTACCGATGGTAAGATAGTGGCGTCATACAGTAACGGCGATTCAACCTATATTAGCCAAGTCTCTATGGTAAGGTTTGCTAATTCACAAGGTTTATCTCAGGTAGGTAATACAGCGTGGAAAGAAAGTTTAACGTCAGGTGAACCAATAGCAGGTGAGCCGGGATCGGGTACATTAGGTACGATTAATTCAAGTGCGCTTGAGCAATCTAACGTAAACTTAACCAACGAACTTGTGGATTTAATTTCCGCGCAGCGAAACTTTCAAGCGAACTCACGAGCTTTAGAAGTTAACTCAACACTGCAACAAAATATCTTACAGATCCGCTAATTTAGTTAGCATAATTCACTTCTTTATAGGGCTGATTTTTCAGCCCTTTTTTATTCTATTTGTTATTTATTAATAGCGTCAATTTTCAATCATTGCGATTGGCATCATTTTTGCTCTACCTAACTATTAGTGATCATTTTTAGGTCGAGTCGATGGATAAATTACTTTATGTCGCTGCATCGGGCGCTAAACAAAATATGCTGGGCATTGCAGTTAAAGCCAATAACTTGGCTAATGCAAAAACCACTGCGTTTAAAGCTGATTTAGAGCAAGCTCGTTCTATGCAGGCTTTTGGTGAAGGCTTGCCAACACGCGTGTTTGCGATGGAAGAAAGACCGGGTTTACGTTTGAGTGCGGGTGCTTTATCTATGACCGGTCGTGAACTTGATATTGCAGTTGGTGAAAACGGCTGGCTCGCTGTGCAAGATGCAAATGGTGACGAGGCTTACACACGTTCAGGCAATTTACGCATGAGTGAAACAGGGCAGCTATTTACAGCCAATGGCTTACCTGTAATCGGTGAAGCGGGGCCAGTTATTTTGCCTGTGCCGATCGAAAAAGTACAAATTGCCAAAGACGGCATGATCCAAGTTAGACCGCAAGGCGCACCAGCAAATTTTATTGAAGATATCGACCGCTTAAAGTTGGTCAGTGCGTATGGTGTTCAACCTTTAGAAAAAGGGTTGGATGGCTTGTTTAGAAATAAAGATGGGGCGGAACTGGATACCGACCCAAATATGACAGTAACTAGCGGTGCATTAGAAATGTCTAATGTGAACCCAGTTGATGAGATGGTGGGAATGATTTCACACCAACGTCAGTTTGAGTTGCAAGTCAAAATGATGAAAACCGCAGAGAAAATTGACGAAAGCCAAAGTTCTCTTATGCGAATTTATTAATGGTTTTTGGAGGTTAGTATGCATCCTGCATTGTGGATCAGTAAAACAGGTATCGATGCGCAGCAAACCGATACGTCTGTAATATCAAATAACTTAGCAAACGCGAGCACCATAGGGTACAAAAAAAGCCGTGCGATTTTCGAAGATTTGCTTTATCAAAATATTAATCAACCGGGTGGTCGCTCATCGCAAGATACGCAACTGCCATCGGGTTTAATGTTAGGGGCGGGCTCTAAAGTGGTTGCCACGCAAAAGAATTTCTCACAGGGAAATATGCTAACAACTGATAACTCGATGGACTGGATGATTCAAGGTCAGGGCTTTTTTGAAGTTGCGATGCCGGACGGTAGTCTTGCCTATACGCGAAATGGCCAATTTACTACGGATGAAGAAGGTCGCATTGTAACATCGGGCGCGGGTTATCCGTTACAACCAGAAATGAACGTCCCTGATGATGCACAGCAAATTATTGTATCGCAAGATGGTGAAGTGTCAGTACGTATCGCTGGGCAAGCAGACAACGCAGTAATTGGTCAGCTCACCATTTCTGATTTTATTAATCCATCAGGTCTTGAGCCCATGGGACAAAATCTCTACACAGAAACCGCAGTAAGTGGTGCGCCTGTGCAAGGTAACCCGAGCGTGGATGGATTAGGTGTGATTGTGCAGGGCTCTCTTGAAACATCAAATGTGAATGTAACCGAAGAGTTGGTAAATCTTATTGAGACGCAGCGCGTTTATGAGATGAATTCAAAAGTGATCTCTTCGGTTGATGAAATGTTGAGTTACATTAATCAGCAGCTTTAATAGGTGGTTAGCATGAGTAAGTTACTATTAACATTGGTCGGCAGCGTACTTTTAAGCGGTTGTGTGACAACAGCAAACCGCTTCGTCGAACGTGATGATCCGTATTATGCGCCGCTGTATCCTGAAGATACCGATGTGTCGCAGGTAAACACAGGGTCACTTTATAATATACATTACTCAAATGACCTTTATTCAGACCAAAAAGCGCTGCGCCAAGGTGACATCATTACCGTAGTGCTGAGTGAATCAACTCAGGCATCAAAAACTGCAAAAACGGAAACTGACCGAGAAACGGACTTTGCACTATCACCGGTTACTGGATTTGGCGGTAATGCAGTTACGATCAATGGTGATGCGTTGCAATACGGTGTTGGTTCAGAGGGCTCATATAAAGGCGATGCGAAGTCAGATCAGTCAAATAGTCTAAACGGTAATATTTCAGTTAATGTGATGCGTGTATTACCAAACGGTAATTTAGTTATTCGCGGTGAAAAGTGGCTTACGCTTAATACCGGTGAAGAATTTATTCGTTTAGAAGGCATCGTTCGTCCGAAGGATGTTAGTGCTGACAATATGGTGATGTCTACCCGTATTGCAAACGCACGTATTCAGTACTCTGGTAAAGGGGCACTGGCAGATGCACAAGAAGCAGGGTGGTTAGCCCAGTTCTTCTTAAGCCCATTAAACCCTTTTTAGGAGGTCGCATGCGTAATTTTGCTATTGGTTTTATCGCGCTTCTTAGCCTTTTTAGTTTCCCAACAACAGCAGAACGTATTAAAGATGTGACCGTTGTTGAAGGGGTACGTAGTAACCAGCTTGTTGGTTATGGTTTAGTTGTTGGTTTGCCTGGCACAGGTGAAAAAAGTAGCTTTACCGAGCAAAGTTTTAAAGCCATGCTCAGCAGTTTTGGTATCACGTTACCAGCAAACTTAAAGCCTAAGATTAAGAATGTCGCAGCAGTAGCTGTACATGCCGATTTACCGCCTTTCGTGAAACCGGGTCAAACAATCGATGTTACCGTATCGTCAATTGGTAGCGCATTAAGCTTGCGCGGTGGTACATTAATTCAAACCTTTCTAAAGGGCGTTGATGGCAATGTGTATGCAATTGCACAAGGCAGCATGGTGGTTAGCGGATTAGGCGCCGAGGGTGCTGATGGCAGCAAGGTATTAGTAAATACACCAACTGTGGGCCGTGTTCCAAACGGCGCGATTGTCGAACGTGCGGTCGCATCGCCGTTCAACCAAGGTGATCACATTACATTTAATCTGCACCGTCCTGATTTTTCTACTGCAAAAGCCTTATCTGATACGATTAACGATTTAGTAGGCCCAAATACTGCCACAGCAATGGATGCAGCGTCGGTTAAAGTGTTAGCACCACGCGACCCAGCGCAACGCGTAGCTTACCTCGCTACTTTAGAAAATCTTGAATTCGAACCAGCTGATAACAGCGCAAAAATTATCGTTAATTCGCGTACAGGCACTATCGTGATTGGTAAAAATGTTACTTTAGAACCCGCTGCAATCACCCATGGTGGATTGACTGTCACCATTGCCGAGCAGCAAAATGTTAATCAACCCAACGCACTTGCTGGCGGGCAAACGGTTGTTACCGAGCAAAGCATTATTGATGTAGCACGCGATGATACTCGTGCTTTTGTGTTTGACCCAGGTGCGAGTTTAGATGACCTCGTACGAGCGATTAACGAAGTCGGCGCGGCGCCAGGTGATTTAATGGCAATACTTGAAGCGCTGAAAGAGGCGGGCGCAATAAGTGGCCAGCTAATCGTGATTTAAGTATACAGATTGTTACTAAAGCCCTGCATTGCAGGGCTTTTTTGTTTAGCGCTTTAATTTGGTTTCCTTGGCTTGATTTTTGCATTGATTTATCAGTGTGTTTCGTAGCCAATTTATTGAATGAGAGCTGACTTATGGATGGTAACAACATAAATCATCAACAAAGTTTCTTTGACTTGAGTAACTTAGATTCTTTACGTCAAGAAGCGCTGCAAGGCGATCCTGATAAAAAGGCGCTTAAGCAAGTTGCAGCTCAGTTTGAATCTATTTTTACACAAATGCTGTTTAAAAGTATGCGTAAAGCCAACGAAGCATTTGAGGACGAAGATAGCCCGTTTAATGAAAGCAGCGTTAAATTTTATCGTGATATGCACGATCAGCAGCTTTCTATGGAGCTTTCACAAAGTGGTGCATTAGGACTTGCCGATATTATCGTCCAGCAACTTTCACCAACGCCAGGAAAATACACCCCTGCAAGTTTGTTTTCATCAAGCCAAATTGCGCCAATGCAAAAGCCTTCATTGAATACCGCAAATTCAGACTCACCAGAACAGATAAATACAACAGGTGAGGATACTGCCTTTGAAAATGAGCAGTCGTTTGTTTCAGAACTTTGGCAGCACGCTAAAAGCGCAGCTGAAAAAATAGGGTTAAGTCCTGCTGTCATGTTGGCGCAATCAGCGCTTGAAACAGGCTGGGGGAAACATGTGATTACTAAGAGTGATGGGCAAAGCTCAAATAATTTTTTCAATATTAAAGCTGACCGCGCATGGCAAGGTGATAAAGCTGCTAAAGCTTCGCTTGAATTTGAACAAGGCGTCGCTGTTAAAAAACAATCTAATTTTAGAGCGTATAACAGCATTGCTGAAAGTTTTGATGATTTTGTTAACTTTTTACAGCAAAACCCACGCTATCAATCAGCACTGAAAACAACGTCAGACCCATCTCAGTATCTCGATGAATTACAAAAAGCAGGGTATGCCACTGACCCTAATTATGCAGACAAAATTAAAGATGTGCTAAAGCGCAGTGAATTTACGCAAGCACTCAACGCTGTCGCTTCAGGAATAAATGTAAACGATATGATGAAAAGTTCGATAACAAGTTTAGGAGGCACTAACTAATGTCTTTTAATCTACTTAATATTGCAAACTCAGGTGTACGTGCAAGCTCAGAGTTACTGCAAACTACCAGTAAAAACATTACCAACGTCAATACCGAAGGTTATGTTCGAGAGCGCACAGAACATAGAACACTGTTCGATAACCAAGTTGGACTTGGGCAAACTTTCCGCTTAGTGAATGACTTTGCGCAACAACAATTAAATCGCGATGTGTCTAATCTTGCTTTCTTTAACCAGTTTGTTGATGAGTCCGCCCGCGTTGACAGTTTGTTTGCTGAAGAATCTAATAGTTTGTCTACTAGCATTAATTCACTTTTTAGCTCACTACAAGAGACATTGAATCAGCCATCATCATCGGTGAGCCGCAATTTATTTTTTAATGATGCACAAGGGTATATCGATCAATTGGGTCGGCTTTCTGGCATAGTGTTTGACCAAAAAACCATTGTGAATGATCAACTTGAAATCTATACCGATGAAGCAAATGGACTGATCAATAAAATCAGCGAACTTAATCTTGCTATTGCATCGGGTTCTTCAGGCCCTGATGGCAGTGCTCTAAACAGTACTATTAACCAACGTGACTTGGCCATTAAAGAGTTGGCTGAGTACATAGATATTGAAACGCTAGATGGTCCAAATGGTGAAAAGCTGGTGTTTATGGGCACAGGTGAAGCTGTTGTAATGGAAGATGGCGCGTTTAATTTATTTTCACTCTCCGGCGATCCAGACCCCAATTTTAAAGATTTAAAATTAGATGTGGACTCAGGTAAGGCAATACCGCTTGAAGTAGATACAAGTTTGTTGAAAGGTAAAATAGGTGGGCTATTGGCATATCGCGAAGATATTTTGATTCCATCACAAAACAAACTAGGTCAATTAAGTTTGGCAATGGCAGATGCATTTAACCAACAAAATAGATTAGGACTGGATGCGGATGGTGAATTAGGCGGTGATTTGTTCACGATTCCTAGTGCAGGTGCATACGCATATGCAGCAAATACAGGTACGGCACAAGTTACCGGTACTGTTGAAGCAGGACACGGTAGCGAAATTCCTGCTTCTGATTTTCTAATTGAATACACTGCGGCAAACCAAATAACAGTTTCTGCACTTGATAAATATGGCGACCCCGTTGGTACGCCAATTGTAGCAACAGTAGCTGGCGGCGTAGCTAATGCGGGTAGTGCTGGTGGCTTTTTATATGGTTTAGAAATAAACCTTACTGCTGGTGCTGCTGTGGGAGATAAGTTTGAGTTAAAACTTAATTCAGAGGCGTCAACAAATATTCAATTAGCGACGAACAGACCAGAAGATTTGGCGTTAGCATCGCCGATCCGAACAAATAGTAATATTAATAACCAAGGTACAGGCAGTATTTCAGGTGGTACAGTCACGGATACAACGGCTGCAGGTTTTACAGCAGGTCCGCCTCCGTCTTTAACCAATGGCCCTATTACTATTACAAAAACAGCCAACCCAAATGAGTTTGATATAACGGATGGCACTCCAGCTGTTACAACAACTGTGGTACTAACGCCACCATATGACAATGTGTTAAATCAAGCTGGGGCCCCTTACAATACCTATGGTTTTGATTTTAGTTTAGAAGGCGCGCCAAATACTGGTGATTCATTCACGGTGGAATTTAACACAAACGGTTTTGATGACAATCGAAATGGTTTAATGTTGGCAGGACTGCAAGATAAAGAACTAGTCAGAGCAAATATTGAAACATCGGCTGGTGGCGACAATCTAACGACATTGAATGAGGCTTACGGTAACTTAATTACTGATGTTGGTATCAGAACTTCGTCTGCTAAAACGAATCAAGTAGCCTTTGAAGCGTTAGCTAATCAATCAAATGCCTGGTACGAGTCTATTTCAGGCGTTAATTTGGATGAAGAAGCTGCAAACTTGTTGAGATTTCAGCAGTCGTATTCTGCAGCTGCACAAATTTTATCGACCGCCAGAACGGTTTTCGACACCATATTGAATGCAGCGAGGTAAATCTAATGCGTTTATCAAATAACATTATGTATCAAAACAACCTTGATAAAATTTTAGATAATCAGCAGAAGGTTGCGATTGCACAAGAAAAGGTTTCGACCCAAACGCGTATTCTAACACCGTCTGACGATCCCGCCGCATCTGCTCAAGCGTTACTCTTTAGTGAACGCATTAATATAAATGAACAGTTTCAAAAGAACAATAGTTATCTGACGAGCAAACTAAAAACTGAAGAAAGTGTATTACAAAATATTAAAACCTCTTTACAGCGAGGTTATCAATTGACGGTTCAGGCCGGTAATGGCGCGCTTACAGAGCAAGACAGAGCAACGATTGCTGAAGAAATGAAGTCTATTCAAGCAACACTGTATGATTTAATGAATTCAAAATCTGAAGATGGAAAGTTTATCTTTTCAGGTTTTCAGGATAATGTGCAAACGTATTCCTACAACGGTGCAACAGGCTCTTATGATTATCAAGGTGACCAAGGAAATCATGAGATGCAATTGGCGGTTGGTATAACCTTGCGATCTAGTGATAATGGTATTGATGCGTTTGAAAAAGTGGACGCACGACTAAACGTTAATACAAATACTCCCACGGTAGGTGGCGGTATCACAGCTGGATCTGTTATTGTCAAAGAGCAAGCTCAGTTCGATGCATATCACAAAGCTAATTATGATCCTCTTGTTCCTGCAAATAATGATTTACAAGTGACCGTAACTGCTGGTGCGCCTGACACTTATGCAATAACACTTGGCGGTACGCCAGTAGCATCAGGTAACTATAATGGCGAGGCAATAAATTTCCAGGGTATGGAAATAGATCTTTCTGGTGCAGCACCGGGTACGGCAGATTTTTCTTTAGCACCGCCGGAAAAGAAAAACATGTTGAATACTTTAGAAGAGTTAATTACCGGTTTAACCACCCCCGGATTGTCCAATGATGCCTACAGGGAATTTTTAGCAGATGGGATCACTGGGTTAACTAATGCGCAAAACCAAATATCGATCACCCAGGCAAACTTGGGAGGCCGCTTGAAAGTTGCAGAGAGGTTGCTTGATTCGACAACTGATATCAATATTAATCACAAAGAGTCTAAAGCAAATTTAATTGAATTAGATATGGCAGCGGCAATTTCTGAATTAACAAAAGAAGAGACAGCGTTGCAGGCTTCACAGGCAACATTTGGCCGCTTAACGCAGCTATCATTATTTGATTATATTCGATAGGAAAATAATTTTTCCTGATTTGAAGCGAGGTTTTTCCTCGCTTTTTTAATGTGTTTTTAACTATTTTGATACAAATACTACGTATACCGCTAAAGTTTATTAAGTCACAGTCGATATAGTTAATAACCCGCTTTTTAAATTCACTTCAAGTATTTGTTTTAATTTAAAAAAATTAAAAAATAAACTAAAGGAATTTTTATTCCTCCCGATAACGAAAGTAACTTAGAGAGATACAAATTAAAAAGTAACTCTCTTTAAAAGAGAAATTGAAAGTAAGTAAATTTTACTTCGGGAGAATGAGTCATGGCACTTTATGTAAATACAAATGTTAGTTCATTAAATGCACAACGTCAGTTAAGTAACTCTGGTAACGCACTAGACACATCTTTTCAGCGTTTATCATCAGGCCTTCGTATCAACAGCGCAGCTGACGATGCAGCAGGTTTACAAATTTCAGACCGTTTAGAGTCACAAATTCAAGGTTTAAGCCAAGGTAACCGAAATGCAAATGACGGTATCTCTTTGGCGCAAACTGCTGAAGGTGCGATGGAAGAAATTACAACTATGTTCCAGCGTGTACGTACACTTTCACAACAAGCATCAAACGGTTCAAATACTGATGAAGACCGTCTAGCGCTGCAAGAAGAAATCCGTCAATTGATGGATGAAGTAAATCGTGTTGCGTCTGATACAACGTTTGGTGGTACTAACTTACTTGACGGTTCATATGAAGCGAGTTTCCAGGTGGGTGCAGATGCTGTACAAACTATCGGCTTTAGTATGAAGAGTGTAGGCGGAACAGCTGCGGGTAATAGCTTAACGGCAAACGGCGGTTTCACACTTTCAGGTATCGCAGGAGCTGCGTCAACTGTAACAGGTAAAACTCTACACGGTGCGTCGTCGGATGGTGCTTTAATTGGTACATCTCAACAATCAGTATTGTCATCAATCGACTCTGATTACGATGCGTCAGGTACATTTGCGACAGTATTTACTGAAACAGGTATTTCAGTATCAACACAAGCGAATGCGCAGCAAGTTATGGCTGGTATGGATGCGCTAATAGCAGTAGTTGATAAAAAGCGTTCAGAGCTTGGTGCGGTACAAAACCGATTCCAATCAACTATTCGTAACCAGTCGAATATTGGTGAAAATTTAAGTGCAGCTAAATCTCGTATTAAAGATGCAGACTTTGCGCAAGAAACAGCGGCATTAACGCGTAACCAGATTTTACAGCAAGCAAGTCAAACAATCTTGAGCCAAGCTAACCAGCGTCCACAGGCGGCATTGAGTCTACTAGGGTAATTTAAGAGAAATGCCCTTATCAAATGGGGTAGTAGATAAGGGCATTAGAAACGGATATTTAAAGCGGAGGCAACTGCTATAAAACATCCAAACAAGTAAGTATAAGAAACCCTAAGGTCTCTCGTACTAAATTGATTAAGCAAATATAGTACCAATTATAAAACAAGTTTTTTGACGTCGCTATATTTCACCCTTACTTTCGTATTCTCTTTTTAAAAGGTTCCAACAATGGAACCTTTTTTTGTTTTTATCTTTTATGGCATAGATATTGAATTAAATTTATTCGAACAAGATATGTAGGAAAATTCGGAATACTTTTGCCGCTTAGCATACCTAAAGGCAAATATTTTCCTAAACCCTAGAGGCAATGTTGCAAGAAGTGCGTTGCACTGTGTTTATCGGGTTATTTATATCTAACCAATATAAAAAGAGATAGAGAGAGTAAGGTTATGGCTTTATATGTAAATACAAATGTAAGCTCACTAAATGCCCAGAGACAACTAGAACGCTCTGGGGGGGATTTGGACACCGCATTTAAACGTTTGTCTTCAGGCCTACGTATTAACAGTGCTGCAGACGATGCGGCAGGTCTACAGATTTCAGATCGATTACAATCACAAATAATGGGTTTAGAGCAAGGTAATCGAAATGCAAATGATGGCATTTCACTAGCTCAAACCGCTGAAGGCGCGATGGAAGAACTTACCACTATGTTTCAGCGAGTAAGGACACTTTCTCAACAGGCGGCTAATGGCTCAAATACAGATGAAGATCGTCTTGCTCTGCAAGAAGAAATTCGTCAATTAATGGATGAGGTTAACCGTGTAGCTTCAGATACAACGTTTGGTGGTCAGAATTTGCTTGACGGTTCATATGAAGCTAGTTTCCAAGTAGGCGCTGATGCAGTGCAGGTAATTGGTTTTAGTATGAAAGAGGTTGGTACAACCGATAATGGTGCCAATTCTCTGACGGCGAATGGGGGCTTTACGCTATCAGGTATTGCAAGTATTGCATCTGCTGTTACAGGTAAACCGTTACATGGCGCAGCTTCCGATGGCGCATTAATTGATTCAGTTCAACAAGCAGTACCTTCATCGCTTGACTCTGATTACACAGCGACAGATACATTCGCCAGCGTTTATACCGAGACAGGTATCTCTGTATCGACTCAGGTTGGCGCACAAATGGTAATGGCGGGCATGGATTCGCTGATCGCTGTTGTCGACAAAAAGCGCTCTGAGCTTGGTGCGGTGCAAAACCGTTTCCAATCGACAATTCGAAACCAATCAAATATTGCTGAAAACCTAAGTGCCGCTAAATCACGTATTAAAGATGCAGATTTTGCGAAAGAAACGGCATCATTGACTCGTGCGCAAATCCTTCAACAGGCAAGCCAGACTATTTTAGGTCAGGCGAATCAGCGTCCGCAGGCTGCATTGAGCTTATTACAAGGCTAATAATAAGCCATATAAAAAAACCTCCTTTATGGAGGTTTTTTTATGCCTGAAAAAATATTTTAAAAAAAGCTAAAGCTTTTTGTTCAGAAGTCGATACTCCAGTTAGAACACCTAAATTAGGATTCTAAATTGGGTTCAATTATTGAGTAGGGGTACTTAATTATTGAACGCTTAAGTTAATAAAGCGGAGGCAATTATGGCTTTATATGTAAATACAAATGTGAGCTCATTAAATGCTCAAAGACAGTTAAGTAAGTCTGAATCTGGTCTAGATACATCTTTCCAGCGATTATCGTCTGGTTTGCGTATTAATGGTGCGAAAGATGATGCGGCTGGTCTACAAATTTCAAACCGTTTAACTGGTCAAATTAATGGTTTGGGTCAAGGTATTCGAAATGCAAACGATGGTATTTCACTATCGCAAACTGCCGAAGGTGCGATGGAAGAAATTACGTCGATGTTCCAGCGTGTACGTACACTTTCGCAACAAGCATCAAACGGTTCAAATACTGATGAAGACCGTCTAGCGCTGCAAGAAGAAATCCGTCAATTGATGGATGAAGTAAATCGTGTTGCGTCTGATACAACGTTTGGTGGTACTAACTTACTTGACGGTTCATATGAAGCGAGTTTCCAGGTGGGTGCAGATGCTGTACAAACTATCGGCTTTAGTATGAAGAGTGTAGGCGGAACAGCTGCGGGTAATAGCTTAACGGCAAACGGCGGTTTCACACTTTCAGGTATCGCAGGAGCTGCGTCAACTGTAACAGGTAAAACTCTACACGGTGCGTCGTCGGATGGTGCTTTAATTGGTACATCTCAACAATCAGTATTGTCATCAATCGACTCTGATTACGATGCGTCAGGTACATTTGCGACAGTATTTACTGAAACAGGTATTTCAGTATCAACACAAGCGAATGCGCAGCAAGTTATGGCTGGTATGGATGCGCTAATTGCAGTAGTTGATAAAAAGCGTTCAGAGCTTGGTGCGGTACAAAACCGATTCCAATCATCAATTCGTAACCAATCAAATGTTTCAGAAAACTTAAGTGCAGCTCGTTCACGTATTCGTGATACTGACTTTGCAACAGAAACTGCAGCATTGACACGTAATCAAATCTTACAACAAGCAAGTACTTCAATTCTAAGTCAAGCAAATCAGCGTCCTCAAGTAGCATTGTCGCTATTAGGGTAATGCAAAATGATTGGCGGAAGTAGCATCGAGAGGCTACTTCCGCTGGTTAGTGTATAATTGAATTAGGTACATATGAATCGGAGGGGGATATGCAGAATATTAGCTCAATGGCTGAAAACTCTGTGATTTCGGAGTTAGTACCAAATAGTAATGTAAAAGAAGATGTTGGCACGGAAACTGTATCTAAAACGCAACAAGTTGAGGAAGTAGTTGAACCAAGACCGAGCACTGAAGCTGAGCGCGCATCTTTTTTTGAAGACATACGAAAAAACTTAGAGAAAATAAATCAATTCATTCCAATTCAGTCAACGAATTTAGTTTTTGAGTTTGATGAATTGGGTGATCCACCCATTATCAAGGTTGTCGATAAAGATAGCAGTGAAATTATCCGGGAGATACCGCCCAGAGAGTTTAGCGAAATGGCTAAAGCTTTAGATGAATTTGCCGATAAGTTAAACAGTAGTGCTCTGATTTTTGATTCAGTTGTATAGTAAGAAGTTATATTTTGGAGGTTTTACATGGCGTCTATTACATCATTAGGTGTTGCATCAGGGCTCGATCTTGAGGCAATTGTCAATGCATCGATTAACGCTGAAAATGTTCCAAAAATGGAAGCGTTTATTGCCAGAGATGAAGCTATTCAAGTAGAGCTGTCTGGTGTAGGGGCTATTAAGTCGGCGCTTAAACAGTTTCAAGAAACGCTAGAGAAATTGGCTGATATCGATAATTTTAATAATCGGACAGCTAGTATCAAACAGCCAGCTTCTGGAGATGCAATATCCGTTACCACTACGTCAGGCTCTACGGCAGGTAACTTTAATGTTGAAGTAACGCAGTTGGCGCAAGGTTCGAGAGCTGTTTCTGATGCAGGGTCGTCTTACTCATCGTCAACTGATGTAGTTACTGCAAGTGGTGGTCAATTGACTTTTACTGCTGGTTCTAAAAGTTTCGATGTAACGTTGGATGCAGGAGCGACACTTGAAGATTTACGCACCGCAATCAATGATGCAAGTACAAATTTTGGCGTTACGGCAAATATTGTAAACACAGGCAGTGAATCTAAGCTTGTTCTCACTTCTAACGAAACTGGCGCAGGAAACGACCTAGCTATAACTAATAATACAGCCGAATTAGATAAAGTATCGACAGTTGCGAATGGCGGTGGTACCGGTGGCATGGCCATTGCTACGGAAGATAAAGCAACAGATGCCATTATTAAAGTTGATGGTTTAGAAATTACAAATAGCAGCAACACTTTTAAAGACGCAGTTCAAGACATGACAATTAAAGCATTGGCTTTGACTGAAGCAGGAGAGTCCGCAAAGTTAACAATCGACTATGATAAAACAGCGGTGAACGAGTTGATTGATAAGTTTGTTGCAGACTACAACAATCTTGTAGGGACTATTGGGTTTCAAACCAGGCCAGAGCAAGGTTTAGCTGGTGATGGTACTATGCGCTCACTTCAATCGCAGTTAATCAATACGCTTTCGACAGAGTTGACTGATGCAGGCCCTTTTGGCAGCATCTTTGATATTGGTTTAGGTGTTGATAAAAAGGGATATTTAGAGAAATCTACGTTAGTGAGAAGCGTTAATGAAGCGTTAGACGAAAATTTTGACGATGTTGGCATGGCGTTTGCTGGTCCAAATGGCGTGGCAAAAAAGTTTGAAGAGATGTTAGCGAATTATTTGGATTCTGATGGCATTATAAAACAACGAGAAGATGATCTGAACGCACAGACTGATAAGTTAGAGACAGATGTCGAAAACCATCAGTATCGTATGGAGCAATTGGAAGCGAGATTGCGTAAGCAGTACTCGTCTCTAGATATTTTGCTTGCAGAAATGCAGTCAACACAAAGTTATTTGTCAGCTCAGTTAGCAAGCCTACCAGGCTTTACTAAACCTAAATCATAATTTTTAAGCAAAAGGTGTCGTATGTATAACGCTAAAATTCAAAATTATCAGAAAGGCGCAATCAAAGCTCAAGTTGCAGGTGCTGACCGCTATCAAATAATTCAGATGCTAATGGCTGGAGCATTGGAAAAAATGGTGCACGCGAAAGTTGCAATAGATAAAAAGGCGTTATCTGCTAAAGCTGAACACATCTCTAAGGCTTCTGCGATTGTTGACTCATTGAGAAGTTGTCTAGACTTTGAAGTGGGCGGTGAAGTATGTGAAAACCTGTATGCATTGTATTCATACATGTTAGACCGTTTGTTAGATGCAAGTGTTAATAATGATGTGGCACCAATTGATGAAGTCATGGCGCTTCTAAAAGAAATAAAGTCTGCATGGGATGAAATACCTGTTTCTGTGCGTGAGAAAACATTAGCTTCCAACCAACAGAGCCAGGCAAGTGTCGGATAATATAGCCAAAGCTGAGCAACTATTATCAGAATTGGAAGCGTGTTCTAGTGATAATGTCGAAGCGTTAACGTTGTTGGTGAAGCAATTTGATTTGTTAGTTAGAGAAATTAACTTGTCAGAAGACAATAGTGCAGCCTTTGCCGAAATTGCTAGTCGCTTCAGCGCCATACTTCGTGAACTTGAAAAGCAACAAAAGCAAGTGCGTAGTGATGTACTTGCACTTGATAAAAAGAAAAAGGTAATCAATTTATATAAGTCGTAATTCTGGTGCGATATTTGCTTTTACTGTGCTAATATTTAAAGGCTAAAATAGTTAAAGCAGAAAAAGGTTAGAATTATGGATAATCTTGAGCAATTACTAGAAGAAGCAGAAAAACAATTAGATACTGCTCGTGCTCACCAACTTAGAGAGCAAAAATTCGCTTTAGAAGCAAATCAAAGGTTTGAAAACAACCTAACAGCATTCAAAAAGTATTATCCTCAAATCTATAAAGAAATTACCCAAATCAAGCTTCGAGATGATTTTTGTATTCATGTTACTGAGTCAGGGCATGGTAATTTCTTTATGCAAGGTAAGGATGTGCCTTTATACGGAAACAACCCAATCGAGCAAGTAAAAGCTCAAGTTGATAAATACACAAAGAGTGCCAATTTTAGCAGAACAAATTATTTCGATACACAAGAGTGGGAAAGTAACGATGAGCGAATTCATGTGCGCTACATGCACAAGTTAGTTCGTTCTTTGCACTTCCAAGAAGACAATAAGTTACCTTGTTTAACAGAGTTACCCGAAAACTTTCCTACGTGTTTAATTTTTGGCATTGGTCTTGGTTACCATATTCCACTGCTTTTAGAAAAGCATCAATTTGACTATTTATTTATTTGTGAACCCGACTTAGAACTATTTTATGCAAGTTTATTTTGCATTAATTGGTTTAGCATAATTGAACAAATTGATAAGCAAAATGGTTGCTTGTTTTTGCATCTTGGAGTTAGTTACGAGGACTTTTTTAGTCAGGTCTTTGCCATAGGTGAAGATATCGGTGCTTTTTCTATAATAAATAGTTTTTGTTATCAGCATTATCCATCTGATGATGTAAACAAAATGATAAAGTCATTTTTTGATAATTATTATCAAGTACATCAAGGGTTTGGCTTCTATAATGACGCTATTACAGGATTATCTCATGCTCTGCATAATGTTAATCAAAAAGCTAACTTTTTAATGTCTTCGGCTATTACACGTGATGCAATTCAAGATGTACCTGTATTTGTGGTTGGTAATGGCCCCTCGTTAGACAAAGCAATTCCAGTTCTTAAAAAGTATCAAAACCAAGCGATTATTTTAGCTGCGGGTACAGCTTTTCAAAGTTTGTGCAAAGCGGGAATTAAAGCTGATTTTCATGTGTTGGTTGAGCGTCCGAAAATAACATACGATATCCAGCTCGACATTGCTCCCGAAGACGGATATTCAGACGTAAACTTACTAGCTGTAGATGTTATATACCCTGATCTATTACCGCTCTATAAATGGGTTGGGCTAGGATTAAAAGGGCCTGAAGCTTCATCGGCGCTTCTACAACGCGAAAGTACATTAAAGTATGGTCGCTCAATTGTGAATTTACCATGCTGTGGACCAATGGTTTCTAATACTGCAAGTTCTTTCGCCGCATGTTTAGGATTCAAAGATATTTATTTATTTGGTGTTGATAACGGATATTTAGAATCTGGAGAGACTCACTCAAAACTGAGCATTTATAATGATGATAATTTTAAAGCGCGTTTTAAAACTCTACAGGGTGCAAATATTGAGTTTGAAGCCAACCTTACCCAAAAAGTAAAGGCTACATCTTTAATGGCGATGTCAAAAAGCATGTTTGATAAGCTAGTAAGAGCATTGCCAAATACTAACTTTTATAATGTTGGTGAAGGCGCGAAGATTAATGGAGCAATTCCCTTAACAGAAGAAAATGTTTATTTGGAATCTCGAGAACTAGATAAAGAAAGCGTAATTGATGAGATCAAAGTTGGTCATTTTCGGACTCTAGAACTTAATAATTTAGAAGAAAAAATAGATTTTGATGAATATGAGTCATTGTGTGACTATCTTATTGAAATAGGTGAACGTCCATACACTAATCGTGAAGAGGCACATGAAGTGTTAAAAGCACAACAGCGCCTTGTATATGCATATAAAAAGTCAAAGCATCGTCATTTGTTCCATATGTTAAAAGGTACGTTGCTTTACTTCCATTGTCCGTTGGTTACTTTATTGTATTACTACCAAGATGAGCAATATACATTGGCTAAGTTTTCTGAATGTATGAATATTTGGCAGGAATTCCTGAATAAAGTTAAATTCGACTTTAGGTTGAATTATTTAGAAAAGTGCGACTATACCAAAGACGAATATAAACGGGGAGAGTGACTGTGCGTTTAGAGCATATATTAGGGCGAGAGCTCGATTTACTTACGGCTGATATAGCAAAGCACAGATCAACTTTGTCTGATCAAGTGGCGGCAAGTTCATTTTTAGTATTAGGTGGTGCAGGGACGATAGGAAAAGCTGTTGTTAAAGAGTTGTTTGAACGACAGCCAAAAAAGCTTCATGTTATTGATATAAGTGAAAATAACCTGGCTGAGCTAGTAAGAGATTTACGCTCTAATCAAGGGTATATATCAGGTGAATTTGATACGTTTTGTTTAGATATTGGTAGTGATGAATTTGACGCTTACTGTAATGCTCAAACGGGCTTTGATTACGTATTAAATTTATCAGCACTAAAGCATGTGCGCAGTGAAAAAGATCCATTTACATTAATGAGAATGATCCGAGTCAATATATTAAATACAATTAAATCAATTGAGCTTGCAAAGGCTAAGGGAGCTAAAAAGTACTTTTGTGTTTCAACAGATAAAGCTGCAAATCCAGCTAATATGATGGGTGCATCGAAGCGAATAATGGAACTGTTTTTAGCTAAATATTCAAATGAGATTAGTATATCAACAGCGCGATTCGCCAATGTTGCGTTCTCAGATGGCTCTTTGTTGCATAGTTTTAATCAACGTCTCAGTCTTACCCAACCTTTGGCTGCACCAACTGATGTACAACGTTATTTTGTGAGTGAAAAGGAGGCTGGTGAGATATGCTTACTTTCTTGCTTGCTCGCCGATAATGGGCAAGTATTTTTCCCAAAGCTTGAAGAGCATAAACACTTAAATACATTTTCTGACATAGCTATAAAATTCTTAGAAGAAAAAGGTTTTAGCCCTGTCGTATTCAAAGACGAGCAGCAAGCGAGAGATTTTAACTTCACAGAAAATCCTGGCAAATGGCCTTTATTGTTAACTAAAAGTGATACGACTGGTGAAAAAGGTATCGAAGAGTTTTTCACAGACCAAGAGCAAGTTAATCTAGAAAAGTTTAATGGACTAGGCATTGTAAAAGAACTAGTGTCTGAAGGTTTTTTCGATGAAGATATGCTCAAACTATTTTTGATAGAGATACAGAGCTATATAAGTCTGGGTCGGTGGACTAAATTAGAGTTAGTTAAGCTGTTTCAAACATTGCTGCCAGATTTTGACCACCTTGAGACCGGTAAAAGTCTTAATAATAAAATGTGAAACTATGATACCTAATGACGTTGTAAATTGTGTAAGAGATATATATGAAAGTAATGACTTTATATCGCTTCACGAGCCTACTTTTGGTAGTACCGAAGAAGAGTATGTTTTAAACACTGTACGTTCTACTTTTGTGTCAAGTGTAGGGCAATATGTTGAACAGTTTGAACAAGGTGTAGCTGACTATGTAAAGCATAATAACGCAGTTGCTGTAGTTAATGGTACCGCTGCACTGCACGCCGCTTTGCATTATATAGGGGTTGGCTTTGGTGACTTAGTAATTACTCAAGCGTTTACGTTTGTAGCTACATGTAATGCGATTAAACAACTTGGCGCGGAGCCTGTTTTTGTTGATATTAACCATGAAAGCTTAAGTTTGTGCCCTCAGGCTTTGGCTAATTTTTTAGAGGAACAGTGTCAACTGTCAGAACAAGGAGTTTGTGTTCATAGAGCGTCTGGTAAGGCGATTAAAGCAATGGTACCAATGCATACATTTGGGCACCCTGCAAAAATGGATGAGATCCAAATCATAAGCCAAAAGTGGGGAATAAAGGTTGTTGAAGATGCAGCCGAAAGTTTGGGTTCTCTTTATAATGGAAAACATACAGGCACGCTAGGTGATCATGGAATAATTAGCTTTAATGGGAATAAGATTATTACATGTGGTGCAGGTGGAATAATCCTATCAAAGCATTTAGCTGCAGCGAATGCAATAAAACATCTTACGACTACCGCAAAAAAACCGCATTCTTGGGAATTTGAACATGACCAGCTCGCGTTTAATTACCGCATGCCTAATCTAAATGCAGCGCTTGGTTGTGCTCAGTTGGAAAAGCTCTCACAAATTGTTGAACAAAAACGAGCGCTGGCCAAGTTTTACCATCGATTTTTTAGTGATAGTGAATATCAATTTGTTTGTGAGCCTAAATATGCACAATCAAATTATTGGTTAAATGCGTTAGTTTGCCAATCGGAAAAGCATCGAAACGAGTTACTTGAATTCACCAATAGTAAACAGGTTATGACACGACCAGCGTGGCGATTGATGCATACTTTACCCATGTATTCTGAATGTATTCGCGGGGATTTGAGTACATCAGTGTTTTATCAATCTCGAATTGTAAACATCCCAAGTTCTTATAATTACAAATTAAAAGTTATATGAAAAATTTTGCGGTATTGACTGGAACACGCGCTGATTATGGCATATTAAGGCCGTTATTAAGTAAGCTTGAAAATTCCTGTGAAGTTAATTTGTCACTATATGTGACAGGCACGCACTTATCAAAAGCGCATGGATACACAGTAGAAGAAATTCAATCTGATAGCTATGAAAAAATTTATTTGTTGCCAATAGACTTAGGTGAAAGTAAAGCAGAAGACTTGTGCTTAGCATCTTCAGAATTAATGCGTTTATTTACCAATCAAATAATAATGCACAGGCCTGATGCCTTAATTCTATTGGGTGACAGGTATGAGATATTAGTTGTTGCACAGGTTGCGTTGTTGCTTGATATTCCCATCGTTCACATTCATGGTGGAGAGGTTACTCAAGGAGCGATAGATGACAGTATACGGCATGCAGTGAGTAAATTAGCAACAATTCATTTCCCTTGTACTGACGCATTTGCTAATCGCTTACGGCAACTAGGAGAGGATGATAAAACGATCTTCAATGTCGGAGCTATGGGGGTTGAAAACGTACTCACTGGCGAAAAACAAGAAATAGAGTCTTTATTCTCGGAATTAAGTTTAGTATTGGATAAACCGGTATGCCTCGTCACGTACCATCCTGTGACTCATCCAGACTATAGGCATGAGAATAACCTTACTGAGCTTTTAAACGTGATTAAACGTTTTGATGACTTGCAGTTTGTTGTCACATTCCCTAATGGTGATAAAGAGGGCATCAAAATAATTGAACAGTGGCAATCAATTGCCGGTTTGAAACACGTGAAGATGATCCCAAGTTTAGGTATGCAAAGATATACGTCTCTGTTGCCCCATACGCTTTGTGTTATTGGTAATTCTTCAAGTGGGATAATTGAAGCGCCAGCAAGCGGTGTTCAAACGATTAATGTCGGTTCACGGCAAGATGGTCGCCCTCGTTCAGACTCGGTTATTGATGTACCTTTGTGTGAACATAATATCGCAAATGCGCTGATAGATATTTGTTCAGGTGATTTTGGTACGAAAGATCAAACAGGTTATATTGCCTATTCAGGTTGCGATGTATCTGAAAAAATATATCAAATACTTATTTCGTTAGATTGGGCTCGTTTGGCTAAAAGACCTTTTGTGGATAGATAATAGATGAAACAACCTGTATATGTGATTGCGGAAATTGGCGTAAATCATAATGGTGATTATGATAAAGCGATTTCACTTATTGACGTTGCCGTGAAAGCTGGTGCTAACGCGGTTAAATTTCAATCGTTTGTGCCCGAGAAGCTTGCAGCTAGAAACTTGAAAAAAGCGGATTATCAACATCACGGCGATAGTGCACCTGATCAATTAAGTATGCTACAAAATATGGCAATGCCTGAGCAATGGTATTCTCCGATTATAGGTTATTGCAAAGAACAAGGGATTGATTTTTTATCTACAGCATTTGACCAACAGAGCTTGCAACTACTTAATAAACATAAAGTAAAGACGTATAAAGTCGCTTCGGGAGAAATTACGAATTTGCCGCTTTTGTGGCAGACCGGACAATTTGCTAAAAATATCATCCTATCTACGGGAATGAGTAATTTAGCCGATATTGAACTTGCGTTAGCGAATTTGGCACACAGCTTTTTACACCAAAGCCAACCTGTGAACACGGATGAGGTTTTTATTGCGTATCACTCTGTAGCAGGTCAAGCTGCGTTGTCTGAACGCGTGACAATTTTACATTGTACTTCACAATATCCAGCGCCTGATAAGGCGATCTGTTTAAATGCGCTAGAGACCATAGCTAACGCATTTAAGTTAGCTGTTGGTTATTCTGATCATAGCCAAGACTTACTCGTTTCATCTTTAGCGGTGGCCAAAGGTGCGACAATAATCGAAAAGCACATAACACTTAGCCATGACTTACCAGGGCCTGACCACAAAGCCTCATTAGAACCACATGAATTTTATGACTTTGTAAAGCAAATTCGACGCACTGAATTGATACTTGGTTCGGGAGTTAAATCTGCTCAGTCGTGCGAGTTACAAACAAAATTAATTGCGCGACAAACGCTGGTTGCAAGTATGGTGATTAAACAAGGGGAGCTGTTTTCTCTTGCCAATTTAACTACACAGCGAACGGGAATTGATGCAGCCAGTCCAACAAAAATATGGGACTTACTTAATACTCCTGCGCTAAAAACATATCAAGCAGGAGATCCGATTGACTAAGAAGGTTTTTGTTCTTGGGGCCGGAGGTCATGCAAAAGTAGTGATCGATGCACTTAGAAAAATGGAGATTTCCATCGATGGTGTTATTGCGCGAGAGTATAGTAATCAAACAACACGATCGTGTGCAGGAGTCCCGTTAGTTGGTAATGACAGTTTTTTGACTCAACTTGATTCGCAGGAGGTACTACTTGCAAATGGAATTGGTCATTTGCCAAATCAGAAAAATATTCGTAAGCGAATGTTTAATATTGGAAAAAGTTTAGGGTTTCGATTTATAACAGTGGTACACCCTAGTGCGATTATTGCTGACTCAGTGAGTTTAGGAGAAGGATGCCAGGTCTTAGCTGGCGCAATAATTCAAGCGGATGCAAATATTGCCGATAATGTAATTATCAATACTCGTGCAACTATTGAGCATGATGTTCAAGTTAGTAATCATGTGACAGTGTCCCCAGGGGCTATTTTATGTGGTGGCGCGAAACTTGCTGAGTGCTGTTATATAGGCGCTGGTGCAATTGTATTACAGACATTTAGTGTCGGAACAGGAAGTGTAATTGCGGCAAGTAGTGTTGTGGCTAAAGATATCCCTGAGAATGTTGTTCTTATGGGGGCAAAGCCAAGCATTAATCCAATTTAAGGGTGGCAGCATGACAGAATGGCAAAGTGTAATAATTAAATCATCTGCGAGTTTTGAGAACGCAATTAAAGTTTTGGACTCGACAGGCAAAAGAATTGTTTTAATCACTGACGATACTGAGAAGTTGATAGGTACAGTGACTGATGGCGATGTCCGTCGTGGACTGTTACGTCATGTTGATTTCGCAAGCCCAGTCACACTTGTTATGTGTTCTGACCCGGTGATAGTTCCTCAGGGAACCTCACGAAAAGAAGTACTTACAGTAATGGAAGAGCGGAGTGTTATTCATGTTCCTGTTGTGAATAGCGATCATGAGATAGTTGGTTTGCACACTGTTTCAGAGTTTTACACCTCTGAACGCTACGATAATTATGTTTTCTTAATGGCAGGTGGATTTGGTACTCGATTACGACCACTTACCGATGAGTGCCCTAAACCTATGCTTAAGGTGGGCGGCAAACCAATGCTAGAAATAATTTTGCAGAGTTTTATTGAGGCAGGGTTTCATAAGTTTATAGTTTCAACACATTATCTTGCTGAACAAATTAAAGAATACTTCCAAGACGGTAGACATTGGGGCGTTACAATTGATTATGTGCATGAAGCGGAACCTCTTGGCACAGCAGGGGCGCTGGGTTTATTACCAAAAGAGAAAATAGATAAACCGTTTTTTGTAATGAATGGTGATTTACTGACTAATGTTGATTTTAGGAGTTTAAGTGACTTTCATGCTAGCTCAAATTCTATGGCGACTATGTGCGTCAGAGAGTATAGCCAGCAAGTGCCATACGGGGTGATCCAACACGATAATGAGAAAATAACCGATATCGTAGAAAAGCCAACTCAGAAGTACTTTGTAAATGCTGGTATCTATATGTTATCTCCTAAGCTTCTCGATTATGTGGCGCCAAATCAACGAGTTGACATGCCTGACTTATTAAATCAGTGCGTAGAAGACAACAGTGGTGTCAGTATGTTTCCGATCCACGAATATTGGCTTGATATTGGTCGATTGGCAGATTTTGAAAAAGCACAGCTTGAAGTTATGGAATTAATCAATAAATGCTGACCGTTTTATGTATCGGACTCGGTAATATTGCAAAGCGGCATATACATAATTTAAACGGCATAAAGCCAATATCTAAATTGTGTGTGGTTCGAAAGAGTCACCAAAAAGAATCGATCGCTGATGTTAAGGATGTAAGATTTTTTCAGTCAATAGATGAAATCCCAGATTCGATAATTTTCGATTTTGCACTCATTTGTTCACCGAGTAGCGCTCATTTACATGATATGGTAAGTGTTAAAAGAAAAGGGATTCGGTTTTTTGTAGAAAAGCCTCTGTTGGCGAGAGCAAACGAGATAGTGCAACTTGATGATTTGTTAGGTAACGAGAACTTACCTGTAGTAGGCTACAACTTGCTTTATACCCGAGGTTTTCAAAAAATAGCTGCATTACTCAAGCAAAAAACTGTAGGAGATATTTGGCAAATAGATTGTAAAGTGGGACAGTACCTACCTGATTGGCGCAGCAATAAGCCTTTCTCCAACACAGCGTCTGCAAATGCTAGTATGGGTGGAGGCGCACTGCTTGAATTAAGCCATGAATTAAATTATCTACTGGAATTGTTTAAATTTAACTCATTGACAATTCAAGCAAATTTGATGTCGCATTCAAGTTTAAAGATGGACTGCGAAAACCAAGTTGATATTCTGTGCAAAGCTATTTTGTCTGACAAAGATAACCCTGTCAGTATGCATATTAATTTAAATATGCTATCCCGAAATGCCACTCGTTATTTAACCATTGAAGGGACAATGGGCTCATTGTATTGGGATCTCGTTAAACAAGTAATTAAAATTAAATTGTTTGATCAGACGCGAAGATTGTTGACGTTTCTGAAGATCCAAATATTGCGTACAAACATTTGATGTATGCTGCACTTGATGAACAAGGCTCTGGGCTGAAAACAGAGCGATTTGATAAAGCAAAAAAAACGATGCAATGGATAGAATGGATACGCATTGCTGCACGTGAAAAAAAACAAATGAGCTATGATTTAACATGGTAACTAAAAAAATATGTTTTACTTTTGCAAGAGCCGGTTCTAAAGGAGTGGTCGGTAAAAATATAAAGCCTTTAATGGGTAAACCGTTACTAACTTATGCAATTGATGAAGTTAAAAAGCTTGATGGCATTGCAGCTCATTATGTTTCGACAGATGGTGACGACATTGCGCGTACTGCTAGAGATAATGGGGCTGATGTTATTTATCGTCCAAACCACTTGGCCACTGATAATGCGAATGAGTGGCAGGCATGGCAGCATGCTGTGACTACTTTGATAGAAAGCGGAGAGATGTCTCCTGATGATGTTTTTATCAGCGTTCCAGCAACTTCTCCACTGCGCACGGCCGCAGATATATCAAAAATTATAACAGCCTTTGAAAGCACCCATGGTGACTTAGCGCTGGGTATTTGTAAAACGAATCACAGCCCATATTTTAATATGGTACATCGGAACTCAAACGGTGATGTAGAGATTATTAATCAACGTTCTGGAGTATTTCGTAGACAAGATTCACCGAATGTTTATAACATTACAACGGTTGCTTATGTAACAACAGCGAGGTTCCTTTTAGAGAATCAAAGTGTAATGGCGGGCAGAACTATTGGCGTAGAAATAGAAGAAGAACACGCCATCGACATAGATACACAGTTAGACTTCGATTTTGCCGAGTTTTTAATGGCGAGACGAAATTCACAGAGAGCGGTATGAGAAACATAGCTACACTACAAGATTTAACGGGAACTTGGGCCTTGATCACCGGAGGTGCAGGTCATGTAGGTACGGCTGCAGCGGACACCTTGTTAGAGCTTGGATGCAACGTAATTCTGTTAGATCGAGACCAAACCTTGCTTGAAAGAGCTTTGAGCTCTTTACATTTCGCTCATGGAAAAAATGTTTTTAGTGTACAGTGTGACCTTGCGTGTAAACAATCAATTCATCGTGCTGTTGATGAAGTAGCAGATATTTCATCTAATAAACTGAATGTTTTGATTAATAATGCAGCATTTGTTGGAACTGATGAATTGAAAGGTTGGGCCGTACCATTTGAGCAGCAGGATATCAACACGTTTGATGATTGCTTAAATGTTAATTTATCCGCTCCTTTTTTATTAGCACAGAAATGTATCCCCTTGTTTAAAAACACTGATTCGCCTCTCAAAAGTATTGTTAATGTGTCCTCTATCTACGCGTTAGTCGGGCCTCAGATGGCGATGTATGAAGGTACTAATTTAGGAAACCCAGCGGCATATGCCGCTAGTAAAGCTGGGCTTATGCAGCTAACAACTTGGTTAAGCAGCGTGGTAGCCCCGACGATTCGAGTGAATAATTTGGTGCTTGGGGGTATTTTTAGAAACCAAGATTCGGCTTTTTTAGCGCAGTATACAGCTAGAGTGCCCTTAGCACGTATGGCTACAGAAGAAGATGTAAAAGGAGCATTTGCCTATTTATGTAGTCAAATGTCAAATTATATGACTGGTCAGTCTATCGTTTTAGATGGCGGTTGGACGGCAATATAGCACTTATAGCCTCACTAGAATGTTTGTACTATATTTGTACAGTAGGTTGGCTTTAGGGGTTTTATATGAAGATCCAAAATCAAAATTTTGCTTTTTTCAATCGCACTGAGGAAAAAAGCAAAACATTACTTGAACAATTAGCTAGCGGAAAGCGGGTTAATTCAGCATCTGATGACGCAGCGGCACTGCAAATTATTGACAGATTGCAAGCGCAGCAAAACGGTCAAAACCAAGCTATCCGAAATGCTTATGATGGTATTTCATATGCACAAGTCGCTGAGGGGGCGCTCGCTGGGGTAAATGAATCTGTATCTCGTATTGAGCAATTATCATTGCAAGCTGCAAACGGTGCATTAACAGACTCTGATAGAAGTGCAATTCAAGAGGAGATATCGCAGCTACAAACAGGTATTACTGAAACCTATGAAAACACTACATTTGGTGGTGCAAAATTGCTTGATGGTAATGATGTAACCTTTCAGGTGGGTGCAGATGCAAATCAAACCCAAAGCTTGAATCCCGGTGATAATAGTGTTGTTTCAAATGTGCTTACTATTGACGTTTCGACCCAAGCTGGTGCTCAAGCTGCCATAAGTGTGACTCAACAGGCACGTGACGATATTAATTCTAATCGTGCTAGTTTAGGTGCTAGTCAAAACGCGTTTGAGCAGAACATTCGTGGGTTGACGAATAATGCGATTAATGTGGCTGCGTCACAAAGCCGTATTCAAGATACTGATTACGCTCAAGCAATTTCTCAACAAACGGCTAATGATATTCTCTCACAGGCATCGGTAGCGCTTGCTGGTCAGGCAAATCAAAATGCCAGCCAAGTACTTGGCTTGCTTTAATTTGCTTGTGATAAATCAAACTTTGGTGTCAATTTTTTGAATTGACGCCAAAATCCCGCCACTTGTACCTTGCAACATCGGTCTAAGCCGTTACAATAAAACAATAATTAGAATAACATTATAATTGTGCCCGTATATGAGCCTTACCAATTCCACTTGGGTTATTGACGAAAACGAGAATCGAGCAAATAAGTTAGTTGCATCACTGTGTTTTATTGGAGAACACGCGAAAGTGGCAACAGCAACAGACGTGCAAGAATCAGCATTGCATCATGTGGAAACGGTATTTTTAGGTGCGTTAACCGGTCATGATCATGAAACGCTGATAAAAAGCCAGCCAGAGACTCCTTTTATTCTAATTGGTGAAACGCTACGACCGCTATTATCGTTGGCTAACGTGATTGGCATTTTAGCGGAGCCTTTCGCTTATGCGCCAACCACTGAATTGCTGCGCGACTGTCAAGAATACAAACGTCATTTACCTAACTTAACCAATTCGCAGAATGAAAAACGCTTTGACGGCTTAATTGGAGCGACGTCTGAAATTGAGCATATTCGTTTTTTAATCCAACAAGTTGCAAAAACAAACGCGAATGTACTTATTTTAGGTGAGTCGGGCACAGGTAAAGAAGTTGTCGCACGCAATATTCATTTATTGTCTAATCGCAACAATGGACCATTTATTCCGGTTAACTGTGGCGCAATTCCCGGTGATTTACTGGAAAGTGAGTTATTTGGCCATGAAAAAGGGGCATTCACTGGGGCTATTTCTACGCGAAAAGGGCGATTTGAAATGGCACAAGGGGGAACTTTATTCCTTGATGAAATCGGTGATATGCCAAGCCAAATGCAGGTTAAGCTACTGCGAGTTTTGCAGGAGCGTGTATACGAACGTGTTGGTGGCGGCAAGCCAATAAAAGCAGATGTTCGTATCATCGCAGCCACGCACCGCAATCTAGAAACCATGATTGAAGAAGACGCGTTTCGTGAAGATTTATATTATCGCTTAAATGTATTTCCTATTGAAAACCCATCGCTGCGTGAGCGTAAAAATGATGTTCCTTTATTATTGCAAGAGTTGATTAAGCGCAACGTTGCAGTTGGTGGGGCAAATGTAAAGTTTACCGAGCGAGCGCTTGATAGTTTAAAAGAACATGGTTGGCCAGGTAACGTTAGGGAACTTTCTAATTTAGTAGAACGTATGCAAATTATGTTTCCAGAAAAAGTGGTTGATGTGTCTGATCTGCCTAAAAAATATCAGCATATTGATGTGGAAGAGTATATTCCTGAGTATCCAGAAGAGATTTTAGAGCGTCAGGCCCTCAACGATATTTTTAGTGAAGGCTTTGGTGAATTTGAAGACAACGACAGCGATACTTTTGATGTTCCACTTGATACAAGTCAACCTGCAGTACTGCCTGTAGAAGGTATCGAATTAAAAAGCTACTTAGCAGAGTTAGAAGTGTGTTTAATTGAACAAGCACTTGAGCGCAATGAACACGTGGTAGCGCGTGCTGCTGAAGTGCTTGGTGTAAGGCGCACAACGTTAGTTGAAAAGATGAAAAAGTATAATCTAAACAACTAAATAAGTTCACAGTAATGGCTTGCTTGTTAATTCATTTTGGCGTTAACAGTAGGCCATTTAGTCGGCATTTCCCCTATATAAATCTAAACGACAATTAGAGTCTAGACTCTATATTTCTTGTACCTAAGATAAATTATATTGAATTCAACTGTAATAATTGTTAATTTTTTGTATCGAGGTTGAGGAAAATAATAATTATAAGGTTGGTAGTATGAAACAATTCACAATTACGGCATGTTTAGCCTTGTCTTTACTTGGTTGTGGCGATCCCGATAGCTTGGATAACATTGAATTTGTTAAACGTAATTTAGAAAATAAAAACCTACACGAAAAGCTACTGACAATTGAGCTTACGAAAGATCGCTCGAAGCAGCACCAAGAGCTGTATCAAAAAATTAGTACAAGCTATAAACTACTTGAGCAAAGTAAAACTGAGAAAGACCGCTTTTCCTCGTACCACCATAGCTTTCTTGCCCGCGATGCATACTATACCGATGAATCTGACTATCAAGCCGTAGTGAGTGCCAAAAAACTAGAGGATGTCACTGGGCTGTATCGTCGCATTGAGCCTTATTTTAAAAATGAACAAGCTGCGGACTTTATGTATACCACTACCGCAGATACATGGGATATTTACTCGGTAATACAGCAAGTAAAATACAACGCGCAGGTTTTACATGCGGTTGACGAAGGTAAAAATGTTAAGAAGAAAAATAACAACCCAGAGTTAAGAAAGTGGTTAGATAGAGCCATTGCACGTGAGTATCAAGAACTACAAGAAATCGTTTTTATATTGGTTCAGGCTAGTGAGACCAATAAGGAAGATTTTTACGCGGATAAAAAACAAATTGAACAAGACGCCGACCGCATTCTAGCAGGTGTTCGTGCGGAAAAAGCCAGACAAATGTTAAAACCAGATATGTACGCATGGCAGCAAAAGAACTTATGGCGCTACGAACTGGTTAATAATACGTGCATGGTACTGGATGAAAAAATTAGAGATTACGCCATCGCAAAAGATTGTCATCGTCTATTAAAGGCATATGAAGGTTACACAATCGAGCCTGATGAATTTTCAAACTTCGCGGCTAAATCTCGTATGGCACGTAATAAGTTAGCGGCTGTGACCGAAGAATTAAAAGAACGCTACAACTACAGCGAAAAAGTGCAGAAGTCTGATTTAAAACCGAATGACCAACTTAACTCACTGATGATGTCGTTGAAAAAAGATATGTATCGTGCAACGCCAAATATTGGCATCTTATAGCAGGTCTTGTTGAGCTTAGTCTTCTTTTTGTTGCCCGTACGCAGCGAGGCGCAAACCGTTGCTCGATGTTTGTTTAGATTGCGAGGTGATGAATCAAACGTTGCAATACAAATGCATTGAAACAAAGCAAAAGTAGTGCGGTAAAAAGCGACAGATATTAATACAAGCGGCAATGGCCGCTTTTTTTATGTCATTTATTCAGCCAGTTGATATGATAGTAACTCTGTATTTTTGAATAGTAGGTGTAGTTTGAGTTCACATTATCCAATAGGTATTCCTGGCCAAAAGTGGAATGACGCAGAAAAGTCACAATGGTTAAATCAGCAACAAAAAAAGCGTGATTACAATCAGCTGGTGGTTTCACAAGTAAACCAACTAACCGATGCATTTGATATTGAAAGTTATGGACAGCTGCCTTACGGTGATGATCTTACTCTTTTTGCTCTGCGCTCTAAATCTTGGCAACAAGATAAGCCATGTGTATTAATTACAGGTGGAGTACATGGTTACGAAACTAGCGGCGTAATGGGTGCTCTGGCATTTGCTAAAAACGATGTCAAAGACTTTGAAAATGCGTTTAATTTTGTGATTTTACCTTGTATTAGCCCGTGGGGATTTGAAACCATTAATCGCTGGAATTCCTATGCGGTTGACCCAAATCGGTCTTTTTTTAATGATTCTCCAGCCCCTGAATCTCGGGCGGTATTAAATTACTTAAGCAAACTTAACTGTGATTTTTTAATGCATATTGATTTGCATGAAACCACAGACACCGACAATTCTGAATTTCGCCCAGCATTAGCAGCGCGTGATGGCGCTCAGCACACCAATTGGAATATTCCTGATGGGTTTTATTTGGTAGGCGATTCAAAACGTCCAGAAGCGGCGTTTCAAAAAGCCATTATCGAGTCTGTTGAACAAGTCACCCATATTGCGCCGGCGGATGAAAATGGTGAACTAATCGGCGTAGCGATTTCACAATTTGGTGTATGCAACTACGACTGTAAAGGTTTATCTCTGTGCGCTGGTATTACTGATGCGACATATGTTACTACCACAGAAGTTTATCCGGATAGCCCTAAAGCGGATGAGCAAAATTGCATTGATGCACAAGTTGCCGCAATTCGTGGCGGGTTAAACTACTTGAACGCGTTGTAACGGAGAGAATTAGTGGCACTGATCACACAAATTCCCCTAATCAAAAAAATGGAGTTGGTTAACCGCCTGTCATTTTTTAAAACGCTTACATTAGCAGAAAGGCAAATGGTGGTTGAGTCATTTTCTGAATTGCATTTGTTCAAAAAAGACAAAATGGTATTTAGGCAAAATGAACACGATAACCACCTATATATTGTGTTGTCCGGTGAGCTAGTGTTGTTTAAACAGCAGCATAAACCATCGCTTGTTTCTATTCAGCCTGGCGATTTTGTTGGCGAAGGATCGTTTGTCGAAACACATAATCGCAGTATTAATGCCAAAGCGAACGCAGAAACTATCGTGTTGGCTATTTCACATACGGCGATGCAAAAATTGCCTTACGCAATTCGCGATAAGATAAAAGATCGCATTATTTTAGGCATGAGCCAACGCATTGAAAAACTTGGCGTAGTGATTGAGAAACTGCAAGGAAGTTAGCATGAAATTATATAAATTATTGGCTTTGGTAAGCGCGATTGCTGCCTTAAGTGCGTGTAGTACTGCGCCAAGAAACAGCAATCAAATCGAATGTAATGGTGAGCGTTATCCTGTGACCTACATGAGCGAAATGCAGCAATATGAGGTAGAGCGCTTTGCGATGCGTCATGAGTTTCGCCCAGGGTGCGTCTCTGGCAAGTTAAAAGAGATTAAAGCTAAAACCTGTCAAACAGCATCGTCGCTTAGCTATGAGCAATGGATGAGTTTATATAACGGCTGCGTGGTTAATACGCCTTAGAGCTCTTAAAAACCTGCTTTAATTTACTTTTAACAGAGCGCCAATGTGTCATCGGGATACTTGGTGCTTTTTGTAATAGATAATTGAAGTCGATGTCGGAAAATTGGATTTTACCGTCATGTGCCAATAGTAAAGAGTTTGGCTTTAATGTTTTTAACATTAACAGCGAATTAAGATATCGTTTTGGGTAAAAAACAGGAAAAGGTGGGATTAATTTCCCTTTTACTTTAACCATTAAATCAGCCACATAAAGCATATTGCTTGGTAGGTGATGCAAGCAAATATCTCTGTCAGTATGACCTGGGCTATGATGTACTTGCCACTCATCAAAATTTGGCACGCTCACACCATCAGGCAAATAAATATCGGCCTTAAGCTTACGTGGGTACCACATAAACCCTTGCTTTTTCCCTTTACGACTGGCTACCCAACGCGCTAACAAAATATCGGTAATATGCATCATAATGCCATCAAACCCCTGATACCAGTGGCCGGGTGCGTTTGATGTTGCTATTTTTGCGCCTGTCATAGCACGCAGTTTATGAGCGCCACCGGCATGATCAGGGTGCATATGGGTCACCACAATGAGTTTTAAATCAGACAGTGGGCGATTTAATTCGGTTGTAATAAAATGCGCAACTAAATCGCAATCGGCACGGCAACAACCATCCAGTAACATTAATTTATCTGAATATTCGACTAAATAGATAGATTGTATATGTCCATTTAAGGTGTGTAATTGCATAATAAGCTGATTTAGAACATGCGATAATATTCAGCTTATCGCAACTCATCAGACCACTCAAGAGGTGTGTTATTAGTAGTCAAAAAATCTTTGTGCTTGGTTTACCGCGCACAGGCACAACAAGTGTGTGTGCAGCCGCATTAGCATTAGGCTTTAAAACCGCACATACCGCCTATATTCAGTCAACCTTGGATGAAGCGGAGTTTATTGCCGATACCCCCGTTTTTCATGATTATGAAATGCTTTTGGCGGCATACCCAAATGCGAAATTTATTTACCTTGAGCGAGATTTAGCAGATTGGTTGCCATCAATAAAGGTGCTATTAACGCGTATGGCAGATAGGCTTCTTACCGAGCATGGCGGCTTTTTTCCGAGTTTAAAGCGGTGTTATGGTGAGGTTTTTCATCCGCTTAATAAGCAAACCATGTTAGATGATGCGCATTTAACACAGTGTTATTTATCACATAAAGCCAAGGTAATGGACTTTTTTCAGCGCATCGATAGCGAGCACTTAGTGATTAACTTGTCTGATGATATCAGCTATCAGCAATTTTGTTCGTTTCTGGGTAAACAAGAGAAAGGCGGTTTTGAACAGCTCAACGTAAATGGCAAAGTTACGGCGTGGAAACAAATCAAAAGCCCACTAAAACTCGACTCAACACGAAATGGTAAAGCGGATTTAAAATAGACATCTTTGGTGCTGACCATTAAACTGCGGCTAATTTGAATTGATAACAATTAGCCAAGTATGTTTGAACTAAAATACAAAACGCCATTCTCATGGACTGAAGCAGTAATGGCCGATTTTGATACCTTTTTACAAGACCACGCTGCCGCTGAGAAAAAAGCGTCTGGCATGGCGCTTTCAATGCTTTCGCATTATCCAGACCGTCGTAAACTAGTGCGTGCAATGACTGACTTAGCACTTGAAGAAATGATCCACTTTAAGCAAGTAGTGAAAATTCTGTTAGAGCGCGATATTACCCTTGGCAAAGATACCAAAGATACGTATGTAAAAGACTTACGTGCGCTATTTCGCCAAGGTAAAGATGTGTTTTTATTAGACCGTCTAATTGTCGCAGCGGTAATCGAAGCCCGCGGTTATGAGCGCTTTTCATTGGTCGCTGAAGCACTTGAAGAAGGCAAAGAAAAAGACTTTTACGTTACCATTGCCAAATCAGAAGAAAAGCACGCATTTTTATTTGTCGAACTGGCGTATGAATATTTTGATAAAGCCGAAGTGGATGCGCGTTTAGAGGAAATTTTAGAAGCGGAAGCGGAAATTTGTGCCAAGTTGCCGCATACAGCGGCACTTCACTAATAAGTCTTGCTTATTTACACTTTGGGTTAAGCAGATTTTCTGCAATATGCTCAAGTAAAAAGGTTTCGCGCACAATGCTGATGCCTTTTTTATCTGACTCAGCCATTGTTTGCTTGTTGTAAGCAATGGCTTTATCTATATCGACCCAATGAACTGTCATGCCATTGGCAATTTCATAGTCTTCTAAATTTTGCTGATCAAATTCATCATCAATTTCGCAGGTAAAACAATAAGATAGCATTTCTATAATTTGGCCATCTAGTTTGTAGTTGGGACGAAATTCACGGATCAAGCCATAAGGTGTAATCTTCTCAATCGCACGTGCCCCTGTTTCTTCCTGTAACTCTCTCACTAATGCTTGCTGTAAACTTTCACCATGATCGACACCGCCACCAGGTAGGGAGTAATCACGATAACGTTCGGTATGAAGCAGTAAAATATTTCGCCCTTGGGTGACGATAGCACGCGTTGCTGGGCGTAAAATATGTTGATGATTGTTAAGAGCGAGCTCATCAACAAAATGGAACTCTTTAATTACCTGCATAAAACAAACCGATTAGTAAAAGGGTGCGAATAGTAGCACTGCACATATATAAATTAAATGCAAAATAAACGACGCGTTAAAACAAATTAAGTTTCCTTTATCGCGACATCGTTTATGATAAATTAGCAAGAATAATAACTATTAGGGAAATACCATGTCATCGAGTAACACTGATGCACAGACACAAAAAGTAAAACCCATAGATAAATTTCTTAATGGTATTGAGTATGTAGGAAATAAATTGCCAGATCCGGCAATGATATTTTTGTTCTCAATGTTATTGATTTGGGTGCTTTCAGCAATTTTTTCAAATTACACGTTTTCAGCAATCGATCCACGCACTGGCGAGGCAATTGTTGTAAATAACTTACTTACTGGTGATAGCCTTGCCGCCTTTTTGGCGAATATGGTTAAAACATTTACTGGCTTTGCACCACTTGGAGTGGTGCTAGTTGCAATGCTAGGTGTAGGTGTTGCGGAACATTCGGGCTACATTAACACTGGCCTAAAATTAATGTTAAAACGCACACCAAAGGCGCTATTAACGCCTTGTGTAATTTTAATTGCGATAGTGAGCCACACTGCAACAGATGCAGGCTATGTATTAGTAATTCCGCTTGCGGGTGTGATTTTTTATGCCATGGGGCGTCACCCATTAGTCGGTATTGCAGCGGCATTTGCCGGTGTAAGTGGTGGCTTTAGTGCTAACTTTATTCCATCGGGTATCGATCCGTTACTACAAAGCTTTACCCAAAGTGCAGCACAAATTATTGACCCTACTATTGAAGTGAATCCACTCAATAACTGGTATTTCACTTCGGCGTCGAGTCTATTCATCGTGCTACTTGGCTGGTATATCACGGATAAAATTATCGAGCCGCGTCTAAACAAGGTTGAGCTTGATGGCAACACTGATGACTTACCGAGCTTTGACCAAATTAATGACACCGAGCGCAAAGGCTTTTATATTGCGTCAGCAGTCATGATTGCAGGCCTTGCGCTGCTTGCTTATGCTGCGTGGGGCGAAAGTTCTCCACTTCGTAGTAAAGAGGGCTCACTTACTGATTTTAAAGCGCCGCTAATGCAATCTATCGTGCCGATTATTTTCTTGGTTTTCTGGATCCCAGGGGCGGTTTACGGTTTTGTGGTGGGTACCTTTAAATCAAGTAAAGACATGATAGATGCAATGACCAAAGCAATGCATGGCATGGCGTATTATGTGGTTATGGCGTTTTTCTGTGCACTGTTTATTGCTGCGTTTTCGCAATCGAATCTGGGTGCATTACTCGCCATTGAAGGTGCCGAAGTACTAAAAGCAATGCAGCTACCAAGTGCGGTTACTGTGGTGGGCATTATTTTCTTAACTGGTTTTGTGAACCTGTTTGTTGGATCAAGTAGTGCAAAATGGGCGCTGCTAGGGCCTATTTTCGTACCTATGTTAATGCAGTTGGGCATTTCGCCAGACTTAACACAAGCGGCTTACCGTATTGGTGATTCAAGCTCGAATATTATCACGCCGTTAATGCCTTATTTCCCGCTAGTGGTGGTGTACTGTCAAAAGTATGTTAAGAATACCGGTATTGGTACATTAATCGCGTTAATGATCCCATATTCAATAGCCTTTATGATTGGCTGGACCTTGTTCTTACTTGCTTACTGGGGCCTAGGTTTACAATTAGGTTTACAAGCAAGTTATACCTATGGTTAATAGCGGTTCACTTAAATAGCTAATCATTCTAGTGGGCTAAACGTTTTGCTAACTGCGTTGGCATAACGTTTAGCTTCCAGCTCAAATAAAAACAGCAGGTTAATACCTGCTGTTTTTTTGTTTAAGTTACACTCTATTTTTTATTAAATGCGCCATTGCAGTGAATTTTGCAATTTGTCATTGTACGGCGAGAGTGCTTGACCTTTTTCACCGAGTAAAATGAGATTTGCTTTATGGCCTTGGTACGTCGCACCATCAAATGATTCGTCCGAAAAGTAAGACTCGGTACGATACTGATTCTCGCTTGGTACAATAAACAGTGTCATCGGGCCTTGCTCTGTTTGAAATACCAAATGCAGGCTTTTTTGCCCCTTAAAATCACAAAAGGTAAGGTAGCTTACTTGGTTTGGTAATTCGCTAAAATTACCACCAAAGCTGGCAAGCTTTGCATTTACTTCTTGCAAACTAAAGTTGTGATTTACATTAGTAAGCGAGCTAGGCTCATGGTAAACATGAGCAAGTGCGTGTTGCTCTAAATTAAGCGGTGCGCCCATATTTAAATAAGTGAACGACACGCCAAATAAAAACGCCACAGATGCTGCTAATGCTAAATGAATGCGTGTTTTTTTACGCTGAGTTTGAAAGGCATGCAATGACTGATTTAACACCAAGCGCTCAGCGAGATTCTCTGGCACAGGGATGTTAAGTGCTTGCTCAATGTCGTTATCGAGTGCTTTTAGCTCGTTACTAAATGCGTGTGCGTCTGGGTCTGACTCAAGCGCATCGAGCACGTCTTTGTCGCTGGTATTAGGATCAGCATATAAACGACGTCGTAATTCTAATTCATCCATTGTTGATCCCCCTTTGTAAACTTGGTTGTAAATTGTCTTTCAATTGGTTGCGAGCACGAAATAGTCGTGTCATGACGGTGTTTTTGTTAAGTGATAAAATGGATGCGATTTCATCACCACTAAACCCCATTACTACTTGCAGAAGCAAGGGCTCACGATACTCTTCATCGAGTTGCATAATGCGTTTTTGTAGCTGTGAACGCTCTGCGTTTTGTTCCATATCTAAGGTTTGCGTATCGCACAGCGTATCTTGCTCAACATCACTGTAATCAAATTGTTTACGCTCAAAACGGCGCGCATTCTCACGACGTAAAATCGTGATTAACCATGCTTTAGCTGCTTGCTGGTCAAGTAATGAATCAAGCGAGCGCCAAGCCCTCAAAAAAGTTTCTTGCACAAGGTCTTCGGCAACCGTTGGGTCACCTGCTAACCAGTATGCGAAGCGATATAGCTCTTTGTGATACACATTCACTAACGCTTCATATCGTTTTTGTTTATCAGCCATGTCAATTAAGACCTGACGTTGCTGTTTTTTCTTTCCAAACATTGAAACTATTTTAATAGAGTTGGGTTAACTCATTCTCGCTTTTGGTTTTTTTATTTAAATTATTTATCTGCTGGTAAATAAACTTTAGGTCGACCGCGTTATTTTTACCGGCGTATAAATTTGCTTGTAAGTGATTTACCGACTCAGCAAATTGCGAGTTGTTCACCATATTGTTGAGTTTAGTTAAATCTGCGCTGCCTGTATGTAGCTTACACAGCTTTACCAGTTGATGATAAAACGCGCGTTGATTATTTTGTTTCAACGCCTCTTTGAGCTCAGGTAATGGGCTTGTGTTTTGTTTAGGTGTTACATCATTATTGCCTGCTTGCGTTACCGGTTTGCGTTTTATCCACCAAATAACTAAGGTGATTAACCACAATACATAGCCAAGAAAAACTAGCGGCCAATAGTAAAACGGGGTTTCAAACGTGGTTTGATTCGCTGTGTTTGTTTGCGTACTTTCAGGTAACGCGTTGTTCTGAATTGGCGCAGAGATGGCTGGTTGCACAAAGTTAGGGTCACCAACCACAGTTAACTTGCGCTCAGGAAGTGTGGCGTACTCTGTGCGGTTGGTAATAATGTTAAACCAAGGTACGCGAACCTCAGGCAAAGTATAACTGCCCGGAGCTTGAGGCATAAGCGCAAATGACTCAACTTTTTGTGAAATAACTTTACCATTTCGTACTAGGTTATTGCTTTCCGCTTGGTCTGAATAGCTGCGCACGCCATTAATTGTTGGCAAATTGATTTCAGGCAATTGTTCTTTAGTAATGCCAAGTGCCGTAACAGTAATGGTACGGGTAATTGGTTCACCAATTTGATAGCTCTGCTTTTCTGGTTGCCACTCTTCATTTAAGGTCACAAGTTCACTTGGTAACCAGTTGCCAGAACTACTTTGTGGAATAGGTTTAATGTTTAACTGAATATCTTTACCTACAGCACTTGCCGCACGAGTGCGGTAATTGTCGCGAATTCGGCCTTTAAAGTAAGGCGACTTAATAGTGTATTGACCACTTTTTTGCGGTTGAATAAGGTAATTACGCTCAATAATTAAATAGCGAATGCCATCAATAATTTCGTAACTCTCTTTTTGCTTACCAAGCTGGGATACATTAGCGGTTTCTAGCTCTGGAGAGCCTAATTGCCCCTCAGTTAAGTCGTTGGCAAGGAATAATTTAACGGTATATACGCCAGCTTGCTGTACGTATAACGTATCGCTTTGCATGCTTGTTTCGATATACACATCTTTACTTTGGTTATCAGCGGTTGATGATGGCACGACTTTAACGCTAAGCGGATTAGATTGCATATTGGCAACAGAAAAGCTGGGTATTTCATACGTGCCAGGGTTACGTGCCATTAATTCCACTTGCCACTGTGTGGTGTGATTTACTTGGCCGTTAATTATGCTGGTGTTGCTGCGCACTGATGTAGGACCCACTACAAAGTTTTTTAAGAGCGGTGTGGTATCGGGCTGTTCACCTTTTACATTTTGTTCAGCACGAATTGTCAAATTAAAGAACTCACCCGCTAATACTGGGTTGCGATCAACACTGGCAGTGAGTGCTGCTATCGCTTGCAAAGGCAGTAATACAAGGCTAATTAAAACAACTAAGCGACTTACCATGACTTCTCAACTCCTTGCTGCTGGATGCGCTGACGATATCTTTTTTGACTTTCTAACTTCATTTTATTGCGTAACAAAATAGCCGGATCATCCGGTACTTTGCGTAGTAGCTGATTAATAATCTGGACTTGCTCTTTTTCTTCTGGGGTTAGCTCGGGCGCTGGCGTAGCCTGCTGTTGTGGCATTTGCTGCTCAGATTGTTGCTGTTGTTCGGCTTGTTGCTGTGCTTCACCCTCTGGCTGTTGTTCAGACTCTTTATCTGAAGGGTTAGCGTATTGTTCTTTTTGCTCTTGTTGCTCAGGCGAATTCTCAGCTTTCATATCCGGCTGATTGTTATTTTCTTGCTTTTCACCTTCGCTTTTCTCACCATTTTGATTTTGCTGGTCTTGAGACTCAGATTGCTCACCATTTTGCTGGTTTTGCTCATTTGATTGCTGGTTTTGTTGGCCAGATTGTTGGTCTTGTTGTTGCTGATTGTCGCCTTGTTGCTGTTTATCTTGCTCTTGATTTTCACCATCTTGAGATTGTTGATTTTGCTGCTGTTGCTTCAAATCTTCTAATAAGGCTTTATTTTCTTGCGCTTGCTTAAATTCAGGTTGCTGGGCTAAGGCTTTGTCATAAGCCTCAATCGCTTCATCAAAACGATTTAATTTTGCTAAGGCGTTACCTTGATTATAAAGTCCCTCTGCGCTGCCATCTTGCTTAAACTTTTTGAGCGCGTTTTCGAAATCACCTTGTTGGTATAGCGCAGAGCCTGATAAATTCGCAGTCTTAGCGTTACTTGCGGCTTTATAATCTTGCTGTTGATACGCTTGGTGCGCTTTTTGCTCGTCATTTAATAACCAGCTCGGTAGTGACAATGCGTAACTGACACTTGGTTTAAATATAAATAGGCAGCAAAGGCCTAATAAAAATTTAGGTTGGTGTTTTAACATCATAAAACCGAGTGGTATAAGTAAAAATACTAAGTAAATACCGCCATCAATGGGTTGTTGGCTGGTTTGCTCACGCTTTACCACATCGTCTTGGTTAGTGTTTGTAGGCTTAAATAGCGCAAGATCGGCATCACTTACTTGATAGTAATTAAACTTACCACCCGTATTTGAGGCAAGTTGTTGTAATAGGCTAAAGTTGGCTTTTGGAATAACAATCTGCCCGTAGTTATCTTTTAAAAAACCTTCGTTTGGCAATTGAATTGGCGCGCCTTGTTCGGTTGCTACCGCATAGATATTGAGTTTGATATTGTGCTTATCTAATAGTTTCTCAATGTCACGGCTTTCATCAAAATCATCAATACCATCAGTGATCCAATAAATCTCGCCATTGGTCACGCTTGCTTGGTTCAGTAACTCGACCGCTAAATTGATACCAGCAAAGGTATTACTACCCGGCACAGGCATAATTTCTGGGCTTAAACTCGGAATGAGGTTGGCGAGCGTTTGGTGATCTGACGTCAGTGGAGAAATGGTGTAAGCATCGTTACTGTATGCCACGAGTGCTAAGTCACTTTCTTTCAAAATATCGGTCAGTGTAAGTGCTTTAAAACGTGCCTGTGTTAAGCGATTTGGCTTTATGTCTTGGCTGTACATTGAGCGAGACATGTCCATCACTAACACGCGCGCATGCTTGCTTTGATAAACTGGTAACGGTTGTGATTGCCAGCTCGGTCCTGCAAGTGCGACAACACTGACAAGCAAAAATAAGCTTAACCACAGAGAATTGGTTTTGCTGTGTTTGGTTTCACCATCTAATAGAAATTGTGCAAGGTGAGGGGCGATGGGACTATTGCTAATATGTTTACGTTTTTTAATAAACTGCAATGCCATTACTAAGGCAACTAACGGTAATAGGTAAAAGGCTTCAGGGCGAATAAATTCTAACGTCATGCGCCACTCCGTGTTGTTAAACTGCGAATACTATTTACTAATGTTTGCGTGAATAGCAGTAGCACTGCGATAAATAATGGAATATAAAACAACGCTTTTTGCGGCCTTACGGTTTCACTGTTATCGCTAATTGGTTCTAACTGATCAAGCATTTGATAAATGCGCTGTAAACTTGCTACGTCGGTTGCGCGAAAGTATTGGCCACCGGTATCACGCGCAATTTCAGTTAATAAGCCTTCATCTAATGCGCTGCCACGCTGCATTTGAAAGCCAAAAAAGTTTGATTGGCTGTCGGCTCCTACACCGACGGTGTATACTTTGATTCCCGCATCCTTCGCAAGGATCAGCGCTTCTTCAGGGCTTAAATTACCAGCGGTATTTTGTCCGTCGGTTAACAAAATAAGTATGCGGTTACTGTCTTCTTTTAAAGCAAACCGTTTTACAGCAAGGCCGAGCGCGTCGCCTATTGCGGTGGCTTGACCCACCAAGCCAATTTGCGCTTCTTCTAGCATTTTAGCTACTGTGGTTAAGTCGCGGGTGAGTGGCGTTTGTAAAAAAGCGGTATCGGCAAATAGAATAAGGCCTAGTCGATCGCCAGTGCGGGCCGTAATAAATTCGTTAAGTACTGCTTTAACTACAGATAATCTGTCAATGTACTGCCCCTGATATTGCATGTCTTGCTCACGCATTGAGGTAGATAAATCGACAGCCAGCATAATTTCACGCCCTTCGTTGGGTAACTGAATCGGTTCGCCATAGTACTTAGGGTGGGCGAGGGCAACGCATAAACATGCCCAGATTAGCCAAGGCCAAAGTGAAAAGCGTGTTGGTTGCGATATGTTACCGGTTTGCACTACTGGGTTATGGTAAAGCGCCGTTGTTCTAACGGTTGCGACTTGTTTGTTTTTTTGTAACTTACGCAGAAAAAACGGCAGCGGCAATAATAAAAAGGCAAATGGCCAAGCAAACTCAAACATTAATCGCTCCTTTTACTTTAAAACGATTAATAGCCTGTGTCAGCTTGTTATGGAAATCGGTAAGTGGTTCATTATTTTCGGCTTGATACAAGCGCATTAGCTCATCATTGCTGAGCGTTGTTTTTGATGTTGCGGCGACAAGCTCAAGCCATTTTTCACCACTTTGACTGGCAGCTTCTGCGCCATAGTAGTGTTTTACAAGACGTTTCAATAACAAATGCAACGCCTGAACATTATCTAAATTGCAAGATTGATATGCTTTACTTTCTTTAATTGCTTGTTTTTTAGCTTTATTGAGTAAGTGACGTTGGTAAATTGCATAGCTGGCAATAACGAGTAGCAATAGGACTACTGCAATGATTGCTATAGCGGGCAGCGAAAGAGGCCACCAAGGCACTGTCGCAGGTGCGATAACATCATGCAAATTATCTAACGGAGATGTTGGTGTCGCCATTAAATCATTATCCCTTTAATTGTTCGGTGATTGATTGCGCTGCACTAAAAGGCATCAGCGCTAACCCTGATTTATGTAATAGCTGATAAAGCGCATTTTGCTGGGCATTGGCTTTTGCCGCATAACTTTCGCGAAATTTAGCATTAGCTAGCGGTAAACTTGCTTGGCGATTACCTGATTTTAGTGAAAGTTGCTCGCCAACATTCGGCAGCGCACGTTCCATAGGGTCAAAAATAGGGCAGGCAATTAACTCGCAGTGGCGGGTTAATAACAGCAATTGCTTTGCCATATCTTCACTTAAATGATGAAAATCCGAAATGAGATATACCAAGGAGCCGGGTTTTGCTAAGTGCACTAAACGATTTAATTGATCATTCAGCGTTTGCGATTCGCCGTCGAGTTTACTGTTTAATGCCGCTTGGTGGGCAAGCTGTAAATTATGAAACAGCTTTAATGCAGCACTTTGACGTGAAGCGGGCTTTAGCTCCCAATGGGCATTATGATTAAAGACTAACCCGCCAACACGATCGCCGCGCTGAACGGCACTCCATGCAATCAGTGCGCTTAAATGAGCCGCTTGCACAGACTTTAAAAGCAGCTGAGAGCCAAAGATCATGCTGTCGCTAAAGTCGGTCAAAATAAAAACGGGGCGTTCTTTTTCTTCCTGAAATAGCTTGGTATGGGCGATTCCGGTACGAGCGGTAACACGCCAGTCGATGGCACGTACATCATCACCCGGTTGATAATGTCGAACTTCGGCAAATTCCATACCTCGGCCTTTATGTGGCGCAAGATATTGACCCGCATTGTGGTGCTTCACTTTGCGTTTTGGCGTTAGCTCAAGCAAGGTAGTTTTGTTGTGATACGCCATCAACTCATTGAGCGAGAGCTCCACACCATTGCTTTGCAGTTCGGCGAGTTGTGCAGTTTGTGTATTCATAATGGGATTAAGGTGCTACCACGCGCGCGATTATCTCGGCGAGCACATCATCTTTGCTTACGCCATCAGCTTGCGCTTCGTAAGATAAAATAATGCGGTGACGTAGCACATTAGCAAATACACTTTGAATATCTTCAGGTGCGACAAAATCACGACCGGCGAGCCATGCATGAGCTCGGGCACAGCGATCAAGCGCAATTGTAGCGCGCGGACTTGCGCCGTATTCTATCCAGCGGCCTAACTCTGGGCTTAATTTTTCAGCTTGGCGTGTTGCGATTATTAGCTGCACAAGATAGCGTTCAAGTGGTTCTGATAAATGCAGTGAAAGCACTTGCTTGCGCGATTCAAACAAGGTTTGTTGCGAAATTTGTGGTGCTTTAACTTGCTCTTCTGACAGCGCTTCACCGCGGGTTAGGCGTAATATGTCGAGCTCGTTTTGTGCGTCTGGATAATCAATACTAAGGTGCAATAAAAAACGGTCAAGCTGCGCCTCTGGAAGCGGGTAGGTCCCTTCTTGCTCTAGCGGGTTTTGCGTTGCCATAACAAGAAACAACTCTGGCAGTGGGTACGTTTTTTTACCTACCGTGATTTGTCTTTCTGCCATGGCCTCTAATAGAGCTGACTGAACTTTTGCTGGCGCACGGTTAATTTCATCAGCGAGCACAAGGTTATGAAACAAAGGTCCTGCTTCAAACACAAATTCGCTGGTTTGCTGGCGATAAATATCGGTTCCTGTGATATCTGCCGGTAATAAATCGGGGGTAAATTGTACGCGTTGGAAATTGCCTTCAACACCTTTTGCCAGCGCATTTACTGCACGGGTTTTAGCAAGACCAGGAGGACCTTCAACAAGTAGGTGCCCATCAGCAAGTAATGCTAGTAAAAGTGCCTGAGTAAGTTCTGGTTGGCCAATGATTTGGCTGTCTAAATAATTTTGTAGCTGAACAAACGCTGATACCGCCATGTTAGTCGCTATCCTTATTGTTTTAATTGGCTTAAATAGTTCTTAACCGCTAGATTATACTTAAGCTGTTAGTTAAGCCAAGGGCTTACGTTAATAAATGTATCGGGAAAAATTAGGTGTGTTGATCTTCGCATTTGTTTTATGAGGCAAGAACAACAGAGGCTAAGATGGTGGCAGTAATAAAAAGTTCAAAAAAAGCTGCATAGGAAATGCAGCTTGGCAGTGATAATGTCAACACTCGTGCGTATTAGGCGCTTTCGTTGCTGTTTTGTTCACTTTGCATTTTGCGGTATTTTAAACCGTCGATAACCAGTTCCAGAATGGGACGTTTTTCACCATTGTACCAATTATTAGCTGTACGCTTGCTAAGTGCACCTTGGGTTTGTTCTGAAATCGTGTTAGCGGTCCATTGCGTGCCTAGCTCCAGTTTTATGTATTGAGTTAGCTTCATAGCGCTCTCCATCTAACGTGTTTGTAATATGGAAATTGTTACTTTTATTTCGGTGAAAAAACAGAGAGCCCCCGTAATCCTTTGTTTTAATTTGTGATTAAATGTTATTCAATGAATGTTGGAATTAAAGCGATAGCTGGCAGAAGACTTTTACCGCGATCACAGCAAAGGGAAGTCGGCAAGGGTGGTTGACAAAAACTTACGTTTTGCTATTGGCAAACAAAGATACCTTGTTTAGAATCAATAAACTTGATAACAGGTCAGACCTGTAACCAGAGGAACAACCTATGTCTGAACAAAATATACTAAAAACAACAAAAGGCGACCGAATTGCCGTTGTCAGCGGATTGAGAACTCCATTTGCTAAGCAAGCAACTTACTTCCACCACGTACCTGCATTAGATATGGGTAAGATGGTTGTAAATGAAATGCTTGAACGCATGAATCTTGATAAAAATGAAATCGATCAGCTGGTTTTCGGGCAGGTTGTTCAAATGCCAGAAGCACCAAACATTGCACGTGAAATTGTACTGGGTACTGGCATGCCGGTATCGGTAGATGCATATTCTGTATCACGTGCGTGTGCAACAAGTTTCCAAGCAGTTGCCAACGTAGCGGAATCAATTATTGCCGGATCTGTAAATGTCGGTATTGCTGGCGGCGCGGATTCATCATCTGTTTTACCAATTGGCGTAAGTAAAAAATTAGCGGGTAGCCTTGTTGATTTAAATAAAGCGCGTACCTTTGGTCAGCGCTTTAAAATTCTTTCGAAACTGCGCATCAAAGATTTACTGCCAGTACCACCTGCGGTAGCTGAATATTCAACGGGTCTTTCAATGGGCCAAACCGCAGAGCAAATGGCAAAAACTCATAACATTAGCCGTGCTGATCAAGATGCAATGGCGCATCGCTCACACTCGCTTGCGGCAAAAGCCTGGAATGACGGTTTACTAAGCAACGAAGTAATGACTGCACATGTGCCGCCTTACAAAGGTTTCTTAGAGCGCGATAACAACATCCGTGAAAACTCAACAGTTGAAGGCTACGCAAAATTACGTCCGGTATTTGACCGTCAACATGGTTCGGTAACGGCTGCAAATGCAACGCCACTAACTGATGGTGCGGCAGCTGTGTTAATGATGAGCGAATCAAAAGCGAAAGCACTTGGTTATCCAATTTTAGGTTATATTCGTAGCTTCGCGTTTAGCGCGATTGACGTACATGAAGATATGCTAATGGGTCCTGCACACTCAACGCCAATGGCGCTTGATAGAGCGGGTATCACGTTGCAAGATCTTGATTTAATTGAAATGCACGAAGCATTCGCAGCACAAGCACTTGCTAACATGAAGATGTTTGGCTGTGATAAATTTGCCCAAGAGAAGTTAGGCCGTTCTAAGGCGATTGGCGAAATTGATATGGATAAGTTTAATGTAAACGGTGGTTCACTTGCTTATGGTCACCCATTTGCAGCAACAGGCGCACGTTTAATTACACAAAGCTTAAATGAATTAAATCGTCGTGGCGGTGGCCTTGCATTAACAACAGCATGTGCTGCAGGTGGTTTAGGTGCGGCATTCGTTTTAGAGGGAGCATAGTATGACAGCTGAACAAGCGAACTCAGTTTTTGATTTTAAGGTCAATGAAGACAACATTGCGATTGTCACCATTGACGTAGCAGGGGAAAAAATGAATACCCTGCGCGACAGCTTTGTTGATGACCTTAATGCGGTTATTAAACAAGGTGTTGAGCAAAATATTAAAGGCATGGTATTCATCAGCGGTAAGCCAGATAATTTTATCGCAGGTGCTGATATTAAAATGTTGGATAACGCGAAAACCCGTGATGACGCGCTGTATTTATCACAAACGTGTCACAGCGTATTTGCTGATTTAGTAAAACTACCTTTCCCAACCGTTGCAGCAATGAATGGTGCAACCTTAGGTGGTGGTTTAGAGTTTGCACTGGCGTGTGATTATCGTGTTGCCAGTGATGCCAGCAATACCAAGTTAGGCCTGCCTGAAGTGCAGTTAGGCTTATTGCCTGGCGGTGGCGGTACGCAACGTTTACCTAAATTGGTAGGGATTCAAAAAGCACTTGAATGGACATTAACAGGTAAACAAGTGCGTCCTAAACAAGCTAAAAAAGCAGGCCTTGTAGATGATGTAGTACCTAATAGTGTATTACTTGATGTGGCGCTTAAATTTGCTGTTAAAGGCAAGCGTAAGAGCATTAAGCCTAAGCTTGGTAAAGTGTCTCAATTACTCGAGTCGAACCCATTTGGTCGCAATATTATCTTCAAAAAAGCAACTGAAAATGTTGAGAAGAAAACAGGTGGTCACTATCCTGCGCCATTTGCCATAATTAAAGCAATTCGTGCTGCTGCTGAAATGGCACCAGCTAAAGGTTATGAAATTGAAGCGCAAGGCTTTGCTGATCTGGTAATGAGCAAAGAGTCAAAAGCGCTTCGTGGTATTTTCTTTGCCACCACTGAAATGAAAAAAGAGTGGAATGAGCAATCGCAGCCAACAGAAAATGTTGCTGTGTTAGGCGGTGGTTTAATGGGTGCGGGCATTGCACATGTCAGTGCATGTAAAGCCGGTGCCCGTGTGCGTGTGAAAGACATTGCGCAAAAAGGCATTTCTGGTGCACTTAACTACAGCTTTAAAATTCTAAACAAAAAGCAAAAACGCCGTATTTTATCTAAAGCTGAATTGCAGCTTCAAATGGCGCGTATTACTGGCGGCACCGATTACGCTGGCTTTGAAAATACCGATATTGCTATTGAAGCGGTATTTGAAGATTTAAAACTAAAGCAAAGCATGGTTGCAGATATCGAAGAAAATTGTAATGAAAATACAATCTTTGCGTCGAACACATCTTCGCTGCCAATAGGTCAAATTGCTGAAAATGCTGCGCGTCCTGAAAATGTAATTGGTCTTCACTATTTCTCACCGGTTGAAAAAATGCCACTAGTGGAAATTATTCCTCATGAGAAAACAGCGAAAGAGACCATTGCGCGCGTTGTAAACTTTGCTCGCAAGCAAGGTAAAACACCGATTGTTGTAAAGGACAAAGCGGGTTTTTATGTAAACCGTATTTTAGCGCCTTACGTTAACGAAGCCGCAAACTTATTGCTTGCTGGTGAGCCAATTGAAAAGATTGACGAAGCCTTAGTCGAGTTTGGTTTTCCAGTTGGCCCAATGACACTACTTGATGAAGTAGGCATTGATATTGGCTCGAAAATCGCCCCAATTCTTGAAAAAGAGCTGGGTGAGCGTTTTAAAGCACCAGATGCTTTCTCACGCTTAATTGATGCGGGTCGCTTAGGTCGTAAAAGTGGTCGAGGCTTTTTTGTTTACGATAAGAAAGATAAAAAAGTCGATGAGTCAGTGTATGAATTGCTTGGCATTAGTAAAAATCCACGCTTGAATAAAGAAGAAATTGCAGAGCGTTGTGTTGCGCAAATGCTAAACGAAGCGGCACGCTGCTTAGATGAAGGCATTATTGCAAGTGCACGCGATGGTGATATTGGTGCGATATTTGGTATTGGTTTCCCACCGTTCCTGGGTGGTCCATTTAGTTACATGGATTCGTTAGGTGCAGGGCATTTAGCATCGCGCTTAGCAACATTTGCAGAGTACAATAAGCACTTTACACCGTGCGAGCCATTAATCGCGATGGCAGAAGCTAAAGAAGCGTTTTATACAGAGCAGGCAAGCGCAAGTTAAGGTTTCTTGTTCAGTAAACGTTTAGTATAGATTTCACCCTGAAAGCTCAATTAATCATCGATTTTTTGAGCTTTTTTTTGTACTATAGTGCCCCGGTTTTATGTTGTGCTTGGTGAGAAGCGATGCTTGGGTATTTATTCGCGTTATTAATTATTAATGGTTATATGAGCGCTGTTGTGGCGGGCCGCTTTGGATTAGTTGGCAAGCGCTGGGCGATCGCGGGGTTATTAACTGGGCCTGCGGTATATAGTGTAATTAATGTTAAACAGCGAATGTTACTAAGAAAGTCACTAGGCTTTGTTTTTACACGTATTAGTGCATAAATCAGAGCGCCTAGTGTGTTATTGCACTAGGCTGAGCTTTACTTCTTGTTCCAAATCTCTTGGCGGCAAATGCGCTTCTTTACAGCGAGCTAGTAGAAACTGTTCAAATTGCTCATGTGAAAGCGGTTTAGAGTAAAAATAGCCTTGCACTGTCGCGCAGTTTAGTTCTTTTAATTGCTCCACTTGATCTTCGTACTCAACGCCTTCAGCTACCACAGATAAGCCAAGGTTGTGGGCAATCGTCACGATTGAATCGACCATATTCTTACCTTTTTCATTGCCCATGTCGTCAATAAAGGCTTTATCGACTTTTAGGGTGTTTAGCGGAAATTGTTTAAGATAAGCGAGTGATGAATAACCGGTGCCGAAATCGTCGATTGCTAAATGAATGCCGCGAGCACTTAATGTATTCATAATGCGAATAGCATCTTTTGGATCTTCCATGATAGTGCCTTCGGTGATTTCGAGTTCTAAGTAGTACGACGCGAGTCCTTCACGTTTTAGTATTTTATCAATACTGCCAATGAGATCTGGCTGCATAAACTGTTTTGCAGAAAGGTTTACAGCCACACGACCATCAAATAAACCGCGGTTAATCCAGTCTTTTACATCGCGACAGGCTTTTTCTAGCACCACTTCACCTACTTCAACAATTTGGCCTGTTTCTTCAGCGATTGGGATAAATTGAGCAGGGCTTATTAGGCCCTTATTCGGTGTAATAAAACGCACTAGCGCTTCCATGCCGACAAGTTCGCCACTGTTAATGTCCATTTTAGGCTGGTAGAACACTTTAAAGTGATCTTCTTTTAAGCCGTAACGAATTAAGTTTTCGATTTGTAGGCGCTTAACCGCTTGGCGGTTCATTGCATCGTTAAAGAATAAGTAACGATTACCATGTTGTTTTGCATGGTACATTGCCGTGTCGGCGTTTTTAAGCAGTAGCTCAGGTGTATTACCATCTTCAGGGAAGAGCACAATGCCCACACTGGAGGTGATCACAAGCTCGTGCCCAGACATATGGAATGGCGCTTCAATCAGCGCTAAAAAGCTTTTGGCAGCTTGTGTAATGGTATGAATATCATTGGTATTTTGCATTACAAGCGCAAATTCATCACCGCCTAGGCGATAGAACTGGTCGCGCTCACGAGTGCGTTTGGATAGACGTGATGCTAAACGGCACAATAAAATATCACCTGCGTGGTGGCCTAAACTATCGTTAATTTTTTTAAAGTTGTCTAAATCAAATACTAATAATGCATGGCGGTTTTTGCTACCGACAAGGGATTTCATATTGCTAAAGAACTGATTACGGTTTGGCAGGCCGGTTAAGCGGTCGCGATTGGTCAGTTTTTGCAGTGCCAATTCAGTTTGCTTGTTGTCGGTTACATCGTTGTAAACCGCAATATAGTGGCGCAGATTGCTTTTTTTATTATCAATGCGATCAATCGAAAGTGAGAAAAACGTGCTTTGCTTGTCTTTGCTAAATGTAAGTTCTTTGTGCCAGTGCGATTTTTTTTGTATTGCTTTGTACAGCTGGCTTGTTTTTGTTTTGTCGTAACCTGGAAGTCGGTAAGGGGTGCCAATGTGATTTGCAGTAGTGCCGCCAAAATAGCTTAAGTAGGCCTGATTTACTTCGACAATATTAAAATTTGCATCAAAAATAACAATAGGGTCTGAGAGGTTTTCAATACAGTTTGCCAGTAAATTTAAACGTTCTTGGGTTTGTTTTACCGAACCAATATCTTTGACCGTGCCCATCATTCTAAGTGGTTTTAAGTCCGCATCCGTTTCAATTACGCGGCCTTTATCGAGTACCCAACGCCAATCGCCATTTGCATCTTTCGCACGGTAACTCGCTTCGAAATGCGAAATTTCCCCTGACAGGTGTTTTTTAAGAATTTGTTCAACGTGCGGTAGATCAGATGGGTGGATATTTGATTTATTAGGTGGTAAATCGGGCGTGTGGTCAATGGCATTAAATAAACCGTCATTAATGCGCTCTAGGCGATGTTCACTAATGTGCCAATCCCAAACAGCATCGCCACTTGCTAATATACTGTTTTTAAATCGGTGTTCTGAACGTTTTAAGGCAAGTTGCGAGCGTCGCAGGCGCAAAACAGCAACCAGCGCTATCAGCAAACTTAATGTTGCGAGCGCAAGTGGGATCACCAGCTTGGAGTCTAGCAGCGTGGGTTGGTGTGCATCGCTTGAAAAAGCAGTAAACAAACCAGTAAACCCAGCAATTATTTTTATTATTTTATTGGGCATTGGCTTAACGCATTGTATTTAACCCCCTTACACTAAGGGATTGTCTTTATGGTGTCAAAGCTTGTTTAACCGATTGTGAACTAGTTGCTTGTTTTGCGGCCTTTTCTTTGGTTTTTAGCTCAAGACGTGTACTGTTTTCGCTAAACAAACGTTTGCTATAACTTACTAATTGCGCCTTACTGAGTTGCAATAACGCTGTTTTTAACTGGTACTGCATATTAAATTGGCCATCACCATTGCCGATTGCCAGCCAAAATCGCTGTGATTTAAGACGTAGGTTCTTATCTTTTTCAACAATTTGCATCATTAATGCTTGTTTGGCTTGTTGCCAATCTTCATCGCTCATGGCGCCAATTTTCTGATGATAGTTGGCTAAAAAGTGATTGCTGTGTTGGGCTAAAATATCGGACGCGATTTCTGGCGACTGAATATAAAATGCGATACCAGCGCGATTATTTAAAGGCGCAAAGCCTGAGCCAACTAAATAGCCAAGCTGTTTTTCGGTACGCATATCGTGGAAGTAGTCTTGGCTGATTAAATGGTTTAGTGCCATTAACCTGATTTTTTCGCTGATTGAATCAGAGCTTGCTTGGAAATAACTTACCAGCGCATTGTCAGGATGCGGCACATCGTGGGTTTGCTCTTGTTTGTTATCTAACGTTACGATAGGGCGGTTTAAATCAACAATAGTGGTGCGTGTTTTTAGTTTTTCTCTGATTAATGCTACACAATCGTCGGCTTCTAATGGTGTCCAGTTGCCATGCATTAAAATTTGACAGTGCAGGGCTTCAAATAACTGACTACAAAATGCGTTAAACTCACAGAAACTGATTTGTTCAATCGCTTCGGCAAGTTTTAACGGCGTTGGATTCCACGGTAGCAATGTAGCGCTCAGTTCTGAGAATAAAAGACTAACCGGTTTACTTTGGTTGCCATTTTGCCAATGACGAACAAGCTGACGTTGGTATTCATAAAAGCGAATTGAATCAAATTTACAGATCAATAACTCATTTAAAATTTCACCGATTAATTCAATTTGATTACCACTTAACCCCCAAGTGTGCAGCGTTAAACCGCCTTGGTGAGCTGAAAGCTGATAATTAATGCCCGCTAATTCAGCCGGATAAAATTGCTCAGCGACTTTATCCATAAAAAGGTCAGCAAACAGGCGTGTCATCGCCATGTTTTTAACGTTTTGCACCGTAATTTTACTGTCTAGCGCCAAGTAAAAATGACCTTTGGCGACTCTAAAGGTGGAATCTTGTTTATACCAAAATTCGAACGTGTCGCTTGAAACGCGTTTTTCCGGTGTTTTATGTTTATGCTCTATCGGATGCAGCACAACCGGTTTTGTTAAATAAGGATTGCTGGTTGGCAGGGTTAGTTCAACGGCGTTCGCATCTACTTTTTCCAGTGAGTCTAACCAAGGTTGCGATATTTTGTTGATGCTATAAGGCGTACCATACCACTTTGCGTTGGCATCGGTTGGCACACCTGGGTGAATATGAATAAGGCGCATATTATTGGCATTTAGCAGCGTGAACACATTATCAAACTGATCACGGTTAAAGCCTGTCATTATGTAATCGCCATAAATTAAGTGTTCATCTGGATAGTGATGCATATTCACACTTAAACTATTAACCCAATCTAGTACGCGGGATTTCTCTTGATTATTAAAGGCGATGTCCATCAGCACTTTTTTATCTTGGTAAAGGCGCTCTAACAACGGGGTTTCGGCTTTGGCAATCAGCTGCAGGTAACAAAACAGGTATTCCACAATGGCGGTTTTATGTTTTTCGCCTTCGTCGGTCAGTGCAATACTAATATTAAAATCTTTAAAATTACTGCCATTAATACCACCACCGGCACTGAGTCCGTTAATCCATCCCGCTTTTTTTAACACCGAATAAAGTGAGCCTACGCCTTCGTAGCCAATTAGGTGGGCGATAAAGCTTACTGTTTTTTCGCGGTAAAAATTATCAATACTGGGCAGCGCAAACGATACAATGAGCTTTTGCATATGCTTGTGTGGCTCAATATAAATCGACTGGCACATGTTTTCAGGCAGATAAAGTGGTGCTTCAATACTGGGTTTTTCGCGTTCAGGGTTGCCACTAAGGCAATTAAATAGTTGCGCTATTTTAACCTTCATGAGTTCGCAAGGCGTATTGCTTGAAATCACTAAGGTCATGTTTTGTGCTTGGTAGTGTTTTAAAAAGAAAGCGCGGATCTCTTCGCTAATACATTCGTTTTTATTAACTAAGGTTTGATGGTTGCCGACCGAAAATTTCGCAAACGGGTGGGCACTGTTACACGTTTCTTTATGGACTTGATAAATGCGACGTGAATCGTCTTTCAGCTTTAATTTAAATTCTGCATCAATGGCATTGCGCTCTTTCTCACATGCAGACGGTAAAATAAGCGGCGCATGAAAAATATCAGCAAACTGACTAAGCGCTTGTAAAAAGTGTTCGTTCAGGACTTCAAAAAAGTAACTCGAATGCTCTGTGCCTGTCCACGCATTACAATTACCGCCATGATGCGATAAAAATTGTGAAAAAGAGCCCGGTTCAGGGTATTTTTCTGAACCTAAAAATAGCATGTGTTCTAAGAAGTGTGCTAAACCTTGACGGCTGATAGGGTCGTCGAAGTGTCCGCAATTTACGGTAAGTGACGCCGCTGATTTATCGCTGGCAGCGTCTTCAATCACTAAGATTTTTAGACCATTGTCCAGTTTTAGGGACTGATAAATTCTGCTATCATTGCTGCTGGTTATCAAGGTTTGCTCCGTATCTAATAAAGAAAAGAATAATCGCTTATCAACACGATTGAAGTGGATCTGGAAGCAACACAGCTAAACTAAAAACTACCTGAGTTTTTATTGCTTTAAAGCTAATATAGCGGACATATCATAGATTTGGCTATAGCAAAGTCGTTATTTTTTGTAGTTTTACGGTTTTGCCTTATTGAGCATTGTTATGAAAAAAATTTTTATTATGCGTCATGGTCAAGCACAGTCTTTGACGGTAAATGACCAAAACAGAATGCTAACGGATATAGGTCGACTTGAAGTGGCCGCAATGGCGAGTAAATTACAGCAGGATTGTAAAATAGATGCTGTACTAACAAGTACTTATCTTCGCGCTTTGCAAACAGCCGAAATTGTTACGGCAAAACAAGAAAACATTCGTTACCAAGACAGTTTTGACGACTTTATTCCAAGTGGTGATGCTGAAAACGCTGCAGAGCTGATTAAAGCAATGATCAGTTACAAACCTAACTTAAATAACTGGATTTTGGTTGCTCATATGCCAATTGTGAGTTACATCGTTGAGCAATTTTGTCCTGATAATATGCCAATTTTTGCAACAGCGGCGGTCGCTGAAATTCACTATAATGAAGAATCAGGTTTGGCTGAGTTAGTAGCCATGCATTTACCTGATGTTGGTGAAAAAGTCTCTTAAAACAAAAAATGACTCAGTTGAGTCATTTTTTATTAGCTGAAAAACATTAGCGGAAAAATGGATCTTCCGGAATATCCACTAAAATAAGTAACGCACCACGGCCACCATATTCAAGCGGCGCTTGATGAATAGCCAGCACATCAGGGTGCTGTACTAGATAATGTGGCACTTTGTGTTTTAATACGCGCTCACCCACACCCGTCACGATGCATGCGCAGCGTAAATGACGCTTTTTACAGGCGCTGATAAGGCCTGCTAATTCCAGCTTTGCCGTTTCTTTATTCATGCCATGCATATCTAAAATAAGCTCAGGAGCAAAGTCACCACGGCGCAGTTGTTTTGCTAAATAGCTATCCGCACCAGGTTTAACAAAGTTAACGGTACCTGATGTGTCTATGTCAGGAATGTATTCATCCGAGAAATAAAATTCAGCATCGAGCTGTTTTACCTTAGTGTTGGTAGTTTGCTCAGGTGCTTTTTGCGCTTTTTTAAAATGAACAGTATCTTGGCTTATTTTTTTTGAGCCAGACATTTCATTGCGAAAAAGGGCAATGTCGTCATCGGATAGTGAGTGATCTTTTTTCATGGCGCGATTGTATCCAAAAATATGTAAAAAACCTAGAGTATTGCGCCTTTAAACCGTTACAATAGTGCTTTTAAACACTAGTGAAACTTGATTATGGAACAGGCATTTTTAGATTCGGCAATGCAAACAGAAGCCGTTACAGAGCTTAATACAATTAATGATTGGTTACGTTGGACGACCAGTCAGTTTGCAGCGTCAGGTATTTTCTTTGGTCACGGTTCAGATAACCCGTGGGATGAAGCTGTACAATTAATTATGCCAGCATTGAGTTTACCTGTTGATGCGCCAAAAGAGCTTGCAACCAGCAAACTGACCACGTCTGAAAAAGAAACACTGGTGGCGTTAATTGCGGCGCGCATTAATGAACGTGTTCCAGTTGCTTACTTAACCAATCAAGCTTATTTCGCAGGCCTACCATTTTATGTTGATGAGCGCGTATTAGTGCCGCGTTCACCGTTTGCTGAACTTATCAATAAAAAGTTTGATACTTGGCTCGATCCAGAGCAAGAAGTTACCCGAATTTTAGATATGTGTACAGGTTCGGCATGTATTGCTATTGCTCTAGCACAAGCGTTTGAAAATGCTGAAGTAGATGCGGTTGATATTTCGTTTGATGCATTAGAAGTAGCGGATATTAATATTTCTAATTACCAGTTAAACCATCGTGTTTTCCCAATTCAATCGGACGTGTTTTCGGGTGTGCCTGGCCAAAAATACGATTTAATCGTGGCGAATCCACCGTATGTTGATGCCGAAGACATGGGCGATTTGCCAGATGAATTCCATCACGAGCCTGAATTAGGCCTTGCCTCAGGTGAAGACGGCCTTGATGTTACTCGTACATTATTTAATGAAGCGGCGGAGCATCTAACTGATAACGGTTGGTTATTTGTTGAAGTGGGTAATTCTATGGTACATATGGAAGCGCTTTATCCTGGCGTGCCATTTGAGTGGATTGAATTTAAACACGGCGGCTTAGGCGTGTTTGCAATTAATAAACAAGATTTAATTGCGCATTTAGGGTAATCACTAAGTAAAAAAACGCAGTTTGGCGGCACTGTATCTACCAACGCTGCCATTTGGGAATGAGGAAATGAGACGTTATGGCCGGAAATAGTATTGGTCAATTATTTAAGGTGAGTACCTTTGGCGAAAGCCATGGTATTGCTCTGGGTGGGGTGGTCGATGGCTGCCCGCCGGGGTTGGAGATTTGTGAAGCTGACCTACAAATCGATTTAGATAGACGAAAGCCTGGGCAAAGTCGTTACACCACGCAGCGCCGCGAAGAAGATGCCGTTAAAATTTTATCGGGTATTTTTGAAGGTAAAACGACAGGCACGAGCATTGGCCTGCTTATCGAAAATGGCGATCAGCGTTCAAAAGATTATTCAAAAATTGCTGATGTGTATCGTCCAGGTCACGGTGATTATACTTACTGGCACAAATACGGCATTCGCGATTATCGTGGTGGCGGTCGCTCGTCAGCGCGCGAAACAGCCATTCGTGTTGCCGCAGGCGCAATTGCTAAAAAGTATTTAAAGCAATTTCATGGTGTTGAAATTAATGCGTGTTTATCGCAACTTGGGCCAATTAAAGCAGAGCAATTTGATTGGTCTGTGGTTGAAGAAAACCCATTCTTTTTTCCCGATAGCACTAAACTAGATGCGCTTGATGAATATATGCGCGCGCTGAAAAAAGAAGGTGATTCAATCGGTGCGAAAGTCACTGTGGTTGCGAAAAATGTTCCTGTGGGTTTAGGTGAGCCAGTGTTTGATCGTTTAGATGCTGAAATCGCCCATTCACTGATGAGCATTAACGCTGTAAAAGGTGTTGAAATCGGTGACGGTTTTGAAGTGATTGAGCAAAAAGGCTCAGAGCATCGCGATACCATCACCCCTGAAGGCTTTACCTCAAACCACGCAGGTGGTGTACTTGCAGGCATTTCAACAGGGCAAGATATTGTCGCATCTATTGCGCTTAAACCAACATCGAGCATAACAGTGCCAGGTAAAAGCATTAATAGCAAAACGAAGCGGTTGAGATGATCACCAAAGGGCGTCATGATCCGTGCGTGGGCATTCGTGCAATTCCAATTGCCGAGGCAATGCTGGCAATTACCTTGATGGACCACTTATTGCGTCATCAAGGGCAAAACAAGCATGTGAATGTGCAGCCTGGCCCAATTCCAGGGCAAGCTGAATAATTACCGCAGATATTTAAAAAAGGGGCTATTTCAGCCCCTTTTTATTTTTGCTAAAATGCCAGCAATTTTTTGCTGTACCTATCGTTATGCATCGTTATCAAGATTTAATTTCCATCTTTAATGGCTGTTTTGAAAGCACACTAAATACACGTTTAGTGAAAGGCGATGGCGAGCCGATTTATCTGCCTGCAGATGACAATACAGCATTTCATCGCATTGAATTTGCCCATGGTTATTATGCCAGTGGCCTGCATGAAGTGGCACATTGGTTAGTGGCAGGTGAGGCTAGACGCTTATTAGAAGATTACGGTTACTGGTATTGCCCAGATGGGCGTAATGAAGCGCAGCAAGCTGAATTTGAAAAAGTGGAAGTGCATCCACAAGCCATTGAATGGGCGCTCAGTGTAGCAGCTGGCTTTAATTTTAATGTATCAGCAGATAACTTAAACGGCGCACAAACGTGTCGCTTTGCATTTCAGCGTAAGGTTTACAAAAAGGTATGTGAGTTACTTGAGAGCGGGTTTAATAAGCGTACGGAGACCTTAATTAAGTCTTTATGCGATTTTTATCACACACCATACCCGTTAACACGCGCACAATTTACTTGGCAGGATGAATTAATCAATGACGAAGCAGTTTAAACTAGGCCTTATTATTAACCCTGTTGCAGGTTTAGGTGGCAGTGTTGGCCTAAAAGGCAGTGATAATGTTACTGAAGAGGCGCTTGCCCTTGGTGCTGAACCTAAATCGCATAAACGCACCCAAGCGGCACTTGAAGTGCTTTTGCCGTATAAAGAACAGATTCAAATATTTACCCCAAGTGGCAAAATGGGTCAAACCCTTGCTGAAGAAATGGGGTTTAGTACCGAAGTTGTGTTGACAGTAGGAGAGAGCACATCACGTGCTGATACCGAGCTAACGGTTAAAACCTTAATTGAACAAGGCGTTGATTTAATTTTATTTGCTGGTGGTGATGGTACAGCGCGCAATGTTTGCAGTGCGGTTAGTGATAATACAACCGTACTCGGTATTCCTGCTGGTTGTAAAATTCACTCTGGCGTATATGCGATTACCCCAAAAGCAGCAGGGCGCGTTGTTGAAATGCTGATAAATGGCGAGCTAGTTACCCTTTCAGATGCTGATGTGATGGATATTGATGAATCGGCATTTCGTGAAGGGGTAGTTAAAGCCAAGCGCTATGGTGAAATGCAGGTGCCAAGTGAATTACGCTATGTGCAAGCCGTTAAAAGCGGCGGCAAAGAGACGGATGAGTTAGTACTTGCTGACTTATCGGCCTATGTTGTGTCAGAAATGGAAGATGACGAATACTATGTAATGGGCTCGGGCTCTACCGTTGCTGCGATTATGGATGAAATGGGGCTTGAAAATACCTTACTCGGTGTGGATGTTGTTCTCGACCAAGATGTTATTGCTGCAGATTGCACCGCAAAGCAATTAATCGATTTAACTAAGGGTAAGCCAACAAAAATTGTGATCACCTTAATTGGTGGGCAAGGCCATATTTTTGGTCGTGGTAATCAGCAACTGAGCCCTGAACTTATTCGCCAAATAGGCAAAGAAAATATCATTGTGGTTGCAACTAAACGTAAACTGCAAGCACTTAACGGCCGTCCGCTTATTTGTGACACAGGCGACAGCGTGTTAGATGACGAACTATCAGGTTTTATAAAAGTGGTAACTGGATACAACGATCATGTGATGTATGCAGTGGGCCTTGAAGAGGAAAAATAAATGCAATTTTTAGCGTATGTTGATAAGGCCAATGAGTACTTCGACAAACTAATTGAAACAGCGACCGATGATGAACTGTTTGCAAGTGGTTACTTACGTGGTCACTTTGATTTGCAAGTAGGTTACGCGCAAGTTGAAGGTGATGATTTAAGCTGTGATGAGTTAAATGAAAAAATCGAAAAATCACTGGTTAAAGCGTATCGCAATGGTGAACTAACCGATGAAGACCGCGATCATGTGGTTTCGATTTGGGAAAAAGTAAAAGAGCTTGTTTAAGTATTTTGTGCATTTTCAAAATCAAAAAAAGCAGCCAATGGCTGCTTTTTTACTTTTTAAATACATAGATTTAAACACATTAGTGTTGATAATTACTCAGCGTATAAGCCTAAGTGCTCTTTTGCGTATGCTTCAAAATCAGTGAAGCCGCCAATGTGTTTTTGATCTAAAAAGATTTGAGGTACTGTTTCGCATGGCTTGCCAGCTGATTTTTCTAAATCCGCTTTAGATACGCCTTCTTTAATAATATCTACGTAACGGAATTTAAAATCATCGCGTTCCTGAGTTAAACGCTCTGCTAATTCTTTTGCACGAACACAAAATGGGCAGCCATCACGGCCAAAAATTACTGTAAACATTATTCTTTCCTCTTTAAATTTAATGAACCCATTGTGTCAGCGAAAGATGAGTTTGTGAAATTGATTAACTCAATCGCATCATTCGCAAATAACGATGGATGGTTTAAATAAAAATGTTTTTGTTATCCCAAGATCAGGTTACGTACGGTAAACCGTTTTAATTAAGTGATAACCAAATTTGGTTTTTACAGGGCCGTGTACTTCAAATAATGGCTTTTTAAAAACCACATCATCAAATGCTTTTACCATATCGCCTTTATTAAATTCACCTAAGTCACCACCGCGTTTACGCGACGGGCAGGTTGAATGTTGTTTTGCAAGCTTGTTAAAGTCAGCTCCTTTTTTAAGCTTCTCTTTTAGTTCTAAACAAAGTTTTTCAGTATTAACTAAGATGTGATATGCGCATGCTTTAGGCATTGGATTCTCGAATGTAAATTAAGATACGCGTATTTTAATGGCTAGCTGCTATTTTGTCTAAAAGCTGCGAGCTCTTAGACCTAATTCTGTGGAATAACCCATCGACTTGGCAATAATTTTTAAATCTTCTGAAATTACATAATAAGTTGGAAACGCAGAAATTTTATAATTACTAGCGGTGTGACTATCGGCTAATAACACCGGCATGCTAAGTGATAAGTCGTCTACAAATGCTTCAACCTGTTGTTTGCTCTCATAGTCAGCGGCAATTGCTATGGCATTGATACTGCCATTTTTAGCCAGTTTATCGAGGTTTGGCATGCTAAGTTTGCATACGGTGCACCAAGGGGCAAAAAAGTAAACCACCGTCTGTTGGTTTTGTAACGATTTAATGGATACTCGCTCGCCAGTTTGTAGTGTTTCTAAATTAAAATAGGGTGCAGGCTGGTCGTTACTCAGTAAGTTTCTCTGCTGAAAAGTGGTGATCACAAAAAAAATCACAGAAAAAAATAAAATATTTGAAATGATACTTTTTATTTTTAATTTCATAGGGTTGAAGTGTTCTCTAAAGGTGAATTTAGGGTGATTAATTAAAAAAATTTAAATTAATACCTTGAAAAAGAATTTAGCCACCACATATCTAGTTATGAAGACGCCATAAGGGTCTTCTGCTCAGGTAATAATTTGAATTTCCTGACTTTATTTAAGACTTGTCCGCTTTAGGAGAGTCGTTTTTAAGACAATTATCGCTTTATGAGGATATATACTATGCGTAATTTAGATCTATCTCCACTTTATCGTTCTTTCATCGGTTTTGATCACTTAGCTCAAATGATGGATAACGCAAGCCGCAATACCAAACAATCAAATTTTCCACCGTACAATATTGAGCTTTTAGGTGAAAATGACTATCAAATCACCATGGCTGTTGCAGGCTTTTTAGAATCTGAGTTAACCATTGAAACAGAGAAAAACACGCTAAAAGTATCTGGCGTTAAAGCAGAAAAAGAGTCGCAAGCTGAGCGTAAATTTATTCACCAAGGCATTGCTGAGCGAAACTTTGAGCACAAATTCCAGTTAGGTGATCATGTTAAAGTTGTTGGCGCAAATTTAGAAAACGGTTTATTGAACATTACTTTGCTTCGTGAAATTCCAGAAGCGCATAAGCCACGTAAAATTGCGATTAACTCAACGCAAGAGTTACTTGAAGAAGCATAAACTTTAAAACAGATTTCCCAACCACAAAAAGCGCCGTAAGGCGCTTTTTTAGTTTAAGGTGTCGAGCGCGCGCTGTAATTTGACTTGGGCGAGGTGATTAAGGTTTTGCGCTTTTTCAATACTAATTGCATTAAACGCCACTTCATCACCCGCGCGCTTTTGAAATAAGTTTGCACAATCTAATGCAGTGACTGAACCGAGCTTCGGATAGCCGCCAATGGTTTGGCGATCATTTAAAAGTACTATAGGTTGACCATCGGCGGGTACTTGTATGGCACCTAGGTTAATGCCCTCAGAAAAGCGTGCACCGGCTGGGCTTTCTAACGCTGCGCCTTGTAAACGATAACCCATGCGGTCACTTTGCCCAGTTACGGTATAACTTGAACTTAAAAAGCGGTTTATATCAGCCGCTGAAAATTCATGATGTTGCAGCGCAAGCACCATATTAAGCGGTGTGTTTTGGCAATAATCAGGTATTAAGTTAGCAGGTAACCTCTTTTGCTTTGTAAAACGAGGTGCTTGCTGTTTTATCAGTGTGTTAGCTTCAATTTTGCAGCCAAGTCCTTCACGCATGACAGTACTAACACTTGTAAAATGGGACTGCGCCTTGATACCACCTGAAATTGCAAGCGTGTGCCTCAAACCAGTGTGGGGCGTTGCAATTTCAATTACATCGCCACGTGCTACTTGAATACTTTGCCAAAGCGCTTGGCTTTTATTGTTAATCGTAAACCTGACATTTGGCCCTGTAAGTGCAATTGTTATTGGCGCTAGTACTTCCGCGCGAAAGCCGCCAAGGGTTAATTCAAGTGCTGGGCTACTAATTGGGTTGCCGACAAGGGCATTAGCAATTTTAAAGGCGTAAGGATCGTGACAACCACCTGTGGTAAGACCTAAGTGGTTTTGCCCGAATCGTCCCAAATCTTGAACGCAGCAATAGAGCCCTGGGTTTATCACTTTGAGCACGCTAGTCAATGTGGCCTCCTAAGCGAATAAATTCGTTTCGCTCAATCGGTATAAACTTCACGCTATCGCCAATATTAAAAGGCAAAGGTGGGATATTCGCAGCATCAAATAGTGAAACAGGGCAGTTGCCAATAAGATTCCAACCACCGGGTGAAGCAGCTGGATAAACCGCAGTTTGCCTATCTGCGATGGCGATTGAACCCTTGGCTACTTTTTGACGGGGAGTCGCAAGGCGTGGAGTGGCGAGTATTGGGTTTACTTCACCTAAAAATGCAAAACCGGGGGCAAAGCCAATGGCAAATACACTGTAAATTTGTTCGCTGTGGTATTTGATAATATCGGATACAGTAAGATTTTTTGCTTTTGCCATGGCGTTGATATCAGCACCCACTTCGCTATGGTAATAGGCGGGTAACTCGATTTGTTTTACTGAAAATGCAGTATCGTTTAGCTGGATAAGTATGCTTTTAATTTTCTGCTTTATTGAGAAGTGATCAATACTCAGGCTTTGATAAGTAACTAACGCACTGGTGTAGGAAATGGTCACATCAACAATTAATTCACCCAGTGAAGCCTTTAAAGCGTGTGAAAAGGCAGCGATTTTTTGTGTTTGCTCACGTGAAATATTGTCACTAAAATAAATTAAAACCGCATGTTCACTGGCATCAAAAATGCGATAGCTAGGGTTATTCATTGCTACCAATAATCTGTTTGATTTTTGCTATTTGAGCAACCGCACTAGGATTATCACCGTGTACACATAACGAGTCGCATTGCAGTGTTAACTTACTGCCACCACGGGTGGTGATCGTACCAAACTGCTTTAACTCACTCACTTGCTCAAGTAACTTGCTTTCATTGTGCACAGCACCTGCAAGATTACGTGATACCAAGGAACCATCAGGGTTGTATTGCCTATCAGCGAAAACTTCAAACAGTAACTCAATACCGGCTAGTTCAGCGATGCGAGTGACTTGGCTGTTATCGACTTTACTTAGCACCATTAACTTTAACTCACAAGGGTAACTTGCGATTGCATTTGCAATGGTGGTAAGTAACTCTGAATTTGCCATCATATCGTTATAAAGTGCGCCGTGCGGCTTTACATAGCTAAGGCTAAGGCCTTGTACTTTTGCCATGCCTTCAAGTGTTGCGATTTGATAGTGCAACAAATTGGTAAGCTCGGTAGTTGATAATTGCATGCTGCGCCTGCCGAAACCTTGCCTATCGGGGTAACTTGGGTGAGCACCAATCTCTACATTATGAAGTTTCGCTAGACTCAGTGTGTGTGCCATCACATTTGGGTCACTTGCATGAAAGCCACAAGCGATATTGGCCATATCAATTACAGCCATGGCTTGCTCATCACAACCTAATGTATATTGACCAAAACTTTCACCTAAATCGCAATTGAGCTTCATGGTTTATCCTTGGCAGCGTTTAATGTTATCGAGAATTATGCCGCTTGCCATAGCAACATTGAGTGATTCAGCCTGGCCAAATGCCGGAATGGTTACTTTTTTAGTAATCGCACTGGCAATATGCTCGCGAATACCGTGTGATTCGCTGCCCATCACTAAAATTAAGTCGCTTTCAAACTGGGTTGAGTGAATGCTTTCGCCGCCTAAGTACGCTCCATAGACAGGACGAGTTTGCTTACTAAAATAGTCAGTTAATTCAGTTTGAATAATGTTGACGCGGGTAAAGCTGCCCATCGTCGCGCTGATCACTTTTGGATTATACGGATCTGCACAGTCAGGGCTTAAAATCAGCTCATTAATGCCATACCAGTCGGCCACGCGAATAATGGTGCCTAAATTGCCAGGATCGGCAACGCCATCAAGTACAATGGAAATACCTTGGCTATTTGGCTCACTTTGTTTTGGCGTTTCAACAATCGCAATGGCAGCATTATTACTAACTAGTGTACTTGCCTTAGCAAGTTCCTCTTCATCGCAAGTGATAATGTTAAGGCCAGTTAATTGTGATGCGTGCTTTTCGCAAAAAATTTGGGTAGCAAAAAGCTGTTCAATGACTAAATTGCTGTCGAGTAATTCGAGTACGTTTTTTTCACCCTGCACTAAAAATAAATTTTGTAACTTGCGCTGCTTTTTTTGAGATAACGCACGTAATTGTTTTAGCTGGTTTTTAGAGATCATACTGTACCCTTCTTAATTCTTCCAAAATTATATCACTCATCGCTTTAGGCGGAAGGGTTTTGACAACAAGAATTTTTAACCTATACCTAAAAGTGTAAGGCAAATGCTTTATATACTCACAATTCGTTCGAATGGTTTGAACCTCAACGCAAAGGAGCGCGTAATGAAATTACTTTCACTGCCAGTACTTGGCGCAGTCTTATTAGGCATTACTTCAATCACTTTTTCTGTGAACGCAGAGTCACAAGCGACAAAGCCGACAAAGAACAATGTTGAAGAGGTTGTTAAGTTAGAGCTCGTCAATGTAAATACGGCGAATGCAGAGCAGTTAGCTACCTTGCCCGGTATTGGCGAATCGCGAGCGCTTAGAATTATTAACTATCGTGAGCAGAATGGAAAAATAAAATCCCTTGAGGAATTGAATGAAATTAAGGGATTTGGTGAAAGGTCAATCGCCAAACTAAAAGGTAGAGTAACGTTTTAATTAAAAGGGGCGTTTGCCCCTTTATTTATTATTGTTTTCGAACTCAGCTCGCGCCTCTTTAAGCAGAGGCTTAATAAACATTAGTGTGAGTGGTGTAGTAATCAGTGGATAGCACAAACCTACTATTAGTAAGTACAAAAGCAACCACCAAGATTCAATATTTGCTAACAGTAAAAATATGGGTGTTAAACACGCTATTTTTACTACATTGAGTGTAATTTTTTTGCTGGCCGGCAAGTTCGCCACGGCTAAGTGAATCACTTCTTGTCGTTGTCGAACTGATAAACCATCTAATTCAGGAATGTTTTTTGTTGAGAAATACATATTAAATCTTTTTAGCGAAAACCAAACGCGTAATTAACACAACAAACAATACCGCACTGGCAATCGCAAAGATCACTTGCATCCAACCTGGCATACTCAAGCCAAGAAATTGCCAGCTGATATTGCCGCAATCACCGGTTACTTCAAAAAACCATGGCATCCACTGGTGCAGCGGTAAAAACTCAGGGAAGTTCGGCTCAAAGGCACAACCTGCAAAAGCAAATGGGTCGGTATTATTTTGCATAGCGATATGTTCGGCAGCAATTAAGTAACCCCAAATTGCTGAAATAGACCAAAGCGTAAATCCGATAACACGCGCAAAGACATTTTGCGGTTTAATGGCACCTGCAATACCTGCAAACAATAGCCCCAGCATCGCGGTACGTTGATAAATGCACATTACGCATGGCCCTAAATCCATTGCGTATTGGAAGAAAAGTGCAGCACCTTCTAAGACAAGTGCGATGCCCGCTAATAGAAGCCAAGGTAAGCGTTGTTCCGGCCAATGAGCAAGTTTTGATAACATAGGCGTTACTAATTATTTGTTAATAATGGGGCACACTATAAAAAAAACGCCACTGCTTCGCACGAATTTTCGATGGAATTTTGTAAAACGGCGTAAATACCAAGGTTTGCGTGATTTTTGTATTGTGAAATGCGTTACAAACATTAACAGAGCTTTGGTAAAAACAGATTACAGACTATTTTATCTTATGCATTTATTTGCTTGTGCAAACAATCGCATCTGGTACAATCAGTTTGATTAAAAAAGCATTACAAGAACGACTGGACACTTCATGAGAATTTTTAAAGCCAAAAGCCCTGCGGGATTTGCTGAGGAATACATAGTTGAATCGATTTGGAACGGCGAATTTGCGCCAGGTTCAATTTTACCAGCAGAGCGAGAGCTTTCAGAGCTTATTGGTGTGACACGTACAACTTTACGTGAAGTGCTACAGCGTTTGGCGCGCGACGGCTGGTTGACTATTCAACACGGTAAGCCAACGCGGGTTAATAATTACTGGGAAACGTCAGGTCTTAATATTCTAGAAACGCTTGCTAAATTAGACTCAACTAAAGTACCCGAGTTAATTGACCAGTTGCTTTCAGCACGTACCAATATCAGTGCTATTTACACGCGTTCAGCGATTAAAACAAATCCAGATAAAGTAATCGAAACCTTGTCTCGTGCTGATGATTTAGCCGACACTGCCGAAGCGTTTGCAGATTACGACTATCGCATGCATCACGAACTTGCATTTGCCTGTGGTAACCCAATTTATGTATTGACGTTAAATGGTTTCAAAGGTTTTTACGCACGCATCGCGCGTCACTATTTTGCCGATGAGCGCACGCGTAAGTTAGCGCTTAAGTTTTTTGCAGAATTAAAGGCACTAGCAGAGCAAGACAAGTTTGATGAGTCTATTTTCTTAGTGCGTAAATATGGTTTAGAGTCAGGCGCATTATGGCAAGAAATTAGAGAAAGTATGCCTGAAGATATTATGGAGCAAGATGCGTAATTAAGTGCGCATTTACCCAACGAAAGCCAGCACATTTGCTGGCTTTTTTGTTTTTATTGCTGAAATAGCAAGGTAGGTGACACTTCTTTTCTGCCGTAAAAAAACGTCGTGCAAAAACAACAATGATTGATAACCTAGAACGCACAATTGTGTGATTTGTATCATAATCGTTTTTATCGAACGGCCTTATCGTTTTAATTGATTATCTTTAACTACATCGATTCGTTAAACTTTCTGCAGTATAAAAATAAAAGCCAAGCCCTCTTGGTTTTTTTTATTTTGGCATTATATTTATTGCCAGAGATGATGATTAATCATCAAAACTGGATATTTCATTATAAATAATTGGAGAAAATAATGGGCGTATTAGTAGGCCGCAAGGCACCAGACTTTACAGCTGCAGCAGTTCTAGGTAACGGCGAAATCGTAGATAGCTACAACTTACACGAAGCAATCAAAGGTAAAAAAGCAGTTGTTTTCTTTTACCCATTAGACTTTACATTCGTATGTCCTTCAGAGCTAATCGCTTTCGACAAGCGTTTTGAAGAATTCCAAAAGCGTGGCGTAGAAGTAATCGGTGTTTCTATCGATTCACAATTCTCACACAACGCATGGCGTAACACGCCAGTTAACGAAGGCGGTATTGGTCCAGTTAAATACGCACTAGTTGCTGACGTTAAACACGAAATCTGTCAAGCATACGACGTTGAGCACCCAGAAGCTGGCGTTGCTTTCCGTGGTTCTTTCCTTATCGATGAAGAAGGTAACGTACGTCACCAAGTAGTTAACGACTTACCACTAGGTCGTAACATCGACGAAATGCTTCGCATGGTTGACGCACTAGCATTCCACTCAGAGCACGGTGAAGTATGTCCTGCTGGTTGGGAAGAAGGTAAAAAAGGTATGGACGCAAGCCCAGCTGGCGTTGCTGCATTCCTTTCTGAAAACGAAGGCGACCTATAAGTCTTTTTCGTTAAAAGCTGCTTTTTAGCAGCTTTTAAAAGATATAAAAAAATCCGGCAATTGCCGGATTTTTTTATGGTTTAAATTCTAATTAGAACTTGTATTTAGCACCTAACATAAATACAAATGGGTCGATTGCAACGTCTGACGTTAATACCTTGTTGCCACCTGCAAATACTTCAGCATCTGTATCGATGTCGATGTAAGAAGCCATTGCGTGAATACCCCATTTTTCATTGATCATGTAGTTTGCACCTACTTGACCTGCTAAACCAAATGAGTTTGATAGCTCAAGTTTAACATCATCAGTGCCTAATACTGCTTTTAGGTCTGCACCCGCTTCGCTGTCAAAGAAGATAGTGTAGTTAACACCAGCACCTACGAATGCGCGGAATTTGTCACCAGCGCTACCGAAGTGGTATTGTGCAAACAGTGATGGTGGTAAGTGTTTAGTTGAACCGATGCTTGCGCCGCCGATAGCTAAATCACCAATTTTACCTTCACCAGAAATATCGTGGCTAAATGGTGTTGCTGCTACTAACTCTACTACCCAGTTATCATTAATCGCGTAGTCAAATGTAATACCTAGCTGGGTGTTGCTGTCTACTGAAACGCCTGCAGTTGGGATTTCATTTAAGTAGCTTGTACCGCTGTCAGGGTTTACGTTGATTGCACCTACGTTAACGCTTAGTTTTGCCATTGCTGGAGCTGCGATTAAACCTGAAGTTAGTAATGCTGTAGTTAGTAATTTTTTCATCGATAATCTCCCGAATCATCTTTTGTTTTGATGTGGCTATTATCGGTAGCTAGAAAAATTAAAAGCTGTTCTAGATCAAGTTTTGATAGTCAAATACGGTCTATCCACATTAGAATTTGATTTAGATTAAGTTTTTGACAGCCTAGAGTTCGTTTATGAGTATTTTATTAGTAATCCCCAACCGCAAGCTCGATAAACTCATCGAAAAATTTCACAGTATATTGCCTGACGTCAAAATTCAGGTGTGGCCAGAAGTGAGTGATGCACTCGCGGTTGAATACATTGTTGCATGGCAACCACCGAAAGGATCGTTAGCACCGTTTGTTAATTGTAAGGCGATTGCGTCGTTTGGTGCGGGCGTAGACAGTTTATTGCAATACAATGGTTTACTCAATGTGCCAATTACCCGTATTGTTGATGATAATTTAGCGAGTGATATGAGCCGCTACGTACTCACGCATATTTTAGCGTATCAACATCGAGTTGAATTATACGTTAAGCAGCAACAAGAAAAACTTTGGAAGCCAAAACGCGCAAGAGTGGGCAATAAAGTAACAGTTCTTGGCGCAGGGCAGCTAGGTACTGCCAGCGCAAATTTACTGCAACTAAATGGCTTTGATGTCAGTGTTTGGTCACGCACCGCTAAATCACTAGAGGGCATTACTAGTTATGCGCAAGATGATTTAGCACGAGCGGTAAGTGATGCCGACTATATTGTGTGCTTATTGCCATCAACTAAACATACCCACAATATGATTGATCATGCGTTTTTATCAAAAACCAAAAAAGGCGTGGTGATTATTAATGTTGCACGTGGCGAAATAATCGATGAGCAAAGCCTATTAGCTAATCTCGATTCAGGTCAGGTAGCGCATGCAATTTTGGATGTGTTTAGTATTGAACCTTTGCCGCAAACACATGCATTTTGGCAGCATAGCGCAATAACTATTACCCCTCATTGCTCGGCACTTAGCAATGTTGATACAGTGACACGTCAGTTGTGTGATAACTATTTGAGATTAAAAGCGGGCCAAGCGCTCATGAACACTGTAGACCGTGACTTAGGTTATTAAACTACTGGTTGTAAAACCAGCGTTTTAATGGGTTGTTAAAATTTGTAAATTGTTTAGAATGATTCCCCAGTACAGTTTATGTACTAAAACAATAATAAAAAACAAAATTATTGGGGGAGTTATGCACCGCGCAATGGCAAAAGGGATCAAATTAAGCTCAGTCGCTTTATTGGTTGCTTTTTTAGGAGTGAGTGCTTGGTTCACTCAGGCTGATGAAGCCGTAAACCAAAATACAGTAGTAACAAATGCAGAATAAGGCTCAATAGAGCCTTATTTTTTTGCGTGAATTTCTTTGTTTGCAAGTTTTGCTTGTTCGTTTTTACTCAACAATACGTAAACTGCGCCATAGCCACCGTGATGGGTTTGCGCGGTATGAAAGCCAAGTACAAACGGGAAATGCACAAGCCACGCATTTACATGACTTTTTAATTTAGCTGGTTGTTCGCTATTTTCTTTGCCAACACCGTGTTTAATAAGCACAACACGTATGTTGCGACGATGACAATCCGACAACTCGTGTATTAACTTATCCTGTGCTTCTTTGATGGAGTGGCCCTGCAGTTCGATTTTGCCATCGATATCATATTTGGCAAGTCGCAAATTTTTAAATACGCCAGCCTGAAGGCCTGAAGATTTGTAGCTAATGTAATCGTCGGGTTCAACGTATTCAACAGTTGCACTACTCAATGCATCATTTAGTAAGCTTATTTGCTTTGAGCTTTGTTGCTTGTAGAAATTACTTAGCGCGTTCTTAGCGTTAGAGGTTGGGGTTGAAACAGCGTCTTGTTTGAGTGGCGTTACATCAGCCATTTGCTGTAAAAAAAGGTCAGAATCGGAATGTGACATGATATGGCCCCAAATGGTTACGAAATCATGTCACTATTGTATCGTTATGCTTAATTCTGTTCTAGTTGATACTGGGTATAAACTTTAAATAGATAAAACGCGTTAATCAGAATAAGCGTGATATTTGACAAATGCTGTTGTGGCGCAGTATTCATACTTTGCATAACAAAAAGTGCAACTAATGAAATTGCGGCAAATAGCTTGATAACCTTAGTATTACTAATAAAAAATGCACCAATACATAAAGCGACAATTGTTAGGTTTGTTGATAAAAAAATTAAGTTTTCCACTTTGGTGCCTCCGATAATACTAAGTGGCGCGAATTATCGGAGCATTAAGGCTTTTCTTCAAACGAGAAAATCTACAATTTTACAATAAAAAAACTAATCCGAAAATAAGCTCAAGATCACCGAAATAAAGCCTTCCTGTTTAACTACTTGATATTTATGACAACCTACATTTTGATTAATGTTATCGCATAAAAAGATCTTTCCTTGCTCGATTTCGCCTGCAAGGGTGAGGTCGGAATCAAAAATGGTTGCTGGTAGACCTAAAAAACCAGGCCAATAGATACTCGTACCCACTACATTAAGCTTTTGGTACGAGATTAATTGTGGTTTGGGAATAATTAAAGCGGCTAGGGCAATAAAGGCTAAACTTAACCATAAGCCTTTTTTCGGTTTAGCTTCTACTTTGGCTGCGACTTGTTTTTGTGCGGCTTGAATTTCAGCCTGCGAAGGACTTTGAGCTGGTTGTTTTTTTGTGGCTCTCTGTTTTACTTTTTTTTTGCTGGCTGAGTCGCCCATTAACGACTGGCGCTTAATTTTAATAGACATATGTATAATTTCGTTTGACAATAGTGTCATTAATTTGTGATCTGAATTATAAGTATATAAGTTTAACATTATAATTCATTAATAAATACGGGACGATTTATGAGTGGTGAGCACGCTATTTTAATAGTAGATGATGTAGGGACAGTGAGAAACTTTCTTCACCAGACTTTGATTCATTTTGGTTTAGCAAACATAGACGAAGCATCAACTGCACAAGCGTGTTTGGAACAGATTAAAAACCATCAATACGACGTGATTTTTTTAGATATTGAATTGCCAGATGGTGATGGTAAAGAGCTGATCAAATCAATTAACGAGATTTCACCCGAGGCGAATGTGGTTATGGTTTCGGCACACTCAACGGTTGAAAACGTTAAGGACGCGATTGAACGTGGTGCAAAAGGGTTTGTGGTAAAGCCATTTTCACCAAAAAAGATTGCAGGTATTTTGAAGAAGCTACTGCCTGAGCTGGCAATTTAGTTGCGATACAAATTTTAGACATAAAAAAACCGGTGTGAACCGGTTTTTTTATTTGCAAAATAAAGTACTAATTAAAGTGCTTTAATTTTTGCAGCAAGACGGCTCTTGTGACGAGCTGCTTTGTTCTTGTGAATTAGACCTTTAGTTGCGTAACGGTCTAAAACTGGAACTACTTTTTCGAAAGCTGCTTGTGCGCCTTCTTTGTTACCCGCTTCGATTTCAGCAACTACTTTCTTGAAGAAAGTACGCATCATTGAACGACGGCTTGCGTTGTGCTGACGACGCTTTTCGCTCGTAATAGCACGTTTTTTTGCAGACTTGATGTTAGCCAAGGTTTGCTCCTAACAATCTTAAAATAAGCTTAATTTAAAGGCCGAGGAATATGCCAACATTAAGAGCAAAAGTCAATGACTTTTGTACTTTAGTTTAGCTTAATTGCTGTACTGGCTTGCCTCAACCGAACAAGTGGCGGGAGTATATCAAATAAGCACTTAGCAATACTAGTACTTCACACGATAATTTATCGTTATAAACTGCATACGCGTGTGTCACCACATAAGAAGTTTGTGGCATACTGAGCAACTTAATTTTATTGTCGGTTATTAAAGCGTAGGGGGAGCAGTGGCAAAAGGCCTATTTCGTTCGGGCATGGTTGTGAGTTTAATGACCTTTATTTCCCGTATTTTAGGATTGGTTCGCGATGCGGTTACAGCTCATTTACTCGGCGCAGGTGCTGCTGCTGATATTTTTTTATTTGCTAATAAAATCCCCAACTTTTTACGTCGCCTCTTTGCTGAAGGGGCATTCGCACAAGCGTTTGTACCCGTATTAACTGAAGTAAAAGAAAAAGACGGCGACAACGGAGTACGTGTATTTGTAGCCCAAGCAGCAGGCACACTCGGTACGGTGTTATTAATTGTCACAATTCTTGGGGTATTAGGATCAGGTGTGGTTGCCGCGATATTTGCACCGGGTTGGTACAATGAATATGTTTCTGGCGGCGCCGAAGGGTTTAAGTATGAACTATTCAGTCAAATGCTTAAATTAACCTTTCCCTATTTGTTTTTTGTTAGTCTTGTGGCGTTATCTGGCGCAGTACTCAATGTCTACAATCAGTTTTCGGTTGCCGCTTTTACGCCTGTTTTATTAAATATCTCTATTATTGGTTGCGCATATTACTTTCACGATAAATTTGAGTTTGGTGCATTTGCTATGGCACTTGGTGTGTTTATAGGTGGTCTAGTACAGCTTTTGTTTCAACTGCCATTTTTACGAAAAAATAATGTGCTGGTAAAACCAACATTTGCGTGGCGCGATAAAAACGTAAAGAAAGTGCGTACGTTAATGTTACCTGCAATGTTTGGTGTTTCGGTAAGCCAAATCAACTTGTTGTTAGATACCGTGATTGCATCGTTCTTAGTTACAGGCTCAGTTGCTTGGCTTTATTATTCTGACCGTTTAATTGAATTTCCACTTGGCTTATTTGGTATTGGTATTGCGACAGTTATTTTGCCTACCTTGTCTAAGCTACATGTCAATGATGATCCTAAACAGTTCCAAGCCACGGTCGATTGGGGCGTACGCTTTGTTGTTTGGCTTGGCATTCCCGCCTGTTTTGGTTTAATAGTGTTAGCGCCTTTGATTATTAATGTATTGTTTGGTCATGGGGAATTTATGGCCAGCGGCAATCATGTTGAAAAGGTGGCTATGGGTGTTACCGCGTATGCGTTTGGCCTGTTAAGTTTTATGTTGATTAAAGTATTAGCACCCGCTTTTTACGCGAAACAAAATACCAAAACACCAGCCAAAATTGGCGTAGCTGCAATGGTACTAAATATGGTGTTTAATTTAATCCTAGCCCCAATGTTTGGCTATTTAGGTTTGGCGCTGGCAACATCGCTTTCTGCTACCTGTAATGCAATTTTACTCTATTACTTTTTGCACAAACAGGGCGTTTATGGGGTGTCGAAAACCACTGTATGGTTCTTTATTAAGTGTTTAATAGCCAGTATTTTAATGTTTTTAGCTGTTTCTCAATTACAGCACTATTTTCCATGGCAGCAGCAAGGCTTTATGCAACAAGTGGCTTTGTTAAGTGGATTTATCGTGGTCGCAGTAGTTGTTTATTTTTTATTGCTTATGCTTATGGGTGTGCGATTCAGACAAATAAAAAATATTAACTGATAATCGAGTAAAAAAAGTCTATAATCGGGCGCTTAAATTTTAATTCACTTTTTTTGAGGTTTGCTAGTACGTAATGGAGTTAATCCGCGGTATACACAATATAAGGCCAAAACATAAAGGCTGTGTATTAACCATTGGTAATTTCGATGGTGTGCATTTAGGTCACCAAGCGGTTATCAAAGGGCTAATTCAAGATGCAAAACAATATCAATTGCCCAGTACGGTAATGATATTTGAACCTCAGCCACAAGAGTATTTTAGAAAAAGTGATGCGCCAGCACGTTTAACACGTTTACGAGACAAACTAGCGTTATTGTCTCAATTAGGGGTGGAGCGTGTAATTTGCATAAAATTTAACGAGAAATTTGCGAATCAATTTGCTGATGAGTTTGTTGAGCACGTACTGGTTGAAAAACTTGGCGTAGCAGCGTTAACTGTGGGCGATGATTTTCGATTTGGTAAGGGCCGCAGTGGCAATTATCAAATGTTACAAATAAGCGGTGCGACGCATGGTTTTAATGTAAAAAGTACCGCAAGCTTGCGACAAAAAGATTGTCGCGTGAGTAGTACTGCAATTCGCTTAGCATTGAGCCAAGGTGATATTCATCTGGCAAATGAAATGTTAGGCCGAACTTACAGTGTTATTGGTAAAGTGGTACATGGCTGGAAGAAGGGGCGAGAACTAGGCTTTCCGACGGCAAATATTCCGCTTAAACGACAAGTTAGTCCGTTAAGTGGTGTGTACTGTGTACAAGTCACAGTAGCAAGTAAAATTTATTACGGGGTTGCTAATATTGGCACTAAGCCAACATTTAATGGCAAGCGCACCCTTTTAGAAGCGCACCTTTTTGATTTTAATTGTGACCTTTATGGTCAGATTATCGAAGTCGCACCTGTGCATAAACTTCGAGATGAAATAAAGTTTGATAGCTTTGCCCAGTTAACAGCGCAAATTTCGCGTGATGTTGACGAAGCAAAAGCCTATTTTGATTTAATTTAGTAGCCGATACGGAAAGTAGAATTAAATGAGCGACTACAAACATACCTTAAATTTGCCGGAAACTGAGTTTCCAATGCGTGGTAACTTAGCAAAACGCGAACCACAAATGCTTAAATCTTGGTACGAAAAAGACTTATATGGTCAAATTCGCACCGCTAAGAAAGGCAAGAAATCTTTCATTTTGCACGACGGTCCTCCGTATGCAAATGGCAATATTCACCTAGGTCACTCTGTAAATAAAATTCTTAAAGACATTATTATTAAGTCTAAGACGCTTTCAGGTTTTGATGCACCGTATGTTCCAGGTTGGGACTGCCACGGTCTACCAATTGAGCTACAAGTAGAAAAGAAAGTAGGCAAGCCAGGTAAAAAAGTGTCTGTTGCCGAATTCCGAGAAAAGTGCCGCGACTACGCTAAAAAGCAAGTTGAAGGGCAAAAGGCAGATTTTAAACGCCTTGGCGTATTCGGTGATTGGGACAAGCCTTATTTAACAATGAACTTCGACTTTGAAGCAAACGCGATTCGCGTATTAGGCCGTATTATTAAAAACGGTCACCTTCATAAAGGGTCTAAGCCAGTTCATTGGTGTACTGATTGTGGTTCGGCACTTGCTGAAGCAGAAGTTGAGTACCAAGACAAGCAATCGCCTGCAATCGACGTTAAGTTCACCTTTGCTGATCAAGCAGCACTTATCTCTAAGTTTAACTTAGCGGATGGTCATGAAGGCGAAGGCGATATCAGCATTGTTATTTGGACTACAACACCTTGGACACTGCCTGCTAACCGTGCGGTTGCAGTGCACGAAGGTCTTGAGTACAGCTTAGTTCAAATTGAAACTGAACAAGGTAAGCAGCGTTTAGTATTAGCATCTGACCTAGTAAAAGATGCAATGGATCGTTACGGTGTGGATAAGTTCCATGCACTTGGTTATTGCCAAGGTTCAGACCTTGAATTATTACAAACAAATCACCCATTCTACGATTTCACTGTTCCTGTGATTTTAGGTGAGCACGTTACTACTGATTCTGGTACGGGTGCGGTTCATACTGCACCGGGTCACGGTCAAGAAGACTTTGTTGTGGGTCAGCAATATAACTTAGAAGTCGCTAACCCAGTGGGTGCTAATGGTGTGTATTTACCTGATACTGAACTATTTGCAGGCCAACATGTATTTAAAGCAAATGCTAACGTAATTGACGTATTAACTGAAAAAGGTGCATTAATGCATCATCATGCGCTTAATCACAGTTACCCGCATTGCTGGCGTCATAAAACGCCAATTATTTTCCGTGCAACGCCGCAGTGGTTCGTTAGTATGGATCAGGCAAATTTGCGTCAAGATTCATTAAGCGAAATCAAAAAGACTCAGTGGCTACCAGAGTGGGGTGAAAGCCGCATTGCGAACATGGTTGAAGGCCGCCCAGATTGGTGTATTTCACGTCAACGTACGTGGGGTGTGCCAATTGCACTATTTGTTGATAAAGATACTGGTAGCCTACACCCGAATACTGCCGAGCTTATCGAACAAGTTGCTGCAAAGGTGGAAGAAAAGGGCATTCAAGCTTGGTATGACTTAGAAGTAACTGAGCTACTAAGTGCTGAAGACGCAGCGCAATACGTAAAAGTACAAGACACGTTAGATGTTTGGTTTGATTCAGGTGTAACACACGCATGTGTTGTCGATGCACGTGAAGAATTAACAGGTCCTGCTGATTTATATCTTGAAGGTTCTGATCAACACCGTGGTTGGTTTATGTCGTCAATGATGACATCAGTTGCGATTAACGGTCACGCACCATATAAGCAAGTGCTTACACATGGTTTTACAGTTGACCAAAATGGTCGCAAGATGTCGAAGTCACTGGGTAACGTAATATCGCCGCAAGATATCATGAACAAAATGGGTGCAGATATCCTACGTTTATGGGTTGCGTCTACTGATTACACAGCAGAGATGACAGTTTCGGACGAAATCTTCAAACGTTCAGCAGATCGTTACCGCCGTATTCGTAATACTGCACGTTACTTATTAGCGAACCTAAATGGTTTTAATCCAGAAACAGATATGGTTGCAGCTGATGAAATGGTTGCTCTTGATCGTTGGATTTTAGACCGTGCTGCTGTATTGCAAGACGAGCTAGTTGCAGCATACGATGAATATCAAATGCTGGTAGTAACTCAAAAGCTAATGAACTTCTGTACCGTTGAACTTGGTTCATTCTATTTAGATGTCATTAAAGACCGTCAGTACACTGCAAAGGCTGACAGTGTTGCACGTCGTTCATGTCAAACAGCGCTTTACCATATTGCAGAAGCAATGACGCGCTGGATGGCACCAATTATGAGCTTCACAGCACAAGAAATCTGGCAAGTACTACCAGGTAAGCGTGATGAATTTGTATTTACAGGCGAATGGTACCAAGGTCTGGTAAAAGCAGATTCAGCTAAGCTAGATAACGCTTTCTGGCAGCAACTCTTAGAAGTGCGCGCTGAGGTAAACAAAGTACTTGAAGCTGCACGTAAAGAAGAGAAAATCGGCGCGACATTGCAAGCAGAAGTTACCTTGTATGTGGGAACTGAGCTTGAAGCGCAACTGAATGCGCTTGGCGATGAGTTACGCTTCGTATTGCTTACTTCAAAAGCTGCTGTTGAAAATAAAGAAAACCGTCCAGCAGATGCGGTTGCAAGCGAAATTGACGGTTTGTTTATTTCGGTAGCAGCAACATCAGCAGAAAAGTGTGAGCGTTGTTGGCATTACTGCGATGATGTAGGCACTCACGAAGAACACAAAGATATTTGTGGCCGCTGTGTAACCAACGTAGATGGCGAAGGTGAAGTTCGTCAATTTGCATAGGGGATTTGTGTGTTAAAAGGACGTAGTGGTCTAATTTGGTTAGTGCTCAGCATCATTTTGCTGGCACTAGACCAAATTACTAAATGGGTAGTGAGCACAGAAATGTCTCTCTACCAAACAATTGATATTCTGCCAGTGTTTAACTTCACTTATGTGCACAACTATGGTGCTGCATTTAGCTTCTTAAGCGAAGCGGGTGGATGGCAAAGTTATTTCTTTAGCACAATTGCAGTAACGATTAGTGTGCTGTTAATTTACTGGTTAAAGAAATTACCCGCTACTAACAAGCTGCTGTGCAGTGCTTATGCTTTAGTGTTAGCTGGCGCAATTGGTAATTTGATTGATCGCTTAGTACATGGATACGTGATTGACTTCCTGCATGTGTACTATGAGCAGTATGACTTCCCAGTATTTAACATTGCTGATGTGGCGATTAGTATTGGTGCAGGATTATTGTTACTTGATGCATTTTTTGAGCAAAAAGAGAGCGATAAATGACAGATTTAAAGATTGGTGAAAACTCAGAAGTAATTTTTCACTTTTCAATCAAATTAGAAGATGGCTCAGCTGCCGATTCAACGAAAGTTCATAACAAACCAGCTAAATTAGTGATGGGCGATGGCAGCTTAACTGCAAATTTTGAAAAGTGTTTGCTAGGCTTATGCGCAGGCGATGAAAAAAGCTTTACCCTGGCGCCAGAAGATGCGTTTGGTATGCCTAATCCTGATAATATTTACTATGTTGACCGCAGTAAATTTGGTTCAGATACACCGGCTGAAGTAGGCGCAATTATCGCGTTTACACAACCTGATGGCACCGACCTTCCTGGTTTAATTCGCGAAGTGGCGGGTGACTCTGTAACGGTTGATTTTAATCATCCATTAGCGGGACAACAGGTTGAGTTTGAAGTTGAAATTTTAGAAGTGCGAAATTAATGAAAATTTTGTTAGCAAACCCTCGTGGCTTTTGCGCAGGGGTTGATAGAGCGATTAGCATTGTTGAACGTGCTTTAGACTTATTTAAGCCGCCTATTTACGTGCGTCACGAAGTTGTGCATAACAAGTATGTGGTTAACCGTCTCAAAGACCGCGGTGCAATTTTTGTCGAAGAATTGCACCAGGTACCTGACGATAACATTGTTATTTTTAGCGCTCACGGTGTATCGCAAGCCGTACGCAAAGAGGCTAAGCGCCGCGAGCTTAAAGTGTTTGATGCAACCTGTCCACTCGTCACAAAAGTGCATATGGAAGTAACACGCGCTAGCCGCAAAGGCACAGAATGTGTGTTAATTGGTCACCATGGTCACCCAGAAGTGGAAGGTACTATGGGTCAGTACGACAATGATGACGGCGGCATTTACTTGGTGGAAACACCAGAAGATGTAGCAACACTTTCAGTGAAAGATGCGGATAACCTGTTCTACTGTAGTCAAACAACACTGTCGGTGGATGATACTGCCGATGTGATTGATGCGCTGCGAGCAAAATTCCCAAACATTCATGGCCCGCGTAAAGACGATATTTGCTATGCAACACAAAATCGCCAAGATGCTGTGCGTGATTTAGCCGACAAGAGTGATTTAGTATTAGTGGTTGGCGCTAAAAACAGCTCTAACTCAAATCGTTTACGTGAGCTAAGTGCAAAAGTAGGAACACCTGCACACTTAATTGACGATGCAAGCGTAATGGAGCAAGTTTGGTTTGAGGGTGTATCGAGTGTCGGTGTAACCGCAGGAGCATCTGCACCAGAAGTCTTGGTGCAACAAGTGGTAGACCAACTCAAAGCATGGGGTGGCACGGAAGCAATTGAAAACCCAGGTGAAGAAGAAAATATCATCTTTGCGGTACCTGCTGAATTGAGATAACGACAAGGCTTGCTAATGATTTCGATGAATCAAATTAAAGGCGATTTATTAGCAAGCTTACTTAATGACCGCGCACTGTTAGCAGTAATTATTGTCGGCCAACTCTTGGCAGTTATTTTAACCTTCTCACCCCTTATTCACCGCGACCCTTGGCTTGCCCTCGCACCCGTTAGTCTGTTTATTCATTTTGTTTCACTAACCAGTTTAACGTCAATTTATTTGCTTAAAAGTCAGTTGCAAAAAGCGAGTTATCAGCAGCAACTTATTGTACTAGTACTGCTTATATGCGGTTTTACACTTGCGACCAGCTACTTTGTTTATTCGTTTGAGATTTTAGATGAAATTTCGCTGCTCGAATTTCTAACACGAAATTTACTTATCGCCTTTATAATTGCAATGCTTTACGCGCAATTTAGCATTATGCATGCGGAGCGCAGCCATTCAGAACAAGTCGCAACCAAGGCACAGTTAAGTTCGTTACAAGCGCGGATCAGACCACACTTTTTGTTTAACAGTCTTAATATGGCAGCTGAATTGGTGTATCACGATGCACAAGATGCTGAAAAAACAATTTTAGCGCTGGCAGATTTATCCCGTGCTGCAATGCATTGCGATGAAGCGATTTTACTTGAAAAAGACGTGTTATTAGCCCAACAATATATGCTGGTTGAGTCTTGGCGTTTTGGTGATAGGTTAACCGTTGATTGGCAAATTCCAGAGAAATTACCTGAACTTAAAATACCTGCGTTAACTATTCAACCTCTTTTAGAAAATGCGATTTGCCATGGCGTTGAACCAAGTGTGAATTCATCGCATATTTCAGTGCAATTATTAGTAAGTAACAGTTCGGTGTCGCTTATTGTCGATAATCCGTACTTGCCTGAAGCGTCTAAATCAAGGCCTAGCAATGGTATTGCGGTAGAGAATATTAAAGAGCGGCTGCAAATGTATTTTGGCAAACGGGCAAAATTGACTCATTTTGTTCAAGGCGATAGTTTTCGCACTAAGTTGGTGATCCCGAGATAGCAATGAATGTATTAATTGTTGATGATGAACCGTTAGCGCGCGCGCGGATCGCACGTTTACTGCAAAAATTAAGACCAGACTTTAATATAATGTCGCTTGCGGAAAACGCTGAACACGCGTTACTGGCGTGTAGCGACTTAGTGCCAGATTTAGCATTGCTTGATATCGAAATGCCCGGATTATCAGGAATAGAGCTTGCTGAAAAATTAAAAGAATTTAACCCACCGCCCGCGATTATTTTTATCACCGCTTACCCAGATAAAGCGCTTCCTGCGTTTGCGGTAGCACCGCAAGGATATTTAGTTAAACCGATTGATGAAGTTGCACTTGCAAAAGCGATAGATGGCCTGAAGATTTCACATCGCGCGCAAACCGCGTTAAAACAACAGGCCGCTATTGAGTATATCGAAGGTGGAATTCACAAAAGTGTGTTGGTATCTGATGTTCGACTCGTTCGTTCGGAAGATAAATACTTGCGTGTCATGACGCCAAATACAAGCGTATTAATTGAAGGTTCGTTAAAAAAACTCTTATCAGAATTTGAATCTTACTTTGTAAGAGTGCACCGCAACACAATTGTTAATCAAAGCTACTTGACCGAAATTGGCCAAGACAACAACAAGCACTGGCTTAAACTATTAGATTTTAATGAAAAAGTCGAGGTTAGCAGGCGCGAGTGGCCACATATTAAACTGCTAATTCAGCAATAACTACCGTTTATCTGAAATCTTAACCGTTAACACCCTGTTAATTGAGTTTCATTTTTCGTTCAGCGATTATTAAGCTAGAAAATTTTCAGCTTAAAGGATGAATGAAAAATGAGAGCAAACTCGTCACCTTTTTCCTCATTACCAAGGCAACAAGTAAATAAAGGCTTCACACTTATAGAGGTGCTGATCGCCTTCATTATCTTAACTGTAGGCTTACTTGGTACAGTTGCGTTACAAACTAATGCAAAGCAAGCCAGTTACGATGCTAACCAACGTAGTGCAGCGTTGGCGCTCGCTAACGATATAATGGAAAGAATTAGAGCGAACGACACAGCAGACATTGTTGCGAATTATAGTAAATCATTTGATTATCAAGATGTTCTGGTAGAAAAAAAGTGTTTGAATATACGTTGCTCTTCGTCGGATATAGCAGAGTACGACGTATACCAATGGCAAAAAGCATTAAGAGTGGCTGATAACACGGGCTCTTTAGCTAACGGCACTGTATGTATTTCACCGACAGCGGATGATGATGGCGTTAGATTACGCGTAGTAGTGGCTTGGCAAGGCAGACAAAGGCTTACGGAAAGCACGAACGAGACTATCGCATGTGGAAATATTACAAATCGAAGAACCGTTGTGCTAGATAGTTATATTTTTATGAGGGCAGCTTAATATGACTAAAGTTAATCAAATAAGGCAGTTTGGTTTTACGATGCTTGAGCTGATGATATCACTATTTGTTGGGGCATTTATCCTAGCTGGTGTGATGTTTACATATTTAGGCATGAAAGTTACAACTGCCGACACTATGGATATTGGCGAGCTCCAAGAGTCAGGTAGACTGGCAATGGAGGTGTTGAAGCGAGATATTGAACTAGCAGGCTTTTGGGGAAATTTCGTAGAAACTCCAGATGCTGCTGTTTTGACAGCTGCCAATCCAACCCCGCCTTCACCTGACTGTTTTAATGGGGTAAATAATAGTACTTATCCGCAAATTGGTGTGAACGAACCTTTTAAAGTGATATTCGCAAAAGAAGCAGAGGGAACCAATGAACTGAACTGCGTTGGTAGCCCGCTTACTGGCAGTGATATTATTCAAATCAAACGTGTTGCAGGGCAGGAGATAACGGGTATTACTTCGACTGCTAATACATATTTTCTTGCTAGAGTGCAAAATGCACGATTTTTAAAAGGCACTGGTGGGGTTGTTAATCCTGGTATAAACGCAAAATTATGGGAATACATACATAACGTGTATTTTATTCAAGAACAAAATTACACACTCAATGGGCAAACCGTTAATGTACCTACTTTGCGACGCATGCGTTTGATCAACGGCGAAATGCAAGTTGAGACTGTTATGGAAGGCGTTGAAAATATGCGTTTTCTTTTTGGTCTAGATACAAATAACGATGCTCGTGTTGATACCTACAAAACTTCTTCACAGATGTCGGCAACCGATTGGAATCAGCAAACTGCTGTTGTAACAAACGTACAAATTTTTCTACTTGTCAGAACGCTTTCTGAAGACAGAAATAACCCGCCTCAAAGTCAAACCTTTATTTTAGGAGGAGAAGGCGAAAATCAAAGAACGATTACACGTAATGATGGTTTTCGTCGCAAATTGTTAACATCGACTGTTCGTCTAATTAATGTTGGGAGTGATCAATGGGCAATTTAAATAAACAAAAAGGCGTAGTGTTAGTTGCAGCAATGCTGATGATTTTGATGGTATCGGGAATAGCCGTTAGTGTAATGAGTGGCAGTGCGTTAGACAGTAAAATGGTAAATGCAACGCAAGAAAGCTATCGTGCAGAATCTTCCGTGCGGGGCAATACCGAAGAAGTAATTAAAGATGAACTAGCAAAGAACGGTAAAAGTCAATTTTTGATGTTGAAAAGTGCTTATCCAACAGACACGGTCACGTTATCAACATCAGGCGCAAAAGTAGTTATGGTTAATGAAAATAACGGACCCGTTGATTTACTGGGCTGCCCACCTCGCTTTGCACCTACACCAAATATGCAATGTAATTACGTAAAATTAACTGCATCTGGGGTATATGGAAAAGGCAACAAACACACTATGACGTTAAATACAGGCATTACCCAAGAAATGGGGGGATCTTAAAATGAGAATATCAGCTTTATCAAAAGTAACAGTAATAGCAAGTATGTTGCTTGCTATGTTAACGCTAAGCTCAAAGGTCTTCGCAGAAGACATTGAGATATACCTTAATGCCCTTTTAAAAGAAAAAGAAAAAGCGCGTGTAATGCTGATGTTTGATACCTCAGGTAGTATGCAACTGAGTGCAGGACATGGAGAATATTGTGCTTATCTGAGAGAAGGTAGGCGTAATAATTCTTTTAGATATACAGCGTGTACTGGTACTGTGCCATCGGACAGCGCAGATAATAAATGTTATGTATATAGATCCTGGACGGAAACACCTTGCGAGAAAAATAAAAGCCGTTTAATCGTGGCTCAAGAGGCTGTTAATGAAGTAATAGATGGTGCTACTGATGTTGAGTTCGGAATCGGGGTTTTTAAAGATTACACAAGTCATATCGTGGCTGGTATAGGAACAAAAACTAATGCTGAGTTAAAAGCAGTCATTAATGGCCTAAATGCCGATGATGGTACGCCAATCACCGACTCTGCTTTTCAGGTATACCGTTATTTTAGCGGTGGAAACGTGTTTGAAAAATCAAGTTTAAGTAGCAACCGAGACACATCAATTGAAAATGGAAATGTCTATATATCACCTTTTGCGAACCTAACAGGCCCCGGGGGTAGTTACCAACCACGTTGTGATAATAACGCTTACTTTATTATGATGACTGATGGTGACCCTAGCGGAGATAGCAGTTATCACGATGCGGCTGGGCCAATCGCAACCTTGTGGCCAGATGATAAATATACAAAAGCAAAGTACAAATATAATGATGCGGGTGATACAACAGAGTTAGGGAGTAACTTTCAACATTTCCCACGCTTAGCCGAGTATATGGCTAAGAATGATGTATATTCAAAAGATACCAAAGTTAACAATGTATACACCTATACCATAGGTTTTGGTGGTGCTATGAGTCCAGAAGGTGAGGGCATGCTGAAAGCGGCGGCAGATAAAGGTAAAGGAAAGTATTATGATACCGACGACCCGACACAGCTGAATGCAAATCTTAAAGCGACATTGAACCAAATTCTTGAATTATCGGGTAACTTTACGTCGCCATCGGTTGCGGCAAGCCAGAGCGATAATACGCGTACTAAGGATTTTGTTTACTATTCGTTGTTTTCACCTACAGGATCAACTCGCTGGAATGGTAATATCAAAAAATTGAAAATCAGCGGACATACTGTAGTTGACCAAACCGATTCACCAGCAATTAATGACAAGGGTGAAATTGACAAACATGCGAAAACATTTTGGCTTGACTATAACCCGAGTACAGGCGACGCCCCAGGTCCAGATGGTGGTAATGTGGCGTTGGGTGGGTTAAATGCCCAAATTAAAATTACATCACCGGTTAATCGTAAAATTTTTACAGACGTAGGTAATAGCGATTTCAAGAGCGAGAATTCAAGTGTTTTATCAAACATTAAATTAGCGCTAAACGAATATTACGGAGGAGGTGCAAGCGAACAACAAGCAAAAGACTTGATTAATTGGATGCGCGGTATTGAGAGTGGTAGTGGTGATGACATTGTATTACGTCAACATATCTTGGGTGATGCACTCCACTCTAAACCTGCGGCTATCACATACGAGGGAAGTGATGGAGATAAAACTCATTTATTATTTGGTACAAACGCTGGCTTTGTTCACTTTTTTGAAGATACAAGTGCTACCCAGGCAACGGAAGTTTGGGCATTTATACCATCAGAATTATTTAGTATTCAGCCGGCATTAATGGATAATGCAGCAGGTAAACTGTATGGCATGGATTTGACTCCTACTATTTATCATGATGATAGTAATGGTGATGGTAAAGTAAATGCGGGAGAAAAAGTTTGGGCATTTATAGGAATGCGAAGAGGCGGTAGCACATACTACGCATTAGATATTTCTAACCGCACAGCCCCTAAACTGTTGTGGAGTAAAGGGAAAGCAGCCTACCCAAGCTTAGGGCAAACTTGGTCTCAACCCAAAGTTGTGTATGTCAATCATCCTTCTTATGCTAAAAAGCCGCTGTTGGTGTTTGGTGCTGGATATGACAAAAAGCAGTTTGAAGAGGGGGCTGCTAATACTGTAGGTGCTGGTATATATTTAGTTGATGCAGAAACAGGTAATAAAGTGTGGAGCACTGATGATATTTCCTTTGATGGCAAAGATAGTATTGTAGGAAGAATTGCTACTTTGGACTCAGATTATGATGGCTATACCGACAGACTGTATGCTGCAGATACAGGTGGTAAGATTTGGCGCATTGACCTAGCGGGTACAAACCCTGCTGATTGGTCTGCATTCGAGTTTGCGAGCCTTCCGGGTAATTTCTTCTATCAACCAGAAGTAGCAAGATCATATTACAGTAAGGTGACATCGTACTCTGTGGATGGAGAAGTCGTTAATGCAACGCGTATGACGGTGCCATTTGAAGCGATTGTAGTTGGCAGCGGTAACCGAACTACGCCGATGGATACCTCAAATAGTGATAAGCTATTTATGGTACGTGATACTAATGTAATTACTAAGTCTTATAAAACAGATGCCCCAGATCCGATAAAACTCATAGATTTAATGGAGATTGATCCGAATACATTTGGTAGCTTAACGAACGACCCAGCGAGATTTATTGGAAAAGAGTTTGAGTTTGCAAAAAAAGGTGGATGGGCATATTCACTGACTGGTGTTGGAGAAAAAGCACTCGCTAAGCCTGCTATTATTGGCGGGGTGGCTTACTTCCCTACCTTTATGGCAAGTACAACAGATAGCTCATCGTGTTCTTTAACCGGTGGTGAGGGGCGTTTGTACGCATTCCATTTGCATTATGCTGTGAATATTTATGAGAATGCCTACACCGTTACTGGTGATAGTATTCCTCCTACACCAGAATTGGTTTATTCGGAAGATAGTGACGAAAATTCTCAATTTTTATTAATTGGTATTGGTGCTGGTGAAAATAACTCAGGCATAATAAAAGCGAAATCAATTAATGACAGTGCGGTGCCTGAATTAGTATGTGACGAAAATGGCAAAAACTGTAGCATAAAGTTGGTTGGTGATTTTGTTGGCTTTAAAACACATCGTAGTTACATGTACCGCGAAGCGACAAACAAGGTTAATTAAAAATGAAAAAATTGTCTGGTTTTACCTTAATTGAATTGATGATAGTAGTAGCTATTATAGGGATATTGACTGCCATAGCATATCCATCTTATGTTAATTATCTTTATAAGGGATCACGTGCTGAAGCGATGTCTTCTCTTTTGGACATAGCTAATCGGCAGGAGCAATTTTATGCGGATAATCATAAATATACAGCATCGCTGAGTGATTTAGGCGTAGTCAGTACAAGTGACTCTGGGTTATTTACTTTAACACTAACATCTGATGGTAGTTCATTTTCTGTGACAGCTTCGCCGTTAGATTATCCAGCTACCAAAGACCCTGAATGTTCTGGTTTTAAAATTGATGAACTCGGACAAAAGACCGCAACTGGCTCAGGTGGAAATAATACTTGCTGGAATAGGTAAGCAAGTTTAAAAACTTATTTGCAAAGCGCCTCTAGGGCGCTTTTTTCTTTCTAAGCGAGTAACCAGTGCTGACTTCAATAATTGATGTTTATAAATTTGAAGACCAAATCGGATATCTACAAACGTGTAGTTATTTTTGAGTTTAATGCGCTATTGAAAAGTTGGAGATACAGAAAGCTTGCAGAAAAAGATGAATATTTTGTTAAATTATAGACGGATCACGAGCCATGCTTCTTGTGCTATGGTGGTTCATTCAGAGCAAAAGCTGAAAATAGTTATGGTGGCAGTGCGATGTTCTTGATTTTGAAAATGCAAAACGATGAACCTGAAATACTAATTAAAAAAATATAAGCATTTTAGGTCATACTTTATATTTGAAATCAGGAATCGAAAGTGTGAACTTTATAACATATTCAAAAACTTTTATTTGTCACCTTTAGTTTTTTAACAGGTTATAAGCTAGGTGTTTCACATTTGTCGGAATCTTTAATACGAACTCTGCCAACTTGACTTACAGTGATGCGATTACCTGTTAGTTCGGGGTAAGTCGTATTGCAATAAATAAAGCTACCAGATTGCATAAAGTTTATTGAACCGTCAGCTCGATAGGTTATTGCCTTACGAGGGTAGGTTAATGCATCCTGAGAATCGATCTTTTCAATAACGGTAATAGTATACTCGGATTCATCGAGCGAAAGGTTCCTATTACTATCTTCGAAAGCATAAATAGTACCCTGCCAATTTTTCTGACATCTGCCCGAAACAAGAGGACAAATTGTTATGTTAGTAGAGTAAGTGACAGCATATCCTCTGGCGAGGTGCAAAGACTTTAAGATCCTGCTCATAGCGTTGTCTAGCCTACTTTGCGCTAAAAAATAAGTAAAGTTTGGGATTGTGATACTAGATATAATAGTAATAAGTAGTGAAGATATGACGACTTCTATGAGTGTGTATCCGCGCATTTTAAGCTTCATCCTTGAAGCCTCTTGTTAAATCAGGTCATGCTTTTAAGAATAGCCTAACTATACAGTACCACAAGTTAATACATTGCGTCCTAGCTTCCATGTATTACCTGAAACGCTGATTTGAAGTGCCGAAGTATTATCGTTTTTACCATTTGGACATATAACAAATTGATGTTCTTGGTTAACCCTGCCTTGGCCATCAATAGTTATAGCTGTGTTACCTTTATCTTGGGTTACTTTATCTTGAAAACTTGGCAGTGACATTACTCTTATTCGCATATCATTTGTGGTATTCAAGTCTAAGTCTCTTCCTTTATCTACAAATGCAACGATAGGGTTATTCTTCCAGTCTGTTGTGCATGCGCCACCTGTGTCAGGGCTTGCGATAGGGCACACAACTACGAACTCATCTGTCGAGGTTGCTTTTGCTCGAGCAAATTTAATTGTTCTATTTAGCTCGTTTATAAAGTTGTCTGCGCGGTCAGACTCGAGCATAGGTCCTAAGTTAGGTAAAGCAATCGTCGCCACAATTCCTACGATGGCAATGGTTGTCATTAACTCAAGCAATGTGAGACCTTGTTGTACATATTTCATATTTTGTACCTCCTTTAGTAATTATACGCTTTTGAAAAATCCAGACTAGTAGATTGTATAATTCTTTTAGAACAGTTATTTATATTGATGAAAATAATTACCAATATGTCTATAAGTAAATACCTTGAATTGATGAGTTAACGCGATAGAATGGTGGCATTAAGCATATTGGAAACATATCTATGAAAAAAATAGAAGCAATCATCAAACCATTTAAACTCGATGACGTTCGTGAAGCGCTGTCAGAAATCGGCATCACAGGTATGACGGTATGCGAAGTGAAAGGTTTTGGTAGGCAAAAAGGGCATACCGAACTATATCGCGGTGCCGAGTACATGGTGGACTTTTTACCAAAAGTAAAATTAGATATTGTACTTGCCGATGAAGATGTAGACCGTGCGGTTGATGTTATTGTAGAAACGGCGCAAACAGGTAAAATTGGTGATGGTAAGATATTCGTTTCTGATATTGAGCGCGTGGTACGTATTCGTACACAAGAAGAAGACGAAGCTGCTATATAAACTTATTTTTCAAAATTTTAAACATAAAAAAGGGGCAAAACTAGCCCCTTTTTTGCATGCCAAGTGCACGTTTATTTGTTTGCATCTAGCACGGCTTGTGCGTTATTTTTTAACTCACTCAGCCCAAGCTTATCGTAGCTTTTTACCATTAGCTCAAGGGCTTGTTTGGTATAACTGCTTTTTGAAAAGTGCTCTACTACGTACTTACAGCGGTTTGCCGCCGCAAGGTATGCCTCACGATCATAATAATAGTTTGCCACTTTTAGCTCGTAACGCGCCATTTTATTAAGCAGCCACGCCATGCGTTTTTTGGCTTCGGTGGTGTATTTACTGTCAGGGTAATTTTTAACAAGCGTAGCAAAATCTTCGTATGCGATTCGTGTGCGCTTGGTGTCGCGATCAGCGCGATCGATACCAAAATACTCTTGGAATGCATTTTCATGGGCTTTAATATTTACTAAACCACGCATGTAATACATGTAATCTAAATCTTTGTGATTTGGGTTTAATTTAATAAAACGGTCAATGGTTGCCGTAGCCTGTTCAGTATTATTTGATTGATAATAGGCGTAAATAAGGTCCATCTGAACTTGTTTTGATAGCGGTCCAAATGGGTAGCGTGAGTCAATCGCGCTTAATAACTCGATTGCGCGTACATATAAACCTGAATCAAGCGTTTCTTTGGCATCTTGATAAAGTGCCTGTGGCGATTTATTCGGAACTCTTTGAAGTCTTCTTCGTCCGGCGCTGAAGAACATGCTGATAACACTGAGATTGCAAGCGCTAGCGCTAATGAACGTTTACTAAGCGAACGCTTCCCAACTACGTTTGTCATTAAAATACACCTTTTTATTATCTTGTTTGGGATTCCACCCTAGGCTCAGTCAGCAAAACCGAGTAAACTATGCATATTAGCGATTCTAACCGAGTAAGCAATAGCTTGCATTGGATTTTACATAATTAAGCGGAACAATGGCAGAGCAAATTACATTATCAGCTGAAGTACCAATTGAACTGGGCGGTAAACGTCTAGACCAAGTTTTAGCAAAAATGTTCCCAGATTATTCGCGCTCGCGAATTAAAAACTGGATCCTCGACAATATGGTAAAGGTCGATGGTGAGGTACGTAACGTGCCGCGTGAAAAATTAATGGGATATGAGCAGATTGAAATCCATGCTGAACTCGAAACCGAAGTGGTGTTTGAAGCACAACAAATCGATCTCGATAAAGTATATGAAGACGATCATATTTTAGTTGTTAACAAACCTGCTGGCTTAGTTGTGCACCCAGGTGCCGGCAACCCTGATGGCACTATGCTTAACGCGTTGCTGCACGATTATCCTGACATCGATTCTGTGCCGCGTGCCGGTATTGTGCATCGTCTTGATAAAGACACCACGGGTTTGATGGTGATAGCTAAAACAGTACCTGCACAAACCCATTTAGTTGCTAACTTGCAAGCAAGACGCAACTTTACGCGTGAATACGAGGCGATTTGTAATGGTACAATGACCGCTGGTGGCATGGTAGATGCGCCAATTGGTCGTCACCATACAAAGCGCACGCACATGGCGGTAACTGAATTTGGCAAACCTGCTGTAACGCATTACCGTGTGGCAGAAAAATTCAGAGCGCACACGCGCTTACGTTTGCGACTTGAAACCGGGCGTACGCACCAAATCCGTGTGCATATGGCGCACTTAAATCATGCTTTAATTGGTGATCCGCTATATCACGGCAGACCTCGTCCGCCTAAAAATGCGACTCCAGAGTTTATTGAAGTGCTTCGTAACTTTAAACGTCAAGCACTGCACGCGGTAAAATTGGAACTCGAACATCCAATTACCGGTGAGATGATGAGTTGGCAAGCGCCTATTCCTGACGATATGAAGCTATTAACAGAAGCGCTTCGTCAAGATACCAAAGCTAACCATAATATTGGGTACTAGTGGACACGCTTGTAGCAAAGTGGCAAGTACCGAACAAGGTAGTTGCCTTTTCTACAACACGACAAGGCGGCGTTTCAAAAGCGCCGTTTGCGTCGTTGAATCTGGCGCAGCACGTAAACGACAACCCGCTAGATGTAGCAGAAAACCGCAAACGTTTAACAGCCCTGTTACCACAAGCCCCTTTTTGGTTATCGCAAACACATAGTACCCGCGTAGTGTGTGTCGATGCGCAAACTGATGCGAATCAATTGTATGATGCTGATGCACTTTACACGCAACAGGTGAATCAACCTTTAGCAATTATGACGGCAGATTGCTTGCCTGTATTTATGTGCTCAAAGCAGGGTGATGAAGTGGCGGTAATTCATGCCGGTTGGCGTGGCTTATTAAATGGCGTGATTGAAAATACACTCAATTGTTTTAAATCGAGCCAATTAATTGCGTATTTAGGTGCAGCAATTGGACCGCAAAAATTTGAAGTGGGCAATGACGTAAAGAGTGCGTTTTGTAGCAAGCATGAAGACGCTATTAGCTGTTTTCAGCCGATTGATGGCAAGCCTAATAAGTACCTTGCGAATATTTATCAGTTGGCACGTATTGTACTTGAAAAGCAAGGTGTTAGCTCAATATCAGGTGGTGAATACTGCACCGTCACGCAACAAAATTTATTTTTTTCCTACCGTCGCGACGGCGTCACTGGTCGTAATGCACACATAATTTATATTGCTGATTGACCTTACTTTTTGTGTAATTATTTTTAACCTATTTTTACCTTTCTCTTGATCTTAAAAAAATTTATACCCATTTATAATTACAGTTAAGTTTTTTAAGGGTATCAAGCATGCGATTAGATCGTTTTACTAGCAAATTTCAAGCTGCACTTGCTGATGCGCAATCATTGGCACTAGGCCGCGACCATCAGTTTATTGAGCCAATTCATTTAATGTATAGCTTGCTTACGCAAACCGGTTCAAGCGTACGAGCATTGTTGGCACAAGCAGGTGTTAACGCCGATGAAATGATGACCAAAGTGTCTGCGGAAATCGACAAGTTATTTAAAGTTGACGGTGTGGGCGGTGATGTTCAGTTATCACATAATATGGCTAACTTGTTGAACTTATGTGATAAGTACGCACAAAAACGCAAAGACTCGTACATTTCTAGCGAAATCTTCATTTTAGTTGCCTGTGAAGATAAAGGGCCGCTGGGCACCTTATTTAAGCAATTTGGTTTAACGCAAAACAAAATTGAAACCGCAATAAGCGCGATTCGTGGTGGCCAAAAAGTTGATAGCCCAAATGCCGAAGATACCCGCCAAGCGCTTGAGAAATTTACCGTAGATTTAACTGAGCGCGCCGAGTTAGGTAAACTTGATCCTGTGATAGGTCGCGATGAAGAAATTCGCCGTACGATTCAAGTATTACAGCGCCGTACTAAAAATAACCCCGTACTGATTGGTGAACCAGGGGTGGGTAAAACGGCGATTGCGGAAGGGCTCGCACAACGTATTATTAATGGTGAAGTGCCTGAAGGGCTGAAAAATAAGCGTGTATTATCACTCGATATGGGCGCGCTTGTAGCCGGTGCAAAGTACCGAGGTGAATTTGAAGAACGTCTCAAGTCAGTTCTCAACGAACTTGCCAAAGAAGAAGGGCAGGTTATTCTATTTATTGACGAAATCCATACTATGGTGGGAGCTGGTAAAAGCGATGGTGCAATGGATGCCGGTAATATGCTTAAGCCTGCGCTTGCTCGTGGTGAGCTTCATTGTGTCGGTGCAACAACACTTGATGAGTATCGTCAGTACATTGAAAAAGATGCAGCGTTGGAACGCCGCTTCCAAAAAGTATTGGTTGAAGAACCAAGCGTAGAAGACACCATAGCGATTTTACGTGGATTAAAAGAGCGCTACGAACTTCATCATACGGTAGAAATCACCGATCCTGCGATTGTCGCTGCGGCAACACTTTCTCATCGTTATATTAGCGACCGTCAATTACCAGATAAAGCGATAGATTTGATTGATGAAGCGGGTTCACATATCCGCATGCAAATTGATTCAAAGCCTGAAGAGTTAGATCGCTTAGAGCGTAAGATTATTCAGTTAAAGCTCGAAGATAATGCGTTGGCAAAAGAGACTGACGATGCATCAAAGTCACGTCAGGCAGATATTCAGGCACAGATCAAACAACTTGATAGCCAGTACAATGAATTAGACGAAGTGTGGAATGCGGAAAAGGCATCGCTGCAGGGCACGCAAGTAATCAAAACTGAGTTAGAGCAAGCGCGATTAGATTTAGAAGTGGCAAGACGTGCTGGCGATTTACAGCGCATGAGTGAATTACAATATGGTCGTATTCCTGAGTTAGAGCGCAAACTTGATTTAGCCTCGCAAGCTGAAATGCAGGATATGAGCTTACTCGTTAACAAGGTTGGTGAAAACGAAATTGCTGAGATCCTCTCTCGTTGGACTGGTATTCCGGTAGCGAAAATGCTGCAAGGTGAACGCGATAAACTACTTTCAATGGAAGACAAATTGCACGAGAAAGTAGTGGGACAAGATGAAGCTGTGGTGGCAGTGTCAAATGCGATTCGTCGCTCACGCGCAGGCTTGGCAGACCCCAATCGTCCAATTGGTTCGTTTTTATTCTTAGGCCCAACAGGGGTTGGTAAAACCGAGCTGACGAAAGCACTTGCCAACTTTATGTTCGATACAGAAGAGGCCATGGTGCGCATTGATATGTCTGAGTTTATGGAAAAACACTCAGTCGCGCGCTTGGTAGGAGCTCCTCCTGGTTATGTGGGCTATGAAGAAGGTGGCTATCTAACAGAAGCGGTTCGTCGTAAGCCGTATTCAGTTGTATTGCTTGATGAAGTTGAAAAGGCGCATCCTGATGTTTTCAATATCTTATTGCAAGTGCTTGATGATGGTCGTTTGACCGATGGGCAAGGGCGCACTATCGATTTTAAGAATACGGTGATTATTATGACCTCCAATTTAGGTTCGGATGTGATCCAAGAACAAGCAAGTAATAATGACTACCAAGGACTTAAAAACACCTTGATGTCGGTGATTGGGCAGCACTTTAGGCCTGAATTTATTAATCGTATCGATGAAACAGTGGTTTTCCACCCGTTAGCACAAGCGCACATTGAAAACATTGCGAAGATCCAATTGCAACGCCTCGAACAACGTTTGCAAGATAATGGATATCAGCTTGAGCTTACGGATGCGGCGCTGGCTAAAATTGCAGAAGCGGGCTTTGATCCAGTGTTTGGTGCACGTCCATTAAAACGTGCCATTCAGCAAACTATTGAAAATCCATTAGCACAAACGCTGTTATCGGGTGAGTTTAAAGCGGGAAGTTGTTTTGTTGTTGATTGTCATGACGGTGAAATAGCCATTGCTTCAAAGTAAAACATAACAAATAAAAAACCACCCAATTGGGTGGTTTTTTTTATTCGCAAAATGCTTTTATACGCTGTTGTGCTTGTTTTTTGTATTTATCTTTAGCACTACCTGAAATAGTCACTTCTTGGCCGTTTTCATCAACCTGACTCACTTGGTCGTAATTCTCTAATACGCTTAAATTATGTTTTGCGTTTTCACAGTATTCTTTTTTACGTGAAATCAGTGGATCTGCTTTATCTGAAGCTGTATCGCTACCGAGTTCTAGTTTTCGTTTTTCGGCACCAAACGACGTATGATCTTTTAGCTCAAATGAGCGAACACCACTTTTGTGCGATGGTTCTACATATGAAAAATGGGCAATGCCTTTTTCATCAACCCAACTATAAACGGTTAACTGTTTCGCGTCGGCCTTGGCGATGAAGCAGCTAAGGGTTGTTAGTAGCAGGGTTATGACAGTAAACCTGTACATAGTTTAACTTTCCTTTGACTAAATATAATGTAACTATAGCGCAAGCTTTTGGCTAAGGCTACTGCCTTTTTAAACGCTGGTAATCTACCTAAGCTACTAATCTCATTATTCTTTTAGGTAGAGTAAATAATCTTGTACTAATGCTATTAAAATCTAGTTACGAATAATTTTACCATCGCACCTTGAGGTATCGTAATGTTGACCATACATTGTTAAGATATTGAAAAAGCGACCACCTTCCTAGGACTCGCGGTGAGAGGACTGAATTTTTGAAAACAGTGTCAATAGATTCGATACTAAGTACCTTATCTGAACAAGGCTCAGCGAGCGTATTAAAGGGTATCAAACGAGGTGTCGAGCGAGAGTGTTTACGTATAGATAAGCACCGTCTTGCAAAAACGTCACATCATAATGCGCTTGGCAGCGCGCTAACGCATCCATATATCACAACCGATTTTTCCGAGTCTTTACTTGAATTTATTACGCCTGCCTGTAGTGATATCGAGCAAACACTTGCGCAGCTTGAAGATATTCATAAATTTACGCTAGCAAACATTGATGGCGAAGAGTTGTGGCCGTTGAGCATGCCTTGCTTTATTGAAGATCAGGATGAAATTCGATTAGCAGACTATGGCAGTTCAAACGTCGGTAAAATGAAGACTTTGTATCGCCAAGGGTTGAAAAATCGTTACGGCAGCATGATGCAAGCAATTGCCGGTGTGCATTTTAACTTATCGTTTCCTGAAGCGTTTTGGACACAGTTGCAGCAAATTGAAGGCAACAGCGATAAATTAAGTGATTATATTTCAGATAAATACTTTTCGTTGATTCGAAATTTCAAACGAGAGTTGTGGCTGATCAGCTACTTATTCGGCGCATCTCCAGCACTGTGTAGTTCGTTCTTAGGTGGACGTAAAACCAATTTGCCATTTGAGTCATTAGGTAAAGGCACATTATATTTACCTTATGCCACGTCATTGCGATTAGGTGATTTAGGTTACACCAACAGTGCGCAGTCAAGCTTGCGTGTTACCTATAACAGTCTTGAAGAATATTTAGAGGGCTTTAAGCAGGCGATTTCAATGACTTCTGATTTGTATCAGCAGTTTGGCGATTACCGCGACGAGCCGGCAAAGCAGCTTAATCAAAATATTTTGCAAATTGAAAATGAGTTTTACTCACCGATCCGACCAAAGCGAAATGCGCAATCGGGGCAAACGCCAAGCGAAGCGCTCGCTGAAGGTGGAGTAGAGTACATTGAAGTGCGAGCGCTTGATGTTAACCCGTTTTCTGAAGTTGGGATAAGCAAAGAACAGATTCAGTTTTTAGATGTATTCTTACTTTATTGTGCAATCAAACCAGCACAGGACCTTGCGTGGCAAGAACAAGTAGAAACGCAGGCAAACTTAGACCTTGTTGTTAATCAAGGGCGTGAGCCTGGATTAGCATTGTCTAACAAAGGTAAAGCGCATTTACTCAGTGATTGGGCTGGCGATATTTTCACTGAGCTTAAGAAAATTGCGAAACTCTTTGACGAGGCGTTTGGTAATCAAGAGTATAGCGCGGTTATTAGCAAGCTTGAACAATCTGTTGCAAACCCTGAATTGACTTATTCAGGACAGTTCTTAGCGCATTTGCTGGAGCAGCAAGAAGATAATGGTCATTACGCGCTAAAACTGGCAAGTGATTATAAACAGAATACGCTTGGCAAAGGTTATCAAGTATTTGATCAAGCCTTGTTTGAACGTGAAGCAGTGGCATCACACAATAAGCAAAAAGAAATAGAGGCCAGCGATACGCAAAGCTTTGTTCAGTTCTTAGATGATTATTTTAAGTAATAAAAAACGCGGCTAAATGGCCGCGTTTCACTTTCAGGGATGAAACAATGTGTTTTGCTTAGTAATTGAGATAGGGTTTTGACGCAAAAGTTCAAAATTATTATGAAAAAAATTATCCCACTTGTACTTACCGCCACACTAGCCGGTTGTGCCACGCCACCACCGCAAAATCCGAATAACCTATGTGATATATTTTTTGAACATCGAGATTGGTATTTTGATGCCAAAGATGCGCAAGAAAAATGGGGAGCGCCAAAGCACTTGCTGATGAGTATGATGTTTCAGGAAAGCTCTTTTAAGCATAATGCTGCGCCTCCAATGGAATACTTTCTGGGCTTTATTCCAACGGGTAGGGCGAGCTCTGCTTATGGATATTCACAGGCAAAAACTCCAACATGGAATGATTATGTAAGTAAAAGTGGCAATAGCGGCGCTGACAGGGATGATTTTGCCGACGCTATCGATTTTATGGGCTGGTTTGTTTACAACACGCATAAAATAAATGGTGTATCGAAGTGGGACGCATACGGGCAATATTTAAATTACCATGAAGGGTGGGGAGGCTATCGCCGTGGTACCTACAAGAAAAAAGCATGGTTAATGAAAACGGCGCAAAAGGTGAAAGTGCGTACCGGTAATTATGGTGTGCAGCTCAAAAAGTGCGAAGATGATTTAAATAAAAATTGGCTACAACGTTTGTTTAGTTAATAAGAGATTTTAGCCTTCAGACAACAGGTTTTAGACTATTACTAAAACCTGCTTTTAATTTCTGCTGAAACCTGAAACCTGAAACCTGAAACCTGAAACCTGAAACCCTTAGTTCTTATACTCAGGCATAATTCGCGCCAGCTTGATGGTGTTTTCATTTACCTCAACAATTTCGATAGGGTAGCCTGAAATACGCATACTGACTTTTTCGCTTGGGATATCTTCTAAAAACTCGATAATCAAACCACTTAAGGTCTTCGGGCCATCAGTAGGAAAATCCCAATCCATTTCTTTATTGAGGTCGCGCACGTTGGCGCTGCCATCAACTAAGAATGAACCATCTTGTTGCGGGTGAACGTTTTCACTCAGTGTTGGTGTCATGCTGGTGGTAAAATCACCTACTACTTCTTCAAGAATATCTTCTAGGGTTACGAGGCCTTGAATATCTCCGTATTCGTCTACCACAATACCAATGCGCTCTTTTGCTTGTTGAAACTTAAGTAGCTGTACGTTTAACGACGTACCTTCTGGAATGTAGTAAATTTCACGTACAGCGCGAAGTAAAGTCGCTTTCGTAAACTGCTCTTTAGTCAGTAAACGTAGCGCGTCGCGAGCGTGAATAAAGCCAACTGTGTCGTCAATATTTTCACGGTATAGCAAAACACGAGTATGTTGTGCATGGGTAAGCTGACGCATAATCAGCTTCCAATCGTCGTTAACATCAATCGCCACAATTTCATTGCGCGGAACCATTACGTCTTCAACCTTTACCTGCTCAAGGTCAAGAATCGATACCAACATATTTTGGTGACGTTCAGGTAATAAAGCAGCGGATTCGTTCACTACTGTTTTAAGTTCTTCTTTACTTAAACTGTGCTCTTCAATTTGCTCAGGACTAATGCCAAACAGTTTTAAAATACCATTGGTTATAAGGTTTACTAAAATAACTAGCGGGTAGAGCAACTTAAGCAAGAAATTAAGAATAAATGAACTTGGAAAGGCCACTTTCTCAGGATACAGTGCTGCTAATGTTTTTGGCGTTACCTCAGCAAAAATCAAAATGACAAAGGTTAAACCAAAAGTGGCAACGGCAATACCGATTACGTCACCAAATAAGCGAATACCGATAATAGTTGCAACAGATGATGCGGCAATATTAACAAGGTTATTGCCAATTAGGATTAACCCTATCAGTCTATCTGGACGTTGTAACAGCTTGCTAACCCGTTTGGCGCCTTTATGGTGTTCTTTTTCAAGGTGTCGTAAACGATATTTGTTTAGCGACATCATGCCCGTTTCTGAGCTAGAGAAATAAGCTGAAAGTAGTATCAATACACCAAGAATGATGAATAAAGTACTCGTCGATATGGCGTCCAATGAGGGATCCTTTAAAAACTGTCGAAAGAGTATTAACTCTTAGTTGAGGTGATTAGTCAAGTGCTCTATTTGTATAAGCTAATTCGTACCAAAGGTACTAAAACTTACCCAAAATAATTTCTTGAACAAAGCGGCTACCAAAATACGCAAGCGTAAGTAATGTTGCCGCGCAAATTGTCGTAATTACACTGCTTTTGCCGCGCCAGCCACGGTATTTGTGGCCCCATGCAACGGTGACAAATAACGCCCAGGCAAGTAAAGATAATACTGTTTTATGGATATAGCCTTTATCAAACATATTATCGATAAATAAAAAGCCTGTTGCGAGGGCAAATGTAAGTAGCAACGAGCCCATTGAAACCAGGTGGAATAATTGCCTTTCTACCAGCATTAAAGGCGGTAAGTGGCTAGTCACTATCGACATATCTTTTTGCTTTAAACGGCGATTAATAAAGTAAAATTGAATTGCGTATAACGTCGCAATAATCAGCACGCAGTAGGCCATAAAGGCAAGTGAAATATGCGACACTAATCCGAATTCAAAATTAACCGATTGCAAAATAACATGATGTGGAATAAACAAACTGGCGATTAATAAAATTGCAGCAAAGCCATAAACAACCGGCAGTAATAAGGTGGCAGGAAAGCGCAGGGAAACGGTCGTTACCGACACCACAATTAGCCAACATATTAATAGTGCAACGTTGGCAAAGCTGAGGTCTTGCCCGCTTTCAGTGAAAATCGAATTAACAATCACAGCAAGGTGCAACAAAATAGCAACAGTGCTAAGCAACAAAGTCTTCTTTTGATTTGGGCCTTGCTTATCAAATAACTTACTCACCACATGCATAGTGGAAAGGCTATAAAACAGACTCGCAATTACAGTTAAAACAATTAAATTCATGACTTTGTTTAAAATCGATTTCGATTAAAATTTTTACCTCATTGTATTTTATCAATCGCTAAAAGCCTAGCCCAGAATAGGAAAATAACCTTTAGTTACCGTTGCAAAGCTTTTTTATTCCTGTTTCTTAGGTATAATTCTCGCAAAATATTAGTTTGGATTAACGTGAATGTTTCAGAACTTACAGGAACGCCTTGGTAAAACCCTGAAAAATATCAGTGGTCGAGGCCGATTAACTGAAGATAATATAAAAGACACGCTGCGCGAAGTGCGTATGGCACTACTCGAAGCGGATGTAGCCTTACCGGTAGTGCGTGAATTTGTAAAAACAGTTAAAGAACGTGCTGTAGGTGTTGAAGTCACTAAAAGTTTAAGCCCAGGTCAGGTTTTCATTAAAATCGTTCGTGAAGAACTTGAAAAAGCCATGGGGGAAGCAAACGAAGAGCTTAACTTAGCGGCACAACCGCCAGCGGTTATCATGATGGCAGGTCTGCAAGGTGCAGGTAAAACTACCAGTGTTGGTAAGCTTTCTAAGTTCTTAAAAGAGCGCAAAAAGAAATCTGTGTTAGTTGTGAGTGCCGACGTTTACCGTCCTGCCGCGATTAAACAGCTAGAAACCCTTGCTAACGAAGTTGATGTGGAATTCTTCCCAAGTGATATTTCACAGAAACCAATCGATATTGCCAATGGCGCAATTGACCACGCGAAAAAGAAATTCATTGATGTCGTGATTGTTGATACCGCAGGTCGTTTACACGTAGATAACGAGATGATGGAAGAAATCATCGAGTTACACGGTGCGATTAAGCCGGTAGAAACACTCTTTGTTGTTGACTCAATGACAGGTCAAGATGCTGCGAACACCGCAAAAGCATTTGACGAAGCTCTGCCACTAACCGGTGTTGTACTGACCAAAACTGACGGTGATGCCCGTGGTGGTGCTGCACTATCAATTCGTCATATCACAGGTAAGCCAATTAAGTTTATTGGTGTTGGTGAAAAAACTGATGCGTTAGAACCATTCCATCCAGACCGTGTTGCGTCACGTATTTTAGGTATGGGTGATGTGCTTTCTCTCATTGAAGAAGTCGAAATGAAAGTCGACAAAGAGAAAGCTGAAAAAATGGCGAAGAAGGTAATGAAGGGCGATGGCTTTACATTAGAAGACTTCGCTGACCAATTACGCCAAATGAAAAACATGGGTGGCATGATGGGCATGCTTGATAAGCTGCCGGGTATGTCAAACTTGCCAGATGCGGTTAAAGACCAAGTTGGTGATAAAACCTTTAATCAAATGGAAGCCATCATTAGCTCAATGACGCCAAAAGAGCGTGAGCGCCCAGACATCATTAAAGGATCTCGTAAAAAGCGTATCGCTGCAGGTTCTGGTACGCAAGTGCAAGACGTAAATAAGCTATTAAAGCAATTTACACAAATGCAGAAAATGATGAAGAAGATGAAAGGCAAAGGCGGCATGATGAAAATGATGCGCAATATGAAAGGCATGATGCCACCTGGCATGATGGGTGGCGGCGGCCCGAAATTCTAAACTTTACAAAGTTGTTAAAAAAGCACCAGTTTTGGTGCTTTTTTTGTATTGATGTTGGTATAACTGTCACAAAGTAGCCAAAAGAGTGCATTTTAACTTGCAATCAGAGTAAAAATTCGTACAATTCTCGGGCTTCCCGTTAGGGAAGTAAAATTAGTTTTTATGTTAATGAAATCAATCAATCTATGTAGAGGACGGTATGGTAACTATTCGTTTGCAACGTGGCGGCGCTAAGAAGCGTCCATTCTATCAAATCGTGGTTGCGGATAGCCGTTTCTCGCGTGATGGTCGTTTCATCGAGAAAGTAGGTTTCTTTAACCCACTAGCTCGTGGTCAAGAAGAATCACTTCGCCTAGACCTTGATCGTGTAGATCACTGGGTAGGTCAAGGTGCAGGTCTTTCTGATCGTGTAGCTAAGTTAGTTAAAGACGCTCGTAAAGCGGCTTAATAGGCGTAATGTAACCATGAGTCAAGAGCAAGCCAAATTTATAGCAGGCAAACTCGGCGCCCCTTACGGCATTAAGGGTTGGCTTAAGGTTCATTCATTTACTGATGATCCCGAAGGGATCTTTGATTTCAGCCCATGGTTGATAGGGCAACAAGGAAACTGGCAAACCGTTGAAGTGGTCGACTGGCGTCGTCACAACAAAGGTTTTATCGCCAAGTTGGCAAATGTTGAAGACCGTGACCAAGCAAATGTGTTAACAAATGCTGAAATCGCTGTTTTTGAAGAACAATTGCCAGACTTACCTGATGGTGAGTTTTATTGGCGAGATCTCATCGGTCTTACTGTAGTAACTGATAAAGGTTACGATTTAGGTAAGGTCGACGACATGCTAGAAACAGGTTCTAATGACGTTTTAGTGGTTAAAGCTAACCCTAACGACGGATTTGGAAAAGGTGAACGTTTAATTCCATATTTAACCGAGAGCGTAGTGTTAAAGGTGGATTTAGATGCTAAAGAAGTTACCGTAGACTGGGATCCTAGCTTTTAAATGTCGCAGCAGGCACACATGTGGTTCGGTGTTATTTCACTGTTCCCTGAAATGTTTGATGCGGTAACAAAGCAAGGTGTTACTGGTCGCGCAGTTAAAAGCGGTTTAATCGATTTTAACTGTTGGAGTCCGCGTGATTATGCTTTTGATAAGCATAAAACTGTGGATGACCGCCCATACGGCGGTGGCCCTGGTATGCTAATGATGGTGCAACCATTGCGAGATGCCATCGATGCAGCGAAAGCTTCAGCGGGTGAAGGGGCAAAGGTAATCTATCTATCACCACAAGGTAGAAAGCTAGATCAACAAGGTGCGCAAGAACTTGCAAACCATAAAAAGTTGATTTTAGTGGCAGGTCGTTATGAAGGTATAGATGAGCGGTTAATTGAATCACACATTGACGAAGAATGGTCAATTGGTGACTTTATATTATCCGGTGGCGAACTCGCTGCAATGACATTAATCGATTCAGTATCTCGTTTAGTGCCAGGCGTGTTAGGTCACAATCAGTCTGCCGAGCAGGATTCATTTTCTGACGGCTTACTAGACTGCCCTCACTATACACGGCCAGAATTATTGGATGGTAAGCAGGTGCCCGCTGTATTGCTCAGTGGAAACCATAAAGAAATCGCTCGCTGGCGCTTAAAGCAACAGTTGGGTAGAACTTGGCTTAGACGTCCGGACTTGTTGCAAAACCTAGCTCTGACTGAGGAGCAAGCAAGGTTACTCGCTGAATTTCAGCAAGAACATAATGTTTGTGGCTAGAAGACAGTTACTCCTAGGAAATGTGAGAAATATAATGGCAAAAGTAAACCAAAATATTATTAAAGTGCTTGAAGATGAGCAACTTAAATCTGACGTACCAGAGTTCGGCCCTGGTGATACAGTAGTTGTTAAAGTACGTGTTAAAGAAGGTGAAAAAGAGCGTCTACAGGCGTTTGAAGGTGTGGTAATCGCTAAGCGTAACCGTGGTCTTCATTCATCTTTCACAGTACGTAAAGTATCAAGCGGCGAAGGTGTAGAGCGTGTTTTCCAAACACACAGCCCACTAATCAACAGCATCGAGCGCAAGCGTCGCGGTGCAGTTCGTCGTGCTAAGCTTTACTATCTACGTGAGCGTTCTGGTAAGTCTGCACGTATTAAAGAAAAACTTAACTAATACGTCTGAACTTTCAGAATCTAAACAGGCTGAGCTTTGCTCAGCCTGTTTTGTTTTATAAAACAAAAAATTACCTATCAAACAAAGAACGTATCTACACAAGCCTACCAGATTCAACTCCTTATTAACTTCGAGAAACTCTTACTTGATGTGCGTTGCGGGCATAAATGAATTACACGCCAAGCGTTGATAGTAGCAGTGGCTCAAATATACTTAACAAACCTCTAATTCTTCGCACGCTACTAGCTATGTTGTGGAGAGGTTTACTGATTCACTAACTTAAAATTGTGATATTTATACCAACCAACTTAAACTCGTACTCTTTTTAAAAAACTGAATATTTGCGTGCGATATTCAGGTTTATTGATGTGGAATAACCTCTTAAAAATAGCGATTCGAGAACTTAATGTCCTAAGTCTGTTAAAAATTCCGCGCTGTATCTAACAAGAAAGCTAACACCATAGAAAGACTTCTTAAATATGGGCTAAATAGCTAACTTGTATAACGTATTTAATTTTAACACTTTTACTCAGCGAGATAGCTTGATATTATTTTGTATATATTAATTTACTTGCTGTAAAGAAAGGTTTACTTTTTAATGGGCGCACTGAATACGTTAAGAGATCAAATTGATGAATGCGATAGGCAACTTGTTGAACTATTAGCTAAACGAAATCATATCACAGCTCAAGTTGGCGCTTATAAGCAACAACAAGGTCAACCCGTTTATGTACCATCGCGAGAAACTGAATTAATTGATGCACGGCGATCACAAGCAATTGCTGCTGGGGTAAGCCCTGAATTAGTCGAGGATGTATTACGTCGACTTATGCGTGAATCTTACCAAAATCAACAACTCGGTTTAGCGTGCGTTGCGCCGCACTTATCGCCAATGGTGATAGTGGGTGGTAAAGGTGCAATGGGCCAATTGTTTAAGCGTCAGTTAGAGCGCTCGGGTTATCAGGTGAACGTGCTTGATAAAGATAATCAAAGTGAACGTGATAGTTTGTTATCTGAAGCTCGTTGCGTGATTGTCTCTGTGCCAATCCATGCGGTTGAATCAGTTATTGCTGATATGCCAAAACTACACCCTGAGTGTTTATTGGTTGACATTACCAGCGTTAAATCATCACCACTCAAAGCGATGGAAACTCACCATCAAGGACCGGTACTGGCATTACACCCGATGTTTGGTCCTGATATTCCTCATTGGGTAAAGCAAACCGTTGTTGTTTGTCAAAATAAGCCCTGTGACGTAGCTAGTTCCTTACTCGAACAGCTTACTGTGTGGGGCTGTAATTTAGTGTCTATGGATGCGAAAAAGCACGATGAAGCGATGCAAATTGTGCAGGTAATGCGCCACTTAACGACCTTTGTTTATGGTCAATTTTTGGCGAAACAAAGCCACAGCCTTGAAGAAATAGAATCTTGCTCTTCGCCTATTTATCACTTGGAATTAATGATGGTAGGGCGCTTATTTGCACAGTCGCCAGAGCTTTACAGCGATATTATGTTGGCGCAATTTGAAGACGTCGCACCTTTGATGAAAGAGTATTGTGAGGTTTTCCAACAAACCTTTGAAAAATTGAAGCAGAATGATAAAGCGGGATTAATTGATGACTTTGCCGCTGCAAAAACCTTTTTTTCAGATTCTGCCAGTACCTTTTTAAGTCAAAGCAAAGCGTTATTGAGTAAGGCAAATGACGCGAAAGTGCTAGATTATTAAAAAAGGGGCTTAGCGCCCCTTTTTTTATTCAGTTGCAACGCTTACGGCGCTCAACGTTTCACTTTGGTAACAACCAAGAATACGAATGTAGGCAGTTACTTCTTTAAGCGCATCTAACGCTTTTTTAACTTCTGGTAAATCGATGTTTGCTTCTAGGTCAACATAGAATACTTCTTCCCATGGATTGCCCGGTACTGGGCGAGACTCTAATTTTACTAGGTTTATGTTATGCTGTTTGAAGATCATCAGTGCATCAGCAAGCGCACCTGCTGACTGCTTCGTTGCCATAATTAATGTTGTTTTAGTCGGGATCTGCTTCGAGACTTTAACTGCTTTACGCGCAACAACAATAAAGCGGCTGTGGTTGTGGCTTTGATTGGCGAGGTTAGGCTCAAGTACCACTAACCCAGCCTTGCGAGCTGCGTCTTCAGAAGCGATTGCGGCACCTGCATCATCTTGTAACGCTTCTTTTAGTGCGCTTGATGTTGAGTCGCTGTAGGCCAGTTGTACGCCGCTTAAATTACTAATAAATTGGCTGCATTGAGCAAATGGCTGCGGGTGACCGTATATTTTCGTTACTTCTCCAATGGCAACGCCTGGGCTTGCTACTAAACAATGTTCTACTGCTTGTGTTAGTTCGCCAACAATCGATACCTGTGTGTGCTGCAATAGGTCATATACTTCGTTAATACTGCCAGAACAGGTATTTTCGATTGGTAATAAACCAAAATCGGCCTGTCCAGTTTCTACTTTATTGGTGATTTCATTAAAGCTACTGCAGCCTAGTTCAACAAGTTTGCCAGGGCGACGACTGAAGTATTTATGGCATGCAAGCTGGCTGTATGAGCCTTGACCACCTAAATAAGCAACGCGATTCGTTTCTGTGTGCAGATCTGGATTTAGGTTCTGCTGTAACATTGCTTGTTGATGCAGTACAGAATCTTCAATGATGGTTTGAAACACGCGATTTACGTAATAACCGTCAAGCCCCAGTGAACTGCCATAACTAATGAGTTTTTCTAGTAACGCCTGTTCACGTTGCTCATCACGGATCGGTTTGTTGTTGGCAATTTTATACTCAACAACGCCGTGGCTGACGCGACGTCTTTTGGCGAGTAAGACTAGTAACTCCGAGTCTATCTCATTGATATCCCGACGTAGGGACTCAAGTGCATTGGACATTTTCTTTTCCTCATTCCCAATTGCAAAAAAAAACCTCCCAGTGGGAGGTTTAGTTTGACTTTAGCTTGTTCGTGACAAAGTCGCCTCCCGAGTTACGGATGGTGAAAAAAGAAGCTAAAGTTAAAGATTAATTTGTTCATATACCCGAATTTAGAAATAAGTGTTGTTAAAGTCAACAGTAAATTGAGAGTAACTTATGCCAAAACAGATTTTTTCATTATTTATTATGGCTTTTTTGCAATAAACCGAAAAAAAGGTGTAGAAATTAGTGAGATTCTTTTATAGTTCCAAGCACCACAATCAACGAGTTGCAGCAGAAGTAAGGTTACATTGTGAACTCTAAACATTTGGATGCGAGTTTTGGCATTAACGCACTTAGTACCAAGTTATCCATATTAATATCAGCCATTTGTTTGATAGCTGGATTATCTGCTGCGTACTTGATGGTTAAATCTGAGCGCAAACAACTGCTTTTTGAAGAGTTTGGTGTGCTAACAGAGTTATCGAAGCCGTTTGTTAGCCGTTTTGAAAACCTACTTAATGAGAAAAAGCGCATCGCAATTGATGCCAATACCATAGTTACAGAAGCACTTTATTCCGAAAGCGCGCTTGCTGAAAAAATCGTGCCGAGTAAGTTGGTTTTTGGTAAAGACGGCAGTATTCGCAGCTCTTCAAGTACTAATGTTGCGGGTGTACGTTCTGCGGCTTTCCTTCCTCAGCAAAGCTATAGTCACGAATATAAACGTATTTTTTCGCAAACAGAAAAAGTATGGTCGCAAATCGCGCCAATTTTAACCGACGAAACCTTTTTTAATTTCTACTTCATTAGCCAAGATCGTTTTATTCGCATATCGCCACCAAACTGGGCGTTGAATGTGCCGGCAAGCCATGACTTTAGGCAAGATGTTTTTTACGAAATTGGTACTCCTGAATTTAACCCTAACTTAGAAGCAACCTGGACCCCTATCTATTATGATGATATCTGGGAGCGCTGGGTTATTAGCCTTATTGTACCGCTACATTATGGCGGAGAATTTAAAGGCGTTACTGGCAGTGATATTGAGTTGCCAAAGCTGCAGGCGATGTTCCCTGACAAAGTGGGTGATGCCAAGTTGTTTGTGTTAAACGGCAAAGGACAAATTATTCAGTTTGAAGGTAAAACAGATATTATCAATCGCCTCAGCGGCAGCATGAACGATTCGTTGGATACTAAAAACCAGTTACCAGATGAATTGCGTAATCAAGTTGAGCAACTATTAACAAGTCAGCGTCATGAATTGCAGGGTGAATTTGCCATTGACGACAGCAAGCATATTTTTAGCATCAAAAAGTTTAGTGATTTTGATTGGTATATTGGTGTTTATAAAACCCATTCTGAAGCACTTTCGGCGATTGATGAAATAGAAGTAAAGTTTTTTGGCCTGTTTATTTTATATGCCGTGCTGGTCGTATTGTTGCTGCATCAAACGCTTTCTCATTTAGTAATTAAACGTATTAAAGCATTGGTTGCAAGCTCGCGAGAAGTTGCAAGAGGGCAATTTACTACGGCGCAAAACCTAACGGTTAACAAAGACGAAATCGGCTTGCTCAATTTTGAGTTTGGCGCAATGGCAGGCAAGCTCGAAAAGACCATGCGTGATTTACGCCAAGAGCTAGATGAAAAAGAACAAGCAGAGCAGCGCGCAAGAAGATTATCAAAAGCCGTTGAATTCTCTGGTTCAGCTATCGTAATTACTGATGAAAATCTCAATATTGAATACGTGAACCCTAAATTGCTTGAAATGACAGGGTTTGAGAAAAGTCATTTTATTGGGCAACCATTACTTGTTTTAATGGAACCCGATATGATGATTTTGGTTGAGGATATCGTTCAGGACTTACTTTCGCGCCATCACTGGAAAGGTGACACGTTACTGCATAACAATGACAAACGTGCACTTTGGGTGTCGTTATCTGTTTCACCAATTCGCGATGATAACCACAAAGTGTATAGCTATGTTGCCTCTGCGCAAGACATTTCCTTTGTAAAAGAAAGTCAGCGCAAAATGGAACAATTGGCGTATTACGACACACTAACAGGGCTTGCTAACCGTGCGTTATTTAGAATGCAGCTTAAAAAGTCGTTGGCTTTAGCATCGCGCGGTCATTACTCATTTGCTCTGTTCTATTTTGATTTAGATGAATTTAAACGTATCAATGATACATTAGGTCATGATGCGGGTGACCAACTGCTGTTGGAAGTAGCACAACGCCTACAAAAGCGTCTTCGAGCTGAAGATACCATTGCCCGTCTTGGTGGTGATGAGTTTGCCGTGTTGCTCAGTGGTATTGATGACCGCGAGAAAGCCACAGAAGTGGCGCTTACTATTCAAAATACCTTAAGCCAGCCAATTCGCTTAGGCAGCAATGAAGTGATTGTTAGTGCCAGTATCGGTATTACAATGGCATCGGATCAAAGCCCAGAAGAAGATGTGTTACTGAAACACGCCGATCTTGCAATGTATGAAGCAAAAGCGTTAGGTAAAAACACTTATTACTTCTATAACGATACCCTTGATGCAGCGGCAAAAGAGCGATTATTTATTGAAAATGAACTGCGCATTGCGATTAAAGAACAGCAGTTCGAGCTTTATTATCAGCCGCAAATTGATATTACCAACGAGAAGATAGTCGGTTTTGAAGCACTGATCCGCTGGCACCACCCAACACTTGGGCATATTGCGCCAGATAAGTTTATTCCAATTGCTGAAACAACAGGGTTAATTGTTGAATTAGGTGAGTGGGTATTGTGGGAGTCATGTGCATTTGCTCAGCGTATGGCGCTTAAAGATCATGAGAGCAGCATCTCTATTAATTTATCAGCACGCCAATTTAAAGATACGAGTCTAATTCCTTTACTAGAAAAGGTGATTAAGAAAACGGGTATCGTACCTGAGCGCGTGCATCTAGAGCTAACTGAGAGTATGCTAATGGGCGATGTTGAAGGCTCTATTAAGCAAATGCATCAATTAAAATCGCTTGGGCTATCGCTGTCGATAGATGATTTTGGTACGGGATATTCGTCACTCAGTTATTTAAAACGCTTCCCATTGGATATCTTAAAAATTGACCGTTCATTTATTAAAGATATTCCAGAAGATAGCAATGATATGGAGATTACCGCGGCAATTATCGCGATGGCGCAAAAGCTTAATTTAGAGCTGGTTGCTGAAGGCGTTGAAAGCGATGAACAAATTGAGTTTTTAAAGCTGAATAAGTGTGATGTAGTACAAGGTTATTATTACAGTAAGCCGGTACCAGAACATGAGATTTCGTTGATGATAGATAAAACGAAAGGTATACACTTTTAGTATTTAATTTGGTGATGGCTAGCTGCCATCACCAAGCAATGTCTATTATCCGCCTGCAATTTTCACCTTGAAGCCTTGCTGTTCAAGCAAACCCTTCAACTTATCGCGGTCATCGCCTTGAATTTCAATGATACCGTCTTTGACTGCACCACCTTGACCCATTTTAGACTTTAATGTTTTGGCTAGCTTCTTTAAGTCATGGGCGCTTGGATCAATTCCCACAACGAGCATCACGCCTTTGCCTTTTCGTCCTTTTGTTTGGCGTTCAATACGCACCGCACCGTCTTTAAATAATTTTACATCGAGCTCAGGTGCTTCTTTTGGCTGTTTTATTCTTCCGGTTTCTGTGGAATAGACTAAATTTGAGTCTGACATAATAAATCCAAGTAAATACGCATGACGCAAGTTTATCATAATTTTGCAACCATATTATCGTTCAATTTATTTTTAGTTTTTTTAAGATAATATTTGCAAATTAGCGGGTTAAGTACTTAATTTAAATAAAGCGAATGGCGTAAATTTAGCAGGCATTAGGACATTCCAAGGAGAATTAAATGAGTTTGAATAAGGCTCTATCGCCAGATGGCAAATTATTTACGATTGAGATTAAAGGCAAGTTTGACTTTAACTTAGTACAATCATTTAGGAGCGCATATGCCGATGTTGGCGTAAGTACTCCGAAAGTAATTATCGACTTACGTGAAACCGATTACATGGATAGTTCGGCACTGGGAATGTTATTAAATATGAAAAAGTCGTTAGGCGACTCTGTGAGCAGTATTCATATTACAAATTGCAGACCTCAAATTAAGAAAATTTTACAGATCTCTCGTTTTGATAAAAAGTTCGACATCGACTGAACCATGAAGATTCTGGTTGTCGATGATCAGGAGCTAAATCGTAACTTACTGCGTTTTATGCTAGAGCAAGAGCAGCACCATGTTGCCCTTGCTTCGGACGGAGAAGAAGCACTAACGGTTTTCGATGAATTTTCTCCCGACTTGGTTTTGCTTGATGTTGTAATGCCTAAAATGGATGGCTTTGAAGTAGCGCCGTTGCTAAAAGCCAAATCTGCAGATGTATATCTTCCCATCATTTTTATTACCGCATTGGATGACAAAAGCAGCCTAGAAAAATGTTTGCAGGTTGGCGGTGATGATTTTTTGAATAAGCCTTTCGATAAAGTAATTCTGTCGGCAAAAATTAAAGCACATGCGCGGACACGCGAATTCAGTATAAAAACCTACAAACAAAACCAAGAACTTGCGTATTATCAGCTACATACTGAACGCGAACACGAGTTAGTTGAACATATTTTTGAAAATGCGCTGGAAAAGCGCTTTTTGTTACCTGAACTTGTTGAATTTAATTTATCACCGGCATCCATGTTTAACGGAGACTTATTTTTAATGGCACCGAGTTGTACCGGCGGCATTTATGTCTTGATGGGGGACTTTACCGGCCATGGGTTAGCAGCCGCGATGGGGGCGCTTCCAGCATCAAAAATCTTTTACTCAATGACGCAAAAAGGTTTACCTGTTGGCGATATTGCCGCTGAATTAAATTCAACTCTCAGTGAATTATTACCAGGCAATATGTTTTGCGCGGCAACGATTCTTGAGCTAAATAGCTCGGGTCGATCATTTTCAGCTTGGTTGGGAGGACTTCCTGATAGTTTTCTGTTGAGTAAAGAAGGCAAGGTTAAGCAGAAGCTAACATCGCGCCATATGGCATTAGGTATACTCGAAGATTACGAATTTGAACGCGATACCATTTATGTAGAAACGGAATTAGATGACAAAATTATCTTGTATACCGACGGCGTCATCGAGGCAGAAAATACCAAAGGCGAATTTTTTGGTGAAGAACGATTACTGCGTAAGGTCACTGCTTCATCGTTTACTGAGTTAGGCTCCATTGTTGACTCGGTTAAGCGTTTTACGGGTAAACAAGATCAGCAAGATGATTTAAGTTTAGCGTTGGTAAAATGTAGACCATCAAATATTGAGCCCCAATTGAGCGATGAATACATGACAACGCCGTTAAACATGGCAATGACATTGGATGCAGAACGCTTAAAACAAACTGATCCCGTTGTTGATGTTGTTGAAATGATTTGTGCGATGAAAGGCTGTTCTGAGCATCGCTCTAATTTGTTTTTGCTGATCTCTGAAACATTTAACAATGCACTAGAGCACGGTGTTTTAGGGCTCGAGTCCTGTTTAAAAGATAGTGATGTAGGGTTTTGTGAGTATTACGAACTTCGTGCTGAGCGATTAGCAGAGCTTTCGGCTGGGGCGATTAATATTGATGTGAGCTACTTACCAGAAGACCCGAAAATAAGTTTTACAATAACGGATTCAGGTGATGGTTTTACAAGGAAGAATATTGCTAATGACGACAATAATTTTCATGGCCGCGGTTTGGGCTTAATTAAAGAGATTGCAGAATCAGTTTCACAAAATGAGAGCGGCAATAGCATCACCGTAACGTACTCACTATTACATAACTAAAGTGGTCCCAGTATAAAAACGGCATGTTAATAGCTGCTTTGACTTGTTACTTTGCCATATTTATTTGTTATAGATACAAAAGATTAGATTACCTCAATAAAAAGCGCCAAATTTGCAGTACAAGCTAGTAAGCTCAATTGGTTAGCACATTTAAAATGTCCATTTCATTTTATATTCCCTTTATTTGTAACGATTCATAAAAGCCATTAAATACGTAATCTAAATTTATTTGTAATTTAAGTTAAGAATAGTATTGCATAAACCAATATAAGCCATGTACACTTTATTTTTTAAAAGATGTTTAGATGGCTATATGGCTAATTCAATAGATTTTTCAGATTACGTTTTAGATACGCAAAAAGTGGCTGATTTCCGTCAATTAATTGAAAATGAAATTACGCAAACAGATCACTTGGATATTACGTGGCAGTACCTTATTCCTGAATTGGGCGAGGGCGGAACCTGTAGCTTATTCGGGCAGTTACAAGAAGCGCCGTTTGATCTTACGCAGCATGTAGATAAGCGCCAAAAAAATGTTGATGCAATGGCTGCACTTGCTCGCATCGTTAAATTTGTTGAGCAACAAAACCTAATTGATTGGTTTGGTATTTACCAATCACGCTCGATTGATAATCAAACGCAGCTACTTAAATTAAGCTATTTTGGCAAACCAAGCCGCCCACTTTTTCCTGTTGATGAAGACTATGCGCGTATTAGCAACAATGCCTTTGTTGCGCTTTACGGCAAAGGACGCGTGATTAACAACGTAGAACACTATGTTGCTAATGGCGGCGAGTACTATACTTGCGACCCAGCAGTTAAATCGGAAGTTTGTCTGCCTTACTTTTCGCAATCTGGCGAAGTACTTGGCATTATTGACGCCGAAGCGTTTAATAATGACGTGTTTACGAGTGATGCACTTGCTTTATTACAGGCCGTATGTGAAATAGTACCCAATTACTTACCTGAATAATCTAAAGCAAAAAGTTCTATTGATTATCGCCATGAAATTTTCTTTAGATACTTCTCCACAACAGAGAGTATGGTAAGCTAGGGCTTCATCCCATAGCAAAAATTCAATTTAAGAGATAACTATGTTTGCAAACTTAAAGCCATTACCAACGGATCCAATTTTAGGTTTGATGGCCAAATATCGCCAAGATACAAATCCAAATAAAATCGACTTAGGCGTTGGTGTTTATAAAACAGAACAGGGTGATACCCCAATTTTAAGCTGTGTAAAAAAAGCTGAAGCGTTTCGTTTAGAAAATGAAACAAGTAAATCATATATAGGCTTAGCTGGTGATTTAGGTTTTTGTGCAAAAATGGAATCTCTATTACTGGGTGAGCATAAAGCGCTTTTAGAAAACCGTGTTCGCACAGCGCAAGCACCAGGTGGAACCGGTGCGCTACGTGTTGCTGCTGAATTTATCGCAAAAGCAAACCCAAATGCGAGCGTATGGGTAACTACGCCAACATGGGCAAACCATATTGGTTTATTCTCAGCTGCTGGTTTAACAGTTAAAGAATATCCGTATTACGATTACGAGAACAAAGGCTTATTGTTTGATGAAATGATGGCCACCTTAAAGACAGTTCCTAAAGGCGATATCGTGTTGTTACACGCATGTTGTCATAACCCAAGCGGTATGGATTTAAACGCAGAGCAATGGCAACAAGTTGCAGATCTTGCAAAAGAAGTTGGTTTTACGCCGTTAATTGATATTGCTTATCAAGGTTTTGGTACTAGCCTTGAACAAGATGCGGCAGGCTTACGTTTATTAGCTGAAACAGTTGATGAAATGATCATTTGTTCTTCGTGTTCTAAAAACTTTGGTCTTTATCGCGAGCGTATCGGCGCGTGTTCAATTATTTCAGAATCGAGCGCAGTTGCCGACGTTGCTAACTCAGTGCTATTAAGTGTTGTACGCAGTATCTATTCAATGCCGCCAGCTCACGGTGCTGCAATTGTTGATACTATTCTTGGTAGTGAAGAGCTAACCGCCGAGTGGCATCAAGAGCTTGCTGAAATGCGTAATCGTATTAACGGTTTACGTAGCACGATTGTTGAGGCGCTTCATAGTCGTGGCGTTGCACAAGACTTTTCATTTATTGAAAAACAACATGGTATGTTCTCTTTCTTAAGTATCACGCCAGAGCAAATTGAACGTTTACAAAAAGAGTACTCAATTTACATTGTTGGCTCAAGCCGTGTAAATGTAGCAGGCGTTAGCCAAGCAAACTTAGATTACTTTGCCGATGCAGTTGCAACTGTAATTAAGTAAATTTGCGCATAAATAAAAAAGCCACCTTCACGGTGGCTTTTTTATTTAACTTACTTTTTTAATGTCAGTTACTTTTGCTTTATTGTTAGGCGGGGTTGGTTTTCCCCCTTTTAAAGCTGCAATAAATTGGTCTTTACGTTTTGCCATTTCAAGGGCCAGCGCTTCATTTTGTTGCTCGCTTAACGGCACATCAACTTCACCAAGCATGGTTTCAAGTGCTTCCGCAATATCCAACATTTTGTCATATGCGTCTGCCTCTTTTTTTGATGTAAATGTCATGCGTTCGACTCCATCTCTAACTACTTTGTAACATACCTCAACGGCCATATTGCACCTTCTTAACTGTTGTTTTATACAGTACTATAGCAGTAACGAAAAAAAAATAAAGTGTAATTATAATCACACCTTACAGAACCCCGCTGTGGTAAGCAATTTTAGAGACTAAATGCTTGATAACATTGCACCGCTACAGCAAGTACATTAATCTTACATTATGTAAAAGATTAAGGGGTTCTAATGTCAATTGATCAGATAACAACGTTTCTCGGTTGGGCGACCATTGCTAATTGTTTAATTGTTAGCGTTAGCATGGTGATTTTTTTACTTTTTCGCAGCACTATTGTCAGTATTCATAGCCAGCTATTTAACGTAGAGCATAAAGCATTGAATGTGGTTTATATTCAATATTTTGCTTTTTATAAGATCTTAATTGTTTTCTTTAATCTCGTTCCCTATTTAAGTCTTAAGTTAATTATGTGATTTAGGCCTTTTTGAAATGTTCCGCTTACAAGGTGTTTTAAAGGTTTGCTTTATCAGCATGCTGATATTTTTATCAGGCTGCGATAACGAAAGTCGTCAAAGTAATCATAATCAGGCATCAACTACCTCGATTAGTTTGGCAATTGATTTGTGGCCAGGCTATTACCCAATCATTCTTGCCGATGAATTGGGCATGTTAAAAAAGCGCAATATTAGTTTAGAGTTATCAATCCCGCGTAATACCGATCGTATGTTAGCTAAATTTGCGGCGGCAGAGTATGACGCAATTGCGGTAGCATTGGGTGATGTAATGAACCTTTCACAGCAGTACCCTGATGCACGCATTGTTATGGTGGCAGACGAGTCGAGTGGCGGTGACGCGATTTTAGCGCGAAGTGACCAACAAGTGATTAAAGGCACTAAAATTGGCACCAACTTAGGTGGTTTTGGTGAGTTATTAGTACGCCGCTTTTTAGATGCAAACGACATCGCAATTGATGATGTGACGCTAATGAATATTGAAGCGTCGCATGCTGCTAAGTTACTTAACAATAATAGCATCGACTACGCACATACTTGGCAACCCTACGTAGATGAAATGGTTGCAGGTGGTGCGCACGTTGTGTACTCAAGTGCCCAAACACCGGGCTTAATTCCAGATGTTATAGCGATGCAAAGCGCGTTTATTGAAAATAATCATGAGGCAGCGCGTGGGTTTGTTGATGCGTGGTTTGAGGCGCAAGCTTGGTGGCTTGAAAATCCAAGTAAAGGTAATGAAATCATTGCGCGAGTCATCAAACAAACACCGCAAAGTATTAAGTTAAACGGCGTTAAACTGTTAAATCGAGCGGATAATTTTGCAGCATTTACATCGCAAAATAGCGTGGGCTTAAACAGTGTTATTGGTGTGTACAATCAATTTTATGTTGGGCAAGGGATCATTGCTAAACCAATTCGCAGCGAGCGTTTACTAGATGCCCGGTTAATTCAATGAAACTAAAGTTTGTATTGAGTGCCATTTTGTTGGCCTCATTAGTGCTTCCTACATCGTTTATTTCATATATTGCGTATACGCAAAAAGTCGCAACTAACGAACAAAACCAAGCCACGGTGCGACGCCTTACGCTTAACCGCAGTAAAGAACGCGTTGAATCATATTTAAATACAATTTTAGAGTATGTGCGTGCCGACAGTAATATTCCCCAGTTTGCCAACTTTCTTACCGCTTATGGTACTGAACAAGAAGCGCAAATCGCTGAGATAAATGCTATTTTGCGAAATGTGATCGTAAAAGACACATTGAATGTGACCTCGGTGGCGCTTATTAATACAGCGGGTAAAAACATTCAAGACATTCGAATTAGCCAACAGAGCCGAGATGAATCGTCATTCGCTTACTTTAAACGTCAATCTATGTCGCCAGCACCAGTCATGCATTATTCAGGTGCAAACAATAAGGACCCTGAAAGTATTTATTTTTCATCGCCAATTCGCAGCAGTGATGGGAAAGTAGTGGGGTATTTACGCTTAATGTTAGAAACATCGGCGATTCAACAACTCGTAAATAGCATTGCAAAACACCTAACCTATTCTCAGTGGCTAACGATTAGCGCAAACGAAACGCCAATCGCAGATTCACGCCAGCGACAAAAACGCTTGGAAGAGCGTGATAATGTTTATAAAAGTCACGCAAAAATCAAACCGTTTGAGTGGCAAATCGCCCTGATGCAAACGGCACAAGAACACAATCGTGACCTTGCTAACTATCGTCAATTTTTATTGTTACAGATTGCTATTTTGTTGATTGTTTCGATATTCGTCAGTTTGGTTGTTGCGCGTCTTATGTCTCGTCCAGTAGAGCGTGTTAAAAAGTTAGCAATTGAAATTGCACATCGAGACCTCGATAAACGCATTCGCGGTGGAAAAATTGATGAATTTAATGAGCTTGCCGCGGCAATTAATTCAATGGCAGATAATTTAGTGGAAGGTTATCGCAATTTAGAGCGAGAACATCACGAGTTAGAACAAAGCCAACAGCAAGTGACTGAACTTAATGAACAACTAGAAAAAAGAGTGTTAGAGCGTACGCAGCAATTAAGCGCCCAAAACCAAGCGTTAGAAAGCGCGATGCAACAAATTGTACAAAGCGAAAAGTTAGCGTCACTTGGCAGTTTAGTGTCGGGTGTGTCACATGAGTTAAACACACCGATTGGCGTGGCGCTTACAGCAGGAAGCTTTGCACTTGAGGTTCATAATAAAATTGCAAATGAACTTAAGCAAAAATCGCTATCAGTTGACTCTCTGTCGAAGCATCTTCAGCAATTAGAAGAGGCGATTGGGCTAGTCACCAATAATTGTCACAAGGCAAGTGAATTGGTTATTAACTTTAAACAGATTAGCGGCGACCATACCAGCAATAAACGCCGTGTGTTTAATTTAGCGCAAACACTCGAGGTAGTGGTTAACACCTTAAATACAAAATTACTGTCAAGCAATACGGTCAGTTTTCACGGATTAGAAAACGTTGAAATAGACAGTTTTCCAGGTGCTTTTGAGCAAGTCTTTATTAACTTAATCAACAACTCGCTAGTTCACGGGTTTGATGACAGTGTACAAGGCAAAATTAACATTTCAATGCAGCAAAGCGACGCAAATTTTATTGTGATTAATTACACCGATGACGGTAAAGGTATTGATATTGCGCATCGCGATAAAATATTCGACCCATTTTTCACAACGCGTCTTGGCGAGGGAAGTAGTGGTTTAGGCTTGTATATTGTGTTTAATCTGGTAACCGGTGTGCTTGGTGGAGAAATTAAATTGTGTCAATCAGAGGGGAAAAGTGGCGTATCGTTTGATATTAAGCTACCCACTGTTGCACCAATTGCAAAAATCGAATGAGTTTGAATTGGGTCCGAACGCAAAGTGCTCAGACCCAAAGTAGCCTTTATTACTTTTTGATGCCTTCAATGTGAAGGTCGAAATCGATTTGACCAAAATCCATTTTATAGCCGAAGTCTTTCATTTGAATCGCTGTAGTACCTGCAAAACCAGCGCGGTAACCGCCCCAAGGATCTTTACCTTCACCGATTTTTTCTACATCGATAGTAATTTCTTTCTCAATTCCTTGTAGCGTTAAAAGACCGGTAATAGCCAGTTTACCATCACCTAAATCTTTCACTTTTGTGCTGTTAAATGTCGCTGTAGAGAATTTTTTAACATCTAAAAAGTCGCTATCGCGCAAATGCTTGTCGCGCTCTGCATGGTTTGAGTCAACGCTGGTGGTATCAATATTAACTGAAATTTTACTTGCTTCAGGTTGTTTCTCATCGTAGCTGAACTCACCTGAGAAGGTATTAAAACGGCCTGTTAACCAGCTGTAGCCTAAGTGCTTCACTTTAAAATTAATTGATGCGTGAGCGCCTTTGGTGTCAATTACATAATCTGCAGCCATTGCTGGCATTGTTAAGCTTGCCATCGTAAGAGCTGTTGCTAAAAGTGTTTTTTTCATAATTGTTTCCTTTAAATTTATACAACCTGAGCTTTGACTAGCCAAATCTGAGGTTACTTAATCATTCGGCGTAACGTGTCATCTTTATCAAAAAAGTGATGCTTTAACGCCGCTAATATATGAATACCAACAATCGCCATTAAGCTATAAGCGGCATATTGATGAATACTGCCTGCAATATCTTCTTGATTTGCAATTAATTCGCCTAAACTTGCTACTTCGAACCAGTCAAAAACAGCAATTGCGCGACCATCAGCGGTTGAGATCAAATAACCACTGGTTAAAATTATCAATAAAATCCCATACAAGGCTAAATGGCCTAGTTTTGTTGCAACGCGAGTTTTAGATGAATGGGTAGAGACGGACTTAGGTGATACCGTAATCACTTTCCAAGCAATGCGCACTAGCGTGAATGCCAGCAATAAAATGCCAATACTTTTGTGCCAATGGGGCGCTGTGCGATACCATTCACTGTAATAATTCAAATCAACCATCCAAAATCCAACGCCGAATAATGCAAAAATAACAAGTGCACTAAGCCAGTGAAGCAGCTTACTAATAGTACCGAATTTAGTGTTGGAATCGAGAAGCATAATCATTTCCTTAAATAGATTGAAACACTTTAATTGAGCTTCATTTGAATGTGAATAGCTCAAAAGTGAATTCATTGTTCACTTTTGACTATTAATAGAGGTGTTTAAGTTGAAAGGGTATTAGAAAAGCGATGAGTAAAGTGCAATCACTTCGTCTTTGCGAAAGCATTGATTGTGATGATCATTAACCATGCCGCATGCCTGCATATGAGCATACACAGTGGTCGGTCCTAAAAACTTAAAGCCGCGTTTTTTAAGGTCTTTCGCAAAAGCTTGCGACTCGGCAGTGGTGGCTTGGTAGTCAGCTTTACTGTTGATGTTATTGACAATAGGTTTATTGTTTACAAATTGCCATTGATAGTTAGCAAAGCTACCAAACTCTTTTTGTATTGCTAAAAAGCACTGTGCATTGTTAATTGCGGCATTAATTTTTAAGCGGTTGCGAATAATGCCTTTATCTTCCATTAAGGCAAGCGCTTTTGCTTCATCAAATTGGGCAACCACAGTTGGGTCAAAGTTGGCGAACGCGTTTCGGTAGTTATCGCGTTTTTTTAATACTGTGTACCAACTCAGTCCAGCTTGCGCTGATTCTAGTGTGAGGAATTCAAACAGTGCATTATCATCAAACAAAGGCACGCCCCACTGGGTATCGTGATAGGCTACATAATCAGCTTTAGTGGTATCTAACCACTCGCATCTAAAACACATAAAAATCCCCTAGACAAATAATTGACGTCTTATTTTTGAATTTAACTTGTTGTATTTATTGAAAATAAAAATTGGCACGTTTTGTGTATCTACACCGATTAGTTAGAGTAAATTATTTGGTGTAACTATGGCGTTAGCTCAAATCATACCCCAACAATTTCAAGAGGTATACAACCCGTGTTTGATGCAGGAAAAGTACGTGGGTGAACTTAGTGAATTAAGAAAACAGGCAAGTTGGCTTAGTCATTTGGTTGATACCATGCCTGCGGGCGTCATTGTGCTTGATGGTAACGGCATGGTAGCAAAGGCCAATCAAATCGCAATTGATTTACTCGGAGAGCCGTTAGAAGGCGAGCGTTGGTTTACCATTATTCAGCGCTCTTTTGCGCCCAATGGTAGTGATGGTCACGAGGTAACGCTTCGTGATGGTCGATTAGTGAAACTTGATATTTCACCGCTCACACCTGAACCAGGTCAGTTAATTTTAATGACCGATCTTACGCAAACACGCCAATTACAGTCACGTATTGCACATATGCAGCGTTTGAGTGCACTCGGTAAAATGGTTGCATCCTTAGCGCACCAAGTAAGAACCCCGTTATCAGCGGCGATGCTATATGCCGCTAACCTGTCGTCAGAGAAATTAAACCCGACGGCGCGAAGCAATTTTCATGAAAAGTTGATGTCGCGTTTGCAAGATTTAGAAAGCCAAGTAAACGATATGCTGTTATTTGCCAAAAGTGGTGAGCAACAAGTACTTGCACCTGTGTCTATGCAAGCCTTGCTAACGGATGTGACGCATGCTTCAGAAGCAATGATTATGCGCCAACAATGCATTCTCGACCTTAAATTGCCTGAGCCTGATATTGAAATTATCGCTAATAAAGTTGCGCTGAGCAGTGCAATTAGCAATTTAGTGCACAATGCGGTGCAAGCTTGTGGCCAAGGTGGAAAAATTGAGTTAAGTGCAACGCGGTCTGAAAAATTCGCAGATCACGTCAAAATTTCGGTGAAAGATAACGGCACGGGGTTAAGTGAAACGGCTATCCAACAGATCTTTGAGCCGTTCTTCACCACTAAATCACACGGTACCGGGTTAGGTCTTGCCGTGGTTCAATCGGTTGCTAACAGCCATCAAGGGTTTGTAAAAGCAGGCAATAGTGAGCTTGGTGGGGCTGAGTTTAACTTGTACCTACCGATTATCTCTAAAACAGCATGTTAGGAGTGATTATGAACGATGCAAAAGTATTAGTCGTAGAAGATGATTCTGGTTTACGAGAAGCGTTAGTCGATACCCTAGCATTGGCTGATATTAATTGTGTTGAAGCCGACAGTGCCGAACAAGCGATTATTAAGCTTAAAGAAGGCGGTATTTCAATGGTGGTCAGTGACGTGCAAATGGGCACTATGTCAGGTATCGATTTACTTAAAAGTATTAAGCTTAACTACCCTGATTTACCTGTGTTAATGATGACAGCTTACGCGACTATTGATGATGCGGTTGAAGCGATGCGCTTAGGAGCCATTGACTACATGGCGAAACCATTCGCACCAGAAGTGTTATTAAACATGGTAAGTCGTTATTTACCAGAAAAAGAAGCCATTAAAGATGGGCCAATTGTTGAAGACCCAGCTAGTAAAGCGCTGATGCAACTTGCAGAGAAAGTGGCTAAATCTGATGCATCCGTTATGGTGCTTGGGCCAAGTGGCTCAGGTAAAGAAGTGATGGCACGTTATATTCATGATAGTTCACCGCGTGCAGAGCAGAACTTTGTTGCGATTAACTGTGCGGCGATTCCTGAAAATATGCTAGAAGCCACTTTATTTGGCTATGAAAAAGGCGCGTTTACCGGCGCTATTCAAGCATGTCCTGGTAAGTTTGAACAAGCGCAAGGCGGCACTATTCTACTCGATGAAATTACTGAGATGGATTTAAGCCTACAGGCGAAATTATTGCGTGTACTGCAAGAGCGTGAAGTTGAACGTCTTGGCTCTCGCAAGACCATTAATTTAGATGTACGTGTGCTTGCAACGTCTAACCGCGACTTAAAAGAGGCGGTGGCGCAAGGCGTTTTTCGCGAAGATTTATATTATCGCCTTAATGTTTTTCCGCTCGAGTGGCTGCCACTTGCTGAGCGTCCAGGGGATATAGTCCCGTTGGCTGAGCATTTAATTCAGCGTCATAATAATGACATGCCGGTGCAGTTTGACGTACAAGCTAAAGAAAAATTACTTAGTTACAACTGGCCAGGTAACGTTCGTGAGCTTGAAAATGTCGTGCAGCGCGCATTGATTTTACAAAGCCATAAAATGATTACCGCAGATGATATTTTCTTAGGTTCGGTAGCAAGCATGCAACCAATAAGCCTGTCGCCAAAGATACAGCTGACTGGTGAAGAACCTGAACAAGTAGCACCAGACGTTGCAACAGTGCAATCAACCCAAGTAGATGATGCTCAGGGTTATAAACAAGAGCTTAAAGATAAAGAAAATTCAATTATTTAGATATGCTTCGTGCGTGTGATGGCAAGCGTAAAGACGTTGCTGAGCGTCTTGGTATGAGCCCGCGAACACTGCGTTATAAACTTGCAAAAATGCGTGAGATGGGAATTGAATTACCTGCATAAAAAATCATTGTACTGAGCACAACAGATACACCTACTTTTAAATCGAGCCTCTGACTGGAGGCTTTATTTCTGTCTAAATTTTATCAAAGTCAAAAAAATGCCGTTATAAGGTATTGATTTTAAGTGCTTTATTTTTGGCATTAAGCTTGCATTAATCGTGTTAAGTCAATTTTTACGGTTTGTTAGTATGAACATTTCACCAAACAATCTTTATCAAGAAATGCAGTCACTTGCGGTAGAAGCAAGTAACTTTTCTAAACCGAAACAGCCTATTGAATCTATTCAAGGTAGCTCACAGGTTGAATTTAATAATTTATTAAAAGATGCGCTCGATACGGTTAACGGTTTACAGCAAGACTCTAAAGCGAAAGCAACGGCGTTAGAAATGGGTGACCGCAATGTGTCACTGGCTGAAGTAATGATCGCATCGCAAAAATCTTCGGTGGCGTTTGAAGCAACCGTTCAAGTGCGTAATAAGCTTATTGAAGCTTATAAAGACATTATGAACATGCCTGTATAAGAAATAGTGGAGTAGGGTTGTGGCTAATACATCAACAGATTTATCAACACTAGACGCTAACGACTTAGGTGTCGGCGATGTAGGTGGTGGTAATCAAGAACAAAAATCAGGGTTTCTTGGCAGCTTAAGTGGTGTTGATGTAATGCGCCAAGTCACGCTCATTATCGCACTAACAATTTGTGTCGCAATTGCCGTATTTATCATGATTTGGGCGAAAGAGCCTGATATGCGTCCTCTTGGCAAAATGCCAATGGATGAACTGATCCAAACGCTTGAATTCTTAGACGCACAAAAAGTGGAATACAAGCTCGATGGCAATGTTGTTTCAGTACCGGTTGAAGCGTATCAAAATATTAAGTTGTTGATGGCTAAAGAGGGTCTTGAGCAAGTACCTTCATCGGGCACCGAAATTTTAATGCAAGATATGGGCTTTGGCGTGAGTCAGCGTCTAGAGCGTGAGCGTTTAAAGCACTCACGTGAGCAGCAGCTTGCACGTACTATTGAAGAGCTTAGTAAAGTAGCGCGGGCTAAAGTTCTGTTAGCGATTCCAAAAGAAAACGTCTTTGCTCGCCGTGAGAAAAAACCAAGTGCAACGGTTGTATTAACAGTAAGACGTGGTCGCACACTTGACGGTGAAGAAGTTGATTCGGTTGTTGATATGGTCGCCTCTGCGGTACAAGGGCTAGAGCCTAGCCGAGTAACGGTAACAGATCAAAATGGCCGCTTACTTAACTCGGGCTCACAAAACTCACTGACCGCGCGTTCGCGTAAAGAATATGAAATTGAACGTAAACGTGAACAAGAATACTTAGAAAAAATCGATTCAATTATGATCCCTGTTGTTGGTTTAGGTAACTATACTGCGCAGGTCGATCTGGTGATGGATTTCAGTTCAATTGAAGAAACGCAGAAGCGTTTTAACCCAGACTTGCCAGCGGTACGCAGTGAAATGACACGTGAAGACACCAATATTGGTGGCCTTGCAGTGGGCATTCCAGGTGCGCTAACTAATCAACCGCCAGTTAACTCGCAAATTCCAGAACAAACAGGCGATGAATCAGCACAAAGCACATTACCGAGTAGAAACAGTAAAGAAGCAACCCGTAATTATGAGCTCGACACCACCATTTCACATAAGCGTCAGCAAACCGGTGTGATCCGTCGTATCAGTGTATCGGTTGCGGTGAACTACACAAACGGTGTAGCAGAAGGTGGCGAAGCGACACGTGATCCGCGTACTCAGCAAGAATTAGCGAACATTCGCCGTTTACTGCAAGGTGGCATCGGCTTTGATATGCAGCGTGGTGATGCGCTAGAAGTTGTGACGATTCCGTTTGTACAAGAAGAATTCAGTGAAGCGATTGAACTACCAATTTGGCAACAACCTTGGTTCTTCAAAGTCATCAGATTAGCATTAGGTGCCTTGGTTATTATCGTGCTTATTCTTGCGGTAGTGCGTCCAATGTTACGCAAGTTGATTAATCCAGAAGACACGACAGAGGATTATGATGACGCAAGCCTATCAGCAGGTGTAGACTTAGGTGATGATACCATTGATATGCTAAGTCAAGAATTTGACGAATCGGCAGTCGGCTTTAGCCCAGATGGTACGTTACAATTACCAGACTTACATGGTGATGAAGACTTACTGAAAGCAGTAAGAGCATTAGTGGCAAATGAGCCAGAACTTTCTTCTCAAGTAGTTAAAGCGTGGTTAACTGAAGATGACTGATCAAGATACGCAAGTAGCAGAACAAACAACAAGTAGCGGCTTTGACGTAGATAAACTTGATGGTGTAGAAAAAGCATCGATTTTATTACTGAGTTTATCTGAAGAAGATGCTGCGCAGATTTTAAAGCACTTAGAACCAAAGCAAGTACAAAAAGTAGGTATGGCGATGGCGGGCTTGGATGATTTAAGCCAAGACAAAATTGCCGCGGTACACAAACTGTTTATCGACCAAATTCAAAGCTTTAGTACTATTGGTTTCCAATCTGAAGACTTTATCAAGAAAGCGCTTACCGCAGCGCTTGGTGAAGAAAAAGCAGCGAACCTAATTGACCAAATTATCATGGGCTCAGGTGCGAAAGGACTTGATTCACTGAAATGGATGGACTCAAAACAAGTAGCGAATATTATTCGTAATGAGCACCCGCAGATCCAAACCATTGTTTTGGCGTATTTAGAACCAGAGCAATCTGCTGAAATTATTAATCAATTCCCTGAAAAAGTGCGTCTTGATTTAACCATGCGTATTGCCAATCTTGAAGAAGTGCAACCTGCCGCACTGCAAGAATTGAATGAAATTATGGAAAAACAATTCGCAGGTCAGGCTGGTGCGCAAGCTGCTAAAATGGGTGGCTTAAAAGCAGCGGCAGATATTATGAACTACCTAGATACTAATGTTGAAGGGCAGTTGATGGATTCAATTCGTGAACATGACGAAGAAATGTCGCAGCAAATTCAAGACTTAATGTTTGTATTTGATAACTTAATTGACGTTGATGACCGCGGTATTCAAGCGATTCTGCGTGAAGTACAGCAAGATGTACTAATGAAAGCAATTAAGGGTACTGACGAAGGGCTTAAAGACAAGATCCTTAAGAATATGTCTAAACGTGCGGCTGAAATGATGGCTGATGACCTTGAAGCAATGGGTCCAGTTCGCATTAGTGAAGTAGAAGCGGCACAAAAAGAAATTCTGAGCATAGCACGACGCTTAGCTGATTCAGGCGAAATTATGCTTGGCGGCGGCGGTGGTGAGGAGTTCCTCTAATTTATGAAATTAGGCAAGTACCGCTCAGGACATAAAATCGAAAATGCAGAGGCGATAGAAACGCTGCTTGAGAATTGGCCGATCCCGGATGTCAAAGATGAAAGACGTAATCTAAGAGGCCGCTCAACGGCAATGGGCAAGTCGCTAGAAGAGCTCTATCAGAAAAAACAAGCCGAACAAGAACCCGAGCCAGAAGAAGAGTTTACGCCACTAAGCATTCAAGAAATTGAACAAATTCGACAAGAGGCGTACCAAGAGGGACACGCTGAGGGCAAAGAAGCTGGCTATCAGGAAGGTTTTGAACAAGGTAAGTTAGAAGGTGCGCAAAAAGGCTATGAAGAAGGTTTAGAGCAAGGCAAAGAAGAAGGACTTGAGCTGGCAAAACCTGAAGTCGAAGAGAAAATCGCGCAACTTACCAAGCTGTTAGATGAAATAGCCACGCCCTTTGAGCAAGTGAGTGACGAAGTTGAAAAGCAAGTCGTGATTTTAGCATCTGAGCTGGCGAAAGCGGTAGTTCATGGCGAACTTAGCATTAATGAAAAAGCTATTTTCAGCGCCATGAAAGTGGCAACTGATGCATTGAAAGGTCAGCACCGTGCCCTTGAAGTGTTATTGAATCCAGAAGATTTTGAACTGGTACAACAAGCCATACCAGCCGAACAACTCGCCGATAGAAATTGGAAGCTAGTTGTTGAGCCGAGTATCACTAAAGGTGGCCTCCATATCAATTCTGACAATTCATCAATTGATTACTCGGTAGAATTGCGCCTTAAAGAAATACTGGAGAGCTTTTTGCAAGAAGCAGGTATCGATAGTCAAAAACACGACGGTTAATTATGAGCCAAGGGCTTGCACAGCGTCTTGCTAGTTACCAATCAAAAATTAAAACTCACCGCCCAGCAGTTGCCGGCAGTTTAAAGCGTGTTGTTGGGCTTACGCTTGAAGCCGAAGGACTAAAAGCACCAGTTGGTAGCAGTTGTCAAATTGAAACCCAGCAGGGCTTAGTCGATGCTGAGGTAGTAGGCTTTAGCGGTGAGACTCTCTACTTGATGCCAAACGATGCCATTTCGGGTGTATTACCTGGGGCGCGTGTTATTCCTCAACAATCAGATGTGGGTTTACCTGTGGGTATGGGGTTGCTAGGTCGCGTTGTTGATGGATTAGGGCGACCGCTTGATGGACTTGGCCCAGTAAAAGCAGAAGCAAAATTAAAATTCGCCGCAAAACCGATTAATCCATTAGCCAGACGCCCGATTAAACAACCGATGGACGTCGGTGTTCGTGCCATTAACTCTGTACTTACCGTAGGTCAAGGCCAGCGTATGGGCTTATTTGCGGGCAGTGGTGTGGGTAAATCAGTATTACTTGGCATGATGACTCGAGGTACTAATGCCGATGTGATTGTGGTTGGTTTAGTCGGTGAGCGTGGTCGCGAAGTTAAAGAATTTATTGAAGAAATCTTAGGCGCAGAAGGGCGAGCACGTTCAGTGGTAGTGGCGGCTCCTGCGGATGCATCACCGCTGATGCGTTTAAAGGGCTGTGAAACCGCCGTAACGATTGCTGAATATTTTCGTGATCAGGGGTTAAATGTACTGTTGCTGCTGGATTCAGTAACGCGTTATGCCATGGCGCAGCGCGAAATTGCGCTAGCGGTAGGCGAACCTCCTGCAACTAAAGGTTATCCACCTTCTGTGTTTGCAAAACTTCCCGCCTTGGTGGAACGCGCGGGTAATGGTGGCGAAGGGCAAGGCAGCATTACGGCGTTTTTTACCGTGTTATCCGAAGGGGATGATATGCAAGACCCCATCGCTGATGCAGCCCGTGCGATTCTTGATGGGCATATTGTATTATCCCGCGAACTGGCCGATTCAGGGCACTATCCCGCGATTGATATCGAAAAATCGATTAGTCGTGTTATGCCGCAAGTTATTAGCGAAACACATTTGCAGCAAGCGCGCGTGTTAAAACAGATCTACTCACTTTACCAACAGAACAAAGACCTTATTACGTTGGGTGCTTATCAAAAAGGCAGCGACCCTATGCTTGATAAAACTATCGAAATGATGCCGGGTATAAACCACTTCTTACAACAAGGTATGACAGATGTTATTCCTTATGATGAAGGGTTAACTAGCTTGGCTCGTATTCTAGGACAAGGTTAATGGCGCGCGATCAACTAGCACTATTAATAAAGCTTGAATCTGATAAAGAAGAAAAACTGCGTCTCGATTTTGTTGGTGCGCAGCAACACCTTGCTAATTTACAGCGTCAATTAACGGGTATCGAGTCGTTTCGCTCAGACTATTTAGCTCAATTACAAAGTCGTGCTGCGCAAGGCGTTGGCGGTAGTTATTATAATCAGTTTCAGCAATTTATCGGCAAGTTAGATGATGCGTTAAAGCAACAACTAAACGCGATCAATACGGCAAACAAGGTGTTAAAACAGCGTGAGTCGCTGTGGTTAGCGCAAAAAGCAAAATTGGAAGCAATCGAAAAGCTCAAACAGCGTAAATTAGATAAACAGCAAGCTGCGTTGGCAAAGGCAGAGCAAAAGCAGCTTGACGAGTTTGCTACCAATATATTTGTACGAAATCGAAAAACACTGGCTTAGTTTTTGCTTAATTTTCAGCAAGGCATTAAAAGCGGCAATCTTTAGTTAAAGAAGAAGTGTGTTATGGCAACGATAAATTCGCAGTTAAGCATTACAAATGTTGGGTTAGACTCCACGGCAACAACGAGTGAAAGCGAAAATAAAAGCGGTTTTTTAGCTGTTTTTGAATCTGTGCAAAATGAAGTGCAGGGTAAACATGCATCCTCCGATAAAGAGCAAAATAGTCGTGATGATAGTCAACGACCTGTTCAAACACAGCAAAGCAGTGAAACAGCACCGGAATCTGAACTGGAACAAGCAGAGCAATCAGATACGCTAGCGCGTCAAGGCGAGCTTGAAAGTGTCACTGATGAAGGTGAACAAACTGAATCTGCAGTTGCTAATATCGATGAGTCGCATACGCAAGATGATATGCCAGTGACTCGCTCATCCGAATTTAAACAGCTCGATGACAGTGCGAATACTAACAAAGGGGATTCTGAATCAACCTCAGTAAAATCAATGCCAGTTGATGAAACACACCCTGTTACTAAACAGCCAAATACTCAACAAGCGCAAACTGAACAAACACAAAAAGCAACGAGCAACGATAGTAACGGGGCTATCTCATTGCTTGAGCAACTAACTAAAAGTAAGTCTTTTGATGTTAGTATTTCGAAAGGCAGTGAAAGTACAGAGCAAGCACAAAATGTAAAAGCGTCGGTCGATAGTGACAATGCAATTGAAAGTGACTCGGTGAAAGACGGTAAAACTAAGGTCAATCTAGCTCAAAATTTAGTGTCGCTTGATAATGAATTTGCCAAATTAGACAAAGAAGGCCTTGAAACACTTAAGCAATTTTTTACACAGCTCGATAAAGAAAGCGAACTACCACAGGGGCTTTCTAAACACGATCTCCGTTTAGTTATGGAGAAGTTAAACGTGGCAATTGCAAAAGCTGAGTCAAAAGCAAAAGAGCAGCCTGTCACTTTGCAATCAGTACTTACTGCACAATCAGCTAAGTCAAATACCGCACAACAAGCGGTTGAACAAAATGCAATACCGAATGACCTTGCAACGGAAAGTGATAACGACCAAGCACAATTGCAAAGTACGTTAGCGTCACGTCCTCTTGGTGAGACTGTAGCTGTGGCAAATAAACAACAAACCATTACACGTCCAGATACACAAGTCCCACATAATGTGACTGCGGTTGCTAAAGCGGTGGCACAAGAGCAAAACGTTGATCTCGACGCACACCAAACTACCGTAGAGCTAATTAATCAACAGGCAACAAAACCAGCGCCTGCAAGTGTTGTATCGTTAAGTAGTCAAGCTGCGGAAAAATTACAGGCGAGCAATGAGCAAACCAGCAGCGCTAAACAAAGTAATGTTAAGGTTGATACAACTCAGTTGGTGGATGAGCCAAATCTTGAGGCAGAGGCAAGCACAGAGCAACCACAAAGTTTTGCAAAATTGCTTAATAGTTTAAAAACAAATGCGAATACACCAGTGCTATCGCAATTAGTCTCGCACATTCAAGCGAGTCAACTACAACAGGCTGAAGTAAGCGAAATCAACCAGCAGCACTTAGCGATGCAAACTGCACAAGTGATCCAAAACACCAAAAAAACCACGATTAGTGCAGAACAAGCATTGCAACAACCGGTCAATATTGCCAAGAGTGATGCAGCTAAAGCATTATTTAATAAAGCAAATATGCTACTAAACTTAAACTTGAAAGAAGCCGAAATTAGATTAGACCCACCAGAATTAGGTTCGATGCAAATTCGCATTCGTTCTGATGCCGAACAAGCACAAATAAACTTTGTAGTGCAAAGTCAGCAAGCGAAAGATGTACTTGAACAATCAATGGGGCGACTAAAAGAAATGCTTGCCGAACAGGGCATTAATTTAGGTGAAAGTAGTGTATCTGAACAAGGGCAAGGTGAGCAGCAAATGGCGGAGCAGTCTGGTCATTCGTCGAGTTCAGAGCGTGAGCACGAGCCTGTTAGTAATGTAAGTGAACAAATTGTCAGCAAACAGCAAGATGGAATCGATTTTTACGCATAACACTAATTGCTATTAAACGGAAATAAACGCACTATTATATAAAATAATAAATAGCAGCTACGGAAACGTCACAATGGCAGAAGAAAAAGATCTTGAAATTGAAGAAGGTGGAGAGAAAAAAGGCGGCAAAATGATGATTATCATTATTGCTGTTGTGGTATTGCTCGCGGGTGGCGGCGCCGCATTTTTCTTTTTAGGTGGCGATGACGGCGCTCCTGCAGAAACGCTTGCTGAGGAAACCGCATCTGCCGAAGGTGGCGAAGGTAAACCAAGTGGTAATAGTGCTGAAATTGGCAGCGCGCTGTACGTAGGGATGCCAAGACCATTTGTGTTTAACGTACCGGGTTCAAATAAAGACCGTTTGGTACAGATTAAAGTGCAATTGTTAGTGCGTGGCGATGTTAACGAAGAAACCGCAAAACGCCATATTCCGCTGATTGAAAATACCTTATTACGCGTATTTTCAGCAAGTAATGCAGATGATTTAAGCACCACAGCTGGAAAAGAAGCACTGCGCTATAACGCATTAACCGAAGTGCAAAATGCATTGGTAGAAATTGAAGACAGTAAAGTCGTAGAACGCGTGTTGTTTACTGGCTTTGTAATGCAATAATTAGGAGTTTAGGTGAGCGATTTATTATCTCAAGACGAAATCGATGCGCTCTTACATGGCGTCGATGATGTTGATGAAGAAGAGATAGACGAAGGCGGTGATAGCGATTCGTCCGCGCTGCAATACGATTTCTCATCTCAAGATCGTATTGTTCGTGGCCGTATGCCGACGCTGGAAATCGTTAACGAACGATTCGCTCGCCACATGCGTATATCCCTATTTAACATGATGCGCCGCACTGCGGAAGTGTCGATTAACGGCGTGCAGATGATCAAATTTGGTGAATACATCCACACCTTATTTGTTCCAACCAGTTTAAATATGGTGCGCTTTAGACCGTTAAAAGGCACCGGTCTTATTACCATGGAAGCGCGTTTAGTGTTTATTTTGGTGGATAACTTTTTTGGTGGTGATGGACGTTACCATGCCAAAATTGAAGGACGTGAATTTACACCAACCGAACGCCGTATTGTGCAAATGCTACTTAAAATCATTTTTGAAGATTATAAAGAAGCGTGGGCACCGGTGATGGATGTGTCTTTTGAATACCTTGATTCAGAAGTGAACCCAGCAATGGCCAACATTGTAAGCCCGACAGAAGTTGTGGTAATCAGTTCGTTTCATATTGAACTGGATGGCGGCGGCGGGGATTTCCATATTGCGCTGCCTTACTCAATGCTTGAGCCAATTCGTGAATTACTTGATGCCGGTGTGCAGTCAGATACAGAAGACACCGATTTACGTTGGTCTAAAGCACTGCGCGATGAAATTATGGATGTAGAAGTCGATCTTAGTACGCGTATGCTTGAAGTGGATTTAAGTCTGCAACAAATTATGGACTTAAAAGAAGGTGATATTATTCCGGTAGAAATGCCAGAACATATTACGGTGTTCATTGAAGACTTGCCGACCTACCGCGCCAAAATGGGTCGTTCTCGCGATAACGTTGCGCTTCAAATTAGTGAAAAGATTAAACGCCCTGAATCTGTTAAATCAGAACTACATGTATTTACAAAGGGCGGGAAAAAGCTCGATTCAGATGCTGAGTTGGAGCAATTGGAAGAAGATTTACATTTATCAGATGGTGTAGACCTCGACTGGTAATTAACTGAGAGAAATTTAGTATGAGCGATGATCAAGATACAATGGACGAATGGGCTGCAGCCCTAGCCGAAGCTGAAGGCGAAGACGGTGGTGATGCCGAAGTTGCTGAACTCGAAGAGTTGTCTGAAGATTCGAAAGCCGATTTAACGACTGAAGAAAAGCGTAAGCTCGATACCATTTTAGATATTCCAGTTACCATTTCGATGGAAGTGGGTCGTTCTAAAATTAGTATTCGTAACTTACTGCAATTAAACCAGGGCTCAGTGGTTGAACTTGACCGCGTAGCGGGTGAACCACTTGATGTACTCGTAAATGGTACCTTAATTGCTCACGGTGAAGTGGTTGTTGTTAACGATAAATTCGGTATTCGCTTAACAGATGTGATCAGTCAAATCGAGCGGATCAAAAAGTTACGATGAAAAAAAATATCGGTTTACTCAGTACGTTACTGATAGTACCGTTTAATCTGTTAGCGGCAGAGCCAGCTGGATTTCAACAGTTGGCTTCAATGATCATGTCGCTGCTGCTTGTGGTTGGCTGCATTGTTTTGCTTGCCGTGTTAATCAAGCGATTTAACCCACAAATGACGCCCAGTGACGAGTTTAAAGTGATTCGTTCCATCAACATTGGCAGTAAAGAACGTCTGCTGGTGGTGGAAATGGATAACAAGCATCATGTACTCGGTGTAACTTCAGGCTCTATAAACTATTTATATCAATTAGAAACGCCGTTGGCTGAACAGCAAATGCCTGAGTTCGCCAAACAATTGGCGCATTTTATGAATCCTAAAAATAAGAAATAAAATATGAACCGGACGTGTTTCAATGTAGTGCTATTTGTGTTGTTAGTGGTATTGCCAGAGATGGCATGGGCTAATGATGCTTTGCAAGCGCTAACGGTTAAAACTAATGCGGATGGTGCGCAGGAATACTCGGTTACGCTCCAAGTTTTAATTATGATGACGGCGCTGAGTTTTATTCCAGCTGCTGTGATTATGATGACATCTTTCACCCGCATTATTGTGGTGTTGGCTATTTTGCGCCAAGCAATTGGTTTACAGCAAACGCCGTCGAGTCAGCTTTTGGTGGGTATGGCATTGTTTATGAGTATTTTTATTATGGCGCCCATTTACAAGCAAATTGATGACCGCGCAATTCAGCCATATCTCAAAGAAGAGCTTACGTCGGTACAGGCGCTTGACCAAGCAAAAGAGCCACTTAAAGCATTTATGCTTTCGCAAACACGTATTTCAGATTTAGAAACCTTTGCCAAAATAGCCGGCTACGAACAACTCGACTCCCCAGAAGATACGCCATTTATTGTGGTTATTCCTGCATTTATCACCAGTGAATTACAAACCGCGTTTATTATTGGTTTTATGTTCTTTATTCCGTTTTTGATAGTTGATTTGGTGGTTGCCAGTGTGTTGATGGCTATGGGTATGATGATGCTATCGCCAATGATTGTGTCATTGCCATTTAAAATTATGCTATTTGTTTTGGTTGATGGCTGGTCGTTGGTAATGGGCACGCTCGCGCGTAGTTATGGGTTAGGTACATAGTACTGTGGCGATAACATACCCGCGAATAGGAGGCTAAATGCAACCCGAAGTTTTTGTAGAAGTACTCAGCGATGCGCTTTTTCTGGTTATTAAGTTGGTTGCAGCCATTATCGTACCAAGCTTAATTGTGGGGCTAATTGTTGCAATCTTCCAAGCTGCAACTTCAATTAACGAGCAGACCTTAAGCTTTTTACCGCGTCTTATTGTAACCTTACTTGCGCTTATTTTTGGTGCTCACTGGATCACCCAAGAATTGACTGATTACTTCCGTCAGATGGTGGAGATTATTCCGCAAATTGCTGGTTAAAATAGGCCTTTATGGAAATTTTATTTTCGCAATTAGTACAATACCTTTCGGATTTTTTATTACCGTTATCACGCATTGCTGCAATGTTTATGGTGATGGTAGGTATTGGCGTGAAAACTGTTCCGACGCGCGTAAAAGTGGGGTTATCGGTACTGGTGACCTTGCTGGTAATGCCGATTTTACCACCTAGTCAATTTAACGAGCTATTCAGTTTTCAAATGGTCATTGTGGTGCTGCAGCAGATCTTGATTGGTGTTGCCATGGGGTTTGCGTCAGTAATGATGCTTAATACCTTTATTCTTGCAGGTCAAATACTTGCAATGCAAACCGGCCTTGGTTTTGCTTCAATTGTTGACCCTGCAAATGGGCAAAGTGTGCCCGCGGTCGGTCAGTTTTATTTAATTCTTGCAACCTTACTGTTTTGGGTATTTGACGGTCATCTAATGATGATCCAAATGCTTGTACATAGCTTTACTGCGTTACCTATTGATGGCACCTGGTGGCCTGTTGCAAACTTTCAAAAACTGGCGTTATGGGGCAGTTGGATGTTTGCGACAGCCTTAGTGTTATCGCTAGCGCCGTTAACTGCCATGCTAGTTATCAACTTCTCATTTGGTGTGATGACTCGTGCCGCGCCGCAACTTAATATATTTACTATAGGTTTCCCGTTTACATTGCTTGCGGGCCTTGTCATTATTTGGGCAACAATGACTAACTTTACTGCGCAATTTGAATTTCAATGGCTAAAAATGGTTGAGCTAATGTGCGATCTTGTTGGTTGTCAGGTGTAAGGAACGGATATGGCTGAAGGCTCAGATCAAGAACGCACCGAAGAACCCACCCCCAAAAAGCTGCAAGACGCAGCGAAAAAAGGACAGGTAGCACGCTCAAAAGAAACGGGCACCACATTTGTTTTGATTGCTGCTGCGGTGAGCTTTTTACTGTTTGGTAAAGACATCGCTGTAGGCTTATATAATGTGATGGGGCGTTTGCTTTCGCTAAATCGTAATGAAGTCTATGACACGACCAAGATGTTCTCGGTGTGGGGTGAAGTTGCAAGTGAACTTTGGTATGGCATGACAATGTTTGTGTTGTGCTTATTGGTTGCAGGTGTAATTGGCAATACATTTTTAGGTGGTTTTAATTTTAGTTGGCAAGCAGCTGCACCTAAAGCGAGTAAAATGTCACCTCTCAAAGGCTTTGCCCGCATGTTCGGTAAACAAGCCGCCATTGAATTAGTTAAAGCATTATTAAAGTTTGGCCTGATTGCAACGGTTGCTGTTTACTTAATCAAAGGCTATTTCCCCGAAATTCTTACCCTGAGCTTAGAGGCTGTGCCTGGTAATATTGAACACGCATTGTGGATCTTGGCGTGGATGTTTTTTGCCCTGGCGATGACGCTAATCGTTATAGCGTCAATTGATGCACCATTTCAAAAGTGGAATCATAACGAACAGCTAAAAATGACCTTGCAAGAGGTTAAAGATGAATACAAAAACAGCGAAGGTGATCCTCAAATCAAAGCCCGCATTCGTCGTACCCAGCGAGAAATGTCGCAGCGCAGAATGATGCAAGATGTGCCAGATGCCGATGTGGTAGTTACAAACCCAACTCACTACGCTGTTGCACTTAAATATGATACCGCTAAAGCCGGCGCTCCTATGGTTATTGCTATCGGTGGTGACCAAATAGCGCTGCAAATTAGAAAAATAGCAGATCGCTTTGACGTACCGATTGTCGAATCGCCCGCATTGGCACGTTCATTGTTCCACACCGGTAAAGTGGGTCAGCAAATTCCGGAGCAATTGTTCGTTGCGGTGGCACAAGTACTTGCTTATGTTTTCCAATTAAAACAGTTTAATAAAGGGCGTGGTAAACGCCCAGAAAAACTCGCTAAAGAGCTACCAATACCTGAAGATTTCAAATACTAAACAGTAAGTTATCGCTACTTTTCTTGTTGGAACGGTATTTGCTTTAGCTATACCAGTGTCAATATATTGAATAGCTGCTGTATGGACTTCAAGGCCACATTAAATCAACTAAACGCAAATAAATCGGATTACCTGAAAGGTATAGGTACACCTATTCTTGTGCTTGCTGCGCTCGGTATGGTTGTATTGCCAATGCCTGCGTTTTTACTCGATATACTGTTCTCTTTTAACATAGCGTTATCGCTGGTCGTTCTACTTATTACCTTGTATACCTTGAAGCCTCTCGATTTCGGTATTTTCCCAACCGTTTTGCTAATAGCCACTATCTTACGCCTTGCGCTGAATGTAGCCAGTACCCGAGTCGTGTTGCTTGAAGGTCACGAGGGCGGCGATGCAGCGGGTAAGGTAATTGAAGCATTTGGCTCAGTTGTGATCGGCGGTAACTATGCTGTTGGTTTAGTTGTATTTTTGATTCTAATTATTATTAACTTTGTGGTAATTACCAAAGGTGCAGGCCGTATTTCAGAAGTGTCTGCACGTTTCACCTTAGATGCAATGCCAGGTAAACAAATGGCGATTGATGCAGACTTAAATGCAGGCTTTATAACCGCGGAACAAGCGCGAGAGCGCCGCACCGAAGTAACTCGTGAAGCAGACTTCTACGGTTCAATGGATGGTGCCAGTAAGTTTGTAAAAGGGGATGCTATTGCCGGCATTATCATTCTTGTTATCAATATTATTGGTGGTTTATTTATTGGCATGATCCAGCACGATTTACCGTTTAGTCGTGCAATGGAAGTATATACGCTACTTACGATAGGTGATGGCCTTGTTGCTCAATTACCATCGCTACTTTTATCTATTGGTACCGCGATTGTGGTAACGCGTCAAAATGAATCGCAAAACATGGGCGAGCAATTTCATGCCCAATTAGGCAATGATAAAGCCCTTTATATCGCAGCAGGTATTTTGATTGTAATGGGGTTAGTGCCAGGCATGCCGAAAGTTGCGTTCTTGGGATTAGGCTTTTTAATTGGCGGTGTAGCTTATGTGAATCAGCGCATTAAAACGCAAAAAGCAGAAGAAGAGTCCAAACAAGTTGCAAAAGGCGGTTCACCAGGCCAAGAGCAAGCGCAAATTGAACAAAAAGAGTTGGGTTGGGATGATGTACAACAAGTGGACGTAATTGGCTTAGAGGTTGGTTACCGTTTAATTCCACTTGTCGACCAAGCACAAGGTGGTGAATTACTGAGTCGCATTAAAGGGGTACGTAAAAAGTTATCTCAAGAGCTTGGCTTTTTAGTGCCGCCGGTTCATATTCGAGACAATTTAGAGCTAGATCCGAACGAATACCGCATCACATTAATGGGGGTTTCTAGTGGCAACGGTGAATTAAAACACAATAACGAATTGGCGATTAACCCAGGTCAAGTATTTGGTGAAGTAAAAGGAGTTGCGACCAAAGACCCTGCATTTGGCTTAGATGCAGTTTGGATCGCACCAGAACAAAAAGACGAAGCACAATCACTTGGCTATACCGTGGTTGATGCTGCAACTGTGGTTGCAACACATATTTCTCAGTTATTACACAATAACGCAGCTTTGTTATTGGGCCATGAAGAAGTACAAAACTTACTTGATATGCTTGCCAAGTCGCATCCGCGTTTAATTGAAGGCTTAGTACCCGATATTTTACCGCTCACTACAATTGTAAAAGTACTGCAAAACTTACTTAATGAAGGTGTGCCAATTCGCGATATGCGTTCGATTGTTCAAACCCTCGTTGAGTACGGCCCTCGTAGCCAAGACCCAGACGTACTAACCGCTGCAGTTAGAATTTCACTACGTCGATTAATCGTTCAAGACGTTGCTGGCAATGCGCCAGAAATCCCTGTCATAACATTGGCGCCTGAGTTGGAACAGATGTTGCATCAGTCCCTTCAAAGTGCAGGTGACGAAGGTGCTGGCATTGAGCCAGGGCTCGCAGAAAGACTACAAAACTCTCTCGGCGATGCGCATCAAAACCAGGAAATGGCGGGTGAACCTTCAATACTGTTGACATCAGGTATGTTGCGCAGCGTGTTATCGCGATTTGTGAAACACAGCCTACCGGGTTTGCGCGTGATGTCATATCAGGAAGTACCTGAAGAAAAACAGATCAAAATTGTTTGCTCAGTCGGTCAACAGTGATAAGTAGAGACGAGGTGTCACATGAAAATTAAACGTTTTTTTGCTAAAGATATGCGCAGCGCGTTGAATGAAGTAAAGCATGAGCTAGGTCCTGATGCAGTTATCATGTCAAATAAGCGCATGGCTGATGGTGTTGAAATTGTGGCAGCTGTTGATTATGAAAAGTCAGTTCAAGCTGCACCTGCAGCGCCTAAGTTAAGTGAAGAAAAGCCTCGTTTTAGTAATAATTTTGTTAAGCCAAAACCACAAACAGCGACCCCTGAAAAACAAGCTGCGGTAGCAGACAGTTTATCGGCATTACTTGAGCGCCAAGCGAAAAAATCACCTCAATTTGATAAAGCACCTGAGCCAAAGCAGCCTCGTAATTGGTTTGATGACGATGATTCACTCACATCGACACAGCAAGATGCCCTCGATAGCTTTGCTAAGCCAAAGCAACAAAGCAGTTATGGCAACCAAGCTCAGTCGCTTGATGAAATGCAAGCGATGCGTGATGAAATGGCTTCGATCAGACAGTTACTTGAGCACCAACTTTCTGGCTTAATGAATGAAGATATGGCGCGCCGTGACCCAACTCGTGCTCTTTTACTCGACCGTTTGAAAGGTATGGGTATCAGTGAGGCAGTAGCGGACCAGCTCGCGTGTTTTATTCCAGATGACGTTGCACCGCGTCAAGCGTGGCAAGAAACGCTTAATATGCTGAGCAAACAACTATACACGGCGAATAACGAAATTTTGCGTCGTGGTGGTGTATATGCCTTAGTTGGTCCTACGGGCGTTGGCAAAACCACGACCGTGGCCAAGCTAGCTGCACTTGGCGCACAAAAATTTGGCGCCAACAATATCGCGCTAATCACAACAGATACTTATCGTATTGGCGCATATGAGCAATTATCGACTTATGGTCGTATTATTGGCTGCCCAGTAAAGCAAGTTAAAAATGCAGAAGAACTCACTGAAATTCTTTATCATTTAAGAAATAAGCGTCTAGTATTAATTGATACAGCAGGAATGAGCCAACGAGATATACGTTTGACTGAGCAACTTAACACCTTAATGCGCAATAGCCGAGTAGATATTCGCAGTTACCTTGTGTTAAGTTCAACAGCACAGCTTGAAGTACAGCAAGAGGCGATTAAACAGTTCAAACAGGTACAGTTAAGTGGTTGTATCTTCACAAAACTTGATGAATGTCTAAGTTTAGGTGAAATTATCAGTGTAGCCATTCAAAATCGTCTGCCAATAGGCTATCTTACCAATGGGCAGCGTGTACCAGAGGACATTCGTGTGGCAAATGCGGAAAAATTGGTCAGCAAAGCTCAGCAGTTGTATGCAAAACGAACAAACGCGCAAGCAAGACGTGCATCAAGCATGGCGCATCAAGCAGTAGGAATGTATGATTAACCCAGAATTAGATCAAGCTAGTGGCCTGCGGAAAATGAAAAACAACAACAAGGCTGTAAAAGTAATTGCGGTAACTGGAGGTAAAGGGGGAGTTGGTAAAACCAATGTCTCTCTAAACATGGCAATCGCCATGGCTCAGCAAGGCCAAAAAGTACTGGTACTCGATGCCGATTTGGGTTTAGCAAACTGTGATGTAATGCTGGGTTTGCGTGTAGAGCGTAACCTTTCTCACGTGCTTTCAGGTGAATGTGACCTCGAAGATATCTTAGTTGAAGGGCCGTATGGTATGAAAATTGTACCTGCGACATCTGGCTCTCAAAACATGGTGGAATTAACACCATCTGAACACGCTGGCCTAATTCGCGCTTTTGGCGAATTAGACTCACACTATGATGTACTAGTCGTTGACACTGCGGCCGGTATTTCAGATATGGTGCTTAGTTTCTCTCGCGCTTCACAAGATGTGCTTGTTGTTGTGTGTGATGAACCAACATCAATAACCGATGCTTACGCACTGATTAAAGTGTTAAGCCGTGAGCACGGTGTGTACAAATTTAAAATAGTTGCGAACATGGTACGCAGCTTAAAAGAAGGCCAAGAGCTTTTCGCAAAATTATCAAAAGTAACTGACCGCTTTTTAGATGTATCGCTTGAGCTAGTCGCAACAGTTCCATTTGATGAAAATATTCGAAAAGCGATTCGTAAACAAAAAACCATTGTTGACGTATTTCCAAAATCGCCTGCAGCAATTGCGTTCAAAGCACTTGCAACTAAAGCGGCGAGCTGGCCAATTCCAAATCAGCCGTCAGGACACCTAGAGTTTTTCATTGAGAAACTGGTTAGTAATTAGGAACGCCTATGAAAAGAACCGCTGCCTATGCTAATCAAAATCAATTATCGCAACTTGTCGAACAGCATACGCCGTTGGTTAAACGCATTGCCTACCATATTTTAGCGCGTCTGCCGGCGAGCGTTATTGTCGAAGACCTCATTCAGGCGGGCATGATAGGACTCATTGAGGCTGCTAAGAACTTTGATGGCAGTAAAGGTGCGAGCTTTGAAACCTATGCGGGTATTCGGATTCGCGGTGCAATAATTGATGAAACGCGTAAAGGAGACTGGGTACCTCGCTCAGTACATAAAAACGCCCGTGAAGTCGCCGCAGTCATCAATCAGCTAGAATCATCACTCGGACGTGAACCAAAAGACAGTGAAGTAGCTGAAAAACTTGATATTACGTTAGATGAGTACCATCATATTCTAAGGGATATAAGCAATGGTAAAATTATCGGCATTGAAGATCTCGGTGTTGATGAAGATGTCATCGACGCAGGGCTCGGCAATAAAGAACAAAATCCATTAGTTGATATTCAACAGGATAAATTTAATAAAGCGTTAGTAGAGGCAATACAAACTTTGCCAGAAAGAGAAGCGTTAGTGCTGTCACTTTACTACAATGATGAAATGAATTTAAAAGAAATTGGGCTAATTCTTGAAGTGAGTGAATCAAGAGTGAGCCAAATACATAGTCAGGCCATGGTGCGCCTTAAAGCAAAAGTCCATGACTGGATATAGAATAAAAGTAGTAAGTAAACAATTAGGTGCATACCTCACTGGAGGATATTTTGGATAAAAACATGAAAATTCTTGTAGTTGACGACTTTTCAACGATGAGAAGAATCATTAAAAACCTGTTAAGAGATCTTGGTTTCACAAACGTGCAAGAAGCAGACGACGGTAGCACTGCGCTACCAATGCTGCAAAACCAAGAGTTTGACTTTGTAGTTACGGATTGGAATATGCCAGGTATGCAAGGTATAGATTTGCTGCGCGCGATTCGCGCGGATGACAGTCTAAAACACATACCGGTACTAATGGTAACTGCGGAAGCCAAAAAAGAGCAGATCATTGCTGCAGCGCAAGCAGGTGTAAACGGTTATATCGTTAAACCATTTACAGCAGCAACGCTTAAAACAAAGCTTGATAAAGTTTTTGAGCGTTTAGGCTAACGGGAAGGAGAGGTTTATGTCAGCAAGTGCTGCGCCTCAAATTACCTTAGAACAAGCTAAGCAGCTAGTTGCGTTTCTTGAAAACGATGAGCAACAACAAGCGCAAGAGCTGCTAAAGCAAGTTACGGCAATTGAGCAAGATGAATTATTTGGTGAGGTAGGCAAACTAACTCGTCAACTGCATGATTCATTGAAAAATTTTCAACTTGATACCACTTTATCGGCGTTAACAACTGAGTCTATTCCTGACGCAAAAGAACGTCTCAATTATGTTATGGAAATGACAGAGCAAGCTGCGAATACAACGATGGACGCCGTTGAAGCATCGCTGCCTATTGCCGATAACTTGCAAACAGGTCTCAACAATATTAAGCCCAAATGGGACAAATTAATGTCGCGAGATCTTAAAGTTGGTGAGTTTAAAGTGTTATGTCATGAGCTAAACGGCTTTATGGACGAAGCAAAAACAAATTCTGATAAATTAAATGCATTAATGACAGAAGTGCTCATGGCCCAGGGTTATCAGGACCTCACAGGTCAAGTTATTCGACGCGTAATCGAGCTTGTCCGCGAAGTCGAGGATAGCCTGATTCATATGTTAACCGTGTTTGGCACACCTGTAGAACATGATGAATCGCCTGAAACGACAATACAACAAGAACAACAAATGGTTGCTGATGGTGAATTAGACCAAGTAGCTGAAGGTCCAATTATAAATGCTGAATCACGTGAAGATGTGGTTTCAGGTCAAGATGAAGTAGACGATCTGCTGTCTAGTTTGGGCTTCTAATCGGAGAAAAATGCATGAGCTTTGATGTCGATGAAGATATTTTACAAGACTTTTTAGTCGAAGCCGGTGAAATCTTAGAGTTGCTCTCAGAACAGTTAGTTGAACTGGAAAATAATCCAGAAGATGCTGATTTACTGAATGCGATATTTAGAGGGTTTCATACCGTAAAAGGGGGCGCTGGCTTCTTGTCTATGACAGAGCTAGTCGATGCATGTCACGGCGCAGAAAATATTTTCGATGTTTTACGACAAGGCCAACGCAGGGTTACTCCTGAATTAATGGATGTGATTTTACAGGCACTTGATACCATCAATGAAATGTTTGCTCACATTCAAAATCGCGCTCAGCCCGATCCTGCTGACCCGCAGTTATTGGCAGAACTACATAGACTTAGTCAGCCTGAAAGCGCAGATGAAGCACCGGTAGCTGAAGCGCCAGCAGAAGAAATTGTCGAGCCAGAAGCAGTCGAAGAAGACCCGTTTGGTGATATTTTATTTGATGCTGATGCGCCAAGTGATGAAGCACAATCTTCTGGTGATAGCGTTGACGATATCACAGAAGAAGAATTTGAAAGCCTGTTAGATGAGTTGCACGGCTCTGGTAATGGCCCAGCCTCTAATGCAGCGCCAGAAGCGAGTGAAGGTAGCGACTCTGATGAAATCACTGATGATGAATTTGAAAGCTTACTAGACGAATTACATGGGGCTGGTTCATTCGGTGGTGCGTCTGAGACGAGTGCGCCAGAAAGTGCAGCTCCTGCAGCTTCATCAGGCGACGATGAAGACATTACCGAAGATGAATTCGAAGCCTTGCTTGATGAACTTCATGGCAAGGGCAGTGCGCCAAGCACTGCTGAAAAATCATTTAATACTGATGCGGTAGCGGCAAAACCGGCAGCGCCAACACCACCTCCTGCGGCTAAGCCAACGCCGGCGAAACCACAAGCTCCAGCACCAAAACCAGCAGCTGCTAAGCCTGCTGCGCCAAGTGCAGCCAAACCAGCTGCAGCACCAAGTAAAGCACCAGCTAAACCGGCAGCGCCACCGGCTGAAACGACAGTGCGTGTAGATACCAAACGCCTTGACCAAATCATGAATATGGTCGGCGAACTGGTATTGGTTCGAAATCGACTTGTCAGCTTAGGTGCTAACGTTAGTAATGAAAGTATGGGTAAAGCCATTTCTAACTTAGATGTGGTGACCGCAGACTTACAAGGCGCGGTAATGAAAACCCGGATGCAGCCAATCAAAAAAGTATTTGGCCGTTTCCCTCGCGTTGTACGTGACTTAGCTCGCAGCTTGAAAAAAGAAATTAATTTACAGCTAGTTGGTGAAGAAACAGATTTAGATAAAAACCTTGTTGAGGCACTTGCAGATCCGCTAGTTCACCTTGTACGTAACTCGGTGGATCACGGTATTGAAATGCCAGACGATCGTGAAGCTGCAGGCAAACCACGCACCGGTACGGTGACGCTGTCAGCATCACAAGAAGGTGACCATATCTTGCTTACCATTGAAGATGATGGTGCGGGTATGGACGCAGAAAAGCTGAAAAGTATAGCGATTGGTAAAGGTGTAATAGATGCCGACCAGGCAGCTCGACTGTCAAACAACGAAGCGTATAACTTAATCTTTGCGCCAGGTTTCTCTACCAAAGAAGAGATTTCTGATATTTCTGGTCGTGGCGTGGGTATGGACGTGGTTAAAACCAAAATTACCCAATTAAACGGTACAGTGAATATCGAATCAGAAAAAGGTAAAGGCACAGTACTTGAAATTAAAGTACCACTGACGCTCGCTATTCTGCCTACTTTAATGGTCGTAGTTGGTCAGCAAACGTTTGCATTACCACTTGCAGGTGTAAGTGAGATTTTCCACTTAGATCTTACTAAAACAAATCTAGTTGATGGGCAGCTAACGATTATCGTACGTGATAAAGCGATTCCGTTATTCTATCTAGAAAAATGGTTGTTACGGAACCCTCGCAGCGAACAAAAGCGTTCGCAGGGGCATGTTGTTATTGTGCAATTAGGTACGCAACAAATGGGCTTTGTGGTTGATTCCTTAATTGGTCAGGAAGAAGTGGTAATCAAACCATTAGATGCATTATTGCAAGGTACGCCGGGTATGGCGGGCGCAACAATTACGTCAGATGGTGGCATTGCACTAATTTTAGATGTACCAAGCTTGTTAAAGCACTACGCAGGCCAAGGTCGCAATAAAAAGTAAGAGAGCACTTAATGACAATTAGGGTTTTAGTAGTAGATGATTCAAGCTTTTTTCGCCGTCGTGTGAGTGAAATCTTGAGTCAAGATCCCAATATTGAAGTGATTGGCACAGCTAACAATGGTAAAGAGGCGGTTGAAAAAACTGCCGAATTACGACCATCGGTTATCACAATGGATATTGAGATGCCTGTGCTTGACGGTATTAGCGCTGTAAAGCAAATAATGCAGCAAACGCCGACACCAATATTAATGTTCTCTTCGTTAACGCATGATGGAGCAAGTGCAACGCTTGATGCACTTGATGCCGGCGCGTTAGACTTTTTACCTAAAAAGTTTGAAGATATTGCTCGCGACAAAGAAGAAGCAACGAAAGTACTTCAACAAAAAGTTAAAGAAATAGGCCGTCGCCGAGTAGGCGGTTTTAGGCCACAGCGTGCAACATTAAATCAAGCGTCTACGGCAAGAACAACACCTGAGCGCAGCACTAGCTCAACGTTACGCCAGCCTGATAGAACCTTTGCTGCTCGCTCCACACCGGCTGATTCGCGCGCGGCAACTAAAAGCGAAAGACCAAAAGCATCTGGTAAACAATATAAGTTAATGGCAATTGGTACTTCTACAGGTGGTCCGGTTGCGCTGCAAAAAGTGCTTACGCAGTTACCAGCCAACTTTCCTCATCCAATTTTGTTGATTCAACATATGCCTGGTGCATTTACACCGGCATTTGCACAGCGATTGGATTCACTTTGTCGAATCAAAGTTAAGGAAGCAGAAAACGGCGATTTGCTCAGACCAGGCGTTGCATATTTAGCACCTGGTGGTAAGCAAATGCTAGTTGAAGGTCGTAGCGGCAATCAAAAGCTAAAAATCTATGAGGATGATAGCGCTCGTGTCACCTACAAACCAAGTGTTGATATCACTTTTGCTAGTGCAGCAAAAAGTTACGGTGACTCTGTGTTGGCAATTGTACTTACCGGTATGGGAGCTGATGGCCGAGATGGCGCACGCATGCTAAAACAGGCAGGCTCTAAAATTTGGGCACAAGATGAGGCGTCTTGCGTTGTATACGGTATGCCACAAGCAGTTGCAAGTGCTGGTTTAAGCGAGAAAAGCATCGCATTGGATGACGTTGCTAAACATATCAACACGGAAATAGGTTGTGGATAAACTAGCCGTTTTTGGTGCGATTATAGCGTTTGTAGCAATTGGCTTAGGGTATACCATTGAAGGTGGTGTGCTGGCGAATCTGTTTGATTTGTCAGCATTCATAATTGTGTTTGGTGGTACGCTTGGCGCGGTAATGTTGCAGGCAACTAAATACCAGTTTACCACAGCCATTAAAATGCTGCCTTGGGTGATAACACCAACCTAAGCATGATTTTGCAAAAGGCATCGAGCAAGTAAAAAGTTGGGCTGCAAAAGTACGTCATGACGGCTATTTGTCGTTAGAAAATCTTGCTATTGATGAAAAAGATCACTTTGTATCAAAAGGCCTAAATTTGCTTGTTGACGGCAGTGACGAGCAGCAGTTCTTTGACACCATGGAAAACGAAATTTTGCAACGTCGCAATGCACTTAACGAGTCAAGCCAAGTGTATCATGCCATGGGAGGCTATAGTCCAACTCTTGGCATTCTGGGTGCCGTACTCGGTCTTATTCAAGCAATGAACTTTATTCAACAACCCGATATGTTAGGTGCGGGTATTGCCACTGCGTTTGTTGCTACTATTTACGGTGTTGGCTTTGCCAATCTTCTTTATATTCCAATTGCCAATAAATTGGCTTATTTAGTGGATGAACATTGCCGTTATCATCAGATGTTAGCTGAGGGGATGTTTTGCATTCTTCAAGGTGATACGCCTAATGCCATTGAACAAAAGCTTTCGGCGTACTTAATCGAAAAAAATAATAAGTCGTTGTTTAGGTAGTCGTGTATGCCACGCTTTAAGCCTTTTAAGCAAACCGAACAAAATGATAACACACATCGCTGGCTAGTTTCTTATGCCGATTACATGACATTAATGTTTGCGTTATTTGTTGTGATGTACGCGATGGCCATTATCGAAGAAGAAAAATTTTCAGTGTTGTCAGACACAATTTCTCATGTGTTTAAAACAACAGACCAATTTAGCAAAGGTACGGGAAAAGGCGTATCTGGTGAAGGCATTCTTACGAGCAACGAACCAAAAGTTGATTCGCAACTGCACGGCATTAGTATTGTAAATGAAGAAAAAGGGCCAGAACTTGTCGATGGGCGAGGAGAGCTGAGTAATTTACAGCAAAAGTATTTAGGCCAGCCGCTCGATGCGCTAGAAGAAGAGCTTAAAAAAGCGATATCTGATGAAATTGAAGCGGGGCAAGCTCAGTTAGAAAAAGACATGAATTGGCTTACCATAGAGCTGAGTTCAAGCTTGTTGTTTGCCAGCGGTAGCGCGGTTGCCACTGAACGTGCAAGAACTGTTTTACGCTCATTACTACCAATTTTAAATGCTAACCGAAACTACTTAAGAGTGCGTGGTTACACTGATAATCAGCCGATAAATAATGAAGTATTTCGTTCTAATTGGCATTTATCGGTAGCCCGTGCAACCGAAGTGCTGGTATGGCTTGAGTATCTCGGCATAATCCCTGCAAGAATGGCTATTGAAGGGTATGGTGAATACTCGCCGTTTAGCGATAATAATGACGAACAAGGGCGTCAGCAAAATCGCAAGGTGGTGATCGCAATTTCAAAATATGCATTGCCAGAAACCGGTGAAACTGAGATAACAGCTAACGCAAAACAAACCACTGAACAAGCGGTGGAGAAGTTAAAGCAGGATGCAGAAAAAGACGATTCACTTAAAGTAATCGAATTACCAAATGGTGGTATTCGCATAACAACCCGAGAACAAGAACAATAGGTATTCGCTTGAAAATTTGGACGGTAGCAAATCAAAAAGGCGGTGTGGGTAAAACCACAACCACAGTCACCTTGGGAGGCTTATTAGCGTCTCGTGGTAAACGTGTGTTGCTGATTGATACCGATCCACACGCGTCATTGACATATTATTTTGGTATTGACTCTGAAGAGCTAGAAGTGAGTGTGTTTGATATTTTCTCACGTGGTAAAACCATGGCACGTGAAGAAATTTTGCAATCTCTGTGCCCGTCAGGGGTAGAAAATTTAGATATCTTGCCAGCTACTATGGCAATAGCCACACTAGATAGAAGTCTAGGTAAAAAAAGTGGTATGGGCCTTATTTTGCGCAATGCACTCGATAAAATTAGCGATGAATACGATGTTGCGATTTTGGATTGCCCGCCAGTACTTGGTGTATTAATGGTTAACGCACTTGCTGCATGCAACCGTGTATTAATTCCAGTGCAAACGGAGTTTTTAGCACTAAAGGGCCTAGACCGTATGATGCGCACTATGGAACTAATGCAAAGTTCACAAAATAAATCGTATAACTATACGATTGTGCCCACTATGTACGATAAACGCACTAAAGCGTCACTTGAAGCATATAAAAAATTACGTGCCACTTATGGCGAAAAAGTATGGCCGGGCGTCGTTCCGGTCGATACTAAATTACGAGATGCAAGTTTAGCCATGCAGGCACCACACAAATATTGTCCTAAATCACGCGGGGTATTTGCTTATACTTCTTTGCTAGAACACATTGAAGAGGCAGTGAATGACTAAGCAACTTTTTGCAAATGAAAAGGTAATGAAGCAGTATCTAGATGCCTTATTGCAAGAAGATATTGCGCGCGACTCAGTCGCCAATCCAGTTGAAAATTTATTAAGTGACGTTGAAGTTAAAGCTGCCGAGCATCAGCAGGCTACAACTGAAAAGGTAATAGCAAAGCCAGTTGTAAAAGAGCCTGAAATTGTACCGGAAGTTAAGGTAGAGGTGGTTGAAGCGGTTGAAGTTGCTTTACCGCCAGCACGCACGCAAGATGCCACATATGATGATGACGAATTCCAGGCGCTTTACTTTGAAGTTGCAGGCTTAACGCTTGCTGTGCCGCTCAAGGCATTAGGTGGAATCTACCAATTAGGTGAAGTAAATCAAATATTTGGCAAGCCAGATTGGTTTAAAGGGGTGATGCTTCATCGTGAACAAAAGCTCAACGTAGTTGATTCAGCGCGTTGGGTAATGCCAGAAAAATATAACAAAAAGTTAGAAGAAGCGCTAAACTATCAGTATCTTATAATGTTAGGTGAATCTAACTGGGGACTGTTAGCTGAGCGTTTAATTGATAATGTCAGTTTATCGCATCAAGATATTAAATGGCGTGATAAAGGTGGTTGTAGACCATGGCTAGCGGGATTAATTAAAGAGAAAATGTGTGCTTTAATTAATGTATCAGCAATGACTGAATTATTAGATCAAGGTTTAGATAGCCAAGACGATGACGCATAGCGCTCAGTCGTTTAGTTAGTAGCAGTTAATACATATCCACATTGGATAGGAGCTTAAAAATGAGTGAAGAAAGAGTTCTTTCGTCAAATGCAGCCGACGTAAATGATGAAGTATTGCAATGGGTTACGTTTCACTTAGGTGAAGAAACGTACGGTATTAATGTAATGCAAGTGCAAGAAGTGTTGCGTTACAGTGAAATTGCTCCTGTACCAGGCGCTCCGGGTTATGTGCTAGGTATTATTAACCTACGTGGTAACGTGGTTACAGTAATTGATACACGTACTCGCTTTGGTTTACAAAGTGCAGAGGTTACCGATAACTCGCGTATTGTGATTATTGAAGCTGAAAAGCAAGTGATTGGTATTTTGGTTGATAGCGTTGCAGAAGTAGTTTACTTGCGCACATCTGAAATCGATAGCGCACCAAATATTGGCACTGAAGAAAGTGCTAAGTTTATCCAAGGTGTTTCTAATCGCGATGGCGAATTACTTATTTTAGTCGATCTAAATAAACTTCTAAGTGATGAAGAGTGGGATGAGCTAAGTAATTTCTAATGATTTGGCAAATTATCTCTATTCTTGCGCTTTGTGTTGCGGTTTGTGCCTGTGTTGTTGCGTTTCGTGCGCTTTCGCGTTTAAAACAGGTGCAAATTGTTAACTCACAAAGTGAATCGCAGTTAACCAAACAGCAAACAATTAATAAAAACGAAATAGAAGAGATCCGCTCAGGCCTACTTAAAATTGGTAAGCATGTGATGGAACTTCAATCTGAAACGCAAGAGCTAAAACAAAAACAACAAGATATTCAGTTGGCTGATCCTGAATCTAAAATTTACTCACGCGCAGTAAAAATGATTGAGCTTGGCGCTGATATCGAAGAAGTGATGCGAGAGTGTGAGTTGCCTCGCGCAGAAGCTGAGTTGTTATTTACGCTTCACCAAAAAGAAGGTGAGTAATTACTACTTTCTAACCTAGGGCGGCTGCTCTAGGTTGCTTTCCATTGCACCTCAAACTGCATTAAATAATCGATTAACGCTAGGCTTCGATATAGAACTAAATTCACAACGGCTCAATTAGCTTTAGCGTTTACCTCTGTATATTGATGTACTTATGCATACAAAAGTGCAAATAATACCAAGTCTGTTAAGTATGAGAGCAGGATAGCGCTGGATAAATGAAATGATAACACGGCGGAATTTTTCCTATGTAGTTGTTCTGCATTGATAAACCCTAACGCAGTTAGCATGATATTTAGCCCGCTAGAATGATCAGCTACATAAGTAAATTGGTATAAGCTTACACTTTTACATCTAATTTATTGTGTAGTGCTAACCAGCCCGGTGGGAACTTTCCTTGCAGCACATATGAAAATGCAATGAGTTCAGCAATAACATAATAAAGCTCTTCTGGAATTTCTTGCCCCACTTCGAGGTTTGCTAAGCTGTTTGCTAGTGCTTCGTCTTGATGAAGTAAAATATCATTGTCTTTCGCGTATTGAATTATGTGTTCGGCTAATTCACCAAACCCTTTACTGCTTACTTCTGGTGCGCCTTGGCCATCATATATTAAGCCGATTGCTGATTTTTGCGTTGTCATATCACACCTTAATGTTAACTATGCCGGAGCGTGTTGACAGTGATTGTTGTTCTGATACATGAAATTCGCTTTGTGCTACTTCAATACCGTGTTGCGTCAGTTTTTGTTGTAATAAAGGCGCTTGGGTTTTTGCTTTTTCAATCAATCGCGTATGGGATGAGTTAAAACTGAGAGATAACTGCTTTTTAATAAGCTCTGCACCAATATTTAGAATTGAATTTTCTACTTCAAACGCTAAATTAATACGCCATACAGATACTAATTCGCCGTTTTTCGTTTTTCGTTTTTCTTCTTCAATTGAAATAGGTGCTGTGGCTAGTTTTTCATTTTGTTGCATGGGTATCGAAAACTGCATATTGACTTGTGGTTGTTCGGTACTGCCTGTTTGCTGTGGTGCGCTGCTGGCATTTCCTTGTAACCCTTTTTGCAGCGCGCTAAGGCTGTCTGTCATACTTTTTTGCAGTAATGCTGGAAGCGCTAACTGGCCTTTTAGGGATTTACTGTCTTTTTTATTTGTTAGCCCTTTCGATAGTCCAAGTAAAATGGGCAGTAAATTCTCAAGTTTGCCTTGCAGCTCATGATTGAGCGTTGCTTGTTGTAAAACGCCGTTGCTTGCAAGAGAAATTTTGGCGTGTTCCATCGCGCCAAAAGGCGTTTGCAATGTATCAGTTTGGGTATTTTGCTGTGGTGCTACTACCGATTTCAATTGCAGTACAGTTTGTGGCACCGCTGTGCCTTCGCTGATTATTCGTGTAAACGCTTGATTTACTAGTCGGGCTATTGGTTCAGGCAATTTTGGCTCTGACGCAAGTTTACTAATTTGTTGGGTCAAAATGCTGAGTGGATTTTGTTTTGCTGTAGCCTCTAGTTTGGCAGTAAGCTCGCTAAGGTTCGATTTTATATTAATTGCACTTTGATTAGGCGCAAAAACTTGAACTTGTAGACTCGCGCTTGGTTTAAGCGAGGGAGTGGTGACAAGAGGTCGAGCGTAGATCGGTGCTTTTTGAACTGGCGCTTCGCTTTGAATAGGCGATGTAAGAAGTTTTTCAGTGCCGCTTTTTATCTCAAATTTAGGTAAGGTAACATCTGCTTTTGTATTTGGGTTTGTTGTAGTCACTTGTATGTTGATACTGCCTTGCGCGGCATGTTTAATCGTGACTTCTCGTCCTGATAATAGCGAGCGAATACTTGCCATAATGGGTTCAAGTAGCGGTTTAGCGACACTTGCTTTTAACGAGGTAAGTTGATTAATAACGGGTAGCTGATGGCTTTGTGGCTTAGGTGCAGTAATTAAGTCTTGCGCCTTTAGCTGTTTAGTATCTGATTGAACTAATTTAATTGTCATTTCAAGCTTTGGCACCGCTAGCACCGCCTTATCACCTAAATTTTTTAGATTCGGCTTGAGTATCTGATTTGATACGAGGTGATTTTCTAACGGCAATTGAACGGCATTTTGGTTGATTTTAATCACCGGGGCTTTAGCGGTATCAAGTTGTAGCGGTGCATTTTGCAGTTTGATCAAATCAATTACTTTTTTCATCGACAAAGGTTGGGTTAGCACCGGTTGGCTGTGTTTGTCGAGTTTTACGCTAAAGCTAAACTTCTCTTGTTTAGTCGCTATTTCAATTATTGCGGGTTGATTGTGCTTCACTAAACTGACTAAGTTTTTTGGTAAATCACTGGTGATAGCGGCCTTTTGCGATTCAACCGCAAGTAAATTGGGTTGATTGACAATGTGAGCTGGTAATTTGAGCGTAGGCTGTGCACTGATATCGTTTGTGGCGAGTTTAAGAAGCTGAAAAACCACGTTGTTTGGTAACTTAATTTCATGCTTTGGCAGAGAGACTAATAAGTCAGTTAGCGAAGTGCTTAACGTTACCTGTGCCTTATCTGTTTGTAACTGTATTGTTTGATTAGGAATAATTAGCTCAATAAGCTTTGGTGTTAGTTGAGGTAAATTAAACGACAGCTTGTTTTTACTAATATCAACATTGCTAACATTGAGTGTTTCGTTTAGCAGTGCAGTGAGCAATTTTTGACTTGTTTTTGTGGGTAAATTCAACTGCTGCATTAACTGCTGCAATTGTTTTACTTGGTCTTGCTGTGTTGGGCTTAATTGCGATAACGCGCTTTGCTCTGTATCAACAGTGGCGCTACTAACAACATTTAGCAAAGATTGAATATCGGTCATCTGTTTTAAATCAAGCTATTGCCAATTTCTCTTGTCGAGGAGATTACGTTTTACAATACCATTATGTTAGACTAATGCCCAATTTTAGGTCGAGAGATGATTAAACTTGTTAAAAGTAGATTCAATTTGCTGCATTCGGCAAGATAGATGTTTGTTTGAAGATCTCTCTTTTGAATTACATCAAGGGCAAATTGTCCAGTTAGAAGGGCAAAATGGTGCGGGTAAAACCTCGCTACTACGTATTCTAGCGGGATTTGTGCGTGCTGAATCGGGCAAGGTTTTGTGGCAAGGTCAAGACATTGCCAAAGATAATCTGCAATTTGCAAGTGATACGCTTTATATTGGTCACAAAACTGGGGTAAATGGTCAATTAACTGCAGTTGAAAATCTTGCCTTCTGGCTTGAAACCCATGGTTTAGAAACACAGCAAGATTTACATGATGTATTAGCGCAACTTGGATTAGTAGGCCTTGAAGATGTGCCAGTACGTTTACTCTCGGCTGGGCAACAACGTCGTGTTGCACTGGCGCGCCTTTGGCTTAATAAAGCAAGGCTCTGGATGCTCGACGAACCTTTCACTGCGGTGGATAAAAAAGGCGTAGTGCTATTGCAGCAGCAATTCAAAAAACATTTAGCACAAGGTGGCGCGATTATTTTAACTAGCCACCAAGACCTAACAGAACATTTCCCCGAACTGTCGCGCTTAGTATTGGAGTACCGTTTTTAAATGAAAACTCACGATTCTTACTGGCGCTTATTTTCAAGTATTTATAAAAAAGACCTCACGTTGGCATTTCGTCAGCGCTCAGAAATTATCAATCCTGTTTTATTTTTTATCATTGTGATTACTTTATTTCCGTTAGGGGTTGGTCCTGAGCCTAATCTATTAGCGCGCATGGCTCCAGGAATCATTTGGGTAGCTGCATTGCTCTCTACCATGTTAGGTTTAGATAAAATGTTCCGCGATGATTACGTGGATGGTACGTTAGAGCAAATGATGTTGAGTCCATTTCCAACATCATTGACTGTGTTAGCTAAGGTTACTGCACATTGGACGGTTACGGGGTTACCTTTGGTGCTAATGACCCCCATGTTCGCCTTATTACTTAATTTAGAAAGCGAAGCGTTAACGGCGACCTTGTTAACGCTACTGATTGGTACGCCGTTGTTAAGCCTAATCGGGGCGATAGGTGCGGCGTTAACTGTGGGATTACAAAAAGGCGGCGTACTGCTTAGCTTGTTGGTATTGCCTTTGTATATTCCGGTACTAATTTTTGCGACATCTGCGATCGACGCAGGCTCTATGTCGCTTGACTACTCGGGTCAACTAGCCATATTAGGGGCGCTGCTTGCTGGTGCAAGTGTTTTAGCGCCATTTGCCGTTTCATCATCTTTAAAAGTGAGTGTAAGTTAGTTATGTGGAAGTGGTTACATCCATATGCGAAAGCAGAAAAAGCGTATCAAGTATGCAATACCTTGATGCCGTACTTTGCCGTCGTTGCCGTGATTGGTTTGATTGTGGGTTGGACTTGGGGGTCTTGCGTATGCGCCAGCTGACTATCAACAAAAAGACAGTTATCGAATTATCTTTATTCATGTTCCTTCCGCCATATTGTCAATGGGGGCTTACACCTCAATGGCAATTACCGCATTTATTGCCATGGTGTGGCAGATCCGAAATGCTGAATTGGCCGTAATTGCTATTGCACCAGTGGGTGCAGCAGTCGCAGCAATTGCATTAATCACAGGTGCTGCATGGGGTAAACCTATGTGGGGTACTTGGTGGGTATGGGATGCGCGCTTAACCACTATGCTGATTTTATTGTTTTTGTATGTTGGTGTGATTGCGCTTTATCACGCTTTTGAAGATAAAGGTGCGGCGGGTCGTGCATCATGTATCTTAGCCATGGTTGGTGTGGTTAATGTGCCTATTATTCATTACTCAGTAGAGTGGTGGAACACTTTGCACCAAGGTTCAACCATTACAAAGTTTGATGGTTCAGCAATTGATAGCAGCATGCTATATCCATTGCTTATTAATATTTTGGCATTTGCATGTTTAATGGCTGTTATCGTGCTAATGCGTTTAAAGAATGAAATTTTAGAAAGAGAAAAGCACCGCCCCTGGGTGCGTAATTTAGTGAGTGGAGGTAAAAATGCAGTTTAACTCGCTTTCAGAATTTTTCGCTATGGGTGGCTATGGCTTTTATGTCTGGCTCTCATATGGGGCATGTGCAGTGATTTTATTAGGTATTTTTATATCAAGTAAGCGCACTCACGGCAAAATTTTAGAAGATGTAAAATCGCAAATTGCGCGCGAAGCACGTATTAAAAAGGCGAGGAGCAGGGGCTGTGAATCCAAGACGTAAGAAACGAATGTTTACCATTATTGCGGTGCTTTTGGGTATTGGCTCGGCAATAGGCCTAACGCTCTACGCGTTGCAAGAAAACATCAATTTATTTTATACCCCATCAGAGCTAATTGAGGGTAAAGGGCCAAATAAAGAAAAACCATTTATCGGTCAAAAGCTACGCATTGGCGGTATGGTTGTGCCGGGTTCAGTAGTGCGTAACGAAGAATCGTTAGATGTCGAATTTAAACTGATTGATACCGGTCCTTTAGTAACGATCCGCTATCACGGTATTCTTCCAGACTTATTCCGTGAGGGTCAAGGTATTGTGGCACAGGGCGTGCTAATTGAGCCTAATGTAATTGAAGCGTTTGAAGTACTGGCTAAGCACGATGAAGAATATATGCCGGCTGATGTTGCTGAAGCAGTTAAGGGCATTAAACACGAAAAACCAAAATATAACCTAAATAACGGCGGTTACTAATTATGATTGCTGAATTAGGCTATTTATCGTTAACGCTGGCGTTAGCGTTTTCGATATTACTCAGTGTGTATCCTATGTATGGTGCTGTAAAAGGCAACTTACGCTTAATGCAAAGCGCACCATCGTTTGCCTTAGCACAGTTTATTTTTACTGCTATTTCCTTCGCTATTTTAATTTACGTTACCTTAATTGATGACTTTACAGTGGCATATGTCGCAAGTCACAGCAGTACTAAGTTGCCTTGGTATTACAAAGTTACCTCTACTTGGGGTGGTCACGAAGGTGCTGTATTGCTTTGGGTGCTTATGCAAACAGGCTGGACTGCCATTGTGGCATTTGCCTCTAAATCATTGCCGTGGCAATTGCGCGCGCGCGTACTGTCGATTTTAGGCTTCCTTGGCCTTGGTTTTATTCTCTATACGCTTCTGATGTCGAGTCCATTTGAGCGTTTATTACCTTACTACCCAATTGAAGGTCATGATTTAAATCCATTGTTACAAGATCCAGGCATGATTATTCACCCGCCATTACTGTATATGGGTTATGTAGGTTTATCGGTGTCGTTCGCATTTGCGATTGCAGCGCTTTTAATGGGTAAGTTAGATAATACCTGGGCAAAATGGTCACGTCCTTGGACTATGGCTGCGTGGTTGTTCTTAACACTTGGTATTACGATTGGTTCTTGGTGGGCCTATGCCGAGCTTGGCTGGGGCGGTTGGTGGTTCTGGGATCCAGTTGAAAATGCATCACTAATGCCATGGCTTGTAGCAACTGCACTTATCCACTCACTTGCGGTAACTGAAAAACGTGGCGTGTTTAAGTCGTGGACGGTATTACTCGCGATTGCAGCGTTCTCGTTAACACTGCTTGGCACCTTTATTGTGCGCTCGGGTATTATTGTATCGGTACACGCCTTTACCACTGATCCAGGTCGTGGTTCGTTTATTCTGTCGTTTCTTGCCATTGTTGTAGGCGGTAGTTTACTACTTTATGCATTAAGAGCAGGCACGGTCGAATCTACTTCTCGTTATAAGTTTTTCTCTCGTGAGGTAGCGCTGTGGCTCAACAACTTATTACTGTGTGTAGCAATGCTAATTGTACTGCTTGGCACGTTATTGCCTATGGTGCACAAAGAACTTGGAATGGGCACAATTTCAATTGGTGTCCCTTTCTTTAATCAAATGTTCTTCTACTTGTTAATGCCGTTCTCACTACTATTAGGCTTAGGGCCTATGTTGCGCTGGAAACAAAATAAGTTTTCTCATGTAATGAAAAAACTGGTTGGCGCACTCGTTGTGACAGCTGTCGTTACTTTTGCATGGCTTTATTCAAGTTATGAAAATGTGTCGACTACCACCTTGGTTGGTGTTTTCTTTGCCCTTTGGGTTTGTTTAACAGTGGCGATTGATTTGTTTGAAAAGTTAAGCAAAGAAGGCATGTCACTGACAAAATTGGGTAACAGTTTTTGGGCGATGCATACTGCTCACTTAGGCTTTGCGTTTGTGGTACTCGGTGTCACGCTAACGTCAGCTTACTCGGTAGAGAAACAAGTAAAAGTTAACCCTGGTGAGCAAGTTCAACTTAATGATTACAGCTATCGCTTTGACGGTGTAAAAGCCATTGTTGGCCCTAATTATAAAGGTCATGCTGGCGTTGTAACTGTCTTTAAAGATAACCAAAAAGTAACCGAGCTTTACGCCGAAAAACGTCAATACGATGTAGGCATGCAAGTGATGACTGAAGCGGCCATCGATGCCAAGTTAAGTCGTGATTTATACCTTGCGTTAGGTGAGCAGCTTAGTAACGGCGCTTGGGCACTGCGTATTTATGAAAAACCGTTTGTGCGCTGGATGTGGCTTGGCGGCATTTTAATGTCGCTTGCTGGCGTATTTATGATGCTTGATAAGCGCTATCGTCGTAAAACGGCGGCATCTAAGGCAACCATTAAAGGGGCGATTGCATGAAAAACAAAACTTTAATGTTAGTGCCGTTTATTATTTTTGCTGTGCTGTGTGTTTTTTTACTGAAAGGTTTATTTGGTAATCCAAAGGAAATTGAAACTGGGCGTATAGGTCACACTATGCCAACGTTCAGTTTGCCGGATCTAATGGATGAGAATAAGCGCTGGAGCGATAAAGATTTACTTGGCGAAGTGTACTTATTAAATGTGTGGGGGACTTGGTGCCCAACGTGTTTAATTGAATTACCTTATCTGACTAAATTGCGCGGACAAGGCATAAAAATTATCGGTTTGTATTACGAGCAAAACTATGACCCAGACTTCGGTGATGTGTTTGATTTACCTGCATTGCAAAGTGAAGTGAAGGGTATGTTGGCGCGCACAGGTGACCCTTATCAATTTAACATTCTCGATCTTAATCGCACACTGGCGTTAGATTTAGGTGTTTCGGGTGCGCCAGAGCACTTCCTAGTAGATAAAAACGGTAAGATAATTTTACATCACACCGGTGATATTAATGAACGAGTATGGCGTGCCAAGTTTGCACCTAAGTTATTAGAGCTCCAGTAATGAAGAATTTTTTAATGGTTTTATTAACGGTATTTGCTGCGCAGCTATTTGCCGCCGAGAACCAATATCAATTTAATAGCGCAGAAGAAGAGCAATTATTTCGCCAATTAACGGCTGAATTACGTTGCCCAAAATGTCAAAACCAAAATATTGCAGACTCTGATGCAGTGGTTGCCAAAGACTTACGTGATAAAGTGCTTCAGTTAGTACAAGAGGGTAATACTAAAGATCAAGTAGTTGACTATATGATTGATCGCTATGGCTATTTTGTTCACTACAAGCCGCCAGTGACACCGTTAACACTGCTTCTTTGGGTGTTACCACTTGGCTTTGTGTTGCTTGGTTTTGTGCTAATTCTTTTTAAGCAGAAGAAACAAGCGCAAAGTCGTTCAACGTGGACGGATGCAGATGAGCAAAAACTGTCAAAACTGATTGCCAAGTATAAGGAAGTAGCATGATCACGTCATTTTATATCTATGCTGCGGCGTTAATTGTATTTGGTTTATTGTTCGTCGTTTTTCCATTTATTCGTAAAGAAAAAGCGGTAAAAACGAGCCCTAATGCAAACGCACTTCGTATTTCAGATTATGAGTCGCGTCTTGATGAATTAAAACAAGAAGTTGATACCGGTAAACTGAGTGACGATGCCTATAACACTGCGGTAATTGAGCAAAAGCAAGCTTTATTACAAGAGCTTGCGCCTGAGCAACAATTAAGCCAGCGCGGTAACCGTTCGGTTATTGCGCTCACGGCAAGTATGTTTACGCTAACATTCTGCGCCGTGTTTTATTTAATGACAGGCAGCTTTAACTTACTTACTCAGTGGCAGCAAGCGAAAGATAACTTACCAGAGCTCGGTAAGCGTGCGGTATTGCAGCAGGGCGAACCTTTGTCTAATAATGAGATGCAACAGCTGGCGTTAGGTCTGCGCACTAAATTAGCCGAGCAGGGCGATGACGAGATGGCTTGGTTGTTACTTGGCCGTATTATGCTTATGCTAAATGATTTTGAAGCAGCAAATATGTCGTTTGATAAAGCGCTTGCGATGAACCCAAAAAGCGTAAATGCGCTAGTTAGTAAGGCACAAGTGCTGATGCTAGAAGGTTCAGAAAGTTCGATGAATCAAGCAGCGAAGGCGGTTTCTCAAGTCTTAAAGTTAGAACCAAGCAATACTGACGCACTCTCAATGCTCGCATTAATTGCTTATGAGCGTGGTGATTGGCAACAGTCACTGGCTGCGTTTGAGCTTATTCTGGGACGCATGTCGACAACTAACCCGAGCTACGCAATGTTGTCAGCGCGCGTTGAAGAGTTAAAAGCGAAAGTTGCTGAGCAATCTAACACTTCTAAACAAAATTCACTTGGACAAGGGCGTTCAGTCGCGGTAAATATTACGTTATCAGATGAACTGAAAGACAAATTACCGCGTGATGGTGTGTTATTTGTATTTGCAAAAGCCGAAAGCGGTCCACCAATGCCGTTAGCTGTTGTGAAAAAATCACAATGGCAATTACCGCTGCAAGTAACGTTATCAGAAAGTGACGCGATGGTTGCGGGCATGAGCTTTGCTGAGTTTAAACGCGTTAAAGTGGTAGCGCGTGTGAGTAATGACGATAAAGTTGATACGCAAGCTGGCGAACTTGAAGGGCAGACCAAAGGTTTTGATATCGAGCAAGTCAATCAAGTTGAATTAACAATTGATACATTACTTTAAGTTTTAATAGGGATACTGAGTGCTTAATCAAAAAATCCAGTCTGTGTTTAGCCTGTTTGCGGCAGTTATTGTACTGCTGCTAGCGGGTTGCGCACAGGTGCCACCAGAAAAAGACGATCCACGAGATCCGTTGCAATCGATGAACCGTCCGATTTATGACTTTAATATGGATGTGTTGGATGCGTACGTATTGCGCCCAGCTGCGGTAGGTTACAGCAAGGTAACGCCTCAGCCTGTGCGTAATGGTTTAGTTAATGCAACGAATAATCTCGATGCGCCGATTGATGCAACAAACTCGTTGCTGCAGGGCAAAGTTTCAAATTCGGGCGTTAGTGTTGCACGCTTTTTAGTGAACTCGACTGTGGGTATTTTTGGTATTTTTGATGTTGCCTCAGAGATCGGTTTGGTTGAAGAGCCGGAAGACTTTGGTCAAACACTTGGTGTTTGGGGAGCAGGCGACGGACCTTATTTAATGTTTCCTGCTTACGGGCCAAGTACGGCGAGAAATATCTCTGGTGATGTGATGGATGCGTTTGTATTGCCAAGTATCTCGCTTGGTACACCAGCCACAATTGGTAAGTGGGTGATCAAAGTATTAGAGGCGCGTGCATCGCTTATTCCGCAAGAGGCATTGCTGAACGAATCACTCGATCCATATTTGTTTATGAAAGATATTTATCTTCAGCGTCAGCTTTACGAACTGCATGATGGTAATCCACCGTTACCAAAAGTCGAAAAGACCGAAGAAGAAACTGCGAATGACGATTTCTTCGAGAATTTGTAAAGTGCTAAGTTGTTTCGCTTAAGATATAAAAAAACCGACTTAATTGTCGGTTTTTTTATGTGCAAAATAGATTGTCTCTGAGCTTAGTTACTCATTGCTTCCATTTGTAAATTAGCCCACTGCAATGCATCGTGGTAAGCAGTTGGAATATCATCTGCATTTAAGTTCAGTTTGGTTTGAATCTCATTGGCTTCTTGCCACTTTGCTTGTTCATACGCTTCAACCAAACCAAGGTAGTCTGCTAAACGGCCTTCACGCTTTAGAATGGCAAGTTTAATCTCTTCAGAAAGCGGTAGCTTTTCTAAAATGGCGTCCATGGACTGATCTAAAATACCGTCGATAAGCGACAACATGCCAGTTAAAAACGCTTTAGATGATTCTTGGAACTGACCTGATTGTTCAGATAATTGCTCAGCGAACTTCGCGCGTGTTAAGCAAAGGCGCATTAGTTCAGGTGGCTTATCTGAAGCAACTTGCGCTGTGAACAGCACTGATAAGAAACGTTTTAGCTCTTCTACACCCAGTACAACCAACGCTTGTTTAATGGTGCTGATTTCTGCGCGACGCTTAAATGCCGCTGAATTTGAATAACGTAATAACTTGTACGATAAGTTAACATCACGCTCAAATACTTCGGTTACTTTCTTTAAGTCCATATCTGGGCTTGATGTTTGGTAAAGAAGCTCAGCCAATGTCATTTCGTTTGGCGCTAGCGCACGGCTTTGTACCACTTCTGGTTTAGCAAAGAAGAATCCTTGGAAGTAATCAAATCCAAGTTCCATTGCTTTTTCAAATTGCTCAGGGGTTTCTACTTTTTCTGCGAGAAATTTGATGCTTGGGAAGTCTTTGGTTTGAGCAATGATTTCTTGTATTTGCTCAAGCGAGGTGTCGAGCCAGTCAATTTTGATAATATCGACGAAAGGGTAGAAGTGACGCCATACAGGGGCATGTTTGTAGTCGTCTAACGCAATCGTATAGCCCATTTCTTTGAGTTCTTTTACGGCGGCTAATAGGCGTTTACCCGGTTGTACGGTTTCAAGTATTTCAACAACCACTTCTTTTGTCTCAAGGGTTTTTGCATACCCTTTAAGTAGCGTCTCAAGAGTGAAATTGATAAACGCAGGCTTATCGCCTGTCATATCCTCTAAACCAAGGCTTAATTGGCTACCTTCAATTAAACGTGATGTTGCTTCGTCTTCGTTTATATTAGGAAATACATTTTCTAAACTGTCTCTGAAAAGTAGTTCGTAGCCAATTAGCTTCTTTTCTCGGTTTAGAATAGGCTGTCTCGCTGCATAAAAATACATAAAAGCAGAGGTCCTGTATGTTGTCTTTAGAATTTTTTATGACTTGAATATAGGATAATTGAGTGTGCATTTCACCTGTTTTTGGTTATTTTTTCCTAGGTGAACAAATTTGACGCACTATCAGTTGCATTAATCGCAAGAAATAAACAAATCAAAGTAATGTTTTGATATAGTGAAATATTATGACAGCTCGCATTTGATGTGAAAATGCGAATAAAGTACTAAGTTTAGTACCTAGGAGAGATAACTTGGAATTCGGCACAATTTTTTCGTTAGCCTTATATTTTATCGTGATGTTAGGCATTGGTTTTTATGCCTATAAAAAGTCAACGAGTGACGTATCAGGCTATATGCTCGGCGGTAGGAATTTAAGCCCAAGTGTAACGGCATTATCGGCGGGCGCATCCGATATGAGTGGCTGGATGCTAATGGGTCTGCCAGGTGCAATGTACTTGTCGGGACTCAGTAGCGCATGGATTGGCATTGGTTTGATTATTGGTGCGTATCTTAACTATCTGATTGTTGCACCGCGTTTGCGTAGTTATACCGAATTGGCAAATGACTCAATTACGCTTCCTGATTTTTTCGAAAACCGATTTAACGATGATAAGCGCGTGCTACGCGTTATTTCATCAATTGTAATTATTGTATTTTTTACACTTTACACCTCATCTGGTGTGGTTGCAGGCGGCAAGCTGTTTGAATCAAGTTTTGGCTTAAGCTATGAGTTAGGTTTGTATGTAACTGCTGGCGTTGTTGTTGTGTACACTTTGTTTGGTGGGTTTTTGGCGGTTAGCCTGACTGACTTTGTACAAGGTTGCATTATGTTTTTAGCCTTAGTGTTAGTGCCGTTTGTGGTATTAAGTGAAGTTGGCGGATTATCTAATGCGGTGGCAACGGTAGAACAAATTAACCCAAGTTTACTCAGTTTTGCGTCGGGTGTTTCTGTACTGGGTGTTATTTCTGCGATGGCATGGGGCTTAGGTTATTTTGGACAACCACATATTATTGTGCGCTTTATGGCCATTCGCTCAGTTAAAGATTTACCGACTGCGCGTCGTATTGGCATGAGTTGGATGATTGTGTCGCTTATCGGTGCATTAGCGACAGGGTTTGTTGGTGTTGTGTATGTCAATCAAACGGGTACTGAATTGAAAGATGCTGAGACCATCTTTATTTTATTATCGCAAGTGTTGTTTCACCCATTAATTGCAGGCTTTTTATTAGCGGCAATCCTAGCTGCGATTATGAGTACGATTTCATCACAGCTGTTGGTAACGTCTAGCTCGCTTACAGAAGACATTTACAAAGCGTTCTTTAATCAACAAGCGTCACAAAAGACGTTAGTAACGGTAGGCCGTATTTCAGTGCTTGCAGTCGCGCTACTTGCCATCTTCCTCGCTTATGACCGTGACAGTTCAATTTTAAGTTTAGTAAGTAATGCTTGGGCTGGCTTTGGTGCCGCGTTTGGTCCGGTTGTTATACTGAGTTTGTATTGGTCGCGTATGACTAAGCAGGGCGCGCTTGCGGGTATTATTTCGGGTGCGGTGACAGTACTACTGTGGATTTATTTACCAATTAGTGTAAATGGTGATAGCTTAAGTAGCTTAATGTACGAAATCGTACCTGGCTTTATTATTGCTACTTTGGCGATTGTGATTGTCAGTCGTCTTACTGACGAACCAAGTGACGAACAAGTAGCTTTATTTAATAAGGCAAAAAGCCACAGTTAATCGCTAAAATAAACTCAAATGTGAATAGGGAATGTAGCATATGAAACACACAATCTGGCACAGTTTGCTTTTGAGTTTATTCCTGTTTTTCGGCGTTGCGTTAGCGCAGCCGAAAAACGAAGTAACCGTTAAAGATTTGCTTGAACAAGAAAACGTTGAGCAAACTCATTCACAAGACAAGTCACTTAATACCTTTATCGGCTGGGATATGCTCGGTCGCGAAACACCACGCAGCAGCATGCAAGGGTTTTTAACCGCCGCACGTCAATCAGATTATGAGCAGGCTGCTAATTACCTCGATTTTCGCAATCTGCCATTTAAGGTAGAAGAGACACATAAAGCTGAAATCGCCCGCCAATTACATGTCAGTTTAGACCGTGCGCTGTGGGTTGATATTGATGGCTTGTCGAACGATCCATTGGGCACCTTGCCTGAAAATGTACCTGACTATCGCGATTTAGTTGGCACCATAGATACGCCCGAAGGCAAAGTTGCTGTGTTGCTGCAACGAGTTCCGTTTAACGATAATCGAATTTGGAAAATCTCTAATGCCACAGTGGCAAAAACCCCGTTGCTCGATAAGTACTACGGCTACAGTGAGTTAGGTGAATGGCTATCGATGAATTTGCCAAGTTATCGCTTTATGGGGGTGATGTTATGGCAATGGCTTTATTTTTCGGTAACCTTGCTGCTTTATGTGGTGCTTGCCTCAGTGGGCTTTTGGCTTTTAATCCGTGTTACCCGTTTTGCCAATCTTAAAGTCGCTAATTATATACAGTTTCTTTATGGCCCATTAAGCTTTTTGACTGCCACGATTCTAGCGCGCAATTACGCAGATACCTCGAATGTAACTTTTGCGGTAAAAGCCGTTGCTGAAGCGTCGACATTGTCTATTTTTGCGTGGTTGTGGTTTTTATGGCGCATTGCCGATTTGTTCAAACAAAAGTATTCAGAAAAACTGATTGCCGAGGGAAAAGATCATGCAACCTACTTACTAAGACCTGCAGGCAATGTCGTTAAGTCATTATTGGTGATTGCAGCTGCTTTAATTTGGCTTGAGAATTTAGGCTTCAGTGCCACTACCATTATGGCTGGTTTAGGAATTGGCGGTTTGGCTGTTGCACTTGCGGCGCAAAAGTCGGTCGAGAACTTAATTGGGGCGATCACTCTCTATTCATCAACGCCCGTTAAAGTGGGGAACTTATGCCGTATTGGCCAGTTTATTGGCACAGTTGAAGAGATTGGCTTACGCGCCACTCGCGTGCGCACTATCGAACGTACAGTGGTGTACATTGCCAACGCTAAGTTTATTGATATGGAAATTGAAAACTTTTCGGAACGTGAAAAGATGGCATTTCGCCCTAAGTTATTGCTTGCGATGCCAGAGTCAAACAGCCAGTTGGAGCAGTTTAATGTGGCGCTAAAGGCCTTGTTAGATAACCACGAGTTGATAGATGAAAATCCGTGTCGTGTTTATTTTAAAGGGTTTAGCCCGTTTGCCGTTGAATTGTACGTGCTGTCGTATATTGCTACCACAAACTTCGAAACCTACTTGCAAGTTAGTGATGAAATTCACTTTCAAATTATGGCATTGTTGCATCAACATCAACTTACTTTGGCATCACCGGAGTTACTCTCAGCATAGAAATGTAAATTTCATGTAACTTCTGTGCGGCCATTTGTCCTTTCTTTAAATGTACTTTTTTAGAGTATTTTGCAAAAAATGCTGCTAAAAGATGCAAAAAAGTGCATTTAAACTATATTTCATATTCGATCTGTTGAAACTTTTCAAGGATATATGTCCTTTTTAAACGGTGGCAATTTGTATTATTTTTGCCGCAAATGGATACGGGTGTAAACAACATGTTAACCGAAAGGCTGGCTGTTGCGGCGATGTTCAACCCGCAGTATTAAGTACTCGTATTGATGGGTCCGCGTTAAACACGTGTAAAGTTGAACTTCGCTATTCACTTTAAAAGGATACAAGCATGATTATGACTGTCTCAAGACAACTGAGTTCAGCTAATCAAACGTTTTATTTTGAGTGCACAAGGTTTTAAACCACCATGAAATATCTACAAAAGTCAAAGCTAGCTAAATTAATTCAAGGCTCGTTATTCTCATCATTAGTTTTATCAGGTGCTGCGGTTGCACAGGGTGAAGAAGCAGGCGCTGAATCTGCACAATTAGAAGTGATTCAAGTAACTGCTCGTAAACGTGTTGAGAACGCGCAAGAAGTGCCTGTTGCGGTTTCTGCGCTGCAAGGCGATAACCTAGACGCATACAGTTCTGCTGGTATGGATATCCGTTTTATGAACGCGAAAATCCCAAGCTTATCAGTTGAATCTTCTTTTGGTCGTACTTTCCCACGTTTTTACGTGCGCGGTTTAGGTAACACCGATTTCGATCTGAATGCATCACAGCCAGTATCGTTAGTGGTAGACGACGTTGTACAAGAAAGCCCAATTTTAAAAGGTTTTCCGGTATTTGATGTTGAGCGTGTAGAAGTACTTCGTGGTCCTCAAGGTACACTATTCGGCCGTAACACGCCTGCAGGTCTTGTAAAGTTTGACTCAGTTAAGCCGTCGCAAGAATTTGAAGGTTACGGTGCATTATCTTACAGCACATTTAATTCAGTAGATTTTGAAGGTGCTGTAGGCGGTGGTTTAACCGATAACCTTTCAGCTCGTGTTTCAGTGCTTAAGCAAACGCGCGATGATTATATTGATAACCGTGCGCCAAATAACTTCATCAATGATGTAACCGGTGGTTACGATGAGCAAGCGGCACGTATTCAATTTTTATATGAAGCAGGTGATTTCACTGCGTTACTAAATTACCACACGCGTGATTTAGATGGTAAGCCAATTGTTTTCCATGCAAATGCAATTGAAAAAGGCACAAACAAGCCTGTTGCAGGTTTTGATCCTGAAGTGATTTACCAAGACTCAGTACAATTTGCTACACAGCAAGTTGAGTCACAAGGTTCAAGCCTTAAACTAGAGTATGATTTTGAAGATCACACGCTAACGTCAATCACTGGTTGGGAAAGCGCTGAGATTTACTCACGTGCAGACGTTGATGGTGGTTATGGTTGTGGTAACGACTTTGTATTCGGTTGTCCAACACCTGAAATGGGCCCAGGCTTCATTTTCCTTGCATCAGAAAGTGCTGACGCAATCCCATCACACGACCAGATTTCACAAGAAATTCGTTTAGCAAGTAACTTTGCTGGTGATTTTAATTACCAAGTGGGTGCGTACTACTACAACGAAGAACAAACAATTGAAACCTTTGGTTTTGATGGTTTAGGTGGCGACTTTAACTGGGGTTATGTATTCCAAGAGCAAGATACAACGGCTTGGGCTGTATTTGCTTCAGCAGATTACCACGTTTCAGATAAGTTAAAAGTGAGCGGTGGTCTTCGTTATTCAGATGACAAGCGTGATTTTAGAGCGGTACGTCTTGTAACTCCGGGTGATTTCAACAATATCGACCTAGAAAAATCTGCTAATCCAGAAGATTCACACGTGTCATGGGACTTGAGTGCTGCTTATAAGCTTACTGATGATGTAAACCTATTCGCACGTGCAGCAAACAGCTTCCGCGCACCAAGTGTTCAAGGTCGTATCTTATTTGGTGACGAAGTAACTGTAGCTGACTCTGAAACTATCAACTCAATTGAGTTTGGTGTTAAATCAGATGTATTAGATGGCCGTGGCCGTGTAAACGCGACAACGTATTACTTCCAGATGGATGATCAGCAAGTAACTGCAGTAGGTGGTTCTGCAAACTTTAACCGTTTACTTAATGCTGATAAAACAGTTGGTTACGGTTTAGAGTTAGATTCAGAGTGGATTTTAACTGATGAGCTATTCGCGACATTCAACATCAGCTACAACAAAACTGAATTACAAGACAACTCACTGTTCTTGCAAGGCTGCTTTAACTGTACAATTACAGACCCATTTGTTGAAGGTAAAGGCTATAGCTTAGACGGCAACAGCTTACCGCATTCACCAGAGTGGATTTCTAACTTCACACTACGCTACAGCAAAGAAATTGGCGACGGTGAGTTCTTCGCATACACTGATTGGTCTTACCGCAGTGCAATTGACTTCTTCTTATATGAGTCTGTTGAATTTGAAGGCGAAGCATTACTTGAAGGCGGTATTCGCTCAGGTTACCTGTGGGAAGCTGGCGACAATGAATACGAAGTATCTGCATTTGTTAGAAATATTACTGATGAGCAAGTATTCATAGGTGGTGTAGATTTCTCAAACAATGCTGCTATGGTAAACCAACCTCGTATTATGGGTGTTGAGTTTAAGGTGTCATTTTTCTAAACACCTATTTATTTAGATTTCATAGCAAAAAGCCCATCAATTGATGGGCTTTTTTTCGTTTAGCGATTGTTTAATACGTGGTTTCTTAAATATATCTTGTTAAGAAAACAATACGCTTACACTTGCAGAATGGCCTACGGTGATTGTATTTGGTAATAGGGTGCATCCGATGCATTTAGTATTTTCCAGTCTGAAGTGAGAGGGTGATTAATGCCCACCGCCAAATAAGCGCTAGTTATTTTATTTTCGCGATGAAGTTGCTCAAGCCCTTTATTTAATGAGTCTGCAATATGTTGATAATTAGGAAATTGAGTTGATATTGCGAAATGACGGCTATCCCACAATACCGCTTTTACATTTGGAATAGGCGTTAACTGCTCAAAGCTTAAATCATCATCATTTATGCGAAAATGCAGCAAGGTAAAATCGGCAATTTCACTTTTAACAAGGCGCTTCATATTTGGAAATGATTCGATATGTGCCAGCTTGATAGGGTTTAACTGATTAATTGCCTGCCAGTCAGCGCTCCAAAAGCGATTTGAGATTGCGGTTAAGCGCGCTATGTCCTCTTTATTTTGCGCCTTTAATGCGCGCTCGTTATTTACTGACGTATATAAGCCAACATCGTATTCACCATTGCGAATAACTGCTTGGCTCGAGAGCAATGTATTGGGGTGATTTGTAATATCAGAAAGCCATAGCGTGTCGGCACTCAATGCGTATTTTCCGCTTTTGAGCAGTTCGATATTACGGCCATATACCGAATTGTCAAAATATACTAAACGACACTGGCAGTTGCCTAAGTGCAATGCTTGGTTGAGCAGAATAACATCAACTAAATCGCGCCCCTGCGGTAACTTTGAAAAATCTGAAATAGTCAGAATATCGGTCTGTTTACTTAAGCGTTGTAAGTGTAGTTTGACGTCTTCAGCGATTAAAACGGGTACATCAATAAGTTCTGTTGATTTAGCGATAGATTGAACACTAAACAAGAATATCAGCAATATAACTACTTTTTGCAACCACATACTTTCTACACTAAATTGCTTATTTATTCACTATACAAACAGTTTACGCATATTTATGCAAGCTTTAAGCAGTTGGATGCTGCGAACTTTATGCTTATTTCGTTAGTTGTATCGCGTTTTATTTATTTTGGGCGACCAAACGAGGGTCTGTTGACCTTTCAAGTTCGTTTTTGCAGCAGTTTGATTGGGTTTTATACAAGGCAGAGGCTGCGTGGCATAGTTATTCTATGTGAGTCAGCCGATAACACAGTAGAAAACCCAATCAAGCACTGCCGAACGGTTCTTTTGAGCGCACTTTTCTCATTGTTGCTCGATATTCGCTTAGATAGCTAGGCCACACATCGAGCGCCGCGATAAAAGTACGCTCAAACAGAACAAAAATAGAACAGCAAAGATCAACAGACCCTAGATTAATTCAGCTTTACAAGCGAAACATTTCGTTTGCTTCATATAAGGTTAAATAGAGGCCTGCATAAATAGCTGTTGCAGCACATTAGCTATCCATATCTGAGGTGAAATATGCTACAGTCAGCGCGCGTTAACTAGAGGAAAATATTATGTCTGCATTTTGGAATTATCGCGTTATTGAGTGCCCAAGTGATGAAGGTACACTGTTTCAAGTACATGTTGTTGAATACAATATTAATGGTAAAGCAGTTAATTGGTCTGAAACGGCTGAAGGTTCGTTTGGTACAAGCTTAACGGGCTTAGCAGAAGATATTGAGCGTCAAAAACAGGCGTTAGAAAAGCCTGTGCTCACCGTAAAGCGCTTAGCACGTGGTTATGAATTGGTAGAAGTGGAAAGTGGCGACGTGGCAAGTTCGCCAGTGCCAGAGTCACTGCAAGAGCAAGGCTAAGCCAATGTCGTTAAGTGCAATTTATTTTGACTTAGATGGTACATTGGTTGATTCCGAACATTTGCATGCCGTTAGTTGGAACAAGGTACTTGCGATGTTTGATTTACATTTTAGTGAGACTGAGTTTTGCCAGCAGTTTGCTGGTAAACCAACGCTTGAAGCGGCAAAAGTGCTTGTTGAAGAGCACCAGCTGGGTTTATCCGCATCGGCATTAGCAAAGAAGAAACACATTGTATTCGCTGAGATATCTAAATTGCATTTACCCGCATTATTACCGGGTGCAAAAGCGTTGCTAGCGTGGTGCCGTGAGCAGGGACTAAAGGTTGCGTTAGTGACCGGGAGTGCAAAAGAAGAAGCGCATTCTATTTTGACAGGACATGATCTTGCAAAGTACTTTGATGTGATTTTCACACGTGATGATGTTGAACAGCCAAAACCACATCCAGAGCCTTATTTAAGGGCAATCGCGCATTTTTCATTAACAGCAAGTTCAGGGCTTGCGGTTGAAGATACCGTAACCGGCTCTAGCAGTGCCAAATCGGCTGAACTATACACTGTTGTAGTGCCTAATAAATACAGCCTAAGCGCTGACTTTTCACACGCGGATAGTCGCTGTTCATCGTTACTTGATGTTCAGGCACTTATTGCCAGCAAACTTTAAATTTTAAAGTACACTTTAAAGAGCCGTTGAATTTTCAAGGAGGAAATGATGGCTCTTAAAATTTCTCTATTCTTAATCTTCTCACTTGTTACATCTGCTGCTTACTGTGTCGAAGTGCAGCTTGCCAAATCTTATCAACAACAGCCCATTAAAAATTACCTAGTGAGCGAAAAGCTTGATGGCGTGCGTGCCATATGGAAAAACAACCAGCTTGTGACGCGAAATGGTAACGTTATTCATGCGCCAACTTGGTTTACTGAAGATTGGCCGAGTGAGTGGCTTGATGGTGAATTGTGGAGCCGCCATGGTGATTTTGAGTTTATTGCCAGCACGGTACTCGATATCAAGGCAAATCATCAAGCGTGGCGTAAAATAAGGTTTTATGTATTTGATATGCCGAATCACAGCCAAGCATTTCACCAGCGCTACTTGAATTACAAAACATTGATAGAAGCAACGCCTTCTAACTATTTGGCGGCAATTGAACAGCGTAAATTTACTACTTATCAGGAGTTGGATGCCTACTATCAAGCCTTAATAAATCAAGGCGCCGAAGGCATTATGCTGCATGCAAAAGGTGCTCAGTTTAGCGATGGCCGCAGTGATAATTTACTTAAGCTTAAGCCGTATCAAGATGCTGAAGCAAAGGTAGTGGGTTACAGTCCGGGTAAAGGAAAATACCATGGGTTAGTTGGCGCATTGATTGTTGAGCTGCCAAGTGGCCAACAAATCAAACTGGGCAGTGGCTTGTCAGATGTTATGAGAAACACACCGCCCGAGATAGGGTCAATGGTGACATATCGTTACAATGGCTTGACGAAATACGGCAAGCCTCGTTTTGCACGGTTTCTGCGTGTTAGGCGCTCTGAGTGATTTAATCGAGGCGATCGGCCAAATAATTATGGTAGTCAGGAATTGTGCGATGTATTTGTTGTGACATCAGCTCGCTGGCAATTAGCATATCAGCTGTTGCTTCATTACAGGCAACGGGAATATTCCACACCGCAGCAAGTCGCAATAATGCTTTTACGTCAGGGTCGTGAGGCTGTGAAGCAAGAGGATCCCAAAAGAAAATCAGTAGGTTGACTTCATGCTCGGCGATTTTAGCACCAAGTTGTTGATCGCCGCCCATAGGACCGCTTAAAAGCTTTTCAACCGCCAGCCCAGTGGTTTTTTCAATTAAGTGGCCAGTAGTACCTGTACCGTATAAATTGTGCTGACTGAGTACATCTTGGTGTTTTTGACACCACAGAGTTAGCGCTGATTTTTTACCATCGTGGGCAACAAGCGCAATGCTTTTTTTGGCAGGGATCGCAGTGGTAATTTGTTCCATGTTTTCACACTTTAAAATACTTCGAACACCAAGCGTAACCCCAATACAACAAAAATACTACCGGCAATGCGATCAATCCATTGCTGCGCGCTTGGGTGATGTTTAAAGTAACCTGCAATCTTGTTCCCGCTTTTTACGTACAACACATCAATAGGGAAAGCCAAAATTGGGTAAAGTAAGCCAAAAATCAGCAACTGTAACCATACCGGTGTGCTTAGCGAACCGTCGGCGAATTGTGGAATAAAGGCTAAAAAGAAGAGCGCAACTTTTGGGTTAAAAATCTCTGTAAGCATAGCTTGTACGAAGATGTTTTTTTCTTTTTTATTTGTAAGCTCACAATGAATAACTTCTGGTTTTCGTAAGCTATCAATAATGCTGGTGACACCTAAATAAACAAGGTAAAGCGCACCTATTATCAGCACTGTTTGATACGCTATTTGAGATGTTTTTAAAATAACACTGAGGCCAGCAACCGCTAATATTGTGTGTATTACACCCGCGGTGGCAAAGCCAAATGCTGTTTGCATGCCCGCGGCTTTGCCCTTAGCAAATGTTTGCGCCATTAAAAACGCATTTGACGGCCCCGGAGACACCGCTAGTAAAAAGCTTAAGGTGATAAATGACAGCAGCGATTCAAAGTTAATCATTAATTGATGTCTCTAGTTGTACGATGGTTTTGCCGCGCTTTGATGGCGTTTTAGCGTTAGTAAAAAAGGCAGCACACTGAGTAAGTGCAGCGCAATAATAAATGGAATCGCAAGCGGTAGGTATTGGGTTAAGCTGACGATTAACCCCGCGCCACTCATTTGCATCATGCCAAGTAAGGCTGAGGCTTTGCCTGCTTGCTTTTTAAAAGGCCCTAGCGCGTTACCTGCAGCCGCGCCCATAGCGAATGAATAGCCCATGGAACCGACAAAAATAGCAGCCATAAAACTACTTATATTGGCAAGCGTAAATTGAAATAGTAAAACCAAACACGCAGCGCTAACCATCAACAATAAACCACATAACAAGGCGAGTGATGTAGAGCGCTTGATTAGTTGCGGTGCCGTGAAACTGGCGATAATACTCACTGTGGCATTGATGCTAAACCAGAGCGTGAATTCTTGCTCGGTTAGCCCTTGTTGATTAATTAAGTAGTTAGGGGCCTGTGCGACAAATGCCAAAATAGCACCCATTGCCAGCATGCAAATGGTGGCATTAAACAAAAACGTTCGGTGTGAAATTATCTGCCAATAAGACAGTTTTTCTTCAGTTTGTTGCTGAGTTGCAATAGCAGGGCGTTTAGGAATCGCAACCAACAACACGATAAATCCGATAGCGGCAAATCCGGCTAAAAAGTAAAAGTTACTTTGCCAGCCAAATTGCAAGGTTAGCCAAGCGCCTAAAATAGGGGCTAATGCAGGAATAAAGCACACTATACCATTTAAGTATGAAATTACTTGGGCACTTTTGTTGGCATTGTAATTGTCGCGTACTAACGCAAATGTGCTAACAAATGTTGCTGCGGCACCAATGCCTTGAATGATACGGGCGATAATTAGCAAGGTGACGGTATCGGAAAACGCCGCGAGTACTGAGCCAATAAAGTAAGCAAAAACGCCAAATATCGCTATTTTTTGGCGGCCAAAACGGTCGCTTAACGGGCCAAGTAAGAGCTGTCCAAAGCCCACACATAACATGTAAACGGTAATGCTTGATTGAATATTGGTAATTGACGTATCGAGTTGGTCAGCCATCTGAGGCATGGCTGGTAGGTAAAGGTCGATTGCCATTGGGCAAAAGATAACAAGCAGAACGAGGGCGAGTTTTAGCATAATCTCACTACAATTATCAGGGGCGGTGAATTGTATACGTTATGCTTAGAAGATCCAAGCCTTAAGCGTTAGCTCAAGGCTTGTGGTTAGCGCTTGGTTACTAAATGATTTGTTATTCAGTAATAATATGCGCTGATTGGATAATCAGTTGTTGTTTTGGCTTACCAAAGCGTGTCGCGTTTTCGTTAAACAGATCTAACACTGCCTCATCGCTAACTAGCTTGCCAAATACGGTATGTTTACCATCTAGGTGCGGGGTTGCGCGAAAGGTAATAAAAAACTGGCTACCGTCGGTATTTGGACCGGCATTGGCCATACTCAATAGGCCTTTTTGATCATGCGATACTAAAGGTTCAAATTCACCGCCGTAACGATACCCTGGGAAACCTTGCCCATTGCCAAGTGGGTCGCCACCTTGCGCCATAAAATCTGTAATAACACGGTGGAACGTCAGTGAATCGTAAAAGCCAAGCTTGGTTAAATAAATCGTACTTGAGGCATGCATCGGCGCTGTTTTATGAAACAGTTCAAATTTCATTTCGCCTAAACTTGTTTTAAGTACCCAGTAGTAGGTTGTGTCTGGTGCAAATTCAAGTTTTGGCGGCAGCGTTAGTTTAGTGCGCCATTTCTCGTCTTGCTTATCGACTTTTTGTTCGCTAATAAATTGCTCAACTTGCTTTACAGCAGGATCTTGAAACCAACATGCAGATAAAATAGCGGCTGATGTAAGCGCGAGTAGGGTATTACGTAATAAAGTCATTTAGGCTGTCTTCTTTTCTTTTTTCGGTTCTTTTTCTTCAGTATTTGTTACTACAGGCTTTGCTGCTTGTGTCATAGAGCCTTGAATTGAAGCGCCTTCTTGAATGCTAATCGTGTCGTGAAAAATATCGCCAACTACACTTGCCGACTGCTCTAGTACTACTTTTTTAGCCTTAATAGTACCTTTAACAGTGCCTTTTACGATTACTTCTTGCGCGTTAATATCGCCTTCTACACGACCGTCATTGCCGATAGTTAGGCTTTGTACATTCACTTCGCCAATGATGCAGCCTTCTAACTGAATTGTACCTGAGTTGTTAATTGTCCCGGAGATTTCAACGTCTGATGAGATAATAGAAGGAAACGAATTTTTTTTCTTATTGGAGAACATTCTCAAATGCCTTAGTTAATTTTAACGGGTTAATATGTTTTTCATTGTGTAAAATTTCATAATGTAAATGGGTGCCTGTACTGCGTCCTGAGTTACCCATTAACCCGATAACTTGGTCCTTTTGTACTTCTTGTCCACGCTTTACGTTAATTTTAGCTAAATGCCCGTAGCGTGTTACGAATCCATTCTTATGTTCAATTTCGATAAATTTACCATAGCCGCCATTGCGACCTGCACGTTTTACTGTGCCATGTGCTGGGGCAAAAATTTCAGTTTTGTGCCAGCCAGCTAAATCAACGCCGCGGTGCATTGCTCTGCGCTTGGTAACAGGGTCGGTACGTAGGCCATAGCTACTTGAAACATAAAATGCTTTAGCCGGCAAACTGGTCGGTAGTAATTCAAGATTACCGCTTAGCTGATTAAGTACTACGATTTTATCTAATAGCGCTTGCTGATCTTTACTCAGTACAGACGCATCAACCGCATTAAATGGACCACCTTGAGCTGTTTCATCTAACTCTTTGTTAATTAAGGTTGTGTGGTCAACTCCAGCTTTTTCCAACGCTTTTAATAGGCTCTCAGTACGGCCATCGACAACTTGAGCAAGGGTAGTAAACTGAGTATCAAGCAATTGGTTTTCACGCGCGATGTCATTTTCAATGGTTTCTTCGCTAGTGCTGTCATCTTGTGTGTCAGATTCACCTTCACTTTCAGCCTTAGGCTCAGGTTTGCTATCTTGTTTTTTATCTTGCGCTTTTTTTGTAACGTCAGCGTCTTCTGGCTTTGTTTCGGTGTCAGATGTTTTCGCTTGTTGCTCTGTTTGAACAGGAGCATTTTCTTTTTGCGTGGCGTCTTGTTGCGCCTGAAATTCTTCTTGCTGTGCTTCAGGTAATGACTCAAGCATATTGGTCATTAGTTGTGATTTTTCATCAATTTGAGAAATGCGACTTGAAAGTTCGCTGTGTTTTTCACGATAGGATAGGTGTAGCGCATCGAGTTCAGATTGTTTTTGCTCAATGACTTGCTGTTGTTCGGTGATCACGCCATTTAGTTCAACGTATTGATAGCTACCCGCACCAGCAATAATGCACACAGCAAGACCCACGAAAAATAGCATTACTTGCAGCCAACTTGGCAAAGTAAGGTATTTTACGTCACCGTTTTGGCGGATCAGTAACTGTTTATCTGGAAAAAGTGCTTTTAACATTATGAAAACCGACGTAGTTAAATATACTGCCTTTGATTATTATTAATTAGCAGGCAAGTTAACCGGTACAAGATACCAACATACTGCAAAAAATCCAGAAAAATTTTTGAAATACGACTTAAGAGGGAGTATTAGGTGGCAATTTGCTTGCCACCTAAAAAGGGCAGGAGGTTACTTGGCAGGTAATACCGTGCCTTCAACGCGGCCAAAGCCAATGCGGTTAAAGCCGTCGGCTTCACACCAACCACGCATAATCACTTTATCGCCATCTTCCAAGAACTTACGCTCTTCGCCATTGTTAAGTTTAATGCTTTCTTTACCACCACGAGATAGTTCAAGCATTGAACCTGCTTCTTCATGTTCAGGGCCTGACTGAGTACCTGAACCTAGCATGTCGCCTGGAATAAAGTTACAGCCGTTTACCGTGTGGTGTGTCACCATTTGCGCTACTGTCCAGTAACTGTGTTTGAAGCTCGACTCAGAAAGCTTGCTTGGTGCAGCGCCGTCAGCACGCATTTTTTCAGATTCAAGTAACACATCCATCTGAATATCGAATGCGCCTGCTTCACGGTTGTGTGAAGACTCTAGGTAATCAAGCGGCTGTGGATCGTTTTCATCACGGTGCCACTGTGTACGGTAAGGCGCTAATGCTTCAGTAGTGACAATCCAAGGCGATACAGTCGATGCGAAGTTTTTCGCAAGGAATGGCCCTAGTGGCTGATATTCCCACGCTTGTAAGTCACGTGCCGACCAGTCATTAAATAAACAGAAACCAAATACATGATCTTCTGCATCTTGAATGCTAATTGCATCGCCTAACTCGTTGCCTTTACCAAGGTAGATACCTAGCTCAAGCTCATAGTCCATACGTTTTGCAGGACCAAATGACGGTACGTCTGCATCAGGCGCTTTTGTTTGGCCTTTTGGACGAGGGAAGCTTTGACCTGATACGCCAATTGATGATGCGCGGCCGTGATAACCGATTGGTACCCATTTGTAGTTAGGCAAAAGCGGGTTATCAGGGCGGAATAAGCTACCTACGGCTGTTGCGTGGTAAATTGATGTGTAGAAATCGGTGTAGTCGCCAATATGACATGGAAGTGCATATTCAACGTCATCTTGCGCTACCAGTGCAGATTCAAGAGCACTTTGCTGCTCAGAGCCTTCACGTAGTGCTTTTGAAAGCGCTAAACGTAGAGCAGACCAATATGCCTTACCCATGCCCATAAATTCGTTGAGTGCAGGGGCGTTAGCTGCTTCTACAGCTTCTTGAGCAATGCCTGAGAAAATGCCCGCATTTGCAACTACGGCTAAATCTAATACTTGGTCACCGATTGCGACACCACCGCGAAATTCTTCTGACGATCCTTTACGACGGAAAGAAGCAAATGGCAGGTTTTGAATTGGGAAGTCATTGCCAGCAACGTTTGCGCTGCTTACCCAGCTTTTTAAATTAATATCGTGCGTTTCATTGATAAAAGACATGGTCTTTCCTTTTGCTTTTATTGGCTTAGGCTAAATATGGCGATTGAATTAATAAATTCAAGTTTGAAAACATGTTAGCCTTGAAATAGCAAAAGCAGCTTGGCCAAAAAAGACGAAAGCTGCTTTTTATGTTGTTAGCTTATCTTAACTTAGATAACACCACGGCGCTCTTGGTCACGCTCGATTGATTCGAACAATGCTTGGAAGTTACCTTCACCAAAGCCACCATCGTCAACGCGTTGGATCATTTCGATAAAGATTGGGCCAAATAGGTTTTTAGTGAAGATTTGCAGTAAGTAACAATCTTCGCTTTGGCTATCTACCAGAATTTGGTGCTCTCTGATTTTATCTTTGTCTTCTTTAACCCAAGGAACACGGTCAAAAATAGTGTCGTAGTAATGATCTACGATATCTAAAGTTGCAATATTTGTTTGGTCTAGCTTATCTAGAGAGCCCACTAAGTCGTTGGTTAAAAACGCTAAGTGTTGAACACCTGGGCCATTGTATTCATCTAGATATTCATCAATTTGGTTGTTGTTATCGTCTTTACCTTCATTGATTGGAATCGAGAATGTGCCACATGGTGACTTAAGTGCGTAAGACAATAGTGCCGTTTTCTGACCTTTAATGTCGAAGTAACGTACTTCTTCAAAACCAAATACGTCTTTGTAGAAGTTCGCCCATGTTTCCATAGTGCCTTTGTAAACATTGTTAGTAAGGTGGTCGATGCGAAGGAAACCTTTGTCTTCAACAATGTTTTGCTCAGCTAAGTCTTCAAAGTCATTTGCATAGATAGAGCCTTTATCACCAAATACGTCGATGAAGTAAATTAGGCTGTCACCAATACCGTAAATCGCTGGGTATGGTAAATCTTTATTAGCCGCATCTGTTGCAGGCTTTGCACCGCGCTCAACAGCAACATCAAATGCTTTTTGTGCATCAGCTACACGCCAGCCCATTGAACAAATTGCAGGGCCGTGTGATTTAGCAAATTCAGCTGAAAAACCATCACGCTCATTGTTTAGTAAAAAATGAATATCATGTTGGTTGTAGTAGGTGATGTCTTTACCTTTAAACTTTTTCAGTTTTGAAAAACCAAAGTCTGCAAAGATCTTGTCCATATAATCTGCATCTGGTGTCGCATATTCAGTAAATTCGATACCTAATAAACCGAGTGGGTTATTTACTTGAGTCATTTTTTGTCCCCTAAAGAGTGAGAGATGGCTTATTACGTTTCGAGTGGCCAACTCTTTAAACACGAATTGGCTAGATAATTATGCAAAAGTTGTAAAAGGAAAAGAGCTGAGGTGATTTTGCTAGGGGTGGCTTTTTGTAAACTTTTAAATACAAAAAAGGCAATATTTAGCTGTTTCTTTTAATACGATTTATTGGCGCGTAAAAAATAGCCTAATTTGCACGAGTAAAATTTTGATTTCTGCGGTGTGAATGGTGAGTAGATAAAAACAGGCTAAAATGTAGCACTGTTAATGGCGTGTGATTTTTGCTCATTTTTGTGCAGTTTTATTTACAATTTTGAGTAAGCGACGCGTACGCACAAAAAAAGGGGCGTTGGCCCCTTTTAGAATCATTGCTATTTTTTACTGTTAAAGAACTTTTCACGTTGTTTTAACCAAGGGTTAATCGCCATCGTGGCAACACTTTCACTGTGACGTTCCACTTTTTGATTGAGTGCCCGAGTACTTTGATTAAACCGCATCGTTTTACTTGGGCCGCCAAGGTTAGCTATTTCATCTGCATCGAAGCTACGCCCAGCAAAAAGTAGTGCGTTTAAATAGCCCGGTTCAGTTTCATAAGTATCGTCTGTCAGCAGTAACAAGGTATTACTGAGCGCCCAGCGTTCACCAATTTCACCTTCGTCTTTTTCACCGACTAACTCGCCGTTAATAAATACTTTTAAAACCCCATTTTCAGGCGCGCTATAAAACACAATTGCAACGCGATACCAGATGTTGGGTTGCAGGTTACCAAAGAAGCCACTATCACGGGTTGTGATACCTACACCATTGGTGTCGCGGTCAACAAATAGATCCGCATCGTCGTTGTTAAGCGGGTCTGTTTGCAGTAGCCCACGGAATTCATTGCTACTGCTTTGCGGCCACATAATATCCATTACTAAAGTGTAATCGGCTACTTTATTGCTTTGGTAAAAATCGCCGTTAGCGGGCACATTGTGCTTTAATGCCAAGCCTTGCGATGGGCTATGACGACCAAAGGCTAGTACGCCAGAGCTGCCATCGGGTAGATCTGCAATATTGGCATCGCTAGTGCTTACAAATGGGCTGCGTTCCGGCCCCCAATCTTTATTGAGTGGATCAAAGTAGCTCAGTTCACTCGGCCCAAAATCAGCTTCGAATGGCGCATCTAAATCATTGAAATTCCAAATTGTGACATAGTTATCTTCAAGGCAGCTATTTAACGGTTGGTTGGTATCAATATGCACACATTGGCTGGTTCGCTGGCGGGCATACTGATCAAGCGCCCACCAAGATTCTGACAATTCCGTAGGAGTAGGTAACGTAATCCCCGAGAAGAACAGGTTGCCGTTATAGGCGGGACCTTTTTGCAGTGCTACGCGATAGGTTTTGTCATTGCTGATAGATTTATCACTTGCCAGTTTAAATACCCATTCAGGCTGCGCTAAACGCATTTGGTTTAGCTCACTGCCCGTAATGGAGACTTCATAAAGCGCGTTAAACCCAGGAGTGTCAGATGGCTGTCTTTCAACATAGTAGGTCTCGTGAAACTTCTCTTGGGTTAGTTTGCCCGGAGTCCAACGGTTTTGTACTTGAATTGGATCAAACAAGGCGGCATCGACACTGTGGGTAAAGAATGTTGCATTTGCTAAAATTTCGGCGGTTTGCGCTTCGTTAGGGTAATTTTCAGAAAAGGCAATAGCGGTATTGGTATCAGGCGCGTAGCGACCCATAATTTGCTCAATAGTGCCGGCCATTTGTTGATCAACGACATCGATATTACTCGTTAAATAAGTTTTGTAGTCATAGTTAGTAATTGTGTTTGAATCGGTATTTATTGTCAGAGTTAAGTCTGTTAGGCCTTGCGCAAAAAAGTTTGGCTGAATAACCAGCGCACCGTTATCGAGTGCCTGAATACTTTCGCCGCCGTGGGTATGACCACCTAATACTAAATTAACGCCAGTGATGTTTTCGGCAATACGGGTGTCGCCACCTATGCCCATGTGGCTAAGCATAACCATAAAATCAACATCTTCACGATACGTATTAACAATACCTTGCGCAACGGAAGTCCAGTCCCAGTTCATTTTAAAGTCGGGGATAAAATCTGGAATAGGGGCGGTTTGTAGCGGCTCATCGAGCTCGTTCCATGGCACTGAAGTCATGCCAAAAAAGCCTACCTTTAAACAACCTACTTGCACTGCAGCAAAATCAACAGCAGCGAAGCCATTTTCGTCATTGCCGACATAACGCGTATTACTGGCGAGCACTATGGCATGGTCGTCATTGGCATAATCTAACAGCTGTGCTGGTCCCCACGCATAATCGTGGTTGCCAACAACACGTACATCAAATTCCATCGCTTTTATCGCATCGACCGTGGCAAGCCCTTGTGAAATTTGTTCTGCTACTGTGCCTTTTTCATAGTCGTCGCCGCCATTAGTGAATAAAGTATATGGCTGTGTTGATTTGGCATTTTGATAGTGGCCTTTTATGCGACTGAAGAGTTGTTCTTTATAGCCAAAACGAGAGTGTAAATCGGCCACATGAATAAAGCGCAGCGCTTGCTCATTTGCATTGGTATCGCACTCCGGGCCAATCACTTTGCTAATTTCTAATTCGCGCTTTGGCTCAAAAAGCACCGCATACTGACCTAGTTGACTAAGGTTCGCTTTAACGCTTGCAGCACCGACACTGCTGGTAATTGGATACCAAGTTGTATTTTCTAAACGGGCTAAATACACTTTGCCTTGTTGATATTCAGTTAAATCAACAAACACTTCCATTTCAATTGGGTTGAGTAGTGTTTTGTCTTCAGGTGAGAGCGTATAGGTGTTTGAAATTACCTGTTGCGTTTGCGTTGAAGGCGCGCTTTGTGATGTGCTAACTTTTAGGGTGAAATCACTGTCTGAAATGCCTGCGGGTATACGCAGCGCCATTCTGCCATTATCAAAGCTGGCGTTTAAACTCATCGATGGTGTGATTACGCCACCTTGTTCTAGATCTGGCACATATACTTTTTCAGTTTCGCCACCACCACATGCACTTAGCGCTAAACATATTAGTAATGAACTTAAAAGCTTGTAAGTTTTCACATATCACCCAAAAGAATTAAATTGAGGGTGAAAAATACCATATCTGGCAGCTAAGCTTCAATTACACTTAATGACATAAAAAAAGGCCTATAAAAATTATAGGCCTTTTTTTGTAATAAGTGCGTTATTAACGAGTTGCTGTTACTTCAAGCTCTTCTTCTAACACTTCTTCTTCAGTGTGGTGGTGATCTTCTGCACCGTGCATCCAATCAACGAGTTTATCTGCCATAAAGTACAGTAAAACACCTGAAGCAATCGCAGTAATAAAGATACCGCCAAAGATAGACATTGCATTTGCAAGTTGCTCTTCTTTAGTCGTGTCGCCGTGGCCAATAAATGAACCAACGATACCACCAACTTTGTTAGCAATTGCAATAAATAGGAACCAAGCACCCATCATTAATGATGCGATACGTAGCGGAGCTAGTTTAGTTACCATTGATAAACCAATTGGTGATAAACATAATTCACCCATGGTATGGAAGAAGTATGCACCTACTAACCACCACATGCTTGATTTATTTGTTGGGTCACCGTCCATTTCCATAACCGCACCCATCATAAATACAAAACCAATACCTAATAAGATAAGGCCAAGTGCAAATTTAACCGGTGAGTTAGGTTCTTTGTTACCAAGACGGATCCAGATAGACGCAATTACCGGAGCAAATACAACGATGAAAATTGCATTTAAAGATTGGAACCATGTAGTCGGTACTTCGAAGCTACCAATGTTACGGTCTGTGTATTCGTTAGTGAAGATATTCATTAGGCCGCCAGCTTGCTCGAAGCCTGCCCAGAAAACAACAGTGAAAAGGCCTAATACCATGATTACTTTAATACGGTCGCGCTCAACAGCAGTTAATGGCTCTTTACGTACTTCTGTTTGTTGTTGCTTTTCTAACTTAGCCGCTGGGATTGTACCTATGTTACCAAGTAGTTTTTGCGCAAATAAGAATTGAATAATAAGTGAGAAGATCATACCAATACCGGCACAAATGAAGCCCGCTTGGTAGTTACCATCATAATGTGCAACAACCGAACCTACTACGATACCAGAAAGTGCAGCACCTACGTTGATACCCATATAGAAGATAGTAAATGCGCCATCACGACGGTTATCACCTTCTTCATATAAATCACCAACCATGGTTGAAATATTTGGCTTGAATAAACCGTTACCAGCAATTAATAGACCTAAACCTACATAGAAGGCTTCTGTTTCCATACCTGGTACCCACGCGTGTGGTGTACCTAAGATAAACTGACCCGCAGCCATTAAGAAGCCGCCGATATAAATTGCTTTACGTTGGCCTAAGTATTGATCCGCTAACCAACCACCGATTAATGGCGTAAGGTAAACAAGACCAGTAAATGTACCATACATTGAAAGTGCATCGGCTTGGGTCCAACCCATACCGTTACCGCCTTCAGAATATACTTGGTCTACTAAATAAAGTACTAAGATTGCGCGCATTGCGTAGTAGCTAAAGCGCTCCCAAAGTTCTGTAGTGAATAGCAGGAATAGGCCTTTCGGATGGCCTAACATTTCACCTGCTTTAGGGACTGAATTCATCGTATGCTTCCTAATTCAAATTATTGTTGTGGCCAATATTATTATTGTTGTTACTACCTTTCGGTTTGAACGGGCGGCCAATAGTTGTGTTTGGGTAACAGTTACCCAGAAAGCAGATTTGTGTTAATAAACATACTGAACGAGGGGTAAAATAAGGTTATTAATACAAACTGCATCCGGCCAGTATACCTAGAGAGTTTTTTAAACAAAAGCCCTTATCTAACAGATTTGACCTGTTTGTATGCACTTTTGCTGTTTATTTATGCAGGTCTTGGCATAGGCCTCTTAAAAACGCGATAAAACCGTGTTCCTTTAACCAGTGTAGATGCGCTTCATCTCTTACCAAAAAATGGCCGCAAAAATTAAGTCCGTTAGCGAATATTGATTCGATATGCGCGGTTTTTCGTGGCACTAACCAGAATAAGTCTTTATGTATAATTAGGTTGTATGCACCGGTCTCAATGTCATTGTTATTCAAAGCAAATTGTTGAAGCGCTTGCTGATAATATTTGATACACAGTGCTAAATTTAGAGGGCCAAATCGCACAAAGCTGATGTCGTCTAGCTGTTTTGCAATAGCCGTAACGGTGTCACTGTGTGCTAAGCGAATCAATTGCATATGGCGATGACCTTGGCTGGCACCAGCAATAGGGCCCGCATTATAAAAGCCAACATCATAAGGCGAATTTAAATGTTGAAGCCAAGCTGAAAAATCAGACTCCGTTAATGGGCTTTGCTGCGCTACAAATTCTTTACTGCACAACAGTGCATGGGGTTTTAATACCGGAAACTTATTTAACAGCAGCTTGTGTGACGGTGGGCAGTCTTTTACAAACATCGCCTCTTCATGAGGTAAAAATGGGTTGGTCTTTTGCGTGCTTTGATGGGGTTTGTCGATTTTTTTAGCGACGCGCAAGTGCACCGTGAAGTGAATATTATTATCCAAAAAGGATTGGCTTTGTGTTGTGAGTGGCTGGAGCGTTTTTGTTTTTAATGCGATTTCTATTTGCTGTTCAACTGCTTGCCAATACATAATACATCCTATATTTGATCTTAATGAGCACGAGTGAGTTATGCGCCGCGGTTTTTCTGTGCCAAACGAAAATGACAGCTTTAATATACGCGTCTTTAAACAAGTTGTACCTTATTTATTAGAATTTCGCACGCGCATTATTATTGCGTTTTGTTGCTTAGTATTTGCTAAGCTTGCCAGTGTTTATTTACCTTTTGTACTGAAATACACGGTAGACACGTTAGATCAACAAAATAATGTGGTGTTATTAGGCACGGTTGGTTTAATTGCCGCCTATGGTGTACTGCGCCTTGCCAATGTGGTGTTGTCTGAATTACGTGACATGCTGTTTGGCCGTGTTACTGAGCGCGCCATGCGCCGTATTAGTATGAAAGTATTTAGCCATCTACAACACCTCGACCTTAAATTTCATTTAGATCGCAAAACCGGTGGCCTTGCCCGAGATATTGAACGCGGGGTGTCGGGCATTAGTTTTGTGATGCGCTTCTTTGTTTTCAATATTGGCCCAACGTTAATCGAGCTGATGTTGGTAATTGGTATTTTAACTACCAAGTATGGCGCCAAATACGGGCTAGTGATTGCCGCCTCAGTGGTGGTTTATATTACGTTCACTGTGTATGTGACTAATTGGCGATTAAAGTTTATTCGCGAAGCCAACATGGCTGATAATCGTTCAAACACCCGCGCCGTTGATAGCCTGTTAAATTTTGAAACAGTTAAATACTTTAATAACGAAGAGCACGAAATTAAAGAGTACGATGTTGAACTTGCGGCTTGGGAAAAAGCACGCCGTAAAAACCGATTATCACTGTTTGCCTTAAATGGCGGTCAGGCCCTTGTAATTGCCACAGCGATGACCTCAATGCTGTTATTTGCGGCGCTTGATGTGGAAGCAAACGCGATGACCCTAGGTGATTTTGTGTTAGTGAATGCCTTTATGATGCAAATATTCATGCCACTTAACTTTTTGGGTTTTGTCTATCGTGAAATTAAAGGCTCGCTCACCAATATTGAAAATATGTTTGATTTACTCAAGGTTGACTCCTCTGTGTCGCGCAATAGCAAAAGTGAGTCACTTGCGGTAAACCAAGGAGTCATTACATTTAAAAATGTCAGCTTTGGTTATGCAAAAGAGCGCACAATTTTAAATAACCTGTCTCTTAATATTAAGGCGGGGAGCAAGGTAGCAATTGTTGGTCCGAGTGGCTCTGGAAAAAGTACTCTAACCAAGTTACTCTGCCGGTTTTATGATGTAACCAATGGCAACATTCAAATTGACGGGCAGAATATCGCTCAGGTTAAATTAGATTCATTACGCGAAGTCATTGCCGTGGTTCCACAAGATACCGTGTTATTTAACGCCAGTATTTATGACAATATTCATTACGGCAACTTATCGGCAACGAAAGAGCAAGTGATTGCCGCAAGCGAAGCTGCCAATCTTAAAACCTTCGTTGAATCGCTTAACGATGGTTTTGAAACCCATGTTGGCGAGCGCGGTTTAAAGCTCTCGGGAGGTGAAAAACAGCGCGTTGCGATTGCAAGGGCACTATTGAAAGATTCTCCTATTATGGTATTTGATGAAGCAACTTCAGCACTTGATAGTCATAACGAAGAAGCCATAATGCGAACCATCAAAAAAGTGGCACGCCATCATACTGCGATTATGATTGCTCATCGCCTCTCAACCGTGACCGATGCGGATCACATTTTTTATTTAGAGCAAGGGCAGCTGGTGGAAGAGGGTACACACCAACAACTACTTGAAAAAGAAGGGCGTTATGCCGCTCTTTGGCGCAGTCAAAGTCAGTAATTAACAAATAAAAAAGGGAGCTTTGCTCCCTTTTTCAATTATGTGATTAATAGTTAGCGTAAGGCACGATTAGCCTTGGTACTAATGGCAGCTCACCGTAAACAGGGTTAAACAAATACTTCACGTAAATTTGACCGTAATTTGGTTCGTAAAAATCAGCGCGGTCGATATTAAAGCTCGCACCAATTAACCATTGAGGTTGCACGCGGTATTCAACTAAGCCCTCTATACCCCATGAAAATCCACTGCTTTTATCAGCAGCAAATATTGGGTCAATGCCCGTTTCAACTGCTTTGAGCTCTGCAACAGCTTGTAGTTCAGGGTTATTTGGGTAAAGTTCAATGGCATCTGTGGTTGTACGCGAATAACCACCGTTCACTTTGAGGCGATAAACTAAGTCCTGCTCAAAACGACCATCTACTGTAACAGGCACTGACAGACCAAGGTATTTTTGTGGGCTGTAGTAACCGCCATGGCCGTACGTTTCTTCTGAAAGGTTATGCTTATAGCCCCAATACAACAAGTTAGTGCCGACAGACAGTTCAAAGTCTGGCTGCTGGATAAAGCGATAGTAGGCACCTGTCATCGCACGTTTTCGGTCGTTATCAAGTACATTTTTGCCTTGATAATACTGATAATCCAGCGTCGCCCAAAAACCCCAATCGAGGCCAAGATCGTGATACAAGCCAAGGGTAATACCATTGCTGGTAACGCCACCCCAAATCTCATTTTGATTAACGTCTTCAAGGCCTGCATATGACAATACGCTGTTAGTGAGTGCTCTTCGCTCAATTTCAATGTCGTAGCTGAAGTCACCGAGACTATTTTGATAGAGCACGCCACCTACGATATTTGAAATTAAGAAGCCTTGTGGTGTGGTACCAATATCCACCCGCCAGTTTTCGTTTTGCCAGCCAACACCAAAGGCAATACCTTGATCGCGAGGAGTAATGCTAAATAGCGAGCATGTATCATAACAAAGTGCGCCAGTGCCGTAGCGACTTGCGGCAAATCGTTCTGAAAAGTTAGTTTGTTGGGCAGAGATGCTAACGGCATCCGCTTTAACAAATAACTGACCCTCTAAAAATGGAAAGTAGCCTTCAAATAACGCAGCACCTAAGCCCAGTTCATGATCATTTTGTGTACTGGTTTGACCGCTAAAGTCGCCAGCAAGCGCAATATGCCCATCGGTACGGTTTTTAATTTTTGCAATGCCCGAACGAGCAGAGCGCATATACCAAGTATCGGTTTCTTGGTCTTGTGCTAAGTCATGCAGCACTTTTTTGTCGGCAACATCAACACGTTGTTTTGTAAGTACTTGACGATAGTATTCAATTGCGAGTTCGCTTTGGCCAAATTTGTCTGCTACTTGGCCTGCAAGATTGAGCAATTCGCCGTCGCTTGGTGAAAGTGCGAGTAGATCTTTTTGGTATCTGAGCGCATTGTCTTGATCTTTAAAATCGAGCAACAGGGCCATTAATCGGCGCTGATTATAGTTTTCATCTGCGGGAACGCGATAAACTAAGTGTCTAACTACTTTTTCACCCAGCGCATATTTATTACTAAATAGGGCTTTTTCGCAACTTGATACTCAGTTTCGAACTCTAATTCGCCGTATTTGTGCGCATTTTCATATAAAAAATCAACTTGCTCAAAATCACCTTTATTTAACGCAAATTCAAGCAAGCGTGCATTTGCAGGAATGCTTGATGGGTTGTTGCTAAGGTAAGATGTTAAGATAATCTCTTCGCGATCAGGCTGTTTTTTTACTTGGTAGCGCACTTTTAAGTTTTCTATTTCGCGCTTTTCACTTTGGGTTTGCGCCGGCGCCATATGCAAATTGGCAAACCATGAATCGAGATCATCGGCGTCGTCTGCGCTAAGCAACCATTCACTGTATAGCTGATACCAGTAGAAATCGAGTTTAGGTGCGCTATTTAGCGCGCTTTTGAGCTGGCTGGTGGCACGGTTATGCATGCCTAATTTGTACCATTGCGCTGCAATTTGTGCCGTTTGCAGGTTACTTAAATCATTTTGATTTTCGATGTCTTGTAACAGGGCAAGGGCAGAGGCTTTTTGTTCGGTCTCAATTAACACATCGACTTGTTCAAATTGCTCACCGAGCGCTAACGTTTCTTTTAATTCTTTTATTTGCGGCGTGTAATCTTTCACCCGAATATAAGATAAGCTTTGTAATCCAGCGCGAAAATCGCCTAGCGAACGCATGTAAAGAGCGTGGGTATAACGAATTTCTGGATTCATTGGAAAACGCCAAAGCGCTTGATTGTAGACTTTCTTACTGGTGTCAATATCGCCTAACTTGCGCCATTCAAAGGCCAAGTCATAATAAAGCCAGCCATTTGTAGGTGAGGTTTTAATTGCTTTTTCAAGCAGTGCAATCGCTTCTTTCGGTTCGCCTCGCGCAGACAGTTCTTCAGCTTGTTCACGGTAAATAACCGTTTTTGCAGCGTTTATTTCCGCACTGACTGTTTCGCGTTGTTTTTTAGTTAAACTTGATTCAAATCGCTCTAGTGCATTAATACTTTGTTGCTGTTCTACAATATTTAGCAATAAAGACAGGGCATAGCCATTATTAGGGTCACTGCGTAATACGGTTTGCAGGTATTTTGTCGCCTGCGCTGTGTCACCTTTGGCCTGTGCTACCTGTGATGAATAAATCAGTACGGTATTAGTGTCTTCTTTGAGTTTTAATGCACTGGCTAGCAGTTGTTCGGCTCTTGTCAGCTCTAAGGCATCAATTGCAGATCTTGCTTCGCTGATCAGCCCCCAAAACTTGGCAGTATTTAATAATCCTAACCAAATTGGTTTATCGCTACTGTCTGCGAGTTTGGCGGCCTTGCTAAAATATTGTTGGGCATCAGCATGTTTGCCTTGCGCCATTAAACTACGACCAAGGTCGCCCACTATGTCGGCGTCTTTTGGTCTGCCAGCGGCTGCTTTGCGTAACAGCTTTTCTGCAAGTGCGTAGTTTTCTTTTGCCATATGGCGTTTTGCGCGCTGCCAGGCTTGGTAGTTAGGATCGGCTTCTAGCTTTAGTTGTGCAACCAATTTTTCACTAAATACTTCGTACTGTAATTTACCTAAATCACTTTGTGGATAGAGGCTAAAAAAGTAACTGTATTGTGAGCGAGTAAAGGTGCTAATTGGCATATCTTCTAACGCATTTAACCATACGCGCTCAACCTCAATGCGCATTTGCGAATGGGTTGCGTATTTACGCAATATTGCCAGCGATTTTTTGTCCGTTGGTTTTCGTTTTAAGATATGGCGCGCATAGGCTACTTCAAACTGTGCAGTATTAGGGTAGCGTTGCGTCAGCTTAGTAAATAACTTTTTTGCTTGTTGCCAACTATCTGGATCGGCAGAAAGTATGTTGGCATATTCAAACTTTAGTCTCGCCGTTGGTATTTCGCCGCGAAATAGCGCTTTGAATTGCTTTGCAGCTTCTTTTGATTGACCTGCGCGTGCTAATAAGCGCACAGCTTGCAGTTTTTCTTTACCTTCAGGTGAGTGAATATACGCAATGCTATCTAAGCGTTGAATATACGGATAAAACGGTTCATCTTTTTTAAATGCTTTGAGCTCTTCAACAGCTTTTTCCGTTTCACCTTGCTCGAAGTAGTAGCGGATCCAGGCAGCGCGAATATCAAGGCTGCCAGGTTCAACTTGCTCTAATCGGGCGAGACTATCAATCACCAGTTGTGGTTTTTGTTGTGCCTCGCCGAGTTCAACTTGTTCTAAAAGCCAACTAATAGGCTGAGCATCAAGGCCTTCACTGGCGTGCAGTTGTGACCCAAGTAAACAGCTTACTAATAATGCTGCCGCTCTTAGTTGCATTCGGTGCTCCATGCCGGCACTAACGAACCGTCATTTAAAAACTCAAAACGTGCATTGGTTGCGGCGGTGCCAAACAATGTGAGTACACTGCTGTAATAATTATTTCGCAGCTCATAGTCTATGTTGGCGTTGATCTTTTGATTAATCATACTTGCCGTTACGCGATCACCAAATGATTTCATAAAAGGTAGAATCGCTGCTTGAAAACCAAGAGGGCCAGTTTTTGCAGTGCGTCCTGTTTTAGCATAGGTGTTGAGTGGTACTGCGCGATTGGCACTTACTTTTCGCGCCATTGGGTCAAACTTAAACAACAGCTGCTCTTTGTAACTAACATCATCAGCTAACAAACCTACCCATAAATAACTTCGAATAGCATTGAAGTTACCCTCATCATTGTGCTTTTTAGTGAAGTGGAAGCCTTTTTTGGGATTGTATAACACCCAGTCAGGGCTAAAGCCTTTTGGCGCACTTTCTGAAAGCACTACCAATGATGAATTTAGTACTTCTTGCCATGGTTGGCTTGGATAGAGCTCAACAAATCGTTGGAAAATAAACGGTGGCAAATAACTTGGGTTTAAACGCCATGTTTGTTCGCCTACTTCAAAGCCATAAGGGGCAGGTAATAGAGTTAACCCTAGTCCTGGTAAAAACTCGGTTTCTTCTTTTAAAATGCGCTTTGCCATTACCGCAGCAAGTACCGCATAACGACGCTCATTCCATAAACGGCTCGCCTCTGCAAGCGCGTAGGCTATCCATAAATCAGAATCAGACGCAGGATTAGAGTCTAAAATACCATAGCTTGATGGCGTTTTACGGCCCCAAAGCCATGCAGGTAAACGTGCGCTTAAATCACCTTCAGCAAGGTGACGCTCGGTCCAATTAAGTAACTTATCAAAGGTTTCTTTATCGTTCGCCACCAATGCGAAGAATAAACCATAAGATTGACCTTCACTGGTGGTAATGTTTTTCTCAGAACCAAGATCAATTACGCGACCTTCTTTTGAGATAAAATTGTTTTTAAAGGTCTGCCATTCAGGCCACACCATACAGCTTTCTGCTTTTAGCAATGTTGGCATTAGAAGCAATAATACAATGAGTAACTTTTTCATATTTAGTCTTCCTTATTACCAACACGTTTGCGCGCTAAAGTATTGAGAACACGCCATAAGATAACAGATAAAATAAGTAATGTAATAATCGTCATAAATGCTAATAACAGAGGATGGTCCGACAAGTGGAACCAAATAAGTGTGTGCAGCGGTAACGAACCAATATAGTAGCGCTCACCTAAATGCGATTGATGCACTTTATAAGGGTTGATAATTGTTGCAGTGCCTTGCACTTGAATTAATTTAGCGCCATCAATTAAGGTGTTGTTGATAAGCCCCAAATCATTACTAGTTGCGGCCATAATTGATACTACACTGCGCTCGTCGTTAAACGGCGATTGGAATCCTGCAATGGCTGCAAGTGAACCATAACTCTCAAGTGAAACGTGCGTTGAGGCATCTTCATTGCTCTTAGCGTACTTGTACGGCTGAGTTTCATAAATTGCTTGTTTTATTTCACGTAGAGAGTGATTAATCAGCACCGACATATGCTCGTTTTGAGCAAAACTATCTGCACCTGTTTGCGAGCCAATGAGCAAGATATCTTTATCGTCGAAATCAATGTCTGCTCCGTTATCGGTGAGGATCGTTGCTTTTAGAGATGGGTAACCCGTTGTTTGCCCTAAGTGACCTGTTGCAGTAAGCAAGGTTTCGACCTCATCACGGTTAGGTGATTCAGGTAAAACAATTAAGGTTTCGCTTAAATCTGCAAACTTGGTAAATGGAAAACCACCTTGTGCGTAAGCATGCAAATTAGGCATCGCAATATAATGGTGATAATCAGAGACATCAATTGTTGAGTTTTCATCAATTGCGCCTATGGTGCCCTCAGGTGCGGTAGTCTGACAAAACCCTTCTTTTTCAGTTGAGAATAAGAACTCAAAGGCCACGTCATTTTTAATATCCACTTTAAAACCGGGTACGGTAAAGTAACGTTCTTTATCGGTATCATCGGTCGATAGTAGTGGAATACGAATATCTTCATCGACTAACGTTGAGTACTCATTCGGGTCGAGTTTGTAACCTTGCACATACTCTTGGTTAATCGACATATTAAGACGTGATACACCTTTATCTGTAGGTGGTGTATAGCGGTATTTTAATTCGATTGGTAAGCCGTCGGTGTACCAAGTGAATAAATCAGGCGCAACACGTACATCTAGTTTTACTGGTGGTGCACTGTAGCCAACAGCTTGCAGTTGATTTTTATACTCGACCAATTCGCCGAAACGAACCGGGCGATCTGAGCGGATCCAACGCGGTGCGTCGTAAGCTTTACGCGGCTCAATGTATTCGACCTTGTTAATCTTTGCACTGCGGCCAGTCATCATTGGCAAGCCTAATGCTAGGCCTTCCGCTGCAACTTTTAAGTCATCATTATTACGGCCTAAGATCAACAAGAGTTTTTGGTAACGATGCTCTGGGTTTGCAATTACTTCAACAACTGGGCCATCAACGCCTGGGTAATCCGCTAAGAAATCAGGGCGATTATCATTGGTTGCAAAAACAACACTGTGTGAACTTGGTAGTGCATTGTAGTTAACTGGGAATTTTGCACCACGCCAGTTTGCTTTTGCGCCAAACCACGAGCTTAAAATACTTGCAGCGTGCAATGTTGTGTTGTCTGGTGTTTCGTTAAATACAAACGGCAGTGTTAACTGAGCGTAATCACGTTCATCAAAAAACGGTTCTGGGAACTGAGCGAGTAAGCTCTCAAATGGTAATTGCTGCTCGGTATAGGTAATGCGACTGGTACGACTAATATCGGCCCAAATACTGGAATGAAATGGGTCTTCACATTCACGCGTATAGTGACCAATTAACTCGAATCTAAGGGTGTTGAAGTCTTCAACAAATTTAGGCTCAAGCTTAATGCTATGGCGCTGCATGCCCTCGTTAACTTTATCTGGGCTCGCGTCGGTGACCGGAATTGTCGCCATCACTTCTTCATTTAAATACACCTTTAAATGGGAAAGCTCTTTGATCAATGCAGGTGAACTGGTAAATGCAAAGTCGAGACTTAAATCGGTAATAATGTGATCAACACGGTTAGTAAAATCAACCGTACGACTTGCTTGCACTCCGCGCAAACGCATATCAGGTCGGTTCAATTGCTCAAATGTATAAGACAAGGTGCTTTGAGGACCTGCCTCAGGGTAACCTTGTTTGTATATGTCTTTATTTTCAGCAATTTTGGTTGCGTTGCGGGCAAAGTTGCCTGTTGCATTGTTGCCGCTTGTTGTTGCGTAGCCATTGATACTACACAGCGAACTGAGCGCCAATATGCTTCCTGCTACTTTAGTTAGCACTTTCATAATTTAAATTTCCCAGTTTTGGCTTTTGCGGCATAAATGAGCCAACCAAAATTAAAATATTACCAATCTTTGTTATGTATTTCTTTGCTTTCGCTGGTGCATGAAGAATTAAGCTTTTAAAACCACGAATACTGGTTTGTTTTACATGCTTAAAACTTTCAGAGGGAAGATCATGCGTAAAATTCTCTTGCCAACCGAGCCACGCATCAGCGCGACTAAAGGTTGATTCAATATAGTTTTTCTCTTGTTCAAGTGTCAGATTACTTAAAATCAATCCAACTCGATTTTTACGTGCGTTAATCACTTTACACGGAAATGAAAATTGTCGACGTCCACGTGACATTATCAGGTCAACATCAGTTTCCACATTGATTAAATCATCAGCTGGCAACTGTACGCCTACACCAACATCACTAAAATCGGTTACGCGTACTTTGTATGTTCTGCCATTCGCATCACGCAGTGCAGCGGGGAAGTTCGCCGTAATACGGTGAGAGCGCCTTACTTGTTTTGCTTCTGCCGCAACCGCAATCTCCGCACCTAAAATCATAAAGTTGTACAGTGCCCATGCCATACTGATTAACAATACGCCGATTTGAACGGGGTCGCCAAAAAATATGCGAAAAACACCAACAACTAAGCCAATCAAGTTAATGGTTGCGAGAAAAAGGTATGGTTTTGAGATTTCCCAATCATAGAAATCTTTATCGGTTAAACCACCTTTTTCGGTTACGTTGAACTTACCTTTGTTAGGCGCAAAAAGTGCCACGGTTGTAGGCTTTAAAATGTACCAAGCAAGCACAGCTTCATATACTTCACCCCAAAATGAATAACGCCATTTACCTTGGATTCGGGAGTTGGTAATTTTAACCTGCATCAGGGTTGGTACCACGTACAGTAAAATTGCTAAAAACGGCGCATAAATAATATAGGCGTCAAAATAAATGAGTGCCAAGGGTGCCGTTAAAAACACGATGCGCGGAATACCAGAGAAAAAGTGCATTGCCGCGTTCAAATAACAAAAACGTTGGCTTAACGAGAGCCCGCGCCCAAGCAAGGGGTTATCCACCCTAAATATCTGCGCCATACCCCGCGCCCAGCGAATACGCTGGCCCACGTGGGTCGACAAACTGTCAGTAGCAAGTCCCGCTGCTTGTGGAATATTAATGTAAGCGGTGCGATAGCCTTTACGTTGCATTTTAAGTGCTGTGTGAGCATCTTCTGTAACCGTTTCAAACGCGAAGCCGCCAATTTCTTCAATTGCACTGCGACGAATTACGGCACAAGAACCACAGAAAAAGGTAGCATCCCATAAGTCGTTTCCGTCTTGAATTAGACCGTAAAACAGCATGTTTTCGTTAGGCGTTTGGGCAAAATTACCGAGGTTTTTTTCAAACGGGTCGGCAGAGAAAAAGTGGTGTGGTGTTTGCACTAGACACATTTTAGGGTCTTCGACAAATTGACCTATGGTCATCTGTAAGAACGAACGTACAGGTACGTGGTCACAGTCGAAAATGGCAATTAACTCACCATCAGTGTAACGCATTGCATGGTTTAGGTTACCTGCTTTAGCGTGAAAGTTGTTTGGACGAACAATATAGCCAACACCAATCTCAGCGGCGAATTCTTTAAACTCATCGCGTTTGCCATCGTCAAGAATATACACATTTAGCTTGTCTTCTGGCCAGTCTAGCGCCAAAGCTGAGATAGTCGTTGGTTTTACAACGCTTAAAGGCTCGTTATAAGTTGGAATGTAAACGTCAACGGTAGGCCAACTACTGGTGTCCTTAGGAAGCTTAACTGGTTTACGTTTTAACGGGCGCATGGTTTGGAAAAAGCCCAAAATTAGAATAAACCAGGCATACGCTTCTGCGGCAAGTAAGCCAAATCCTAAAAACAAGGCTATAGGGTCACCCCAATTCAGTGTTTCATTTACACGCCACCAAATGTAACGAGTAGAGGTCGTAATTGACAATGTTATCATTACAATAGTCGGCAATGGTCCTTTTATACCTCGCAATGAGTAGGCGATAAATAAGATCAAACTCATAAAAATCGCTTGTGCTTCAAGGGAAAAAGGAACCGTAATAAATATCGCCAATAAAAAAAGTACCGCAGCAAGCAGTATTTTAGTGATATGAGGTTTTTCCCAAAAATCGGCGGAGGTTAATTTTTGAAATCCGGTTTGGGTATTTTCATTTATTTCTTTGTTAAGTGATTGCCGCACGCGTAGGGTAAACCATTTATCGAATCGCATTGCCCAGTCGATAAATAGCGGCAAAATTTTGAAAATGGAATACTTTGATTCTTTTTCAACGGCTTGTTTACCATCACGTTTAAACTTTACTAGCGTGAGAAAGGTTAACTGAATAACAAAGCGGATTGGGTCGCCAAGGCGAAAGCGGTTCGGTTTTAATTGTGGAAAGTAGCGATAAAAAGCATTATCAAAATCGATACGTTCTAACTTAATAAAGGCATGCAAAACAAAGTAAGCCACAGTAAGTAACAGTGACATAAATACACTGTAACTATTTTCTTCAAAAAAGAAGCGATAGCGTGACTTTACTCTACCAATATTGTGCTTTGGGCTAACGAGGCTAGACGTATTCATATGTGTTACGACAGACTCTTGCGTTTGTTATTTAACCAGCTTGCGAGTGCGTGAAAATCTTCTTTTACTACACTGAGCGGTGAAGTGTTAATAAGCACATTTTTAGCTGCAAGTGCTTCAGGTACCGCGCTATCAAAATGAATAAAAAACGGTGCTAATTGCTTTAAATTTGCACGCCAAATTTGATATACATCGAGTTCAAGCGGGTTACTGGCATTAAAGCGATTAATTAAGTAATACGCTTGGTTATGTGTGTTACCTTTTTTAATTTGGCTATAACACGCAGGGTCGCAGGTCACTACATTGATAACGATATCGCTGTCATCAAGGGCTAAGTCATCGAGTGACATATGGCTTGGTACGTCAAACAGCAACCAACTGTTGTGGTCGATATCTAAACGTTTTGACTGATTTAACAGTGTATTATATGAAAAATTATTGGCAAGTTCCGAGCCATAAGGCACATATTTAACGTTATCTTCATTGATAAACGCAATATCAGCCCAACTAGATTCGGCATCCGCTATTTTATTTGTCCAGCCAGTTTGGTTTTGCCACTCGTGGCCAAGGTGCAGACACAGTTCATTTTTAGAATCAAGGTCAATACACAACACGTCGTGATGGCTTTGAGATAACAGTGTTGCTATATTGGCAATAATAGATGTACTTCCCGTACCACCTTTCATGCCTTTAAAAAATACTCGATTCATACAAAATGGGCTTTGTTAAAACGTATAATTATTAAATTTCTTCGATTTCGCTAAAAAGATCATACTTAGCAATGATTTTCATTTCTTTTTGCTTTTCTGTAATCTCAACGTAATCGGCGACAGCAATTTTGCTTTTTGTTTCCAATTTAGAAATATCGTGCGCATGATACGCATTTTCTATGGTTTCAGCGTTTTGATTATTAGTCACAATATTAACCTCTTAAGTTAAAGCTTCTATATTATTAGTCGGTTAGATTGGGCTAAACTATTACACTCTATTACGTAGCATTTGAGACAAAATAACGTGTGTTTTCCTTGTAGGCCTTTAATTTTGCGAGCTTAATACAATTTGAATTAATTGTTATCGGCTTGAGCAAACTAAAATTTAGCACTTTTCTCAACAATGGCGCTGGACTTGGCTAAATGATTGTATATAAAATCATATTTTCATCTAAATAGAAAGTATTACTTTTTTAGAGCGACGCGTTATGTATTAATAATGCGCTTATAAAGCAAAAGTGGGTTAAATGTGCATAAATTGAACTTTTTGGGTATTCAGAGCGATCATGGGCTTATTTTTAAAGCAGCGACATACGCGCTTTTCGCCAACAGCGAAGAAGCAGGTATTGAGCTTGCCTTGAGCTCAATAAACGAACAAAGCAAGAGCTTTGTAATATCGCAAGACCCTGAGCGATTTTCTGCTAAATCAGATAAATGGCCGCAACTAAAAAAAGCGCAACTTTTTGCCTTAGACACATCGTTTTTTATCGAAAACAGCACTCAGTTTATTTCACAAACAATTGAAGAGCTAAGTTATTATTCTGGCTTTCGCGGTGCGCATTTAATTATTCACTTTTCCGAAGATTTAGCTAACCACTTTGAAGCTAAATTAGTTAAAAAACTATTGCATAAAACGCAATCTATAGCTGAACGCTACAATATTAGCCTGATCTTTTTGTTTACAGGGAAAACAGCGCAACAAAAAGCGCCCACTTTTTTAGCTCACAGCAAATTAATTGACGGTGTTGCCCATCTTAATAGCCATTTAATGAACCACAACTTGTACTTTGATTTTTGGCGCAGTGAAAAAGGGGTGCTAAGCCAGATAAGTTATCAGTTGTTTTTTGAACAACCGGTATCGGCCGAGCTAAACGTTCAAAATGAAGCGAATGTTGAACCTGTTTATCAAAATTTAGAACAGGTTTTTATTAGCAAAGAGTTGTTGCCTAGCGAGACAAAATTACCGCCACATTATTTAATATGCGACGATAACCAAAGCGTAGCCGAACATGCTCGCGAAAATAAAGCTGCAACAGTGGTTTTGTGTGCGTCCCATGATGTTAAAAAGACGGAACTTGCTGCACTTTGCTATGAATTACGAGATGTTTGCGGGCCTTGGCTAAAAATTGTAATTAAAAACAAAGATGGCGTGTTACGTCACCACGATGAGTGTGTATTTTTAACCTTAGGCGTTAATTTAATTTTGCACACAACCACAGATATTTCACGTTTGATGTCGCAGGTGCAAGCTTTGCAAGGCGTTAAGTTTGTGCGTACGCTGCCAAAAGATTACAAAGCAGTACTGGCTCATGCTAAAGGGGTGGAAGCAAAAGGGTATTTAACACCAAATAGCTTTGTTGATGCCGTGAAACTGCAACGTGAAGCCAGTTTGTCGACGGGGATTAGTGGCGTTTTGGTGATCTTGGATTTGATTAAAGGTGTCGAGCCAATTGATGCATTACGTCTTTTTTCTGTAAAACGTAACGGTGATATTTTTACTGCGAATCAATCGCAAGTTTTGCTTTATTTGCATGCTTGCCGAGAAAATGATGTGGATAACGCCATTGAGCGATTATTCAGATTAGCAATCAGTGAGTTCTTTGCTGCTCATAGCATTTATTCGCAAGACTTATACATAGAACAAATTTGCCGAGAGCTTAAACACGCCGACGACAACAAAGAATTGGAAGATTTCTCCGTACAGTTACTAGAATCTGCGGTAGAGCAAGTGCCACTTGCAATGAGTACATCAGGACGCACGGCTGTTGTACACGATATAAACCGCTTTCCAAGTCGTAAGCCTTGTAAAGCACATCCTCTTAAGCTTCTGGAAAATAATTAATGTACTTAACTTATATTATTTTGGCGTTTATTTTTGGCATTGTGATAGGCATTGCAATCGCACAGTTTTCAAAAGAGCTTAAGCATTTTGTTACTAAGCTGTACAAAGCGTGGACGTTTAAACATAAAGCGATTCATCCATATAAGCCGCAGGAAAAAGAATAATCAATGAGCATTGCACACCCAGATAAAGATCCGTTGCGTTATGACGCACTAGGGCTTTGGAATTTATATTTTTTAGTCAAGCTAGGCTTATTTTTTTCAGATGTTATCGATTTGCATGTACTGGAAAATATTGCGTTTATTGCGTTTCTTTTACTGCCATTCAAGCATGCTTTGTTGATTAAGGCCAAACATATTATCGGGGCATTTGTCGCATTATTTTTATTGCATTATGACTCTTATTTACCACCGCTTAGTCGCTTACTTGAAAGTGGTGATCTGCTTAGTGATTTTAGTTTGCCATACCTTATCGAGTTGTTGTCGCGCTTTTTATCGTGGCAATTCGTCGCCATGGCGCTGGTTTTGGTGATTGTTTATATTTATTTGGTAAATTGGGTTCGTTTTACCACGGTGAGTATCGCGGGTATTTTGTATATTGGCGCATTACAATTTTTTGCCAGCCAAGAGAGTATGCAACCCGCGCCAACTTACGTACAAAATAGCGCGCAAGCAACGCAACAAAATGTACAAAGCACCTCCTTAAACCCCGAACAAGCAATGTCGGCGTTTTATCAACAACAAGCGCGCTTAAAAACTGAATTCCCAACATCTAACCAAGGTGGTGACTTTGATATTGTGCTACTCAACGTGTGTTCACTTGGCTGGGACGATTTAGAGCGAGTGAACCTTAGTAAGCACCCTTTGTTTAATCAGTTTGATTTACTGTTTGATAACTTCAGCTCAGCTACGTCGTACAGTGGACCTGCAGGTATTCGTTTATTAAAAGCAAGCTGTGGGCAAACATCTCACCAGGGCTTATATTCAGATGCTAATAAGCAGTGTTACTTGTTTGAGAACTTAAAGTCGCTGGGTTTTGATAACGACTTTGCTATGAACCACAATGGTAATTTTGATAATTTCCTTGGTATGGTGGAAAGTCAAGGGCGTGTTGATGCAAAACTGCAGTCGTTACAAGGTGTTAAAATTGCACAGCGCTCGTTTGATGGTACACCTATTTTCGATGATGGTCAGGTATTAAATAAGTGGCTTAAATCAAGGCTAACCTCAAACAAGCCACGTGCGGCACTTTACTACAACACCATTAGTTTGCACGATGGTAATGTGATTGAAGGGCGCAGTAAGTTTGGTAGCAGTTTAAAAAGCTACGGCACGCGTACAGAAATCTTATTTAAGCAATTTAACCAGTTCTTTACGCGTTTAGAACAAAGCGGCCGTAACTATATGGTGGTTATGGTACCAGAGCACGGTGCATCATTGGCGGGCGATAAAATGCAAATTGCAGGTATGCGTGATATTCCGAGTCCAGCAATTCTAGATATTCCGGTGGGCGTTAAGTTTATCGGACCAAATGCCAAAGCAAATAGTGCACAAAAAGTGATTTCTGAGCCGTCTAGTTATCTGGCTATTTCAGAGCTAATTGCCCGCGCAACGCGACAAAACATCTTTAGCGGCACCTTAGATCTTGGCATGTTAGCCGCTGATTTACCGAAAACACCTATGGTGGGTGAGAACTCGGGTACACGAATGCAGATGTTTAATGGTAAGCCATATATTCAACTCGATGATGGTGAATGGATGGTTTATCCGGGGTACTAAATAACCTGAAATCGGGTTAATCAAAATGGGGAGCGTTTGCTCCCTTTTTTGATTTGAATGAATAGTTATGGGTTATAGCTTTTTTGTTCATTTATGTTTACAAATTTTCTTCCAATCTTTGGTTTTTTCAGTATTATCAAAATATTGTGCTTAAGTTGGTAATGGGGAAATTATGCGCTTAGAGATCCATTGTGCGGACCGAATTGGTATCGCGCAGGAAATACTCAATATTTTAGTAAGTTACCAAGTTGACTTAAAAGGTATTGAAGTTGATTCAGTTAACTGTCGGATGTATGTCTCTTTTCCGCCAATTGAGTTTGAACAGTTTCAGAAAATTATGCCTGAAATTCGTTTAATTCAAGGTGTAGAAGATGTAAGAACAACCGCATTTTTGCCTTCTGAGCGAGAGCATAATGAACTTACCACTTTATTAAGTGCATTACCCGATGGGGTTATTTCTATTGATGTAAAAGGTATTGTGCGCCAATGTAACGATTCAGCTTGTCGCGATTTAAATACATCAAGTACAGAGGTTATTGGTCAGCATATTAATACTCAACTAAAAGGGTTTAACTTTACACGTTGGTTAGAAAGCGCTGAAGTGCTTGCGCAAACAACGCGTGTTGAAGTGAATGGCGAAGATTTTATTGCCGATATCTTGCCAATTTCAGTGCCTGACGCTGAAAATGAAACGATTTTTGTCGGTGCGGTAGTTAACATCAAATCGCAAAGCCGTTTAGGGGAGCAGGTGAGTGCCTTTAGACGACAAGGTAACGAGAGCTTTGCGACGATTCATACACATAGCAGCGCAATGCGCAAAGTAGTGCGTGAAGCTCGCAAAATGGCGCAGTTAGAGGCACCTATTTTAATCACAGGTGAAACGGGTACAGGCAAAGAGTTGTTGGCGAAAGCGTGTCATTATGCGTCAAATCGCGCAAATAAGCCGTTTGTTACGTTGTCGTGTGCATCCTTGCCTGATGATGTGGCTGAGCCTGAATTGTTTGGCTGTGCATTGCCGAATGCTGAAAGCCGCGGTGTATTAGAACAAGCCGACGGCGGTACTGTATTTCTTGATGAAGTCGGGGAAATGTCGGCGCAACTGCAAACTAAACTACTGAGATTTTTACAAGACGGCACTTTCAGACGTGTTGGCAGTGAAAATGAAGTTAAAGTTAATGTACGAATTTTAGCGGCAACACAGAAAGATATTCCAGGCATGGTACAAGAGGGGCGCTTTAGGGAAGATCTTTATTATCGCATTAATGTGCTTAGCCTAGAGCTTGCGCCGTTAAGAGATCGCAAAGCCGATATTGTGCCGTTAACCGAGCACTTTATTAGCCGTTATTCGCATCAATTAGGGCGCAAGTCGCCGGTATTAGATGACACCATTACCGCGTTTTTACAGCAATATCCGTGGCCGGGTAATGTGCGCCAATTAGAGAACTCTCTATATCGAGCTATTTCACTGCTTGATGATGAGAATTTAAGCATCGAGCATTTACAGCTACCTAGTTTTACCAATGATTTGGGTTATCTTGAGTCTGATTTTGAAGGTACGCTAGACCAAGCGGTGAAACGCTTTGAATCGACGCTTTTAAGAAAGTTGTATCCAGCTTACCCAAGCTCGCGTCAACTTGCGAAGCGTTTAGGCTTAAGCCACACTGCAATTGCAAACAAACTACGTGAGTATGGCATTAATCGTAAAACTATTAAGGTGTAATGGTTTAAAGTAGATGGGCTAGTTTACTTTAAGTGACTAGCCTTAACGTCGTCTTCCGTTGTCTTTGGTAATACCACTTGGAATAATGTAGTTAATACCGTCTTTATTAAATACGATTTTGACGCTGGGATTGCCATTTTTTAAAAAATAGTTGTATTGATCAATCCACAGAATATAGTCGCCACGCACAGGGTACTCTAAACGCTTTTTTTCAAGCTTAATAACATGCGGCCCTAATCGCCATTCAAACTCAGATATATAACCATTGGCAAACTCCTGTACAAAAACCGCCTGATCGTCTCCTGCCAGCGTAAGTGCAATTGAATAAGAGTCCGGCATTTGATCCATAGGATACTGTTCATCACCTATGGTAAATAATTTATTTTGTTTGTCCCATTTAAAGCCAAAACTAAATTCTTGCTTTAAACCTGATGGGTAAACAACTGTGCCGCTACCAGGTAACTCAAAACTCGCCTTAAGCTGGAAGCTAACGCACATAAGTATAATAAATGAGATATACGACTTCATAAAACCCTTAAAGTATTGTTTTTTGTACTTGAGATTATTATTAAACCTGAGAGAATAAACTTTTCTGGTAAGACCACTCAAGACAAATGAATTTATATTTTAGATTACTATTACTCTTTTATCGGATAAAGCGTAATAAACTTTATCAACCTTTGTTAGATGAAGTTGAAATTGATTTTCGAGCACTACCAAGCGACTGTGATATTAACCTTCACCTCACTAATTCGCGTTATCTGGCCTTTATGGATTTGGCGCGTACTTGGATGACTGAGCGATTGGGGTTATTTTCAGTGGTAATGAAGCGTCGTTGGTTTCCAATTGTAAATGCCACAGCAATTACCTACATTAAAGATATTAAACCTCTGCAAACTTTCACTGTGGCAACACAATTAGTTGGCTGGGATCATAAGTATTTTTATATTAAGCAAACGTTTAAATCGGAGCGTGGCTTACATGCCGTTGCTTATGTCCGAGGTGTATTTAAGAAAAAAGGTGGTATTGTAAGCGTTGAAGAAATGCTTGATGCAGCAGGTTTTGATGGCGAAACGCCAAAGCTACATGAAGAAATTGTGCACTGGAAAGAAATGCTTGAGTGTAAAAAACAACGTGACCATGTTTAGTATCAAACACAAGTTTGATGATGATTGCATTCTAATTTAATGTATTAACTAACCCAAACAATAAAAAGCCCCTTGCGGGGCTTTTTTGCTTTAGTGTTTAGAACTTGTAATTTGCTTGTAAGTACATAAAGCGGCCTTGGCCACTGTGCACATTGGTCGCAAAACCCATAAACTCATCATAAGTAAATGGTGGTTCTTCATTAAACAGGTTAGTAATACCTAATGTAAGCGTTGTATTTTCAATACCATGGTAGTTAAAGGTTGCATCAACCGTGATAAATTCATCGACATCAGATAACGTAACCGTTTGATTTTCAATTTTGTTACCTTGCGCATCTCGTGCTGTTTGCACGCGAACTGAATCATCTTGCTTAAATGAATCAACAAAGTTAAGCGCAAGTGATGTTGTAAAATCATTTATCGCATAATCAGCACTCAAGGTGAAGCGTAGTTCAGGCTGTTCAAAGTCACCGGCTTCCGTATCGATACGCTGACCACCATTTCCATCAGGGCGCTTATCTTCATACTCCAACATATAATTCATCACGTAAGAGAACTTAAAGTCGCCAATTTCTGTCGGTAAATTGTATTTCACATCGACATCAAGGCCTGACGTGGTTAAGTCACCAATATTTTGGAAAGTATCGTAAATCGTAACAACTTCACCTGGGTCGTTAGCAATGCCGGTTGGTATACGTTCAACAATGTCTGGGTTTCCGCCTTGTGTAGTAAATATGAACTGAGTATCAGAATCGATAATATCTTCAATATCATAGCTATAGTAATCAACTGATACGCTTAAATCATCGGTAATATTGTACACCACACCAAGGTTGTAACTTTCAGATTCTTCAGGGCCTAAATCAGGGTTACCTTCAAAGACTGCGGTATATTCGAATGGATCGCAGCCAAGACCAACTAAGTCACAGCGATATTTATCAACTAAAGTAGGGGACTCATCCGTTCGGCCAAGGCCAAGTTGGTGTAGCGATGGTGCTCTAAATGCCGTACCCCAAGAACCGCGTACAAGTAGGTTATCTATCGCGCGCCAAGAGAATGACAGCTTTGGATTAGTAGTATCACCAAAGTCACTGTAGTCTTCGTAACGAACCGCCAGTTGCACCTCTAAGTCATCAATAACCGGCACGGCAACTTCTGCAAACAACGAGCTATTGTCACGCGTGCCGTTTGCTTGTGTCGCTTCAGTACCAAAAATTTGACCACGTAAATATTGATCGTCTGGGTTATCGCTAATCGATTCTTCACGATATTCAGCACCCACAGCCAACATCAGTTCACCTGCTGGTAATTCTGCTAATGGGCCATTTACTTTAAAGTCGAATGTCTTATTGGTTGATTTACCAATACGTGTGGTAGTGGTTTCAATGTAATCTAGCACCTGTTGGCCATTTGATGATGGTTCAAATGGGTCGTATGCGCCAGAGTCAATCGCTTCTTGTAAGCGCACTTTATTAGGGAAACCGTCTACACCGCGTTCGACCGATTGACTTTTAATGTAAGAATACGCAACTTCATAGCCCCAATCGCCCCATTCACCTTCAAATCCTAAGATTGCACGGTAATAATCTGCGTCAACGCGTTTTTCGCGGTTGCCAATATCAACCATGCGGCGACGCATCGTTAAATCTTGGCCATGGAACTCATGATCAGGCATATTGGCAAATGGATGGTTAATGTTGTCACCATCCATAAATAGTTCATTAAAACTCGGGCTACCAGCACCGCGGATCATGGTTTTTGAGTTTTGACCGTTAAGTTCTGTGAATACACGGAATGTATCATTCACATCGTAACGACCTGAATAGTTAAAGCTAAAGCGCTCATTTTGCGGGAACATGGTCATATAAGGTGCATAGTCATAGCCGCATAAATTACCAATAATATCCTCAGGCGCACACACATCATTGCCAAAGGTGTCTGGCATACGATTAGTTGGATCAGACTTTAGCGCGATAGTGCCAGGAATACCTGACGAAGAGCGAAAATCAGTAGCGTAAACATCACCCGTGCGTGCTCGTTGATTGGCTGTTGCGCTATAATTACGGTCTGCGTAAAGTACTTCTTCGCGGTTAAAATAATCAAGAATAAAGGTGTGAGAGCTGTTATCTGTGGTGTTACCAAAAACCACTGATACGTTTGTTTCTTCACCACCGCCATCTGCGGTATCGCCATATTTTGCGCTAATTTCTACACCGTCGATGTCATCACGTAAAATAACGTTAATTACACCAGCAATCGCATCAGAACCATAAGTAGCAGATGCGCCATCTTTTAGGATATCAACACGTTTGATTGCGGCGATTGGGATATTGTTAATATCAACAAATGCAGTATCAATGCCTTTTGCAAATGGGCTTACCGACACGCGGCGGCCATTCACTAAAATTAATGTAGAGTCAGCACCTAAACCACGTAATGACACACTCGAGCCGCCATTTGCGGTATCGTCACTGCTGTTGGCTTGCGTTGAAAATGTACCTTGGCCAGAAATTGGCAGTTTCGCGAATAAGCCAATTAAGTCGGTAACGCCTGTTTTGGCAATATCATCAGCTGATAAACTTGTTACAGGTGAAGGGCCTTCAAGATCGGTGCGTTTTATATGAGAGCCGGTGATCTCGATGCGTTCGACTTGCTTTTCTTGTTCAGCATTAACTGTATAGGCTGAAAACAGTAGTGACGCAGAAATAACGGAGGTTAAGGAGTTAAGCTTAAACTTTGTAGCGCTTTTCATGGACCATTCCTTGTTTGATTATTATAAATTAAACGATAAATTCATAGCGTGAATTAACCTTTTAAATTAATAACATGTTAATTATAAATTAACAATAAGCTTACTTTTGTCCCTAAAACTAAAGTGTAACTTTGTTTGTAAAAAGAAATAGCTTGATGGGAAATCTTATTTAGAGGTATGTGAGGTGTGAGGCGATATAGGTTGATTTAAATTTAGCATAAAAAAACCACGCAAAGGCGTGGTTTTTAATAATTTACTGGGAGTTTAACGTGCAGAATGTTTCATCATACGTTCTTTTTCACGAGCCCAATCTTTATCTTTGCTGTCGGCACGCTTATCGTGCAACTTCTTACCTTTAGCAAGGCAGAATTCAAGTTTAACCCAGCATTTTTTCCAATACATTGCAGTGGCGATTAAAGAAAAACCGTCGCGTTCTACTGCACCCACTAAACGATCTATTTCACGTTTATTGAGCAGCAGTTTTCGCGGCCGCATTGGATCGCACACAACATGTGTAGACGCTTGAATTAAAGGCGTAATTTGGCTTGCATGTAAGTAAGCTTCGCCGTTTTTAACTTGAATAAAGGTTTCGGTAATATTTACTTTGCCGGCGCGAATACTTTTCACTTCCCAGCCTTGTAATTCCATACCAGCTTCAAATTTATCTTGCAGCAAATACTCGTGTCGCGCTTTTTTATTTAGCGCGATGGTATTGCTTTGTGCTTTTGGTTTTTTGTGTTTTGCCATAATGCCGCCATTATACTTATCCGCTATGGTTTTACACTATTTTTTGCCATTACACGGGTTATTTTTTGTTTCTGCGTCAAACCTTGATAGAATTCGCGTTGTTAAATCTGGAGAGAATATGCCGCAAATTAGTCGATCTGCGCTCGTGATGTTTAGTGCGCAGCAAATGTATGATTTAGTTAATGATGTTTCTAAATATCCTGAATTTTTGCCAAATTGCTCTGGTGCAAAAGTACATAACCAAAATGAGTTGTGTATGTCTGCATCAGTAGAAATCTCGAAAGCTGGCATGCGTAAATGGTTTTCAACGGAAAATACATTAAAAGCGGGTCAAGCGATTGATATGCGCCTGATTGATGGTCCGTTTAAAACCTTGGCGGGTGGTTGGAAGTTTACAGCGCTTGATGATCATGCGTGTAAAGTGAGCTTAGAACTCAATTTTGAATTTACCAACAAGCTAGTCGAACTTGCATTTGGCAAAGTATTTAATGAAGTGGCAAATAATATGGTAAAAGCATTTACTCAGCGCGCGAAACAGGTTTACAAATAAATGAAATCGATAGAAATAGTTTACGCACTGCCTGACAGCGCAACAACGGTGACCTTTAATACTGAGGACGACTTAAGCGTTGAACAGGTTATTGGGCAATGCGGCATTTTAGATAAATGCCCTGAGATTGATTTAACAAAGCTTGCGGTAGGTATTTGGAATCGTACCTGTAAGTTGCATCAAATCGTAAAAGACGGTGACCGAATCGAAATTTATCGTCCATTAATTGCCGATCCGAAAGAAGCGCGCAGACGCCGCGCAGAAAAAGCGAAAGATGAGGGCAGGGCAAATAAGATTACTGGCGGGCGTTCAGGACGTCGCCAATCATAAAACAAAAAAGTCATGCAATTGCATGACTTTTTTACGTTAATCTGAACTCAGATTAAGCGTTAACTTATTGCTCTAGCGGTGTATTAAATGTTTCTGGCGTTTCATAATCACCGCGTAACGCTTTTAGTTTGTCGCCTTCAAATTCAACCACAAGCTCTTTGCGCACTTCGCTGTCTCTACCTGGGTTAAATTGATATAAGTAATACCAATTGCTCTCATCAAATGCATCTTTTGCGATTGGTTGACCCAATACATAGAGTACTTGTTCACGTGTCATTTCAACACGTAGCTTATCAATATCGCTTTGCTCTAAAAAGTTTCCTTGTGGAATTGGCATTCTATATAGCCAAGATGAGCAACCTGAGGTAAAAACCATCACTGCGCACAGCGAAATATACTTAAACCATTTCATTGAATACTTTAATCCTTACTACTAATCGCACCATGATACCTCTTGCTATCAGGTTATAAAAGTGTAAATTTGACCTAAATTTTACAATGAAGTTCCCAAGTGTTTGTTTTATGTCGCAGTTAGAAAGTCCCACCAAACAAAGTCACGTACAGTCAACTTGGTTTATTTACATAGTTGAAACCCGCTATGGACATTGGTATACCGGCATTACAACAGATGTTGCACGACGTTTTTGCCAGCATAGCTCAGGCAAAGGAGCAAAAGCGTTAATTGGTAAGGGGCCGTTAAAATTACTACTTGAGCGGCAAGTGGGCAGTAAAAGTGACGCCAGTAAGTTAGAGTATCAAGTCAAAAAATTATCAAAAAAGCAAAAGATCAGCTGGGTTAACGCCTGCTTAGCAACCGATAGTTTGCATCCAATTGAGAAATGACCTTAGCAATATTATGTAAGCTGCCATCAAAAAAAGCATGATCAATATTTTCATAGGTGTCGTGTTGGCTATGATAATTGCTATGCTCACCTACGCCAAAATACAAAATAGCAATGCGCTTGCGATGAAATTCGCGGTGATCGCCCGCATCAAGTATGCGTCTGCGTTGATTTTTAATTGTTCGATTATAAAAGCCATTACCTCTTGTGAATTTTACCTCGCTGTCTTTATGCCAAATGTTTGTGCGAAGTGATTCAATAAACGCCTTGGATGGCGCATTATAAAGGGCAAGTAGTTTTTTACGCTTGCTCACTCCAAGCATATCTAAGTTAATATTGATTAATACATTTGACAGCGGGATAGGTGAAGCCTTGATAAATTCGCGGGCGCCAAATAAACCAGACTCTTCTGCATCAGTTGCGAGAAAAAGGTAGTTAAGTTTCCTATTGGGTTGTTTGGCGATAAGTGACGCTAACGCAATTAACGCAGCAACACCGCTAGCATTGTCATCGGCGCCATTATAAATGTGCCTTCCTTTAGTACCTAAATGATCAAAGTGCGCGGAGATTACTACCGTTGGCCTGTTGGCAATTTGTTCGCTGACTGCAAGCACATTGTGCGCTTCTTTTTCACCAAAAAAGCCACTGCTGTAGCGAAACGGCACTTTGTAATTGGTAAATACGGGAGAGAGTCCCGCATTTTGAAATTGTTTTGCAATATAGTCGGCTGCAATGCTGGCGTGCAGCGTGCCTGTTTTTCGCCCAGCAAGTTGGTCATGGCTGAGTATTTGTAAATGACTGTGAGCCTTAAGTGTATCTTGCGTTGTTACACTCAGTGATAAAGCGAAAAAAAGTGCGTGTATCATCTCAATAACTGTGCACTTAACGACATTATTTTTCCTCGATAACGGCGTTTTTCGCTGTCAAAATAGGCATGCTTTTCAGCTTGTTGTAACTCGCTTAGCGCTTTGTCGATATCGCCAATCATAAAGTATGCCTTAGCTAAGCCAAAGTGACTTTCGTGAATTTCGCGGTCGAGTTTAATCGCTCTTTTAAAAAAGCTGATGGCGGTTCGGTAGTCATTTTGATAAAGCGCTTCGTTGCCTTTAGCAATCGCATAATAGGGGTTTTTGCTGCGTTTTCGCTCAAGTGCAATCCGAATGTTTTGGGCCTCAAGGCTACGTCCTGTTAGTTCATATAAGCGAGCTAAATTACCCTTGGCAGTATTGTTATCATTATCGAGTGAAAGCGCGTGGTTGTACGCGAGTTCTGCCTTATCAAACTGATTATTAATGCGATAAAGCACGCCTAAGTTGCCGTAGGTAGAGCCGTAGTTGGGAGCACTATCGATTGCTGCACTAAAATACGAATAGGCGAGGTGGTGTTCGCCATTAATCATCGCTGCAGCCCCTTTGTTGTTGTAAAACATCGCCAAGATTACGTCTTCGCTAATAATTTTAGAACGAAATTTGTGACGCAAACTACTAGGGTTGAAATCGATGATGAGATCACCTGTGGTATCGTAAATGGTTGAGGTAAGCGCTACATCACTGGCACTTGGGCGCAAAACACGTAAATTAACGTGCCCAGTGAGTAAGCTGTAGCCATTTTCACTCGCCCAGTATTCAGGAATATACACTTGCTGAAAACGCGACGCTAAGCCAAGGTGTTTAGACATGCTGTAGGCCATAATCGACAGCGAGAGGCAATTGGCATTATTGTTGTTGAATGTATCTTCTGCGGTAAGGGTTGCACCTGATAGGTAGTCCAGGCTTTGGTTTTGTGGGCTGAAAATGTATTCAACTAGTGAGCGGGTTACAACACGTTTATCAATATCGCGTGACACGGCTTGTTCGATAAGGGCTTTGGTATTGTCAGATAAACTGAATACGTCTTTTTTTGTTTCAACAGGAATACGCGTAAATTGCGTGTCGTTGATAAGTTGATTTGGCGGTGAAATGGCTTTTGGTGTGCTGTTACATGCCGCCAAAACTAATACTGAAATTAAGCAAATCAAGATGCGCATATTGAACCTCTTTGAACACCATACTTACTGTTAAAGATAGATAAAATATGCGCAATTTGCTTGTTTAAATTGTTACAGCTTATGTCGTCACAATCTGTGTTAATTGTGTTTGTGACGGGGCAAACCAATATGCGCTGTTAACTGCTTTTGAGTAATCGATCAGTTTATCATAAATACCATCTTGGGTTAGGCCAAACATGCGTTCGAGCTGAATTTGAAAGCGTCGTTGCTCGCAGGCAAAGCCTAAAAAGTAGAGGCCTTTTTCGTTTGCATTTCCGAATGGCACACTGCGACGATAGAGTTTCATGGCCACATTATCTACTTTCACGTCGGTACGCGATACATGCGAATTTTTTGGCATATCATCGCCTTCAAGTTCGATGGAATCTGGTTTTGTGCGACCCACGATTTTTTCTTGGACGGTAACGGGCAGTTTTTCAAATTCACTCAGGTCATGCACCCATTTTTGCGTTAAAACAAAGCTGCCTTGTTGATGAGAATGTGACGTTGGCAGTAGTGCTGCGTCTGCTTTTGCTGCTAAATCTTTTGGGTTTGCACTGCCATCGACAAAGCCGGTGAGATCACGATTATCTTTGTATCGAAACCCTGGGCACTCAAGCGCTAAAATAGCGACGCCGTTTAACTGTGATTGGCATAATTGCATCGCGTCAAACACACCATCTAAATCATCACCGTGCAACCAAATTAATAAGTCGTGTTGGGTGGCGGGCGCAGTGTGACCAAACGGCCCTGAAAGCGTTGCAAAATCAGTAAAATCAAGCGCTTCAGCTTGGTTGTCTAAATGTTGCCAAAGGCGTCTGCCAAATGCGATAACTGAACTACAATTGAGATTATCGCTAATATTTCTTAATGCATTTTTTAGTGCGTTAATGGTGTCTGCATCTCGGTTAGTAATGACATATTCTAAAAAGTAGCTATGCCTATTATTGTCATCGAAGATACCAGGTTGTGCATGTTCCATTTGATTGGCCCCTTTATTTGTTTGCGCTACATTAACTCAGAAATAAGGCAAAAAAAAGCCCGCTTAAGCGGGCAGTTTACTCAGGGTTTACCTTAAATAATTGGTTTCATTGCTGACATATAACCACGCAGTGTTTCACCAATCACCTCTACAGGGTGTGTGCGAAGCGCTTTGTTTACTTCAATCAGACGTGCATTCTCTACGCGGTTATCGGTTGGAGATAGTCCTTTACCGATTACGTCTGTGTTAACTGTGGTCATAAAGTCTTTTAATAATGGTAAGCAGGCATGGTTATATAAGTAACAACCGTATTCTGCTGTGTCTGAAATGGTTGCATTCATTTCATAGAGTTTCTTACGCGCAATTGTATTGGCAATTAACGGTGTTTCATGCAGTGACTCATAGTATGCTGATTCATCTTTAATGCCTGCAGCTGTCATGGTTTCAAACGCAAGTTCAACACCTGCTTTCACCATAGCAACCATTAGAATGCCTTTATCAAAGAACTCTTGCTCAGTGATTTCATCACTGGTATTTGCTTGCTTTTCAAAGGCCGTTTCGCCGGTTTCTTTGCGCCAGCCTAGTAATTTAGCGTCATCTTCAGCCCAGTCAGCCATCATACCTGATGAAAATTCACCACTCATAATGTCGTCCATATGCTTGTTATAAAGCGGACGCATAATTACTTTTAGCTCTTCAGATAAGTCAAACGCTTTGATTTTTGCAGGGTTGGATAAGCGATCTAACATGTTAGTTACACCACCGTACTTGAGTGCTTCAGTGATCACTTCCCAGCCATATTGCAGTAACTTTGAAGCGTATGCCGCATCAATACCTTGCTCAACCATTTTATCGAAACACAGTAGTGAACCTGTTTGCAGCATGCCACATAAAATAGTTTGCTCACCCATAAGATCTGATTTGACTTCCGCAACAAATGACGAAAGTAACACACCTGCACGATGACCACCGGTACCTGCAGCATAAGCTTTAGCTTGCGCTAAGCCTTTACCTTCTGGATCATTTTCAGGGTGCACTGCGATAAGCGTTGGTACACCAAAGCCACGCTTATATTCTTCGCGTACTTCAGTACCTGGACACTTAGGTGCAACCATAATTACGGTAATGTCATCACGTACTTGCATGCCTTCTTCAACAATATTGAAGCCGTGCGAGTAAGCAAGTGTTGCACCATGCTTCATTAGTGGCATTACTGCTTCTACTACGCTGGTATGTTGTTTGTCAGGCGTTAAGTTAAGTACTAAGTCAGCATCTGGGATAAGTTCTTCGTATGTGCCTACAACAAAACCATTATCGGTTGCGTTAAGGTAAGATTGGCGTTTTTCAGCAATCGCTGATTCGCGTAATGCGTAAGATACATCAAGACCGGAATCGCGTAAGTTTAAGCCTTGGTTAAGTCCTTGTGCGCCACAGCCAACTACAACCAATTTTTTACCGACTAACGCATCCACACCATCGACAAATTCAGATGGGTCCATAAACTCACATTGAGCAAGCTGCGCAAGCTGCTCGCGTAACGGTAAACTGTTAAAATAATTCGTTGCCATGTCTCATTCCTAAATAAAAAAATCGCTGCCTTTTGCAGCATTGATTTAACCATAAAAGAAATTTTTAATTGCGTAAAATGATATATTTGAACTATTGTATTACAAAAAGTGAAATATAAGTTTTTCAATGGATATCAAACGTCTGCAATTATTTTTGGTGCTGGCAGAGCAATTGCACTTTGCAAAAGCGAGTGAACTGGCGAATGTCAGCGCGCCTACGCTTAGCCGTAATATAAAACAACTAGAAGACGAAGTTGGGGCTATTCTTTTTAATCGCAATAAGCGCAGTGTGTCGTTAACTAAGCAAGGTGAAGCATTTGTCCGTTATGCCAGAGCCACGATTAGCGAATGGCAGATGTTTCGCGCATCACTCAATGAAGCAGGGGAGGCGCTATCGGGTGAAGTGAAGTTATTCAGCTCTGTTACCGCAACGTATAGTTTTTTGTATGACTTGCTCAAAAAAGTGAGACTGGCGCATCCACACATTGAAGTAAAATTAAATACAGGTGACCCAGCACTAGCCATTGAACGGGTCATGAAAGGCTTTGAGGATATGGCGATTGCGGCAAGGCCCGATAAGCTGCACGATAGCCTTGCGTTTTTCTCACTTGGCTCGTCTCCATTAGTATTTATAGCGCCAAATGATGATGGACCTTTAGGCACCGTAATCAATGATGCAATTAGTGAGCGAGTTGATATACCTTGGCAAAAATTACCTTTTATTGTGCCGGACCAAGGGTTAAGTCGTAAGCGCTTGGCAGACTGGTGGCAGAAAAATGGTATTAATCCGTTAATTTACTCCAAAGTAGCAGGTAATGAGGCGGCCGTTTCTATGGTGAGTTTAGGCTTTGGTGTGGCACTTATTCCGAAAGTTGTTGTCGATAATAGTCCAATAAAAGATAAAGTTCAGATTTTGTCGATGCCAGATCCGGTACCTGCATTTGATGTTGGCTTGGTGACTAAAAAGGCGCACTTGCAGCAACCTATTATGAATGCAATTTGGCAGCTGCTTAAGTAACAGGCTCTAAAGGTTAGTGAGTTATTTTTAAACAAAACGCTTTTATCTCTAATGAAAATGGGTGAATATTTGTGTGTTTTACGACGAAGCTTGTAAGTAATTGTAATTTTTGTTGCAGGATTTGTTCGGATTGGTAAAGTGCGCGTAATTTCTCGGAGAATTTTGAATATTGAAGCATATAGTTTGCATAATTATATTGTTTTTTAGTTGGGGAAGTTGTGCTCAGCAAAGCGAAAATGCAATCGAACTAAGTCAATTACGACTTGGTGTAGCATTAGGTTTTGGCACAATTACAAATCCACTCAATGATGGTGATAATTTACCGTTAATTGTGATCCCCGATATTGCATACTATGGTGAACGTGTTTACTTTGATAATGGTCAACTTGGTTTTACCTTATCTGAACACAATCGGCATGTATTTAATCTTATCTCCGAGTTCAATCCAGAAAATCGCTTTTTTGTGACATGGCACCCCGCCAATGTATTTATTGCTCGAAACGCATTCACGGAACCTGCAAATTCTGAACGGATCTCTATTTCAGAAATAAATAACCCTAAGTGGGCATTAGATGGTGGTGTGAATTATCAGTATATTGCCGATACTTGGCGCTTTTCAGCCAGTGTTTTGCACGATATTTCTAATGTACACAAAGGTCAGCGCGTTGCATTAAGCTTAAGTAAAGGCTGGCAAACACAATCTGGATTATTGAGTGTGCGTTTGGGGCTTGATTATTTATCTCACAAACTCGCAGATTATTATTATGGTATTCAAGCCGACGATCAGGTTGGCATTACGTTTCAGCAAAATGCTGCCTGGTTGCCTCACGTAGAACTAAGTTGGCACAGGCAAATTAATCAACATTTTGGTTTGTTAGCAAAAGTAAAATACCACTATTATGGTTCGCTTAGTGATAGTCCTTTATTTTCGAGTAATCAAAGCGTGACAGTATTTACTGGGGTGACCCATGTTTTTTAGATACTGTCTGTTTTTTATATTGTGCGCATGTAACAGTGCGGGCGTTGCTGCACAGCAAAAAGCGCATTTTCAGTTAGCTCCTGCGGTGTGCATGGTGCAAAACAGTGATGATGTGTGTCAGGTTGATGTTAACTTTGAATGGCAGATAAAAAAAGCAGAGGATGTTTGCATTTTACGCGATCAAACCCCCTTAAAATGTTGGCAAAATGCCACTGAAGGGCGTTTTAGTTATAAAGCTGACGTTCAGTTTGGCACAGTATACTCCTTGGTCAATCGGAAAACTGGCAAACAAATTGCCAGTGCGAAAATCAAAGTACAAAGCAGCAATACCAAGTCGCAGCGTAGGCGATTACGCACCCCTTGGAGCTTTTTCTAGGAGATAAAGATGGCGCATATTTTATTAGTGGAAGACGATCTTGCCTTACAACAACTGACCAAAGATTATTTAGAACACAACGGTATGACGGTTGATGTGTTAAGTGATGGTTCTGAAGTGATGGCGGCACTTGAAGCTAATATGCCTGATTTAATGATTTTGGATGTAATGCTGCCAGGTAAAGATGGTTTTAGCGTGTGTCGTGAAGTACGCGATCGCTACCAGTTGCCCATTTTAATGTTGACCGCAAAAGGCGAAGATTTTGACCAGGTGATTGGTCTTGAGCTGGGCGCCGACGACTATGTTATTAAACCAGCTGAACCAAGAGTTTTATTAGCACGTATCTCTGCGCTACTGCGTCGTGGAGCAGTAGAAAAAAGCAGTGAAGAATTGCGTTTTGGTACGCTTACCATTGATAAAAACAGCCGTATTGTTAAGTTGCTTGGTGAAGAAGTGAGCTTAACCTCGCACGAATTTGAATTATTGTGGTTATTGTCAAACAGCGCAGGCGAAGTACTTAGCCGTGACTTTGTGCACGAGAAAATGATCGGCCGTGAATACGATGGCCTAGACAGAACGGTAGATGTACGTGTGTCTCGACTACGTAAAAAACTTGGCGATAATAGTGACAAACCTTATCGCATTAAAACCGTATGGGGACAAGGCTACTTGTTCGTATCAGATGCTTGGGGATAACCACAAGCTGCAAGGAAATTAAATGGGCAAGTTATTTGTTAGCTTATATGCCTATATTATCATCTCTATTTTTGTGCTTAGCGGTGCGCTCGAGAAACTATGGCCCGAACCCAATGGCATAGACGCGCTACCGCTTGCTCCGCAAGTCACAGAATCGCTTTCCCAATTAGCAAACACAGCGAATGGTATTACTAAACTCAAAGACATTTATCAAAACGAAGTGATTTCGTCTGATCTCGTGGCATTTTTGCCAGAACAAAGCGTTGATTTAAAACAAGGACTAGCAGTACCAGTATTTGACGGTCCGCAGCAAGTAATCTGGTATTTGCAGTTAAATGATAAAGAATTACTGAAAATTGGTCCGTATCGTTTTGATGCCAATAGTTACGATTCGGTATGGCCATTTTTTATTATGTTGCTGGTCATAGGTTTACCCGTTGCAGCCTGGAGTTATTGGCTATGGCGTGATTTTAATCAGTTAGAAAAAGCATGTCACAATATAAGCGCGCCAGAAGATTTACAAATTAGTGGTGACGATAAGTCTGCCTTATTGCCAATAAAACAAACGTTAATGGCGATGAAAGCGCGTATAAAACACTTATTGGATAGTCAGCGCGAACTTACATCATCTGTATCTCACGAGTTTAGAACGCCATTAGCACGGCTTAAATTTGCGATTGCGATGTTGGAACAAACACAAAGCGATGATAAAAGTAAGCCATACTTTGACGGTATGCAGTCCGACATTCAAGAGCTAGAGTCGCTAGTGAGTGAAATGCTGGAGTTTGCAAAATTAGAACGAGAAAAACCGCAACTTAATATTGAGTTGTACGATGTGGTCGCGCAAACACAACATTTTGTACAGAAGCTTGGTTTTAACCACTCAACAGCTATCAAAATTGAAGCAAACACAGCCATTGAGTTAAACGCCGACCCACACTTCATTGGCCGCGCAATTCAGAACTTTATTGGTAATGCGCTGAAATACGCAGAGCAGCAAGTAATCGTTACGTTGACGCAAACCTCAAATACTATTTTTATTAAAGTGGCTGACGATGGCCCTGGCATTGAACAATCAGAGTGGGAAAATGTTTTTAAACCATTTACCCGTTTAGATAAAAGCCGCAATAAAAAAATCAAAGGGTTTGGCTTGGGATTGGCAATCGTGCAAAAAATCATAAACTGGCATGAAGGTGAATGTTACCTTGAAAGTGGCCCGTTAAAAGGCGCATGTTTTGTAATTGCGTTACCTAAAAAACCTTAATTTGATCTCTGCTAAATTGAAGCACTATAAAACTGCTATGATGATTTTCTGTAAACAAAACATTAAAATAAACTAAATGAGATTGATTCTCATTGGTTTTGAAGTTTATAATAGCGTTAGTTTATAAATCTTCATTAATAAAAATTATACTTTATAGGTCACATAATGATTAATTTTCGTAAATCTGCGTTAGCATCAGCTGTAATTGCTGTGTCTCTTGGCTTAACTGGCTGTGGTGGTAGCGATAGCAAAAAAGATCCTGTAACTCCTGTAAACCAAGCTCCAACTGATATCCAAATCTCAGCATCTTCAATTACCGAAGATACACTTGGTGTTGCGATTGGTGCGCTAACTGCAACAGATGATGCAACATCAGGTCATACGTTCACAGTATCAGACGCGCTTTTTGAAATCGTTGATGGCAAACTTAAAGTAAAAGATAGCTTAGCGTTTAATTTTGAAGAAGCAGCAGAAGTTGCGGTTGACGTAACAGTAACAGACGCGGGTGGCCTTACGTTTACTAAAACGATTACGTTAACAGTAAGTGATATCGAAGCAGAAAACGGTGTTAACGTTTACGAGTTTAACACTAAACTAGACGGCTTTTCTGGCTCGTCAGTATCGTACTCTGGTCAAACAGCGCGTCACGCACTTTCAGCAGAACTTAAGCACTACATGGGCTTAATGACAGTTGAATACATTGAAACCAATAACATTATGGCTGCAGATGTACGCGCCAATCTAAACGCTCTTTGGAGTGACTACGCGGCGATTGCAGATTCACCAATCTCGCACTTAGGCGATGACCTGTCTGCGTATAAACAAAAGTTTTTCTCAGATATTTCATCTTCTGATAAAAACCTAGGTGGTGAAAACGGTAAAATCGCAGGTCGTGACACATCAAAAATGTATAAAGAATGGCATGTTGCGGGTAACTTTAAAGGTTGGAGCAACTTTGGTGAGCAAGTGAGCACACCTGAAGGCTTAGTATTCCACTATTTCGACTTATTTATTGCACAAATTGAAAAAGTAAATGCCGGTGAAGCGCTAGTAGACGCAAACGGTGTTGCAATTTCAAAAGCTTTCATCACACCAGAAGGCTTAGACTTAGTTCAGCTAGTTCAAAAGCATACACTTGGCGCATTAATGTTCTCGCAAGGTACTGATGATTACCTAGGTGAAGGCTTAGCTTCTGATAACAAAGTAGCTGACAAAGGTACTAAAACTTACACAGCACTTGAACATCAATTTGATGAAGGCTTTGGTTACTTTGGTGCTGCGCGCAACTACCTAGAATACTCAGACAGCGAAATTGCTAAAAAAGGCGGTCGCGAAAACTTCCAAGGTAAAAATGATATTAATATCGATGGCGTAATTGACCTAACGTCAGAGTTTGTTTGGGGTAATTCGTCTAACGCTGCTAAACGTGACCTTGGCGCAGAAGAAGCGACAGATTTCACAGCACAGGCAATGACGCACTTTATTGCTGGTCGTAAAATGATTTCAGACAACGTTGGCAAAAATGTAGCTGAGTTCTCTGCAGATGACAAAGCACAGTTTGACAACCATGTATTCCAAGCTGCATTAGCATGGGAAAAAGCAATCGCAGCAACAGTAGTGCATTATATTAATGATGTAATTGCTGATATTGAGAATATTGAAGACGGCGAATACACATCAGCTGAATTCGCAGATTACGCTAAGCATTGGGGTGAAATGAAAGGTTTCGCACTGAACTTCCAATTTAGCCCGTTCTCACCATTTGCAAACCATGAACTAAACCCGAAAAAAGATACGGTAGGTGAAGCTAAGTTTGTTGAAGTGCATGAGCTATTTGGTGATATGCCAGTGTTAGCAGGTGCAGATGAGTTCATGAATTACAAAGCTAAGTTAATTGCTGCTCGCGACATCTTAGATAACGCGTATGACTTTGCTGATGCGAACTCAGAGAACTGGTAATTTAAAATACATTTTAAATTGATATAAAAGGTTAGTAATTTCGGTTACTAACCTTTTGCTGTATTTATAATTCGAGATTTTAGGATAATTTTATGTTGATATCCGCAAAACTTAAACCGATAGCATTGGCAACATCATTAGTATTGACGTTGGCAGCGTGTTCGGAAGATACCTCAAGTACACAGGGACCAAATTTTGGTGGCGGTACAAGCGAGCCAGGGAATGGTGGCGGCACAACGTTTGATGAGAAAGCGTTAGTGGCAAACTTAGTAGATAATGTAATCACGCCAACATTTACCTCGTTTAATCAACAAGCGAGTGCAAACAAACAAAACATTGAAAGCTATTGTGCAGTTGAAAAAGCAGCCATGGCAGGTGATGCAACTGAACAGCAACGTTTAGCTGCATTAGCCTCGGCGCAAACTAGCTGGCGCGATACAACGGCACTTTGGCAACATGCAGAACTAATGCAAATGGGGCCGCTGTTAGAAAATGAAGGCGAACTGCGTAACCTAATTTACTCTTGGCCTGCTAAAAGCTTGTGTGGCGTAGACCAAGATACCGTGTATTTTGAAGACGGTGTAATTAATCAAAATGCATCGCGTCCGTACGATATTAAACAGCGTACCGCAACGCGTCGTGGTCTAGTTAGCCTTGAACATTTACTGTTTACCGAGCAGCTAAATCACAGCTGTTCAGTCGCTAATGATGCACTTGCAACATGGAATAACCGCAGCGATAGCGAACGTCGTATCGCGCGTTGTGAGTTCGCTGTTGAAGTTGCCAGCGATTTAGTTGATAACAGCCAAGTGTTACTTGATAAATGGAATGGTGACAATGGCTACGCAATGACGTTAAAAAATGCCGGTGAAGTTGGCACAGTTTTGATAGCGTGCATGCAGCGGTTAATGTGATTTCCGATGCACTTTTCTATCTTACTGAAGAACTAAAAGATCAAAAATTAGCATTACCGCTTGGTTACGAAAGTAATTCGTGTGGTTTAGAAGCATGCCCTCAAGATGTTGAATCACCGATAGCGGCGCAATCGCTTGCTAATATCAAAGCAAACCTTGCTGCGTTTGAAAAGCTTTTTACTGGCAATGGTGTAGTGCAAGATAACACCACGGGTTTTGATGATTTTCTTGTAGAAGAAGAGGGCACTGATGTTAAAGACGCGATGTTAACTGGCCTTGAGCAATCAAATGCCGCGTTAGATGCGATTAATGGTTCGCTGCAACAAGCACTGATTGATGAAAAAGATAAAGTAGAAACGTCACATGCAAAAGTAAAAGATGTGACCGATCAGTTAAAACATGACTTTATTAACAAACTTGCGCTTGAATTACCTAAATCTTCAGCCGGCGATAATGATTAGAGCTTTATTATGAAAAAAACACTTTTAGCATTAGCAATTGCAAGCTGTGCAACGTCAGTTGTTGCAAAAGATAACAAAGCAAACGATATCGAGCACATCACCATTATTAGTCACGGTGACAAACTGCGTACAGAGTCAGGTTCAGCAACCCTTGTTTCAGAAGTTGAACTAGAAAAATATGAATACGATGATATTCACCGTATTTTAGCCAAAGTACCGGGCGTAAATATTCGTGAAGAAGACGGTTATGGCCTGCGTCCAAACATTGGCTTTCGTGGTGTTACACCTGAGCGTAGTAAAAAAGTAACTATTTTAGAAGACGGTGTGTTAATTGGTCCGGCGCCATACTCAGCGCCGGCGGCATACTATTTTCCAGTCACTACGCGTATGACCGCAGTAGAAGTGTTTAAAGGCCCTGCGGCAATTAAGCACGGCCCGCAAACGGTTGCAGGTACGCTTAATATGGTAACGCGCCAAGTGCCATTTGAAATGACCGGTGGTTTGGATTTAGCAACGGGCACCGATGGCTATCAAAAAGCGCACGGATATTTTGGTACCGAAGTAGCCAAAAATCTGGGTTTGCTAGTTGAAGGTGTTCGCTTACAAGCGGATGGTTTTAAAGAAATCGATAACGGTAGTGATTCAGGCTTTAAAAAGAATGATTTACTCGTTAAAACCAAATATTTGTTAGACGGACAGGCGTTTGACCAAAGTTTTGAACTTAAGCTTTCCTATGCAGATGAAAACTCAGATGAAACTTACCTAGGGTTAACGGATGCGGACTTTAATGCAAATCCGTATCGTCGCTACGCGGCTTCTCAACCTGCGAATATGGACACTGAGCATACACAAATTATGTTTACCCATAATCTCTCTAACGATGTTTTCTCTGCAACAACGCGTATTTACCGCAACGACTACGAGCGTGCTTGGCGAAAATTAGGCGGCTTAACAAGTTCAAATGCAAGTTTGTCTGCAATTATGACAAACCCAGAATTACATGAACGAGAATATGCCGTTATAACCGGTGAGCAAAACTCAGTGCTAGATGGCGAAACATCAATGTTCTTAGTTATGGGTACCAATGACCGCGAATACTATTCGCAGGGTATTCAAATTGATGCCGACTACGAATTTTCACTTGGTGGTTTAGATCATAAGTTAGCATTCGGTGTGCGTTATCATGAAGATGAAATTGAACGTAAACACTTTAGTGAAAACTATCAGATGCTTGATGGCTATGCTGAGAAAACGGCTTCTGATAAAGTATTCACCACAACCAATATCGAAAATACTGAAGCGCTTTCAGTTTATATTGAAGACACGGTAAAACTTGGCAACTTAACGGTGTCTGCAGGTGTTCGTGGTGAAGACATGGATATGTACTATACCGATCTTGCGGACAGAGACGATTGGCAACGTAAATCGACTCAAATTTGGCTACCGGGCGTGAGCGGTTTTTATCAAGTGACAGAAAACGCAGGCGTATTATTTGGTGTGCATCAAGGTTTTGTGCCAAGCAGTCCGCAACAGGCATCTGATGTTAAAGTTGAGAAAAGCATTAATTATGAGTTTGGTGGTCGTTTTAACGATGGCGCAACTAACATCGAACTAGTTAGCTTTTTTAACGACTACAGCAACTTAAAAGAAAGCTGTTCACAATCAAGCTGTGGTACACAAGGCGACCTCGACCGCGAGTTTAATGGTGGCGAAGTGAATGTGTATGGCTTGGAAGCACAGTTACGTCAAAGCTATCCAATCAGTACACAATTTGATATGCCATATAGCTTCACTTATACCTATACCAAATCTGAGTTTTTAGAAAGCTTTGAATCAGATTTTGAACAGTGGGGTGATATTTCGGATGGCGACTCAGTACAGTATTTACCTGAACATCAATTGAACTTTGAAATCGGTTTAGCGGCGAATAATTGGGAAACCAATTTAATCGTTAAATACGTAAGCGAAATGGATGAAGCCGCAGGTGATAATGTTACGTTATCGGGCTTTAAAACCGAGTCGAGCGTGATCGTCGATGTATCCGCATCGTATGATCTTGGTCAATATGGCCGCATTTACGGTAAGGTTGATAACCTAACTGATGAAGCGTACATTATTAGTCGCCGCCCGTATGGCGCAAGACCAAATAAGCCAAGACAGTTTGTAATTGGTTACAAATACCAGTTTTAAGTTTTGGCATTGCGAATAAGGGGCTATCGGCCCCTTTTTTGTAGGAACTGCTGTGTTAGAGATATTTTCAACAAGTTTAAGCGAACTACCGCGTTATTTTAGCGATGCGAATAAACGTATTTTTTACCTTTATTTGTTAAGTGCGGTGGCGTTAGCGCTGCCGGTGTATTTTGCTGCAACAAAACAGCGTACAACGTTAGGCTTTTTTAAATTCTTATTCCCAAAATCAGTTTGGTTAGCAAAAAGTGCCAAGCAAGATTATGCCTTGTGGGTAGTTAATAAACTGATCAAAGCCTTAATGTTCGGCCCTATTGTATTAACAATGGCACCGATAGCAATTGCGCTAAGTGACGCTTTAGAGTGGCTGTTCGGTCGCACAGAGCCGTTGGCATTGGCCAAGTGGCAAGTAATCACTATTTTCACTTTTCTACTCTTTATTATTGATGACTTAACGCGTTTCTTACTGCACTACGCTCTGCATAAAATACCGTTTTTATGGGAATTTCATAAAGTACATCACAGCGCAAAAGTACTTACGCCATTTACCATTTATCGTTCTCACCCTGTGGAGAGTTATTTATACGCGTGCCGTATGGCAATCGTACAAGGAACCGCTGTGGGTATAGGCTACTATTTATTTGCCGATGCAATTAGTATGTTTGATGTGTTAGGTGCCAATGTGTTTGTGTTTTTGTTTAACGTTTTTGGCGCAAACTTACGCCACTCACATATTTGGTTGTCTTGGGGCGATAAGCTGGAAGGCGTTTTTATTAGCCCTGCACAACATCAAATCCATCACAGTGATAACCCCAAACACTTTGATACTAACTTGGGTTCCGCACTGGCTATTTGGGACCGTATGACAGGTACCCTCATTAAAGCATCAGAAGTCGGCAAGATTTCCATCGGTGTAGGGCAGTATGATTGCGGCCATGATTCGTTATTTGCGATTTATAGTAAACCGTTTTTAGAGTCTGCAAAATCATTAAAGCTAAGTGCTAAAAAAGGCATAAATAAAATAGTGCCGAATAAAGACAAGGTCACCAATGACAAAAAACCGAGCATCTAAGGCTCGGTTTTTTATAACGCGTAGACGAAATTTAGTTTTTATTCGGAATATTACCGAGTACTTCAACGAGTAGGTTGAAAAACGGCTCAACTGTATCGATTTTCACTTTTTCATCTGGCGAATGCGGAAAGCGAATCGTCGGTCCAAACGACACCATATCCCAATGTGGGTAAGCATCCTTAAACAAGCCACATTCAAGTCCAGCATGGATCACCATAATTTTAGGTAATGTGCCAAACATACCTTGATAGGTTTCACGTAAAATATCTTTAATCTCAGAATCGTCTTTTGGCTCCCAGCCAGGGTACGCACCTGTGAAAGTAACGCTCGCACCTGCAAGGGCAAATGTTGATGCAATCATATTTTGCGTATTAGTGCGGGCAGAATCGATTAATGAACGAACCAGACATTTTACGCTTACAGCGTTTTCGTTTGTTAAAACAACACCTAAATTGGTCGATGTTTCAACGATGCCGTCGATAGTATCACTCATGCGAATAACGCCGTTCACACAACCATTTATGCTATTGATTACTGCTGACTGCGATACTTTAGCAAGTTGTTTTTCAGGTAATGGCGCATCAGCAACCGATAGTAAAATATTTGGCTCAACTTTACTTAGTTCCGCTAAAAACAGAGAGTTGATATCTTTAAGGGCATTAACTAGTGTGTCTTTATCTTGGCCATCAATTACTAGCGTTGCTTCTGCTTCACGTGGAATTGCGTTTCTCAGTGAGCCGCCTTGTAAGTTGGCAATGGCAAAGTCGATATCTAATAAGCTTAATGTGCGCACTAATAGTTTATTTGCGTTTGCGCGACCTAAGTGAATATCAACACCCGAATGTCCACCTTTTAAACCGTTAAGTGATACGTTAACAGCTGATTTAGTTGTATCGGTCGCTTCCCATTCGATTGGCAGCTCAATGTTTACATCAATACCGCCTGCGCAGCCCATGTAAACTTCGCCTTCATCTTCTGAGTCAGTATTTAGTAAAATATCGCCTTCTAACCAACCTGCTTCAAGGCCGAAAGCACCTGTCATACCGGCTTCTTCGTCTATGGTAACTAATACTTCAAGTGGACCATGTTGGATATCTTTGCTGGCTAAAACAGCAAGGCTTGCCGAAAGGCCAATGCCGTTATCTGCACCTAATGTTGTGCCATTTGCTGTTACCCATTCACCATCTACATAAGCTTCAATTGGGTCATTGATAAAGTCGTGCTCTTTATCATTATTTTTTTGCGGCACCATGTCCATATGCGCTTGTAAAATCACACCTTTGCGATTTTCCATACCGATTGTTGCAGGTTTTTTAATAATTAGGTTGCCTACTTTGTCTTCTTTAACATCAAGACCAAGCTCAGTAGCGAATTGTTGGATCCACGCAGAAATTTTTTGCTCGTGTTTGCTCGGGTGTGGAATGCTGCATATTTTTTCGAAAATTTGCCACAGTGGCTGTGGTGATAACTGAGAAAGTTGAGTCACAGTGTGTTCCTTGAATATTAATTAAGTAATGGCATTAACACTTTTTCAAGGCCATTACGTTTCACTTCATAAATTAACGCAAGTTGCTGCCCAAGCTTACCCTCAGGGAAGCCTTTTTGTTTAAACCAAACAAGGTAAGGCTCAGGTAATTTTAGCAGTGGGCAGCCGGCATATTTACCAAACGGCATAGGTTGATTGATTGCTTCCAATAAAGCGTGTTTATCTGCGAGCATAAATAAAGTGAGATTGTGAAAGTCTCAGCTAGTATACCTTAATGGCAATTAATTTTGACTGGTTTTGAGGGAGTGAACCCTTTTTCTCGCAATAAATTATCGAGTTGATTTACAGGTAAATGATGTTGCGGGTTATGGCGCAGGGCATGGGTTTTTGGCACCGCGTATTTATCAAGCAGTAAAAAGTAAAATGTGCGCTTGGCTAAGTCTGAATCAAGGTGTTTAAGTTCATTGCTGATAAAATCACGCATTTCGGGTGATAATGCGGTTTTTTTAGGATGTTGCTGCATAGTCACGTCATTCAGAGTAATGGATAGGTAAATATTACTCTGAATAACGATAAAAGTGTTACAAAAATGTAAATGAACGTAATCGAACTGAGTGGTTTATGCTAGCTCGCTTTAGAAAACACCTTTTCTTTTACGTGTTCAGCAAAACCGCTACCAGCTTCTAAGTAAAAGTTAAAGGTTGAATGAACACCCATATCTTCTAGCTCTTTTTGTTGGTCGCGATAATTGGCGATTGCGGTTACTTGACCAGAGAAGCCTGACGCTTTTAGCTGCTCAAGGGCGTACAAGTTTTGCGCGTGTTTTGGCATGGCTAACATTACCATTTCTACGTCTGAGTGATTAATGCGGTTCCAAAAATCGGGATCGGTGGCATCGGCTAAAATGGCAAATCGATCGCGCTTGATATGCTTTTCTACTGTGTCAGGGTTAATATCTACACCGGCGACCGATTCAGGGTAGCTTTGCGCAATTGTTTCATAGGCACCAGTACCAACACGGCCCATACCAAAGATCAAGATTTTCGCTTTGTTTAAGTTAACCGGCATTTCTTCGGCTAAGCGTTTGCTCGATTCAAAGCGCAGTAAGAAATTCTCATATTTTACGTAAAGCTCGTTTGATTTGTTATTAAGCGGCGACGCAATAATAAAGGTTATGGATACTGCAATTGCAAGCACCGCGAGCCATTCGCCCGTTAACCAGCCACTCGATACGGCTAGCGCACAGACAATCAAGCCAAATTCACTGTAGTTTGATAATGAAAATGCACCGAGTAGGGAAGTGCGCGCACGCAAGTGAAAAGCGTTAGTAAATAGGTAGTAAAGTAGCACTTTAAGGGGTAACACAATAATTAAAACTGCAGCAACTAAGAGTGCATTGAGCGTGAGCTCGGCGTTAAGGCCAATTGTTAAAAAGAATCCGACTAAGAAGAGATCTTTAAAGCTTAATAGTGCCTTAGATAGTTCGCTTGCTTTTTTATGTGGCGCTAAGATCATACCAATAATCAGTGCACCTAAGTCACCTTTTAAGCCCGCAAATTCAAATGCGTGATAGCCAACCACTAACGCAAAGAAGAAACCAAATAGCGGGAGCACTTCACCGTGCTTTGAACGCGCAAGCATCCAGTAAAATGCGGGTCTAATAAGTGGCAAGGCAAGTACCAATGCGATTGCCCAATAGTTTGGCAGCTTACCTGTACTAATCGCTAAGAAAACAACAGCAAAGATGTCTTGCATGACCAAAATACCGATGGCGACTTTACCGTGTAAGCTGGCCATTTCACCGCGTTCTTCAAGTACTTTTACCGCGAAAACGGTGGATGAAAAGCTTAGTGCAAATGCCAAAATGGCTGCGGATTGACTCGATAATTCTGAAAATAGAGGCAGCTTTAACCAGCTGAGCCCCAGTAAAGCCGCCCAAAACAACACGCTACACAATACAATATGCAAGGTTGCAGGCCCCCAAACTTGGGCTTTTATTAGATTGCCAATCTTTAATTTTAGGCCAATGCTAAATAGCAGTAAGGTCACGCCTAGATTAGCCATTGTTTCAAGCAACTCGGTACTTTGATACCCCGCAAGATTAAGCACAAAACCGGCACATAAGAAGCCGATCAGCGGTGGTAATTTAAACTGTAAAATAATGAAGCCGCAAATAAAGGCTGTTGCGTAAAACAATAATTCCATAGAGTATTTTATAATTCTCAGTTAAATAGTAAGGCTTTTCTTAGTCTATCTAAAAACACCGTGCTGTGCTACGAAATACGCTCAGCGCAAGCCAATCAAAGGTGCAATCTAAACTAAAATGTAATCAACTTTTAACAAGTATAACTTTTAACTGACAAATTAATATTTTTATGGTTAATATGCAGTATAAGTATAAAGAACAAGGTGAGTTATATGTTCAAAAAAGTTCTCGCATCTATCGGTATTGGTGCGGCAAAAGTGGATACCGTGCTACATACTGAGCATTTACTGCCAGGGCAAAAATTTTCAGCAGAAGTTATCATAACAGCAGGCGATGTAGAGCAAGATATTTCAGGATTAGAGTTAGCCTTAATGACTAAGGTTAAAGTAGAGTCAGACGAAGGCGAGTATTTTGCAGATCATGTGTTAGATAAATGGTCGATTGTTGATCAAAGAACATTGCAGCCAGGTGAAGAATTACGCATTCCATTTGAAGCGCGCTTGCACTCAGAAACGCCAATTACCGAAATATCACAGGGCATTAATCAAAGCGTAGTTTGGATTGCAACTGGTCTAAATATTGATTTTGCGCTCGACGCAACCGACCGAGATCCGGTTTATGTATACCCAAATGAAGCGGTAAAAACTTTTATGCTAGCAATGGAAAAATTGGGCTATAAATTGGTTAAAAGCGATGTTGAAAAAGGCTATTTACGTACGTCTAATTTCAATTCCACATCAGGGTGTTATCAAGAGCTTGAATACAAGCCTGCAGGTCTAAAAGTGTTTGGTCCGAAGGAAGTTGAGTTGTCATTTGTGCCTGAGGCATTGAAAACTCATGTGTTAATTGAAGTAGACCGAATGTTTGGCTCAGATGGTTACGCTGATTTGACCATTGAGCATGATCAGGTCAACCTGAGCCAAATTTGCGATCAGCTAGAACACATTTTCAGCTAAGCGAAGATAATTATCTAAGGGGCTGAGGCCCCTTTTTTATTGGGTGCATAATGACAAAATTTTATAGTAAAACATTTAATGAACTGACAAAGGTAGAACTCTACGCCATTTTAAAGTTGCGCGTTGATGTCTTTGTGGTTGAACAAAACTGCCCGTATGAAGAGCTTGATGGGTTAGATTGCGAGCCGCAAACCCAGCATATTATTGGTTATGACGATAATGATGTTGTTGCCTATGCGCGTTGTTTAGCGCCAAAGATTAACTATGAGAACAGCGCGGCGATTGGTCGAGTGCTCGTTAAAAAAGAGGCGCGAGGTAAAGGGCTTGCACACGCTATTGTGTCGCTTGCCAAAGATATTTGTATTTCACATTGGCCTGAGCAAGGGATTGAAATATCAGCGCAGTGTTATTTAACTGAGTTTTACACTGAACTTGGCTTTCAAGTAGACGGTCAAGAATACCTCGAAGATGGTATTCCGCACATTCATATGAAAGCGGTTTTGTAAAAAATTTTCTAAGCCTAAAACTAAAAAGCCGATGAATACACATCGGCTTTTTATTTATCTGTTTATGTCTTTAGCTGGTTAGGTAAATGAATGAATAAATACCGCCGCAATAGCGAGAGGACACACAAATTTTGTGTACCATGGCCAGATTTTCCAGAACACGCCTGATTCAACGTCTTCATTACCTTGTTTAATTTCTTCAACAAGTGAATTTCGTTGCCAAATCCAGCCCGCGAATATACAGCAGAACATCGCGATAATTGGCTGACCATATTCTGTTGCCAATGTTGCCACAAAGTCGAGCATCGTACCGATGTTAAAAATAATCACAAAGCTGATGGCTAAAATACCAATACCAGTCCACGTAGTCGCGGTTTTACGCTCAATATTATGGCGCTCAACAAGATAAGATACAGGGCCTTCTAACATCGATATTGACGACGTAAGTGCGGCAATCGACATCAGGATAAAGAATGCCAAACCAACAAACACACCCAGTTGACCCATAGAATCAAATAAACTTGGTAATACTTGGAATACTAGGGTTGGGCCTGCGAGCAGTGAGCCATCCTCAGCAAAAATTTGAACGCCTTGTTCCAATGCAACGTACATTGCCGGAATGACTAAAAGACCTGCTAAAAATGCAATTGATACGTCAATAAATGTAACTTGTGCGCCGATGGTAACCATGTTTTCTTTTTTCGAAATATACGAACCATAGATCACCATTACGCTAGTACCCAATGACAGTGAAAAGAACGCTTGGCCAAGTGCACTAATTAGTAGGTCAGGATCAAGTACTCGTGAAATATCCGGGTTAAGGTAAGCTTCTAATCCTTTGTCTGCACCATCTAGGGTTAATACATAGATGATCAATAAAATAAGCAGAGCAATCATTGCAGGCATCAAACGCTTAGACCATTTCTCTATGCCATCTTCTACGCCATTACGAATAATAATCACGGTTAAAAACATAAAAATTGCACAGAAGAAAATATTGCGTGCCACACTATCGCTAACGGCCCACTCTGCAACGCTGGTGGCACCAACGATGGTTGCACCTGCCTCTACGGCGTAAGATGTCATCCAACCGGCTAAAATACCGTAAAAGCTTAAAATAAGCGCTGCACAGACAATGCCGCCAAAGCCGACAATAAATGCGAAGCGTTTTTGTGTTTGCGTACGAGAAAGTTTTTCAAGAGACGTTACGGCATTCGCTTGGCCGTATCGCCCAATTAGAATTTCAGCCATAAATGCAGGATATGCTAGGCAAAACGCTAAAATTAAATACATTAATACAAACGCTGCACCACCATTAGTTGCCGTTTGTGTTGGGAAGCCCCAAATATTGCCAAGACCAACAGCACTGCCTGCTGCCGCCATGATAAATCCTAGTCGAGAGGAAAACTCTCCACGTGAAGCACTCATATATTTTTCTCGTTATTAGTTTGCCGCCCAATCTACTGTAAATTGAAATAAATTAATAGAGTGAGTTCGCTTGATTTAGATCAATAAGATTAAAAAAATGTAAACAATCAAATTCGCTAAATTGCTAAATGTAATAGTTGCGTAATTTGTTAAAGGGCGAGCGGGCTACCATGAGCTGGTCTTGTTCTTTAAATGGCAGCGATGTGGCAAGCGTAAAGTAAATTTTGCACCGCCAAGTTCTTTGGAGCGAGACACTTTAATATCGCCGAAATGCCATGCGATGACTTTTGCTACGATAGCAAGCCCAAGGCCATAGTTTTTGGCCGCGCGGTTACGGTGATTTTCTTGCTGGAAGAAGGGCTTTAATACGTTATCTAGGTTCGCTTCATCAATGCCTGGGCCATCGTCTTCAATTTCAATAAACGTGTCAGCGTGGGTTTGCGTGGTGCTAATCGTAATGGTGGTTTTTGCAAAGTCAGCGGCGTTACTTAGCAGATTGACAATGGCGCGGGCTAACCAGTGCGGATCCACATAAAGCTGCTGGGTATCTGATTTTATTTCAAGTTTGATAGATTGCGCATTGAGTTTAGGTTCAACTTGATAAAAACAGTTATCAAATAGCTCACTGCTGGTGATGGCAGTAGGCGATATTTGATACGATTTTTGCTCAAGGGTCGCGTACTCTAAATAGCTATTGAGCATGGATTCCATTTGGTCTAAGTCGTTTTCCATGCGTTCAAGGTAATGCTGAATTTTAGTTGGATCTTTGGTATCTATCGCGGCATCTAAGCCAAACCGTAAACACGCTAGGGGAGTGCGGATATCGTGCGACATACTGGATGCGAGTAGTTGGTTTTCTTCGATCAGCTGCTGTATTTGGTCGGCCATGCGGTTGTAGCTGGTTTCTAGCTCACGAATATAGCTTAGCCCGGTTAAGTTGATACGCGCATCGAGGTTGCCATTGGCAAATTGTGCGGTGGCCTTATTTAGCAAACTTAATCGTTTGGTGAGCGGCGCGAGCCACCACCACATAAAAATGCAAATGCCAAGATAAAAACCAACGGTTAAAAAGAGATCGGTACGATTAGTTGGCATTGGCGGCTTTTCAACACGCAACTGAATATGGCTATCGGCTAATGCAGCACTTGTTTGAATCAAGTAAAAGCCTAATTCGTCTTCTAGGGTAATACCGCCGGGCACCAGTAATTCACCGTGCAGTTCACGGGGCAACGCAAGCTCGCTATTACTGTGGTAGCTCAAGCTAAAATGACTCGCTTGGGTGAAGCGTTTTAAAAAGGCTTCATGTTCGCTTTTAGGGTGGTGGCTTATTTCAGCAACCACGCCTGCAAGTATTTGCTTTTCAACTTTAAAATTATCGTGAGTACTCGGAGGCGCACTTAATGAATCAATCAACCAACCAAGAATAAATGATGAAATCAGTGCGCCTGTGATCAGGCTAATATAAAGCTTTTTCATTAACTACCAAGCTTGGCTTACGAACAAATAACCTTTACCCCAAATGGTTTTTATTTTATTTGGGCTTTGAGGGTCGTCGCCAATTTTCTTACGAAGCGCAGAAATAAGCACATCAACGCTGCGATCTAAGCCGTCGTATTCTCTGCCTTTGGTCGCTAAAAACACGCTATCGCGGTCGAGAATTTGATCCGCATTTGATGCCAAGTAAAACAACAAGGAATATTCCGCATTTGAAAGGGCGAGTTTAGTACCATCTAAAAATACGTCGCGTGACAAGGTGTCGATTTGTAAACTTCCAATGCTGATCTCATCAGAATTGGCATCCGAGCCCCCTTGTTTTTCACGCATTACTGCATTGATACGCGCAAGTAATACACGTGGACGCACAGGTTTTATGACATAATCACTTGCGCCTACTTCTAAGCCAAGTACTTCATCAATTTCATCGCCTTTTGCTGTCATCATAATAATTGGCTGATGATAGAAAATACGTAAATCGCGACACACACTCATGCCATCTTTACCTGGCAGCATTAAGTCTAGTAATACTAAATCGGGGTTATGTTTTTTTACTGCCTGCACAGCTTCGTCACCACGATGACACAAAACAACGTCAAAGCCTTGTTCAACTAAGTACTCACTTACCCATTGTGCAAGCGATGTGTCATCTTCAACTAATAGTATTTTTTTTGCTATATCCATTAAAACAGTCTCCACCGACGTTTCTTTCGCTTATTGGTGTATACCCAATTTACTTTCATTTCTACGGGCTCGCTGATTTGCCCTGAGCTAATTTCAACTAATTCGTATTGCACTGCTTCTGGCGAGTTAAACTCACTGTCTAGTTCACCAAAGGTACTGCTATACCAGCAGCGAATCAGTTTTTTATCATTTACTGTGCGAATACAATAATCGCCTCTGACCGGCGCATGCCACTGGAACTTTAATTTGGTGTAACAGTGTTTTCCTTGACGCAATGCCACACATTTTTCAGGGAAAATGGCCAGTTCAGGGTGCGATAATGGCAAATTGACGTTCTTTTCGGCGTTGCCAAAGCACATGCTTGCGAAGCAAAATAACGCAATAAGCTTGAGCTTAATAAGGACAAATTTAAGGTTAAAATACATATCGTATGCCAACCTTAGCTTTATGTCGTAAGCTGTTAGAGATTAATGGACTGTTGCTAATTTCCTTTGAATACCAAGAGGATAACCAGCCACCAAGAAACACCCAATCTTCGTTAATTGGGTATTCGGCGTGAATTTCAAAGGTCAGACTGTAAGCGGCACTTGGGTTGTACTGTGGTCTAAATCCGGCGATTGCTTCGTTGGCATCGACGCCAAAGTAATAACCAGTGAAATCCGATGAATAAATATTTAGGCCCGAGCCAACACGAAATTCCCAATTGCGATAATCTTGAATCGTACTAATAAAACCACTTGCCCAAAGGCTTTTGTGTGCACCTGAAATGTCGTGGAGAATTTCTAACGATAACTGGTGGGTTTTTTCTTTACGGGTAAGGCGAAGACCCGCATTAAAGTCATCTTCACGTTCTTTCACGCCGCGAAGTTCAGATACTAAATCGTCGTCGTAAAAGGTGCCAGTCTCGTCAAAGCCTTCATGGGCGTTAATCGCAAATAAATCGAGACTCCAGTCATACTTATCAACGAGGTTGTAACCAATCGTCAAACCACCTGAAAGTTGTGAGTTATCAACATCAAAATAAAATTTGTCGTAGTTGATGGCAACGTTGATGTTTAATTCAAAACCATCTTGGTAGTCCACACCTTGTAAATAGTGTTTATCGACATAGTAGCCAGCACCAAAACTCCAATCCCACGTGAACCCGTCACTTGCCTCAAGTGTGTTGTCTGCATAAAGCCGATTACTAGCAAGGCAGGGCGTCGCAAGCAAGGTGCTCAAAATAAGAAGTGAAATTGTAATTTTGTTCATTGTAATAATTATAGTTGTACTGATCTGTGGCTAAATGCTGTTTAATAAAATACGTATTATATGTATAAATGTGTAGTTCACATGTAAAAAAATGTAGTTGTTCAGGTTGGACAAACAAAATATTTAAAAGTTTTGCCTGCATCCTTGTTATTGGCTTGTTAAACTATGTGCGTATTTATTCCGAGAATAGCGATATATATGCGGTTTTTGTTTTTCTCAACATTTTTGAGTTTTAGTTGTTTTTCAGTTGCGGATAGTCTTGATAACGCAAACGAACAGGTCGATTTTGACCGTTTTGTTAAAGGTTACAAGAACACCATGGTATCTAAATTAAGAAAAAAAGGGATCCCAGGTGCGGCACTGTCAGTTGTAAAAGTAGATGCGGGGGAGTTTGCCTATGGCTATGGCAAAACTAAACGCATTAGCGGTAAACCTATTACCACCAGTACACGCTTTCGTTTAGCGTCGGTATCAAAAACATTTGCGGGCTCTTTGGCTGCAAAGCTCGCCAGTGAAGGGCAGTTAAAGCTTGACGATACGGTGACTAAATATCTGCCGGATTTTCATTTTCACAGTCGTGATAAAAAGCTGCGGGTGTCGCATTTATTAAGTCATAGCAGTGGCCTTGTGCCCAATGCGTACGACAATCTTATTGAATCACGCATGTCTTATGACAAAATTAAAAATAAGCTTGCAGAAGTAGAACCGATTTGTTCTCCGGGGCGTTGTTATGGTTATCAGAATGTGATGTTTAGCCTGATTGGTGATGTAATCGAAAAATCCACGCAGATAGATTACAGCACCTGGGTAAATGAATTCATGTTTAAACCGTTAAACATGAAAAATGCGAGTCTTGGTATACAAGCCATGATGCAAGATGACAATTACGCTCATCCACACGTGCGGGCACGCAAGCGTTGGTACACCACAAAAATTAAACCAAATTACTATAAGGTTGGTCCTGCAGCGGGCGTTAATGCCAGTGCAGATGATATGGTGCAGTGGCTCAAAGCACAGCTTGGCCAATACCCTAGTGTGTTATCAAAAGAATCACTGGCGCTGCAAAGTACACCACAAATTAAAACCAAAAAAGAGTTAAGGCGTCGAGTTTGGCGTAAAAACCTAAACCAAGCTCATTACGGATTGGGCTGGCGCATTTACGACTACAAAGGTGAGAAAATTTATTATCACAGTGGCTGGGTGCAGGGATACCGTGCTGACGTGTTGGTTATTCCAAGGTTAGAGTTAGGCTTTAGTTTGATGATAAATGCCGAAGCTGGCATTTTGAACGAGCTGACTACGGATTTTCTTGATTTAACCTTAAAGCAATACAATAAAAAACGCGCATAAAGCGCGTTTTTTTTTACAGGTTAAAATATGTTTTCCGTTAACCTTTTGGCAATTGGATTTTCTTATCTTCGCTTTGTTTATAAAGCACAATAATATGACCAATCGTTTGTAGCTTGATAGCGCCCGTTTCGCGAACAATGGCTTCAAAAATAAGCGCTTTAGTTTCACGGTCACTGGTTGGGACTTTCACTTTAATTAGTTCGTGAATGCCAAGTGCGTTTTCAATTTCGAGTAACACACCTTCTGTTAAACCATTTGCACCTAAAAGAACAACTGGATTTAACGCGTGTGCTTCGCCTTTTAAAAACTGCTTTTGTTTGTTTGATAACTTCATATTTAGTAAATTTCGCAGAAATAATCTTGAATTAAGGGTATTCTACCGCCATATATCCAATATTACTAATTCTAGAGTAGAATTTAATGGCTAATAAAAAGCATTCGGCAAGTTCAAAACGCTGGTTAAAGGAGCATTTTGATGATGTATATGCCAATGAAGCCCGTAAACTCGGGTATCGCTCGCGCGCTTACTTCAAAATTGAAGAGCTCGACAAAAAAGATAAATTAATTCGCCCGGGACTTACTGTGGTGGATTTAGGTGCCGCACCAGGTGGTTGGTCGCAATATGCGGCTGATAAGGTTGGTGATAACGGCACAGTAATATCTTGTGACATTTTACCTATGGATCCCCTGCCTGGCGTTGAATTTTTACAAGGTGACTTTCGTGAAGAAGCGGTACTGGATGCACTGTTATCACGAATTGATGGTAAGAACGTTGATCTTGTGATGTCGGATATGGCGCCTAATATGAGCGGAAATAACGTGACAGATCAGGCAGGTAGCATGTACTTAGTCGAACTTGCATTTGATATGTGCCATCAAGTACTTAAACCAAATGGCAATTTTGCTGTCAAAGTGTTCCAAGGAGAGGGATTTGATCAATTTGTTAAAGACTTACGTAATAGTTTTAAGACCGTTAAAATTCGCAAACCAGATTCGTCGCGTGCGCGCTCTCGCGAAGTTTATATAGTAGCGACAGGTTACAAACTGTAGTACAGTATTTAAAGTTAAAGATTTTTTTCAATGTTAGATAAGACAAGAGGTTAATGCCTTGAGTGATATGGCTAAAAATTTAATTCTCTGGTTGGTAATCGCCGTAGTTTTAATGTCGGTATTCCAGAGTTTCAATCCAGGCGAAGGGGCTAACCGCCAGCTCGCATATTCGCAGTTTGTAAAGGATGCCCGTGCAAAACAAGTGCGCGAAGCGAAGTTTGATCGCACAGCTGGCATCGTATACGGCACAAAATTAAATGGTGAACAGTTTAAAACTGTTATCCCTATGCACGATCAGTACATTGTTGACGAGCTGATCAAAAGCGGTGCAATTGTTGAAGGTGTAGAACCGGAAGAGCAGTCATTATTGGCAACTATCTTCATTTCTTGGTTCCCAATGTTACTACTTATTGGTGTTTGGATATTCTTCATGCGTCAAATGCAAGGCGGTGGCGGCAAAGGTGCCATGTCATTTGGTAAGAGCAAAGCACGCTTAATGAGCGAAGACCAAGTTAAAACGACATTTGCCGATGTAGCTGGTTGTGATGAAGCAAAAGAAGACGTTACTGAGTTAGTAGATTTCTTACGTGACCCATCAAAATTCCAAAAGTTGGGTGGTAGCATTCCGAAGGGCGTACTGATGGTAGGTCCTCCAGGTACAGGTAAAACGCTACTTGCAAAAGCGGTTGCAGGTGAAGCAAAAGTACCATTCTTTACAATTTCAGGTTCTGACTTCGTAGAAATGTTCGTTGGTGTTGGTGCATCGCGTGTTCGTGACATGTTTGAACAGGCTAAGAAAGCTGCACCTTGTATCATCTTCATCGATGAAATCGATGCGGTAGGCCGTCAGCGTGGTGCAGGTCTTGGTGGTGGTCACGATGAGCGTGAGCAAACACTTAACCAAATGCTTGTTGAAATGGATGGCTTTGAAGGTAACGAAGGCATTATCGTAATTGCTGCGACTAACCGTCCAGATGTACTAGACCCAGCGCTATTGCGTCCTGGTCGTTTTGACCGTCAGGTAGTTGTTGGTTTACCTGATATCCGCGGTCGTGAACAAATTCTTAAAGTACACATGCGCAAAGTGCCTCTGGCAGACAACGTAGAGCCAGCGCTAATTGCACGTGGTACACCGGGCTTCTCAGGTGCTGATCTAGCTAACCTAGTGAATGAAGCTGCTCTTTTTGCTGCGCGCGGTAATAAGCGTGTTGTTAGCATGGCCGAGTTTGACGCTGCTAAAGATAAAATCATGATGGGCGCAGAGCGCAAGTCAATGGTCATGAGCGAGCAAGAAAAAGAAATGACGGCATACCACGAAGCTGGTCATGCTATTGTAGGACGTTTAGTGCCTGAGCATGATCCTGTTTACAAGGTATCAATTATCCCGCGTGGTCGTGCACTTGGTGTAACTATGTATTTACCAGAGCAAGACCGTGTAAGTCATTCTAAGCAACATTTAGAGTCGATGATTTCAAGCCTTTACGGTGGCCGTATTGCTGAAGAACTCATCTATGGCGCAGATAAAGTGACCACAGGTGCGAGTAACGATATTGAACGTGCAACTGATATTGCACACAAAATGGTTACGCAATGGGGTTTAAGTGAAAAACTAGGTCCGCTTCTTTATTCAGAAGATCAAGGCGAAGTTTTCATGGGTCGTAGTCAAACGCAGAACAAGAGCATGTCTGGAGAAACGGCTAAGCTTATTGATGCGGAAGTACGTGACTTCTCAGATCGCAACTATCAACGCGCTGAAGATATTCTAAAAGAAAATATGGATATCCTTCACGCAATGAAAGATGCGCTAATGAAGTATGAAACGATTGATGCTGCGCAAATTGATGACCTAATGGCGCGTCGCGAAGTGCGCCCACCACGTGATGCACATGATCGTAAAGACGATGACAAGCCAAGTGCTGGCGCAACAGCTACTGGCGATAAAGAACCTCAAGCAGAAAAACAGGTTGATACAGAGAAAAAACCTGAAAATAAACTTGATGACACCGACCAACCATCGGTAAACTAACAACCCTAAAAACCCCGAGCAATTCGGGGTTTTTTAAATCTACATTTCTATGTCTACTATCAATTTACCAAACGGCAAGGTACTTGACCTAAGCCAAACCCATATAATGGGAATACTTAACCTCACCCCAGACTCTTTTTCTGATGGCGGCAGTTATCAACAAATCGACAGCGCTGTCATTTCGGCTTTGGCGATGCTTGAAAATGGCGCGACCATTATTGATATTGGTGGTGAATCAACGCGTCCTGGTGCACCTGATGTTGCATTAGAAGAAGAGCTTGCGCGCGTTATTCCAGTTATAGAGGCGATCCGCAAAAAGTCAGATTGTCTCATTTCCATCGATACCAGCAAAGCAGAGGTAATGCGTCAGGCGGTGAATGCGGGCGCTGATATTATTAACGATGTGCGTGCACTGCAAGAACCCAATGCCTTGGCGACCACGGCTGAGTTGGGCGTGCCGGTGTGCTTAATGCATATGCAAGGGCAACCGCGTACCATGCAATCAAACCCTCATTACGATGATGTGATAAATGATATTAAACAGTTTTTTGTTGAGCGTATAGCTGCTTGCGAAGCTGCAGGTATATCGCGCGATAAAATCATTCTCGATCCTGGCTTTGGTTTTGGTAAAACCCTTGCACATAACTACCATATTTTAAAATACATAGACGAGTTTAGAATGATGGGGTGTGAAGTACTTGCTGGCTTATCGCGCAAGTCGATGATTGGTAATTTATTAGGGCGCGATGTAGATCAGCGTTTAGCTGGCTCAGTTGCGGGCGCGCTTATCGCCGCGCAAAAGGGCGCTAAGATTATTCGAGTACACGATGTTACAGAAACCGCCGATGCACTTAATGTATGGCGGGCCTGTGAACAAGGAATTACAAATGAGCAATAGAAAATATTTCGGCACCGATGGTGTACGTGGTGAGGTAGGGCAGTTCCCAATCACCCCAGAATTTGCATTAAAGCTTGGCTGGGCGGCAGGTAAAGTACTGTCTAAAGCGGGCACTAAAAAAGTGATTATTGGTAAAGATACACGTATTTCGGGCTATCTTCTTGAAACATCGCTTGAAGCCGGTTTAGTAGCGGCTGGTATTGATGTTATTTTATTAGGTCCAATGCCAACGCCTGCAATCGCGTATTTAACACAAACGTTCCGCGGTGAAGCAGGTATTGTTATTAGTGCCTCTCACAACCCTTATCAAGACAATGGCATTAAGTTTTTCTCATCACAAGGCACTAAGTTAGATGATGCGTTAGAGCTTGAAATCGAAGCCATGATGGATGAAAAAATGACGTGTGTTTCTTCAGAATCGCTCGGTAAAGCAAAGCGCCTTGATACTGCAGCAGGACGTTATATCGAATACTGTAAAAGCCAGTTCCCAAGCGCTTTATCGCTCGAAGGTTTACGTATTGTGGTTGATTGTGCCAATGGTGCAACGTATCACATTGCACCTGATGTTATGCGCGAACTTGGCGCTGAAGTGATTAAAGTAGCGTGTGAGCCAAATGGTTTAAATATCAACGCAAAATGCGGCGCAACCCATGTTGATACCATGATCCAAAAAGTGCTTGAAGTAAAAGCTGACGTAGGTATTGCCTACGATGGTGATGGTGATCGCGTGATGATGGTTGACCATAAAGGCCGTGTATTTGACGGTGATGACATTGTTTATATCATTGCGAAATACGCGTTCGAGAAAGGTGAACTTGGCGGCGGTGTTGTTGGCACTGTAATGTCTAACATGGGCCTTGAAAATGCGCTTAAGTCACTCGGCGTTGAATTTGAACGTTCAAAAGTGGGCGATCGCTATGTGCTAGAGCTATTAAAGCAAAAAGGCTGGAAAATTGGTGGCGAAAGCTCGGGCCACATTCTAAATCTTGACCGCATCTCAACGGGTGACGGCATTATATCTAGCCTACAAGTGCTTGCAGCCATGGTTGAGAGCAATCAAACACTTGAAGATTTAGGTCAAGGCTTTACAAAGTACCCAATGAATATGATTAACGTACGCTATGCAAAAGGCACTGAACCGCTTGCAAGCAACGATGTTAAGTCTGTGATTGCTGAAGTTGAACAGCAACTGGGTGATAAAGGTCGTGTGTTAATTCGTAAGTCAGGCACAGAGCCTGTGATCCGCGTTATGGTTGAAGCAGAAAAAGAAAAGCAAGTCTTCGATTTCTCAAAGAAAATTGCTGATGTTGTTGAATCTATAAGCAAACAACTCGAAAACGCACAATAACTTCTTGTAACTTTTAGCGAGTCAGGATAACATCCTGCTCGCTTTCTAAATTGGAGTAAGCAATGGCACAACGCAAACCTATGGTTGCCGGCAACTGGAAAATGAATGGCTCACTTGAGCTTGTATCTGAACTTGCCGAAGTAATCACGAAAATTGATACCTCTGACGTTGATATTTTAGTTTTCCCGCCATTCCCTTTAATTAAATCAGCACTTGATGCAGGTTTGAAAGCAGGCGCACAAACAGTGTCAGAAAATAATGCAGGTGCATTTACTGGCGAAGTTGACGCCAAATTGATTCACGCACTAGGTGCAAATTACACCTTGGTTGGTCACTCAGAAAGACGTGCTATTTACGGTGAAAGTAACGAAACAGTTGCTGCTAAATTTGCCAAAGCACAAGAAAATAATCTAACACCGATCCTATGTGTTGGTGAAAGTGAACAAGAACGTGAACAAGAATTGACCGAACAAGTTGTTTGGCAGCAAATCGATGCGATTATTAGCAAATTAGGTGTAGATGCACTTGCTAATAGTGTGGTAGCATACGAGCCCGTTTGGGCAATAGGCACAGGTAAAACTGCATCGCCTGAACAAGCACAAGCTGTGCACAAATTTATCCGTAGCAAGCTGGCTGAACTTAACAGCGAGTTAGCTGCAAAAATACAACTGCTTTACGGCGGTAGTGTTAACGAGAACAATAGCGAACAATTATTTGCGCAACCAGATATTGATGGTGGGCTAATAGGCGGAGCAAGCCTTAAAGCTAATAGCTTTGCAACCATCTGTAATAGCGCAAAAGGAAATGGCTAACAATGTACGAAATTTTATTAGTAGTTTATCTTATCGTCGCACTTGCTTTAATTGGATTTGTATTAATCCAGCAAGGTAAAGGTGCTGATATGGGTTCATCATTTGGTGCTGGTGCGTCTGGAACCGTTTTCGGTTCAAGCGGTGCTGGTAACTTTATGACAAAAACAACAACCACTTTAGCAACAGTGTTCTTTATTTTAAGCATTGTGTTAGGTAACTTAACAGCAGGTCAGATTAAACAAACTGACGAGTGGTCAGATTTATCATCAGACGCTCCTGCTGCAACGACAGTTGTTGCTGAACCAAAAGATAAAGACGTTCCTGCTTCACAAGACAAAAGCAACGACGTTCCAAACTAATAAATAACATCTTCGCGGATGTGCTGGAATTGGTAGACAGGCAGCGTTGAGGTCGCTGTGTGAGCAATCACGTGAGGGTTCAAGTCCCTCCATCCGCACCAAATATTTAAAACCCAAGCTAATGCTTGGGTTTTTTTATGCCAAAATTTTGTATGGCGTTTCAAAGAACACGATATTCTTGCTTGAAAAAATAAACTGTTTTCAGTTACTTATGCTGTGTTTTTTGGAAAATATTAAATTAGCAATAATAAGAAAGATAAATGATGTGGATTAAAAAACAGGTTATTGAAGGTCAGCATGTAATTTTGGAACCCCTTTGTTTAGCTCATACGGAAGCCCTTAGTACAGCGGTAAACGATGGTGAACACTGGAGGTTATGGTTTGCTAATGTACCAACGCCAGACAGCATGGACCAATATATTGCTGAGGCGATTAGTCAGATGGAAAAAGGCAATATCGCTTACGCAGTGCGCCATAAAGCAACAAATCAAATCGTTGGCACGACACGTTACTATGGTGTAGATCGTGAAAATAAGCGCGCGTTAATTGGCTACACTTGGTATGCAAATTCTGTAAGGCGAACAGCAGTCAATACAGAATGTAAATACTTGCTATTAAAACAACTTTTTGAACAAAGTAAGGCAATAGCAGTGGAATTTCGTACGCATGTGAAAAATGATGCTTCCAGAACCGCAATAGAGCGTTTAGGTGCAAAACAAGATGGCATTTTACGCAACCATCAAATCCTAAAAGACGGCAGTATTCGTGATACCGCAGTGTATTCTATTCTTAATACTGAATGGCCAAATGTAAAAGAGCAGCTATTAGCTAAGCTCTGTAAATAGATGTGTTACAAAAAAGCCACCGTATTCGGTGGCTTTTTTATGCTTGTAATTGAATTAGCTATTTGTTGTTACTTGGCTTTCAACCCCAGCAATTTGCGGTTGCACATCTAAACCATAGCCAAAGAAAGTGGCGGCGATCAGTACGACAGAGGCTGCAATCATTAGTTTCACTAATAGCGGCAAGCAGAACTTAAACCACAGACCATAAGGCACACCTGCCATACCTATAATGCCCATCAATACCGCATTGGTTGGGATAATCATATTCGAAAAGCCATCGCCAAATTGATACGCAAGTACCGCAACTTGGCGTGGTACACCTACTAAATCACCAAGCGGCGCCATTAACGGCATAGTAACGTACGCTTGACCTGAACCCGATGGAATAAAGGTATTTAGCAGAGTTTGAATAACAAGCATACCAACAGCTGATATTTCTGCGCTCACATAAGAAAGCGGTAAACTCATACCGTACACTAGGCTGTGCAGAATTTTACCGTCGTCTAAAATGAGTGCGATACCGCGAGCAACACCGATTAGAATTGCCGTAGTTACTAAATCAGAGGTACCTTCAATAAATTTGTTAGCAGCAGTGTTGGCATCAAGTTTACCCAATACCGTAATAACAAGGCCCCACGCAACAAATAAGCCGCCAAGTTCATATAAGTACCAGCCTTTGGTTGCAATGCCCCATACAGCGATTACTAAGGTGGCAATAAAGCTTAATAACACCAGTTGGTGACGACGATTAAGCTTAGGATAATCATGGGTTTCTTTACCTTCTAACGGACAAGGAATACCAGCCATTAACGAGCGAGAAGGGTCCGCTTGTACTTGTTTGGTGTATGACCACACATGATGGAAACCGATTAATACGAACGGCACGAAAATCGCTAAACGTAACCATAAGCCTGAATAAACAGGTACTTCGGCAATTTGTTGGGCGATTAATACAGTAAACGGATTAAACGCAGATACGCCATAACCGATGCCATAGCCGGCAACAATCATACCGACCGCCGTCATCGCATCTAGGCGCATGGCTTTACATAATGCCACTAAAATAAGTACAAATGGAATGTATTCGCCTGCGGTACCAATCGCACTTGAGGCAAGGGCAAAACAAAAGACGACGGCAAAAATAAGTTTTTGCGGCTTATCGCCATGTTTCTCTAATAAACGGCCAATTAACGCATCTACTGTGCCTGTAGCGCGTGCAATTGCGAGTACACCACCGACAATTAATACAAAAAAGATAACATCCTGTGCAGCGGCAAATGCACGTGGAATTGCCGTTAGAAAGTCCCACGGCGTAAGGTAATGACTTTCAGTGGCAACTTGATAAGTGCCAGGCACAACGGCTTGGCGGCCATTCGCTGTTTCTACGGTATCAAAAAAGCCTTGGGGTACAATCCAAGTAGCAAGATAAGCGACAAACATCATCGCTAGTAGTAAAACCAGCGTATGAGGTACTTTCAATGTCTTAGGCATAAATAAATCCAGTTGTGGGAAAGGCCAATAGTTTATTCGTAATTTGGGTGCTTAAAAAGAGGGGATTGTAAACAAATTAGAATGGCTTATCGCGAAAGAGTGTAACTTATGCGTGGAGTACAAATGTGGCTTTAGTTTTTAAGGTGCATAACAGCAATGAAAATGAGTTTTGCGAATGGAGAGAGGAAAACAAAAAAGCACCATTTGGTGCTTTTAATGTACGTTAACTAACAGGTTTTAGTTAATTTGCTTCATATGGTAGTGGATCGCTTGCCTGGTTTAGCTCAAATGCTTCTAAACGCTCTTGGCAAGCGCCGCATTTACCGCAGGCTTTTTCTCGACCGTTGTAGCAAGTCCATGTCTTACTGTAATCGAGGCCCATATTTAAACCGTCGGTTAAAATCTCAATTTTAGTATTGTTTAAGTATGGGCTAACTATTTCAATTTCTTCGTAGTTAGCGATGCGGCATACATCATCCATTTTTTGTACAAATTCAGGGCGGCAGTCTGGATAAATTGCATGGTCACCTGAGTGGGCACCGTAAAATACCTTATTGGCTTTAAGTGAAACTGCATAACCAACAGCAAGTGATAATAAAATCATATTGCGGTTTGGTACCACAGTTGATTTCATGCTTTCTTCTTCGTAGTGACCTTCCGGTACGTCAATATCGTCAGTCAGCGATGAGCCACCAATTAACTGGTTGATTGCCGAAATATCAACAACCTTATGAGAAATGTTTAATTCCGCACATACGTCTGCTGCGACTTTTAATTCTTTAACATGACGCTGGCCGTAATCAAACGAAAGTGCATACACTTCATAACCTTGGCGAATGGCTTTATTTAAAACGGTATATGAATCCATTCCACCAGAGTAAATTACAACAACTTTTTGCGACATATTTCTCTCACTTTAGCTATAATAGCGGTTTTTGCGGGCGCGATAGTCTACACCTTCGTGACCTTGAAGACAAATCTAGCAGTAATTAGAGGCGTACGTTGTACAAAATTAACGAAGTATTCGAAACCATTCAAGGTGAGGCAAGTTACACAGGTTGCCCATCTATATTTATTCGCTTGCAAGGGTGTCCTGTGGGATGTGCTTGGTGCGACACTAAGCAAACATGGCATACGGACGATACTTATTTAGTTGATCTCTCTGACACAGTTGAAAAGAAAGCTGACTCGGATTATTTTGCTAATTGCACCGCAGAACAAATTCTTGCGCTAATTCGCGACAAGCAATATCAAGCAAAGCATATTGTGATCACTGGTGGTGAGCCATGCATGTACGATTTAAATCCACTTTGTGAATTACTTCATGAAAACGGGTTTTCTACGCAAATTGAAACCAGTGGTACATTTGAAATTTTAGCGCCAGCAACAACGTGGGTAACGGTATCACCAAAAATTAATATGCGTGGCGGCTATAAAGTACTTAAAAGCGCCATGCAACGTGCTAACGAGATTAAACATCCAGTTGCGATGATGCGCCATGTTGAGGAGTTAGAAGAGCTGTTTGCTGAAGCAGGGCATACGCCAGAACTCGTTTATTTACAGCCTATTAGTCAAAAGGCAAAGGCAACGCGCTTAGCGATTGAAGTGTGTAAGGCTAAAAACTGGCGCTTATCGGTGCAAGTGCATAAATATATTGGTATTGCTTAACTTTCATTAGTTAACGTACGACAAAAAAAGGCGCTAAATAGCGCCTTTTTTAATATGTTTGCTTAGTGTTAACCTGTTTTTACATCCACTTTTAGTTTTAGCTTTTGTCCAGGTTGAATGTATTCATTCTTGGCAATGCCATTCCATTTCATAATGTCCGATACTGACACTTTATACAAACCCGCAATGCGCGCTAACGAATCACCTTTGCGCACTTTATAGGTGATGGTGCGTTCAGTCACATTACCCGCTAAGGTTGAACTGGTTTTTTGATAAACCGTTAACTGCTGGCCAAGACGTAAGGTCGCATTTTTGCGTAAGTTATTCCACTTCATTAAGTCTTTGGTTGATACTTTATATTTACGACCAATTTTCCACAGACTATCGCCACTAACGACGGTATGCGTAGTTTTGCGGTTTGCTTTGTTGTTAGCTGCAATACGCATTGGACCGCTTAATAAGTTATTGTCTATTTGGCCATTACTTAATGGCACAAACAGCTGTTGACCAACGCGAATAGTGTTGTTACTCAACTTGTTTAGCGTTTTGATGCTAGTTGTACTGGTATCAAATTGCTTGGCGATTTTTGATAGGCTATCGCCTGATTTTACTGTGTATTGCTGCCAACGAATGCGATCTTTAGCATCCATTTTGGCAAGTTGTGCTTTGAAGCCATAAGCTTTATCTGCTGGTACAAGTAGCTTATGCGGACCGGTTGGATCGGTTGCCCAACGGTTAAATGCGGGGTTTAACTTATACATTTCAGTCACTGGAATGTCGGCCATTTCAGCGGCTTTTGCTAAGTCAATTTGACCGCCAGTATTAACCAATTCAACCGCAGGCTTATTATCTATTTTTTTCCACGTTACTTTAAACTCATCTGAGCGCGCAAGTAAGTCTGATAACGCTAGCAGTTTAGGTACGTATTGGGTTGTTTCTCGCGGTAAATCAAGCGACCAAAAATCTGTTGGTAACTGCTTTTTACGGTTCTTTTTAATCGCACGTAATACACGACCTTCACCTGAATTATATGCTGCGATCGCATTTAGCCAATCACCATCAAGTGTTTTGTGTAAATACGTTAAATATTCAAGTGCAGCGCGAGTAGACTCGGTAATATCGCGACGACCGTCGTACCACCAATTCTGCTTTAGGCCGAAACGCTCACCTGTGGCTGGCATAAACTGCCAAATACCAGAAGCACTGCGGTGCGAGTAGCCAAATGGGTCAAATGCGCTTTCAACAATAGGTAATAGCGCAATTTCAATAGGGATCTGACGCTTTTCGACCTCTTCCACAATATAGTGAAGGTAGGGAGTACCACGTGTGGCGATACGATCTAAATATTTTTGGTGCTTAGCGTAGTAATTACGCTCGGCAACTACGGCACGATTTTGCGGCACAGGAATCGAAAGCTGATAGCGAATTCGCTGCCACACATCGTCAAATTCAGGGATTTGTTCAATGACTTCTTGCTCTTCTTCTGCAAGTGCAAGCACTGTTAATGCATCATATACGTCTTGTGAGCTGGCTACTTTATAGTTTGGCTCTGCCGTATTTTCTGATTGAGATTGATTTGTCGTTTGACAGCCCACAAGCCACACACTGGCGCTTAGGGCAATTATTTGCTTATAAGTCATTAATACAAAATACCGAGTTAAAACGGAACGCCGAATAATACCGATCTTGGCTAAAAATTGCCAATTTCATTTATTTTTATCATTAATTGATAAATAGATTTAATAATTGTCCTTTAGTTCCCTTAAGGCTGCAAAAACACTGACATCGTTTATTTCGGTAATTGAATTTTTAGCTAACACGCTGGTTCTTACATTATGTTCATGAGTGCGCAAAAATGGGTTTATCGCCTTTTGTTGTTCTATTGTGGTAGGCAAGGAAATATCACTATGTTTGGCAAGTTCATCGCGATAGGCAGCAAGCGTATGATTGTCTGGCTCGATATATGAAGCAAAATCTAGGTTGGCACGCGTATATTCATGGGTGCAATAAACCTGTGTTGAATCGGGCAGGGCTGCGATACGTAAAAGCGATGTGAGCATTTGTGATGGTGTGCCTTCAAATAATCGACCACACCCACCATTAAAAAGTGTATCGCCACAAAAAATCATGTTTTCATTATAATACGCAATATGATCAAGGGTATGTCCTGGCACATGCATAATTGCTAAGGTTAATTGTAATTCATCCAGAGTTATAACAGCGTCATCTTCAAGTTTATGGGTAATGCCGTCAAACGGGCTGTTGCTCGGGCCGTATACAGGTAAACCACTAAACTTCGTAACCAGCTTTTCAACCCCATTAGTGTGATCCCAATGATGATGGGTAATTAAGATACCTGTAAGCGATAATGAGTGCTCGCGGCAGAACGCTAATACGGGTTCCGCGTCACCTGGGTCAACCACATAAAGCTGTTTGTTGTCTTGATTAACCAATGCCCAAATGTAATTGTCGTTAAACGCGGGAATGGGAATTACTTGTACCATATTGACTTGCTCTGTTATGTTTACTCTGTAGGCTATCTCTCATTATAACGAGGCAAAGACTTGAAACCAGCGCTAAGTTTACAAAATACCATTCAACCCCATTCTTGGTATGATTTTCCTCATGGCGAATACTTAAAACAAGAAATCGAGCAAATCTTCACGCCGTGGTTAAACCGAATTTTTGGCTATCACTTGCTCAAAATTGGTGAGCTGAGCGCTGAGTTAGATACCTCTGCGTGTGTTATTAAACACCAAGTAAATGTCGCAAACTCGAGTAAAGCCGGAGTAAGAGCGCACATTGATGAATTACCTTTTTCTGAACAAACAGTCGATGGCTGTATATTAAGTCATGGTTTGGAGTATTTAACCGACCCACACCACTGCTTACGAGAAGTGCATAGAGTATTAATGCCTGGCGGCTACTTAGTGCTTAGCGGGTTTAATCCATTTAGCTTTTGTGGCTTGGCGCGCATACTGCCTTTTGCCAAGCAAAAGTTACCGTGGAGTGGGCGCTTTTTTACCCCAGCACGAGTAAAAGACTGGTTACATTTATTAGGGTTCGAAGTGGTATTTGAAGAACGAGCGATTTACTCATCGCTTGCTCGCGGTAAGCGGCTATCGCGTTTTGCAGCGTGGCAATCGTTTTGCCAACATTATTTAAAACCGACGGGTAGTGTATACGTGATTGTGGCAAGAAAACGTGTGGCGCCATTAACGCCGATTAAACCGAAATGGCATGCTCGTCCGCAATTTAATCCAGCGGTAAGAGGTGTAGGGCTAAGAAGCACTCCTCGAAATGCTTCTATTAGCTCAAAACGTGAATCTAGTTAAACGTTAGCGGTATTTTTAAGTAAGTGGTGCCATTAGCTTCGGCTTCGGGAAAGTGCCCCGCATTGATATTTACTTGAATTGAAGGGTGAATCAATTTGGGTACCGCTAAATCGGCATCTCGCGATTCGCGGGTTTTCACATAATCGTGTTGCGTAATGCCGTGCTTTAAGTGCACATTATATTGTTTTTGCGCCTCAACACTGGTAACAACACTCACTTCGCGACCATTTGGTTGATAATCATGGCACATATATAAGTGGGTATCGTTACCAAGTTCAAAAATGCGTTGAATTGAGTGATACAGTTGGCTGGCATCACCGCCTGGGAAGTCGCAACGCGCCGTGCCGCTATCTGGCATAAACAGCGTATCACCAACAAATGCACTGCCATCGACAATATAGGTAACGCTGTCTGGCGTGTGTCCTGGTGTAAACATCACGGTAACCGCTTCTTCACCTAAATAAAATACTTCGCCATCGTCGAATAAATGGCAAAATTGACTACCATCCGTTGGAATATCGAAGTTAAATACCTTATTAAAATGCTGCTGTACTTGCGTAATGTGCTTGCCTGTTGCCACTTTAGCACCGAGTTTTTGCTTGAGGTATTGCGCGGCAGATAAATGATCTGCGTGGGCGTGTGTTTCTAAAATCCAATCAACATCTAAGTGGTGGCTATCAATATAATGAATAATCGAATCAGCAAACTGGTAGCCGACGTTGCCTGAAGCAATATCAAAATCAACAGCGGCATCGATAACCATGGCTTTTAAGCTACGGTTATCAAATACCACATAACTGATGGTTGAAGACTGTTTGTGAAAGAAACTTTCAATGGTTACATTCATACTAGCAAAAACTGGATATATCAAATATGGAATAAGATATATCATAGAGTAATAAAGAGATCTAGCTTTGCGCTACGAATCCAGTATCTTCAAGCAAGTCGCTACTTTCTGCGGCCTCTCTGGCTAAGTCGTCAACGCGTTCATTTTCTGTGTGACCCGCATGCCCTTTCACCCAGCGCCACTCAACGTGGTGCTTTGAATTGGCAGCATCAAGGCGTTGCCACAGATCTTTATTTTTTACATCTTGCTTGCTGGCGGTTTTCCAGCCGCGCTTTTTCCAGTTGGCAAGCCAAGATTCAATACCTTGTTTCACATATTGACTATCGGTAGTGAGAATAACCTGACAGGGCTCTTTTAATGACTCTAAGCCAATAATCGCTGCGAGCAGTTCCATGCGATTATTTGTAGTTAAGGTATAACCTTGACTCAACTCTTTTTCATGACCTTTGTAGCGAAGTAGGGTGCCATAGCCACCTGGACCTGGGTTGCCCAGACATGAACCATCAGTAAAAATCTCTACGTTTTTTTGCACAGTTTGCCTTTAAATTATGTAGAATGAAGTTATTAACATAACAAAATTTGTGATTTGGTGATATGGCTCACAGGCAAATAGTACTGGATACTGAAACAACGGGTATCGACCCTAAGCAAGGGCACCGCATTATTGAAATCGGCTGTGTTGAATTAGTAAACCGTAGGCTCACCGGAAATAACTTTCACGTTTACATCGATCCAGAGCGAGATATTGAAGACGAGGCGATTTTTGTACACGGTATTACACGCGACTTTCTTGCGGGCAAACCTAAGTTTCGCGATGTTGCGGAAGAGTTTTTAGATTATATCAAAGGCGGTGAGCTGGTCATTCATAATGCAGCGTTCGACGTTGGCTTTATGGATCATGAGTTTGCGCTGCTGAGACAAAATTACCCCAAAACCCACGACGTTTGCCAAGTACTCGATACCCTTGCGATGGCGCGTGATTTACACCCTGGGCAAAAAAATAACCTCGACGCCTTATGTCGCCGCTATGATATTGATAACTCAAAACGTACATTGCACGGCGCTTTACTCGATTCAGAGATATTGGCTGATGTGTATTTAGGCATGACAGGTGGTCAAGTAAGCCTTAACCTTGCCAATAAAGAAGGGCAAAGTGGTGATAACAGTAAAGGTATTCGCCGACTTTCGCCAGATAGACCTCGACTAAACGTCGTATTTGCCGATAACGAAGAACAAGCGGCACACTTAGAGCGCTTAAATTTAGTTAATGATAAAGGTGGCCACTGCCTTTGGCTTACTGAGGACGCATAATGAAAAAATGGTTGTTAGGGTTTTTTAGTTTATTTTTGATTTCGAATAGCTTTGCGCAGCAGACTGAATTAGACGTAATTCAACGCAATAGCGAACAAAATGAACTTAAGATTTTCGACAACCGTTTTCGCATCGACTATCAAGTTGATGAAATCACGTTACTCTTCTTTCGACAAAAAGGCACACCAGCAGTTATTCTTGTCAGGCCCGATGGTAGTAAAATTTATGCGACTACCTCGCTGGGTGATATGAATATTGAATGGTTTGATGACGAAACCTACGACATTATAAAAATTAAAAAGCCAATGCCAGGTCCATGGCAAGCCATCGGAAAAATCCTACCCGACAGTAAATTAATGATCTTAAGTGATATTGAATTACATGTAGATCCGCTGCCACCACTATTATTTAAAGGCGAAACCATTAAGGTAACAGGTCGCTTAACAAATGGCGGCAAACCTATTGAAGAAGGGCTGTTTCGTGATTTAGTGACGTTAAATGTCGATTTTGTTAGCACGAACAATAAGGACTACCTTAATTTTGGCGCAAAGCCGGTACCTATTGCAGAACTATTAGATGATGGCAAAGGCTATGATGAAAGACCGGGCGATGGTGTATTTACTGGTGAATTTACGCTTAATTTTGCCTCTGGTGAATGGCAACCTGAATACGAAGTACGAACGCCAATATTAAGACGCAGTTTGGTAAAAGATCCCATTATTATCGAAAACGCTCCTATTACCTTTGAATTTAGCGAAGCGGGTGAGGGCGAAGAGCACCATCAGCTTACGCTTAATGTGAATACCGAAAAAGTACAGCCCGAATCACTCATTTATCAAGGGACAATTTTTTACCCTAATGGCGAGACGCAAGCCTTTAATCTTGAAGCGCAAGATAAAGCAGTGCGTGAATTAAAGCTCGTTAATTATGACTGGGGTGTTTATGAAGTCGAACTTACCTTATTTGGTAGCAATATAAACGGGCGTGAATTTGTCGCTAAAGTTGATAAGCAAGAGTTTGAAATTGATAAACCGATTGAAGCTGTACCAGAACAACCTGCACCCATTTTACCGGAAATAAACCAAGAACCTGAACTGCCACCAGAGCCAGAACTCGATGTTGAGCAAATTATCATCTGGGCAGTGGTGGGTAATGTGCTTATTATCTTTATTGGCTTTATTGTGATCCGTGTATTTATTCAGAAAAAACCGTTATTAGGTGGCTTGATGAGTAAATTGAAGAAAAACAAAAAAGGCCAAGAAGAACAAAAAGTAGCGGGTTCTGAGCAGAAATCAGACAGTTCAGATGAAATTTTGAACCTTTCGTTGCCAGATGAGTAAAAAAGCGAGAAAAAAGCAAAAAAACTATTGACTCTTAAAGGGGTGATTCGTATTATTCACGCCGCTGTCAAGGAGCACTGAGAGTCAAATCAAAAGTGAGTCATGACAGGTTTGAAATGACGCGGAGTGGTAGTTCAGTTGGTTAGAATACCGGCCTGTCACGCCGGGGGTCGCGGGTTCGAGTCCCGTCCACTCCGCCAATTATTTCAAACGTTACTCTTTAGGAGTGGTAGTTCAGTTGGTTAGAATACCGGCCTGTCACGCCGGGGGTCGCGGGTTCGAGTCCCGTCCACTCCGCCATTAATTTAAAGAG
>NZ_PQCB01000035.1:0-448 GCF_002964745.1 Pseudoalteromonas sp. T1lg24 | reverse complement strand
AAGTTAATACGTCCTTCATCGCCTCCAACTGCCAAGGCATCCACCGTATACGCTTAGTCACTTAACCATACAACCCAAAATGGTTTGTATCATCAAAGACAGTTTTTAACTCCGCCAGAAGTTAAATATTGAATACTAAAGTAGATACCAACATATTCTTACGAACATGCGGCATATTTTCTTTACTTTATTTTGAGAACTCTAAATTAAATATTGCACTTACTAAGTAAGTACTTAATTTAAAGTTTGTCAGCTTAACCATACAACCCAAAATGGTTTGCATCGTCAAAGACAGTTTTTAACTCCGCCAGAAGTTAAATATTGAATACTAAAGTAGATACCAACAACAATTTAATGTTGCGGCATATTTTCTTTACTTTATTTTGAGAACTCTAAATTAAATATTGCACTTACTAAGTAAGTACTTAATTTAAAGTTTGTCAGCTTT
>NZ_PQCB01000034.1:334523-422567 GCF_002964745.1 Pseudoalteromonas sp. T1lg24 | reverse complement strand
AATTTTGTTACGCTTTAAAAGCGTATGTTAGAACTTAATCTGTACGAGTGCCCACACAGATGATTGCTTAAATTTTTAAAGAACAGTGCAGCATCTCTTGCTGCGAAGTGGAGCGCTATATTAACCGCTTCACTTTTAAAGTCAACTAGAAAATTAATTATTTTTCAAAGTAACTTTCCGTTTGACTTTCCTCCACTTAACTCAGCATTTGTTGTTGCCGTGCTCCGTGTCGGTGGATGCGCATTATAGGCAGATCGAAAAACAGATCAACCCCTTTTTTATAAAAAAACGATCTTTTTTGATCGTTTGATTATTTAATATTCAAAAGCACTATTTCGTTAACTTAGGAGCTACATTTGCGCATAAAAAAACGCCAAACTTAGGTTTGGCGTTTTACGGGAGTGTAATACTAATTAAAAAGTGGTTATTACCAACTACGCATTTTATGACCTTTTAATGCGTAGAATAGAATGTATAGATAGCTAGGCACCATTAATGCGTATGCACCTTGAGCACCTAAACCCGCTACGTTACCTAAACCGATTAGTAACGGACCTAATGCGCCACCAGCAATACCCATAATAAGTAAACCTGATGCTGTACCTGTTAAACGGCCTAAACCACTTAATGCCAGCGGCCAGATTGCAGGCCACACCATTGCATTAGCAAAACCAAGTAATGCGATACACACTAATGGGTCTGGTAATTCAGGACCACCAAATGGCACAAGTAGCACATTTGAGATAGCGGTAGATTCGTTACTACCAAATACAACAGCGGCAACGGTAATTAAACCTGCGATACCAGACATCACTAATGCATTTTGTTGAGACATGTATTTAGGAATAAGCGCAATACCAATTGCGTAACCCACTAACATGCATGCCATAGTGTACGATGTCATCATTGAATAATCAGCTACGCCAATCGCGAGTGCGTAAGAACCAATGGTATCTGCAGCAATTACTTCTACTGCTACATAAAGTGCAATACCAATTACACCTAATACTAAATGAGGGTGGCTGAGTGCTTCACGCACTTCACCTTTTGCATTTGGATTTTCATCTTCAAATACTAAATCAGGAAGTGGTGAGAATTTTGCGAATGCAGCAAACGCGAAGATTAATCCTGCGATAGCTATATAAGGTGCAACTAAGCTATTTGCCATTGCATCTTTTTGCGCTTGTGAAAGTACTTCCCCTTCACCTGCAACTGCTGCAGCCGTTACCATAGCGAATACAATAGGAACAACAACACCTGCAAACTTATTTAGTAAACCCATGATGCAAACACGCACTGCTGCTGACTTTTCTGAACCCATTTTAACAACATAAGGGTTAACTGCCGTTTGTAATACAGTTTGACCGACACCAATGAGCAATTGAGCAAATAAGAAAATTTCAATCATTTGCAATTTCGCTGCTGGAATATACAACAGCGCAGAACTCGCCATAATCGCACAGCCAATTGCCATGCCATTCTTATAGCCCACTTTCTTAATTAACATTGCCGATGGAATACCCGCAATGGTTACTGCAATATAGAAAGATGAAATAATAAATGAAGCTTGCAGCGGCGACAGCTCAAGCATTTGTTGTAAGAAAGGTGTGATTGCACCGTTTAACCAGGTAATACAACCTAGTATAAAAAACATAGAGCCAGCTAGTACCATTGGTAAAATGATGCTTTGCTGGGAATTTTGTTCGTTTTCCACTGTTGCTTCCATAAACTTCTTCTTGTTGCAGTTAATCTTATGTCATAGCTTTACGCTATGAAAATACCATTTGCGTTAAGTAGCCTCATCTTTCAGACGCACTATATAAATAGTTAACGCAATCAGTTTATTTCTTGGTTTTATTATTAACGCTAATCACTTTGAATACGGCAATTTATGGAAGTTAGCGCTTCCCCTAAGCCACAAAAATGATAGCGCTGTCATTTTACTTTAATTCAATTGAATAAATATTGCCAGTTTGAATTTTGAATTAATTAGAACAAAAAGGGAGCAAATGCTCCCTTTAGTTTTAATAACAATTAGTTAATTAATTGTGGTTATACGACTCTTAACGTGGTCATTTAATGAACTTCTTAACCACACTTGCCTATCACCTACGTTAACTGGTTGTTGGTATGTTTGCCATGATTTGCCTTGGTCAACACTGTATTCAACATTTAAGTAAGCTGTTGCAACACTGGTAGTTAGAGTACCCTTATTGACTTCACCGCCAGGTACATCAAGATTTGCTTTAACACCTGACTTCGCTAGTTTTGCAAGTTCCTTAGTACCTAGTGCAGCAGAGAAAGTCATCCAATCTTTTGCACGCTTTTGTGCATCTGGCTTTTCACCTTCCCATGGCGCTTTATACCATGCGCGTTCAGCTACTGCTAACACGCGTGGGAACAACATAGCCAATATTTGATCTTCAGTACGGATAGTTTCAGACCATACCTGACCTTGCATACCTAAAATGTTTTCAGGCTTTTCAAGCTGAGGTAATGGACGGCCAACTAAGTCTTCTAAGTTTTTGATCACTTCACCAGTGCGGGTAAAGTCAGCATTTGCATATACATTGTCTGGCATATAACCAAATGCTTTTTCATTACTGATAAAGCGCGTTGCCCAATAATAGCCACGCTCTTCTGGGTGTGCTTCATACGGGTGGTCAAAGTAAAGATGCGTACCATGCGATAAAACAACTTGATAGTCATTGTTTGCTAAGCGGTAAGCACGATCTGCTACACCCCACTCCCAAATATTGTCCCAAGCATTGGCTGTAAATACTGGGTTCGGGAATTCTTCACGATTAAATGTATTCACGCGGTCATACATTAAGCCATCTTCCCATGCACCCGGAGCAATACCACGTTTAGCAAGCATTTTTGCTACGCGCTGGGTAAAGTAAGGCTTAAGATCAGCAGGACCTGCAACACCATTACCGGCCGCTTCAAACATTTTTTGACACGCTGGTGAATTAGTCCAAGAACCTGCACCCACTTCATCGCCACCAAAATGAAGATTTTCTAAACGCACACCTGCTTCACGATACATTTGTTGAAGCTCGTACGTCACTTTCTCCATAAAGTTATAACTTGAGTCCATACACGCATTAATAGAATTATCTGTGTAATTCTGAACTGTAATGTACTTTGACTTATCTTCAGGGTCGCTCAGCAAGTATGCTTTCGCACCCGCTTCATCACCTGCTTTCATCAATTTACGGTAACGCGCTTCCATCGCTTTAATCGATGCACGGGCATGACCTGGCGACTCTACCTCAGGAATGATCTTAATATGACGTGCATCTGCAAATTTTAATAATTCAACAAAATCATCTTTCGTAAGATAACCATTACCAGAACCATCTTTATGCGGACCTGTACCTAACTGAGTTAGTAAACAAGAATCTTCAGATAAATCAAAACAACGCACACCACCAATTTCTGCAAGCTCAGGTAACGATGGGATCTCTAAACGCCAACCTTCATCATCAGAAAAGTGCCAATGTAATGTATTGAGCTTATATTTTGCCATTTGCTCAACCAGCTTGAACATTGCATCTTTACCATGAAAGTTACGTGCATTGTCATAATGCATACCGCGGTAACTAAAGCGCGGTGAATCTTTAATTTCTACACGTGGTAATTCAACGCTACCGTTGGCGTCTGCTGGGAAAAGTGCCAATAATGACTGCAAACCATAAAACACACCTGCATTATCACTACCAACAACCGTAATTTTGTTTTTATCAATTGCTAAGTGATAACTTTCGGCGTCACCATTTTGAATTGCATTATCTACTTTTAGAGATAAATGCGGCTTTTTAGCTACAGAGATATGGTCTGCATTCGCTTCTAATTTAAGGCCATATAATTTCGATAAGTCATCAAGCAGTACGTTTACTTCTTGCTTTAAGCTGCCTTGATAGCTAACAACCCAATCTGACGAAAGCGTTACTTCGCCACGAGAGAAGTCAACATCAAGCGGCTTAGGAATAATACGCTTTAAAGCGTCTTCTTGGCTTGGTGTATATTTTTCGTTTTTGATATTAAGTGCATGACGGTTCTGTGCATCAGCAATCACACTTAAATCTTTTGGCGTGTTAAATTTCTTTAATTGGCGCTCTTCAACAATTGGCAGTACAAACTGTTTTAGGTCTTCAGTATCTGTACTCGCAAATACTTCTGCGTCTTTATTATCGAGTGAAATAAACGCACGTGGCATCACATCTGAATAAGACACAATATAAGCTGCTGCTTCATACTCAAGCGCTAATGTTTCACCCACGGCTAAACCGGCAAATGATTTCGTTGGCACTAAACGATGCAAATCACCATTTACATGCTCAATCGCGATACCTTTTACTTCAGGGGTTTTTACTTTACGAATACTGTGAAAATACAGCTGCCAATTACTTTCGCCTTTTGGTAAAGCTACTTTCGAGGTGTTTTTAAGTTGGATTTTTCCAATGTAGCCACCGTCATTATCATGAAAGTTATCAACGACACCAAATTTAAGATCCGCTTGGGCTGCAAATTGTTTAATGTCGGATTGCGATAGCTTGGCATTAGCAAACAGAGGCGTTGCTAATAAAGCTGTAGCAAGTATGGTTTTTCTCAAATGCATAAGACTTCCTTTACTTGTTTATTGTGTGCTTTCTAACATTAGACAGCGAAAGCGTTAATTTTAGTTTTTGTTATTAGGAATCATAATGACTATTTAATGACAGCGCTATCAAAACAGTTTAAAAAAAACCTTAATTTTATCTGAAGTAATTTAAAATCAGGATGTTAGAGGCATCACAAAATACCTCTAACATCTTGAAAATATTAATACCCTGCAGCCATTCCGTCCTTACGTGTTTCCGATGCGCCAACATAAACGCCATTTGAAAGCTGCTTCATAATGGCTTGATAACCACCGTAAGGGCCAACCGCATGCTGAAGAGTGTGTCCTTTTTTCACAAGCTCACGTTTTGTTTTTTCCGAAAACCCTGCTTCCAAGCTGACATAGCCACCGTTTGTCATAACTTCACCTGTTGGCTGTGACGAACCAGTATGTAAAATACGTGGTGCATCTCCCGCTTCTTGTAGGTTCATACCAAAATCAATCATATTAATTAGAATTTGCGCATGCATTTGCGGCTGTGTTGCACCGCCCATCACACCAAAACTGATATACGGTTTGCCATCTTTGGTGACAAAGGCAGGGATAATGGTATGAAAAGGTCGTTTTTTAGGTGCATAAACATTAAAGTGATCATCTTCTAGCGTAAATAGCTCGCCACGGTTTTGTAACACAAACCCTAACTTTTCTGGTGTCATGCCAGAACCCATACCGCGATAGTTACTTTGAATGAGTGATACCATGTTGCCATCTTTATCAGCAGTGGTGAGGTAAATGGTATCGCCTTCAACTGGCCCCGCATCCACTCGCTTACTCGCTTTATTAACATCAATAAGCTTACGACGCTTTGCTGCGTATTCTTTGCTAATCAATTGTTTTACTGGAATGTCATTAAATGATGAGTCAGCGTAGTATTTAGCTCGATCAGCAAAAGCTAATTTTTTAGCCTCCACAAAAGTGTGAACATACTCAGGGCTATCAAAACCCATACTTGCAATGTCATAGTCTTCAAGAATATTTAAAATTTGCAGTGCAGCAATACCTTGGCCATTGGGTGGCAGCTCCCACAAATCATAACCACGATAGTTAGTACTTACTGGTTCTACCCAGTTACTTTTATGCGATGCTAAATCGTCGTAACTCAAATAACCACCATTAGCTTTCATATAACGGTCGATTTCTTTTGCAATATCACCTTTATAAAATGCATCGCGACCACCTTTCGCAATTTTGCGGTAAGTTTGTGCCAGTGCAGGGTTCTTAAAAATTTCACCTTTTTTCGGCATACGGCCATTTGGCATAAAGACTTCTTTAAAGCCCGGGTACTTTCCACGTACAGTCACACTTTTATCAAGGTAATAAGCAATTAGTTCTGATACTGGAAAACCATTTTCAGCATAGTGAATTGCAGGGGCTAATAACTCAGCCATTGGCAATTTGCCAAATTTGTCGTGCAATTCAAACCAACCGTCAACCGCACCAGGCACTGAAACCGGCAAAGGGCCATAACTTGGGATTTTGCCGCCTTGTGCTTTTAATGTATCTAGCGTTAACGTTGCCGGCGAACGTCCAGATGCATTAAGTCCGTGCAGCTTTTGCTCTTTTTGTTGCCACACAATGGCATATAAATCACCACCAATACCGCAACCTGTTGGCTCAACTAATCCCAATACTGCATTTGCAGCAATTGCAGCATCCACAGCACTGCCACCTTTTTTTAAAATATCGAGTGCAACTTGCGTTGCTAACGGTTGTGACGTTGCAGCCATGCCATTTTCAGCAAATACTTCTGAGCGACTGGCAAACATTTCACCTGTAATACGGTCGTAAGCGCTGGCGATAGATGGAATTGCCAAACTGATAATCAGTAGAGAGGGTTTAAGCCATTTCATTATTATTATCCTGTTGTTCTGGTTATAGCTAACATAGCGCTTTTTCTGAACAGGAAACAATAATTCGAGGTAAATAGAGAAGATCTGTAGATAAAATGCAGGTTAGTAGCAAAGCCGTATATGCTCTGCTACTAACTTGGGAACTAATTTGCTTGCAGCTTTTCGATTATCACAACATTAGCTGCTGGGAATTCATAATTATTTAAATCACTAATAGCCACCCATTTGTGATCTTGCCCTTCAAGGTGCCTCGCTTCCCCATCAAACTCTTCTACTAAGTGAATATCAAGGTGCACTGATTTATCTGGGTAGTCGTGGTGAATTTCTAAAAAGGGTGTTGATGATTTTACGTCAATGCCGATTTCTTCGTTTAATTCTCTTGCCAGTGCTTGCGTTACTGTTTCACCCTCTTCTACTTTACCACCTGGGAATTCCCATTTTCCGCCTTGATGTTGTTCATCGTGACGCTTTGCAATAAATATTAAGTTAGCTTTTTTGATTACACCAACTGCAACATGTACTTGTTTTTTCATTTTTCACTCACTTTAATCATAAAAAAAGCGACATCTAAGTGTCGCTTTTTTAACAGAGTCTGGCTTTATTAGCTTAATTTACCGTGACACTGTTTGTATTTTTTACCTGAGCCACATGGACATGGTTCGTTACGGCCAACTTTTGCATCATTGCGTACAGTTACCGCTGCACCTTCAGGTGTTTCACCACCTACGTGCTCAGCTTCTTCGTGTTGATATTGCTTTGGCGTATTTTCTGCTTGCTGACGACGGCGCTCTTCTACCGCTTCAACATCTTCTTCAGCACGTACTTGTACTTTTGCAAGAATACTAACCACTTCCACTTTCAGTGCTTCTAACATGTCAGAGAACAACTCGAATGATTCACGCTTGTACTCTTGCTTTGGATTCTTCTGTGCATAACCACGCAGACCGATACCTTGACGTAAGTGATCCATTGCAGCAAGGTGATCTTTCCAATGTTGGTCAAGCGTTTGTAACATAATTGCTTTTTCGAAGTGGCGTAGTACATCTGCACCCACTTGATCTTCTTTATGTTTGTAAGCCGCTGTAACACCTTCTTCGATACGCTCACGAAGTTTTTCTTCGTAAAGTTTATTGTCTTCATCAAGCCACTGTTGAATCGGCATTTCAACTAAGAAATCGGCACGTAAGCGATCTTCTAAGCCTGCAATATCCCACATATCAGCAAGTGATTGTGGTGGAATGTACTGATCGATAATACCGTTTAATACATCCGAGCGAATTGCTGTGATTGTTTCTGAAATATCGCCTTCTTCAAGCAGTTCGTTACGCTGAGTGTAAACAACACGACGTTGATCATTTGCTACATCGTCGTACTCAAGTAGTTGCTTACGAATATCAAAGTTACGTGCTTCAACTTTACGCTGTGCATTTTCAATTGCACGGTTTACCCACGGGTGCTCAATTGCTTCACCACGTTGCATACCGAGTTTACGCATCATGTTCATCATGCGTTCGCCAGCGAAAATACGCATAAGCGCATCTTCCATTGATAGGTAGAAACGGCTCGAACCCGCATCACCTTGACGACCAGAACGACCACGTAACTGGTTATCAATACGACGTGATTCATGACGCTCAGTGGCAATAATGTGTAAACCACCTGCTTCTAGTACTGCATCATGACGTTTTTGCCATTCTTCTTTAATCTTTGCAATTTGCTCATCAGATGGGTTTTCAAGTTGTTCAACTTCCAACTTCCAGTTACCACCTAACACGATATCGGTACCACGACCCGCCATGTTAGTAGCAATGGTTACTGCGCCTGCAAGACCAGCATTGGCAACAATTTCAGCTTCTTGTTGGTGGAACTTTGCATTAAGTACATTGGGCTTAATTTTCTCTTTGCGTAAAAACTGCGATAAGTACTCAGAGCTTTCGATTGAAATAGTACCCACAAGCACAGGCTGACCACGCTCTTGGCAGTCGCGAATGTCCGCTAAAATTGCTTCGTACTTTTCTTCTTGTGTTAAATAAACTAAATCCGCACGATCATCACGTACCATCGGCTTGTTAGTTGGAATAACAACGGTTTCTAAACCGTAAATTGACTGGAACTCAAATGCTTCTGTATCGGCTGTACCTGTCATACCAGCAAGTACATCGTATAAACGGAAGTAATTCTGGAACGTGATTGATGCCAGTGTTTGGTTCTCATTTTGAATGCTTACACCTTCTTTTGCTTCAACAGCTTGGTGTAAACCTTCAGACCAACGACGTCCTTCCATGGTACGGCCTGTGTGCTCATCAACAATGATTACATCGCCATCTTTTACTACGTAATCAACATCTTTTTGATAAAGCTTGTGCGCGCGAAGTGCTGCATATACGTGGCTTAATAATGTGATGTTATTAGCAGAATAAAGCGAATCACCTTCATCAATTAAACCTAGCTCGGTAAGTAGTTCTTCAACACGTATTTGGCCACGCTCTGTAAGGTGTACTTGTTTCGCTTTTTCATCAATAGTGAAATCGCCATCACCTTCAACGCCTTCTTCATCTTCTTTTTCCTGCTGCTCTAGGCTTGGAACTAGCTTATCAATTTGTTGATAAAGTTCAGAACTATCTTCCGCAGGACCAGAAATAATCAGTGGCGTACGCGCTTCATCGATTAAGATTGAGTCAACCTCATCCACTACGGCGTAGTATAAAGGACGTTGTACACGCTCATCTGGTGTAAACGCCATATTGTCACGTAAGTAGTCAAAACCAAATTCGTTGTTTGTACCGTAAGTAATGTCAGCAGCATAAGCTACTTTCTTTTGCTGCGGCATCATGCCCGGTACGTTGCAACCAACAGTCAGACCTAAGAATTCAAAAAGTGCGCGGTTTGTTTCCGCATCACGTTTTGCAAGGTAGTCATTCACCGTAATAACGTGAACGCCTTTGCCTGTTAAACCATGTAAGTATGCTGGTAAAGTTGCTGTAAGGGTTTTACCTTCACCAGTACGCATTTCAGAGATTTTACCTTGGTGTAAAACCATACCACCAATCAGCTGTACATCGAAATGGCGCATACCATAAACACGCTTTGATGCCTCACGTACAACTGCAAATGCTTCAGCTAGAAATGAATCTAAGGTTTCACCATTATCATAACGCTTACGAAACTCAGCTGTTTTCGCTTTTAGTTCTTCATCCGACAGCCCTTCGTATTGCTGTTCTAATCCATTAATTTGCGCGACCGTTTTTCGTAAGTTTTTAATTATTCGATCATTGCGACTACCAAATATCTTGGTAAGTAAGTTAGCTATCATGATAAAACCGTTACAACCTTAGTTTAGTGACAAAACCCATGCCACTTTTCAAATTAATTGTGCGTACAGTATCAGCAGAGCACCGATATTGCTAGTTAACCCGACCAAACCTGGCTCGTTAACAATAGTGAAATTGCATTATTTGAGATAACTAGCAATATAGCCTTGTGTGATACAACTATATTTTTCTATATATTGAGACAAAACTGCCAAATTCAAGGGCGATATTTTATTCGTTTAATCACAGTGAGCCAAGTTTAATTTGCCCTTTGTTCTGCTTTATTTACAGCTTTTTACTTGCTGTAACTATTCTTGCCCAATACAATAATAAAAAAGAGGTATCTAACCATGGCTAAAAACAGGTTTGCACCTAAACCGCTAGGGGATGTACTGACTAACCTTCCTAATCGGCTGCAGCAGTTTTCAAATAAGAATCAAGAAAACAAGCAATTACAAAATTTGCTTGAACAAATACTTGATCAAAATATGCTACAAAAGTGCACCATAGCAAACTATCAAGATGGCACCTTAGTGTTAAACGCCCAATCTGCAGCAGTTGCGATGCGCCTAAACTATATGAAAATGAGCTTACTCAGTGACTTTAGACGCCTTGGTCTGCCTGAGTTGTGTCAGATTAAAATTCAAACATCGCCACGCAGCGCAAAAAGCCTACAAGCAAACCAGCAACAGCAGCAAAGCCAAGAAAAGAAACGTCTAACAAAAAGTGCACAGCAATCGCTGCTTGAAGTTGCTCAGCACGCACCGGATTCTCTTAGGCTAAAACTCGAAAAACTCGCTAAGCTCGCAGATAGGTAATGGAATTTAGCGATAGTTAAGTTACTATAGAATCGCAATTATTTTTATTACTAACCTAGGTATGCGTTATGCTTAAATCACTTTTTTCAATCGCTTTACTGGCTACAAGCTTTAGTTCGCTTGCAGCGTGGCAACTACAAAACGACGGTTCTAAACTCAGTTTTGTCTCGGTAAAAAAAGACACAATCGGTGAAGTACACCACTTTAAAACATTATCTGGCACGATTGCTGACGACGGTAAATTATCTCTAGAAATTGACCTAACGTCTGTTGAAACTAACATCCCTATTCGCAATGAACGTATGCAAAGCATGCTATTCAATACTAAAGCATTTCCAAAACTAACGTTAAGCGCCGATGTGAGCAAAGAACTTGCCGCAATGAAAAACGCACCGACACATGTATTTTCAGTACCTGCTACGTTGTCGCTAAATGGCATTGAAAAAACGCTTTCAATCGAAGTATTTGTTGCCCGTACTAGCCAAGATGATTTACTTGTCAGCGCAATGACACCTGTTGTAATTAATGCCAGCGACTTTAATCTAGACACAGGCGTAGCAGCGCTGCAAAAAGTAGCAGGCCTACCCAATATCGCGCGCGCTGTTCCTGTGACTTTCGTATTGCATTTCGCTAAGTAATTTTTGCGGCAAACACAGGTCTTGTTCAAAAATGAACCTTGCAGAATTAACACAACAAATTGAAACCAGTATTGCGCCATTTGAAACATGGCAGCCAGAAAGTTGTGGCGATATTGATATCACTATCAAACGCAATGGCGATTGGTATTTCCAAGCAAGCAAAATCAATCGCATTAATTTGGTAAAACTGTTTGCAAAAGTACTAACCAAAGAGCAAGGCCACTACTATTTAAAAACACCCGTTGAGAAAATGCGCATTCAGGTAGAAGATGCGCCTTTTCTAATTACGCATTGGTATCAAAAAGACGGCTTTATTGTTTGCTGCGATAACCTAGCAAGAGAGTATGTACTTGGTGAAAATCACACCTTAGAGATAAATGCTGACGTGCCTTATCTGCATTTACATCATGGTGTAATGGCGAAAGTGTCACGAAACGTATTTTATCAATGGGCTGAAATCTCAGAGCAAAAAAAAGGCCGCTTTGCTATTTGCTCTGGCGGCCAAGACTTCTATATTGGTTAAACTTTTAAATCACTCGCGAGAAGCGTGTTAGCTTTGCTTGTTGTTTTAAGTACGCATCAAAGGTCATACAAATATTACGAATAAACAAACGCCCTTTATTTTCAACCACAAGCTGTTCATCGTTTAATGAGATCATGCCATCTTCGGCAAAACACGAAAGCCCTGATAATTCTTCAGCAAAATAATCTGCAAAATTAATCGAAAACTTACGCTCAACATCTGCGAAATTTAACTTAAAGTGACAAATAATTTCTTTAATCACAAATGCGCGAATTTTATCATCTGTGGTTAACGTTAGGCCTTTAACAACAGGTACGCCCGCCGTTTCAACGGTTTGATAATAATCTTTCAAATCTTTCGGGTTTTGGAAAATGCTATCGCCTACTTGCGAAATCGAGGATGCACCTAAACCCAATAAGTCACACTCACCGTGTGTAGTGTAGCCTTGGAAGTTACGATGCAATTTACCTTGTTGCTGCGCAATCGCCAACGAATCAGTGCTTTTGGCAAAATGATCCATGCCGATATTAACGTATCCAGCCTCAACCATTTGCGCCAAGGTGTTTTTAAACATTGTTAGCTTATGCTCTGGGCTAGGTAATTGCTCATCTTTAATTTTGCGCTGTGCAGCAAAACGATCAGGTAAATGGGCATAGTTAAATACCGAAACACGATCAGGCGACAGGGTTATTAAACGCGCCATGCTTTCTTGGAAGCTTTCTGGCGTTTGCAATGGTAAGCCGTAAATCATATCGGCATTCACTGAAGAAAAACCGAGTGCGCGCGCTTCAGTAACTAAGTTTGCAACGTTATCAGCACATTGTTCACGGTTTACAGCCTTTTGCACATCATCATTAAAATCTTGAATACCAAAAGACACACGATTAAAACCAAGCGAGCGTAAATGACTAAGCATATCTTCAGGTAAAGAGCGTGGGTCAATTTCAATTCCGGCTTGCACTTTATCTGAAAAGTTAAAATACGTTTTAACAATCGCCATTAAACGGCTCATTTGTTCTTTTGTTAAAAACGTGGGTGTACCACCACCTAAATGTAACTGCTCGATTTTGTAATCTTTATAAAGAGTTGCTTGTGCTTTTGCTTCTTGCTCTAAAAAGTCTAAATACACATCTGCTTTATGTTGGTGGCGAGTAATTATTTTATTACAGCCGCAGTAATAGCATAGCTGGTGACAAAACGGTATATGAATATACAGCGACAAGCGCGTATTATCGCTTTTGGCGATCGCCTGTGTTACCGAATCAACAGAAAAGCCAGGCTCAAACGACAACGCCGTTGGATACGAAGTATAACGAGGACCTGACACATTGTATTTTTTTATAAGGGTGTTATCCCATTCAACGAAATTTTGCACGACTGAAACCTAACAATATTAAGGTTAAGCAAGTGTACAAAAGGAACGAGAAATCGGCTTTGATCCAAAACAATAAAGCCAGCGAGTGCTGGCTTTATTTACAGATTAGATAAGGTGACTAATTAGCGAATACGTGTTTGGTATTCGGATCAGCTGGGAAGTAAGCTTCTAGCTTAGCTGCTTCGGCCAAAATGCCTTCTTCAAGCTCTTTTTCAGCACGCCAACGCTTGCTATCCATTTGGAAGACTTCTTTCTTACTGTATTTCTTACGCGCATCGTGGGTCGGCATTTCCTTTACCACATCATACATTTTGAAAACGTGCTGGTATTCCGTTTCAAGATCCACTGTTTCGGAGAATTGATACTGCGACATCAACACCCAAATACGTAAACATCCTTCTGAATACTCACACTGCTTCTCTTTCATCGCGCGTGCAATCAAGTTAATGCTGTCGGCAATTTTTGCATTGCGTTCAGCCGCTTTAACTTTTAACTTTTCAATTTGCGCTTGTTGCTTTTCTTTTTGCACTTTCAGTTGGAATAACAACTTACCAGCGTAAAAAGCTAACCCTGCAACAATAGCAGCGGCAATAATAATGGCGATAACCCAAATAGCATTCACTACTTAAGCTCCTCCTCGTCATCATCACTTAACCATTCATCGGCAAGATCGTTCGACATAAATTGGTCAAGCATGTCTTCATCGTCAAACTCATCTTCACCCTCAATGCCTAACAAATCGCAAAGAGCTTGGTGACGCTCTACCTTTGCGTTTAAGTATTTAATGTCTTTTCCTACTAACACTTCACCTGCATTTTGACGCTCAAGTAACGACATTAGCTTTTGATCGTTTTCAATTTGCTCAAGCTCTTGCTCTGGTGTTAGTTCAGGCTCACCTACTTTACGTAACTCTACTTGCGGCTGTAGATGACGCTTAAACTCTGGCTGTTGCTGAGTAACCTCTGCTTCAGGCACAAGACTAATAGGCTTTTTACTGCCTAAACGGCTGTCTTTGCGTTGCTTACCCGCTCCTTGCTGCTCATTTAAAGCATCTTGTGCGTTGCGCGTACCCGCTTTATTACCAGTACGCTTTTTAACACGCTGCTCTTTCAAAGCGCGTAGTTCGGCAAGTTTCTCTTTGCTAAGGCGGAAGCTTCCATTGCCACCGGTACCGATTTTGCGTGACTTTTTCTTTCTGGTCATAATTAAATCTAAAATTTTTACAAAACTAAGCTTATTTTACACTATTGCTGACTGTTTAAATAGCATCACGTCATCACCATGATATGTCAGTGACAAGCCATGGTGCTGTGCTAAATAATCAAACGTGGCCCGCGAAAAAAAATTGATATGCGTAATATCATTTTTGTAATGCCAATTTTTAAATCGGGCTTGGTCGATGACGAGCTTTGTCATCACAACTAATACGCCATTTGGCTTTAGTAAGTTCAGTAGTTGCGCCCACACTTCGTTTGGATTGGCTAAATGTTCAATTACCTCAGTACAGGTTACAAAGTCGTACTGACGATTTAACGCCTCAGTGTTTGGATAATAGAAGATATCGTAAAGCGCTGTAGCATGACCTTTCTCTGTGAGCATTTTGGCAAGTGCAGGGCCCGGTCCACAACCAAAATCGAGACCCAGGCTCGCTTCTGCCAATTCTGGCAGCAAAGGCGTTAAAGCGCGGCTCAGGAATTTCTGATAGCCCGCGTCATTTACATCATTTTCATGACTATCGTAGATTTGTTTTTCTTGTTCGAGTGAAATTAACTGGCTGCGCGCAACAAATACTAACTGACATAACTCACATTGATAGTAAGCTCTGCGTTTGTCTTCGCTATAAAAGGTGCTTTTAGAATGCAGACATAATGGACAAGGTTCAGACATGGTTTAAACGTGAAATTTATTTGTCGTAATCATAGCAATTTTATTGCGACAAATAAAAAAGCGACAGAGAATCTCTGCCGCTTACTAATCTGAGTGTCTTATGACACTTCTCCCTTCGACTGTTTTAACCAACGAGTCTAATTTTATTATTATTTTACTATCCGTATTTTTATTATTTTCATCCGTGCTTTTTTTATTTTCGGTCTTCCTGACGCTTTCTTAGCAGTCCATTAATGTAACCTATGGTTACTTTCCCCTACGCACATAATTGTCGCTGCACTTCCGTATTTTACTGCTTTCCCTGTTATTTTTTTGTCCCTTGCGACAGGTGAATAATTTACTTGTTAATAAATTTGTTACAACTAATTTAACTAAAATAAATAAAAAAAGATTTCTTTAAAAATCGTGTTAACAATAAAAAACAGACACTTAAGCCATAGCTAGTGACAAAATAGCGAATTAACTTACAGTTAACATTAGTCATTATCTCACTATGATTGTGAGAAATATCTTACAGACTAAGGTATAAAAAAAGCAGCTTGCGCTGCTTTTTTCATCACTTATAGGAATAAGTGTTATTAATGAAGACCTGAAACGTACTTAGAAAGTAGTTCAATGTCCTTATCTGTTAGTTTTGTCGCTAAATCGCGCATCATACCATTTAGGTCATTATTGCGATCACCTGAGCGGAATTTCTCAAGTTGCGCTTTTACATAATCAGCATTTTGGAATGATACTTTCGGGAAGCCCGCTAATGATGTACCGTTACCACGAGGACCGTGACATGCTGCACATGCCGGAATACCACGTTCCGCATCACCTGCTTTGTATAGTTTACCACCTAGCTCAACCACTTCTTCTGGTGTGCTACCTGGTTCCATATTAAGACTTGAAAAGTAAGCCGCGATATCGCGCATATCTTGCTCTGATAGTGGCATAGCCATACCACTCATTACAGGGTCCATACGACCTTCTGCACCGCCTGATGTCATACCTAATTTAAACTCTTTTAATTGCTTAAATAAGTATTGAGCGTGCTGACCTGCAAGTTTAGGGTGATTAGGAAGAGGTTTGTTTCCATCTACACCGTGACAAGCAACACATGTCGCAGCTTTTGTTTTACCAGCTTCTATATCGCCCTCAAAAGCAGCAGCTTGATTGACGCTGAACGCACCAGCAACCATCATTAAAGATAAAGCTATTTTTTTCATGCTATTTCTCTGTTTCGACCCTGTTAAAACCTGACAAGCAGGAATGAATACCAGCTAAAGTAGCCATATTCTACACGATTAAATTTTATCTGACACCTCTTGTGCCTTGATAAAACATATAAAATATAGGGGTTTTTACTAAAAAACTCCGTAAAGGCGCATTTCTTTGATCTTTCTCAAGGTTAATTTGGCCCATTAAAAAAGACAAAGCATTACTTATTTGGCTATTGTTAGTATAAAATACGCGCCCAGAAATAAAAGATATGTTAAAGGCAGTGTAGCAAAAATCTCTGAAAATAGGGATTCGCCTTTAATCTTAAGAAAGCGTTTTAAGGAGCTAACCTTGCTAAAGTCACGGGTTCAATATTCAAAAGCGAGCTTTATTACAAGTGCACCAGACATCACTAAACTGCCTGCTGATTCGGGTGTTGAAGTTGCGTTTGCAGGTCGTTCTAATGCGGGTAAATCAAGTGCGCTAAACACATTAACCGATCAAAAACTTGCGCGCACAAGTAAAACACCAGGTCGTACGCAGCTAATCAACACCTTCTCGCTGGGTGAAGATATGCGCATCATCGACTTACCAGGTTATGGTTTTGCCAAAGTACCACTTGAAATGAAAAAGAAGTGGCAGAAATCACTAGGTGAATACCTGCAAAAGCGTGAAAGTTTAAAAGGCATTGTGGTCTTAATGGATATTCGTCATCCATTAAAAGAGCTTGATATGGACCTTATTAACTGGGCCGTTGAAAGTGATTTAGAAATTCTTGCGCTACTTACGAAAGCCGACAAACTGAAACAAGGCAAGCGTAAAAGTGAAGTGCTAAAAGTTCGCCGTGAGTTAAAAGAACTCAGTGACAAAATTACTGTTCACGCGTTTTCATCGTTAAAAGGCATTGGTTTACCAGAATTGGCAAAAACACTGGATGTTTGGTACTTAGGTGAAATTGACGCGGTAGCGCCAGAACAAGAGTCAGACGAGCCAGAATAAAACGTTTGAGAAAAAACCGGTTGGTAAAAACCAACCGGGTATAGCAATCTGGGGAGAAGCTATTAAAACGCTGTACCCCGTAAGAGATACATCATCAACAGGATGTCCTTATAGGACGGCGCGCACTTTAACAAAGCAGATTTGCAAAATAAAGTTATATCGCGACAAATTGCAAAGAAATGTAACAATCTGCGCTAAAATTCAGCAAACTTAAATTTAATATAAAAAAATAGCCAACATTAATTATTGGCTATTTAAAATTGTTGTTAATTTACGCGCTAATTAGTGAGCCTGCTCCCAGTTGTCACCTGAATCAGCTTCCACTAACAATGGCACGTCCAACTGAGCTGCTTCACTCATCAATGAACAAATTTTATCGCTAAATTCGTCCACTTTATCTGCGTTAATTTCAAACACTAGTTCATCGTGAACTTGCATGATCATTTCAATATCATCTGACGATTGCGTTTTCAGCCAACCAGCTACATTGATCATTGCGCGCTTAATGATATCGGCAGCAGTGCCCTGCATTGGCGCGTTAATTGCTGCTCGTTCAGCTGCTTTACGACGCGCACCATTACGCGCTTTAATATCTGGCAAATATAAACGACGACCAAATAAGGTACTAACGTAACCTTTCTCAGCGGCATCTTCACGCGTGCGTTCCATATACTCAAGTACACCTGGGAAGCGTTCGAAATAGGTATCCATATAATGTTGTGCTTCATTACGCGGGATATCTAATTGTCGTGACAAGCCAAAGGCACTCATGCCGTAAATTAAACCGAAGTTTACAGCCTTAGCTTTACGACGCATATCAGATGTAACGGTTTCAAGTGGTACACCAAATACTTCCGCAGCCGTTGCGCTGTGAACATCTTTACCTTCAGCAAACGCACTTAATAGGCCGTTATCTTGCGATAAATGCGCCATAATACGCAATTCAATTTGACTGTAGTCAGCCGCCATTATTAATTTGCCGGGAGCCGCAACAAAAGCCTGACGAATTCGGCGACCTGCTTCATTACGAATTGGAATATTCTGTAAGTTAGGATCGCTTGAACTTAAGCGACCTGTTGCGGTAACCGCTTGATGATACGAAGTATGCACACGCTGCGTTACTTCATCTATCATTTTAGGTAATTTATCAGTATACGTTGATTTGAGCTTGGCTAAACCACGGTGCTCAATAATCAATTTAGGCAATGGATAATCGTGAGCAAGTTCTTGCAGCACTTCTTCCGCTGTCGACGGCGCACCTTTTGGTGTTTTCTTTAATACTGGTAAGCCAAGTTTTTCAAACAGAATACCTTGTAATTGCTTGGTTGAGCTTAGGTTAAACTCCTCTTCTGCAATCTCATACGCTTCTTTTTCTAGCTCTTCAAGACGCGCTGCAATTTCAACACTTTGCTGTGCCAACATTTGGCTATCAATATGAACACCTGTACGTTCCATATCTGATAACACATTTACCAACGGCAATTCGATTGAATTGAAAACATCAACTAGCTCAGGCTCTTTTTCTAACATTGGCCAAAGCGTATTATGCAATCGCAAGGTTATGTCGGCATCTTCCGCCGCATAAGGTGCCGCTTTTTCTAGCTCAATTTGATTGAAGGTTAGCTGCGCTTTGCCTTTACCTGCAATTTCTTCAAAACTAATGTTTTTATGGCCGAGATATTTTAGCGCAAGTGAGTCCATATCATGACGAGTACCAACACTATTGAGTACGTAAGACTCAAGCATGGTATCAAAACGAATACCATTAAGTTCAATACCCGCTCGCGCGAGTACGCTCTTATCGTATTTAAGGTTTTGCCCTACTTTTGCTTTATTTTCATCAGCTAAAATTGGCGCAAGTTTAGCAAATACGAGCTCGTGACTTAGTTGTGCTGGCGCACCTAAATAATCATGTTTAAGCGGCAAATAAGCTGCTTCCGCTTCTGTTACCGCAAAGCTCATACCGACTAGATCAGCTTGCATGTAATCAAGACTGGTGGTTTCAGTATCAAATGCGAAAAGATCTGCCGCTTGTAATTTAGCAACCCAACTATCTAACTGTGCTTCAGTTAATATAGTTTCGTAATTTGTTTCAACAGGTTTAGTAGCCACTTCAACTTCCGCAGCAGGTGCGGTGTCACCATCAAGTAATTCACTTAACCAACGCTTAAATTCACACTCGCCATAAAGCTTGATCAATTCATCAGTATTTGGCGCCGCAACTTCGAAAGAATCCAAGTTTTGCTCAACTTCTACATCCAACTTAATCGTTGCAAGCTCATAAGAAAGCTGAAGCTGTTCTTTATTATCTTCTAGTTTCTTCGACATGGTTTTTGAACCACGGAAACCAAGATCTGCGATTTTGTCTAAGTTATCGTAAAGTGAATCAATAGAGCCGAGTCCTTGCAGCATTGCAAGAGCCGTTTTTTCGCCCACACCTGGTACACCTGGAATGTTATCGACTTTATCGCCCATTAGTGCGAGATAGTCGATGATTAACTCAGGACCAATACCAAATTTATCAACAACTCCAGCAGGGTCCATAATCGTATTAGTCATGGTGTTGATAAGTGTTACATGCTCATCAACTAACTGCGCCATATCTTTATCGCCTGTACTAATAAGTACATGACGTTTTTGTTCTGACGCGCGTTTCGCTAATGTGCCAATTACATCATCGGCTTCAACACCCGGAATACTAATAAGCGGTAAACCCATTGCCTTAATTATATTGTGAATAGGCTCAATTTGAGTGCGCAGATCATCAGGCATCGGTGGGCGGTTTGCCTTGTATTCAGAATACATATCATTGCGAAAAGTTGGACCTTTGGCGTCAAAGATCACCACCATATGACTTGGCGAATACTGCTTAACTAAACTCTTAAGCATATTAATTACACCATAGATAGCACCGGTAGCCTCACCTTTTGAGTTAGTTAGATGTGGTGGAGCATGGTAAGCACGGAATAAGTATGATGAACCATCAACCAAGATTAACGGATTTTCAGGGATCTGAGCCATTAGCACTCGCCTTAAAACGATTAAACATAAATTGCCGATAGCATGCCATATCCCCGATAAGAAAACGAGAATTCAGCTCTATAAACAACAGAAATAATCAGTGCGGTGCAAGCAGTAAACGAATTGTTGAAATATTCTTCAGGTCAATTGGTTGTAACCTGTGGATAAGTTTGTTAGTAAAGATGTAACAGAGCCTTCCCCGAATTTGAAAAAACAAATGGAGAATCTAAATTTTTGCTTAATATACAATGAGTTAACAAGGCTAATTTACTAGCGTATTGTTATTATTATTAATTTTCCAAGATGTGGAAACTGCTAAACTTTTTATCCTTAAAGCTTGGCAAGGAACATCCTAATCTTTAGCAGGGCAGTTACTCTACCAATAAAAGATCAAAGATCCTAGCGATCTTTTTATAATTTTTTTTTATTTACATCGTTTCTTTATAGCTAGAATATAATGCTTAACTAATCTTGAGATATGGAATAGATATATGAAAAAGATAGCAGTGATTTTAAGTGGCTGTGGTGTATTTGATGGCGCTGAAATTCATGAGGCAGTATTAACGCTGTTAAATATTGAACTGCAGGGTGCAAGTTACCAATGTTTCGCACCCAATATAGATCAACACCATGTAATTAATCATATCACTGGCGAAGAAATGCCTGAGAAACGCAACGTACTAGTCGAATCTGCGCGTATTGCACGAGGTGAGATCAAGGATCTTAAAGAGCTCAACATTTCAGAGTTTGATGCACTCGCTTTACCTGGTGGTTTTGGCGCTGCGAAAAATTTATGTGATTTCGCATTAAAAGGCGCTGAGTGCGAGATCAATGAAGACGTTGCCAACGCGTGTCGTGCATTTGCTGATGCGCAAAAACCGGCAGCCTATATTTGTATTGCACCGGCAATTATTCCACAAGTTTACGCCGCAGGCACACTTGCAACCATTGGCAATGACCTAGATACAGCAAATGTTGTTAACGCATTAGGCGCAGCACACCACAACTGTGCGGTAGACGATATTATTATCGACGAAAGTGCAAAAGTAATCAGCACACCAGCTTATATGTTAGCGACAAATATTCGCGAAGCGGCAAGCGGTATTGAAAAAGCCATCGCACAATTAGTAAAAATGAGCTAACCCTGTAACAAAAGAAAAAGTTGCGCTAGCGCAACTTTTTCATATTTTACGACTAAATAGCCATAACTAACCATTTTATAAATTCGCAGCAAACGTTATAATTGTGCTAATTTCCGTCTATTGTGATTGATCACCTCAATTTGTGAGCAAGTAAAAAATGAAAAAATTAACAGCAGCATTACTAATGATGAGTGCAACTGTCGCAGTTGCAGCACCTTTTGATAACTCGTTAACTGAAGAAGCAATTAAAAAACGTATCGCTCCAGTTGGCTCTGTTTATTTAGCAGGTGCAGAACCAGTTGTTGCTGAGCCAACAGGTCCACGTACTGGACAACAAGTGTATCAAGCAAGTTGTTTTGGTTGTCACGGTACAGGTGCTCTAGGCGCGCCAAAGACAAAAGCTGACTGGGATACTCGCATGGCGAAAGGCATGGATGTACTAATGCAGCATGCAATTAATGGTTTCAATGCAATGCCTCCTCGTGGTACATGTATGAACTGTTCTGATGATGAAATTAAAGATGCAATTGAGTTTATGGCAAAAGGTCACTAAACATAAAACGCATTTTAAAAAAAGCCGCTTAACTAAGCGGCTTTTTTATTGGTTAACATTTATATAACTAAGAAAACACAAGTTAGAATAAAAAAGAATATTCAATTTATTTGAAAACTCAAATTTATCAATGAGTTAAACATCATAGCAATTTCATCGACAAGATTGCTATTTAAAACGAAAAATGGAAAAATAAGGTTAAAAAATAGGCAGTGATTAACTGTGTGGTTCGGTTGGGTTCACACTGCTATAAATTCTACCTAATAATAAGAAATAGCAATGGAAGATGCTCATGCCGATAGCGGCTCACAGCAAAGAAAAATAAAGCGCTTAAAAAGTTTAGTAAAGAAATATCAAACCTCTTTGCAAACGCAAACTGCGTTATTACAACTATCCGAACAAGCAAGTAAAGTATCAGAACTTACCTTGCTCTACCCCGCTATTCAGCAAATTTTAGAAAGCAGCCTGCCATGTAGAAACTTTTATGTGGTGTTATTCAACCCTGATATTGGCGAACTCGAACTTACTTATTTTGTCGACGAGATCGATGGCATTCATTTACCAATTCAAGCCCAACAAACAGGAATGCTCGATAATTCGCTTACCGGACTTGTATTTAAGACCGGTAAAACCAAATTATTTAATAAAGAACAAATTGCCGATTGCGAAATTAAAGGTGTATGCCGTGTTATGGGCACGCCCTGTGAATACTGGTTAGGTGTGCCAATCCATCACGACGGTCGCGTGATCGGCGTTATGGCAACACAAAGCTATAATGTAAATCAGCCGTTTGATGACAGTCAGATAGCACTGTTCGAAACGGTTGCATTCTATTTTAGTACCGCAGTTGAACGCGTTAAAAAGCGCCAGTATATGGCGCAACAAGTTGCTGAGCGCACTGAACAGTTAAGCCGCGAAATTGCTCGAAACCAAGACACTATTCGCAAACAAAATATTTTGTACGCGATTTCTAAGCTAGCAACAAAAAGTCTTAACAACCAAGATTTTTTTGAGCGAGTTCACAATATTGTTAACGAAGAAGTATTCGCTAAAAACCTATTTATCGCGCTTTACGATCACAGCGAAAATATGATCAGCTGTCCTTACGCAGTGGATGAAATGTCTGTTGATTATCAACCTCGTACCTTCTCTAAAGGGTTAACTGAATTTGTTATTCGCTCAGGTAAAACGGAATTGTTTGACCAAAACCGTGTGCTAAATGAAGTGGCAAAAGGTCACGTTGAGCTGCCCGCTAAATTTAATAATTCTCCTTTACCGACTTCTTGGATTGGCGTGCCGCTTTATCACCGCCAACAAGTAATTGGTGTATTGGCTTGTCAGGCGTTTAATAACGAATACAGCTACAAACAATCTGATATTGAACTTATCTCATTTGTCTCTGAGCAAATTTCCAATGTAATCGTAAAACATTTGGCAGATAACCAATTAGAGCAAAGAGTGAAAGAAAAAACGGCTGAATTACAGCAAGCCAACATTCATTTGCAATTGCAAATTGAAGAGCGTAAGAAAATTGAACGTCAATTATTTCATGATGCCCACCATGATAATTTAACAGGCTTAGCAAACCGAAGTTTGTTTATTTCTCAATTAGATAAAACCCTGCAACGCCATAAGCGGGATAAATCACACGGCTTTGCTGTGATGTTTATTGACCTCGATAATTTTAAAGATATCAATGATACTCTCGGTCATCACGCTGGCGATAAATTTTTAAAATCGACCGCTAATGAGTTTTCTACCTGTATTCGTGAGCATGATTTACTGGCACGTTTTGGTGGTGATGAATTTGTTATTTTACTAACCCATTTACAGCACAAAGACGAAGCTGAGCTTATCGCTAAGCGCATTATCAAACTAATGAACAAGCCTTTTTGTATTAATGAATTATGCATTAAAAGTGGGGCAAGCATTGGTATTGCATACAGCAATAAAGCCTATACCAGCACAGACCAAATTATTCGCGATGCAGACAGTGCTATGTATCAAGCGAAGAAATCGGGTAAAGGTACCATTGAGCTCAGCGCTGAACACCTAGAGCCAAGAAGTAGCCTAATTTGCCCCACAGAAATAAACGCTGGGCAACTAAGTTTTGCCAAATCAAATGTGATTGATCTGCATAAAGATCACAGTGTCGCTACTTTTTACAATCCACAGCTAACACTGGAGTCAGGTGCAACAATAGCCCTTGCTCATTTATTACAAGAACAACATGCAGCAATTGATTACTGGATTACTTACTAAATCAAATTCTCCCTCATGTTGTGCAAAATGGTACGGTGTTTTTGCAACTGCACACCAGTATTTTGGCACGTGAATTTGATCGTTTTTACAAAGAACTAAGTAAGTCAGCAAATAATATTTGCTGGTTAATTAACGACAGTAACCTTGCTGAAATGTCGACGACCCAAGTTGATAATCTAGCAAAGCTCAAAAAATTAGGATTTAAGATAGGTGTTATTGACGTTGCTCGTCAGCAGATCGATCTTGCAAAGCTAACCTGTGTAGAATTTGATTTTATGCAGTTAGAGCTTAACTTTTGTCGAAAGTTAGTCACAGAGAAAATAGCACAGCAACAGCTTGCAGCCTTACTTGCACTAACAAAAGGCAGTAAGTGTAAAATTATCGCAACCGGACCTGCTATAGTGAATTTTCAGTCGGCGCTCAAAATACTTGGTATCAACTTATTCTTAAGCCCGCTAACGCAAGGCTCTGAGCAGCTATCGCAGTTCGATAAAAGCCAATCTCTGCTCAGTAAAACCAATAAAAAGTAAACGTTATTTCTTTAACATAGCGCGTAAATTAGCAACGCGCGCTTGGCCTTTTTCCATACGTTGTTGTTGGTTTTGCGGTTGTTTTCGCATTTCGTAAGCAAGATCATCTTGTGGCATTTCAGCAACAAAACGACTTAACTCTGGCGTTGCCGTTTCACCAAACATTCTGCGCTCTTTTGCATAGGTTAAAATCAGCTCTTGCTGCGCACGAGTAATGCCTACGTAAGCTAAACGCCTTTCTTCTTCAACGTTATCTTCATCAATACTGGTTTGGTGTGGTAACAACCCCTCTTCCATACCCACCATAAACACATAAGGATATTCCAAGCCTTTCGATGCGTGTAATGTCAGTAATTGCACCGCATCTGACTCGTCTTCTTCTTCATTGCGTTCTAGCATGTCGCGCAGAGTAAGCTTCATCACAACCTCAGGTAAGGTCAGCGGCGGGTTATCGCTACTGCCAACCAACATATCAGTGATCCAACGATACAGCTCCGACACGTTTTTCATACGCATTTCAGCAGCTTTAGCGCTAGTTGAGGTCTCATACAAATAATCTTCGTAATTAATCTCGCGTACCATGTCTTTTACAGCTTCAAGAGTATCTCCGCGAGTTGCGCGGTCTGAAAGTTCAACCACCCAACGGGCAAAACCCATTAACGCATTATAACCACGCCCAGCTAATCGCGATGATAGTTCAGGTTCAAAACACGCAGCAAACAAACTAATGTGCTTTTCATTCGCCAGCGATCCTAATTTCTCAAGTGTGATAGGGCCAATTTCACGGCGTGGCGTATTTACGATACGTAAAAAGGCATTATCGTCATCTTGATTCACCAATAACCTTAAATACGCCATAATGTCTTTAATTTCTGCCCGTGAGAAAAACGACATACCGCCGCTAATTTTGTACGGAATATGGCTTCCCATTAAGGCTTTTTCAAATACCCTTGCTTGGTGATTACCACGATACAAAATTGCGTAGTCTTTATAGCTGGTGCGCTTCATAAACTTATGCGAAATAATCTCAGCAACCACTCTCTCAGCTTCATGCTCTTCATCTTTTGTCGCAATAACTTTAATCTGTTCGCCGTATGCTAATTCACTAAATAACTTTTTATCAAACACATGCGGGTTATTTGCAATAAGAATATTGGCAGACTTAAGAATTCGGCCAGCACTACGATAATTTTGCTCAAGTTTAATTAAACGTAATCCGGGAAAGTCTTTACTCAACAGCACTAGGTTTTGTGGTTTTGCCCCGCGCCAAGAATAGATACTTTGGTCATCATCGCCTACCACGGTAAAGCGCGCTCGCTCGCCGACTAACAGTTTAACTAATTGGTATTGGCTGGTGTTAGTATCTTGGTATTCATCCACCAACAAATAGCGAAAGCGATTTTGCCAGCGTTCACGCACCTCTGGCTTAGCGCTTAGCAGCAAAGTTGGGATCATAATTAAATCATCAAAATCGAGCGCGTTATAGGCACGCAATTGATTTTGAAAACGCGCATAAAGCTGAGCAAATTGTACTTTTTGTTGCTCTCTCGCTTCTGCAATGGCCTGCTGTGGCAAAATCAGGTCATTTTTCCAATTCGAAATCTGCATTTTTAACAGATTAAGTAAGTCTTTATCGCCTTTTAATTCGGGTTCTGTTAAATCAGCCAAAAGTTTGTTGCTGTCTTGGTCGTCAAATAATGAAAACCCTGGTTTATATCCCAGTGCATCTAGCTCTTTTTTAACAATTTCCAAGCCAAGCGTATGAAACGTAGAAACCCATAACCCTTTCGCTTCTTGCTTACCCAGTGTTTGTGCCACACGCTCGCGCATTTCTTTTGCTGCTTTATTGGTAAAGGTTACCGCCGCAATATTGCGTGCCTTGTATTCGCACTTTTGCACTAAGTAGGCAATTTTATTTGTGATTACGCGGGTTTTACCTGAGCCAGCGCCTGCCAGCACTAGGCATGGACCACTGATATATTTAACCGCTTCATCTTGTTTAGGATTGAGTTTCATTAAAATCGCTTGCATTAATACAACAAAGAAAGGGATTTTAAAATGCAGCTATGTCAGGCGCAAGGATTGTCTTTGCCTGCACGCCCTGATGGGTTAAACTAAACACAGTTTTTATTACTAGAATTTGACTATGATTAACCCAGCTAAACTTGAAGAAATTGCCAAGCAAATTACTGAAAACATGCCACAAGGTGTTAAAAACTTAGCAGATACATTGGAAGGCAAAACGAAACAAGCTATTCAAAATAAATTAAGTGAAATGGATTTTGTTAGCCGTGAAGATTTTGAAGTACAAAGCCAAGTATTATTAAGAACACGTGAGAAATTGGCGATTTTAGAGCAACGTGTGAACGAGCTAGAAGCAAAGCTTGCCGATAAAGACGCAGAGTAAAAAAGAAGCTAAAGCGCTTCTTTTTCTTGTGCTTTTAATTTTGCTAACTCGCTGTTAAATGCGTCTAAAAACCAGCGATGCTCTACTAAAAAGTTATTTGAAAAGTAAACAGAGAAATCTCTGCTTGCTTCAGTAATACTTTCTATATTATCAAGGTTTTGCGAGCGCTTTGATAACGCATGAACAAACACACTCTCCGATAAAAACACCGCATCTAGTCGGTCAGCCAACAGCATTTCAACTAGCGTATCCACATCATTACTAAGCGTTGCTATAGGATAATTATTATCTTGCAGCCACACCTGCGTATTGGTGTTTAAAATAGTGCCTATTTTTGCTTGTTCGCGAAATCCACTGTGTTTCACATCGATTACATTAGATGTTTTATAAAACCAGCTCCAATTGTTAATGAGTACCGCATCGCTAATTTTTGCAATACGGTCGCGAAAACGGTTTTGCGTCGCTAAGAAAAAACCATCAACATTGCCACTTCGCATTTCACGCAGCGCCACACCATAATTTGCAACAAGTTCAAACTCGTAGTTTACTTCCAAGTTATTAAGTACTTGCGTTACTCGCACAATACCTTGCCCTGCAAGCTTTTTATTCTCATTTAAATAAATGTACGGTGGAAAGTGCGGCACTGCAAAACGCAGTGTTATTTTTTGCTCTGTCGTTTGTGGTACAACTTGCTCGGCATAGGCATTATTAGCTGTTAAGGCAAAATACGCACTAACGACTAAACACACCTTGAACGGCATTGTTATAAATTTTTGCCACATCGTTCGCCCCATTAATGCTGGTTTCTAAATCTCTAATATGGCCATCGGCCAACCCATATATCCAGCCATGGACTTCTAATGCTTGCCCTCTTTCCCACGCATCCATCACGATATTTGTTTGGCACACATTCTTCACTTGCTCAATGACGTTTATTTCACATAAGCGATCAAACTTTTGCTGCTCACTAACAGAGCTACTAAGTTCAGTCTCATATTTATCGCGCGCATCGACAACATGACGCAGCCAATTATCGATTAAACCAAGTCGAATGCCGTCAAGCGCTGCTTTTACGCCACCACAGCCGTAGTGCCCTACAACCATAATGTGCTTAACTTTTAACACCTCTACTGCATATTGTAGTACAGACAAGCAGTTATGGTCGGTATGTACTACCATATTTGCTACATTTCTATGAACAAATAATTCGCCCGGTAATAAACCCACTATCTCGTTAGCGGGTACACGGGAGTCGGCACAGCCGATCCATAAATATTCGGGGTTTTGTTGCATTGAAAGAATCTTAAAAAACTCAGGATCCCGATCCGTTGTTTCTTTTGCCCACGAGCGATTCTTAACAAAAAGATGCGCTAATTTATTCATCAGTATTTGCGTTCCTGATAGTTTTTTAGGCTTTTGCCTGAATTAGTATATTCCTTGGTGTGATTTGCTTTTCACAAAACTCACTGAGTGTAACTCGGTAGCCAAATTGCTCCAAATATAAAACACGGTCAAGCACTAACCAAAGCTCAATCAAACGCCTAAAGCCATGGCGCACTAACTCAATGCGCTGCGTAATCTGACGTCGTAATTTGCCTTGTGCTAAATAAGCTGCGTAATTTATTTGCTCTGGTAAAGTGATATATTTTTGCTTGGCAGCCCATGTACAAAAATCGCTAAATTCACCACTGAATAATGCCTTTTTGGCGGACGGCACCGGAAGATAGCTGTCTTTTTCAAGTACATCATCAAGTAAACAGTCAAATGCTAAGCGCCATACGGTTTCAGTTTCGCGTAAACGTGAAATGCGTTTACCTGAGGTGACTGTTTCTTGCAGCGCGAGTTTTAAATCACTGGCAGTAAAGGCAACCTGAGACTGCTTGGCAATCTCACTCATTGCTTCATACTGTTCAGATTGCTGAAATAAGTGATAACAACAGGGTGAAATACTCATTAATTTAGTGCCTTTGGCAACACCATGTTTAATCAGTGCTTGGTGTAACCCGCCACAGGCATGAAGTGCCACCGCATGTTGCTCTTTGTGTAAATAATCAGCGGCACGTTCGGATAAAACATCCAATTCAGCCAGTTTAATATCCAAGCCAAATTGCTGTGCTAACTGCTGCCCCTCAGCCACCAGCTGAGGCTGTATTTCAACACTTTGTACCGGCACTTTGTGGGCAAAATGATATAACCGCCCTAAATGTCCTTTACCTGCGCACCACTCCAGCAGCGGTAAATCTTGCTCAGCTGTTTGCATCACAAAGCTTTCTATTGCGCAATTTTGCTGCCTTTAATGCCATTGGTAAGCCAAAACGGAAATTCCGCTGCCTGCTTATTTGCGCTTGGCAGTTGCAACACGCTTTCAACATTGTCTAACTCAGGAATAAGATTTGCCAAGTAACGCTGTAACTCAACTTGATTGCTTTCAAGCTTTTCAACATCATCGTCAGATACCGCCAGCAGGATTTCTGTTAAATGCGGCCAAGGTATTTCGCGCGACGCAAAAGCAACACATTGCCAATAGGCTTGTGTTTTAGTTAATAGCGTATCGATTGCGGTAAAAAGTGCGGTGTGAGACATCTTCAACACAAGCTAAATTTGAATAGCGCTATGATAGCAAATCTTGCTGTGATGTTCAGAATAGAAAATGCCCCAATAGTTGGGGCATTTAGATAAGTTTTTGCGTTAGCTGTTTGCTACCTGCGCAAGCTTTTGTGCTTTACTCGACAAAAACTGCAAATAACACGGATTGTCAGTTTCTTCTTGATAAGCATAAGCTAAACGTTGTAAGTGCTCGCTAAAGGCTGCGTTATCTTGCTCAGGTACTTCAAATGCAGCCAATACATTTCCGGTTGCGGCACCATGATTGCGATAGTGGAATAAGCTGATATTCCAATTTGCGCCTAAGGTATCAAGAAAACGCTCAAGCGCTCCTGGATATTCGGGAAACTCAAAACGGAATAAGCGCTCTGATAACTGCTCACCCGGTTTACCGCCAACCATATAACGCACATGCAATTTAGCAAGCTCGTTATTGGTCATATCAACAAAAGCATATCCTTTATCAGTCAACTCTTGTTTTAAGCTCACCAGTTCCACTTCACCATTGCGCAAGCCAACACCAACAAAAATTTCAGCATCGCCTGGGCCTGTGTAACGGTAATTAAATTCCGTAATTGAACGACCATTTAGTGCCTTGCAGAAACTTTTAAAACTGCCTTTTTCTTCTTTAATAGTCACCGCTAAAAGCGCTTCGTTATGCTCACCCAGCGCAGTACGTTCTGCCACATAACGCAATCTATCAAAGTTAAGGTTTGCACCTGATAAAATTGCCGCTAGGTTTTTACCTTTTGAACCCGTTTGTGCTACCCATTTTTTAAGCCCTGCCAGTGATAAACCACCAGATGGCTCAGCGACAGCGCGGGTTGAGACAAAAATATCTTGCATCGCGGCGCAAATTTCATCACTCGAAACGGTAATGACTTCATCACAGTATTTTTGCGCTAAACGAAAAGTTTCTTTCCCAATGATCTTAACTGCAACACCATCGGCAAAACTGCCTACGCGCTCTAGTTCAACCGGTTCGCCTGCTTCCATTGCGGCCTTTAAACAGGCACTATCTTCAGCTTCAACACCGATTACTTTTATATCTGGGCGCAGTGATTTTAAGTAAATCGACATGCCTGCTAATAAGCCACCGCCGCCTACCGGAATAAACACCGCATCAAGTAATGGCAACTGCTGCATCAGTTCGCGTGCAATGGTACCTTGCCCGATGATCACATCTTTATCATCAAACGGTGGTACAAACACCGCGCCTTCTTTTTCAGCAATTTCAAGTGCATAGGCATTTGCAGCATCAAAGTGATGGCCATGTAAAATCACCTCACCACCCAGATTGCGCACCGCATTTACTTTGATTTCCGGTGTAGTTACTGGCATTACAATACGTGCTGTATGACCAAGGTGACTTGCACTAAGTGCTACACCCTGTGCATGATTACCTGCCGATGCAGTAACTACTTGCGAGCCTTTTGGTAACTGCTTTAACTTGTTATACGCACCGCGTAATTTAAACGAATATACCGGCTGCTGATCTTCACGCTTTAGCCAAATATGATTGCCAAGTTTTTGCTCAAGGCTGGTAACTGGGCTGACCTCAGTTACTTTTGCCAAGGGCTCCATGTTGGCTTGGATTATAGCGCGAAAATAATCGAGCTCTTGGGAGACCATTAACTGAGCTCCTCTAACTTTTTAAGGTCACGTACCGCGCCTTTATCCGCACTGGTTGCGAGTAATGCATAGGCTTTTAATGCTGGCGTTACACTGCGTACACGATCCACTGGTTTGTACGCATCTTTACCGCGGGCTAATTGCTTTTCATGACGCGCGGCAAGTTCTTCGTCAGTTAACACCATATCAATGCTGCGCTTAGTGATATCAATGACGATTTCATCACCGTTTTCAACCAGCGCGATTGCACCTTGGCTAGCGGCTTCTGGCGAAGCGTGACCAATTGATAAGCCCGATGTGCCACCTGAAAAACGACCATCCGTTAATAGCGCACAATCTTTATCTAACCCCATCGATTTTAGGTAGCTGGTCGGATACAACATTTCTTGCATACCTGGACCACCTTTTGGCCCTTCATAGCGGATGATAACCACATCCCCTTTTTCAATTTGACCACCTAAGATGCCGTCAACTGCATCATCTTGAGATTCGAAAACTTTTGCAGTCCCTTTAAAAACCAACATGCCATCAGCAACACCGGCTGTTTTAACAATACAACCGTCTGGCGCAAGGTTGCCGTAAAGCACCGCTAAGCCGCCATCTTGACTAAACGCATGTTCAACACTGCGAATACAACCATTTTCACGGTCTAGGTCAAGTTCAGGCCAACGCGTTTCTTGGCTCATTGCTTTAGTGGTGCGAATACCTGCAGGGCCCGCTTTATAAAATTTTTGCGCAGCGCTATTGTCAGAATTGGTTGCATCCCACTTTTCAATTAATTCGCCTAAGGTGCCACCAGCCACATGGCCTGCATTTAGTTCTAACTTGCCTGCTTTACCAAGCTCGTTAAGAATACCCATGATGCCACCAGCACGGTGTACATCTTCAATATGATATTCAGGTGTTGCTGGCGCTACTTTACATAAAAATGGGGTTTGACGTGACAGCTGATCAATATGGGTCATATCAAAATCAACGCCCGCTTCTTGTGCCGCACCGATGATGTGTAACACGGTATTTGATGAACCACCCATTGCAATATCGAGTGTCATGGCATTGATAAACGCACTGCGATCGGCAATATTGCGAGGGAGCACTGAATCATCTTCATCACGGTAGTAGCTACGACATAGATCGACAATACGACGACCTGCTTCGACATAAAGTTGTTTGCGATCTTTGTGTGTTGCTAATGTGGTACCATTACCAGGCAGCGCTAAACCAAGCGCTTCTAATAAACAGTTCATTGAGTTTGCAGTAAACATACCTGAGCAAGAACCACAGGTTGGGCAAGCACTACGCTCAACTTTATCTGAATCTTCATCACTTACCGATGGATCGGCACCTTTTACCATGGCATCAACTAAATCGAGCTTGATATCAATTTCTGCAAGGCGAGTTTTACCCGCTTCCATTGGACCACCTGATACAAAAATCACTGGAATATTTAAGCGAAGTGCAGCTAGCAACATTCCCGGCGTGATTTTGTCACAGTTTGAAATACACACCATGGCATCCGCACAGTGTGCATTAACCATGTATTCAACAGAATCGGCAATTAGGTCACGTGAAGGCAGTGAGTAAAGCATGCCGCCATGACCCATAGCGATACCATCATCAATCGCAATAGTATTAAATTCGCGCGGAACACCGCCTGCATCACGAATGGTTTCAGCCATCATTTCACTTAGTTGATTTAAGTGAACATGACCCGGTACAAACTGGGTATATGAGTTCACCACAGCAACAATGGGTTTACCAAAGTCTTTATCTGTCATCCCTGTTGCACGCCACAATGCGCGAGCACCAGCACGTTTACGACCTTCAGTTGTTGTTGCACTTCTTAATTTTGCCATGGTTTACCTCATTTTAGGGCTCTGCCCCATTCCTCATTCCCAATAAATATGTCGTGTTTTTCTATTATTCGTTGATTAATGTTAACCAGCCATTTTCATCTTCTGTTTGGCCTTTCACTAAATCAAAATACGCTTGTTGTAATTGCTCGGTGATTTCACCGCGCTTACCTGTACCGATTTCAATTTGGTCTACGCTACGCACTGGTGTTACTTCTGCTGCTGTGCCTGTCATAAAGAACTCATCTGCAAGGTAAAGCGCTTCACGCGAGATTGATTCTTCACGTACTTCAAAGCCCGCTTTTTTCGCAAGATACATCATGGTATCGCGTGTTAAACCCGGCAGAATTGCAGCGGTTGTTGGTGGCGTATAAATCACCCCGTTTTTAACAATAAATAGGTTTTCGCCTGCACCTTCACTAAGGTAACCATTTACATCAAGTGCGATACCTTCAACGTAGCCGTTACGTTTTGCTTCACCTGAAATTAGCTGCGATGACAAATAGTTACCACCAGCTTTTGCTGCTGTTGGCATGGTATTCGGTGCTAAACGGTTCCATGATGAAACACACGCATCAACGCCCGCTTCTAATGCGCCGTCACCTAAATACGTACCCCATTCCATTGCAGCAACGGCAACGTCTGCTTTATGAGATTTAGGATTTACGCCTAATCCCACATTACCTAAAAACGCAAACGGACGTAGGTAAGCATTTTTTAAACCGTTTTCACGTACCGCTGCTTTACACGCTTCATTAATTTCATCAGCTGTGTAAGGGATTTGCATACGGTAAATTTTTGCTGAATCAAATAAACGCTTGGTGTGATCTTGCAAACGGAAAATGGCTGGACCATTTGGCGTTTCGTATGCGCGTACACCTTCAAATACTGAGCTACCATAATGCAGTGCATGACTAAGTACGTGAGTAGTTGCTTGTTCTTGTGGAATAATTTTGCCGTTGAACCAAATTAAATCTGACATTCTGTAAAACCTTAAAAAATAATAATTAGCTAGTTGCTGCTATCGATTGTTGTTCAAGTATTTCAACTTGGTTTACTTCAACTAACTTTTTTAATTGTTGTGTTAATAAATAAATAGGTCGGTCACTGTCTACCATCATATTTACAATATACTTTTCTTCGCTAGTCTCAATGTTCATTGAGGTTAAATTAAACCCGCGGTGGCGTGTTACACGTAAAAACCGCTCTAATGCGATACTTTGTTGTTTCACTTCGATTGATAAGTTGTGCTTCATTTTGCCACCTCAGTTAGCATTTGATCATTTGCGGCGCCTGGCGGAACTAATGGCCAAACATTTTCTTTATCATCTATACACGCGTGAAGAATATAAGGGCCTTCACTCGCCACTAATTTATCTATCGCCTCATCAACTTGGTTTGCATGGGTGATGGTTTCACCCGGAATACCAAAAACAGCGGCTAATTGTACAAAGTCAGGATTATCTGAAAGATTTGTTTCACTGTAGCGACCATCAAAGAAAAGTTGCTGCCACTGTCTAACCATACCTAAACGCTGGTTATCTAAAATAAGTAGTTTAACGGGTAAGTTGTTACGACGAATTGTGGCTAGCTCTTGAATGTTCATCATGATTGAACCATCGCCAGAAACGGTTAATACAAAGTCGTTAGGACGAGCGATTTGCGCACCGATTGCGGCGGGTAAACCAAATCCCATAGTGCCTGCACCACCACTGCTTAAATGATTACTTGGATGTGAAAACGTCATGTGTTGCGCAACCCACATTTGGTGCTGACCAACATCGCAGCACACCACCCCATTATTTGGCATTAAACGGCTTAAGCGGTTTAATAAATAAGGGGCATATACTTTTTCACCAGGGTAGTCATAGCGCCATGCATATTGCTGTTGCATGTGACTGATATGCGCCAACCATTCTGGATTACTTTTGTGTGTCGCTAAATGTGGTAATGAATCTTTTAGATCAGCAACCAGTGAGGCATTAACTGGTTTACGCTTACCGACCTCAGCAGCATCAACATCTAAATGGATAACCTTAGCTTTACTGGCAAATTTAGCAAGGTTGCCTGTTACACGGTCGTCAAAACGAGCACCAATACACACTAGCAAATCGCATTCTTGCACTGCTAAGTTAGCCGCTTGACCACCGTGCATGCCCAGCATTCCGAGGTTATAGGCATAATCAGGTGTCACAGACCCAAGCGCTTTTAATGTGCTTACAGCAGGCATATTAGTCGCTTTTAAGAATTGCATAAGCTCATCTTGTGCATCTGCCATTTGTACACCGCCACCCACATACGCCAGTGGTTTTTTCGCTTGGCTTAGTAGTTCATTAGCTTTGGCTAGTTCCAATTGGCTCAATTCAGGTTTGTAGTCGTCTGCCGCAAGCCAAGGATGATAATTAACAGCGCCCATTTGGATATCTTTTGGAATATCAACAAGCACGGGGCCTGGTCGGCCTGATTGCGCTAAATGCATCGCTTCTTGTAAAACCTCGGCTAAATCTTCAGCTCGTTCTACCATGTAGCTGTGTTTAGTACAGCTCAGTGACATACCTAACACATCAACTTCTTGAAAAGCATCTGAGCCAATCGCAGCGGTAGGTACTTGGCCGGTAATTGCAAGCAGTGGTACAGAATCCATCATGGCATCGGCAAGTGCAGTGATAAGGTTTGTCGCGCCAGGGCCTGAAGTTGCAAAACAAACACCCAGTTTGCCTGTGCTTCTTGCGTAACCAACAGCGGCAAAACCAGCGCCTTGTTCATGACGGGTTAGATAGTGAGTAACAGGCGAGCCATACAGCGCATCGTAAATTGGCATAATCGCACCACCAGGGTATCCAAATACCTCTTTCACGCCATGTTTGGCTAATAAATCGATTGTTAACTCTGCACCTGTCATTTTCTCTACCCTGTGATGTTTACTACTTGCTCATTTTCTTACTGCCAAAAAAAAAGCCCCCGGACTTTTCAGTTCGGGGGCTCTCTCAATGCTTAACTTTTGCTACAGCACTACGAAGCCCCCGCGGTAATAATAATCACCACGTTAATAATTAGGACTAGTACGTTTACTGTTTTAAACATGTGTGTAAGCAACCATAAATTCTTTACAAAAATAGCCAAGCGTTCGTCTGCTTGGCTTCTTTTTTATTAGTATCGTTTATGAGCAAAAAAGTCAATCAAGAAATCTATGCATTTTTAAATCAATAGAATTAACTTAAAACCAAGATAAGCATAAAAAAACACATAAAAAGAATAAAAAATCCATTTTATACAATTTTAAAGATTATGTATGCTAAGACTAGAGCTTATTTGAATATCGCTTTATTTTTAAAAGTCTTATAACTTTTTTGTTAATAATTAGGCAAAGACTAATATTGCACTATCAAGTACACTGATACGCAAAATTAATTATTAACGCAAGGATCTGCAATGCGACTTTTCTTAATTACGCGAATACTGCTACTACCCATTTTGTTACTCGGTTTAGCTCAACCAGTATTTGCAAACAGCAATATCAACCCAAGCCTTTGGCAAATTGAAAAAAATGGCGTGACATCTTATTTACTAGGAACCGTTCACCTGGGTGATCAACAAATGGCGGGATTACCTAGCTACGTAAAAAGCGCGATTGAAAAAACCGATAAACTGGTTGTTGAGGTTGATCTATCTAAGGTAAACCCAATAGAACAGCAGCAAGTAATGATGAACTATATGCTGCTTCCTGCAGGTAAGACGTTACAATCAGAATTATCCGCTAAAAATTACAAAGCGCTAAGCAATTATATGGCGAAATTAGGCCTAGGTATGGAGCTATTTCAGCAGATGCAGCCCTTTGCTGTAATGCTACAGATCACCTTAATGGAATATCAAAAAGCAGGTTACCAAGATTCCTTTGGTATCGACAAGCAAGTAATGAATGTCGCGCAACGTTTACAAATTCCGATTATGCAACTAGAAACGCTAGAGCAACAAATGGGCATGTTTAAAGGATTTAGCAAACATAACAACAAAATGATTGAAGACGGTTTAAAAGAACTGGCTGATATGGATAAGTACTTTAATCGTCTGATTGGTAACTGGAAACGAGGCAACGATGGCGCACTTGAAAGCTACTACCGCGAAACCTTTACGGGTGACAGCTACAGCGCGCTAACCGAAAAAGTACTGCTTACTGATCGCAATAACAACTGGGTAGATCAGTTAAAGGCTCCTCTAACCAAACAACCACATTTTATTGCTGTTGGCGCACTTCATTTATACGGCCCACAAGGTTTATTAAAGCTTCTTGAAAAGGAAGGATTTAAACTTTCGAAAAAAAATAAATAATTTTTTAAACCTTTTTAATTGATGTCTGCGTCTAACTAAATAACAAACAGTTAAAACTGATTAAGCGCAGTCATCAAAAGGAATAATCATCATGAAAAAATTAGCGTTAGCCATGACATTAATCGCCGCAAGTATCTCAACTAATCTTTATGCTGGTGATGAAAAACGTATTACTGAAACTCTTACATTAAACCAAGGCCAAAATCTTGAAATTGATTTCCCTGTGGGCAGCATCGAAATTATCACAGTAGATAGCAACGAGCTGAGCATTGAAATTGAAATTGAGGGCAAAGACGAAGGCTGGTTTTCAAAGAATCGTGATGTATCAAATGTAGAGCTAAGTAAACGCGTTCGTGATAACCGTATTTCACTGGAAATTGACGAAGAAAACTTAAGTCAAGAGTGGGTTGTAAAAGTGCCAAGGCATGCAGCGATCGACATTGAAATTGGCGTTGGCAGCATTGATGTAGAAAAACTTGAAAACTCACTTGAAGCAGAAGTAGGTGTTGGTTCAATTCGTGTCGACACAGTACTTGATGACTTTAAGCGCATCGAACTATCAACAGGCGTTGGCGATACTAGCATTAAAGGCTTTAGTGGCGACTTAGAAAGCACACGTAATATTGTTAGCTCTGAAACACGTTACTCTGGCGCAGGCGAGCACAGCATTGAAGCCGAAGTAGGTGTGGGTGATATCAAAGTGCGTAAATAAAATACGCAGCAAGTAATTAAAAAAGGCGCGTTAAGCGCCTTTTTTATTATTTAGATTTTTTGTTCGCCGTGAACATCGGCCAATGTAAACTTGGCATTGGTATCGCCAAACACATACACAGAACAGCTTCCCCAAGACTCAGGAATTTGCCATTTATTGCCTGATTCAACCAAAAATTGTGAGTGATGATTATCACAACGCACTTCAAGGTTAGTTAAATTGCCATCCACATTATCAATGATAAAAGCGCTGCGTTCGAGCTGGTAGCTCCAAAAGTCACGCTTACCAATTTCGGCATCAATCACTAATGGCTTATCACTGGCTAAATAAGCGGTTATTTGATCGTAGTAAGGAATTAATTTCGCTACATTCGGGTTGTCAGAATAATGCGTTTGCAAGTTTTCAAATATTGATTTTGCATCACCATAAAGCTGCAATTCAACCGCAAGGCTAAACGCACGTGTAGCAAAGGCACTGTACTGCTCTTCTTTTTGCAACTCGCTATACCCTAATACATTCTTAATCGCGTTAAGTTCGGCTTCGTTATCTTTTGATTGTTCTGCAATCAATGAGTTAAGAATTGCATAATACATATCTTCATAGGCATTCCAGCGCCCTTTTTCTTCAATTTTTTTAGCAATTTCTTTTGCATCTTCTAGTTTATTTTCTTCAAGATAACTATTTGCTAAACGGTATTGCCTAAAGAACCACTTTGACGCACCTTTGGGGATGTTGCTTAATTTAAAGTCCAACTGTACTTGATTTCGACATTGCTGAATTGGCTTACCATCTTTAGTGGCTGGTGAGTATTTCCACTTTTTGATTGAGCGCAGTGCATACTTTTCAAATGCCTCATTAGAGGAGTCTTCAACAATAATATTAGATGTTGAACCGTCTGGTTCGACTACAAAACTTAGTTGCACCCAACCTTCTTTACCGTTACGCGCAGCATTAATTGGATATTTAGGCGGCACACGTTCAATTGCCTCAGCATTGACAATGGTATTTAAGTGAAGCTGTTCGGTTTTGTTTGCTAAATCAGATGTATCAGCTGCACTCAAGGCACTTGCAGACAGCGTTATAAGCGGTAATAGAATCATTATCTAAGTCCTTTTATATTCGTGGCGTTCACCAACTCTTTACGTCTATGTTCAAATATTGCGCTGAGAAAATGACATACTAATAAGGCGGAATTTATCTGATAGTGCTATGTCACATCGATAATTTGGGCCTAGTTAGTATGGCTTTTAGCGCACTAGAATAATAACAATTACAGTGAGTTGGAGTTACTCTTCATTGAAGTAGATTACAATACTGCCGCCACTAAGTACACTACCCTCGTTGTAATGCAAGCCAATGCCGATATTATCAAACCAAGATGTCCACGGCCGAGTGTCAATTAATAAGCCGCCACCGTACTCATAATAATGGCCTGTGCTAAAGGCGCTACGTGCGTCTCCACCCAAATCAACACGCTGAAATTTAAGATAGATTGACTCTGTATGTTTTAATTTTTGGTCGAGCTTAATGGTTGCCCTAACGCTATTCGCAAAATACCAACCTGATGGGGTTGAATCACGTGTTGCATCATCACCACCAAACCCTTTACCAAAGAAGTGGTTATAGCTCGACTTAACTAACCAATGACCCCAACGACTGGCTTTTCTGCGACTGAGAGTTAACCCCATATCGGTTAACACTGAGTTTGCAGTTGTATTAAAATAAATACCTTCCACTTCTGCTTTAGCCGCGCGGCTTTCAGGGCTGTTGTAGTCATGAATATTGTCGTAGTGCATCACATGCGCACCAATTGAGCCTTCTAACAACCAATTATCGTAACGATACAGCGCTGTTTCATAATCGGCATAAGCGGTGAAGATTTGATCATGGCTATCGTCGGGAATGGTCACATCATCCAGCAATATTTCTTGCGATTGTGAAATATAAGAAAAGTGCGTGTTTATGCGTGAATCTTCGTCTAACGTGTAGGTATAAGGCAGTGCAAATACTTGTAGCTGAGTTCTTAAATCAACACTTTTATCGCCCGCATCATCACCGAGTTGCTCTAAAATATTAACCGGGTCAAAGTTACCAAAGCCAAAGCGCACTACGTCAGAGTCACTTAATACTACCGAGGACGCAAACGATTCCTCATAGGCTTTTTTCACCGATGCATCGCATGGCAAGGTTATAAAAACGCACAACAGAAATACTAACTTTCTCACAACTAACGATTTTTACTTAATTTCAACGGCAATAGCCGCTAGTTATATCATTAAACATCATGCGATTGCAGTGCTCTAAAATAAATTTTATTGACATTTAGACGTCCAAAATGTTTCAATTGCCGCTCAATCACCCTATTTTACGTTAGTGGCTATTTAAAATAGCGGCTAGCTTAGGGCTGGAAGAGGTGCGTTATTCAGGTAGTTCAGTTGAGGGGAGCAAACTCCAAAGACACTGAATGAGGGGAATTAACGCCGAGAGATAAGCTTTTTTGCTGATAACTTATCTCGGGCGCTTGGGCTGAATCCCGGCGACTGTCACCAATTACTTGTATTAAGTAAATATGTTTGGTGGAGAGCTTCTGGTCTTAGAAAAATAAGGCCATTCGCCTTATCTATTTTTTAAGTCCATTGCTCTTCGAATTTTTAGTTGTTCGAAGCTGGACTAAGCCTTTCTCTTATCCCTTCTTCGAACACATATTAAGTTCGCTAGAGATGAAATCACAATTTAATTTGACGCAGTACCCGCTGTGGACTGCATTAGTCACCCCCTTCACTGAGACGGGTGAAGTTGACTATGACAATCTTGCGCAATTAGTAGCAGATCAACAAGATGCCAACAATGGCATTTTATTACTCGGCAGCACAGGTGAAGGTTTAGCATTAACCATCGCAGAGCAGCAGCAAATCGTGCGTTTTGTCTGTGACTTATCGCCGACTGTACCCTTGATGGTTGCCGTAGGCGGGGTTAACTTACCGCAACAACTTGAATGGTTAGAGTTCTGTAACCAACAACCGATTGACGCACTATTACTAGGCTCACCACTTTACGCTAAACCCGGCATTAAAGGCCAAATTCAGTGGTTTGATGCTTTACTCAGTGCCACAGAACTTCCTTGCATGTTGTATAACGTGCCAGGACGCAGCGCCGTGGCACTTGCACCTGAACTGTTATCCGCATTAAGTCATCACACTAATTTATGGGCTTTAAAAGAGGCCAGTGGTGACATTAGTAAATTTGAAGTATTTAGAAGCAGCAATCCTAATGTAGCTATTTACAGTGGCGATGATGCCTTAATGCCATATTTTGCCCAAGCTGGCGCAAAAGGTTTAGTATCGGTTGCTGCTAACGCATGGCCTAAACAAACCGCAGAGTTTGTTCGCAGATCGCTTTTAGGCACACCAAACCTGTTTACTACTTGGAGCGACGCGGTAAATAGCTTATTTGAAGTAGCTAACCCTGTGCCGGTAAAAGTGCTAATGCACCAACAAGGCAAGCTCAACACCCCTAATTTACGTCCACCGCTTACCCATCATGAGCTGGAATCACCTGCAGCAATTCTCGCTGCTAATCAAACAATTTTATCTTGGAATTAAGAGAGAAGTACTATGAACTGGCAAGAACTATTAAAAAACCTAGAAAACGGCACCTTACGCGCAGCAAACCAAGATGAAAATGGTAACTGGCACGCGAACGTTGAAGTTAAAAAAGGCATTTTAGATGTTTTCAAAAATGGTACTAACACTGAGTTTCCAGGTGGTTTTGTAGATAAAGATAACCTTGCTGTACGCGGCTTTTCTGCACAAGAAGGTGTACGCATGGTGCCAGGTGGTACGAGTGTTCGCCCAGGTGCCTATGTTGCAAGCGGCACAGTGATTATGCCACCAGCCTATGTGAATATTGGCGCTTACATCGATACCGGCACTATGGTTGATAGCCATGCATTAGTAGGCTCATGCGCTCAAATTGGTAAAAACGTACATTTAAGTGCTGCAGTGCAAATTGGCGGTGTATTAGAGCCTGTTGGCGCAAGCCCTGTAGTAATTGAAGATGATGCATTTATCGGCGCAGGTTGTGTCATCGTTGAAGGCGTTGTAGTTAAAAAAGGTGCGGTACTAGCACCAGGCGTGCGTCTTTCTGCGACTATTCCTGTTTATGACTGTGTAAATGAGCGCGTTTTAGAAAAAGGCGAACCAATTCCAGAAAATGCGATTGTTATTCCAGGTTCACGCCCTTCATCAAGTGAATGGGGCCGCGAGCAAGGCTTAAGCATGTCATGTGCGCTTATCGTTAAATATCGTGATGAACAAAGCGATGCATCATTAGAACTGGAAGAGGCTTTACGTTAATGAGCTTTTTGAGCACACCACAACGTCAATTACTTGCAGAGCTTTGCCAACAAACAGATCTGCCATTTTATCTATACGATTTAGATAAGCTAGAAGCACATTTAACGCAGCTTACATCACAAAATGTGGTGAAACTGTGGTACGCAGTAAAAGCAAACCCGCTTTCAGCGATCATCCAAACGTTAGATAAATGTGGCTTTGACTTTGATGTAGCAAGTAGCGGTGAACTAAATCAAGTTTTAGCCCAAGGCATAGACGCAAAACGTGTGCTCAACACTGGACCTGCAAAATCGAAAAAGCAGATCCGGCATTTTCTCGATAAAGGTGTTCGCACCTTTGTCGCTGAAAGTCACAACCAAGTGGCTTGGTTAAACCAAGCTGCAAGTGAACATAACCTAACCCTGCGCATTTTATTGCGAGTGCAATTGCGCTGGCCAGACAGTGAAAAAAACCCTCTTGGTGGCGATAGCTTAACACCGTTTGGCCTTGGCTGTGACGACTGGGCCACATTGAGTATTGCCGATTACCCAGCGCTCGACTTTGCTGGTTTACATATTTTTCAGTGGGGCAATATGCTCAGCACAGAGAAGCTAGCTGAGCTTTGGCGTGCCATGATTGCACCTTTACAAAGTTTAAGTAAGCAACTCGGATTTGATCTACGTATTTTAGATTTGGGCGGCGGCCTAGGTATTCCTTATTGCGCATCAAGTACAGAGCTTGTCTGGCAAGAATTAGTAGATGCACTGGCAACAATAAAGCACGCTGTAGGTTGCGAAGAGCTTTGGATGGAACTCGGCCGTTATGCGGTTGGCGAAGTGGGTTTTTATGCCAATCCTGTCGTTGAACAAAAGCAAAACTACGGTGCTAATCAACTTATTGTTGCTGGCGGCATTAACCACATTTTACGCCCTGCGGTTACCAATCAGGCATTCCCTGCTGAGTTATTGCGTGAAACAGACAGCAAAACTAAACCCTATCTAGTGCACGGACCGCTTTGTACAGCACTAGATAGCTTAGGCGAATTTGAATTAGCCAACGATATTAACGACACTGACTGGCTTATTTTTGCTCAATGTGGCGCGTATGGCTTTACTGAAAGTATGCCGTACTTTTTATGCCATGAATTACCCGCAGAATTTATCGTAAAAAACGGCGTCGTAACATGTGTCAGACAAAGCGAAAGCGCTGATTATTACTTGAGGTAACTATGAACCTAATCACCCAAGAAAACATTCAAGTTGGTGAAATTGCCAACGGCTTACCGCTGACTATTCCGGTTTATCGCCTCAAAGGAAACGGCACAGGACCAAATGTGTATATTCAAGCCAATATGCACGGTGCAGAAGTACAAGGCAACGCGGTAATATATCAGTTACTTGAAAAACTGAAGCGCGAGACGTTGGCATCAAACATTACCCTAGTGCCTTATGCAAACCCAATTGGTTGCAACCAAAAATCTGGAGAGTTTACCCTAGGACGATTTGACCCAATTACGGGTACCAACTGGAACCGTATGTATCAAAACCACTCGGCTTTGGTCGATGGCTTTGTTGCGGAATATCAGGAAGCTGATATCGCAACAATTAAAAGTGCGTTTAAATCGCGTTTAATAAATGCAACAACCGATATTTTAGAAGGGCCTAGTTACGCACTCAATACGGGTAAGCGAATTGCTTTAAACTTACAAAAATTAGCGCATCAGGCAGACATTGTGCTCGACCTACACACAGGGCCAATCTCAGCTAAGCATTTATATTGCCCTGAATATGCCAAAGACAGCGCCCGTTATTTTGATATTGAGCATGTGTTACTTATTCCAAATGAATTTGACGGCGCAATGGATGAAGCGAATTTTTGTCCATGGTGGCAACTAAGCCAAGCCTATAAAAAAGCAGGTCGCGACATTCCCGTTTTAGTGGAAGCCTTTACCGTTGAGCTCGGTTCACAAGAAAAGATTGACCTGACAGAGGCCGCTAACGATGCAAACAGCATACTAAGTTATTTAACGTATAAAGAAGCATTGCAAGATTCTCATTACCAGCCACAAGCCATTACCCGCTACGCCTGTTATTTAGATGATTATCTTGCGTATTACGCGCCAATGGGTGGCATGGTTGAATACACAGCAGCGCTCGGTAGCCACGTAAGAGCAGGCGATACCATTGCCAAAATTTTACGTATGGAACGCTATTTGTCTGAGCAGCCATTAAATGAAATTACCTTAGAGCAAGATGGCATAGCAATTTTGCACTTTGCATCAGCTAGCGTAAATCAAGGCACTGAGCTTTATAAATTTTTTACAAACTACTTTGAATTGTAACAGTTGCGTGAGAAGTCCCCATTGGGGCACAAGGCGGCAAATATGCCGCCTTTTTTATGTTTCTAAAATGGTTATAATAAAAGCTCACTCATTTTAGGGATATAATTAATGCGCCTTTTAGCTTCTAGCTTAATACTCTCACTGGCCAGCTCACTTGCATTTGCAAACGAGGACCCCTCTGAAAAAGAACTCGCCAAGCAATGCATTCTTAACGAACTTGCTGCAGGCGATGATTCGCAAACACTTGCCGAAGTTAAGAAAAAGTGTTTGAAAATAACAGATATGGATGACATGTCGGCAATTGATAAACGCGTTATCCGAGAAAAAGTTACCACCAACAATCCCAATGTAATTACGCCACATAATCGCAACTATATTCTACCTGTGACTTACATGGATCGCCCCAAGAACACGCCTGCAGAAAGCGATCCTAACTTAAAAGGTGCGCCTTTAGATGAGTTAGAAGCTAAGTTTCAGCTGTCGTTAAAAGTGCCGCTATACCAAGTTAAGTCTGATATCGACCAAGCATTTTATTTTGGTTTTACCATGCAGTCGTATTGGCAACTCTACAATAATGATATTTCATCGCCATTTCGTGAAACCAACTATCAACCTGAAGTATTTTGGATGAATTTACTGGACGATGAAAATCGTTTATGGGGTGACGAAATGGGCATAGTACTTGGTTTTGAACACCAATCAAATGGCCGAAATATTCCACTTTCACGTTCATGGAATCGAATTTATGCGAACCTATTTTGGGAGCAAGATGGCTTTGTGTTTAGCTTTAGGCCTTGGTACCGCATCCCTGAAGAAGAAAGACGCAACGAAGATGACCCAACTGGTGATGACAACCCAGATATTGATGACTACATGGGACACTTTGAATTTGCAACGATTTATCGCTACGAAGAACATGAATTTACCGTAATGTTACGCAACAACTTAAAGTCAGATAACAAAGGTGCAGTACAGCTTGATTGGTCATTCCCTGCGTGGGGTCGTTTACGAGGTTACGCGCAATATTACAATGGTTATGGCGAAAGTTTAATTGATTACAACCAACACATTGAACGCTTTGGTGTAGGTATTTTATTAACTGACTTTTTATAATTTCATACCAATTCTGTTAAGTATGTGATCAGGGATAGCGCTGGATAAATGAAATGCTAACAAGGCGGGATTTTTCTTATGTAGTTGTTCTACATTGATAAATTCTAACGTAGTTAGCATGATATTTAGCTCGCTAGGATGATTAGCTACTTAAGCGAATTGGTATCAGAGCATTTCGTTAAATTTCAAACATAAAAAAAACCAGCCTCGGCTGGTTTTTTTATTACAAAACGAAATCGCTATTACGCTTTTTTCGATTCGCGGCTAGCACGCTTACGCTCGCTTTCAGTAAGAAGTTTCTTACGAATACGAATGCTTTCAGGCGTTACTTCTACTAGCTCATCATCATCGATAAACTCAAGCGCTTGCTCAAGAGACATAATGATTGGTGGCACAAGGTTTTGTGCTTCATCAGTACCTGATGCACGAACGTTAGTAAGTTGCTTGCCTTTAAGCGCGTTAACTGTAAGGTCGTTATCACGCGCGTGAATACCAATGATCATACCTTCGTATACTTCCACACCGTGACCGATGAATAGTTTACCGCGGTCTTGTAGGTTGAATAGTGCGTTAGTAAGCGCTTTACCTGTTGCGTTAGCAATAAGTACACCGTTCTTACGCTGACCAATGTTACCGCCTTTGTGAGGACCGTAGTGATCGAACGTGTGGTACATTAAACCTGAACCAGACGTTAGTGTCATAAAGTCAGTTTGGAAACCGATTAGACCACGTGAAGGCATCATAAAGTCCATACGGATACGGCCTTTACCATCTGGTGCCATATCAGTCATTTCAGCTTTACGCAGACCAAGTTGTTCCATGATAGAACCTTGGTGCTCTTCTTCAACGTCAACTGTTACTGTTTCGTATGGTTCTTCTAATTGACCATCTACTTCGCGAAGGATTACTTCTGGACGAGATACTGCAAGCTCGTAACCTTCACGACGCATGTTCTCGATTAAGATACCTAAGTGAAGTTCACCACGACCTGATACGCGGAAGCTATCTGGGTTATCTGTTTCTTCAACACGTAGTGCAACGTTGTGAACTAATTCAGCTTGTAAACGCTCAAGAATGTTACGTGAAGTAACGAACTTACCTTCTTGACCTGAGAAAGGTGAAGTATTTACAGAGAACGTCATAGTAACTGTTGGTTCATCAACAGAAAGTGCAGGGAGTGCTTCAACTTGGTTTACATCACATACCGTGTCTGAGATTTTAAGCTCACCCAAACCTGTAATTGCGATGATGTCGCCAGCTTGCGCTTGTTCAGCTTCGTGACGATCAAGACCTAAATAAGTAAGTACCTGACCTACTTTACCGTTTCGCTTAGAACCATCAGCACCTACAATTGTTACTTGCTGGTTAACTTTAACCGTACCACGCTTAATACGACCTACACCGATAACACCGATGTATGAGTTGTAGTCAAGCTGTGAAATTTGCATTTGGAATGCGCCTTCAGGATCGGCATCTGGCTTTTCAACTTGATCAACAATTGCTTCAAACATAGGTTGCATGTTGTCTGACGGCTCGTCTAGATCTAACGTTGCCCAACCATTGATTGCTGATGCGTAAATAACTTGGAAGTCTAACTGGTCATCAGTTGCACCTAAGTTATCGAAAAGATCGAATACTTGGTCCATAACCCAATCAGGACGCGCGCCTGGCTTGTCGATTTTGTTGATAACAACGATAGGCTTAAGACCTAATGCGAATGCTTTTTGCGTTACGAAACGCGTTTGTGGCATTGGACCTTCTTGTGCATCAACAAGTAGTAATACTGAATCAACCATTGAAAGAACACGTTCTACTTCACCACCGAAGTCAGCGTGTCCCGGAGTGTCCACGATATTAATGTGGTAGTCATTCCACTCGATTGCTGTATTTTTAGCTAGGATTGTAATACCGCGCTCTTTCTCGATATCATTTGAATCCATTACACGTTCTTCATTACCGCCACGTGTTTCTAATGTACCTGATTGCTCAAGTAGCTTATCAACTAGTGTTGTTTTACCGTGGTCAACGTGCGCGATAATCGCAATATTACGTAATTTTTCGATACTCATATTTTTACTCAAGTTAGTGCTCTGGATAGAAGCTACGGATTATCTAATAGGCACAATACCCATCAAAGCCCGCTAAAAATCTAAGCTAAACACCTTTTATGTCATCTTAATGATGACCTCAAAAGGGTCTGCGCCTGCAAAAAAGTGGCATATTATCCCCTATTACTGTGACAGATGAAAGTTTAGACAGAATAAAAATAGCTGATTTTTGCGATATTTTTGTCACATTGCAGGTTTATTTTAAAAAAACGATTTTGGCCTTGCGATTTTAGCCGTATTTTCTAGACTTTATCGCGCACCATATCAGTGCAAACAGGGATCTTTTTGGTGCATCAAAATGGTGCAAAGCAAATTGAATTTACTAAAAACCATTAATATTCATCAAGTTACAAAACTGGCACAAAAGCCGCTTTATAGATAGCGATTTCACAATTAAAAACAACACACGGTTGGAGGACTATATGTCACACACGGTTTTACAATTTATCAAGGAAAACGACGTTAAGTTTGTTGACCTACGTTTCACAGATACAAAAGGTAAAGAGCAGCACGTTTCTATTCCTCATCACCAAGCTGACGAAGATTTCTTTGAAGATGGTAAAATGTTCGATGGTTCTTCAATTGCTGGTTGGAAAGGCATTAACGAATCAGACATGGTATTAATGCCAGATGCAGATTCAGCTAAACTAGACCCTTTTGCTGAAGAAGCAACACTAATCGTACGTTGTGACGTAGTAGAGCCTTCAACACTACAAGGTTATGAGCGCGACCCTCGTTCTGTTGCTAAACGCGCAGAAGAATACATGCGTTCAACTGGTATCGCAGACACTGTACTTTTCGGTCCTGAGCCAGAATTTTTCCTATTTGACGATGTTAAGTACAAAACTGACATGTCTGGTTCTATGTACAAAATCGATGCAGAAGAAGCGTCATGGAACTCAGACAAAGACTACGAAGGCGGCAACTCAGGTCACCGTCCAGGTGTTAAAGGCGGTTACTTCCCGGTAGCACCTGTAGATTCATCACAAGACTGGCGTTCAGCTACTTGTCTAGTGCTAGAAGAATTAGGTCAAGTTGTTGAAGCTCACCACCATGAAGTAGCAACAGCTGGTCAAAACGAAATTGCAACTCGCTTTAATACAATGGTAATCAAAGCGGACGAAATTCAAGAAATGAAATACGTTATTCACAACATGGCTCACCTTTACGGTAAAACGGCTACATTTATGCCTAAGCCAATTGTTGGTGATAACGGTTCAGGTATGCACTGTCACCAATCACTTGCTAAAGATGGTCAAAACATCTTCGCTGGTGACAAGTACGGCGGTCTTTCTGAAGAAGCACTTTACTACATCGGTGGTATTATCAAGCACGCTCGCGCAATCAATGCATTTGCCAACGCGTCAACTAACTCATACAAGCGTCTAGTACCTGGTTTTGAAGCTCCGGTAATGCTTGCATACTCTGCACGTAACCGTTCTGCATCAATTCGTATTCCAGTAGTACCATCTGCAAAAGCACGTCGTATCGAAGTTCGCTTCCCAGATCCGACAGCTAACCCATACTTAGCATTCTCAGCAATGTTAATGGCTGGCCTTGACGGTATTAAAAATAAGATCCACCCAGGTGAAGCAATGGATAAAGATCTATACGATCTGCCAGCTGAAGAAGCAGCTGAAATCCCAACTGTTGCAGCTTCATTAGACGAAGCACTTGCAGCACTTGATGCTGACCGTGAGTTCTTAACTCAAGGTGGTGTATTCACTGACGACCTAATCGATGCTTACATCGCACTTAAGTCGAAAGAAGTAGAAAAATTAAACATGACAACTCACCCAGTTGAGTTTGAAATGTACTACAGCGTGTAATAATTTCACGCCTCCAGAATCAATTTATTGTTTCAATGTGTGTTCCTAAGCCCGTTCTGCGGGCTTTTTTTGTGGAAAAATGAATATATATATTATACATTTATACTATCTGAACCTTATCATATTGTTTCGCTGGGTATTTTGTAGCTAGTTTTTCTGTAAAACAGGCGAATTTTTCCGTTCAGTACTAAAATAAAAACAACATATCTAAGCAAGGAGCTGATGTGGCTTTTAGAAGCGCGCTGCTATCACTTTTAATTTTTATTATGTTACTGCCGGTAACAAACCTCGCTGCGAAAGAAATTTATATGTGGCGCGACGAAAACGGCGTTTTAGTATTCTCAGATACGAAACGTCCGGGTGCAAAAGTGATCTCTTTAGCTGATGATAAAGCAACCAGCATGAAAAAAGCGGATACATCCATCTTTGATAAACCGGATGACCTCAATAAAAAAATAGAATACGGTGTTGAGATTGTATCGCCAAGTCATGAAGAAACGATTCGTGATAACACTGGCTCTCTCCATGTTTCTATTCGCATTACACCAAGCTTTAATCCCAAATATAAAGTACAGCTATTATTTAATGGCAAACGCAACACCCCGCCGCAGTCTAAATCGGTTTTTGTAATGCGTAATGTGGACCGCGGCGCACATACAATTCAAGCGCAACTATTTGATGAAAAAGGTAATGCTGTTGCAACCAGCGAGCAAATCACCTTCTTTATGCACCGCGCAAGCAGTATCGCAAAATAACTCTCTAAATAAGCTCATTGCGGAACGCTTCTTGCTTTTTTTAATTAAACATCAATTTAAATTGATTTTAATTAAAATAGCGCACTAAAATGGTGCAATGATGCTTAAAGACTTATCCAGCTACATTAAACTACTAGAAAATCTCACAAGCTGTGTATTGTTAGTCGATGGTGACTTTAAACTTCACTACGCAAATACCAGCGCAAGCGAATTATTTGGCATCAGTACCAAACGCATTGTCACAACCAATTTTAAACAATTATTTCATTATCACTCGATTGATCTGCATAAGATCCTAGAAAATACCTTTCTCAGTGGTAACGACTGCGTTCAACATCGCGCCAATGTGGTATTTAACGATGGTCGGCACGCAACCATTAGCCTTTCAGCGCGTCGCGTCGAATTAGATAACCAGCTTTTAATGCTGCTTGAATGCCGTTCACTTAACCAAGAACTCAAGCATGATCAGGCTTCACATCAAATGCACCAACAAAGTGCAGCGCGTAATTTAATCCGTGGCCTCGCCCATGAAATTAAAAATCCGCTAGGCGGAATTCGTGGCGCAGCGCAATTACTACAATATGAAAGCGATCAACAAGAACGCGAACAATGCGCCAACTTAATTATCGAACAAGCCGATCGTCTCACTGAGCTTGTTGACCGACTACTTGGGCCAAACCAACTACCAAACAAAGAGTGGATAAACATTCACCAAACCTTAGAGTCAGTGATAAAACTAAGCTTGTTAGACAATCAGCACAAAATAAAGCTCGTTAAAGATTACGATCCAAGCATTCCCGATGTATTTATTGATAACGGTAAAATTCAGCAAGTACTGCTCAACATCGTTAAAAATGCGCAACATGCGCTCAATAAACTGGCAGAGCTTGGTACTATAACGTTAAAAACCCGAGTTAAACACCATGTACGTTTGCATAACAAAGCATTTAAAAATGCCCTCATCATTCAAGTTATCGACAACGGCCCAGGCATTGATGACGCGCTAAAAGAAACCCTATTTTTTCCTATGGTCACCAACAAAGACGGCGGCTCAGGTTTAGGGCTAGCCATTGCACAAACACTTATTGACCAACATCAAGGCTATATTGAATGTGATAGTTGGCCAGGCCACACCGAATTTAATATTTATCTACCTCTGTCTATGGAGAAGCCATAATGAAAACCGTTTGGTTAGTTGACGATGACGCTTCGATTCGCTTTGTACTAGAAAAAGCACTTAAGCGTGCAGGTTTTAATACCGAATCATTCGCCAGTGCTGAAGCGGCAGCCTCTGCGCTTGAATACGATCAACCAACCGTACTGATTTCAGATGTGCGTATGCCAGGCCAAGATGGCATGTCACTGCTTGAAAATATTGTAGAGCAAAATCCAGGCTTGCCGGTGATTATTATGACCGCCCACTCCGATCTTGATTCTGCTGTACAGGCTTTTCAAAAAGGGGCATTTGAATATTTAGCAAAGCCATTTGATTTAAACGAAGCAGTTTCACTTGTTGAAAGCGCATGTCGCGCCAACACACGCGTTAAAGTAAAGCCGAAAAAAGTCGAGAAAAAAGCTCCCGATATAATTGGCGAAGCGCCTGCCATGCAGGAAGTCTTTCGCGCGATAGGCAAACTCAGTGCCTCAAGCATGAGTGTACTTATCAACGGTGAATCCGGTACGGGTAAAGAATTGGTTGCAGGTGCACTACATAATCACAGTCCACGCCGCGAAAAAACCTTTATTGCGCTCAATATGGCCGCAATTCCAAAAGACTTAGTTGAATCAGAACTATTTGGCCATGAAAAAGGGGCGTTTACCGGTGCCGATAGCGTGCGTAAAGGCCGCTTTGAACAAGCTAATGGCGGTACACTGTTTTTAGATGAAATAGGCGATATGCCGCTTGATGTGCAAACTCGTTTGCTACGCGTACTGGCCGACGGTGAGTTTTATCGTGTCGGTGGCCATCAAAGCATTAAAGTAGATGTACGCATCATTGCCGCAACCCACCAAAACCTAGAAAAACTGGCCCGTGAAGGAAAATTCCGCGAAGATTTATTCCACCGCTTAAATGTCGTTCGTTTAAAACTGCCACCACTGCGCGAACGCAGCGTCGATATTGAGAAATTAGCCAACTACTTTTTAAGCCGCAGTGCAAAAGAGCTCAAAGTCGACAGCAAAATCCTGTCTAAAGAAGCAGCTAATAAAATGATGGAATTTGCATGGCCGGGGAATGTGCGACAGCTCGAAAATACCTGCCGTTGGCTCACGGTGATGACCCCAGGTCAGCTTATTAGCGTTGAAGATTTGCCAAGCGAAATTACCGAAAAAGTAAGCCACAGTGACAATAGTCATGATGCAAACTGGCAACAACAATTTCAGTTATGGTTTGAAAACGAGCTAAAACAAGGCAAACACAATATCTGGCCCGATATACAAAACAAAATTGAAAGCCAAATTATTAAAAGTGCGCTTAAACACAGTAATGGTCACAAGCAAGATGCCGCGCACTTGATTGGTTGGGGGCGTAATACCCTAACCCGTAAACTTAAAGAGCTCAATATCGATTAACTAACTTCAGGTTTAGATAAAGAATAGTAAAGGCACTTAAATCTAAAGTAACCACCTGTTTTTAATCATTTTGCGCTGGCAAGACGCGCCATTTAGTGCAATATTTAAGGTTCTAATAAAACAGCACCGCCTCAGGAAGTTGAATGCTTAGCACGGAGTCTTTACTTACTAACTTTTCCAAGCGTTATAAAACGGCGCTTTTTGCAATTGCGGTGCTCATTTCATGTGCGTTTTTAATTATTACCCTGCAACAACAGCAGCAAGAGAGCTATGCCAGTATTGTTAACAGTGCCGGCGAGCAACGAATGTTGTCGCAGCGTATTGCCTTACTAGCGCAACGTGAGCCGACCGAATACCATCAACAACAACTTGCGAAAGCCGCTGAGAAGCTACTAAGTAATCAAACACAGCTACTCAAACAACTTGAGCTATTTGACCAAAATGCTCAACAACAAATTAAACAAATTTACTTTGCTGATAATCAGCTGCAAGCAACCCTTGAAGCCTACGCCAACGCTGCGTTATCTCTCTCGCGAGGAACAGCGCTTTCAACCTCGCAAAGTAGTTTATTTACCACAGATAAAACCGACCAAATACTCACTCAATTAGATCAAATTGTAAGTGTCTTTGAACACGCCGTAATACTTGATAAACAACAACAGAATGAGCTGATTTATATTACTTGGATTGGCTCTCTGCTATGCCTGCTCGGGCTTGCTTTTGCGCTACTGAAACCAACGCAATCTTGGCTTGCAGACACCTACTCTAAACTGCTAACACAACGTAATCGGGCATCTGACTTTGAGTTCGCAATCAATAAACATTCTGCGGTTTTGCGAGTTGATAACCAAACAAACATCTTGTACTGCAATAAAATGTTCACACATTTTTATGGTTATGAGCAAAATGAGATTATTGGCCATTCAACGCGTACGCTCAGAAGTTATTACCATGATGACGCCCTTTATCAAGAAATAACCGATGCCATCACAAAACACACGGTATGGCATGGCGAACTATGCAATAAAGCTAAAGATGGGCGTTTTTATTGGTTTAGCACCACCATAGTGCCGCTGCGCAGTAATGACGCGCAAAAAGACACCTCAATTATTATTCAAAACGATATTACTGAGCAAAAACATGCCGAGTTAGCGTTTAAACGCCTGCACGAAATAACCAGTGATATCAATGCGAGCCTTGATGATAAAATGAATGCCATGCTAACGCTCGGTTGTGATATTTTTCAGCTACCGCTTGGCATAGTAAGTGAAATTTCAAACAACTATAAAGTGCTGTACGCAAAAAGCCCAAATAATGAAATTTCACCAAATGACCAATTTGATTTTGAGAATACTTACTGCTTTCACACCTTTAATGCTGACCAAGCAATTGCATTTCACCATGTAGCAAAAAGTGAAATCGCAACGCATCCTTGTTACTTAAACTTTGGCCTAGAAAGCTATATCGGTTGCCCGATTTTTGTCGATGGCAAGCGCTTTGGCACATTAAACTTTTCAAGTCCCGATGCATCATCGCACCCGTTTACTAATAGCGATCTCGAATTGATCCGCTTATTTGCTCACTGGATTGGCTTTGAGTTAACGCGCACAGCGCAACAAAACAAATTGCTTTCACAACGTCAGTTAATGGAAGAAATGAGCGAGCAAGCACTCATTGGCGCGTGGGAATATAATGTAACGAACAACTCGCTGTATTGGTCACATATGACCAAAAAAATCCACGAAGTCAGTGACAACTTTGAACCACAAGTTGAAACAGCCATTGACTACTACAAGCCTGGTGAAAACCGTGACCGCATCGCCAAATTAATGGCAAACGCAATAGAGCATGGCACCCCATTTCAAGAAGAGCTTCAACTAATCACAGCTAAAGGCAACGAGAAATGGGTTGCGGCACGCGCTCAACCAGAAATGCACAATGGTCAATGCCTACGTGTATTTGGTTCATTCCAAGATATTACCGACCGAGTTTTAGCGCGAGATAATTTAACCGATACTAACCAGCGCTTGCAGTTTGTGCTGCAATCTACCAGCGTGGGTATTTGGGATTGGGACGTTGATAGCGGAAAAACCATCTTTAATGATCGCTGGGCGACCATGATTGGCTACACGCTTGATGAATTAGCACCCACCTCTGTTGATACTTGGATGAGCTTGCTACACCCCGATGATTTAGCCAAAGCAGAAAAGCAATTACAGCGTCATTGGCAGGGAGAAGCCGAACATTATAGCTGTGAAACCCGTATGAAACATAAAAATGGCGAATGGGTTTGGGTACTCGACACCGGTAAAATAGTTGAGCGGCATGCCGATGGTTCGCCAAAACGGATGATCGGCACACACCTCGATATTCATCAGTCGAAACAAGCTGAACTCGAAATTCAAGATAAAAATGAGCGCATGGCGCTTGCCGCTGATTCCGCAGGCATTGGTATTTGGGACTACAACGTACAAACCCAAGCATTAACTTGGGATACGTGGATGTTTAAGTTGTACGGCGTTGATGATGACCAATTTATCGGGGCATATGAAGCGTGGGAAAATGGATTGCACCCCGATGACAAAGCCGATGCTGTTGCAGCGCTCACACACGCGTTAGAAACCAATTCTAAATTTGATACTGAATTTAGAATTATCACACCCGCAGGTGAAACACGCTATATCAAAGCATCTGCAATTAATAAGCTCGATGGCAACGGGCACGTATCCAATATGATCGGTGTAAACTACGATATAACCGAGCGCGTTGAAAATGAGTTAGCACTCACTAAGGCCAAAGTTAACGCCGAAGCTGCCATGATTGCCAAAGATGAGTTTTTAGCTAGTATGAGCCATGAAATTCGCACGCCAATGAATGGCGTTATTGGCATGCTTGAATTAATGCAAGACAGTCCACTCAATGACGAGCAAACACACCGCTTAACTATCGCCAAAAACAGTGCAAATTCTCTGTTAAATCTGATTAACGATATTCTCGATTTTTCAAAAATAGAAGCAGATAAACTGGAGTTGGAACAAATTCAATTTGATTTGCACCTGCTACTTTCTGAACTTGTTGAGTTATTTGCTACTCGCGCAGAACAAAAACAGCTTGAGCTTATTTTAGATACGGTCAATTTAAATGAGCATTTCGTAATAGGCGATCCTGGACGGATTCGTCAAATTCTAAGTAACTTAATCGGCAATGCCATTAAATTTACTCACCAAGGCGAAATCATTGTGAGTGCTGCTCTGCATGATGACAGTGAACACTATTGGCGTCTCACCCTAGCGGTAAAAGATACTGGCATTGGTATTTCCAAAGAAAAACATCAACATGTATTTGAGCTATTCAGCCAAGAAGACTCTTCAACCACACGTAATTATGGCGGCACGGGGCTTGGTTTAGCCATCGTAAAACGATTATGTAATCACATGGATGGCGATATTAGCTTAACCAGTGCAACAAACGAAGGCAGCGAATTTGTTTGTAATTTACGTATTAAAAAGGCAAATCAAAGCTCGCTTTCTCAGCCCAATGTAGCAATAAGTGGATTAAATATTTTAGTTGTCGATGATAATGAAACTAACTGTGAAATATTAGCAAAGCAGCTTAAAAGCTGGGGCGCCAAGGTCACTACTTTTTCAAACGGACAAGAAGCTTTAGCGCTATGTAATACACTCAAAGCGAGCGAAACGTTATTTGATGTAGCGATACTTGATATGCAAATGCCAAAAATGAGCGGTGAAATGCTGGCTAAAGAGCTAAAAGCAGACAACCAACTAGCAGCTATTAAGTTGATTATGATGACCTCAATGCAGCACAAAGGCGATGCTAAGCATTTTGCAGAGATTGGCTTTGATGGCTATTTTCCAAAACCTGCAACCAGTGCGGATCTGCGCGCAGCTTTGCAGATTATTGTCGATAACGGCGAGCCGTTAAAACACGCTGAACCACTGTTAACACGCCACTATATTAATGAACTAAACAACACCAAGGCTCAGTCTACCAGTGAGGAATTACCACAACTTAATGTGTTGTTAGTAGAGGATAATAAAGTAAACCAAATGGTTGCTAAAGGCATTTTGGCTAAGCTAAAGCTAACTTGTGAGATCGCTGAAAACGGTCTTGATGCAGTGAATAAACTAAAAGCACAATCAACACCGTACGACGTTATTTTTATGGATATACAAATGCCTGAAATGGACGGCTACCAAGCAACAAATGCCATACGACAAAACCAATGTGGTGAACAACACCAGCACACAACCATTATTGCGATGACCGCCAATGCAATGGAAGGTGATAAAGAAAAGTGCTTAGCAGCAGGCATGAATGAGTATATCTCAAAGCCCATTTCACTGAATGATGTAGAAAGTAAGTTACGTACTTTATTTACGTAACTAAGGCTATAAACTTAGCCGCGCCGAAATAAAGTCAAGAAATACCGAGATCCGCGACGATACCGCACTATTGCGATAATACACCGCCTGAACGCTCTCGCGTTTGTTGGGCGATACAATGTGATCATGAAATACACTCACTAAACGGCCAACGGCTAAATCATCTTTAATCATAAAGTGAGAAAGTAACGCTAACCCTTGCCCTGCAATACACAATTGTCGCACCGTTTCTCCGCTGGAAGCACTGATTGCAAAATCCAGCTTTTGTGGCTTTTTAAGCGGCCAATTATTTAAATGAGGCGCATCACTAAAGCCAATTAAACGATGATTTTGAGCAGCGATTTGCTCATCTTCAAGCGCTACGCTGGCTAAATATTTAGGGCTTGCCACAATATGTAATTTACTTTTTCCCAGTAAACGCGCATGTAAGTTTGAATCGCTTAACTCACCAATACGAATCGCAATATCTGTTTTATGTTCGAGTAAATCAATAATGCTGTCGTGGCTAGTAAGCTCTAACTGAATATCTGGATAGAGCTCACTAAATTCGTTTATTAGCGGTGCAATTTGATGTAACACAAACGGGCTGGCAGCATCCACTCGCAGCCTGCCAGAAGGAGAACGTTTTAGTAAACGCAGTGCCTCTTCGCCTTTTGCCAAAACATTAAGGCCATCACGCGCATGGCGCAAAAAGAGCGCCCCCTCTTCAGTAAGTTCTAATCGCCTTGTGGTGCGATTAAGTAAGGTTACGTCAAGAGTTCGTTCTAAACGCGTTACCGCCCGAGAGACTTTAGCGACTTGTAAATTAAGCAAGTTTGCTGCAGTAGAAAAGCTACCGCTATCAACCACAGTTATAAATGCTTCTAAATCTTCAGTTTTAGCAGAAACAGACATACACCCACCTTTTCATTTTTCACAAAAGTATTTTGTCACTACCGCTATTTTTTGCAAATAAATTAACACTCACAATAGTCCTCTCATTAGTAGATAACTAAAATAGGAAACTTTATGCCGTTAGCATTATTTGCGTTAACGCTGAGTGCCTTTGCTATAGGCACAACTGAATTTGTGATTGTCGGGCTTGTGCCCACCATTGCCAACGATTTACAGGTTAGCTTACCCAGTGCAGGGTTATTGGTTAGCCTTTATGCATTTGGCGTAGCAATTGGGGCCCCTGTTTTAACCGCCTTAACAGGGCGATGGAATCGAAAATATTTGCTACTTAGTTTAATGGCATTATTTGTTGTGGGTAATTTGCTGGCGTGGCAAGCACCTAGCTATGAAAGTTTAATAATCGCTCGAATATTAACAGGCCTTGCACATGGAGTGTTCTTTTCTATTGGCTCGACCATCGCCACCAGCTTGGTAAGTAAAGAAAAAGAAGCCAGCGCGATAGCGATTATGTTCACCGGATTAACGGTAGCGTTAGTTACGGGCGTACCACTTGGCACTTGGATAGGGCAACACTTTGGCTGGCGCGCAACGTTTTTAGTAGTCTCTTCGTTAGGCGTAATCGCGCTTATTGGCAGCGCATTGCTGGTACCTAAAAATCTGAAACAAAACCGCCCTGCTCGTTTAAAAGAGCAAGCGCAAGTGTTAATACAACCTCGATTGTTGTTAGTGTATTTAATGACTATTTTAGGCTATGGCGGCACTTTTACTGCATTTACCTACCTTGCTCCAATTTTACAAAGTGAAAGTGGTTTTTCAGCAAATACGATCGGCTTGATTATGCTGGTATATGGCATATCGGTTGCTGTGGGAAATATTTACGGTGGAAAACTCGCCGATAAAAAAGGACCAATTAATGCGTTAACCATAATTTTTAGCGCCTTAACACTGATTTTACTTGCTCTAACGTTTACCATGACATCGAAAATAGGTGCCGTATTTACGGTATTGGTTTGGGGCGCTTTTGCATTTGGTAATGTACCAGGATTACAAGTTTATGTCGTTAAGCTTGCCGAAAAGTTTACCCCAAATGCGGTGGATGTTGCATCGGGTCTTAATATTGCAGCGTTCAATATTGGCATTGCTTTGGGATCTATTTTAGGAGGCGTTATTGTGGAACAACTGACATTGCAAGATACCGCATGGATTGGCGCACTAATTTCTGCATTTGCGTTACTAGTCACTCGCTACAGCGGCCGGTTAGATCAACGTTCAAACATTAATGCTAACCTCCGTACATAATCCCAAAAAAAGCAACTATACCATGTCTTTTCATGGTATAGTTTCACTACAACTAAGACTTTAAAATAATTGATTTTTTTAGTTATTCATTGGACGCGTCTGGTTTATCTGACTAGTATTATTTGTATGCAAAATTTTAAGAGAATATTGGCGTGCTTGCTTTAATTAAACACTGCTTTTTAGTCGGTACTTTATTATTTTCCTTTCATATAAGTGCCACCATTTCACTGCAAATCACAGATCAAAATGACCAAGCACTAGAACATGCCATTATCGAAGTTGAAGTTTTAGCTCCAGCACCACAGTCAAACTCAAAAAAAACTCTGGTTATGGATCAAGTCAATAAAGCATTCGATCCACATGTACTCGCTGTGCCAATAAATAGCTATGTTAGCTTTCCTAATAGCGATGATATTCGTCATCATGTCTATTCTTTTTCTAAGGCTAAACCGTTTGAATTAAAACTCTATGCGGGTCAGCCAAAATCACCCATTATTTTTGAAAATACAGGCGTAGTCGTACTTGGATGCAATATCCATGATGCGATGGTGGGATATATTTATGTGCACAACAATAATCGCACTTATATATCGGGTACTAAAGGCGAAGCAATAATTGATTTAGCACCCTCTGAAATAAAAAAAGCTTGGCTTTGGCATCCGAGAAACGCAAAGGGGGTAAATCATAAACAAGTGATTGATCTTACCAAGCTGAAACAATCAAAAGGGGCTATAAAGTTGGCGTTAACAGTTTCACCTGCAAAAGCAACAGGTAGCTTCCAAGATGTTTTTAAAACAGCTAATTAAACTTAGCCTGCGGGCGCAAATTACATGGCTAGCTGCCAGTCTTATTATTATGACAACCTTATTGCTAACCATTAATTACTGGCTAACCACGGCAAGTTATGTCGAACAACAATTACAGCAACAGATGTATTTTGCACAGAATGTACTCAAGCAAAATCTTAAACAACAAGAGCAAGTGCTGATTACATCGGCCAACGTACTGACTGCCGACTTTGGCTTTAAGCAAGCTGTTGCGACACAAGACACCAAAACACTACAAAGCGCGCTGCTTAACCATGGTCAGCGTATAAATGCAGATCTTATGGTGTTAATTGATCTAAACGGCGAGTTTATTGCCAGCAACAATAATTCATATTCTTTAGAGCAACTGAGTAAACACCTTAATGCACTTCCACTGAAAGCGGTTAACGCGCAAATGCTCGCAATTAACGACAGTATATATCAAATCATACTTGCCCCAGTAAAAGCGCCCCGCACCATTGCCTACGCAATAATTGGTTTTCGTATTGATCAAAATACCTTATCGCAATTACGTGAACTATTATCTTTAGACATCACGTTCTTAGCTAATCAGCATATTGTTCAATCAAGCCTTTCAAAAGAGGTATTAGCGAATGAAAATGTACTTGGCGAAAACTTAACAGGCATTCGCCTGCTGTTATCATCAGCTTCTTTTTTTCATCAACCAATTGAGATTGCGACAGCTAACAATATTTCTGCCGTATTGTCAGCATCGCTTGATACGCTGCACCGCGATATAAAACGGCTTATTGTCGCTACTGTGCTGGCTATTTTATTTGTCTTATTTATCGCTATAAGCTTATCGCGCATTTTATCGAAACGTATTACACAACCACTTGATAAGTTAATGAGTGTCACAAAAAGCATCAGTGATGGTAATTTTTTAGTACCAAAATTAGAGAGCCGCTTTCCTAAAGAACTAGAGAAACTTTATGGTGGCTTTTCCCTGATGAGCAGCGCGATTAAACAAAGGGAAGAAAAAATCACCTACCAAGCTGAACGCGACTTACTGACTGGCTTATACAACCGCTACAAAATAATCAATGATATTGATGTATTGCTTAAGCTAAACCTGCAAATAGCCTTAATTAACCTGAATATTAAAGGCTTTAAAGCACTTAACGACACTATTGGCATTACCAATGGTGATATCATTTTAAAAGAAATGGCACTAAGGCTTGGCAACTTTCATAAACAAAGCCAAATACCTAAACACTGCTTGCTTTCACGCCCCAACGCTGATGAGTTTATTGTTGCGATAACCATTTCAGAAGAACAGCAAATTAATGGCCTTATATCTCAACTACGTAATGAATTAGAGCGTCCTTTTTATTTAGATGGCATCGATTTATCACTGCAAATTTATTACGGCATTGCAAACTCGCTTGAACACGGTAACGATGGAGAAAAGTTAATTCGCCGTGCCTCTTGGCCGCAGCAAATGCAGTTAAAAGTAATAACACGTTGCAGTTTTACCAAACTGGCGACGACGAAGCTTACCTATATAAATTGAATTTAATTGAAGAGTTAAAACTCGCCTTAGAGCAAGATAGCGGAAATTTATTTTTAACCTATCAACCTAAGCTCAACTTAAAAACAAAACAAGTAGATAAAGCCGAAGCGCTTATTCGTTGGGTCGATAAAAACAATGAGTTTGTAAATCCCGAAATGTTTATTGCGCTCGCCGAACAATCGGGCCTTATTGTTACCTTAACCCAGTGGGTTATTCGCCAAGCCGCGCATCAAATACAAATTTGGAACCAGCAAGGGCTTTATTTTAATGTATCGGTCAACCTTTCTGCGCAAGATATTCAGCATGAGCAATTTGTGCATTTTTTATTAGAAACAACAACGCACTATTGTGTTGACCCTTCTAGTATAATCTTGGAGCTAACCGAGCGCGACATTGCCGAAAACGAAGCATTAGTAATCGCCAAATTAACCCACTTAAAATCACTCGGTTTTGAAATCTCAGTCGATGACTACGGTATCGGGCAATCGTCACTTGCCAAGTTAAAAAACTTACCTGTTGATGAACTAAAAATCGATAAGTGTTTTATTCTTAAACTAAATGAGTCTTCACAAGATCAAGATATTGTCGAATCAACCATTACGCTTGGTCACAAACTAGGGCTGCGTGTAGTTGCTGAAGGGGTTGAAAATCAGCCAAGTTTAGATTTATTAACACAATTTAACTGCGACTATATCCAAGGTTACTACTTAGCTAAACCGCAAAAGGCGGAGCAGCTTAGCGAATGGTATGCACACTATGTCAAAAATCATTAGCTTTATATTATTACTGATTGCCACGAGTTGTTATGGCAACGGTAAATTACTGGCAACGCCGGGCGTTTCACAAATTGAAGGGGCCGCTGGCGGGGGCTTAGTGCCATGGGCGCAACTCGCGGGCTACGCAAGCGAAGATGAAGTATCGATTTCAGGATATTGCACACAGGCAAATGTTGATGACTTTGAATTGAGTACTTGTGGCGTACAAGGTAACTTGTATGACCGTATTGAGCTCTCTTATACAGCACAACGCTTTGATGTTCTGCCGCTTGCAACAACACTCGAGCAATCAATTTATGGCGCTAAAGTGAAACTCTACGGCGACCTTGTTTACAGTCGCTACCCACAAGTATCATTTGGTATGCAACACAAGCGACTCGAGACTGCGGATATTGCCTTTGCCCTAGGTGCAAAAGATGATTCTGCTACTGACTTTTACCTTGCCGCCAGCAAATTACATTTAGGCGCGGTCGCCGGCTATAACCTGTTATGGAACGCCACCGTTAGACACACACGCGCAAATGAAATTGGGTTGCTTGGTTTTGGTGGACCACAACAAAAAAGCCACATTCAGTTTGAAGCCTCCGCAGCCATTTTAGTCAATAAACACCTTGCCATTGGCACTGAGTATCGGCAAAAGCCTGACAACCTGGGGCTAAAAGAAGATGATTGGCATGATGTGTTTGTCGCTTGGTTTCCCAACAAACACATTAGCGTTACCGCGGCCTATATCAATTTAGGCACGATTGCGGGTATCGAAAAGCAACGTGGCTGGTATCTTTCTCTCACGGGGTATTATTAATGGCTAAGCTCTTAACACTTTTTCTTACAGCTATCCTGCTAACAGCATGTGCCGCCAATAACGCAAATCAAACACTCTATAGCCAATTAAAAGGCGAACAAGGGCTAGAAAATATTGTTGATAGTTTTATTCAACATATCGCTAATGATGAACAAATATTTCATTACTTTGCAAAAGCCAGCGTAAGCCACTTCCGTGCTGGGTTTATTACGCACTTATGTGATGTCACAGGCGGACCTTGTGAATACAAAGGCGATAATATGGTCGACATTCACACCGGCATGAATATTAATGAAGCCGACTTTAACCGCATTGTCGAGCTATTGGTAAAAGCAATGGAAGACAACAACATAAGCTACCCAGTCCAAAACCAAGTACTTGCAAAGCTCGCACCGCATCGCGCTGAAGTTATTAAGCGCTAGTGGTTAATTCCACGCATAAAAAAGCCCAAGCTAAAACGCTTGGGCTTTTTTATTGTATTTGTTGAGTCAGCCTATAAGCCGGGTTCTGTCGTGGATAATCATTCGTCTAGGCTTAAAATCACTCTTAAGCTCAAGCAACCTACCCGGTTCCGATGTGGGCCACACCATAAGGAACCCTATTTGGTCTTGCTCCGGGTGGAGTTTACCTTGCAACCAACTGTTACCAGTGGCCCGGTGCGCTCTTACCGCACCCTTTCACCCTTACCAACCGAAGTTGGCGGTCTCCTCTCTGCTGCACTTGTCGTAGGCTCGCGCCTCCCAGCCGTTAGCTGGCACCCTGCCCTGTGGAGCCCGGACTTTCCTCCCCTTTACCCGTATATCCGAAGATACAACGATAAAGCAGCGATTATCTGGCTGACTCAGGGCGCCATTATACGGATTTTAACGTCTGCGGCTAGTTTTATTAGCGCCCCCGTAAAACCATTCATCTTAAATCAAAGAAACTGCGGCGATTTTAAAACTAATTCAACACGTCTATTTTGCTGCATATTCGACTCGGTATCGTTTGCTGCTTTTGGCGCTACTGGGCCTACACCTACAGGCGTCAAACGTTGCTTATCAATTTTGTAGTTTGATACCAGCGTATTAACCACCTCTGCAGCACGGCGTTTAGACAAATCATGGTTGTAATCATATTGTCCTTTGTTATCTGTGTGTCCCACCACATATAACGACACTTGCTTCGACTTTTTCAAAAAGTCTGCTATTTCTGCTAGTTGCTTATCTGAACTGGCTTTTAGTGTGTGCTTATCAAAATCAAATTCGATGCCATACAAAGACACGCTGCCTGTCGCTTGAATTTGCTTGCTTAGGGTATCGCTATCAATATTAAGTGCAACTTGGCTCATTGCACGCTCTTCAATAATATCAACCACCATGTCTACATTAAATTGAGCGCGTTTTTGAGTGCTATACATGGTTATATAAATCTTACCTTGAGGTGTTACTTTCTCAGCACTAAATAAATAGTAATGACTCTTGCGGGTCAAATTATGCAAATCGGAGCGGTGATTCTTGGCATGAATTGTGTCTTGAAGGTTATCGCGAAGAATATAGTTGCCACAATCGACTGCACTGCACTCATAAATTAAATTAAACCCTGCTTTTTGTAATGCATTAATGTAATTCTGGTGCACTGCGTAGGGGCCAACATTTTTATCGATACTGTAGTTAATCGTTGTAATTTTACCACTTACTTTTTTAGTCGGTATCGACTTTTTATACGGGCCAATTATTAAAGGGTATGACTCAAAATCATTAACCGCTGAATGAACAATATAACTGCCAGGAAAGCGCTCTATCATTGGGTGGTCTGCACTGCCTTTGGCATCTTTTTTAAACGCTTTTAAATTCGAAAAATCAAGCGATTGTATTTCAAAATTGTTATCAATAGATATACCAATATCTGGCATTTTCGTTTCAACAATCTGTTCATAGGTATACTTTAATGCATCTCGATAATCATTTTTTGCAAACACTTGAATTGCTTGGCGACCACCTTTCTCTTCTTTTACCGCCGAAAGGTAACCAAAGCGATTTTTTCTGACATTTTTGTAACCTAATTGTTAAATATTGTTATAACGAAAGCTGTTTTCAACCGTTTTCAGGTAAGGTTTTGTACTGCAATCTGTAAGGCATTTTGTGGCAATCGTAAAACCGTCTGCAATTAGGTTATTTGCTAATTCTTTAAGGTAATGCGAGTAACTAATGCTAGGCTGACTTTTTTGTTCTTGAACATAAGACTTGTATTGACCTGTAATTTCAACAGATTGCTTACCTTCATTGTCCATCATTATTACAATAGGTACATACGCATATTGCGCACTGCTAAGAGTTTTGGCGCTCTCATTTTTTGCCACGACTAAGCCATCTGAGCTGGCCATTGCAACCAATGGTAAGAGTGTGCATGAATATGCGAGTGCTTTTTTAAACATCTATCTTCCTTAATCTATTGCTGTTTAATATTTAAAAGCGCAGGGTTAATGCGCTTTACATGTGAATATGTGTTTTTTACTCCAGTTCGAGCATTGCTTTATACAGCGCGTTTTTCTTTAAATCTAAATAGTCTGCGGCAATACCACAAGCCTTTTTCAGTGGCATTTCTGCTTGTAGCAATTGAATCAGTTTTATCGCCTCAGGTGGTATTGCATTTTTATCCGCTTGTTTTCCAGGCAACATTAACACAATTTCACCTTTCTGACGTGCAGTGTCTTCCGTTAGGAAGTCGATTAATTCCACCACTGTGCCACTAAAGAAAGTTTCAAAGCTCTTCGTTAACTCTTTTGCCAACACTACTTTTTGCTCATCACCAAGCGCGAGCTTTAAGTCATCTAAGCTGGCCATAATACGGTGTGTACTTTCGTACATAATGCTTGTCATGCCTGAATTGTACGCATCAATAAAGAACTCTTGGCGCGCTTTGCTTTTAGCTGGTGTAAAACCAATAAATTGAAAGCGATCTGTCGCTAGGCCAGAACATGAAACCGCAGCAATTGCAGCACATGCTCCTGGAATTGGGCTTACTTTTGCGCCTTTTTCACGACATAAGTTAACCACGGCATAACCAGGATCGCTAATCAGCGGCGTGCCTGCATCCGATACAAGCGCCACATTTAATCCTTGCTCCAACCAATCTAGTAGCTCGCTCGCTTTTTGCTTTTCATTATGATCATGTACCGCAATCACTTTTGCTTTAATTGAAAAGTGGCTTAATAGCTTGTTGGTATGGCGTGTGTCTTCTGCTGCAATAATATCAACACTTGATAAAACACTGAGTGCACGTTGCGTAATATCCTCTAAATTACCAATGGGTGTTGCTACTACAAATAACTGCCCTTTAGCGCTTTGGTGATTTGATGTTCCTAAATCGGTTGGTTTCTGGCTATTTGCCATTGAGCTCTCCTACAACAGTTTGTAATATATGACCTAATTGGATAGAAAAATACTGAGATCAGCGTGCGACTAAAACTATTAGGGTTAACAGCTATATTTTCCTTGTTATCAGCGTGTAGTACAACCGAAAAAACACCGGTTGTTGAAACGGTAAAAGCCAAACCCGCTGTTGAGGTCGATCTCAGCGCACAAGATTTATATCAAAAAGCCTTATCAAAACGTGATTTTGATAAGATTCAGTTGCTTTATACTGCACGCGACCGTGCAATTGAAGAGCAAAACTGGCAGCTTGTTATTACCATTTGCGAACAACTAATCGAATCGGGTGGCCCAGATAGTGTGCGTAATCAGCTTTATATTGCCTTGGCTTACACCCAGCAAAAAGATTATCACACGGCATTAAAAACGCTTGAGTCACTCAATGCCAAACTCACATCCCCAATGCATTTTTTTCTACACCAAGAAATTTACGGCAATATATACTCAGCTCAAGCCTTACCTCATCAGGCGGCACCGTATTTAATTCGCGCGTCAGAAACCGCAAATAAACACGACTTTAAGGCCGACAAAGTAAATAAAGCACTGTGGCAGGTGTTAAACCAACTTTCAATTAAACAGCTTGAAGCACTTAACTCAGGTAGCAGTATTCAACGAGGATGGGTTAGTTTGGCACTTTATACCCAGCTTTATATTGGCGATGCAACCTCATTACAAGCCGCGTTAAATAAGTGGAATTATGCCTATTCAAACCACCCGGCAAGCTTTGCTCTACCTGATAACATGCAGCAGATTATCGATGTACAACCGATTAATGTGAACCGCATCGCAATTATTTTACCAAGCAATCAAAGTAAACAAAAAGCATTATCGCAATCATTAAAGGCGGGCATTTTAGCGGCATCAGAAAAACATCCTGACCGTGAATTGCACTTTATTAATTCAGCATTGAGCGCAGAACAAATCGCAGAGCAACTAAATGAACTTGCGCCTGATTTTGTTATTGGCCCACTTTTAAAAGAAAACATTGATAAGTTACAACAAGCGGGTACGCTCGATGCTTACCCGGCTATGTACCTTAACACCACACCACAGGCACTTGAGTCAATTGACCACTTTGCCTTTGCACTTAATCCTGAGCATGAAGTAACGCAAGCGGTTTATCACTTTGTAAATAAAGAGTTTAAAAAGCCACTTGTTATTGCACCGGGCAATCGTTTAGGTAAACGATTAGCCAACCATTTTACCAACCAGTGGTTGGAGTTTTCTGATAATGAGCCGGAAGTAGGTTTTTATGCAAACAAGCGTGATATGCAAAAGCTGGTGCAAGAGCTACTTGAAGTCGATAAGAGTAAACAACGCATCAGAGAAATCAGTCTAATGTTCAGAGGCAAGCTGCATGAAGAAACGCGCTCTCGCCGTGATATTGATGCGATTTATATTATTGCCGATGCCGCACAAACACGACTGCTGAAACCGTCTTTTGATGTGAATATTTCAACCTTTGCTAAGCGCATTCCTATTTTTGCCAGCTCACGTAGCCACGATATTAAATCCGACAAAACCGACAAAAAAGACTTAGCCGGTTTGTATTTTTCAGAAATTCCGTGGATGCTGCCATTAACAGGCGAACAACAGTCTTTACGCAGTGAATTTGATCAAATCTGGCCTGAGCATACAACCTTAGAGCAACAGTTGTTCGCCATGGGTTTTGATGCGGTTAAGTTAATTCCGCAATTGCGCCAACTACAAATGGTACCTGGCAAAACATTAACAGGCCTAACAGGTGATCTAACGGTCAATCAAGATGGCGACATTGAACGCGCATTAAAGTGGGCACAATATCGAGAAAAACAAATCGTAACGCTCGATATTAAATCGCAAAAACCAACGCCGTTGTTTATTAAAAATCACCAACAAGAAACGCAGGAAGCGGCTTTGTAAGGCAAAAGGAATAGCATGGGATGGACCTCTAAGTTATTTAAAAACAGTAAAGAAAAGGGAAACTTTTTCGAACTGCAAGCTGAACAATATTTAAAGAAACAAGGTTTAACACCGGTAACACGTAACTATAATTGCCGTTACGGTGAGCTCGACTTGATAATGAAAGACGGTAACACTTTAGTGTTTGTTGAAGTTAAATACCGCAAGTCAGAAGCGTTTGGCGGTGCAATTAACGCGTTATCACACGCTAAACAGCAAAAATTAACACGCACCTTGTTTTATTATTTGAAACAAAATAGGCTAGAGGATTGTCCATATAGAGTCGACTATGTCGCAATAAGCGGGCAGAACTCAGAACAATTTACTTGGATTAAAAGCGCATTTTAGTATGCAAGAACTCGTTAAAGAAATATACACAGAAAGCATTCAAGCTCAAATTGCCGCTGGTGAAGCATTACCTAGCGCTTTAGAAGCTGCGGCATTTACCATAGTGCAAAGCCTAATTAACGGCAATAAAGTACTGTGTTGCGGTGGCAGCAATAATCATATGTTAGCAGCGCATTTTGCCAATTTGCTAGTTAATTTTTATGAAACTGAGCGCCCGTGCTTGCCAGCAATTGCATTAAGCAACGAATTAACACACCTGTCGAGCTATGCCACAACCGATGCCAACGAAAGCTTTTCACGCCAAGTACGTGCCTACGGACAAAGCGGTGACTTGCTTGTGGTGATCACGGTAACTGGTAACGAGAAAGAAGTGATCAGCGCCGTTGAAGCTGCTCTAACCAAAGATATGCAAGTAATTGTATTAAGTGGTGATGATGGCGGCGAGCTGGCAGGACTATTAGGGCCAAACGATGTTGAAATACGCGTGCCCTCAAAAAGACCAAGCCGAATTATCGAATCTCACTTGTTTAATATCCATTGCTTAAGTGAGCTTATCGATTTAACCCTTTTTCCACAGGATGATAGTTAATGAAATTTAAATTAGCTGTTGTTGCATCTATTGTTCTTTTACAAGGGTGTAGCGCTGCCATTGTCGCTGGTACTGCAGGTGCAGTAACATCAGCAACCGATCGCCGCACGCTTGGCACGCAGATTGATGATAACAACCTTGAGATCAAAGCCACGCTGGCCTTAAAAGACGACGAGCAGTTAGCGAAATTTAGCAATATTATTGTGGTGAGCTTAAATGGCCGTGTATTACTGATTGGCCAAACACCAACCACAGAAATGCGCGCGAAAGCCGAAGCGATAGTAAAACCAATACGTGGCGTTGAAAAAATCCATAATCAGATTCGCATAGGTAATATCACAGGTGTTAGCACCAAAACACACGATACTTGGCTAACTTCAAAGGTTAAAACCATGTTGGTATCTGAAGAAAGTGTCAGTGCTAATGATATCAAAGTGATTACCGAAAACGGGGAAGTCTTTTTAATGGGACTCGTTACCGAACAAGAAGCTAATTTAGCAGCCGACGTTGCCCGTCATGTTTCGGGAGTCGAAAAAGTAATAAAAGTATTTGAATACCTTTAAGGCGCAGTTAGCGCCTTTTTTATTATAAAAATAAGAATAAAAACATGCGCCATTATTTAATTTTACCGTTACTGCTATTTGCAGTATTCACCCTACACGCCAAGCAGCATTTCGCAACTCCCTATAGCGAACGTGTTTATGTTACCCAAATCACCAAAGCATTTGCTGATGAAGTAAATCGAGAGTTAGGGCTTAACATTGTTTTTCATAGCGGCGAAAGCCTTTATAAGCACAATGAAATTTACCGCGCACTGCGCACAAACCAAATACAACTTGGTGAAATATTTATCGCGCGTTTGAGCAATCACGCCGCTATCTATCAACTCGACAACTTACCGTTTTTAGCCACAAATTTTAGCAGCGCTCAACAACTAGCTAACCAACAAGCCGTTGAATTACGCAGCCAATTTGCCGAGCACGGATTACACCTGTTATTTACCAACCCTTGGCCGCCACAGGGCTTATTTACTAGTAAAGCAATCAAAACTGCAAACGACCTAAGTGGCCTTAAGGTTAGAAGCTATAGTGCAATGACGGCAAAATTAGCAAACCACCTTAAAATGATCCCAACCGCCGTTTCAAGCGCTGAGATTGCACAGGCATTTGCTACCGGTATGATTGAAGCAATGATCACCTCGCCAGCGACGGGAGTTTCGAGCAGAGCATGGCAATTTAGTCGCTATTACACACCAATCAATGCATGGATCCCAAAAAATATGGTGCTAATGAACCATGCCTTGTATCAATCTTTAACCCCAACGCAAAAACAGAAACTGAAGCAAGTCGTGAACAAGTATCAGCAGCGCGCGTGGCAACAAGCTGAGCAGCAAACCACACAGATGACCAAGCTATTAGCGGATAACGGCATGATTATTTCGCCTGTGAGCGATAGTTTATCGCAGAGTTTAAAAATTGTTGGCGCTAACATGGCACAAGAATGGGCACTCAATGCAACGCAAAGCGAGTTACACGTATTGCAAAAATTTAAGGAGCAACAAAATGCTCAATAAATTAAATGCGTTCAACATGAAAGTGAGCATTTTACTCATCGTTGCGATTTTTTTGTTAGTGCTCAGCCAAATCGTATTACGTTTGTTTAATTTGTACATTCCGTCACTCAATGAAATATGCGGATATTTGCTGATCAGCAGCTTTTTCTTGGCGCTAGGCTATAGCTTTGAACAAGAGAAACATATTCGTGTGGCTCTGGTGTTTGAATTCGACAACCCTAATCTAAGTCATTACGCCCAAGTAGTTAGCTATTTAACAGCGACCTTAATTTGCACCTTTATTAGCTATGCATGTATTCAGCTAACGATCGACTCTTACCATTTTCATGAAGTGTCGAGCGGTGAGATTGCTATTTTAGAATGGCCCATTCAAGCTATTATGGCTTATGCCAGCTGCGTAACAACGATTACCATTGCATTTAAGGGATTGGAGGTACTACGTGGACATAGTTAGCCTTAGCGCTATTTTGGCGGTTATTTTTGCCGTTTTACTGTTAACAGGCGTATGGATTGGTTTTAGTTTAATCGGCGTTGCTTTGGTAGCACTTATTCTTAATAACAATTCGGCTATCGACCTGATATTTTCAGGCACTGCATTTGCGCATTTAACACCGTGGTCATTAATCGCTTTACCGCTATTTATTTGGATGGGCGAACTGCTATATAAAGCCAAAGTAGCCGATGACTTATTTAATGGTTTAAGCCCGATACTGGCAAAGTTACCGGGGGGACACTTGCACATTAATGTGTTTGGCTCTGGTATTTTTGCTGCGCTCTCAGGCTCTTCTGCGGCGACAGCCGCAACAATTGGCCGTATGACTATTCCAGAGCTAAAAAAACGCGGTTATAACGAGCAAGATATTTATGGCTCGCTTGCTGGCTCTGCTACTCTTGGGCTGCTAATTCCACCATCGATTATTTTGATTGTGTATGGCGTTGCTGCGGATATTTCCATTGCAGACCTATTTATTGCCGGCATTCTGCCCGGGTTAATTTTATTAGCGCTGTTTTCCACCTATATTGCGATTCGCAGCTACTTAAAACCGGTAGATAAAAGCCAACTCATTGCAAGCTCAGGTAATCCACTAACGTTACTTCCAATTATCTCGTTAATCACATTTGTTATTACTGCCATCTACTTCGGCTTTGCGACACCTAGTGAGTCGGCAGTGTTAGGTATCCTGGGTAGTTTTATTTTAATTAAAGCAAAAAAACGACTGACACTAGAGCTGGTTAAGCAAAGCTTAATTGATGCGGCGATGACCACAGCTATGATTTTACTAATTTTACTCGGTGCGAGTTTTGTTACCATCGCAATGGGCTTTTTGCAATTACCTGCAACACTTGCCACTTGGATAGCCAGTCTAGAACTTAGTAACTATCAACTGCTAATCTATTTAACCTTGGCATTTATTTTATTAGGGTTATTTTTAGATGGTATTTCGATTATTGTGCTGACCGCAGCCATACTCTTACCTATTGTAGAGCTAGCTGGCATCGATCTCATTTGGTTTGGTATTTACTTGGTTGTGGTGGTAGAAATATCGCAAATCACGCCGCCAATTGGCTTTAACTTGTTTGTTTTAAAGTCACTCACCAATGCCTCTTTGGCTCAGCTGGCAAAAGCCTGCTTACCGTATTTTTTGATTATGCTACTAATGCTTGGTTTATTAGTGATGTTTCCAGAGATTGTTACAAGATAGCAATATAGTAGGTTGTAAAATCGCAGGTTATAAAAAAACCGGCTATTGCCGGTTTTTTTTCGATTACTTAACCACTTTTAAATGAGAACCACGCTTTTTCGGTGGTTCATCATTACCATCACCCTCAGATGGTGTTTCTTGTGATTCAACCTCTGCTGGTTCTTCATATTCTGAAAAGTCTTCAGGGGTAAACACTGTACCTTCGCCATTTTCTCTTGCGTAAATAGCAAGTACGGCGCCAATTGGTACCACCACACGCATTGGTTGACCACCAAAACGTGCATTAAAGCTTACTTCATGATTATCCATATGAAACTGTGCAACCGCACTTGGGTTGATGTTCAACACAATTTGTCCGTCTTGCACAAACTGCATTGGCACAGTGACATTTGGAAATTCAGCATTCACCACTAAATGCGGCGTACATTGATTATCTACAATCCAATCAAAGAAAGCTCTCAGTAAATAAGGGCGATTAGAAGTCATTAAAGTCGAATCTCGCGCTCAGCTTCAGTTAATGATGCTTGGAACGACTCACGCTCAAATAAACGCATCATGTAGTCTTTAAGCTCTTTGCTACCTTGACCTGTAAGTTCAATACCGAACTCAGGTAAGCGCCATAGTAGTGGTGCTAGGTAACAATCAATTAAGCTAAACTCTTCGCTCATAAAGTAAGGCGCTTCACCAAAAATAGGTGCAATCGCTAATAAACCTTCTGTTAATTCACGACGTGACGCGTCAACATCAACACCTGCTTCAATTTTCTTAGCAAGGCTATACCAGTCGTTTTCGATGCGGTGCATCATTAAACGGCTGCGACCACGCATAACTGGGTATACAGGCATTAGTGGTGGGTGAGGAAAACGCTCGTCAAGGTATTCCATGATGATGTTTGCTTCGTATAAACCAAGCTCACGATCGATCAATGTTGGTACAGTGCCGTAAGGGTTAATTTCATGTAACGCTTCTGGCAAATTGTCCTTTTCTGCTAGGTGAATATCAACACTTACGCCTTTCTCTGCAAGTACGATACGCACTTGGTGGCTATACATACAGTTTTCACCAGAAAACAGTGTCATCACAGGGCGCTTATTGGCAGCTACAGCCATGCTTTCCTCCAGTATATTAAAAACAGCAATAGGGGCTTAAGCCCCTATTACAAATTTTGCGCTAAAAAGTGTGCAAATTAATGCACATCTCTCCAGTATTCTTTCTTCAGTAAGAACGCTAGGATAAACAGGATTACTAGGAAACCTAATACCTTATAACCGATCGCTTCTGACTGTAAACGTGTTGGTTCACCAACATACGCTAAGAAGTTAGTTAAGTCACGTACCGCTTGGTCGTACTCGTCATCGCTCATTTCGCCTGAACCATCAGTCGTAATTTCAACAACTTTCTTAACTTTAACGCCGTGTTCTTCAACTTCTTCGAAACGCGCAGTAGGTACACCTTGCAACTCTTGCAATACGTGTGGCATACCAACCGATGGGAATACAGTGTTGTTTACACCAAATGGACGACTTTCATCAACATAGAAAGACTTCAGGTAAGTGTAAATCCAATCTGCACCACGAACACGTGCTACTAACGTTAGATCTGGTGGCGCAGCACCAAACCATTTTGCAGCATCGTCTTGCTCGATTGCGTTAAGAATGTGGCTACCTACTTTTGAACCATCAAAAATAAGTTGCTCTTCGCCCACTTTAGTTGGAATACCGATATCACGGAATGTACGCTCATAACGCTGGTACTGCATTTGGTGACAACCTAAGCAGTAGTTCATGAACGTTTTAGCACCACGTTGTAACGATGCTTCGTCCGTTAGATCATGATTCGCTTCTAAAAGTGGAACCGACGGGCCTGCTGCCATTGTTAGTGAAGGCAACAAAGCGAATAAACCAATAATTAGCTTTTTCATCATTTCGTTAACCTCTCTGGCACTGGCTTAGTCTTTTCGTTTTTACTGTAGAAGAACAGTAATACGAAGAACATGAAGTAAGTTACAGTCGTAATTTGTGATAACACAGTTTTAAAGTCTGTTTGTGGTGTCGCACCAACCCAACCTAGGATGATGAAAGTAACAACAAACTGAGCAATGTTTAACTTGTGGAAGCCACAACGGTAACGAATTGATTTCACTTTACCACGGTCAATCCAAGGTAGTAACGCAAGCACAACAATTGATGCACCCATCGCGATTACACCTAGTAGCTTATCAGGGATAGCACGTAAGATTGCGTAGAATGGTGTGAAGTACCAAACAGGGAAAATATGCTCAGGCGTCTTCAACGGGTTTGCCGCTTCAAAGTTTGGCGCCTCTAGGAAGAAACCACCCATCTCTGGTGCAAAGAAAACAACCCAGCAGAACAAGATTAAGAAGCCAACCACACCCACAATATCTTTTACTGTGTAGTAAGGGTGGAACGGAATCGCGTCAACGATATCTTTCTTATCTGTGTAGTATTCATGGAACTTGAATTTAGCTTTATCTTCTTCAGCAACAGTGCCTTTCTTACGTTTGATTTCAACGCCGTCTGGGTTGTTTGAACCCACTTCGTGAAGTGCAATAATGTGTAAGAAAATTAAGATAACAAGTACTAATGGTAATGCAATTACGTGTAGTGCGAAGAAGCGGTTAAGCGTTGCACCTGAAATTACGTAGTCACCACGGATCCAAAGCGTTAAGTCATCACCAATTACCGGAATCGCACCGAATAGTGAAATGATTACCTGCGCACCCCAGAAAGACATTTGTCCCCAAGGTAGTAAGTAACCCATAAATGCTTCAGCCATTAGCGCTAGGAAGATAAACATACCGAATAACCACAGTAGTTCACGTGGTTTTTGGTAAGAACCGTAGATCATGCCACGGAACATGTGCAGGTATACAACAACGAAGAATGCAGAAGCACCCGTTGAGTGTAAATAACGCAGTAACCAGCCGTATTCAACATCACGCATGATGTATTCAACTGATGCAAATGCACCTTCAGCTGATGGTACGAAGTTCATTGTTAACCAAATACCCGTTACGATTTGGTTAACAAGTACTAACATGGCTAATGAGCCAAAGAAGTACCAGAAGTTAAAGTTTTTCGGCGCAGGATATTGAGCAATGTGCATATTCCATACGCGTGTCATCGGAATACGTTGATCAATCCAATCGATAATATTTGCAAACATTACGCAGCCCCTTCTTCCACACCAACAATAATAGTGGTGTCATCAATGAATGAGTAAGGAGGGATTTCTAGGTTTAATGGCGCTGGTACAGCTTGGAAAACACGGCCAGCCATATCAAACTTAGAACCATGACAAGGACAGAAGAAACCATCTTCAGTACCTTCAACCTTTTCACCAAAACCACCGTTAAGGAAAGTTGGTGAACAACCCAGGTGAGTACAAATACCAACAGCAACAAAGATATTCTCTTTTTGCGAACGGTACGCATTTTTTGCGAACTCAGGTTGTTGTGGCTCTTCAGAATTAGGATCACGAAGTTGACCTTCGTGAGCTTTCATCTGCTCAAGCATTTTTGGTGTACGATTGATAACCCAAACAGGCTTACCTCGCCACTCAACACGAATTAATTGTCCTGGCTCAAGCTTCGAGATATCAACTTCTACAGGCGCGCCTGCAGATTTTGCTCTCTCACTTGGGTTCCAAGACGCGATAAAAGGAACAGCAGCCCCTACAGCTCCCACACCACCAACAACAGAAGTTGCGATAGTTAGAAAGCGACGGCGGCTATTGTCTACTGGCGCATTGCTCATCCACTCATCTCCACTATGATTCTCAACACTTGCCATATTGAGAACATCAGTTACAGCAGTTTAAATTTTGACTTTACAAAATAGGTGCGATCATAAATAAAAGCCTTGATTAAAACAAGGTTATACCGGTCTTCAAGCACAATTAAATTGTATTTTAGTTCGATTTATTTGAAATCACGAACACACAGCCTAAAACTGTGAAAATTCTGTGCTTTTACAGAGCTTACCCAAAATTGAGTGAGCGTGTCCTGATAGAGATCAAAACTCCGTAGAAGTGTGCGTGAAATTCAAAGTAATTAGTCGCTAAATTATGCTTTTCGAGCCACATTTGATGCATGCCAGAGTATAGCAACCTGCGGGAGGATTAACCAATGAAATAAGCGAGGAAATTCCTCGCTTTAGACTAATTTGTGACTAAAATGTGAAACTAAAACCAACTGACGGGCGCATTTCAAAGTCATCGCTCTGTTCTTGCAAAATCAAATCATCGGTCGACTTCACCTTAGCGTAATCAAGGTCGATATACGCAGTATTGTCTTTAGCGTATAAATTCATTACTTCTAAAATCAGCAAGGCATTGAGTCCAAAGAAATCCGTTTTGCGTTCAAAGCGTAAATCTAAACGGTGATAAGCATCAAAACGCTCAGAAAATGGTTCACCGTATTCCGGTAAAAAATTCCCCTCAAATTCAGGGTTTTCACGCACACCTACAATAGGCGTGTAAGATTGACCACTGCGCGCTGTGAAGTTAAAGCCACCATTCCAGCGTTCGCTAATTTGGTAGTTAAACACCATATTAAACACAAGCGGTGTGTCGGCATAGTAGTCACGAGTGATATCACGGCGCTCATCAGTACGTTCACTTTTACCGTAACTTAAACTCATCCAGCCGTACCAACGATCGGTTTTGTTTTTATTAATCAGTAAATCAATACCATAAGCTCTACCCGTAACATCATTGCTATAACGTAAATGCTGATCCACATCGTTTTCAGTCAGTGCTAATGGTAAGTCATCCATGGTTTTGTAATAGGTTTCAATTGACCAACTCCAATCATCCGCCAAAAACTGCTGATAACCAACAACCGACTGATTTGCTGTTTGCGACTTTAAGTTGGGGTTACCTGTGTCTTCTAAGATCGTACCAATATCTTGCAGGCGATTGTAACTGCCATATTTAACCCACACTGATTGATCTTGATTAATGTGGTAGGTCAATCCTAAACGCGGGTGAGTAAACGACTCATCGCTGTAATCATTTTTTTGATGTTGTACGCCAATGTCGGCAATTAGCGAGTCGGTTATCGTGTATTGATAATTTGCACCAACAAAATAACTACCGATATCCACCTCTCTTTTCCCTGTTATGCGCTCTCCTTTAGCAAGCTCGCAATCTGGATCTAATTCAGTACACACGTACAAAAAAGTATCATATTCATAGCTTATCGTTTTATCAAAATAAGCAGCGTCAAATGTAAGTAAGTCATCACCCACCACATTTACACTTACACGCCCTTTGTAGGTAAGTAGTTCTTCTTTTTCTTCTTCAAAATACCCTTTGGGTGTTAACTTGCTGCGGCCATAATCTAATCGGCCCGAATGTGTTAACGAGCCAATCCCCACTTTTGCTTGATAACCTTTACCATAATGATCCCAAATAACATTTTGGCTATCGAAGGAACGCGCAAAATCTGCATCGCCTTGAAAATCAGGATTCTTAAGTGATAAATCCGCGCGTTCACTAAAACTTGCTGCCGCACTGTCTTCTGCGCCAGTAAACAACACACTTAACACATTGTTGTTATTAATATCCCAAACAAATTTACTCTGGTAATCATAGTCATCGGGAGCATCGTTTATTGTAATGCCTGTGTTTTCGCCATCTTCGTCTTCAATTTCCTCACCCTCTGAGAAAAACAACGGAAGCGTACTTTTTCGCCCAGAAAGATAAAATGAAATATCGTCGGTGATTGCACCTTCAACAAAAACCCCCGCTTTAAACATAGTAAAATCAAGCGTGGTTTTAATATCCTGATTTTTTGGGTTGCGCAGTGTGACATCAAATACAGCGCCTGTTGCATCACTAAAGCTAGTGCCATAACCAGCAGAATAAAGGCGAAAATCTTGCACTAAGTACTTGTTAAAAATCGAGCTGCCAAAGTCATGGAAAATATAGCCAGCAGGCATAAAGTCGACTTCAAAGTAATTATCATCTGGCGACGAACCACGTACAGCGGGTTCACCCATTGAGCCTCCAGCCGCTACTACACCAGGCAATGCATATACAGCTAGCAAAGGATCGCCCAAAGCACCCGGCATATTAATCAGCTTTTCAGCATCTTCGGTAATTTCAGTAAGTACACTTGAACGCTTCGATACTACTTGAATACGTTCAATTTCTTCGCCTTTAGCTTGTTCAGCCAAGGCACTAGTAGCAAATACGCTCGTCACAGCCAGCGCGACTAAAGAGATCGGTTTAAATGAAGTCATATCACTTCCTTGATACGGATTAGTTGAGTAAGAAGTTAACGCGGGAAATAATACCCATACTCTCTGTAAGTGACTGTGGGAAAATGTTGAGAAATGTAGGGTGCCGTAACAAAGCCTTTAAATAGTAACTTTTAATAACAGTAACTCGCTGACAAACATAAATTTTAGGCAATAAAAAACCCGAGTATAAACCCGGGTTTTGTAATTCTTGTAAACGTAAAAAATTAACGTTTTGAGAATTGAGTGTTCTTACGTGCTTTCTTAAGACCTACTTTCTTACGCTCAACTTTACGAGCGTCGCGAGTAACGAAGCCAGCTTTACGAAGTGAAGAACGAAGAGACTCGTCAAACTCCATAAGCGCACGAGTAATACCGTGACGGATAGCACCCGCTTGACCAGTAGAACCACCACCTTCAACAGTGATGTAAAGGTCAAACTTTTCAGTCATTTCAACTAGCTCTAGTGGCTGACGAACAACCATGCGAGAAGTTTCGCGACCGAAGTATTCTTCGATAGAACGTTGATTGATTACGATGTTGCCAGTACCTGGGCGTAAGAATACGCGAGCACTTGAACTTTTACGACGACCTGTACCGTAGTATTGATTTGCCATGAGTTATGCTCCTTAAATGTCCAGTACTTGAGGCTGTTGAGCAACGTGTGCGTGCTCTGAACCTGCGTATACTTTTAGTTTACGGTACATTTCACGACCTAGAGGGCCTTTTGGTAACATACCTTTAACTGCTTTTTCGATGATCATTTCAGGCTTTTTAGCTTGAAGCTTATCGAAAGTGATAGACTTAAGACCACCTGGGAAACCAGTGTGAGCATAGTACATTTTATCAGTCGTTTTGTTACCTGTTACAGTAACTTTCTCAGCGTTAATAACGATGATGTAATCACCAGTATCTACGTGAGGAGTATATTCAGCTTTATGCTTACCGCGTAGACGGCGAGCGATTTCAGTAGCGATACGACCTAAAGTTTTGCCTTCAGCGTCAACTACGTACCAGTCACGTTTTACAGATTCTGGCTTAGCAACAAACGTTTTCATTTATTAAAAATCCAATGTTTACAATTTAAAAACCACAAGCAGAAAAATTTCTGCTGCTCTATTACACTTGCTTCAACCCCTTCGAGCTCAAGACTTAAAACCCTCAGCTGTGGCTAAACTAACCGAGGTAGAACGGTAAGTGGCGGACGCGGAGTATAGCAAGAGCTGGATAGTTTTTCTACTAATAATTTGAGGAAAATAAAGGTTTTTGGCTACTAGCATGGGGTTTGGTAGGATTTTGAAAGATTGAACAAAACCTCAGCATTTACTTCCTTGTATTTTAATAAACCCCATCCATGGGGCTCATGTCACTTTTCTTTATTGCAAGGTCCCTCTTTACATCTAAAGACTGCCTACGGCATTCTAATTTGCTCCCGACAAATTAGTGCTTCGCCAAAGATAAAGTAACCACAAATTTATAGGGAATAAATTTGAACAGCGAAGCTGGCCCGTAGGGCGAAATATAGGGATGTATTTAGTAAAAGAAACGCGACCGTACAATCAAACTTAGTCCTCAAAGCAGCTTTTAATTTAAAGATAAACGTCATAAATCGATATCCCTATCTCAGTATGACTTACTCGATACGCTCCGCTTCCTGTCTCGTATTATCAATTAAAACCCACTTATCGGGTTTGATTGAAACGGAATGACTAGCCGAAATTAGTTGGTTTAAAAACGCTATTCCCCTATGCCTCAGCATGGCTTGCTCGACCGCTTCGCGCCTTGTCTCGCATTAACCATTTAAATTTCTTTCTCAGGTTTGATTAGGGGGAAGGGCTCCCATCGCGATTTATGACCTTGATAAAATAGTATTAACCCATAAATTTGATTACAGCTAACAAAGAAATGTTTATGAAATCAATTGTCTTATTAATCACCTTTTTTTTAACTTTCAATGTGTTTGGCAAAGAATTGCCAGCCAAGTTCGATAACCAGTTAATTTATTTAACCCCACTTTAGATAGCGGTGAAGAAATTACTTTTTTTACCGATACAGGCGGTGGCTTCAATGCCATTGCAAAAGACTTTCACACTAAATATAAGTGGCCAACGATTACAGAAAAAGAAGGCAATGAGACCTTACTTCTTACACCTATGCCGAATTATAAATTGAGTAAAGGAATTCCTTTAGGTGGCTTAAATAACTTTATGAAAGGAAACTTATTCCTAGTGAATCGCGAAGAAATTGACGGTAAAGATGGCTTTTTAGGTGGTCGCTGGCATGCTGAAAAAGTCATTGGGTTTAATTATCTCAATCGCACAATGGCTGTTTATACTGAAATACAATCTCTAAACATTAAGTCTTTTACAAAGATAGAATTAGGATTTCAAAAAGACAGTTCAGGTAATTATACAACCGCCTTTCCAAGTATCGAGATAACCGTAGATAACGAGATCATTCCTATGTTATTTGATACAGGCGCAACGGCACACCTTTCAAATAACGCTCAGAAAACACTGAACACCAAAGCTCAAAAAATTGGCACATCTTTTATTAGCGCATCAACATTTGAAAGGTGGCGACAATCTAACCCTCAATGGCTTGTAATCGAAAACGGCGACCTACTAGCAGGGGAATCCATGATCCAAGTTCCAAAGCTTTCAATAGCTGGTAAAACTATTGGTCCTGTTTGGTTTACGCGACGTCAAGATCACAACTTCCATAGTTATATGTCGTCAATGATGGACAGAAAAATCGATGGCGCTATTGGTGGCTCACTTCTCAAATATCTGCATGTAATTGTCGATTACCCAAACGAAGTTGCATATATCAAAACAAATTAAATGGTACCGAGCATGACTAAAGCCAAGCTTTTCAATATGCGAACTTCATTCAAGGGCTTCAACTTCCCCTTAAATCAAACCCAAGTGGGGTTATTTTATTGCTAATGTGAGACAGGAAGCGTAGCGAGTCGAACAAGTCATACTGAGATAGGGATATCGATTTATGACGTTTAGCTTTGAATAAAATAATTTCGCTTGGAAAAAGTTTGATTTCGGGGGGGCTTTTTCTTGGTTCGTTCTTTTTGGCCGCTTAAAAAGAAAGAACGAGTGCGCCATGGATGGCGCAAGATAATTACAGGGAAGTAAATTCAAAAACAAACCCTACCGCTACGACTAAACGCTTACTTCTACTAAAACCTAACTTCCCCTACAATCGAATGCTCACCCAGCAACCTCCCCTGTATTGCTACTAACATAAAATAATCACCATAAGAAAAAGATCATGTATTTAAAATCACTGCTTACAGCAATACTATTTTCAAGCTCTGCGCTTTACGAGGCACACACACTCGATGCGAAACAATGGCGTTACGCTGTAGACCCGCATGGCAGTACTGCGAGTTATGAAAAGCCCTTAGTTAAAGAAGAGTATGTGGGTATAGCGTTCAACCGTGTACCTCGCGTTGATGCTCAGAATAATTCGTGGGTAGAGTTAATTTACGATCTGCCTAAAAAATCATTAAACGGCATTAATAGTATTGAGCTCACTTATCAAAGTGATAAACCGCTTGTGGTTAAGTTATCGCAGAAAGATTATGGTGGAAAAGGTGATAAAAGCTATGCACACTATCAAGCGCTTTTACCAAGCGCTAATCAATGGCAAACGCACACGTTAACCTTAGATAATTTCAACCGCCCAGATTGGACGCCAAGCTGGTCAAAGGATAAAGGCATTTTAAAAGCCAATGTTTCTGCACTTTATTTTGTGCCAAATATAACCGATGAGAAAGGCGGCAACGCCTGGATAAAAATAAAAAACGTAAAGTTGAATCAAGAATAAAAAGTATTGAGAAACGAGATCGTCAGATCTCGCTTCTTTTTGGAGATTAAGCTAAGTGCTCGCGCCCTAAATACTCTAAGCTTTGCATTTCTTGTAAGCGGCTAATACAGCGTTTAAATTCAAAGTCTAAAATACCGCCAGTATAAAGCTCTTCTAATGGTGCGATGGCAGAAATAATTAAGGTAACATTACGCTCGTAAAACTCATCGACTAATGCAATAAAGCGGCGCGCTGCATCATCATTTGCATGCTCTGAGCCCATGTATTTTACGTTTGAAAGTAGCACAGTATGATAAATGCGGCTTAACTCCATGTAATCTACTTGGCTGCGCGCAGTTTCACACAACTCCTTAAACTCAAACATCACTATGCTGTCAGCTTCTTTGCGCGTCGTAAGGTTACGTCCCTCAATTTCAATCACCTTATCCAAGCAACCGGCTTCAGGCGATAATTTATCGAAGTACTCAAATAAATTTTTATCTGCCTGCGCATCTAACGGGCTGTGATAAATTTCTGCTTGCTCAAGCGTACGCAAACGGTAATCAATGCCCGAATCAACATTAACCACCTCAGTATTCGCATTAACTAAATCAATTGCTGGCAGAAAGCGTGCACGCTGTAAACCATTGCGATAGAGCTCATCAGGCACAATATTGGATGTAGCAACGAGTACTATGCCGCGCTTAAACAGCTCTTGCATTAAACCGCCCAATAGCATGGCGTCGGTAATATCTTGCACAAAAAACTCATCAAAGCAGATGATATCCGCTTCGCTTTTAAATTTATCAGCAACTTTTTCAAGCGGATCTTTTACGTCTGTTAGCTGCTTTAATTCATCATGTACACGGTGCATAAAACGGTGAAAGTGCACTCGCATTTTACGCTCAAACGGCAGCGAATCAAAAAACGTGTCAACCAAATAAGTCTTACCACGCCCAACCCCGCCCCAAAAATACAGGCCTTTGATCGGCTTTACTTCTTGTTTTGAAAAAAGGCTGGCAAAAAAGCCTTTTTTAGCCGGTGGCTGTGCAGTTAAATCGTCGTACAAACGTTGCAAATGACGCACTGCATTTTCCTGCGCAGCATCATGGTGGAAGTCATCGCGAGTTAAATCTTGTTGATATTTTTGCCAAGGGGTCATGATAAATACAAAGCGTTACTGAAATTTTGATGTAAAATATTAACACGAGCGCAATCAAAGCGTATATTTAAACTATCTATTTTGAAAAATTATAAGGCTTAATAGTATGAGTACAGCCATTTGGATCACCCTATTAGTAGTCACTGCCGTTGCTAGCTTTTTTATCGGAAGCCTAATTACCAAACGTCAATACGAACATGATGAGCTCGAAAAAGAAGTAGAAAAAGCACAAGGTGACCTTGAGCAATTTAAACAAGATGTGGCCGACCACGTTGCTCACACCAATAAACTTGTTAATAAAATGCAAGACAGCTACGTGCAGCTAGTTAAGCATATGGAAGAAACTAACAAGTTATTAGTTGCTGAAAAAAACGTAGAAGTCGTGCCTTTCTTCTCACAAGAAGCGACCGAGATTTTGTCTGAGACACGTAATAACGACAAAACTCGCTCTGAGTTATTAGCACGAAACGCTGAATTACAAGCAGCACCAGCCGACTTTGTCACTGGCGAATCGGGCATTTTTAGAGGTAACAGCTCAGAAAACAAGCAAACAGAAAGTGCTTAATCGCATCTTGATGAACTTTTTTTTGACCCCATAGTCATTATAAGTAACTGGCTGGTTTGCCGCTAACAACAAAAAGCAAATCAGCTACCCTTTTGATTTAAGGAGCGTTATTTTGACTATGAAAACTAAATTTACCGTTTTAAGTGCAGCAATACTATCTGCAACTCTTTTAGTTTCACCGGCAATTAGCCATGCAAAATTACCTGTTTCGGTTAACGGACAACAACTGCCAACGCTAGCGCCTATGCTAGAACGCGTAACCCCGGGTGTTGTAAGTATTCGCGTCTCTGGTTCAAAACAAGTACGCCAACGCGTTGACCCGTTTGATTTCTTTTTTGGTAACCCGCAGCGCCAACCCCGCGCCGAAAAACGCCCGTTTAGTGGCTTAGGCTCTGGCGTAATTATCGACGCAAAAGACGGTCATATTGTTACTAATAACCATGTTATTCAAGACGCTGAAAAAATTATTGTAACCTTACAAGATGGCCGTGAATTTGAAGCCAAGTTAGTTGGTAGCGATCCTCAGTCTGATATCGCATTACTTGAAGTAGAAGGCGATGATTTAACTGAAGTAAAACTGGCTGATTCAGACGAGCTACGTGTCGGTGATTTTTCAGTGGCGATTGGTAACCCATTTGGGCTAAGCCATACAGTAACTTCAGGCATAGTAAGTGCGCTTGGTCGCTCGGGCTTAAACATTGAAGGTTACGAAGACTTTATTCAAACCGATGCGGCAATTAACCAAGGCAACTCTGGCGGTGCACTGGTAAATTTAAACGGTCAACTAATCGGTATTAACACTGCAATTTTAGGCGCTTCTGGCGGTAACGTTGGTATTGGTTTTGCGATTCCATCAAACATGATGAAAAGTCTTGTAGACCAAATTTTAGAGTTCGGTGAAGTTCGCCGCGGTAGCTTAGGTATTCGCGGTGGTGATGTGAATGCAGGCGTAGCGGAAGCATTTGACCTAGAAACAAAACAGGGCGCTTTCGTAAACGCGGTTGATGAAGATAGCCCTGCTGAAAAAGCAGGTTTAAAGGTGAATGACGTAATCACCAGTATCGATGGTAAGAAAATCCATAGTTTCTTAGAGCTACGCAGTAAAATCGCAACCGCTGGCGAAGGTAAAACGGTTAAGTTGGGAATTATTCGTGACGGTAAGAGCAAAACCGTTAAGGTTAAACTTGGCGGGATTTCAGATGTTGCAACCTCTGCAGATAAACTACATCGCAATTTAACAGGTGCAACGCTAGAGGCCGGTGAAACGAGCGATGGTAAAGAAGGTGTGTTGGTTAAATCGATTGATTCTAACCGTGCACCAGCTGCACGCGTAGGATTAGAGGAAGGCGATGTAATCTTAATGGTTAACCGCACCCGTGTAGATTCTGTGCGCGACTTAACCAAGGCAGTTGAAGATGTACAAGGTTATATTTTCCTACGAGTTCAACGTGGTTCTCGTATTTTTAACGTACAAATTCAGTAATCTCTGCGGTTCAAAAAATCATACAACTTGCTAATCCAAACGCCCAAAGTAATTTGGGCGTTTTTTATGGATTAGTGTTAAAACCTGCAACTTGCCGAATAGTCATATTCTTGCCACAATAAACACCCTTTGAAAATAATAATTAACGGCGCAGCGTGTTAAAGAAGCTACAGTTTTTGCTCACCCCTATTTTGTTAGGACTTGGTTTTGCCTTTATCTACCTATTGGTATTTTCACCAGAGTTATTGCGTGAACAGCTTTCAACAAATAAAGCGCCACTTAATGCTAGTCATTTAAGCTTTGCTAACGCGGTAAAAGCCGCATCGCCTGCTGTTGTGAACATATATTCAGAATCAGTTAGCAATCGCCCTCGCAGCCTGCGTCCATCAACGCCTGTAAGAGAGCTTGGCTCTGGCATTATCATGTCCAAAAAAGGCTATATTCTCACTAACTATCACGTTATTAATAACGCGGACCAAATTTTAGTTGTACTAAACGATGGCCGACAATTTACTGATGTACAGCTTATTGGTTTTGACGTGCCTACGGATTTGGCATTATTAAAAATAACCGCTGAACATCTACCGGAAATCCCAACCAATAACGACTTTGTTCCACAAGTGGGCGACGTTATTTTAGCAATTGGTAATCCATTAAACTTAGGTCAAACAATTACGCAAGGCATTATTAGTGCCACCGATAAAACTAATATTGCGCAAACCCGCCATACCCGCTTTTTACAAATGGATGCCGCGGTTAATACCGGTAATTCGGGTGGCGCAGTGATTAATACTAACGGTACGCTAGTGGGCATTACCTCAGCTAAGTTTAAGCATGCACGCAATTTAGAAGTGCAAGGTATTTTCTTTGCTGTGCCCTACTCGCTTGCCAAAGAAGTGATGGATAAAATCATCAAGTATGGCCGTGTTATTCGTGGCTATATTGGCTTTGATGCCGATCCTGTAGACAGTTCAGGTCGTTTTGTGAGAAACAATCACACTCCTGTATATGGCATGCGCATTGCTCGCCTTGACCCGTTAGGCCCTGCATGGCAAGCCGGCTTTGAACTCAACGATATCGTGACAAAAATCGACGGTAAAAAAGTCGTGAATACCAATACAACATTGGAATTAGTAACGAACACACCTCCAGGTAGCGTATTAAACTTTACAATTATTCGTGAAGGTAAAGTTATTGAAGTGCCAGTCACTGTTGGTGAGTTACAGTTCTAAAATCGTGACTCTATAAACAAAAAGGCCGCATATGCGGCCTTTTTTGATTCTTCAATAATCTAGGTTATTA
>NZ_PQCB01000034.1:120995-334513 GCF_002964745.1 Pseudoalteromonas sp. T1lg24 | reverse complement strand
GGTTTTATACAAGGCAGAGGCTGCGTGGCATAGTTATTCTATGTGAGCCAGCCGATAACACAGTAGAAAAGCCAATCAAGCGCTGCCGAAGGGTTCTTTTTGAGCGCACTTTTCTCATTGTTGCTCGATATTCGCTTAGATTACTAGGCCACACATCGAGCGCCGCGATAAAAGCACGCTCAAACAGAACAAAAATAGAACAGCAAAGATCAACAGACCCTAAGCTTTGCGACGCTTAATTTTAACACCTAAACCACCTAGTTTATCTTCAATGCGCTGATAACCTCGGTCAACATGGTAAATGCGGTCTACCACGGTTTCACCTTGTGCAATCGCACCTGTCAGAATCAAACTCGCAGAAGCACGAAGGTCTGTAGCCATTACCTGTGCACCACTAAGTTGCTCAGTGTGCTCACAAATGGCGGTATTGCCTTCTAAGCGAATATTCGCTCCCATACGCTTTAGCTCTGGCACATGCATAAAACGGTTTTCGAAAATCGTTTCGGTAATCGTTGCACTACCTTCAGCAACCACATTTAACGCTGTAAATTGTGCTTGCATATCGGTTGGAAAGCCCGGGTGCGGAGAGGTTTTAATATTAACCGCTTTTGGCATGCGACCACGCATATCAAGGTAAATACTGTTATCCGCAAGCTCAATGTGTGCGTTAGCATCACGTAGCTTTTCAATAACCGGTTCTAAACTAAAGTGGTCAGTGCCATGACATAGCACTTCGCCTTTCGCCATTGCCGCTGCAACTAAGTAAGTACCCGTTTCGATGCGATCTGGCAAAATACGATGCTGACAACCTGTTAGCGACTCTACACCGGTTACTTCAATACGATCCGAACCAGCACCTGAAATCTTCGCACCCATAGCACTTAGGTACTTAGCTAAGTCGGTGATTTCCGGTTCGCGTGCTGCGTTTTCTAATACAGTGACACCGTCAGCTAAGGTTGCCGCCATTAGTAAGTTTTCGGTCGCACCTACGCTCACCACATCCATAAAGATATGTGCGCCTTTCAAGCGACCATTTACTTTGGCATTAATGTAACCGCCTTCTACCGTGATCTCCGCGCCCATTTTTTCAAGGCCTGAAATATGAAGATCAACTGGACGAGCACCAATAGCACAACCGCCTGGTAACGACACCTGCGCCTCACCAAAACGTGCTAACAATGGCCCTAAAGCTAACACAGATGCGCGCATCTGCTTTACAAGCTCGTATGGCGCAAGCACTTTATCTATAGTCGCGCCATCAACGATTAAATCATCTTGCTGCCACTCAACTTTAGCGCCTAATGTTGATAGTAGTGCTTCAGTAGTATTAATGTCGCGCAAACGCGGTACATTGGTAAAACGGCTTTTGCCGTTAGCGAGGATTGCTGCAAATAAAATTGGAAGTGCGGCGTTTTTAGCGCCTGAAATAGTCACTTCTCCGGCAATAGTGCTGCCGCCTTGAATAACAAATTGATCCATTTATGCCACCTATAGCATCATCAATTTGCGATCACGTTCCCATTGCTCTGGCGTGTAGGCTTTAATTGATACGGCATGCATTGTGCCGTCAGAAATCTTTTCCATTAATGGCGCATAAACCATTTGCTGCTGTTTAACGCGCGACGCGCCAGCAAAACACTCACCTACAACAATCAATTCATAATGACTGCCTTCGGCTTTTACTTTAATAAAATCAAGCGATAATGCTTGCGATAAAATATCTTCGACTTGTTTAGGATCCATTAACTCTACTCAAATAAATTCTCTACGTGACCCAATTGCATTAGCTTTTTGAGTTGCTCAGGTAAGTGGACAAGTTTAAGGCTTATATTGTTCCGTTGCAATTGTGAGAAATTATAGATGAGCCAAGCAAGGCCGGCAGTGTCAACTTTCGCAACCTCGCTCAAGTCGAGCGTTAGGGTTGATTGAGTTGGAACTTTGGGTAGTTTAACACTCGGTACTGAGTAGCGATTAAGCTCGCCACTCAATACATAAGTTGTATCATCAACCGCTTTTAACGTAAGTAAAGACATTACTTATTCACCAGCAAATTGCACTGGCAACTTGCTCTTTTTATCTAGCATATCAATTACGTAACCAAGACCTTCTGTACGCAGAATACCGTGAAACTCTGATTGCTTAGCATCTAATAAGCTAATGCCTTCAGGTAACATATCGAAACCTTTCCATTCGCCTGATTTAGTTTTGCGTACTTTAAAGTCGATGTTGATATCTGGCTTACCTGATTCAACAATTTTAGTTTTAACAAGCACTAACTTATCGTCTGAAAAGTCTTGAGCTGGTGCAAATTCTACCTCTTGACCACGATATTGCGTAAAAATACCCGCATAAGACGTAATTAAATATTCGCGAAATACATCAATAAAGCGTTTAAGGTTTTCAATTTCCGCCTTTTGCTGTTCTTTATCTTTAATATTACGCACTTTAGAAATATAGCTACCAAGCACACGCTGCGCCGCATAACGATAATCGATATAAGGAAGTAGTTCTTGCTCAACCACTACTTTTAAATGGTTTTTATCTTGTTCAATAATCGCTTTATCTTGAGTGATACGAGCAAAGGTATTCTCTGCAACCGTTCTCACCATTAAATACGGGTTACTTTCGTCCACTTCTTTAGCAACTGATACGCTCGATGCCAATACCAGTAAAATCGCAAATAAATATTTCATCATCTTAACTATTACAATCCTAATTAATCGTTACTTTGGTTAAACAAAAACTGACCTATAAGCTCTTCCAATACCAGAGCTGATTTCGTATCAGTAATAAAGTCACCATCTTTTAAAACCTTTACTTCTTCGAGGCCAAACATTTCACTTAGTTCATCCTCGCCATTCATATCTTTGTGCGCAATCACACCAGGGTTAATACCTAAATACTGCTCACCAAGAATGCCTGAAGTTAATATATTGACCGACGTAGTTTCGGTAAAATTGCTGTATTCTGTCGCAATTTTCATGTGCACAACAGGAACATAGTCCGTAGGGTCTAAATTAATTGCTTCAACGCGACCCACTACAACACCACCTACCTTGATTGGTGAGCGCACTTTAAGCGAACCTATATTGTCGAATTTTGCAAAAAGGCTGTAAGTATCGCCATTTCCACTCATGCCCGCATTCGCTACTTTAAGTGCCAGCATCACAATTGCTGCTATACCTAAACTAACGAAAAAGCCTACTAATATTTCAATTTTCTTCGAATTCATTTTTTACCCTTTACGCGCCAAACATAATTGCTGTTAGCACAAAATCTAATCCCAAAACTGCCAGTGATGACTGCACTACGGTTTCTGTTGTTGCTTTACTAATACCTTCAGAAGTTGGTACACAATCGTAGCCTTTATAAAGTGCAATCCAAGTCACAACAAAAGCAAATACCACAGCTTTAATTGCGCCATTTAAAATGTCTTTTTCAAACGATACTTGTGCCTGCATAATTGACCAAAAACTACCTGAATCCACACCAAGCCAATCAACACCAACAATATGTGCACCAAGAATCGCTACCGCCGAGAAAATCATCGCAAGTAACGGCATACTAATCATGCCAGCCCAAAAACGTGGCGCAATCACACGCTTTAGGGGATCTACAGCCATCATTTCTAAACTAGTTAACTGTTCTGTTGCTTTCATTAAACCAATTTCGGCAGTTAATGCACTGCCTGCACGACCAGCAAATAACAAAGCCGTAACTACTGGGCCTAACTCTCGCAATAAGCTCAGCGCAACCAATGGGCCAAGACTGTCTTCAGCACCGTAATCCACCAATACTGTGTAGCCTTGTAACGCCAATACCATGCCGATAAAAAGGCCTGAAACTAAAATAATAATCAGTGATAAAAAGCCAACCATATAAAGTTGCTTTATCAATAATGGTGTGCCCTTTTTGAAATTTGGCACACTAAAAATAGCGCCTAACAACATAATTAGCGCACGGCCTATGCCTGCTAGTGTGTCTAGTGTATTGCGGCCGATTGTTTGAATAGTATTAACCACGTTCGCTTCCCATTAATAAATCTTGTTCGTATGGCGCAGCATCAAAGTGGAATGGCACAGGACCATCAGATAGCCCTTGTAAAAACTGTTGAACTAACGGCGATTTTGACTGAGCGACCTGTTCAGGTGAACCTTCGCCAATCACTCCTTTATCCGCTAAAATCACGACATGATCCGCAATACTCATCACCTCTGTCACATCGTGCGTTACCACCAAAGAAGTGATGTTAAGTGTTTGATTTAATGATTTGATTAACTTAACTAACACGCCCATTGAGATTGGATCTTGGCCCGCAAAAGGTTCATCGTACATGATTAATTCAGGGTCGAGTGCAATTGCCCGAGCCAGTGCCGCACGCCTTGCCATACCACCTGAAAGCTCTGACGGCATTAAATCACGCGCGCCACGTAACCCAACCGCTTCTAATTTCATTAATACGATAATGCGGATAACATCTTCTGACAGTTTAGTATGTTCACGAAGTGGAAAAGCAATATTGTCAAACACGCTCATATCAGTGAATAGAGCGCCGCTTTGAAATAACATACTCATACGTTCACGCGCTTGGTATAACTCGCTGCGTGACATTTTCGGAATGCATTCACCTGAAAACAAAATGTCGCCTGAATCGGGTTTCAGCTGACCACCAATCAAACGCAACATGGTTGTTTTACCAATACCACTTGGTCCCATTATCGCGGTGATTTTTCCTGTAGGAACGCTAAAGCTCATGTTTTGATAAATCACTCTATCGCCACGAGAAAAGGTAACGTCCTTTATTTCAACTAAACTTTGCGACAAGTCGCTCTCCTAGAATTAATTGCGCACTGTATTCTAAGCGTTTTAAAAATGTTGTGAAACCTATGAAAAAGTAAATATTTGTAATAACACTTACAAAAGCTGTGTTTTAAATCCAGATTTGATATTATTTGGTGTTATCTAAATTTAGGTTTTTATTCAATAATGTTGTTATCAATTGCTATTTTAATTGCAGGATTTGTCGGCTTAGTTTGGAGTGCGGATCGCTTTGTTTTTGGTGCGGCTGCACTGGCAAAGAACTATGGTATTCCAACATTAATTATTGGTTTAACAATTGTCGCGATGGGCTCATCGGCACCAGAGATGATGGTATCGGCGCAAGCGGCGCTAGCAAAACAAACAGACACTGCTGTCGGTAACGCGGTTGGTTCAAATATTACTAATATTCTGCTAGTACTAGGTATTACTGCACTGTTGCGCCCGCTGAGTGTGTCATCGAGTACACTAAAACGTGAAATGCCAGTAGTAATGCTAGTATCCCTTGGTGCTTGGTACATTTTATCGGACAACTATTTAGCATTCGGTGAAGGCGTTGCACTGATGGTGAGTTTCTTCATTTTTATTGCAGCAGTAACCATTATCTCGGTAAAACAAAGCAAAGCAGCCAATGCCGAACACGATCCCTTCGTTGACGAAGCCTGCGACGAAGTGCCTGACAATGTGCGCACACCGATTGCGCTTATGTGGTTAGTTATCGGCATGGCGATTTTACCTATCAGTTCACATTTTATTATTGAATCAGCAACCGACATTGCCAAACTATTTGGTATTAGCGATTTGGTGATTGGCTTAACTATTATTGCAATTGGTACCAGCTTACCTGAACTTGCGGCCTGTGTTGCTGGCGTACTTAAAAATGAAGACGACTTAGCACTAGGCAACATTATTGGCTCAAATATCTTTAACCTGTTAGCGGTATTGTCGCTTGCAGGCATTATTAATCCATCGAGCGTTGATCCTGCAGTATCAAGTCGCGATATCTTAATTATGTTAGGTGCAACAGCAGCCCTTATTGCGATGAGTTTGAGTATTCGCGGTTCACGCCGTATTAATCGTGTTGAAGGTGGTTTGTTGTTAGCTACCTTTTTAGGATACCAATACCTTATTTTCTCAACAGTAAGCGCTTAAGGCAAAGTCATGAACTTTATTGCTCGCGGTAAACGCGTTTTAGAAATCGAAAAAAATGCCATTGAGCAACTCGCTCAATATATTAACGATGACTTTAGCAATGCGTGTCAGTTGATGTATGACTGCAAAGGCCGTGTTATTGTCATTGGTATGGGAAAATCGGGTCATATAGGTAATAAAATAGCAGCAACGCTAGCAAGCACTGGCACACCCGCTTTTTTTGTCCACCCAGGCGAAGCAAGTCACGGCGACTTAGGCATGATCACACAAGATGATGTGCTATTGATGATCTCTAATTCAGGTGAAACCGCAGAAGTGATTAACCTGATCCCCGTAATCAAGCGCATTGGTGCAAAAATCGTAGGCATGAGTGGCAAACAACACTCAACTCTTGCACAACAATCTAATGTGCATATTTGTATCGCTATTTCAGAAGAAGCCTGCCCTTTAGGACTAGCACCTACAGCAAGTACTACAGCAACCTTGGTGATGGGCGATGCGATTGCTGTTGCATTGCTTGAAGAAAAAGGCTTTACCGCCGATGATTTTGCTTTATCACACCCTGGCGGCAGTTTAGGTAAGCGCCTATTGTTAATGCTTAAAGACATTATGCATCAAGGCGAAGCATTACCTGTGGTCGCTGAAAACACAACGGTTAAAAACGCTCTGTTAGAAATGACAGCCAAAGGGCTTGGTATGACAGCGGTTGTCGACAATAACGGATTACTTTCAGGTATTTTTACCGATGGTGACCTGCGCCGGATTTTAGAACAACGCATTGATATTCACGCTACAGCTATTTCAGAAGTGATGACTAAACAGTGCACAACAGCAAATGAATCGATGCTTGCTGCTGAAGCCTTAAACATAATGGAACAAAAGAAAATAAACGGCTTGCTTGTAGTTGACCAGCAACAACAGCCAATTGGCGCACTTAATATGCAGGATTTACTAAGGCAGGTGTTTTATGAGTTTAACTGCATCACAACAGCTTTTTAACGAATTATATGCACAAACCAGTGCTGACGTATTTGCAAAAGCAAGCAAAATTAAACTGTTAATTTGCGATATCGATGGCGTATTTTCTGATGGTCGCATTTACCTTGGTAATGATGGCGAAGAACTTAAAGCATTTCACACTAAAGATGGTTTTGGTATTAAGTCGCTTATCAATAGTGGCGTACAGGTTGCGGTGATTACTGGGCGTAACTCAAAGATTGTGGAAAACCGCATGAAAAGCCTTACTGTTCAGCATATCTATCAAGGGCAAGAAGATAAAATAGTCGCTTTTAATAACTTAAAACACGCGCTATCACTTGATGACGAAAACATTGCTTATATTGGCGACGATAGCCCTGATTTACCCGTAATGGAATTAGTTGGCTTTGCCGTAGCAACCAATGATGCTCACCCTCTGGTAAAACGCATCGCTGATTATAAAACTACCATGGTAGGCGGTTTTGGAGCTGTAAGAGAACTGACCGATTTAATTATGCTGAGCCAAGACAAAACACTCAGCCATGCAGGCAGTAGCAGCTAATGTCGGCGCGTATTGCACTTACTATACTTTTCACCATTGCTATGGTTTGGCTTTGGTTGCCTTACTTCTTTACACCTAAAGAACCAAAGCCGATTGTTGAAAACGTTGCCAGTATTCCTGATTACATTGCAACCGACTTAAAACAAACCAACTTTAATAAATCTGGTACTGTTAGCCATAAAGTGATGGCGCGAAAAATGTCGATGTATCAAGATTTAGGTTTTACCCACTTTGAAAAACCGCAATTTACTATTTTTTCAGAACAAGGTGTGTGGCAACTCACAGCCGATGAGGCCACGCTCTACAATAACGAAAAGCTCATTTTGGAACAAAACGTTATTGCCAAAAGTCTAACGCCAAATATCATGCTCAATATAATTGAAGCGGCAAGCGTAGAATATTTAATTAATAGCAAACTAATGACTTCTCAATCCGAAGTAAAAATGACAGGTCCGGGACTTGAAATTAAAGGACAAGGCCTCAATGCTAATTTAGAAGAGCAAGTTATTAAGTTAATAAACCATACAAAGACCACTTATTATGACCAATAACATGACGAAATTACTGTCAATCGCTGGACTAGCCTTCACTTTGTGTATCACAAGTGGACACGCTATCGCTGAGCAGATCAAACTTAAGCACCCACTTGAGATTGACGCCGATGAGCAAGCTGCTCGCTTAAAAGAAAATGTCGGTATTTTTCGCCATAATGTGCAAATTAAGCATGGCAATATGACCATCACCGCCGATTACCTTGAGGCACATAAACGAGCTGAGTTAGGAGATAACCAGCAATTACTTATTGCCAGTGGTGACCCGGTAAAATTTATTGCTGAACAAGAAGATGGGTCAATCATTGTCGCAAGTGCTAAAAAAGTCACTTACGATGTGGCTAAATCATTATTTACAATGTCTGGTGGCGCCAAATTTCAACAAAATGGCGACATGATGTCAGCAGATACCATCATCTATGATCGCGCTGCTGAAACAGTGACGTCTAAAAAAGCTGAAAACTCAACTAACCAAGTAAAAACCATCATCAATACGCAAAATGAACAAGGCGAACAATGAGCACATTAATTGCCGAAAAGCTGGCTAAAAGTTACAAATCACGCCAAGTGGTAAAAAATGTTGGTTTAGAAGTAAAGGCTGGCAGTATTGTTGGTTTGCTTGGTCCTAACGGTGCCGGTAAAACTACGACGTTTTACATGATTGTTGGTTTAGTACCGAGCGACAATGGCGTTATTCGTATTGACGATAATGACATTACACTGCAACCAATGCATAGTCGCGCCCGTTTAGGCATAGGCTATTTACCGCAAGAATCGTCGATTTTTAGAAAGCTCACTGTGTATCAAAACATCATGGCGATTCTAGAAACACGCAAAGAACTTAATCGTGTGCAACGCGAAGAAGCGCTCGATGATTTATTAGAAGAATTTAACATTGGCCATATCCGAGATTCACAGGGTATGGCATTGTCGGGTGGTGAACGTCGTCGTGTCGAAATTGCGCGCGCATTAGCCGCAAACCCCAAATTTATCCTGTTAGATGAACCTTTTGCTGGTGTTGATCCTATTTCAGTGATAGATATAAAGAAAATAATTGAGCATTTGAAAAATCGCGGCATTGGCGTGTTAATAACAGACCACAACGTGCGTGAAACCTTAGATGTATGTGAAAAAGCCTACATTGTTTCTCACGGCGAATTAATCGCATCTGGCACGGCTGAAGACGTTTTAAACAACCAAAAAGTACGCGATGTATACCTAGGTGAACAATTCAGACTATAGTAATAGTTATAGGCCTTAAATTTGGAATTGAATTGTTAACTAGCGGCTTGAAATCGAAAGAAGGATTAGAATAACTACATGAAGCAATCTTTACAGCTTCGCCTTGGGCAGCAACTAACAATGACTCCACAATTGCAACAGGCTATTCGCTTGTTGCAGTTGAGTACGTTAGATTTGCAGCAAGAAATTCAAGAAGCGCTTGATGCCAATCCTTTACTTGAAGAAGACATTGACTACAGTGACGATAAACAAAACAACGAAAACACTGAGTCAAACAAAGACGAATCATTAAACGGCGATGATATTGAAGCAGCGCCAAGCCAAAGTGAAATTGAATCAAGCGACGCACTTAGCAACGAGAATATTTCTGAAGATTTAGCTATGGATGTGTCGTGGGACGATTATATCAGCGCCGCACCGGTTTCTGTCAGTAACGCCCCAGCTCCTGACAACGATACTGTGTATCAAGGCTCAACCAGCGAATCATTGCAAGATTACTTAATGTGGCAATTACGCTTAACGCCGTTCAGCGACACCGACGAGATGATCGCAACCACTATTGTTGAAGCGGTAGACGATTCAGGTTATTTAACACAAAGTAGCGAAGAAATTTTAGAAGCGGTACAGCAATCTGACGACCAAGAACAAATTGAACTAGACGAAGTTGAAGCTGTACTTAAACGCGTTCAACTCTTTGATCCTGTTGGTATTGCTGCGCGTTCGTTACAAGAATGTTTATTGATCCAGCTCAATCAGTACGACAAAAATACCCCTTGGCTAAACGAAACAAAGAGCGTAATCTCAAACCATATGGAACTTTTAGGATTACGTGATTATCGTACAATAATGAAGAAGGCTAAACTCAAGGAGCCTGAGTTAAAAGAAGTCTTAACATTAATACATAGCCTTAATCCAAAACCAGCTGAAAGCATCATAAAAGAAGAACCTGAATACGTGGTTCCCGATGTTTCAGTAAAGAAAATTAAAGGACGCTGGCGCGTTGATTTAAACAACGATAGCATGCCAAAGATCCGCGTGAATGAACAATACGCTGCGCTTACTCGCTCGATGAAATCAAGCACTGACAGCCAGTTTATTCGCAACCATTTGCAAGAAGCAAAATGGTTTATTAAAAGCTTAGAAAGTCGCAATGATACTTTATTAAAAGTAGCCAATTGCATTGTTGAACAACAACAGGCATTCTTTGAATATGGTGACGAAGCAATGAAACCTATGGTTTTAAACGACGTTGCCGAAATGGTCGAGATGCATGAGTCGACTATCTCGCGTGTAACAACGCAAAAATACATGCATACACCACGTGGCATTTATGAGCTTAAATACTTTTTTTCAAGCCACGTTAGCACGGAAAATGGGGGTGAGTGTTCATCCACCGCGATTCGAGCACTGATCAAAAAGCTAGTTGCGGCGGAAAATCCTGCTAAACCATTAAGTGATAGCAAGATTACCGACTTACTAGCGGAACAAGGAATTAAAGTGGCGCGACGCACTATCGCAAAATACCGTGAGTCGCTATCCATACCACCGTCTAATCAGCGCAAGAGCCTGATCTAGACCAAATAGAAGGAAAATGCTTATGCAATTAAACTTAACAGGTCGTCACGTAGAAATTACTGATTCTTTAAGAGACTATGTCACTAACAAATTTGCAAAACTAGAGAGGCATTTTGATCATATAAATAACGTGCACGTTATTCTAGATATTGAAAAACTATCACAAAAAGCAGAAGCTACTATGCATGTTAACGGTGGCGAATTGTTTGCCTCTACCGAGCATCAAGATATGTATGCAGCAATCGATGGCCTGGTCGACAAACTAGACCGCCAAGTAATTAAGCACAAAGAGAAACTTTCTCGCCACTAAAATGAAATTAACCGATATTATTGCTGAGGACTGCGCTAAAACCGCGGTCCTTTTTAATAGCAAAAAAAGACTGTTTGAATTTATTAGCGACCTTGCCCATCAGCAAGCCCCTGATATTACTTCTCAAGAGTTTCTTGAAGCCTTACTGCAACGCGAAAAGCTAGGTAGCACGGGTATTGGTAAAGGCCTCGCCATTCCTCATGGCCGCATTGATGGCCTACAAAATACCATTGGCTTTTTAATTGTAAATCAGTCACCTATTCCGTTTGATGCCATTGACGATAAAGACGTTGATATTTTTATCGTACTGCTCATACCAGAACAAAAGTGCCAGCAACATTTGCAGACTTTAGCCACCATCGCTGATAAACTAAAAGATAAGCAGTTTTGCCGTCAACTACGTCACGCTGAAAATAATCATCAGCTATATCAAATCATTAGTAGTGAGGCGAGTTAACTAAGGGAGATGTAAGTGCAACTTATTTTAGTCAGTGGTCGTTCTGGTTCAGGAAAAACAGTCGCACTCAGAGTATTGGAAGATCTCGGGTATTATGTTGTTGACAATATTCCTGTTAATTTATTGCCTTCGTTGATCCGCTCAGTTTCAGATAAATACGACAAAATTGCAGTGAGTGTTGATGCTCGCAATATGACTAAAGAGCCAGAGGAAATAGAAGAAGTACTCGACTATTTACCTGGTTTTGCAACACCAACCTTATTTTACCTTGATAGCGATGACAGCACGCTAATTAAGCGCTTTTCAGAGACGCGCCGCTTGCATCCGTTATCACTGAATAATATCTCCCTTGAAGAAGCCATTGAAGCTGAGAAAAAGCTGCTCGATCCTATCGCCTCACAAGCGGATATCTTTATTGATACAACAGGCTTAAGTGTTCACCAACTTGCCGATAGCATACGAGAGAAAGTACTCGGTAAAAAATCAAATCAGTTAATTATCACGTTTGAGTCATTCGGTTATAAACACGGTATTCCAAAACATGCTGACTATGTTTTTGACGCCCGCTTTTTACCAAACCCACATTGGGAACCAGCACTTAAGCCGTTAACAGGGTTAGACCAACCGGTAATCGACTTCCTTTCTAGCCAGCCTGTGGTTCATAAATTTGCATGGCAAGTGCAAACCTTTATTGAAACTTGGTTACCGCATTTAGAGCGTAATAACCGTAGCTATTTAACCGTTGCAATTGGCTGTACTGGCGGCCAGCATCGTTCAGTTTATTTAGCGCAAACACTGGCTGATAGCTTCGCCAAACACCATAAAAACGTAAAAGCCCACCATCGTGAGCAAGTAAACAAATAAGCATAAGCGACTATTATGTCAGTTGAAAAACGATTTTTAATCGAAAACAAGTTAGGGCTACATGCTCGCGCTGCAACCCAACTAGCAAAGCTCGCAATGGCATTTGATGCGAAAATTAGTTTATCCCAAGGCGGTAAAACGGCTGAAGCTGATAGTGTATTGGGTTTAATGCTGTTAGAAAGCTCGCAAGGTAAAGAGGTATTAGTGCGTTGTGAGGGTCCTGACCAAGATCAAGCGTTACTTGCCATAGGCGATTTAATTCAAGCTAAGTTTAACGAAGACGAATAAACAGCTAACTTAGTTAAAACATTTTTCTGCAATAATGCTACAATAAGTTAGACGTAAGTTAACTCTAATAAATCAAAGAGTTGCAATCATTCACTCCAACCTTCAATAAATAATAGGGTGAACATGCCAGAAGCACTAGAACAAGACTACTCACAAACACAACTACATGAGGTTACAAAAGCCCTAAGTAGCGGCATGTTTGTGCATGTTCGACGCATGTTAGCGCATATGCCACCGTGTGATATTGCTTTATTGTTGGAGTCTTCACCGCATAAAAGCCGTACTGTTTTATGGCAATTGGTTGACCCGGATCTGCAAGGTGAAACCTTAGAAGAGCTTTCTGAAGATGTGCGTAACGGCATTATCGCGCAAATGGATCCTGCGCTAATTGCCGCTGCAACGGAAGAAATGGATGATGATGACCTTGCAGAAGTGTTACGTAGCTTACCCGATACCGTATACCAAGAAGTATTGGGCTCAATGGATAAAACAGATCAAGAGCGCGCGACATTTGTTTTATCTTACGAGGAAGAAACCGCGGGTGCTCTAATGAGTACCGATACCATCACGATTCGCCCTGATGTCACGCTTGACGTCGTTTTGCGTTATTTACGCTTAAAAGGCGAATTGCCTGAAGGCACCGATGAACTTTACGTTGTCGATAAAGAAAATAAGTTTTTGGGTGATATTCAGCTTGCGACATTATTGACAAAAAGTCCGTTACTCACTGTACGTGAAGTGATGGATAATGAATCTGAAGCAATCCCTGTTAGTATGGGTGAGTCAGAAGTTGCGCAATTATTCGAACGTCATAACTGGATTTCAGCCCCTGTTGTCGACGAAGACAGCCAATTACTTGGCCGTATTACCATCGATGACATTGTTGATGTAATTCGTGAAGAAGCCGAACACAGCATGATGAGTATGGCGGGTCTTGATGACGAAGAAGATACCTTCGCTCCCGTTGTAAAAAGTACTAAGCGCCGCTCGGTGTGGCTTGGTGTAAATTTAATTACTGCAATCCTTGCTGCATTTGTGGCAGGTTTTTTTGAATCAACCTTAGGTATATTACCGATTTTAGCTGTGCTTAACGGCATTGTGCCTTCAATGGGGGGCATTGCCGGTAGCCAAACACTCACCTTAGTTATTCGCGGTATGGCTGTGGGCCACATTAACGATGCCAACCAGCGTTGGTTAATTGGTAAAGAAATAGCGATTGGTATGCTCAATGGCGTGATTTGGGCGGTGTTAATTGCCTCGGTAGTAGCGCTTTGGCAATGGGACTTCACGCTCGGTTTAGTGATTGCCTTTGCGATGTTTATGAATTTATTTGCCGCCGGTTGTGCCGGGGTAACAATTCCACTTATTTTAAAGAAATTAGATATCGACCCAGCACTCGCTGGCGGGGTAATTCTAACAACAGTTACAGATGTAGTAGGTATTTTTGCCTTCCTTGGCACTGCAACCTACTTCCTGTTACCGTGATATAAGCTATTACGCTTATATCACCTTAGTTCTACTTCTTTGGCAACAAGGTGTACTCACCGACAAATTCAGCAACCAGTTGCTCACCGTCAAAAATTTGCACTGGCACTGTGTAAACTGCTTTTTCACCTTGCTCTAAGCTAGAAAGATCACCTGAGCACTTGTGTAAATCAACATTGCCGATAGGATCTTGTTTTAGCGGTTTGAGATATTTAATGCTTGCATCAGATAGCACAATTGCAGCGTCGCTTCCGATCTCTTTCAAATGTAAATAAGTTGCTCCCCAACCTGTTAAAGTAGCAAGACTATAAATAGAACCGGCAAACATTGTACCGTGAAGGTTTTGATTAGCACTAAATTCAGCGCTCGTAGTAAATTGCCAATCGGTATAACTCTCAACCTTAATGCCCATAGCATCGCTGATTGGAATATCCTCACGCCACGTATTTTGCAGCACCTTAGTCCATTCAGGGCGACGGAACCAGCCAGGACATGACGGGCATACTTTAACCATTTTCCAATGTTGAATATCGCCGTACATCAAGTGCGCTTTTTCAACAACCACATAACCGTGGCGCTTATAAAAATCGACCGCTCTATCACGAGCAAACAAAAGTAATTCTTTAGCGCCTTGCTGCCATGCAAGCTTCTCTAACTCATGTAATAAACGGCTGCCAAGGTGATGACCGCGATGATCTTTATTCACCGCCATATAACGCACTTGCGCTTGTTCACCGGTATTCCAATGCAAACGTGCAACGCCTAGCACTTGGCCTTGTTCATTTTTAATAAAACGATGTTCCGCTTCTTGCTCGAACTCGTCTTGTTCAGAACCTCGAGGCTGCTGCCAAGGGGCGCGTAGCACCTGCCATCTAAGTTGATAATAATCCTGCCAATCTTGACTACTTTGGGGTGTCGTAACTTGTAACATAGCGACTCCTTATAATTTTAATTGGCAACAGATTAACCTAAAAATGCACAATATAAAATCACTCGATGGTAAACACTTTGGTATTAGCCTAAGCTTAATATTGAACGCGTTTACAAGGGCTTAATGTGGTATCTATTGATTTTGTAAATAACGCAAACATGCTTGGCACCCTAGTTTGCTTAAGAAAAACGCCAATAGGCACATGCACTGTTAGGCAGCTTGAAGATGTTAGGTGGCTATTAATAGACAACACATTACAGTCAGTTAGCGATTTAACACAACCTCAGCAGTTTTTACTGCCACATTTGCAACAATTAGCCAGCTTATGGCAAACCTTACCTGAGCCCAACAATATATTAGAAGTAGGATTAGGTGGCGGTGCAATTCGCAATTATCTCAATGCAAGTTACCCGCATTGCAACATTACTACTATTGAGAAAAGCCAAGATATTATCGAGTTATATACGCAGTATTTTGCGTCACTGCCACAATCAAATCTCATTGCCGGTGATATTACAACTTATCATTTTTCCAACTCGTATAATTGGATTGTGCTTGATTTATTTAGTAAGCAAGACTGCCCTATTTTTCTGTTTCAACGCGAGTTTTATCAACGAGTGAAGTCGCTGTTTGTTGATGACGCTAATCGGCACTTATTTATTAATTTTATATGTGAAAGCGCGCAACAGTTAAATTCGTTGCGCACTGTACTGACGAGCGTATTTAAAGCGGATGTGACAATTTACGCGATTAAGGACTACAACAACAAAATAGTGCACTTACACTTCTAAACGAAACGTCACGGGTCCATCGTTCACTAGGTGCACTTTCATATCGGCACCAAATTGACCTGTTTGCACGGTTGTTAATCTTTGCTTAGCTTGGCTTACAAAATATTCGTATAACTCTACACCGAGCGCTGGAACAGCTGCAGACGAAAAGCTAGGACGCATTCCTTTTTTAGTATCGGCTGCTAGTGTAAATTGCGAAACAACTAACAAATCACCGCCGATATCTTTTAGGCTCAAATTCATTTTCCCTTCACTATCAGAGAAAATGCGGTAGCCAGATACTTTGTGCAATAGCTTATCTGCTTTTTGCTGGTCATCACCTTTTTCTACCCCTAGCAGCAGTAAAATACCTTGACCAATTTCACCAACAACCTTCCCATCAACGACCACTTTGGCTTCACTCACCCGTTGAATTAACCCTTGCATATTATTCTTCCTCTTGCTCAACGATTAACGGCTTCTTTCTCTCGCCGAAACTCTGTTGTAGTGATACTGTGAATTCAGCACCTAATAACACAACAATCCATGACAGATACACCCAAACAAACAAAATAGGAATGGTCGCAAGTGCCCCATAAATCACTTCATATGATGGGAAGTTACTTACATAAGCTGCAAACCCTTTTTTACTGAGCTCAAATAACAGTGCGGCAAACATCGCGCCTGGCAAAGAGGCTTTAATAGGTACTCGGATATTAGGTACTACGGTATAAATCAGCATAAAACCCGCGGTAGAAATCACGTAAGGTAGCAACCCAAGTAAAAAGCCGCTAAAACCAGGGATCCCCTCATCGGCATACGCTGCCAAGCTGACAAGGTACGATGTCATACCTAAACTTGCACCCAATAAAACCGGGCCAAGCGTTAATACCATCCAATAAACCGCAAACGAAATCACAACTGGGCGCTTCTTCTGCGTGCGCCAAATACGATTGAGCGTTGCATCTACATTACGAATCAAAAACAGCGCTACAACGATTAAAAAACCAATACCCATTGCTGTCATTTGACTCGCATTACCAGTAAACGCACCTATGTGCTCTTTAATGGTTTCTGAAGACGTTGGCACAAAGTTATTAAAAATAAAATTTTCGATAACCGCTCTAAAGTCCTGAAACACAGGAAACGCAGAAAAAATAGCAAAGACCACAGCGAGCATTGGTACCAATGACAACAAGGTTACATAGGCTAAATAACCAGCATTAACGGTAATTTGGTCATCTAAGCAACGTTTGCCATACCCCTTAAACCAAAAGGCGGCGTAGCGTATTGCTTTACCAAATTGCTGAAACATCTGGGAGTAATCGACTTTATTCTGCATCGTAAGCGCTACTAATAAAAAAATATTGCCATATAATAACAAGATAATGGAAAGCATAAAGAGAATTGAACACACTATGAAAAAATTACTGCTCGCTGTCGCAACCACAAGCTTATTAACCCTTTCTGGCTGTCAAACAGCTTATTACTCTGCAATGGAAAGCGTAGGTGTTCACAAGCGCGACATTCTGATTGACCGTGTAGAAGAAGCAAAAGAGTCGCAACAAGATTCTCAAGAAGAATTCCAATCAGCCTATGAGCGCTTAACAACATTAATTAATTTTGATGGTGGTGAGCTACAAAAAGTTTACGACCAACTTAACGATGATTATTTGGCGAGTAAAAAATCTGCCGAAGATGTATCGAGTAAAATTAATGCCGTTGAAGACGTAGCCGAAGCACTGTTTGATGAGTGGGAAGAAGAATTAGAACAGTATTCAAACGCTAAACTAAAACGCGATAGTCAAAAGAAACTTTCCGCGACTAAGCGCCAGTTTGAGCAACTATTACGTTCAATGCGTCGCTCTGAAAGCAAAATGGAACCGGTTTTAACCGCGTTAAACGACAACGTTTTATACCTAAAACATAACCTTAATGCGCAAGCAATTGCCGCAATAAAAGGTGAGTTTTCTACATTAAAACGCGATATTAAAACACTTATGAGCGAAATGAATAAATCCATTGCAGATTCAAATAAGTTTATAGCACAGATGAATAAGTAAAGATTATTTAGTTCAGGTTGTGCGAGTTTGCTTGCTCAACCTTTTCCCAATTTAAAGCTATAGTTGCATAATAAAACTTAGATGCCTACATAAGAAACCGCTGTTACTCCCAATAATTACCATTCATCAGCTTTTTACGCCATTTCTCATATAATATTCCCTTTAACCACTTCCATATATTATTTTATAGCGAATACCGTGATGTTAAATATTTGTATTGATTGCTCACGAACTTATTGTACAAAAATTCATAAAAGGACATTAGTTATGGCAAAGCATTTAAAAATAATTACAAACCTGTTGATAGGTGCAATCTTATTCTCTGCACCCACGTTTGCTGAGCGATTAGATATTGGTTCAACATTACCACAGGACCTTGGTAAAACATTTGAACATAAAGAAATTAGTTATGAAAAATTTAAAGGACAACAAAACTACATATTAGTTTGGGACGGTTCAAACCCCTATGTTTTAAGTAACTTACTCAAAAACACCAAAGACACACCAGCCCCAGTTATTGTTTTCTGTACTGGTTACGTAAAGTTAGGTTCTCGGAAAAAAGATTATAAATCTTGTGAATATCAAGAAGGTGTAATAAATAGTGATCGAGTAACCATGCTGTACTCAAGAAGTCTCCGACTAGAAAATGATATTTTGTTACCCAAAGCAACGCATCTCTTCATTTCAGATGAGAGCGGTAAAATTACTCACAAAAGTAATTTACAACAAAATTAATGCTAGCTGAAAGTGCACTTCATTTAAAAGTGCACTTAACTTGTGTAACTGATTATTGACAGCCACGCTAAACTTAGTTCTTTAATCCGCAATCATTATCTAACCAGTTAATTAAGTTGCTATAGAACTCGTTTTTATGATCATGAAACAAAGTATCATAAAAATGGTCGGCATCTTCTAGTTCAACATACTTATGAACTTTGTTTAACTTCTCTAGTTCAGTCACAAATTTTCGACTATGAACAACAGGTACTCTCTCATCAATATCACCGTGGATCACCATAATTGGAATATTCACTTTCTCAACTTTATCTATAGGAGAAATACCTGTGATAGTTGGTTGTTGAAGTTCGCTAAGGAACTCATCTTCATTCAGTGTAGCATTGATTCTACTTAAATCACTCACACCAGCACCGGCTACAGTACATTGATAAATATTCTTTTCTCGCATTGATGCAGCAAATGCAGCATAACCACCATAACTCCAACCAAACATTGCCAATTTATCTATTGTGGTATAGCCTTTTTCGACCAAATACATTGCGGCGTCATCAAGGTCATCTTGCATCTTAAGACCCCAATTATTATCCCCTGCAACCCAATGTTCCAAGCCATAGCCCGTAGAACCACGGTAGTTAGGCTGAATTACAACATAACCATTCGCCGCTAAAAGCTGCGCCCATTCATCAAAGATGATCGTGTCACGTACCCACGGACCACCATGCGGTAGCACAATTGCAGGATGAGGTCCTTTTGTATTTGGCGTTGTCACATAAGCGCGTATTTTTCTACCATCACGAGCGCTATAGCTAATGTATTTTACGTCGGCTAATTTATCCTCAGTAAGTAAAGGTAAACGCCCGCCAATTTTATCTAACTTTTGTTTATTAGTAATTATGTAAAAAGTACCAGGATCTTTATTAGAACTTGTCTGAACGACTAACACATCATCACTATTAGAACGACTAGTAATATTGACAAACTTCCTCGGAAATAAACCCTCTAAGCTTTGGTATAAAGCATCTTCATTAGGATCTGTAAAATATCGCTTAGGCCAGTTTGTTGTGTATGAATAACCGAGCAAAGAACCCCATTTATTTTGTATAATACTGCCAGCATCAACAGATTTCAGCCCAAATAAGCGTTCCGATATTTCTCCAGTTTCAATATTAAATGTATAAATACCGGTTTTATCTTGCCCTAAATTTGCGCTGATATACATGTCGTTAGGTGATTCCTTTGAAAAACCTAAAAAATCATAGCTTTCACGACTTTTTGGAGAAATTGTTTTTATCTTTTTCCAATTAGTGCTCCCTTTCCTACGCGCAAACAACTCTATGGAGTTTGTAGCCCTATCAAATCCTCTAGCTGCACGAATATCACCGTCCGCATCAGCAACAAACCCACCAGTTATTTCAGTGTTACCTCGCATAACTGTTTTGAAACTACCGTTATCAAGATTATATCTAACTACATCAGGGATACGATTATCGTTTACATCAGTCAATGCCAGAACAGTGTTATCTTCTTTAGGTAACAGATCAAATATTTGAAAGAAACCTAAACGTTTGTTATTTGAGGGAATAACCCACTTGCCTTTACCATCAGCGTCCGTAATTGCAAATTCATTAACCCAACGTTTAGAGTTTCCATCTTCTAGTATTTGGCGAAAGCTAACGCCTATTTTTTCATTATTAAGAAAGCCAACACTCGATACCATCATCTTGCTGGCCCCTAAAACTACTGGCTCTTTCTTTAAATTAAATGGATCTCTTATTTCAATTACATAATCGCCATTTTTAGTTGTCGCTCTGAGAATCGCTACTTTTTTACCATCTGGAGATACAGAAACACTTCGTATCATTGGCATCATTGTAAATGCCTCAAGCGTAACATTCGATGAGTTAGCTAATTCACTAGCTAATGAATTAGTTGGATAAGCCAAGCTTGCAGCAAGCACTCCAAGGGCCAATATTATTTTTGTCATTATCATAGACCTCAATTAAAAATGGCCTCATCAGAGGCCATTTGCTAAGTTACAACGCTCAATTAGAAGTTAACTGAGAAGTTGATATAAGGCATGCGGCCATACATGTCATAACCAACACCTAGAGGTACGTTAGTATTAGAGAATGAACCACTTGGATCAACTTTAGGTGGAGCTTCATTAAATACATTACGAACACCCGCAGAGATTAGATATTCATCAGAAGACCATGAAACTGATACATCATGCTTCCAATAGTCTTCAGTAAAGCCTACAGGGCGACATTTAAGGCGCTCACCAGCGCTATTAAACAAGCCTGTACAACCGGTTGTATCTTCCTCAAACTCTCCTAAATCGTCTTCTTTACCACCTGAGATGTAACGAGCCATCCAGTTAAAGCGGAAGTCGTCATAAGAAAGCATTAGACGAGCTGTACCACGCCATTCAGGATAATCTGGTTCACCCACATTATCATCGACAACACCTAACACATCGTACAGGGCTTCAGTCATCTTGGTTGCTTGAAGGTCAACTGTTACACCCAAGTTTTGTTCTGAAATAACAAAATCTTGATTATAGTAAATATTATAGTCATAACCTTGAGACGTTAATAAACCTACGTTGATGAATGATTGGTCAACTAGACTAATTTGACCGCCTTCATCACGACTAATACGGCTACAGAAAGCTGCATTACCATCTGCACCATAACATTGGTTAATGCTATAGAAAGCTGATGGTTCAGCAATACTATTAGTTACTTCAATATCGAATCGAGTTACAGAAAGCGTTATATCTACGTCTTCAATAAATGGCTGCTCAATAACAAAGCCATATGTCTTAGCTAGTGACGTTTCAGGGCTCAACTCTGTTGTACCACCGCTGATAACTTCAGTACTTGTTGATTCAGTGAAGGTAGGATCCAAACCTAATGAAGTTGGATCTAAACCATCAGAAACACAACGAGCTAGAGTTACATCATCACGCGGGTCATTAGCTGCATCATATGTTGGAATTGCATCTGGGTTGATTGGATCTGAGATACGAGCATCACTTGGAACAACACACGGGTCACTCACAGTCAAGAAGCCTGAAGTACCGTTTAAGAAACGCTCACGTAAGTTAGGTGCGCGGAATGATGTACCTTGAGTACCACGAAGCGTAATCCATTCAACTGGACGATAAACAGCTTTTACAGAGTATGTACTTTCTGGGTCATAGTAGCTTTCGTCAGAAATACGACCAGATACAGTCAATGTAAACTCTTCAACACCTGTTACACCTTTAACAAGTGGTAGGTCAATTTCAGTAAATACTTCACGAAGACTACGAGAGCCATCCGCACCTTGGTCTGAGAAATAACCCCATAGCAAGCCTTGTGCAGCTACTGCGTTAGGATCTGATTCAATCTCGTCACGACGATATTCAGCACCAAAAATACCTGATACTGTTTCATTGTTCCAAGGCAAAGTATACAGATCGCCACCTAAGAATCCATTAACAACTAATTGATTAACTTTCGTTTCAATTTTACGTTGATCGAACAGATAATTGTATTCTGCGTCTGTCAACGTACCACCACCTGGTTGATAAATATTATCCGCAAACAGGTTAACTGGAACACAGCCATCAGTGCCATCACCACACGTTACAGTACCATCAGCATTTAGAACAGACGTGTTCAATGAATGTAGTAGTCGTTGTTCGTTAAAACCATTACGGACATCAGTACCTTTTGATGCACTGTAAGAAACATATGCATCATAATACCAATTATTTAAGTTAATCGACTCTAGGCCTGGTAAATTACCTGTAACACCTGTTACTAATCGGTATTGGGCAACATCAACTTCAAAACGATCACGGTCACCACGAATATTAATAATAGGATCAACATCTAATGGACCAGCATCACCAAAGCCTAGTACACCAAAACAATCTACCTCACCATTTACACCACATGGATTATATGGGTTTGAAGCCGGAACAGTTTCAAATAACTGAGCACCAGGACTGAATACTGGAGAGTTACGTTGCGCATACAAACCTTCGTAATAAAAAGTTGTATCATTGTCATCGGCAAAGTTATGCTCACCATTTACCATGAATGAAAGACGTTCATTGCGGCTGCGGTAATCACCACTCTTATAATAATCAGACTGCTGGAATGCATATAATGGATCTTGGAAGTCAACATCACGCAAACCATCTCCATTACCGTCTACAATAGCGCCGTCAAGGTCGTCAATAATACCATCGCCATTGAAGTCTGCTAAAACCCACTCAGGGAATAAACCAGCATATTGTGAAGGAACTGTCGTTTCACTTAAATTTGGAATGCCTGTGTTAGTATATCCAGGAGTTACATATAGACTACCCCAGAAAGCTGGAACGAAAACACGGTTTGTTAGCGGAAAAATATCACAGGTATCTTCACCACCAGCTGTAGGACCAATACCGCTAAATCGTGTAATGATATCACCTTCTTCAGATTCAAAAATACGCTCTTCACAACCTTTTGCAAAAGCAGTTTCTGAGTATGATTGTGCTTTTGAATCAGCGTATTCTAGACCAACAGTAATGAAACCATTGTCGTAAGTGTCACCCCACATAACAGAAAGATTTGATTGTTCACCGCCACCACTTTGCGGCGCTTGATAAGAACCTTGAACTTCAAAACCTTCAATATCTGACTTTAATACTACGTTCGCTACGCCAGCTACTGCGTCAGAACCATAAACCGTTGAAGCGCCATCAAATAAATTCTCAACACGATCAATCATTACGCCTGGAATCAAATTGAGATCTGGTGAAGTAGGCGCGCCTCCAACCCCTGCAGGAGCCATACGACGACCATTAATGACAACAAGTGTACGCTCAGCACCTAAACCACGGAAACCAATTGTCGCCGCTCCTGGTCCGTTATCTAATACATAACCACCAAACGTGTTATCAATCTGAACACCAGCTGCTTGGTTGGTTGATTGAAGCATTTCACCAGCTTCGAATAAGCCCATCTCTCGAGAAAGGTCGCCGCTAATGACTTGAATTGGTGATGCGTTCGAAAATTCAGCTTTACGAATTCGAGAGCCAGTCACTACAACCTTTTCAATTTCCTCGTCTTCCGCATTATTTTTTTCTTCTTCTGCGGCAACACCTGCAAAGCTGGTTATTGCACCTGCAAATAGCGCAGACTTAACGCTAAGTGCTAATAAGTTTAATTTTTTCAAAATGAGATTTCCCTGAAGTTTTCTAAATGTTAATTGTCACAAATTACACAAATGTTTCTCTTTGTTTAAAAATGTAATCCGAACAACACAGTTTTAACATAAAAATTACAAAACATGAGTACTATTCGACAAATAACATTATTTACATCTAAGCTAAGCCAAAAAGGAAAACACAGAAAAACACAGAAAAACACAGAAAAAACAATAAACTACAAAAATATCGATAGTAAAATTTAATTTACACACAATTTAATTGTTTACAATCATTTACACTACATCTGAAATTGTTGATGTTACAAGAGGAGGACCTGGGCGTGTTAAAGGTTAAGATCGATAGTTTAGAGTAGGAAAAACGTAATTTTAGCAAGGTAACTAAAACGTCACCTTACTAAAATGCAAAAATTTAAACTTTAATTAACATCAACGATATATTTCAACTTTACGAAACTTAGCCGCATCAATTATTGCCCACAAGTGGAAAATACCGCCAATGATTGCTGGAACGACAAAAAACCATAAAGCGTAGCCACCAAATACTACAATCGCAAATATCAGTGCCGCGCCAATGCGCCCTTGTACCAACTGCCCAAGACCTGGGAAAAACACGTTACAAATAGCAGCGATTACATTGCCTGCTGATCCTTGTTCTGCCATATAAACCTCTCAAATTTCCAATTTATTTAATTTAAATCAAACTCTATGCCAAATATATATTAATATAACTTTCAGTGTGTTAGCTTAATTTCGTATCTTGCTAACAATTCATTATTAGTAAGATTGACTAAAATAGAGCTAATTACACTAAATATGGAGCTTGCCATGAAATTAACATTTATCGGAGCAGCAAGTACAGTTACAGGTTCAAAACACCTACTGCAAGTAAACAACCTAAAGATCTTAATTGATTGCGGCCTTTACCAAGGCATAAAAAACTATCGCACTCGCAACTGGCAAGCTCTTCCGTTTGATGTAACTAAGTTAGATGCCGTTTTATTAACCCACGCACATATCGACCATTCGGGTTATATTCCGCTTTTATACAAGCAAGGATTTAGAGGCCCTATTTTTTGCTCTCACGAAACACTAAAACTATGTGAAGTATTACTGCCTGATGCGGGTTTTTTACAAGAAGAAGACGCAAAATATGCAAATAAAAAACGCTTCTCTAAGCACTCTCCAGCTGAACCACTGTATACATTAAATGATGCTAAAAAGTCGTTATCTCTTTTTGTGCCGCTCGATTTTCAACATAATGTCGAAATTTTGCCAAATATAACAATTAACTTAAAACCAAATGGACACATTCTCGGCTCTTCAAGTATCGAGTTAAACGCAAACAGTAAAACGTTAGTTTTCAGCGGAGATGTTGGTAGGCAAGACGATCCAATTATGTATCCGCCAGAGCCGATTTCACCCTGTGACTTACTAGTTGTAGAGGCAACGTATGGTGATAGACGTCATACTGCAACCGACACCAAGCAAATTCTCGCCGATGCCATAAATGACACGTTTAAGCGTGGCGGTATATTTCTTATGCCCTCTTTTGCCGTTGGCCGCGCACAGTTAATTTTGCATTTAATCTCTGAGCTAAAAAGAGAGCAGCGAATTCCGAATGTACCGGTTTATCTCAATAGCCCGATGGCAATAAAGGTCACCGATCTTTATGAAAAAGCCCACAAGCACCACAAACTAACAAAAGAACAATGCCAAGCAATTGATGACATGACAGAGTTTGTTAAAACGCAAGAAGAGTCGGAAATGCTCAATAGCCGCAATCTACCCTGTATTATTGTATCAGCAAGCGGCATGGCAAGCGGTGGACGGGTATTACATCACTTAAAAAGTTTATTGCCAGATGATAAACACACAGTCGCATTTTTAGGCTTTCAAGCAGCTGGCACACGCGGCGAAGCGCTTATTAATGGCGCCGAAAGAATAAAAATTCATGGCGAATATATTGATGTAAAAGCAAATGTTCTAAACCTAGATTCACTTTCGGCCCATGGTGATTATCAAGATATTCTAAATTGGTTGCAGCAAGGCGAAGCATTACCAAAGCAAATTTATATTAACCATGGTGAAGTCAGTGCATGTGAAGCAATGCGTTGCCACATTAAGGAGCAGCTTGGCATTGACGCCAAGGTGGCTGAGTATTTGGAACAAGTGGAACTTTGAAAACCCAATTTTTAGCCTACCAAGGCATTTATATCGCATTTAATGATAAATTGACGGCAAATGAACATAGCCATCAATTTATTCAAATTAACTTATTGTCGCCACAAGCCAGTATTACTGTTGACCAAAAAACGCTTTCCACAACCTGTTTAATAATTGCAAGTAAAGTAAACCATACTTTAAAAAGTGATCAACCGGTGATCACCATATTGATTGATAACTTTAGTGTACTCGGCAAAAAACTAACACACCTTATTAACTGCCAAAAAAATGAAAACAATGTTTACACCTGCTTTGAACAAGCCAAATCGCAATACCTTTGGCAATATTTTATAGATAAAACAGGCAGCTTTGATTATGCGATGACTGAATTTTTAACTAGTATTTTATGCCACCATACCCAAGCAAAGCCCCCCACGGATCCGCGTATTGCAAAAATACTTAATCACTTACAACTGTGTGACAGTGCCCAGCTAAATCTTTCACAATTAGCAAAAATAGTTAATTTATCGCAAAGCCGGTTATCACATTTATTTAGTGAGCAAATTGGCATGCCATTTAAAAGTTACCAACGTTACTTACGATTAAAACGCCTAATACCATTACTCGCAAATGGCTTTGATTTAACAAAAGCAGCCCATCAAGTAGGGTTTAGTGATGCCGCACATTTAAGCCGCGAATGTAAAAAGTTATTTGGCATACAGCCAAAGCAATTAAAAGGAACGCTAACATTCGAGCAAATCTAATAATTTAAAATCGTGCTCTAGGCCCATAATCAAGCCCGAACCACGCGAGCTCAGCCAAGGTTGAGACAGGATATATAATCCCGATATGTCGGATACTTTATCAAAAAAATCTTTATTGCTAGCTTGCTGCGCTAAACAGCTTTCAAGCCAAGAAAAATCATTGTTATAGCCTGTGGCAATTATCACCTTATCTATCACTTGCCCTTTAAGTGTTATTGGCTTTTCGCTATTTAACTTATTCAAATTAAAGCGCTTACAAAGTGTTATTCCAGCCTTAGCTAACTGATAATTACGACTACCAGTTGCAGGAAATGGGTCTTTCTTTCGCATTTTTTTCGCTAACCAATGCTGCTTTGCCAAACGAATCAGGCCAAGCTTATCTAACCAACAGAAAATATCCTTACCCAATAAACGCTGTGGCAAAAAAGAACGCGCCTTGCCCATAGATAAAAATACGTGGTTCTTTTTAACCAACATTTTTGCCAGTTGCCGGCCACTGGCACCATCACCAATCACTAACCAGTTTTCGTTTTCACATGTTAAGTGCCGATCACCAATAGATTCTGGCGTAAACACTTTACCGTGATAAAAAGAGTTATTATCCAGCGGATACGAATGGGGGATTTGAAATGCACCAGTACATACAAACAGCATTTTGCTGTGGTAGGTTTCACCATTACTGCAATTTACTGTGAAGCCAATGGTGTCATTTCGCACATCAACTACTTTACGGCCAAATCTAATATCTAATGACAGTGCAGCAGCATATTGTTCAAGATATTCAACCAATTCCTGTTTTGACGGGTACTCGCTTGCGTTGCCAGATATATTCCACCCTGGCAACTGACTATAGCGCCGAGAAGTAAACAAAGTTAACCCTTCATAACGATTTCGCCACGCACTGCCAACAGCATTTGATGCTTCTAAAATAACCACTTTGTGATAGCCTTTTTGCCTCAATAAATAGGCGGTTGCTAAACCAGCATGACCTGCACCAACAATAATTGCTTGTTTCATAACTACTCCAACTGAAAACTCTCAGCTAGAATAAAGGTACAGCAAAACTAAAAATTGAATTTAAACGCTATATGTTTGAAAAATTTAAAATGCATGGCGATGTCAGCCTTAATTGGCAAGGAAAAACGCTAGAAATAAACACAACCGGGCCATGGAATGCTGAGTTTTTTATGCATTTACATGAGCAATTAATTGATATGGTGCGTAATCAGCAAATTACTGATTTTGATGTATTACTTAACATTCATGGCGAGGCACTGCCAACGCCAGACGCACAAAATGCACATATTGAGTTTTTAAAAGCCTCCAGTGCCAAAGCTGTCGCAGTAAATCTTGAACATTGTGTAACAAGGTCGATGACACAACAAGTGTGTGACTATGTTTACCCTACAGCAGGACTAACACATCAGTGTTTCAACAATAAAGCGCAAGCGCTCAATTGGCTAAGTACGCAAAGCGGGGAATAATAACGCCATTAACGCATTAACCGCCTCTAAACGGGTTTGCTCTTCCATACTGGCAAACCCTAAACGCAGATACTGAAAACCTTGCTCGTCACAATTGGTTACTTGTGAGTTAAAGTCATGCTGACATTGAATGTATATTCCATGCGCCTGTGCCAACTCAGTAAAACCAGTTAAATCACGCTTACAACCAAGCCAAATAGCCATGCCCCCATCGGGAACAGCAAAGGTGATCGGGTAACCCGCTTGTTTATAACCTTCTAACAACAACACAAGGTGATCTCTGCGCGCTAAATACAATTGTGTCATTTTGCGAAGATGTCTTTCAAAGTCCCCTTCGCTCATCCAATTAGCTACTGCTTGCTGTAATACACACTCGGTTTTGTGGTTAATAATTTTTTTACTATTAGCCAAATACTCAATAACTTGAGGGTGAGCCGAAACATAACCTAGCCGCGCGCCTGCAAACATAATTTTTGAAAAAGTTGAGATATAAATGACTCGACAGTCAGGGTCATTTGCCGCCATGGGTACTAACGGTGAACAGCGATAATGAAACTCATGATCATAATCATCTTCTAAAATTAAAAAATCATGCTGCTGAGCTAATTGGTATATTTGGCTGCGACGTTGTGGCGATAAGGTCACTGTTGTTGGGTACTGGTGTAGCGGCGTTAAATACAAAAGCTTTATTTTAGTATGCGCTAACACGCGCTTTAAGCTGTCAGGTTTTATACCAAACTCATCTTGTTCAATGGTAATCAGGTTTGCACCATTTGACCTGAGCGCAGCGCATGCAGGCGGATAACTAAGTTGCTCAACCGCCACATTGTCACCGCCCTGTAACACCGCTTGCGCGACAATAAACAATGCTTCTTGCGATCCATTGGTTATTAATATTTCGCCAGATGAAAGACCGCGGGCTCTTACTAAGTATTTTTTTATTTGTTCACGTAATGTTTCATTCCCGAGCGTGCCCTGATAATGCAAGCTGCCCAGGTCTAACTGCTTTAACGCCGTATTTAAATGGCTTTTAAATACTTTCATTGAAAATTGGGTTATATCTGGTAATCCACCAGCAAAATTAAAGCGCACATTGAAATCAGCGTTAGAAAGACTCGCTTTTGGCGATTTAAATAAGTGAGCCAAATTAAATTGCTGAGTTTCGTTCAATTCGTTTGGTACACAGCCCTCAACCGGTAAGACCGAAACCACTTGATAACCGATACGCGGTAAACTTTCTAAATACCCCTGCGCCACTAACTCATCGCAAGCCGCCATAATTGTATGACGATTCACATTGAGCTGATTTGCTAAATCTCTGCTTGCCGGCAATCGGTCTTGTGGTTTTAACTGACCCGATAAAATGGCCTCTCGAATACTCGCAGCAATGGCGAGGTATTTTTTTTCATGTGGATTCAATGAAATGGTCAGTAAACGCATTCAACTTCTGGTCTATACAAATAATAAAAACTGGTTGTTAACGTTATACCAGATTTCTTTTTTAATACACCTCATAAAGCATGAAAAATTTGGAATGAGGTTACCATGCAACAATTAACACAAACACAATTTGAAACTAACAAAGTCGTTTTGCAAAAGCTGCAACACCACCATTTAGATGATTTATTACAAGCAGGGAAAAACCCGAAAATTTGGCAATATGTACATAGCAATTACTGCAAAGACAAAGATACGCTTGAGCATTGGTTTAATGAAACAGCACAGTACCATGCTGATAAGCAGTTGCCGTTAGTGATTATTGATAAAAAAAGTAATCAACTGGTGGGCAGCACACGCTTATTTGCCCTTGATTTTAATCACGATAAACTTGAAATTGGCCACACGTTTATTACCCCTGAATTTCAACGTTGCCATATCAATACACATGCAAAATACTTACTGTTAAGTTACGCATTTGAACAACTTGGTGCAGCCCGAGTAGAGCTTCGCACCCATGAAAATAACCAAAAATCACGAAATGCCATTGCCCGACTAGGCGCGCAATTTGAAGGCATTGCATGGCAAGATAGAAAGCTGATTGACGGTAGCTATCGTAATAGCGCAGTATTTAGTGTCACTCATATAATCTGGCCAAATGTAAAACAACAATTAGAGGCAAAGTTATAATATGTATCCACCACGCCAATATATTGAAAATGACTTTGCTCGACTGTTAACGCACATTGAGAAGTCTCCGCTGGCAAGTTTGATTTATCAAAACGCGCAAGGCGACATTGAGCTTTGCCACATTCCATTAGTGCTTGATGAAAATAAGCAGCATTTATTGGGGCATATGGCAGCAAATAACCCGCTTGCCAAGCTACTTGCTAAGCAGCCTTTAAACATAAAATGCCTATTTAATGGTGCAGACTGTTATGTTTCACCCAATGATGCCGAAAAGGTCTATTTACCTACATGGCATTACGCCAAATTAGAGGTAAAAGGGACAGCACAACCTATTTCTGCTCCCTCACAAAAGCGCGAGATAATGGCTTATTCCGTTGCACAATTTGAAGATAAACTGGCAACGCAGTGGCAACTTTCTCAAGTAGGTGAAAATGAGCTGTCTCAGTCGTTAAAGTACATAATGGTGTTTAGAGTGGAAATTACTGAAATCCTTGGTAACTTCAAACTGAGCCAAGATAAGGCAAGTGAAACACGAGCTGAAATAAAACAGAGCCTTTATGCTCGTGGCGATAAAGACTCAGCCGAATTGATTTATTAGCGAGCTTTATGAATGCGCTCTACAAACTGAGAAGAGGCAATTGCCACAATACAATACGCAGTAAAAAACCAAAAGCCGATGCCTAGCTCGGCTTTCATTTTTAACATATCGCCCATTTGCCCATCGGCATTGCCAGCCAAATAAGAAACAATAAGTGCAATCACAAATACGTCGGTCATACTCCACTTACTAAGCTTAGAAGCAGCGGTATTAAGCAAACGAGTGAGCTTAATTTTAGCGGGCAATAACACACTGAGTAGCTGCATCAGTAGTTTTAAAAATGGAATGATCACAGCAAATAACCCAACTAATACTGCCACCACATGGTTTTGATTATTGGCAAGTTCTTCAATAGTGCCAACAATACTGCGAGTTTTGCGATAGGCTTCAACTTCACCTTCTAACTTATCAAGGCCAAGCATACCCGAGAACATACGTAACATGCCGCGTGTATTGCCATCGCCTTCTTCGGCAAGCATGTTAATACCCACATCCACTATTTTGGCTTTATCAATATTACCTTGCAGTGTTAACACAGGCTGAGTTACCCCAGGGATAAGCAATGCAATACTAACAAGTAATAAAATAACGGCGCTAATTTTTGTTTTCATAATGCTTCTTAAAAATTAATTTTCCCGACTTTAACGCAACATACATTGTGCGGCTAATTTGATTTGTTAAAAAGCGTTATAAATCGAAGCAGCTTATAACGCAACTAACTCATTTGAAGAACTTATTGCGCTGTTCAAGCCATGGGTTGTACGGTCGCCCTGGTGCACTTTGTTGATGGCGCAAAATTGTTTCACTGGTTTTGGCTTTTTCTTGCGAGAACGTCATTTTTGCTGATGGCCCACCCATCATTTTAATTTCTGTTTCACTTAAGCTGCGGCCAGCAAACAACGCTGCATTTAAATACCCTGGTTGGGCTGCCCATGTGCCATCAGTTAGTAATAAGAACTGCTCACCTAGCGCAAAGCGTTCGGTAATATTGCGCCCTGTTTTTTCACAGGCTAATTCGCCATTAATGTAAACCTTAAAGGTGCCATCAAATGGGGCACTATAAAATACCAGTGCAATTCTGTACCAAGTGTCAGGGAGCATTTCACCACAAAAGCCATCAAATCCAACACCGCCAGTTGTGCGCTCTCCTTCTATTGATTCAAAGCGGATTTCTGCCTTTTTTTCGTCTTCGATTTCGCTTTCATAATTGAGAGATGTTTGTAATAACGGACGGTATTTCGCCACACTTTCACTTGGCCACAATAAATCCATTACCAGTGAATAATCTGACACCAACCCTTGCTCGACAAAATCACCGTTGGCATCGACGTTATGGCGCACTTTTAAGCCTTCGTTTATTTTAAAGCGTGGGAATTTCATAACGGTTGCATCAAAACCAGAAAGACTTGGGATTGATTCTTCAAGTTGCGAAATTTTTTCGAAAATCACCTCATCGCTATAACTTTTACGATCAGGGTTAAACAACTTCATGGTCGATGGACCATAGTCCGCTAAAAATGGATCTTCGCTATTATCAAACTGCCAAAGCGTTATAAATTCATCTTCTTTACAGGCATTTAATTGTGTATCTGTGTCTAAGTGCAAACATTGGCCAGTGCGATAACGGCCATATTCTTCAATCACTCGCCAGCTATCATCTAGCGCAGTGGGATTTTCAAAGTTCACATCATTAAAAAACAAAGATGGATTTAATGCAGCACCTTTGTAAAGCGCTACCGTGTAGCTACTATCCGGATTAAATTGCTGCTCACCAAAGTATTGCCACTGGGGCTGCTGACCCACCATAGACTCTAAATCCGCACCTGACACTTCAACCGAGTAAACCGCATTAAAACCCAATGTATTCGAAGGCTGACGCTCAACCGGAAACGCATCATGCAACTCTTGCTGGGTTACTCCCCCAGCTTGCCAAGGATACAAGCTAAACGGGTCTGCCAAGTCATAAGCCCCCAACAAAACAGCATCTACTTTGTGAGTAAAAATCAGCGCATCGGCTAGTACTTTTTCAATATCATTGCGGTCGGGGTAATTTTCAGAAATCGCCACTTTATAGTTTGGATCTTCTAAATAGGTTTTAACGATTTCTGCTATTTTGTTATCAAGCGGTTCATGAAATGTATTGATATCTAAAGTATCAATTTGAATTTCATCATTTTCAAAGCGCACCGGGCGTGACGTTTTATCGAATAAGTTAAAGTCAATATCAATCACGGTTGCGCCCATGCCGTAAATATCGGGTTCAATCACAATCGATTGATTGTCGTTATACCTATGAATTTGCGGCTTATCATGGCTATGACCACCAAGAATTAAATTAATCTCAGGTACATTTTGCGCAATGCGATCATCCACCCAACCTAAATGGCTCACCATTACAAGATAATCAACTTGCTCACCATAAAAACGCACTAAACCTTCTGCGACTTCGGTAAACTCATAATCCATAACAAAGTTATCAATAAAGTCTGGTAGTGGGCGTTCTTTGTATTCTTTATCAAGCTCATTCCATGGACCTGAGGTCATACCCAAGAAGCCAACTTTGACACAACCAACATCAATAATGCCAAATTTATGTGTAGCAAAGCCTTGTGCTTTTTCACCAACATATTGCGTATTTGAAGCAAGTACCAGTGCGGTTTCATCTTGTGCATACGCTAATAATTCATCTTCTCCCCAAGCATAATCATGGTTCCCCACCACACGCACATCAAACTCCATAGCTTGTGTCGCCAGTGATGAGGCCCGACCCATAGATACTTGCTCGGCCACATTGCCTTTTTCATAATCATCGCCACCATTAGTAAAAACAGTGTAAGGGTTTTCTTCTAGTGAAGTTAAATGCAATGATTTCAAACGGCTGTATAAGCGCTCTTTATAGCCGAAGCGAGAATGCAAATCAGCAACATGCACAAAACGAATCGTTTGTTGTACAGCAGCTGTGTCACAAGCTGGTCCAATGGATTTAAAGGTAGAAACATTCGGTAATTTACGAATGCCGTATATACCTAAGTGATAAATTTCAGCGCTAATAAAATTACCTTCTATGCGCGAATTAAAATTAGGTACCCATGTATTGTTAACAAGTCTAGCCAGTACATATTGCTGATCCGCTTGATAATCACTTGGTAATGGAATTGACAGATCCGCTTTATCAAATAATGCGGTTTCAATTGGTGTTATCGAATACACTTTCGAAAGCGAATTTTGCGCATCGGGAAAGGCTTGCGATTGCCCTACATCAACTGACAGTGTCAAGCCATCGGCAACAGCGCCAACTTCTAGGTCTAAAGTGCCTGTGCCATCAAAGCGTATAACTCCCCCTTCACTGCCTACGGGTACCGGTGTTTGTGCCGCATCTTCACTAACTGATTTGCTGGTTTCGCCTTCACCTACACAACCCAACAACAGCAACGTGCTGAACACATATAGCAATACTCTGAAATACACTTCCTTGCCTCGCGTTTAAATTCGCATTTATGAAAATTAACAAATGGTTAATTTAACAACAATTATTGAAAATATTACATCATAGCTAATAATAAATTCCCAGATTTAAAGAATTAAATTATCTTAAAATGCAAAAAGCCGATGCTAAATAACATCGGCTTTTATAACCATCACACTCAATTACACAGCTAACTCGTTACACCGCTTGCTGAATAATCACTTGCTCAGCTTTTTTAGTATAGTGCGGCATTCTATGAAAATTTAAGTACCGGTATGTATCAGCAGCTGTTGCATTTATCATTGTCGCGTATTCTTGGTACTCAGCTGGCGTAGGTAATTTACCTATAATTGCAGCTACTGCAGCAAGTTCGGCAGATGCTAAAAATACATTTGCTCCCGTACCTAAGCGGTTAGGAAAGTTACGTGTAGAAGTAGACACCACGGTAGATTGGTCTGCAACTCGCGCTTGGTTACCCATACACAACGAGCACCCTGGCGTTTCAATACGCGCTCCTACACGACCATAAATGCCATAGTAGCCTTCGTCGGTAAGCTGATCACGGTCCATTTTGGTTGGTGGTGCAATCCACATTCGCGTTGGTAATTGGCCTTTAAAATTATCAAGTAACTTACCCGCAGCACGGAAATGGCCGATGTTTGTCATACACGAGCCTATAAACACTTCATTGATTTCTTCGCCTTGCACCTCTGATAGCAGGCGAGCATCATCTGGATCGTTTGGCGCACATAAAATTGGCTCGTTAATTTCTGCTAAATCAATCTCAATGATATGGGCGTACTCTGCGTCTGCATCCGCTGACATAAGTTCTGGATTTTCTAACCATTCTTGCATTTTGGTGATTCGGCGCTCAATAGTACGTACATCACCATAGCCTTCTGTGATCATCCACTTAAGCATAACAATATTCGAGTTTAAGTATTCTTCGATTGATTGCTGTGAGAGCTTCACGGTACAACCCGCCGCAGATCGCTCTGCTGATGCATCAGACAGTTCAAATGCCTGCTCAACGGTTAAATACTCCAGCCCTTCAATTTCCAAAATTCGCCCTGAGAACTCGTTAACTTTGCCTTTTTTCTCTACCGTTAATAAGCCTTGCTGAATTGCATAGTAAGGAATGGCATGTACTAGGTCGCGTAACGTAATGCCCGCTTGCATTTCACCTTTAAACCTTACTAATACTGACTCCGGCATATCGAGCGGCATCACTCCCGTTGCAGCGGCAAAAGCAACCGCACCAGAGCCTGCTGGGAAAGAAATACCCAGAGGAAAACGTGTATGTGAATCACCCCCCGTTCCCACGGTATCAGGCAACAGCATTCTGTTTAGCCATGAATGAATAATACCGTCACCGGGGCGAAGCGATACCCCTCCTCGATTCATAATGAAATCGGGTAATGTATGATGCGTATTTACATCAATTGGTTTTGGGTAGGCAGAAGTATGACAAAACGACTGCATGGTTAAATCTGCTGAAAAGCCTAAGCATGCTAAGTCTTTTAGTTCATCACGTGTCATTGGGCCTGTGGTGTCTTGTGAACCAACAGTCGTCATTTTCGGCTCACAGTACTGACCAGGGCGTACACCTTTAACGCCACACGCATTGCCCACCATTTTTTGCGCGAGCGTGTAGCCTTTGCCAGTATCGGCTGCAGCTGCCGGTTTACGAAATATTGTTTCTTGAGCAAGACCAAGTGATGTTCGTGCTTTATCGGTTAAACCACGGCCAATTATTAAAGGAATACGGCCGCCAGCTTGCACTTCGTCAAGGATCACCTCTGATTTAAGCTTAAAGTTGGAAATCACCTCATCGCTACCAAAGCGTTTAACAACGCCTTCATATGGGTAAATATCGATTTGGTCACCCATATTTAATTCATCAACGGGCAGTTCAATTGGTAATGCGCCCGAATCTTCCATGGTATTAAAGAAAATAGGGGCAATTTTTCCCCCTAAGCATACTCCTCCAACCCTTTTGTTAGGCACGAATGGAATGTCATCGCCCATAAACCAAAGCACTGAGTTAGTCGCGGATTTACGAGAAGACCCCGTACCTACCACATCACCTACATACGCAAGTGGTAAACCTTTTGCTTTTAACTCTTCAAGTTGAGAGATTGGACCAATCTCACCCGGCTTTTCTGGTTTTATACCTTCACGCTCGTTTTTAAGCATTGCGAGCGCATGTAGTGGAATATCTGGACGTGACCATGCATCTGGCGCTGGAGATAAATCATCAGTATTAGTTTCGCCTGTTACTTTGAACACAGTAACAGAGATTTTCTCGGCAACAGCGGGCTTGTCGGTGAACCACTCAGCATTTGCCCATGACTCAATCACTTGTTGCGCATATTTGTTACCCGCTTTTGCCTTTTCCTCTACATCGTAAAACGCATCAAACATTAGTAATGTTTTGGATAACCCTTTTGCCACAATAGGCGCTAACGCTTCATCGTCTAGTAATTCAATCATCGGGGCAATGTTGTAACCACCTAACATGGTGCCCAGTAGTTCAGCGGCATATTCTTTTGTTATCAATGGCGATGATGCTTCACCTTTCGCGACCGCAGCTAAGAAACCCGCTTTTACGTATGCCGCATCGTCAACACCTGGCGGTACACGATTAACGAGTAGATCTAAAATAAATTCATCTTCACCTGCCGGTGGGTTTTTAATTAATTCGATAAGTTCAGCGGTTTGCTGTGCATCTAACGGTTTTGGCACTATACCTTGGGCTGCACGCTGATCGACATGTAAACGATATTCTTGAAGCACAATAATACCTCCTTGGTGACGTGAAATACCTAACATGGCTTGAGTATTTGAACGACTTCAAACACTTTAATAAACTGTAGCACTTTAATTAAAAGCGTCAGGTATTGGTTAGTTATTCACCTTTAGTATAAGGGTTTTATATTACGATCCAAGGCCAGCATGTTTATGCTTATCATAAGTTGCATGAATAGAAAGGAGTTAAAAATTAACTTTTATGAATGATGAACGCCATTGCTGTTCAATTAAATTATATTCTTCAGAAGCATGTAAGCTCGCTAAGCTTTGCTGTAAACGCTCAACTAGCTGTTTATCAGATCCTTTACTAAGAGCAACATACAACTGAGGAGTACGCCCTAAATCAACAACAGGCACAAAATCGTTTAAATCAAATGCCATTTGCTTACTAAGCGCAATTAAATTGTTTTTCTGCAATACAATCGCATCTACACGCTGTTCTTTTAATGCGTTAATTGCTTCAGGCCAGTGCCTGACCTTCATTACGTTTTTTTCAGGCCACTGATAGCGTGCAACAATTTCATCCATAATGTAATCATCTCTTGCGACGACTAAGGTTAGAGTTTGCATTGACTGAGTCGTGACGTTTGCTTGTTCACGTGCTTTCAATTGCCATAGAAACAACGAACTTTTGCTTTGTAGCATTGAGCTATTTGGAAAAACCGGCCCAATCCACTCAAAACTACTTTCACGTTTTTGCGTTCGGCGCATTGAGTAAATTAATACGTTTTTTTCTGTGGTAGCAATATGATAAGCACGGGACCAAGGCAATACTAAATGCTCGGTGGATATTTGCTCTCGGCGCAATAACGCCTTAACAATATCGACAGCAACGCCATCGAGTTTTTCCCCTGACTTAACCTGATAAGGAGGAAAATGCTCTGTAACAACCATTTCAAGTTCAACAGCACATACGCGGGTAGCCACAAATACAACAATCAGTAATAAAAAGCTAACCCCTGTCCAACGTCGCCACATCGCATATTCAATAAAAGAAGACAATACTGTTAGTCTAGGTGAGTGCTAGCGTAAATAAAAGAAAGCCAAGTAATGGAAATAAATAAGCAATTATGCGATTAGGCATACGGTAAAGAAATGCTTTTTCCGGGTTAGCTGGGTCAACAAACAAATACACTGTTTGATTCTCATTAAGCGCATTTAAACAACTTTTATCATACTCCAAAATAACACTGTATTTTTCTTGTTCAAAACAATATTGCAGCATCATTTGTTTATCTTTAAAGCTATAAAATGGCATCAAATCTTGTAAGCCAACTAATGTGGCTTTTTCAATAGCGCAAGCACGCCAAGAGCGTTTTCGTTGGCGGCACAAAAAATAATATACCCAAGGCTCCAAGCCCCAAAGTAATATTAACCCGCCAACTAATAACAGCTCTAATTTCATGCCCATTCCCAACTTAGTTAGATAACTTATAAACGAGGTTAGCAGCCACAAGATCGCTAAGCGCCGTGCCCACCGATTTAAATAATGTGATGCTACTTTCTTGCTGTCTGCCTAAAACGCGTTTAGCACATAAGTCGGCTAATTCACCTTTTATTTGCTGTTGGCTAAACGCTCCTTCAGCTATCGGGATTAACAATTCGCCCGCTTCATTTAACACGTTTGTTAGGCCATCCACGTAAACCTCACTTTGTGTTACTGTTTGCGTATCACACTCTCGGCAATGTTTGTGATGGTTACCGATTAGGTCTATATGCGCACCAGCACTGACCCAGTTACCATCAAATAACGGCTCAGGTGAGCCAGTTGCACAACTAATTGTGCAAGCACTTGCAATCGTTTCTTTATCAGATTGCCCAGCAACAAATGCAACGTGACTAAATTCGCTTTGTAACTTGCTAATCAAGCTATCTAATTTGTCGCGATTACGGCCAATAATGGTCACTTTACGGTAATTACGAACTGACAAATGCGCTTTAATCATATAACTGGCAAGGTTACCGCTACCAAAAAACACCAAATGCTCTGCATCTTCACGTGCTAGATAGCGTGCCGCCAGTGCGGAAACCGCAGCAGTGCGCCAAAGCGTCACACTTGTGCCATCCACCAGCGCAAGCGGTACACCATGCGCTCGGTCAAACAGCATAATTTTTGAATATAAGGATTCAAAGCCCGCCTCGCCATTTTGCGGGAAATAAGTAAAGGATTTCACCCCAATCACCTCTTCATCCCAAGCAGGCAAAACAGCAAATGCATTATGTGAAGGATCACCCGGCTGTAATTCAAACACTTGTCGCTGTGGCATTAAAAAGTTGCGGCAAAACTCGTGTTAAGTGCATTAATTAAGGCATCAAACGAGAGGCTAGATAACACCTGTTCTTTTTCAATTATTTTCATGGCGTATCCACTTAACGTCTTTCAGGTAAAATCATTTGCTTAGGAGCATGAGTAAGCAGCTTGTAGCCATTTTCAGTAACCAAAATATCATCCTCTAAACGCACACCACCAAAGTTTGGAATATAAATTCCCGGTTCAACCGTAATGACATTACCGGCTTCAAGTTGATAGTCACAGTTAGGTTTAATAATCGGAAACTCATGTAAAAATAACCCTACGCCATGACCTAATCCTTCACCTGCATACTCAGCAAAACCGGCATTTACAATAACTCGATGACTTGCTTTTAAAGCATCAGTTGCCGCAGCACCTGCAACCACTTCAGCCATAGCTGCGGCCTGTGCATCTGCGACAGTTTGATAAACCAATTGTTGTTTTTCACAGGCTTCGCCATAAATATAACTGCGCGTCATATCAGAGCGATAACCATTAATTACAGCGCCAAAATCTAGGGTAATAAAATCACCAACAGCGAGTTTGCGATCACCCGGCATACCATGTGGCAAAGAGGTGCGCTCGCCAAATAACAAAATCGTGTCAAAACTCATGCCGTTTGAACCGAGCTTTTGCATGCGATATTCAAGCTCTAGTGCAATATCGCGCTCACTGGCTCCGGTTTTAAAGTAAGGCAAGGTTTCATTAAGTGCTTGGTCAGCAATCGCCGCTGCAAGCTCAATTTGCTTCACTTCCCAATCATCTTTAACTGCGCGCATACGCTCAACAACACCTTGTATTGGTGTTAATTGTGCAACTGACAACTCTGCATTTATTGCTTGCCAAGCCCCAACATTAATATGATCAGCTTCAAAACCTAACTTAGCATTTTTGTCGATAAGGCGATTAAAGCAATGGCCTAACGTTTCGTTATCACGGTCGCGACAAATTACTTCAAAGCCTTGGCTTTCATTTGTGGCTTGCTCTGCGTAACGGTAGTCAGTGACTAAATAACCACTATTTTGATTAATCACTAAATACGCGGCATGGCCGCTAAAACCAGATAAATAACGAATATTCTCGTAGCCAAAAATCAAAGCGCTATCGAGCTGTGAACTTGTTAATAAACTGCGAAACGTCGCTTGGCGCGATAAAAATGGGGTACTCATCGGAAAATAAATCCTGTGTTTAATGCATCGTTCTGATCAAAATAAAAAGTGTTTTTACCCACCACATTGGCGTTCCCACTCACTTCGGGGATCACCGCCATGTAATCACCATATTCTAGTGTATCAACTACCTTAACGCTGAACTGAGAGCCTAAAATACTTTCAATCACAATCTCTTGTTGTGCTTCAATTTCGTTTTTAGCAAAGTGAATCGCTGCTCGCCCCGCTACACCCGAACCTGTTGGGCTACGGTCTAACTCACCTTCAGCAAAAATACACACATTGCGGCTATGCGAATCTAGGTGTTCCATTTGGCTATGCGAAACAAAAATAGTGCCGTACAAAAAGCTTAAATCAGCTTCAAAAGGGTGGTTAATTTCGGTGCCGGCAATCACCGCCTGTTTAATACGCTTACCCCAATCAATAATTTGATTACTGTTATCTTGCTTAAGAGACAAACCAATGGTATCTGCATCTACATAGGCATAAAACGCGCCGCCGTAGGCTAAGTCAAAAGTCACAGTTCCTATGCCTTCAACTTCTATTTGCTGTGCTTTTAGCGCTAAGAATGAAGGCACATTTAAAAAGCGAATATCGCTAACTTCACCATTATTAACGGTTACCGATGAGCGAATTTGACCACAAGGCACATCAAAATTAATTTGATTAACGCCTTCTTTTTTGTGTATCACACCCGCTTCAATTGCCGCTTTAGATAGTGCAATAATGGCATGGCCACACATGGTGCTGTAGCCTTCGTTATGTAAAAACAGCACACCCAAGTCACTGGTATCGCGCTCGGGCTCAACAATCAATGCGCCATACATATCTGCATGACCACGCGGTTCGAACATCAAGCCTTTTCGTAAATCATCATGATTAGCTAAACAATCCTGACGTTTTGCTAAAATGGTGTCGCCTTTTAATGCAGGAAACCCCGATGTAATAATGCGTAACGGTTCACCACCTGTGTGCATTTCTAAAGTGGTAATTTGCTGCATTGCTTTGCTTGGTTGCCAATTTGCAAACGCATTTGTGTTCATATTTAGCTTTCTATATCGAAATCAATATTTGCATACAATATACCTTTGTAAATATTAAAATCAATATAAAGCCCTGCTTGGGTAAGTAGCTATTGTTTAAAAGGATTACTGAATGCTTTGTTTTTAATAAACTTTTCGTCAGTTAAAGTGTGTAAAAATGCCACTAAGTCTTGCTTTTCTTGTTCAGTTAACTGAAAACCTTTAATAAATGCACTTTTATATGGGTTTTCACGGCCATCACCGCGATGCTTGCCCGTTGTAATATTGCGGCCAGCATCGGCATAAAAATCAATTACTTGCTCTAACGTTTGTAAACTACCATCGTGCATATAAGGGGCTGTTAAGGCGATATTACGCAATGTTGGCGCTCTAAACTTACCCATATCTTGTGGCGTTTCTGTGATAGTAAATAATCCTTGATCGCTTTGTGGAAAAGCTCCTTTGCCATCAATATTATAAAGGCCTGTATTATGAAATGGATGACGGTCTAATTGCTGCTTTTGATGGGTCGTTGATTGCGTAAAGTTAAAGCCACCATGACAATGGTGACACTCTAAACGCTCTGAAAAAAACAAATCCATACCGCGTATTTCGCTTGCTGTCAGTGCATCATCCTGCATGGCGTAAGCATATTGATCAAAACGGCTTTGAAACGAAATCAAACTACGGGTAAAACTAGCAAGCGCTTTAACTATGTGATCGAAACTCGCTTCTTGTTTGCCAAAAGCGCGCTCAAATAATGCGTTGTACTCTGGCGTATTAAAGCGTGCTAATACCTCTTCTTCATGCCCTGTTACACCCATTTCAAGCGGTGCTTCTCCAAATAGCGGGAGCAAAATTTGCTGTTCCAACTCGGTCATTTCAGAGTGAGCCCAGGTCAGTGTTTTATTATAAGCAACATTCACTAAGGCCTGCGCATTACGGTGATGTAGCTCACCTGTCGAACCAATCGAAGTTGGGATCATTTCGGCAAATGCTCTATCTTGCTGATGACATGACGCACAGCTTTGCAACCCATTTGCTGACAAGTTTTTGTCGTAAAATAAATGGCGACCAAGTTCAACTTTGGCATCATTCATCGGATTCGTTGAAGGTACTTGAGGCTGCGGAAAGCCCTCAGGTAGTTGCCATTGATATGGCTTGCTTGGTTCGCTACAACCGACAAGTAATAGTGCCAACAATAGTAAAGAACGACGCATATTATTCCTGATAAAATATCTTAGTTGTTAAGTTGCTAAACAACTGCTGACAAATCTCGTTCGCTTGTTCACTCATACAAGAGCGAGAACGATCCACCTCAGAAAGTAAACGATCTAAATCTAAAATAACTGGTTTTTGCGCATCGAATTGGGCTAGTTCAAACCGATAACGGTTTGGGTAAGCACACGGTGCTGAAGGCGCCCGCAAACGCGATGCACTTTTACAGCCGGTACTGCCTAAATGGAAAGCAAACCCATTGTCGCCATCAAAGCGGAAAAATTTATGGCCTAACTGCCAACTCCAAAACATTTCACTAATGTGAAGTGGTGATGCCGCAGTAAGTGGATTAAGATGATTTTCATTAAACGGAACCGCCATCGAAAATGATAGCTTGTCCCCGTCTAAATCACCTGCCATAAGCTCAACTTGCCAACTGCTTTTCTCACAATTTGCACCAATTAAGGCAACGCTGTTTGATGAAAAATGACTGGGCTTAATTGAGATTGCCGTCTTTGATGCAAATTCTGAGACAAACCACATAAGCGTTTGCCGCTCATCACATGTGTGTTGAACGCCATGTTGTTTTACAACAAATTCAATTTTAGTCTTTGATGGTTTTTGACATGCAAACAAAAAACTCATTAACAAAAGTATACAAAATGACCGCAGCAAGGTGGTTTACTCTCTTGATTGATTAGTTACACTGTAATTAATACAGGAACAGGATCCTAACAAAGTTATGATGACTCAGAAACTTACACTGCTAACACTTGCTTTGGCAAGTAGCATTACTAGCCTCAGTGCGCTTGCCCACACCGAACATGACAAAGCACGTTTTGTAGCCACCAACGGAATGGATAAAGGTGACTGCAACAACCCCGTCAGGCCATGTAAATCCATCGCCTACGCTGTATCGCAAGCCAGTAAAGGGGACAAAGTATTGGTCGCCAGTGGTCAATACGAATTAAAAAATGAGTCTGAGCTTTTTTACTTACAAAGCGAGTTAGTGCCCGTGTTAGGTGGTTTTAACCGCTTTGATCACTTTCAAGTACAGAACCCAAATAGCAATAAAACACAAATTGTTGGTGCGCCACTCGCCTTGCATGACATGTTGCAAAAGGCTGGCTTTAATGTCATTGCAGACACTAAAAGCTTAACAATTTCAAAACAGTTAAAACAAAAACTAGCTCGTCACCAAGCGCTTTTTGAACAGCAAAGTAGCACAGCATGTGAAAATGGCCGTGCCGGTTCGTATTCCTGTAACAATGTAGATTTAGTCGCGCATGTGCCATTGCCAGCAAACACCTCAGGCAATGATATTTGGGGACATGTTGATTTAAATAATGGCATTGAATACGCCATTATGGGGTTCTCTGATGGCATTCGCGTATACAGTTTAGCGGACCCAACAAACCCAACATTAGTTGGTCATGTTGCTGGGGCAAATACGACGTGGCGCGATATAAAAGTACTGCAATACTTCGACAATACATTAAACGCCTATCAAGCGTACGCCTATGTAACAGCTGAAGCAAACACTGGCGTGCAGATTATTAATCTAAATAATTTACCTACATCGGTATCGCTTGCAGGCACAAATTTCACAGTAAATAGCGCACATAACGTGTATATCAGTAATGTTGATTACAGTTTAAATCTGCCGCTCAACGGCCAATCTGCAAAAATGCAAATTGTTGGTTCAAACAAATATGGCGGCTCGTTTACTACCTATGATTTAACAACGCCCAACAATCCCAGCAAAAGCTTTGATATTGGCTCAACATCACGCGCAAACTACACACATGACGCCACCAGCATGTCAATAAACGACACCCGTGCTACGCGAGATTGCGTTAATGCCACGAGCGGTGTGTGTGATGTGTTTATCGATTTTAACGAAAATGAAATTCGCATTTGGGATGCAACACAATCTGCTAATACCGAACGTTTAGGACAAGTAGGCTATGATGATGTCGATAGCAGCAGCCAGTATATTCACTCAGGTTGGTGGCACGAAAACAAACGCTACGTGTATGTGCATGATGAGTTTGATGAAAATAAAGGCGGTTTAAATACCACAGTTCGCATTCTAGATTTAGCCGATTTAACACAACCAACGATTGTTGGTAAATGGACCAGTAATAACCGCACCATAGACCACAACGGCTTTGTTAAAGGCAACCGTTATTACATGTCTAATTACGAGCGTGGTTTAACCATTTTAGATATTAGCGATCCAATCAACCCGCAAGAAGTCGGTTATTTCGATACTTTCCCAACATCAGATAATCCATCATTTAATGGTGCTTGGGGTACTTACCCTTACTTGCCTTCAGGTAATATTTTAATTAGTGATATCAATAGCGGCTTATACATTGTTAAAGATACCTCTCGCAATAACAGTGTTAACGTGGCGTTTGAAAGCACCGAATTAACTGCTGAGCGCGGTGATGAACTGCGCCTTGTCGTCACTAAGCCATCCGCAGTTAACGATGAAGCCAGCGTTGAATTTGAAATCATCAATGGTAGTGCACAACTCAATAGCGATATGAGCCAACGTAACAGCACGCAAGTGTTAACCTGGGCAGCCAACGATACCGCTCCTAAAGTGATTGGCATAGCGCTTACTGAAAACGGTGAAACATCACTTAAAGACTTTTATATTCGCTTACACAACGCATCAGGCAACCTTGAAATTGGCGACAATCGTATTATGAAAGTCACAATTAATGGCCTTGCCAGCCAAGGCAAGGTTGGTTTTGTTCAAACAAGCCACACCTTCTCTGAAAAAACAGGTGATGTAAATATTGAATTAAGCCGCATGGGTGGCAGCCGTGGTCAAATTACCTTTGACTACCAAGTTGAATACCTAACAGCGAGCAGTGACGATATTTCTTTTGAGAATGGCACAGTAACTTGGGCTGAAGGCGACACAGCTAATAAAACCATTTCATTTAGCATTACGGACGATCAAGAAATTGAAGATGCCGAACGCTTTATTATCAAACTTACTAATAATGATGACAGCTTGTTAAGCAATCAACAGGTTGAAATCACCATTTCAGATGATGACAGCAATAGCGCACCTGAGGTATACGCAGGTAACGATATCGAACTGGCAACAAATGCATCAACGGTTTTAAATGCAGCAACTGCCAGCGATGATCGCACTGAACAACTGACTTATCAGTGGCAACGAGTATCTGGTGTTGCAATTAATATCGCCAATGAAGACAGCTTAACGCCTAGCATTTCTGCCACTAGCGACGCTGGAACTGCCGTCATTTCATTTACTGCTACCGATGAACATGGCGCAAGCAGCAGTGATGAATTAACCATTACTGTTGTTGCACCGGTTGCTCCACCAGAGCCTGAAAAATCGAGTTCATCGAGCGGTAGTTTACCTATTTACTTATTACTTCTGATGTCGCTGTTAGCAATTCGTAGAAGGTAAAACTATTAGGTCTGTTGACTTAAAAAAGCGCCGATTGGCGCTTTTTTGTTTTACGTTGAGGTGTGTTTATTTTTTATTGCGATACAACAAGTAATAAGCGCAAGGTAATACCAACATACTCACCAGTGGGCTAATCACCATACCGCCAAGCATTGGCGCTGCAATTTTTTGCATCACCTCACTGCCCGTGCCGCCACCTAACATAATCGGTGTTAAACCAATTACGATCGTCAGTACCGTCATCGCTTTAGGGCGAACACGCTGTACCGAGCCCTGTTTAACCGCAGTTAAAATATCCTGATGTTGTTTTAGCGCCTGATTAAGATAGATCAGCATCACGACACCAAATTCAGCCGCAACCCCCGCAAGGGCAATCATACCTACCGCAACCGCAACGGATAACTGATAATCCAACAAGTAAACAAACCACAATGAACCCGCCAGTGCCACAGGTAGTGTTAACATCACTAATGTAGCCTGCAATGACGAGTTAAAGGCGAGGTAAAGAATAATAAAAATAATCGCCAAGGTGATTGGAATTAGTAATTCCAATTTACTGATAACTCGCTCCATATACTCGTACTGGCCTGAAAAACGAATGCTGTGTTTGGCTGGTAACACTAACGCATTATCCAGCGCCACCTTGGCAGCCGCAATATAATCACCAATAATCGTATCTGGCGCTAAATCGACAAATGTCCACGCAATAAAACGACCATTTTCGCTTTTAATCATTGCTGGGCCATCTTTAATTTCAATATCAGCAACCTGCTCTAGTGTGACCCATGCCCCCGTTGGTGATAAAAACGGTAATGTTTTTAGCTCTTCAATTTGGTCGCGGTAACGACGTGGGTAGCGCAAGTTAATTGGAAAGCGTTCTTTGCCTTGCACCGACTGGCCAATATTAGCGCCACCCAAAGCATACTTAACGAGATTTTGAATATCGGCAATATTCAAACCGTATTTGGCAGCATCTTTGCGTCTTGGTGAAATATCAATATAGCGCCCTGATTGCGCCCGCTCAGCATAAGCCGATAAGGTACCCGGAACATCCGCTAAAATACGCTCCACATCACGGCCTATTTGCTCAATTTGCGCTAAATCATCGCCCGAGATTTGAATGCCAACTGGCGTTTTAACACCAGTTGATAGCATATCAATACGGGTTTTAATCGGTTGCACCCAGGCATTGGCAAGTCCCGGAAAATTCACACTCGCTTGCAACTCAGCAATAATGGTTTCAAGGGTAACTCCTTCGCGCCATTCACTCTTTGGTTTTAACTGAATGGTGGTTTCAAGCATGGTGAGCGGCGCAGGGTCGGTTGCGGTTTCTGCACGGCCTACTTTACCAAATACACTAAGCACTTCTGGTTGAGTTTTAATTAAGCGGTCGGTTTGTTGCAGTATTTCACCCGCTTCCGCAATGGAAACTCCCGGCAGCGTGGTTGGCATATAGAGTAAATCACCCTCTTCTAGCTCAGGCATAAACTCACTGCCTAATTTAGAAAGCGGGTAATAACTTGATGCCGCAATCACAATAGCAACCAACAGCGTAAATTTAGGTACTTTTAAGCACAGGTCTAGAATCGGGCGGTAGATTGCTACTAACGCACGTGTTAGATAATTATTTTGCTCACTTGGTATATTGCCACGCACTAAATACCCCATTAGTACAGGCACTAAGGTCACGCTTAACAGTGCCGCAGCTGCCATTACAAAGGTTTTGGTATAGGCAAGCGGGCTAAATAATTTTCCTTCTTGTGCTTCAAGGGCAAACACTGGCATAAAGCTCACCGTAATTAAAATTAGCGAGAAGAAAAGCGCAGGCCCAACTTCCACAGCGGCTTTACTGACTAACTGCCAATGTGCTTTTCCCTTAGCGTTTTCGCCAGTTTCAGCGCGATAATGCTCAAGGTGTTTATGGCAGTTTTCTACCATCACAATTGCAGCATCAACTAACGCACCAATTGCAATCGCAATACCACCCAAACTCATAATATTGGCATTAATGCCCATTAAGCGCATTAGTATAAAGCCCGCTAATACCGCTAACGGTAAACAAATCACAGCCACTAGCGTTGAGCGTGCATGCATTAAAAATACTAAGCACACCAAAGCAACAACAATCATTTCTTCAATCAGTTTTGACTGTAAGTTTTCAACCGAGCGTTCAATTAAGTTTGAGCGATCGTAAACCGTTACAATCTCAACCCCTTCAGGTAGGCTCGGGGTAATTTGTGCAATTTTCGCTTTTACATTGGCAATGGTTGTTAGTGCATTTTCGCCATCGCGCATCACCACGATGCCACCAACCACTTCACCTTCACCGTTTAATTCGGCAATGCCTCGGCGCATTTGCGGACCCAAACGAATAGTCGCAACATGTTCTAGCAATAACGGGCTACCGTCGTCATTAATAATGCCTAAGGGAATGGCTTTAAACGCAGCTAAATCGGTTAAAAAGCCGCGACTGCGCACCATGTATTCGGCTTCAGCCATTTCAAGCACCGAGCCGCCCACCTCACTATTGGCATTTTCGATTGCTGACTTTACTTGTGTGAGTGTTACGCCGTACTGCATTAACCTCAGTGGCTCAACGACTACTTGATAACTTTGCACCATGCCGCCAACGGTAGCAATTTCACTTACCCCTGCCACTGACTGCAATTCGTACTTTAAAAACCAATCTTGCAAAGTACGTAGCTGGGCTAAGTTTTGCTGACCTGTTTTGTCAATTAAGGCATATTGATAAACCCAACCAACCCCTGATGCATCGGGCCCTAAGGTTGGCTTAGCATCACTTGGTAAATTAGCGGTAACTTGGTTTAGATATTCCAATACCCGCGAGCGCGCCCAATACAAGTCGGTATCGTCTTCAAAAATAATGTAGACGTAAGAGTCACCAAAAAAGCTAAAACCTCGCACCGTTTTTGTTTTTGGTACCGCCATTAAACTGGTTGATAACGGATATGTTACTTGCTCTTCAACTACTTCAGGTGCCTGCCCCGGAAAACTGGTTTTAACAATGACCTGCACATCAGAAAGATCAGGAATAGCATCAAGCGGTGTGTGCTTTACCGAGTAAACGCCCAATATCGCTAGCATGACAGCCAATAACAGTACCAATACTTTGTACTTTAAACTGGTTTGAATAATCCACTGCAACATAATCGCCTCCTAGTGTTGATGCGACTGCATTGCTTTGGCTGGTTTGCCATCTTGGCTCATTTTCAATATAGCCGAGCGAATATTCGATTCGCTGTCTATTAAGAATTGGCCAGAAGTTACCACTTGTTCACCTTGTGCTAGCCCTTGCATAATTTCAGCGCGGCCTTGGGTGATCATACCCACCATCACTTCACGGGAGACAAAGGTGCCATCGTGTTGTTCTACCACTACACGATTCTGCTTACCAGTGCGAATAAGCGCTTCAACGGGAATGTTAAGCACATCTTCTTTCGGGCCACCATAAATACGTACATTTGCTAGCATATCTGGCTTAAATGAACCGTTTCCATTATTTAAAGACAGTCTAACCTTCAATGTACGGGTTTTAGGATCAAGCGCTGGATAGATGTATTCAATCTTACCTTCAATGGCATAAACACCAATCGCAGGTAGGTCAAACTCAACCCACTTACCATTTTCAACCCAATCAATTTGATGCTCAAACACATCTGCCAACACCCAGACCTTTGAAAGATCCGCCAAGGTCATCAGCTTTACGGCTGGCTGCACATACATCCCCTCACGAATGCCCAGCTCAGAAACTATCGCATCATGTGGTGCGTAGTAAGGCACGCGAAACAATGACTCTTTAGTTTTCTCAACTTGGTCGATTAGTTTTTCAGACATACCTAATAAACGTAAACGTGTGCGGCCACGTTCTTTCAAGCCTTTATTGGTTGGATTTGTTTTAAGCAGGGATAAATAATCGTCTTGGGCAACAATTAATTCAGGCGCGTAAATTTCATAAAGTAACTCTCCTTTTTTTACGCGCGCACCTAAAGTTTTAACTTGTAGGTTTTCAACCCAGCCCGTTGCTCTTGGGTGAATATGGGTTAGGCCATTTTCGTCATACTCAACCTTGCCGAAGGTCTCAATAAAACGCCACAATGTAGAACGCTCAACGGGTGCTTTAGTTAACGCCATGCTCTGCTGAGTATGCCCTGATACTGAAATCGCCACTTCTTCACTACTTTCAGGTGCTGAAAGCTCCACTAAGTCCATACCACAAATTGGACATTTGCCTGGGTGATCTTTAACGATATGGCTGTGCATTGGACAGACGAATTTGGTGTTTTTGGCAGGTGATTGTGTCAATTCATTTACCAGATTAGGCGATGACACGTTTGCAAAACTCAGGCTTGCAAAAAGCGTTAAGCAAATAATTAATAAATTTTTCATAGATTTAGTTCTCAATTCAAATAAATAAGGTGTATTTGACGTTGGCAAATACGGCTTAAAACATTGAATTAAGCTATTGGCGGTATAATGCTAACTTGCAGTGGCGTTGGGTAGTTTGAAAGCCCAATGGTGAAATACGCGAGCTCTTTTGCTATTGGCTCTGAGAAGGCGAATGCCGAAAAGACACAACATGAGGTATGGCATTTTGCACTGCAATCATTACAGGTTTCGCAATCATGCTTAGCCATTTCTTGCTGCATTTGACTGTCATCACAACAACTGTGATTTGAACTTTCCATGCTTTTTTCTACTTGATGCATTTCAGCGCACGACATTTCCTCCCCTTGCATACTGTTTGCCGCAAGTGGATTTAGAAAAATACTGAAAATAAGCATTAAATATAAAATTCGCATAACGTAAAAAAGTATACGTGATTGTATAAAACTTAGCTAGCCCCAAGGCAAGCATCTGTTGTTACTACAACTTCGTTTTATAACGCAAATCAGTAGGTCCTAGATACTAAAGATCAATACCAAAACAATGCGCTCGAAATTAAAATACCGCTTTTAACATATTAATAACCATATAGATCAGCATATTTAACTAACATAGCCATCTAGATGTTATAAAATATACATACACTCATTTTTATCTTTGCAATTAAATTAAACGACTAATGGTAAAAAACCAAAAACATGCAATTCTGTACGCGTTATCAGCGGTCTTTTTATGGTCGACGGTAGCTACTGCATTTAAACTCGCATTGATGCAACTTACACCACTTCAGTTGGTGTTTTATGCCTCTGCATTTAGCTGGTTGTTTTTAGCTATATTTTTGCTTGTGAACGGTGACTACAAACACGTCAAAACGGCGTTTTTAACTAAACCTTTACTGTATTTAAAATTAGGTATACTTAATCCATTTTTGTATTACCTCATTCTGTTTAAAGCGTATGATTTACTACCCGCACAGCAAGCGCAGGCACTCAATTACACGTGGGCGATTGCACTAAGTTTGCTTGCAGTACCAATGCTCGGTCAACGCCTACGAAAAGTTGATATTGCCGCATTGCTTTTTGCCTATTTAGGTGTGCTGATTATTAGTACAAAAGGGCAATTTACTGAGCTTAATTTTGAAAGCCCGCTGGGTGTTGGGCTTGCTTTATTATCAACACTACTTTGGGCACTGTATTGGATTTTTAGTACCAAAAACACTGATAAACCAGTAATTAGTTTATTTATTTGTTTTTCTATCGGCTTACCATTTATTGCCTTAGTACTGACTTGGCAAAACGCTTGGCAAATTCCTACAGGCAAAGCTTGGCTAGCAGCAGCTTATGTTGGGTTATTTGAAATGGGTATTACATTTGTGCTGTGGTTAATGGCAATGAAAAAAGCTGAAAACACAGCGAGTGTTAGTAACTTAATTTTTATTTCGCCGTTTTTATCACTTATCTTTATCTACACCTTACTGGGAGAAGCAATTCATTCCACCACGATTATAGGTTTGGGTTTTATAGTGTGTGGTTTGGCAATACAAAAGTTAGTAAAAGCCAAACGCTAGCAGGTTAAACCACCAAAATTGCGCTACAGTTAGCGTTATCTATATTACTTGATTGATTTAAAACAGGGCTTTCATGCCTATTGTTGATATACTATAAAACTCTAAAAGTTTTAACTTGCTAACAAGGCAATGGAACGTTTTTCATTAATGTATGTACGATTTGTCTGAAATAAAACATTTTTACAGCTCTTTTCTTGGCCGCCTCTTTATCATTATTGTTGCGCTAATTTTTGTTTTAGCAACAACGCTTGTCGCTATGCATTATCAAAATCATTTGGCCAAAGTCGATGAGAAAATAAGAGCACACTCAGAATTCATTATGGATTCTTCAGTTACTCAGCTAGAACAACATTTAGTCGTGTTTACTATGGCTGAGAGATTGCTATCAGAGCTAAAGCAACCTTACAGTCAGCAAGCGCTGGCACAAATAAGCCAAGAAACGTTCGCCAACTTTCCTCGCTATTTGAATGTAAGTTACTTCCAACTTACTAATAATCAGCAGCTAACGGCGTTACACACAACCCGAAAAACCTCTGCTAAGCCTGCAACAAATTTATCTGAGCTTGGCATTAAGCAGGTTATTCAAAGTAATAAATTGCTGTTTAGTATTCCGTATTACGAAGCGAACGATGGCTCACTGCGCATGGCGATTAGCTATTTATCGCAGTTAAGCAATGCTCAACCTCCGCTTTTAATGGTGGCTGAGATAAATTTAAACTCACAATATAACCCTTGGCGTTACAATATTTTAGATAAAGGCATGGAGATATTGGTTACGCAAAAACCACGCATTAAAGATCAGTATTGGAGCCTTTACCACACAGCACCAAAGTCACTGCATGGTGATCTTGGTAAAGCCTACAACCAACCTATGCCACCTGCATTTGTTGCCTACGTAAATAAAAGCGTTCAAAAAGCCACTGGCCGCACAGTCGATAAGTACTTACAAAGTGACGGTGTGTCTATTTACACCAACCGCACCCGAGGTATTGCCAATGTAAGAGTTGGCATTTCCTACAATACGCATTTTAATACTTTTATTGCGGTTAGAGTGCCGTTAAAAACTATCTACAACGAAGTAAGCAACTTTGCCAGCTGGATTGGCGCGTTTGGTTTGCTTACTATTGTTGCCACTTTTTTTATTACGCGACACTTGTACCAACTTGATCTTGGCTACAAAAACAAACTGTATCAACAAGCCAACTTCGACAAACTCACCAAACTAGCGAACCGCTACTTCTTTGATAACACATTAGTTAATGAACAAATTCATAATCAAGGTCGCTACACCCTTTTGTGCATCGATCTAGACAACTTTAAACATATTAATGACCGATTTGGTCGCCACACTGGCGACAAAACCTTGCAACTAATTGCCGAACGCATATCGCAATCTTGCCCATCAAACGCTTTGCCGGTACGCACCGGTGGCGATGAATTTTTTGTTATTTTACAAACAGTTGATCGCAGTATAAGTAGCTCGTTAGCACGTAATATTTTAAACGTGATTGAGCAAACAATGATGCTCGATAATTTACAGCTTTCAATAACCGCAAGCATCGGCATTTACCATGCTGATGAACATATTGATCCACAAACCGCTGAAATTTATGCGGAAATAGCCATGTTCGAAGCTAAAAAGCTAAAAAATCGTTACTGTTTTTTTGATAAAGGCTTAGCAGAACAATTACATCAGCGCGTAGACATTGAAACTGAACTAAAACATGCGATTGAAAATAAAGAGCTTTATTTAACCTATCAGCCGCAAATTTGCTCTGCTCATGGCTCAGTTAAGGGTGTTGAAGTTCTGTTGCGCTGGCACAATAGAAAGCTCGGCTTAATTGCACCAGATAAATTTATTCCAATCGCAGAAGAAACAGGGCTAATTGCCGATATCGGGGAGTTTGTTATTCAACAAGCGCTTTACGACTATGCGCAAAATTTGAAATACACTGAAATCAGTTTATCAATAAATGTATCGGCGTATCAGCTAATGTACACACCGCTATTTGATATTCTTAAGCATCATGTCGAGCATTACCAAATCTCGCCAAATCGCGTGATTTTAGAAGTCACTGAATCTATTTTTATTGAAGATAAAGGCGCGGTGCAGGGCTTGTTTGAAAAACTAATGAGCTATGGCTTTTTAATTTCACTCGATGATTTTGGTACAGGTTATTCATCACTTTCTCAAATGCGAGACTACCCAATTCACGAGTTAAAAATCGATCGCAGCTTTATCACTCATATCCATGAAAAAGATCAAGATGCGGCACTATTGCATCAGATTGTTTCCATTGCCAAATGCCACGATATTGTCACCGTAGCAGAAGGCATTGAAGTTACAGCCCAACATGAAATAGTGCGCACCTTAGGCATAGACATAGAACAAGGCTATTTGTATGCCAAACCGTTAGAAATCGATGCGCTAAAAGCGTATTTAGCTGCTAACACGCTAACCCAAAAGGCCTGCTGTTAACGACGCTTTTTCGGCACCCAAGCCCAACGCATTTCGCAATGTATTGGGCTATCACCACTTTCATCAGAAAGGACTACAGGCACAATTAAGTCCCCTTTCTCATCACTGCTGATTGCTGTGATCACTTGAGATGATAGCTGCGCTGTTGCCATTATATCACCTTGCATGCGCTTATTGTATTCTAGCGTCATTGATTTCAGTAACGGTAAGTGGCTATCAGGCACATTCATACCAAACACTATGCCCGACGCTGATTCAGCAGCTAATGCTGCACCAACCGCATGAATACCACCAATATGGTTTTGTACTCGCTTTTTATTTGCAAGTTTAACCACTACTTTGTCATTACTAATCGATAAAACCCGTAGTTTTGCAGTGCCCGCAAATTTAACCTGACTGGTAAATAACTTAGTCAGTAAAAATTCATGGGTCGACTTTGGCAGTTTATAGATTTTATTAACAAGCTTGCTTAATTTATTTGCCATACTATTTTTTCAACTCAACTGGTTTGACCACCCAGATTACCGCAACCAAACTCAAACAGCAAAATATCAAATAGCTAAATACTATTTCACTGACAATCCAATAAGTTGCATAGTGTGCTTTTAACTTTTTGACGTAAGCATTATGACCCTAGAAACGCTACTTGAACAACTTAAGACTTCTCCTGAAAGTGTTACTTTTCAACAGGTAATGGCTGTGATTGAGGAAACATACAACTATACAGCGCAGCACTTTACCAATGGCTAGCTCACCAATAACGCTGGTGAAAATGCGGGTAGTTGCAAAATTTTCAGCTTTGCAAAGCTTAGCAACTTAAATGAAGAGCAAACGCTAAACTGCTTTGGCGATTACTACCGAGTAGATGTGTTACAACACCCAGATGGTGACGATCACCAAAATATTCGCAACTTTATAAATACAGGTTGGGCGGGTGTGAACTTCGCTAAAAATGCGCTTGAAGTAAAATAACCGCATAAAAAAACCAGCAAAATGCTGGTTTTTTATTAACTAATCTTAGTGATCAGAACGGAATATCATCATCAAAATCAATTGGTGGTTCCATTGGGTTTGATGCGCCGCCTTGTGGTGCATTTTGCTTAGGTGCAAAGCCGCCTGATTGCTGCTGTGGCGCAAAACCACCAGATTGTTGCTGACCACCTTGCTGTGGTGCAAAACCGCCAGACTGTTGTGCTGGCGCTGATTGCTGCTGTGCCGGTTGCTGGTTAAAGCCACCTTGTTGCTGTTGACCACCTTGGTTAAAACCTTGTGATTGTTGTGGTGCAAAACCTGATTGCTGTTGATTCTGCTGTTGGAAACCACCACCAGAATTGCTACCCGCGTTATCACCGCGGCCACCTAGCATTTGCATTTGACCGGTAAAGCCATCAACTACAATTTCAGTTGTATACTTTTCTTGGCCTTGCTGATCTTGCCACTTACGCGTTTGTAATTTACCTTCAACGTAAATTTGTGAGCCTTTACGGCAATATTCACCAACAACTTCAGCTAACTTGCCAAAAAACACCACACGGTGCCATTCGGTTTTATCGACTAACTGACCCGTGTTTTTATCTTTATAACTGTCAGACGTTGCAAGTGTGATATTGGCAACTGCGTTACCGTTTGGCATATATCTCACTTCTGGATCCTGGCCTAAATTACCAACTAGGATCACTTTGTTAATACCACGAGCCATGGTCTGTCTCCTTTAATTAAACTATACCTGCAACCGCTTTCGCTTGTTGCAAATCGAATTCTGATTCTTTTACTTTTAAGTATGTACGATTTTCTTCAAGTACTACGGTGGTTTCTAATACACCCGGTAAATCAGCAAGGTCATTTGCTAACTTTTCGGCTGCTTTTTCAGGGTCAAAATTTTCTTTCTCCCCTTGTAATTCAGTGAGTAAGCTTATCAGCTTACTTTTTGGTGGTACTTCCATTCCCCACGCTATAGCAAACCATATTACCCCAACCAAGGTTGCTGCGGCAAATACTGTCTGAGCATCGCTTACTTGCGCGAAATACCCACCAATAATACCGCCTAAAAACGCGCCTAAAAACTGGGTAGAACTAAAAGCCCCCATTGCTGATCCCTTTTGGCCTGCAGGAGAAATGCGCGCAACCAATGCCGGCATTGTGGCTTCTAAAAAGTTAAACGCTATAAAATAAATAAGCATGCACACGCCAATAATAAGTGCGCTTGAACCAAACAAACTTAAGCTCATTAAACTTGCGACAATCAGTGCGATTGACACTAAAAAAGCCATTTTTTCTTTTTGTTTTTTAATCGCAATAATCATCATTGGCACCATAAATACAAACGCCAATAATAAAACCGGAATATAAAGCTTCCAGTGCATTTCTGCGGCTAACCCATCTTTAATAAGTTCAGCCGGCAGCGCAACAAATACCGCCGTTAAAGTTAAGTGAAGTAACATCACACCTAAATTTAAACGCACTAATTGCGGGTGTTTCACTAGGTTTTTTATATCGTTCAAAGAGGCTGATGTATCGCCTTTTGGTGCACGGTTTACCGCGGTTGGTACCACAGTTAATACTATAAAAATACCCAACACAGCCAAACATGCCGTCAGCCAAAATATGCCACTCACGCCAAACGACGCCGCAATCATTGGGCCTAGCAACATGGCTGCAGCAAAGCTAAGACCAATACACATACCAATAACAGCCATTACTTTAGGACGTTGCTCATCACGGCTTAAATCGGCCGCTAGCGCCAATACAGCGGCGGCAATTGCGCCCATTCCCTGTAATGCACGCCCAAGGGTTACGGTGTAAATTGATTCGGCCATAGCCGCTATTATCGAGCCAATCGCAAACATAATTAAGCCCGCTACAATCACCCGTTTACGGCCAAACTTATCTGATAACCAGCCCATAGGAATTTGTAAAAGCGCTTGTGTTAAGCCATATGCGCCTATCGCAATACCAATCCATAAAGGCGAAAACCCTTCTAATTCAGTACCGTAGATTGCAAGCACAGGCATAAGCATAAATAAGCCAAGCATGCGAAATGCAAATACGCATGCAAGCGACACCGCTGTGCGTTTTTCAAGAGCATTTAATGAAGAAGCTGACATTAACGAATTAGCAAATAATGATTAGAAAATTAAGGCGGCAAGTTTACCATAAACCTTATTGGTTATTCTAACCCGTATTTGGTTAAAAGTGTTTCTCGCTTCAGGTACTCGACTAATTCCGCTACTTAAGGTGATCCAAGCAGGTAATTTCTGCTTAGATAAACTATTACCCATTAAAATTTGCGCCTACCAAGCTCTATTAAATACGCAATTTAGCCTTATAACATGATAAGCCATTTGGGGCATCGGTATAAGTTAGGGCTGTATATTTATACAATATAATGCAATACTAGGCGCAATATTGCTGTTCGCTAATGCTATAGGATAACAATGGAACATATCGAGGTTCGCGGCGCCCGCACGCACAACTTAAAAAATATCAACTTAACCATTCCACGCGATAAACTGATTGTTATCACTGGTTTATCTGGCTCAGGAAAATCATCGCTGGCATTTGATACATTATATGCCGAAGGTCAGCGCCGTTATGTTGAGTCACTTTCTGCGTATGCGCGTCAATTTTTATCCTTAATGGAAAAACCAGATGTAGACCATATTGAAGGTTTATCGCCAGCTATTTCGATAGAACAGAAATCAACATCTCATAACCCACGTTCTACCGTCGGCACTATCACCGAAATTTATGATTACTTAAGGCTGCTTTTCGCCCGTGTTGGTGAACCACGCTGCCCAACTCATGATTTACCGCTTACCGCACAAACCATTAGTCAAATGGTCGATCAGGTACTTGAGCTGCCCGAAGGCACAAAAGTAATGTTGCTTGCCCCTGTCGTGAAAGAGCGTAAGGGTGAACATATCAAGTTACTTGAGAACTTAGCAGCACAAGGTTTTATTCGCGCGCGAATTGATGGCGAAGTATGCGATCTCTCAGATCCGCCAACGCTAGAACTCCATAAAAAACATACAATTGAAGTAGTTGTCGACCGTATCAAGGTAAAAGATGGCTTACAACTTCGTTTAGCTGAATCGTTCGAACAAGCATTAGAATTATCAAATGGCGTGGCACAAATCGCCTACATGGATGAGCCAGAAAAAGACGAAATTGTTTTCTCAGCGAACTTTGCCTGTCCGAGTTGTGGTTATGCCATGACTGAACTTGAACCGCGTTTATTCTCATTTAATAACCCTGCGGGTGCCTGTCAAAGCTGTGATGGTTTAGGGGTCCGCCAGTATTTTGATCCAAGCCGTGTGGTACAAAACCCAGAACTTAGCCTTGCTGGCGGTGCTATTCGCGGTTGGGATAAGCGCAGCTTTTATTATTTCCAAATGCTGCAAGCCGTTGCAAATCATTACGACTTTGATGTTGAAACACCGTTTGAACAACTGCCAGCCGATGCGCAAAAAGTGGTACTAAATGGTTCGGGCCGTACTAAAATTGAATTTCAATATCGTAACGACCGTGGCGATGTCGTGGTAAGAAATCACGTATTTGAAGGTGTGCTTAATAATATGGCGCGCCGCTACAAAGAAACTGAATCAAATTCAGTACGTGAAGAGCTAGCCAAATACCAAACGAATCAAGACTGCCCTAGCTGTCATGGCTCACGTTTGCGTGAAGAAGCGCGTAATGTATTTATTGGCACTACTAATCTACCTCACGTAACGCGCATGAGTATCGGTGAAGCACAGCATTTTTTCAGCGAGCTAAGCTTTAGCGGACAAAAAGCAAAAATCGCCGAGAAAATCTTAAAAGAGATTAGTGATCGCTTATCGTTTTTGGTAAACGTTGGCCTTAATTACTTATCACTTGAGCGCAGCGCCGATACGTTATCGGGTGGTGAAGCACAGCGTATTCGCCTTGCCAGCCAAATTGGTGCTGGCCTTGTTGGCGTTATGTACGTTTTAGATGAACCCTCAATTGGTTTGCACCAAAGAGATAATGACCGATTGCTTGCAACGCTAACCCATTTACGCGATTTAGGTAACACTGTAATTGTGGTTGAACACGATGAAGATGCGATACGTGCTGCGGACCATATTATTGATATTGGCCCAGGTGCCGGGGTGCACGGTGGGCAAGTTATTGCAGAAGGTACCCGAGACGACATTGTAAACTGTAAGGACTCAATTACCGGACAGTATTTAGCGGGCACCAAAGCAATTGAAATACCTGCGACTCGCCACCAGCCTCAAGATAAATGGCTGGAGTTAAAAGGCGCAACAGGTAATAACTTAAAAAATGTCGACCTATCAATTCCATTTGGTTTAATGACCTGTATTACGGGCGTTTCTGGCTCTGGTAAATCTACCTTAATCAACGACACCCTATTCAAAGTGGCGCATACTGAACTCAATGGCGCAACAACTGCCGAAGCTGCACCCTATAAATCCATTACTGGTATGGATTTATTCGACAAAGTCATCGATATTGACCAAAGCCCTATTGGACGTACTCCACGTTCAAACCCTGCTACCTACACAGGTATTTTCACTGCGATTCGAGAGTTATTTTCAGGCACGCAAGAAGCCCGTTCACGTGGTTATAAACCAGGACGTTTTAGCTTTAACGTAAAAGGCGGTCGCTGTGAAGCATGTCAGGGTGACGGTGTAATTAAAGTAGAAATGCACTTTTTACCTGATGTATATGTACCTTGTGATGTATGCCAAGGTAAACGTTACAACCGTGAAACCTTAGAAGTACTATACAAAGGCAAAAATATTCACCAAGTGCTTGATATGACCGTGGAAGATGCGCGCGAATTTTTTGACAAAATTCCCGCTATTGCACGCAAATTACAAACCTTGATGGATGTTGGCTTAAGTTATATTCGCCTAGGCCAAGCGGCAACAACGCTATCTGGCGGTGAGGCGCAACGTGTTAAATTGGCCCGCGAATTATCTAAACGCGATACCGGTAAAACGTTATATATTCTGGATGAACCGACGACAGGTTTACACTTTGCTGATATTCAGCAATTACTTGTTGTATTGCATCGCTTACGTGATCACGGTAATACCATTGTGGTTATCGAGCACAACCTTGATGTGATCAAAACTGCCGACTGGATTGTTGATTTAGGCCCTGAAGGTGGTTCTGGCGGTGGTAAGATTTTAGTTTCAGGTACGCCTGAAGAAGTTGCACAACATCCTGTGTCTCATACTGGTCGCTACTTAAAACAAATGCTATAAGTTACTCTTACTTAATAATAAAAATAAAGCGCCTAAATGGAATTAATTAGTCAAAAACTGCCAAAGTTAACATTAGTAAAATTAAAGCTAGTTAACTTTTGGCAGTCGCTATCGCTGCCAGAAAAACTCTATAGTTTATCATTTGCCTTGCTTGTGGTTTTTCAAGGCGATTATCAGCTTGCAGCGTTATTGACTTTAGTTGGCCTAATTATGGAATTTTGGCCGAGGTTTACCAAGGCTTGGGACACGTTAGCTGGCAAAGCGGTGATTTTACTGTTTTATGCAGTCATAACTAACTTTGCTTTAGCCTCGAGTGCGTCGTTAGTAAATGAAGTAACCGGTGTGTCTGCTACGCACTTTAATTATACCCATAACTTTGCCATTTTAATGGTGCTGCCAAGCTGGCTGTTAGGCATTAGTGTATTTGCCTTATTTATTTACCAACTGTTTGTTCCTTTTTACTTATTTACTATTTTATTGGCAAAACCGTTTGGCATTAAAATTGTGCGCTTCTTTTCAAAAAGCAATCATCCTTTCTTTTCTAATGCGATGCGCTTTACTGTTTGTTTTACCGTACTGTTCCAGCTGATGTCGCTGTGGTTAGGCGATCAACAGGAAATTGATAGAATCTTCCAAAGTATTGACCCAAACGTCAGCACCACCGAAAAGGAGCAAGCTAAGTTTAACGAACAGCAGAATAGGTTAACGCCATCTGATACACCTGAACCAGAAAAGCCAGAGAAAGAAACATTTAGCATTAGCTTTAATGATGATTCGGGCGCCACTGACGAATTAACAATACCGATAAACCAAGGCTACGAGTCAGTTATTCATCATCTAGTAGCCATGTTTGCATATCGTCAAGAAGCCGACAAATATTCACGCTGCAGTAAACCAAACAACACTAAAGCGGTTGAACTAAATGACCATGAGGTGTTACTCATTAGAAAAGATAACAACGCACAGTATGGCTACCAATTTACCGTTACAGTGTGTGATTCACCTGCGAGCCACTTATTCAAAAATAATTAACTCGCTTTAAAATGTTCCATTAACTGTGCTTTCTCAGCATCGTTAAGTGCTACCGACGCTTTTTTATCAAAGTTATAGCGCACCATTGTCGCGTGACCTACCGCACAGAGTTCATTGTGCTGATACACTTCTTGGCAAATTACAAACGATGAATTGCCAATACGGCTAATGCTGGAGTTTATGGTAATTTCCTGACCATAAAATAGCTCACCTTTAAATTCCACTTCGATTTTAGCGACAATTAGTTTCCATTTATTGCAATCTAAGTCTGGTGTAAAGAAACGAAAAAAAGGGGTACGCGCCGCTTCAAACCAAACCGGTAGCGCTGTATTATTGATATGTCCTAACGCATCTGTTTCGCTAAAACGCGGCATAAGTGTTTCACTAAACATAGTAAATGAGCTTTATAAACTAAATATGTGCTCACTATAGTTATGTTTATTAATAATTAAAATAATAAGGTCAATAATGCAGGATTTTATTCGAGTATACGACAATGTACTTAGTAAGGAGTTTTGTGACAACTTTCTCACTAAGTTTGATAACAGCCCGTTTTTAACACAAGGCAAAACCAGTGGCGGCGTTGACCTTAGTAAAAAGAATAGCCAAGACTTATATTTGAACCAACACATCGAATATCAAACTGAGCTACAACATATTCTGCAAAACACCACCGAAAAAGTATTTGAGTATTTTGAAGAACACTTCTTTGCACTTATTGGCGCATTTGGTTTAAAAGTTTATCACCCAAAAACCAAACAGCCGGTTGACTTAACGGTAGAAAATTTCGATGAAGTAGGTCGCCCTCAGTTACCCGTTTTAGTGCAGCAAATTTTTCGCTTAGGTCAAATTCAAGCGCAAAAATACACCGCAGGCCAAGGTGGTTACCCCTACTGGCACAGTGAGGTATATCCACAAAAAGGTCATAACGATAGCTTGCACCGTATTTTACTGTTTATGTTTTATTTAAATGATGTGGAAGAAGGTGGTGAAACTGAATTCTATTATCAAAATAAAAAGATTAAACCAAAGCAAGGCTCTATGGTAATTGCACCGGCGTATTTCACTCACACCCACAGAGGCTGTATTCCAATTTCCAATGATAAGTACATTGTCACATCATGGGTGCTGTTCAATACCGCAGAACAAATTTATGGTGCCTAAATAAGCTAGGCACCATAAGGTTAGTTTGTTAAATGAACTCGCAAGCTAACCTTTGCTTCTAAACCGCCCTCAGCACGATTGCGCAGTGTTACTTTTCCTTGATGCATATCGACAATGCGCTTAATAATTGCAAGTCCTAAGCCACTTCCCTCACTACCGCGCGCCTGATCGCCTTGGGTAAACGGCTGAAACACTCGCTCTAACTCGTGTTCAGGAATACCTGGGCCTTTGTCTTGCACAAGGATCTCAACATACTCTTTATTCGCAGAGTACTGAGTCACAACGGTGACATCCTCTTCGCTATAGCGCAGCGCATTTTCAATCATATTGGTGATTACGCGCTTCATGGCAACATGGCTTATTGGAATATTTGGTAACGCTTCGTTAGCACTAAAGCTAATTTCTCGGCCTTGCTTTTGTTCCGATGCAACCACTTCCGAAACAAGCGCATTTATATCGTCTGGCGCTAAATCACTTAGCTTATGATTGCGTAGATACTCAATAAACTGATCGATAATCGCATTCATATCTTCGATATCGGTAATGATGCCTTCTCGTAAGTAATCTTCATGTTCCGACATCATTTCTGTTGCAAGACGAATACGTGTTAATGGTGTGCGTAAATCATGGGAAACACCGGCCATTAACAGCCTACGATCTTCTTCTACTGCAGCAAGGCCACGTGACATTTGGTTAAAAGCACGCGTTACTTCAATCATTTCAATTGAACCTAGCTCGGGAAGTTGGCTCGAATAATCACCCACTTCTACCTTATTGGCCGCTTTTTGCATTGCCTTTAGAGGACGGTTTAAGTGACTTGCAAATAGCCAACCGCCTAACACGCTTAACACACCGATAAAGGCGAGGTAGAAAGTCAGTACTTTTACATTCGCCTCTTGAAAACCGACTAACGGAATTTTAACCCAGTAGCCTGGCGCTTGTGGTGGCTCAACCCAATACACAAGAATATCGGTCTGACTAATGCGTACACGCGCCTCACCCTGCAAATATTCAGACATCACCCGAGACAAATAAGGATATTCGCTGGCTTGTTCTAAGCCGTGTCGCATCGCTTCACGTTCGCTCATCATCTCAACGCCAGTCGCCAAATAAAATTGCTCCGCAACTTCATCCGACATTTCCACACCATCTTGATGACCAATAAATACCGTGCGAACTTGTTTCGCCAGCATTAAGTTAACTTGCTCGATAGAAGGCTTTACAACGTAAAGCGTAACCGAAATATAAGATACGATTTGATTGATAAGCAGCAGTGCACCAACCAAAAAAACGGTTTGACCAAATGCACTGCGCGGAAAAATACGCATAATGTTAGCTTAGCTGTGGTTATTCTTTGCCATCTGGCACAAATACGTAGCCTAAGCCCCATACGGTTTGAATGTAACGCGGATTAGCAGCGTCTTCTTCAATCATGCGGCGTAATCGAGATACTTGCACATCGATACTACGCTCTAATGCACTGTAATCACGACCACGTGCTAAGTTCATTAATTTATCACGGCTTAGCGGTTCGCGAGGATGTGAAACTAAGGCTTTCAATACTGCAAACTCACCACTGGTAAGCGACACTGTTTCATCGCCTTTACTCATTTCGCGTGTTGCTAAGTTTAATGAAAACTGGCCAAAGCGTATTTCGTTTTCTTCAGCCGAAGGCGCGCCTGGTACATCACTGGCACGACGACGTAAAATAGCTTTAATACGTGCAAGTAGTTCACGCGGGTTAAACGGCTTAGGGATATAGTCATCAGCGCCAAGCTCTAAACCAATAATACGATCAACTTCATCGCCTTTTGCCGTAAGCATAACAATTGGGATGTCATTTTCTTTTTGGCGTAAACGACGGCAAATCGATAAACCATCTTCGCCCGGTAGCATCAGGTCCAATACCATTAAATGAAAGTTTTCTCGTTCAATTAAGCGGTCCATTTGCTCCGAGTTTGCCGCAGAGCGCACAATAAAGCCCTGTTCTACTAAATAGCGCTCAAGTAAGCTGCGTAAACGCATGTCATCATCGACTACTAGTATTTTTGTTGTTTCTTGTCCCATGATTTCATTCTTCTGTTATTTTTTCTTTGGCAATATAGCCTACTATAAATACTTTTTTGACAATTAGGTAAAGGAAGAGTGTTACTAGGTATTACAAACTCTTACTATGATGCATCATAAGTAATGGCATTAATAAAAAATAATGCTTCACCCTCAGCATTTTTAAATTCAAACTCATCATCAACTTGTTTACCTAACATAGCACGAGCAAAGGGTGAATCGATGCTAATTTTGCCATTTTTCACATCAAACTCGTCTGGCCCAACGACCTGATAGTTAAAGGTATTACCTTCTTCATCTTCCACTTCGACACGGGCACCAAAAAACACTTTTCCTGCTTGTTCAGGCTTGGGATAAACAATATTCACTTGTTCTAGACGCTTGGTTAAAAAGCGTACGCGGCGGTCAATTTCACGCAATCGCTTTTTACCATAAATGTATTCAGCGTTTTCCGAACGGTCGCCTAATGCTGCTGCTTCCGATACGGCTTGTGTTACTCTTGGACGCTCTTCTTTCCATAAGTAACGTAATTCCCTTTCTAGTTCATCATAGCCGCTACGTGTAATATAATTGGAACGCTTAGGAAATACCTGCTTAGGTGGTTTTCTCATAGTTAAATAACTAGGTGTGGTAATTTATTTATTGCTTATGATTGAAAAATTTAAGTTTAGATACAAGATCTATAGGCAATATATATAAAACAAATTTTCTGGTGTGGTCTCTCAAAATTACAAACCACCCACTTTTTACCGATTTAAAGGTTTTTAATGAACGCTATTGCTAATCAATTAGCTCACGAGCTAAACGCCTCAGTACAGCAAGTGACTGCTGCAACACAATTATTAGACGATGGAGCAACCGTTCCATTTATTGCTCGATATAGAAAGGAAGTTACCGGTGGTTTAGATGATGGCCAACTGCGTTTACTTGAACAGCGCCTTGGTTATCTTCGTGAGTTAGAAGAACGTCGCTCATTTATTCTTAAGACCATTGAAGGACAAGATAAGCTAAGTGCTGAGTTAAAGGCCGACATCGATAAGGCAACCAGTAAAACAGAGCTGGAAGATCTTTACTTGCCTTATAAACCAAAACGCCGTACTAAAGGGCAAATTGCCATTGAGGCAGGTCTTGAGCCGCTGGCAAATCAATTATTAGATAACCCAATGCTTGACCCAGAAGTAACAGCAACTGACTTTATTAACCCTGAAAAAGGCATTGAAGACAGCAAAGCCGCTCTTGATGGTGCTAAATTTATCTTAATGGAGCGTTTTGCGGAAGATGCAAAATTGCTTGCTAAGTTAAGAAGCATGCTACAAAAACATGCGTTTATTGAAAGCAGAGTGATTGCTGGCAAAGAAAAAGACGGCGCCAAATATCAAGATTACTTTGAACACAGCGAAGCCTTAAGCCGTGTACCGTCACACCGAGCATTAGCAATGCTGCGTGCGCGTAATGAAGGCATTATCAGCCTAACAATTAATCCTGATCCAAGCTTAGAAGATGGCAACGCTGAGTGCGTTCGTATTATCGCCGATCATTATAAGTTAGACGTACTAGCGAGCCCATGGCTTAAGCAAGTGGCGCAATGGACCTGGAAAATTAAATTAGCACTTCACTTAGAAAACGAGTTTTTAGGTAAAATTAGGGAAGTTGCGGAGCAAGGTGCAATTGATGTCTTTGCTAAGAACCTAAATGATTTATTAATGGCTGCGCCAGCAGGTGCAAAAACCACGTTAGGTCTTGATCCTGGTTTACGTACAGGTTGTAAAGTTGCGGTGGTAGATAAAACCGGCAAGCTGCTCGATAACGTAACAATCTACCCACATGCCCCGCAAAATCATTGGGATAAGTCACTGCGCACACTAAGCCAGTTATGCCGCCAACATAAAGTTGAGCTTATTGCTATTGGTAACGGTACTGCATCACGTGAGAGTGACAAGTTAATTGCCGAACTGTTAAAACAAGAAGCCGACCTAAAAATGAGCAAAGTTATGGTCAGCGAAGCTGGCGCATCGGTTTACTCAGCATCTGAAGTCGCAGCGGAAGAATTTCCAAATCTAGACGTATCTATTCGTGGTGCGGTTTCTATTGCGCGTCGTTTACAAGACCCTCTTGCTGAACTTGTTAAAATTGAGCCGAAAGCAATTGGTGTTGGTCAGTACCAGCACGATGTATCACAAAGCCAATTAGGCCAAAGCCTAACAGCTGTTGTTGAGGACTGTGTAAACGCCGTTGGTGTAGATGTAAACATGGCATCAGCACAACTATTAACACGTGTTGCAGGCTTAAACAAAACCCTTGCGCAAAATATTGTTAGCTACCGCGACCAAAACGGTACGTTTAATTCACGTAAAGAGCTTAAGAAAGTTGAACGCCTTGGTCCTAAAGCATTTGAGCAATCTGCTGGTTTCTTACGCATTAACCAAGGTAAAGATCCTCTAGATAGCTCTGCTGTTCACCCTGAAGCGTATGAGATTGTGAAGAGTATCGCTGCAAAGGCGGATGTTTCAGTGGCAGAACTCATTGGTAATTCAGGTTTACTAAAATCACTTTCACCACAAGACTTTGTTACGGATAAGTTTGGCCTACCAACCATCAGCGATATTTTAGCTGAACTTGATAAACCGGGTCGCGATCCTCGTCCAGAATTCAAAACAGCAAGCTTTAAAGAAGGTGTTGAAACAATCGCAGATCTCAAGCCAGGTATGGTTTTAGAAGGTGTTGTATCAAACGTTGCAAACTTTGGCGCCTTCGTCGATGTGGGCGTACACCAAGACGGCTTAGTGCATATTTCATCATTAACAAACAAGTTTGTTTCAGACCCACGTGAAGTGGTAAAAGCAGGCGATATTGTAAAAGTAAAAGTGCTTGAAGTAGATGTCGAACGCAAACGTATCAGCTTTACGATGCGCCTAGACGAAGAAGTGCGTGAGAAAGCACCAGCTGCTAAACCAAAAGCGAATAAACCAGCGCAAGCTACAACAAAAAAAGCAAAGCCTAAGCAAAATAATAATGCTGCTATGGGTAACGCATTTGCTGAAGCATTCGCAAAGCTAAAGAAATAACGTGATTTAAACTACGTGCTGTTGATCTTTCAAGTTCGTTTTTGCAGCAGTTTGATTGGGGTTTATACAAGGCAGAGGCTGCGTGGCATAGTTATTCTATGTTAGTCAGCCGATAACACAGCAGAAAACCCAATCAAGCGCTGCCGAATTGTTATAAACACAATCATAAAAAAAAACCGCACAGTGTGCGGTTTTTTTATTTATGCATAGCTTGCTAAGTTAGGCCGTTCAAACGGCGACGTTGCAGCCTGATAGAATTTAGCGATGCGCTCTGCTCGCTGATTAACTTCAGAATCACGACGCTCACTAAAATCGTAGTTAGTTTGCTTAGCCTCGCCATCATCAGCCTCTGTATCTGAGTTTTCTTCGTTTTTATCAAAAAACGTACTCAGCTCAGCATTCAAATCAGCTCGCGCTTCGCTCATTTTCTGATTTGCTTCAGCAGCAATCGAGCGATCCGCTCCTGACGGTTCTTGTGGGGCTAATGCTGCAGCGCGTACTTGCTGCATTTTGTCTATGGTTGCCTGCGGGTCGTTAGGTACTTCGCTTACATCAATCGGCACTTCACCCGCAACTGCATAATTGTTGCCATCGCTACCACGCTCATATTCGTAACTTGGGCTACCAGCATACTGACCACCCACTGCCGCATGTGCTTGCTCGTGTGCTTTAACTTCGCGATCTCTTTGCTTGAGCTGAGAAAGTGCTTGTGCCTCTACTTGTTCAAGCTGTTTTTGCTTCTCTTGCTCTTGTTGCTTACTTTGCTGCTCTTGCTGATCCTGATCTTGCTTTTTTTCACTTACTTTAGTGATGTCTTCGGATTTATTTTCGAGCGCGTCTTGGTTTTCAATTTGGCTGCTGCCAGGTTGACGTGTTTTATCTTGATCCGCTGCGAGGCGAGAATTTGCAGCGGCAGCTTCTGCTTGCTTTACAGGCGTAACTAATTCGCGCAACTGATTATCACGTCGCGCTGTTTCAGTATGTACATTAGCCGTGTTTAAGCTAATGTTTGGATAAGTAGTTACGATGTTCATTTATTTTGCTGAGCTAAACTCTTACATCAATTAACGTGCCCAACACCTCGTCAGCCGTTTGAATTGAACGGGTATTTGCCTGCGCATTAAATTGTTCAACTCTAAGGTTAACTAGCTCGTTAGTTACATTAACTGGCGGGCTTTGCGCTTCACGCGTTTCTGGTGCTGGCTCGGCGCGTTCAACTTCTCGTTCCGTTTGCGCACGTGCAATATTTGCTGAAGACTCAGTAATACCATCAGAAGCACTTTGCAGGCCTTGTAAGCCAGCATTAAATGCAGACCCCAAGTTGTTTGAAACGTCCATAAACACTCCTTTATTCATAAAGAATAGTGATAGCTTTATTATCGCTCAAAATTCCATCAAAATAAAGTTAAAGCGGCAATAAATTGCCGCCCTGGAAATGTTTTAACTTTCTATATGAGATAACAATAAGTTAGTAAATTCTTGCGGGTGAGAAATAAAAGGTGCATGAGATGCTTTAGCTAGAATATCTGCCTCAAATTGAGGGTTAAGTTGCTGCATTTTTGCGACAGCTTTAACTGGCACAAGGGAGTCAAGACGGCCAAAAATACCAGAGATAGGCAAAGGAAGTTGCGCAAAAAGCTCTCTCAAATCTGCATTTTTCAAAATAGCTAAACCTCCTGATAACGCGATCTCTTGCGCCGCTGGGTATTCAGCAAGCAGGGCTTTTATTTGCTTAATGTCTTGCTTTGCATGCTCACTTCCCATCGCCTGAATTGCCAAAAATCGTTCTACCGTTTTTTGGTGATTGGTGCTCAATTGCGCCATAAACGTGTCTAACACCTTGTCGTCAATACCACGCCACTGTTCACTACTTGCAAAAAATGGAGTTGAAGCAACCAACACTATTTTCTTTACTTTATGTGGGAAAAGCGCAGCAATTTTTAACGCAATAAGACCTGATAAAGACCAAGCAACCAACACAGACTGGTCTACAATATCTGTGGCTAGTTGCCTTGCAACACACTCTAGATCATACACAGAATCGCTAAATTGATTACCGCCAAAACCAGGTAAATTCAAAGTATGTATCGTATGGTTACTTTGCGCCTCAAGTGCATCTTTTTGTAACTGCCAAATACCTTTATTCATGCCCCAACCATGCAGTAGAACTACATCAGCCATGCTTTGCCCTCACTTTAAATTTTTGCCGCTATACTAACAGTTAGCGATATGGAAATCCTATATGAATTACTGTTACCGACTTTTCAATTGGGCATTACCGAATTTATGTGTGTGTTGCCGTCAACCGGTTCGATCTCCGGCAAAAATTTGCCGCATATGTCTGTCTGATATTGCACGGTTAAATTTTAAAAGCTCAGCAAATCTACTTCACCGCCCAGATATCAACAAACTAATACCCAACCCTACATTTGACTCACTTTTTGCAGTCTGTTGGTATCAACATCCGGTTTCAGCTTGGCTAAAAGGCATGAAATTTAATAAACAACTAACGTACAAAGCGGCATTACATCAGTTAATTAAAGCGCAATTAAAAGATGCTCAAGCAGAACAAAATTGGCAAACACCTGATGTGCTAATGCCAGTTTCATTGCATTGGCAGCGGCGCGTTGTTCGTGGTTTCAATCAAAGTGAGGAAATTTGGCAACGTACCGGTATTGCGGTTGATACCCAATCCATTACCCGCGTCAAACGCACTAAGCCGCAAAGCGAACTAAATAAACGCGCTCGTAAAACCAATATAAAAGGGGCGTTTAGCTGTGAGCTCACACACCAATATCAACATGTGGCAATTGTTGATGACATCATAACGACAGGTTATACGGTTAATGAAATTGCAAGGTTGTTAAAAAGCGCTGGGGTGAAACAGGTGTCAGTTTGGGTGTTTGCGATTAGCGATCCAGCTAAACCTAGTTAAGTTCATCCAGTAAACAAAAAAGGCGTCCAAGACGCCTTTTAAATAGACACTTTTAGTAACGTACGTTATTTAGCATCAATCGCATGACCAAAGAAAATAGCATTACTTAATAGACGGCTTGTGCCATACCAATAACTACGAAACACTGGGTTATCTGACATTGCAATCACTTTGCCCTTACCATAGTTATGCGCCATTAAAACCCCGGCACCAGCTATTTGCTGGTTGTTTAACTCATGACTAAAACCCGCTAATAGCGGTGTTTTAGTGTAGGTTGCAACATTTACAAACGGCTTTTCACTTGGCTTTAAAACAAAGGTGCTATTTTTAAATACTGGCAATGTGCCACGCTCAAATGAGAAGCTTAATGGGTGGCTTAAATCGATATTCGCGTTAAAGATAGCACCTGCGATTCGTTTATCACCATGGTAACTATCTTTATCAGCGTAACTCAAATTATCGGTTGGAAAAGCTTTTGCCATGTCATTGCTTGAAAGATATTCGGCTTTCAAAATACCTTTGTCCGCTAAGAATTTAGCGCCCGATTTATGACCCCAAATTACACCACCGTGTTGCACCCAATACTTTAGCTTTTCAACCATTTTTGCATTTACAGTCGAAAAACTGCCATTGGTCAAAATAACATGGGTATAAGATGCTAAATCAATGCGTTCCAAACGGTCTAAATCAACCAAAGTCGCGGCAATATCTAAGTAACGGTCAAGGTAATACCAAACTTCACCTACTTCATATTGGCTGGTACCTTTACCGCCTAATAGTAATACTTTTGGTGTTTTTAACGGCATGATATTGCGCGAACCAATATCAACACCTTGCGCTGTTAATCCCGATGATATTTGATGTACTTTTACCGGTGAATTGCTAGCTAATTGCTGAACTTTGTTAAACCATCAGCATCTTGTTGCAGACCCTTGGCGATAATAATTGCGCCAGCAGCAAAGCGTTGTTCACCATTTGCAGTAGATGCGGTAAATGGCTTCATTGCCGCTCGAGCAATAACACCGTTTTGCTGTAGCTGTGATAGCAGCTTAGGCGCTAGATAATCGTTCCATTCAAAGGCAAATGCATAGCTTGAAGCTAGGTTCTGGTTTTCAGTTTGATTAGCTGGCTGCCACACGTCTTGGTATTTAATACCGCGGGTTGAGGTTACAGCAGAAAATTCAAGGTTAAATGAATGCGCTAAGTTCCAACCTGAAACATCATAAAAGGTATTATCATTAAAGCTTGTTTGTTCTAAAAACGCGCCTTTAATTAAGCGATATTGAGGCTGATTTAGCGGAATATAAACACTGCTATTAGCTGAGAAATCTTGCTTGTTAACGCTAACGTCTTTACTAAGCGGGTATGCCTTAATCTGATGCTGCTGCAATAGCGACAAAAATAACTCATACCGTGACTTGTCGTTACCAGCTGCAACTACATAACCTTTTACTTTATCTTTTTTCGCAAGCTTTGCGGTATCTTGATAAAACTTCTGCTGGTAAGACAGCAAGCCTTGCTTGCCCGATACAACCGCATCAAAAGTAGATAAAGAAGTCGTTAATTGGTTTTTTACTGCATCATAAAACTCGCGTACACCATTGATAGTTTCATGCTTGTGGCCTCGTGCACTGCCTTGCTCAAACAAAATACCAATGGTGCCGTGAATATCTGGATAGGTAGAACCCTTACCAATATAAAAGTCATCAAAGCTTTCCTCGGTAAAGTACAGCTCACCTTGTTGATCTAATGCGGCTGCGTGAAAGGTCGCTATTTCTTTTGTTAGTTCTACATTTTGCTCAGGAGTAAGTGGAAACTTACGCGATGGAATACCCGGTTGGAAAAAATAAGTGCTGTGTGGACCCATTTCATGAAAGTCAGTTAATACATGAGGCATCCATTGATGATACTTAGCAATACGCGCCTGCGACTCTGGGTGCTGAAGCAACAACCAATCTCGATTTAAGTCTGTAAAATAGTGATTTGTTCTGCCGCTCGGCCACGCTTCATTGTGCTCTCTGTGGTTTTCATCTGCGACTAAGTTTTTGCCTTTGTGACTATTCACCCACTGTGCAAATCGCGCTAATCCATCTGGGTTTAATGCAGGATCTAACAAAATAACTGTTTCGTCTAATAAGCGATCAATTTTTTCACCTTGCGCTGCAGCAAGGTAATAGGCAACTAATAACGCAGCATTACTGCCACTGGCTTCGTTGCCATGCACACTATAGCCCATCCACGTGATTACAGGTGCATCAGCATTGATTGTTGCACCTTCGATTGATTGCGCTAAGTGCTGTTTACGCACAGTTTCAATGTTATTTAAGTGTGTTGGGTTAGCAATCGTTAACAATAATAACGGACGTTGTTCATGGCTGTAACCAATCACCTCAATGTTGATGCGCTCACTTTTTTCAGCTAACAATTTCATGTAGCTAACAAGCTGATCATGGCGAACATGCCAATCGCCTACCTGATAACCCAGCACAGACTCTGGCGTAGGAATAGAAGGATCGAAACGAATATTATCGTCAAAATAAAAGTTTAAGTTCTTTGCTGAACTGATACAGCTAAACAGTGCCAAACAGGCTGTTATTAAAAAAAAGGACAGCTTTTTCATAGTGATGCCATAATGATAGGTTAGTTATATTTATTGCATTTTTATGCATATTCACAGTAACAATGTTTACTACGCAAACCTACAGCTTTAAGTTGAAGCAGCAAAAAAATAAGATAAGTTAAAACCTTTTCAACTTGCCCTACTATTTTAGCAAAGCAAAAAAGTGATATACTAAAAACCGAGTAAATTAGTCAGGTATAGGTCGAATTATGATTACCATTTCTGAGGCAGCACAAAGCCACTTTGCCAAACTGCTAGCAGATCAAGCTGAAGGCACTAACATTCGCGTTTTTGTGGTTAACCCAGGTACAACACAAGCCGAGTGTGGCGTGTCATATTGTCCGGCAGATGCCGTTGAAGAAACGGACATTAAGTTACCATTTAATGGATTCGATGCCGTTGTTGACGAAGAAAGCGCACCGTTTTTAGAAGAAGCCGATATTGATTTTGTTACTGACAAAATGGGCTCGCAACTAACACTTAAAGCACCAAACGCAAAAGCGAAAAAGCTAAGTGATGACGCGTCACTGCAAGAGCGTGTGCAACATATGATTGAAACAGAAATTAACCCACAACTAGCGAATCACGGTGGTCAGGTTAACTTAGTAGAAATCACCAAAGACGGTATTGCCGTAGTCCAGTTTGGAGGTGGTTGTAACGGCTGTTCAATGATCGATGTAACACTTAAAGATGGCATTGAAACGCAAATGGTTGCTAAGTTTGATGAAATCACAGGTGTACGTGATATTACTGAACACCAGTCTGGCGAGCATTCATATTACTAAATTCAAACATCTAGTCTACCGACTAGGTCAAGAACCTAAAACAAGCCTAAAACGCTTTTTCAGCGGTTTAGGCTTGTTTGTTATTGCTGCCAGCTTAATTGTTTATGGCTACTTCAACAGTCATTATTTTCAAATAGCAGGGCTTGTTCTACTACCTATCGCGCTGTACTTTGCCATTTACGGCTATTTAGGTATTTTTGCTAATCGCTTTTCACAAGTTATTGCAAAAGCTGACGAGAGCGCCAAAAATCGTGATATTTTTTAGCCAGCGTTAATCCTCTTAACGCCATAAAACACGTCATAGCCAGCCATAGCCCGTGATTACCCAAAGGGTAGCTAACGGCAAATACTCCCGCAAAGCCAACTAGTGCTGAAAAAATCATGGTATTACGCATTTCTTTTGCTCTGGTTAAGCCAACAAATACGCCATCATACAAAAAGCAAAAACTAGCGATTGGCGGTAAAATAATAGACCAAATTAAAAACTTCTCGGCAGTCGCCAAGACATTCGGCAGGTCGGTTAACATACTGATAATCCAGCTACCTAGCAGCAAAAACATTACGCTGTATAAGCAAGCAAATATAAAGGCCCAAAAGCGCCCGATAACAACCCAAAGATGAATTGCTTGCGCCTTTTTGCGCCCTTTCGCTTGACCCACTTTAGCTTCTACAGCATAGGCAATACCATCTAACGCGAAACTTACTAACAATAAGAAGTTAAGTAATACAGCATTTGCAGCAAGCGTTGCATCCCCTAAGAAACCGCCATAGTAAGTCATAAAGGCAAAGCAAAGCTGCAAAAACAGTGAACGAATAAAGATATCTCGATTTAACTTAAGCGCACTAGTTAGGCCGTCGAGTGATGTTTTCATAAGCGCGGAGAACGATAATCCATGCTTAGCAAAACGTGCTTTGAGCAACAACACAGCAGCTATTAAACCAATGTAATCGGCGCATACCGAAGCAAGTGCAGCACCTTCAACCTGCCAGTCAAAACCAACTACAAATACAATATCGAGAACAATATTGGCGATATTAGTCACCAGCACGATCATTAACGTGCCTTTACTGTATTGCGTGCCTAACATCCACGCCAATAACACCATATTGAGTAATGCAGCAGGTGCGCTAAAAATACGAATATTAAAATACGTTTGTGCGTGCTTTATCGCGGCATCACTGCCCGACAAAAACAGTCCCATAAAATGGCTAATCACAGGGCTTATTGCTAGTAACAATAGCGCAACAGCGAATGCAAATAGTGCTGCGCGCTTTAGCTCTTGCAGCAAACCATTTTTACTGTCTTTGCCGTAAGCCTGTGCAACCAAGCCGGTTGTGCTCATACGTAAAAAACCAGCGAGCCAGAAAAGTAAATTGATAACCATGCTGCCAAGTGCCACGCCGGCTAAAAAGCTAGCGTCACTGAGGTGGCCGATTACACCTGTATCTACCAAACCGAGAAGTGGTACACTAATGTTTGATACAATCATCGGCCAAGCAAGTACTAGCAGCCCAACATGGAACGATTTATGACGAGTAAAAAAGTTTTTCATTTATTTATTGGATTATGGTTAATCTGTTATTTTACGTTTGCTAATGCCGCTGTGATTTTACAATATCACCATGTATCAGAAACTTTACCACGTGTGACAAGCCTATCTGAAAGTGAATTCAGCGCCCACTTAAGTTATTTAAAAGATAATAATTATAGTGTTGTTCCACTTCAGCACATTATTGAAGCAGTTAAAGAGCAAAAGAGTATACCTGACAAAACAGTTGCACTCACATTTGACGATGGATTTATTAATAACTTCACGCAAGCTGCCCCCATTTTAAAGCGCTTTAACTATCCCTATACCATTTTTGTAAACCCACAACTGATAGATGAAGGTAAAAGCTATGTGATGACGTGGCCGCAGCTAAAAGCACTGACAAAAGAAGGTGCATACATTGCAAACCACAGCGCAAAGCACGATTACTTGCATATTCGCGAAGATAACGAGTCACTAGCGCAATGGCGAGAGAGAATACGTAAGGATATTACGCATTCTGAACAACGTATTAAGCAGGAGATTGGCCACAACTTTAAGTATGTCGCGTATCCCTATGGTGAGTTTAATCGTGAATTACAAACGTTAGTAAAAGAGTTAGGCTATGTTGGTATTGGTCAGCATTCAGGCGCTGTTGGATTAAATACCGACTTAACGCGCGTGCCGCGCTTTCCGGCATCAGGGTTCTATGCCAATTTAGACACGTTAAAAACAAAAATCGCAAGTCTGCCGTTTTCATTTAACCTAAAAGCACAATCGGTTACAACCAACACAACACCAGTACTCGAATTAACCTTTACCGAAAAAGACTTTAACAATTCACAATTCAATTGTTTTATCAGCGGTAACACAGCCAAAATTACTTGGCAAAGTGAAAATGAAGTTACTGTGCAAAGTGAAGGTGAGCTAAACAAAGGACGTTCGCGTTACAATTGTACTGCGCCAAGTAAATCTAAAGCGGGCCGATTTTACTGGTTATCTCACCCTTTCGTGATTGCTAAATAGCACGGTTATTTTTTTGCCCAATTTGCAATTTCATTTGCAACCGAATCTAAACTAAGAACTTTTTGCGCTGCGTCCAAATCGACTGCAGCGCGTGGCATACCCCAAACCACGCTCGACGCCTCATCTTGCGCTAAAGTATACGCATCACACTCTTTTAGCTTTAACAAACCTGCGGCACCATCAGCCCCCATGCCGGTAAGTAACGACGCGCACACTTTTTTACCCAAATTTAATTTAGCAATTGATTTAAACAACACATCGACAGCTGGGCGATGACGATTAACAGGCGCAGACTGAACTACTTTACACATCAGCTTCGTACCTTTGCTAATTATTGCTAAGTGGTAATCGCCAGGTGCGATATAAACATGATTAGGCTTAATTTCCTCATCATCTTCCGCCTCTTTAACCGTTAACGCGACTGAACGATCCATACGCTCTGCAAACGAGGCTGAAAAAACAGGTGGAATATGCTGAGTAATAACAATCGGTGGGAAATTGTCAGGCAAGCCTGTTAACACTTCTTTAATTGCCTCAGTGCCACCGGTTGATGCACCAATTGCCACCAGCTTAGTATTATCAAACGTGCCCGTAGCCACACTCGCCACAGGGGGAGTTACGGGTTTTATCGCTCGTACACGAGCTTTTGCTGCCGCTCTTATTTTTTCGTGTAAGGTTTGCGCGTAACCATGCAGTTTGTCGCCAACTTGTTGTGTTGGTTTAGCAACAAAGTCAACGGCTCCTAACTCTAAGCATTCAAGCGTAATCGGTGCGCCTTGCTGAGTTAAGGTCGAAATCATCACAACTGGCATTGGCCTTAGTCGCATCAAGTTTTTTAAAAAACTCACGCCGTCCATTTTTGGCATTTCTACATCGAGCGTTAGCACATCTGGATTAAGTTTTTTAATCAGATCCCTTGCTTGATACGGATCATTTGCCGTACCAATTACTTCAATATCCTGTGCTTGCTGTAAGACCTCAGTCAGTACCGCTCGAATCAATGGTGAGTCATCAACTACTAAAACCCTGATCATCTTAATTCCTAAAATAGCTCGATATCAGTATGCGTATCTTGCTCTTCAATTTCGTGAAGATATTTAAATTCACGTTGTTGAATTGTATCGTTATGCATACTTCGAAGTTTTTTTACCTGTGCTTTGCCTGTAGTGGGATTAAACAGCACTTTTCGCGGCCAAGGCCCACCAACATCATGGGACTCAACTTGCAGTCCTTCATTTTTTAAAAATTGCGACACAAATATAATGTTACCTTCGCCAATGTCGCCCATTCCGCGAATTATCTTACCACCACCAAAAATTTTAATTTTAAAGTTATCGCGATTGCCACCGTTTTTAATAATTTCATTAATCAAAAACTCCATCGCCCAGTTACCATAGCGACAGCTTAGACTATCAATGCTCGCATTATTATTTGCCGGAAGCATAAAGTGATTCATGCCGCCTATCCCCATTTTGTAGTCATAAACACATGCTGATATACACGAGCCCAGCACCGTAGAAATTAATTCATTTTGTTTAGTAACATACACTTCGCCGGGTAAAATTTTCGCGACAACGGCGTCACGGCCTCTATCCCAATAACGTTTTATGTTTTCAAAGCCGTTTAGGCACTGCTTAAAATTCTCGTTCAAAGTGCCTTCCTGTACATGGTTTTACCAAGCGCTACAAATTCCGTTTGTGTCTTATTCATACTTTCTGAATGGCCTAAAAATAAATGCCCTTGCGAACATAGCTGAGCAGCATAGCGTTGAAATAACAGTTCTTTTGTTGGCTGATCAAAGTAGATCACAACATTACGACAAAAGATCACGTCAAATTCACCTTTCATAGGCCACTCTTGTAATAAGTTAAGTCGCTTAAAGTAAATTTTGTCTCTCAATTCAGGCCTCACTTTAAACAGGCCACTTTGCTTATTGCGCAGAAAAAAACGTTTTTTTAAGCCATTATCTAAACCTGTAATTGAGTTTTCTGCGTATTCACCTGCGCTTGCTTTCGCCAGTACATTTGAATCTAAGTCCGTTGCTAGTATCTTTACATCCCAATTAGACGGAAACTTATCAGCCAAAGTCATCGCTATCGTATAAGGCTCTTCACCTGTCGAACAGCCCGCAGACCATATTCTTACTCGCCTTGAGCTTTTATTGCGTTCAAGAATTTGAGGAATAAGCGTTTCACGCAAAAAATCGAAATGGTACGGTTCACGAAAAAATGACGTTAAATTGGTGGTAATTGCATTAATAAAATGACTGAACTCGTCGCGTTTATGCTGATCAAGGTAAGTAATATACTGTGCAAAACTTGCCAAATTTAATGCACGAATACGGCGCGCCAAACGAGAATAAACCATCTCGCGTTTATGGCTACCAAGCACAATACCACAGGCTTCATAAACCATTTTCGCGATCAACTCAAACTCTTGATCTGTTAGCAGAAATTCCTTCGCCACAATGACTCCTAGAGTAAGCTAGGTAGAAACCTTTGCCTAGCTTTAACGAACAGTTAAAACTCTTCCCACTCTTCGCTGCTATCGGCGAAATCATCGCCCGATGGAACCGAGGTTATTTGCAGGCGCTCACTACGTGAAGCAACTTTTGGGGCGCTTTTTGCTGCTGGTCGCTGTGTAATCATCGGAGACTCAATACTATGATTACCGCTAGTATTAAAGAAACTTAATAACTGACGCATCCCATTTGCTTGCTCCGCCATGGATTCACTCGCCGCAGAGGCTTGCTCTACAAGCGCGGCATTTTGCTGAGTCATTTCATCCATTTGCGTAATGGCTTTATTAACCTGCTCAATACCCGAGCTTTGCTCTTCGGATGCTACCGTTATGTCAGCGATCATTTCTGTCACTCGTTGCACAGAGGCAACTATCTCTTGCAGCGTACTACCCGATTCATTCACCAGTAGCGTTCCGTCTTCAACTTTACTCACACTGTCTCGGATTAGCTCTTTTATTTCTTTCGCTGCTGCGGCTGAACGTTGTGCTAAATTCCGCACTTCACCGGCGACAACCGCGAAGCCTCGCCCTTGCTCACCTGCTCTTGCAGCTTCTACTGCAGCATTCAGTGCTAGTAAGTTAGTTTGGAATGCAATCTCGTCAATAACACCTATGATGTCTGCAATTTTCTTGCTGGCTTGATTGATTTCGGCCATGCTTTCTACCGCACGCTCAACCACTTCACCGCCTTGTTTAGCCTTCACTTGGGTGTCGTTGGCAAGTTCATTCGCAACTTTTGCATTATCTGCATTTTGGCGAACGGTGCTGGTCATCTCTTCCATGCTTGAAGCCGTTTCTTCCAATGAAGACGCTTGCTCTTCGGTACGCTGACTTAAATCAGTATTACCTTGCGAAATTTCTTCCGCGCCACTGGCAACAAGATTAGAAGACACACTAACTTTCTCTATCACTTCGGTTAACTTTTCTGCGGTTGTATTTGCATCGCGTTTTAACTTATCAAATGAGCCTAAGTAATCACTCTGAATGCGCTTGGTTAAGTCACCATGCGCCATGGCATCAAGCATTTCTGCCGCTTCAGTAATTACCTCATCAGATATTTCAACTAATCTATTAAGTCCTTGCGCAAGATTTAAGAAGAAGCCTTGCTTACCCGATTGATCGATACGTGTATCTAGTTCACCTTGCGATGCCGCGGTTACCAGCTCGTCAATTTCTTTCTCAATTGCCACCTCAGCAGTTCTATCTAGCCATTCTACAACCGTGCCCAAACGCTCCTGATTATCGGAGAAGATAGGATTCGCAGTAAGCGCAAAGGTACGACCGCCGACCAAAATTTCAGTGCTATACGTTGATGTCAATCGCTCTATCATTTGTTGCTGATGCGCCGGGTTTTTGTGGAATACATCCATATTTGAACCCATTAATGACGACGCATTAAAGTTAGGTAAATCGCGCTTAATGTCGGATTCGGCATTGCGCATCATATTTAACACAGCACTATTCATATACACAATTTCATTGCTCGCATTAGCAATCATAGTGTTGGTATTAACCGTATCAAGTGCTTGGCGAACTCGTGAATTTTCAGCGGCAATTGCCTCTGCTTTTCTTTGCGCTGCCAATTCATCGGTCAAATCTTGCCACTCGACAATGGTACCAATGCGTTCACCTTCGGTATTCAGCCAAGGTGTAGCAATTAGCGAAAAGGTTAATTCAGCAACCGTGATTCTGGTGCGATACACATCTTTAAGCGCAGCTAGCATTTTTTGTTGATGACTAGGGTCTTTGTGGAAAACATCAACACACTGCCCGATTAAGTTATTGGCATCAAAGTTTGGCAGCACTTTGCGAATTGATGCTTCGCGACTTTTTAGCATTTTTAAATTTTCATCGTTAATGAAAACTATCTTTAAGTCATTGTCTGCAATCATTACATTTGCTTGACATACTTTAAGTGCGTTTGCACGGTTGGCGGCCAAACGCGCTTCAAATTCAGCTTCTTTTTGCTCAGTAATGTCGCTTGCATATTTCACAACTTTAACAGGCTTACCGTTCGGATCAAAAATCGGATTATACGACGCCCTAATCCATACATTTTTTCCGCCGTTGCCAATTCGTTTATAATCACCAGTACAAAACTCACCGCGATTCAATTTTTGCCAAAAATCTTTATAGTCTTGACTCGAAGCGTATTCTGGCTCCGCAAACATACTATGATGTTTGCCAACAATCTCATCTAATCGATAACCCATAACACTGCAAAAATTATCGTTCGCTGTAATGATTGTGCCATCAAGATTAAACTCTATTACGGCTTGCGATTTACGAATTGCTTCTAGCTGCCCTTCGGAATCCGCGGCAGCCAGTTTACGTTCTGTGATATCCGTTGCGTATTTTACAACCTTAGTAACAACACCATGTTCGTTGACAACAGGATTGTATGACGCTTGAATCCAAATCTCTTTGCCTTCGGCATTAATACGATTAAATTCACCAGAGATAAACTCGCCACGCGCTAGCCGAGCCCAAAACTGGCTATACTCAGCATTATTGGCATGTGCAGGGGGTACAAACATGCGATGATGCTGTCCTTGGATTTGCTCTAAGCGATAACCCAACGCATTTAAAAAGTTGGTGTTAGCCGTAATTACAGTACCATCAGGATTAAACTCAATCACAGCTTGAGATCGACTTAAGGCTGCTAAAATTAAATCACTCTCAGATTTCCCAGATGCTGCGTCTGGTGTTTTGCTAGACCACCACATATCAATCTCCACCCTTTTTTATTTGATTGCATTTCATTATCGGCTTTACACTCACTTAGCACTCACCAGTTGATGAGCTATTGTTTTTATTAGTCCGGCTCTTTAGAAAGATTCAACACCCGTTTTAAATCTAACAACACAACCATTTTTTCACCGACATTGACCAGACCATGAACAAACTCGGTATTTTCTGTATTGGTTACATCAGGCACATCGCGCGCATCAGACTCTGAAATGCTGTAAACATCTGATACTGCATCCACCACTAATCCCATAATTTTGTCGCCACTTTCTAGGTCAACTTTGACCACAATTACTACAGTGACTGAGCTATACGGCACCTGAGGCAAGCCAAATCGCGCCCGCAAATCAATAATAGGGACTATTGTGCCGCGCAGATTAATGGCACCTTTGACATAACTTGGCGAATTGGGAATTTGAGTTATTTCTTCCCAACCACGGATCTCTTGCACTGCGAGAATATCCACACCATATTCTTCATCTGCCATCATAAAAGTCAGAAACTGGCAGATATTCTCTTCTTGATTCTCTTCGCTCGATTCGAGAAGATCATTTGCTATCGCTTCCATCAAGCTTCCTCACTTTCTATCGGCTCAATTGCAAGCTCAGAAGTGCCTGCTTTTTTCAGGCCCGCTAATTTGATTAGCCCTGTAATATCAATAATTAGCGATACTCTTCCGTCACCTAGAATCGTCGCGCCAGAAACCCCTTCTACTTTCTGATAATTAGCTTCTAGGCTTTTAATAACGACTTGTTGCTGTGCCAGTAAATCGTCAACTAATAACCCGACTTTTTGGTTATCACTTTCAACGATAACCAGCAGGCCTTTATCGAGATCTTCAATTGCACCACTGTGATTAAAGATTTTATGTAGTCGTAAAATAGGAATGTATTCATCGCGTAAGCGTAAAACGTTTAAGCCGCCGCCCACGCAATTCACCATTTTCAAATCAATTTGCAATGATTCCACAATAGAAATAAGCGGAATGATGTAAGTATGTTGCGCTACAGTCACTAATTGACCATCTAAAATAGCCAAAGTAAGCGGCAGGCGAATCGTAAAGGTAGAACCAATACCTTGTTCTGAAGTAACCTCAATTGAGCCATTTAGCGATTGGATATTACGTCTTACTACGTCCATACCCACACCACGGCCAGAGATGTCACTCACTTGATCTGCAGTTGAAAAACCGGGCATAAAAATTAGCTCATTAATTTCATCATCCGATAAGTCGTCTGAATCGCTAATTAGGCCGTTTTGAATCGCTTTTTGTTTGATTTTTTGTGTATTTAAGCCAGCACCATCGTCCATAATTTCAATAACTATGTTACCGCCTTGGTGAAATGCATTAAGTGTTACGGTACCAACTCTTGGCTTTCCCGCCTCTTCCCGTTGCTCTGGTGTTTCTAGGCCATGATCCAGTGAATTTCGCACCAAGTGCACCATAGGATCTGAGATTTTTTCCATTACTGTTTTATCAAGCTCAGTTTGCTCACCAAGAAGTTTTAGTTCGACTTCTTTTCCTAGCTTTTGCGATGTGTCTCGCACTAAACGCGGAAAACGACTAAATACAAAACTGATTGGCAGCATGCGAATTCGCATCACACTTTCTTGTAAGTCACGTGTGTTATGAGCAAGTTGTGCAAGTCCTTCTTGCAAGGCCATTAATTTGTTTTCGGTAATTTCTCCTTCACCAAGCTGTGTAAGCATTGCTTGAGTGATTACCAGCTCGCCAACCATGTTAATTAGTGAGTCTACTTTATCAATACTGACTCGAATTGACGTACTTTCTGTGGAAGCACTTTTTGCAGCAGCTTTTGCTGCTGGCGCAGGTTTGTCACTTTTATTTTCAGCTGTGGGCGCTGGTGCCTCTTCAGTAACTGGCTCACTAACATCTTCTGGTTCAGATTCTATGGGATCGTCACCAAATAATCCGCCACACAAGGTGATAGTGATTTCGGCATCATCTTCAACCCATTCAAATACTTCTTTTATCGCCTCTTCACCTTTATCGGTTTCAAGGTAAAAGCACCAAGTTAAAAAACATTCGTCAGCCGCAAGGTTGTGAATATCAGGCACATCATCTAAATTTGCCGTTACGTCAAGCTGACCTAGTTCTGCCAACTCTTCAATCAAATAAATGGGTTCATTACCCGTTTTAAATAAATGATGTTGCGGCTTAAAAATCACTTCGTAGGTATCAAGTGCACCGTGCTCCACAGGTGGATTATCGTTGCTACTTTTTGTAGCAGCTGGTGTACTAGCTGGCTGTGACTCACCCGCTAAAATTGCCTCAAACTTTTCTTTTAACTGAGTTGCCGTCGTTAGGTCTGTTTCTTGATTATTTTGTAAATCACCTAACATTTCGCGCAAACAATCAACCGACTGCAAAAGCAGATTCACATGTTCGGCGGTTAATTCTCTGCTGCCTTCACGGATTTGGTCTAAAAGGGTTTCTAAAACGTGAGTAAAATCGGAAACATGTGTGAAGCCAAAGGTTCCACTTCCGCCTTTAATAGAATGCGCGGCACGGAAAATAGTATTAATCGTCTCGTTGTCTACATCACCAGGTGTGAGGTTGAGTAACTCCGATTCCATGACATCCAAACCTTCAAGGCTCTCTTCAAAGAAAACCTCAAAGAATTGGCTTAAGTCTATGCTCATGCCGCCTCCTGATTTATCGGATGACTTTTTTGATAACTGCTAATAACTGATCTGGATTGAATGGTTTTACGATCCATCCAGTGGCGCCAGCGGCTTTACCTTCGGTTTTTTTATCCAGTCCCGATTCGGTAGTAAGCATTAGCATAGGCGTAAACTTGTAGGCAGGTAGCGCTCTTAGTTCTCGAATAAGTGTAATGCCGTCCATAATCGGCATATTCACATCAGAAATGACCGCATCAAAGCTGTTGCCTTTAGCGATTTCTAACGCTTCGCTTCCGTCTTTCGCTTCTGTTACATCGAAACCGGCTTTTTTAAGCGTAAAACCAACCATTTGTCTCATTGATGCAGAATCATCAACCGCCAAAATCTTTTTCATACAGACCCCAAATTATTGTTCTGATAAGGCAAGAAAATCTTGCACTCCCAATGTTTTTGCTGCAGCAAATAACGCATCACTTTTGCCATGCCACGTAATTTGATGCTGAGTTTCCGCTAGATTTTTTTGCAACGAACAGAGTAATTGAATTGAAGCGGTATCAGCACGAGTAACCGAGGAAATATCCAGATCAATGCTCGATTGTTTCGATAATAAATCTAAGAGAGATTCTTTTAAGCTCAGAGACTGAGTTTATGACAAGCTCAGCAGGTAACTGATACATAATTTTCTTTCCTTGTTCGCTTAAAATTAAGCGTAGACCCAGAATGAAAATTTGCCAAAATAATATCGATTTAATTAAAGCTAATTAATGCGTTAGCAGATCATAAATCGATACTAATTGCTGTAGTAACCAATAATTGAGGTCAGATCTTGTGTCATTTCACTCTGATTAATTAACGGTACTTTGCCTTTGGCAAATTCAGGTTTAAAAATGGCTCTAACCGCGCCATTTGGGTCGACTAACGTGACTGATGCACTGTGGTCAACTGTGTAATTTTCCGACTCACCATCATCATGAATGGCGTACACTAAACCTAGGTTTCGAACAAATGGAAATAAATGCTTATGCTCTGCTGAAACAGCAGTAAAATCGGGGTTAAAGTAATCAATGTACAGCTTGCGTTTTTCTGCGTTATCACGCTTAGGATCAACCGATACAAACCATACATTTATGACAAAGTTAGGCGATAACTCTTTTGTTATCTGAGTTAATTTTGCCAACGTCATTGGGCAAATATCTGGGCAACTTGTATAACCTAAAAATAATAGCGTCCAGTTGCCCTTTAAGTTTTGATTAGTAACCTGTTGGCCATTTTGGTCTTGCAATACAAATGGCTTAACAATCTTAGCCTCTTGATAGAGTAATGCGTTTGTTTGCGGAGGTGATTTTGGGCCGCAACCCAAAACCATAAAGATTAAAGATGTAACAATTAATAGCTTAAATTGGCTCATTTAAATCAACCACTTATCAATAAATAGTGCGATAAATAGTATCATAAGTTGCCAAATGGAATAGATAAATAGCTTTATCGCAGACTTTTCTTTGGCAGCAAATTTTAGCTCCCAAGCACGATACATAAACACGCCATTAAGTAACACACTTATCGCTAAATAAAAGTTTCCTGACATACCAATTAAAAACGGTAAAACACAAACCAATGTCAATAAAACGCTATATAACAACACCATTGTTTTGGTGAATTCAATACCATGCGTTACAGGCAACATGGGGACTTTTGCGTTTTCATAATCTTTTTTACGATCAATGGCTAACGCCCAAAAGTGCGGTGGTGTCCAAGTGAAAATTATCATTACTAATAACCAAGGTTCTGCTGACATTGAGCCAGTTTCAGACACCCAGCCCAACAATGGCGGCATCGCGCCAGCAAAACCCCCGATCACAATATTTTGTGGCGTGCGTCTTTTTAATACCAGGGTATAAATAAACGCATAACCTACTAAAGCAACTAAGGTAAGCCAAGCGGTCAGCCAATTTGCGTAAGCAACTAACATGCAAAACCCAATAACTAACAGCGTCATTGAAAAGACAAACGCCTGACGATTTGTCACACTGCCAGTTGCGACTGGACGCGAGTCGGTTCGCTTCATTTTTTTATCTATATCGCTATCAACAATATGGTTAATCACCGCAGCGCTACTGGCTAATAATGCGATACCTACTATGGTTAACATCTGCTCTAGCAAGCTTCGCCCAACGTGGGGTGCCAAACCTTGTCCAACCACAGCGGTAAGCGCTAGCAACATCACAACTTTGTGCTTACAAAGCACTAAGTATTCATGAACTTTAGCGCTTAGTGAGCGCTGAAATTGTAAAACATAACTGGTCATAGTTTACTCCCTAGCACTTGCTTTTAATGAGATATGCAAGCCGAACGCAACTTAAAAGTAGCAATAATGCTGTCATATTATGAATAAGCGCAATATTGAGCGGGATATGCATCAAAATTAAGCTAACACCCAGCGCAATCTGACAAAGCAACACCACCCAAATATGATAAACAGCTCGTTTTATTATTGTTGAATAACAGTCTTTTAGAATTTTAAAACCAGCCCAAAGCACGACAAACGTGGTAACCATTGCCCAAATGCGATGGAGAAAATGAATCGACATACGCGCTTCAGCCGACAACACCCCAAACTCATAACTGGCGTGATCATTCGGTAATTGGAAAATACTCGTAAATGAAAAACGCTCAAATGTATTAGCGCCGCACAAAGGAAAATCTGCACAATGTGACGCCGCGTAATTTGCCGCTAACCATCCACCTAATGCAATCTGCGAAACAACAAAGCTCAAAGCGATTATTGCCAAACCATAATGAGGTTTTGCGCCCGAATCTCCACCAGGTATGCGCTCTGTGGTAAGCCTGATATAGAGCAAGAACAACAAGCTCATAATCGTAAAGCCACCGAGCAAATGCCCCATAACGATGAGCGGCTGTAAGTTCATAGTGACTGTTAACATGCCTAACGCAGCTTGAAATACGACTAGCCCCAAAATTAGTAACGGTAGCTTCACTGGCGCTAATCGGTGTTGCCGTTGCTTAAATGCCATTATCGCAATAAGCAAAATAATGATACCCAGCGTGCCAGCAAAATAGCGATGGATCATTTCTTTCCACGCTTTTCCTTGATCGACTTCATGTGTTGGAAAATGTGTTTCGACTTTTTCTAGCTCATGCACTTCATTTGGCACTGTTAAAAAACCATAACACCCTGGCCAATCAGGGCAGCCTAAGCCCGAGTCGCTAAGTCGTGTATACGCGCCCAATCCCACCACAATAAATGCAAAAACACAGCCAAACAGTACAATTTTATGATATTGATTCATTCGCGCCTCCTATGCTCTGCTGCGGCTATAATTGAGCAGTTTTTTAAGGTCTTTTATAAGCCCGCGTTTCATATTATTGTCTGACTGAAGCTGATAATTAACGGGATACTCAAGCACTATTAAACCGTGATGATCGACTAAATAAATTGCATCTGATTCAATAGCAAGAGTTTGATTTTCAAGTTGTGTAACAACATTTTCATGTGCAGTTAAATTGGTCAGCTGCAATGCCTGCTGGCTGCTCGAAAGGGAAAATGCCCCCACATATAAATTATGTTTACCAAGCACATCAAACACATTTTTAATTAGTTGTTTTCGAGTTTCGCAATGTTGCGTACAAACCTCTTCCGATAAAGTAACGAGCGACCATTTAAGTTGAGATTCCGCTGGCCACTTTTCAATTTTTTGTTCATTTTCAACAAAATGTCCGAAATTAGTTTGTGCGGGCTCAAGCCAATCAAACTTTAACGCCAAAAAAGCAGTTAACGCTGGCGCTAAAAAACAAATAATAAAAAGTCCAAGAGTCTTATTCATGTGCACTTCCTTTTCGATACATAACCGCACCAATCACAACCGCAGCGAGAGCGAGTAAAATCCACTGCAAGGCGTACGCTTTGTGTTTATCTGGCGACATATTAATAACTTGGTAATGAAATTCGCCCAGCGCACTGTCCGGCTGCGCGTAAAGAATATATGGCGCGAATGGCTGCTGGAGCGCACTTGCTGCAAACTCTGGCGTAATGTATTGCAACCGTTGTCCTTGGCGTAATTCAAGATCATTTGATACCAAGTTGAAGCTGGTAAAGTTACCAACCTTTAATAATGCGGTGAGTGTTAGTTGCTGCGGCAAGCTTACTTCTGGTAATTGATCTCGATTTAATGAGCCCGCAAACCAGCCAAGGTTAACCAGCCACCAGCGTGAAGAGTTTTTTGGTTTCACGGCAACGATCAAGTCGTAACCAAAACGGCCATTAACCACTTGGTTATCAAGCCACCAAAACTGTGAAGAGACTTCGCCTGATAGGGATACTTTGAGTCCCGTTGCAAGCCAATCGCTTGGTAAACTAGTTAGCTGATACCAAGGTATAACTCCTTGTTGGCTAAGCTGATCTAGTTTTTTAATAATCGTTATTTTTTGCTGTGATCTTTGATACTGCCACACAGCTAAACTCGCGCATATTAATGCGACAGTTGTTGTACACACTAGCAGAGTGATGCTTTTTGCACTATTCTGGATTAACCGCATATAGCAAACTCCCTAAACTTATGTTGATAAAATTAATTATCGTATTCTTATTGTTCTACATCGTTTTTAGTTTGTTTAAAGCACTGTTTTGTATGCTTAAAAGCGACGCTGCTGCAAACTCTATGTCCCATTATTTAGGGCGTCGAGTGTTATTTTCTGCACTTGTTCTGATGATTATTTTGCTGGCAATGCTGTTTGGCATCATCACACCAAACAGCAATCCTTATATTGTTGGTTAGTGGTTATTGACATTTAAAGTACGTAAACAAAGACAAACAAACACAACCATACAACGTCAACAAAATGCCAATACCAAGCTGCAGCTTGGAAAGCAAAGTGCTTTTCTTCACTAAAGTGCCCTTTTAAAATTCGGATAAATACGACAAGTAAAATGAGCGTGCCTAACGTGACATGCATGCCGTGAAAGCCAGTTAGCAAAAAGAACGTATTGCCATATATACCTGAGTCCAGTGTTAAACCTAGATCTTGATATGCATGAACGTACTCCTCACCCTGTAGCGCTAAAAATATCGCCCCTAAAGCAATAGTAAAACCAAGCATTGCCTTTAACTGCGTGCGTTTTCCATGCTCAATTGCGGTGTGTGCAAAATGCAAAGTCACCGATGAGGTTAAAAGAATAATAGTGTTGATAAGTGGTAAACCTTGCCAACCCATTACTTGCGTTTCTGTACCACCTGGCGTACTAACTAAAGGCCACACGGCTTCAAATGAAGGCCATAGCACCTCGTTTGTCATCGCGTTATTGCTATCACCACCGAGCCACGGTACAGCAAATGTACGGGCATAAAATAGCGCTCCAAAAAATGCCATAAAAAACATCACTTCAGAGAAAATAAACCACGCCATCCCCTGTTTAAACGAGCGGTCCATTTGCGATGAATAAAGCCCACCTTGAGACTCATCAATCACATTTTTAAACCAACCAAACAGCATATAAAGTAAAACCGCAATGCCTAAGATTAAAATGTGAAAACCAAAACCACCTTGCTGTTTAGCAGTTTGCATTACCGCTAAGCCAGCTCCAATGGCAATTAAGAACAGAGCAACAGCACCCACAATCGGCCATTGGCTTTGCTCAGGTACATAATATTTTTCATATTGAGTTTTCATTGACTAACTCTCCATCGCGCTTGCTATTGCTTGCAACTTTACCTTCAACATCTGCTGTAATATCGTAAATGGTGTACGACAAGGTCACTTCATGAATATCATTTGGCAAGGTTTCGTCGAGGTAAAAGAGCAATGGCAAATCCGCTGAGCCTTTGCTTGTCAGCGGCTGTTGATTAAAACAAAAGCAAGACACTTTATGTAAATATTTAGCCGCCCGACCTGGTGCTACTGACGGTACGGCTTGCATTATCTTGTTGCTACTCGAAAGGTTTTGCGCAATAAACTCTATGCGCTCCATTTCACCCGGGCTAACGTCAACACTGTAGCGTTTAGCTTTGACTTTAAACGGTGCGCCAGCTTGCGCGTGTGTGATAAATGTAACGCGTACACTGCGCGATTCATCACTTTGTGCACTCACTTGAGCCTGCTCCATATTAGGTTTTCCATTCAATCCTGTGATATCACAGAAAACGTCATAAAGTGGCACCAGCGCAAAGGCAAACGCAAACATTAATAAACTGGTTAAGATTAGCTTTTTGAGTAGCTTAACGTTATTCATTACTTCACTTCCGGCGGCTCAGAGAACGTATGATAAGGTGCAGGCGATGCAACTTCCCACTCCAACCCTTCAGCCCCATCCCACACTTTGGCAGGTACTTTTTCGCCACCCTTTGCACACTTATAAACAACGGCAACAAAAAGTAATTGAGATAAACCAAAGGCAAAGCCACCAACACTGATCAATGCATTAAAATCAGCAAACTGCAGTGCATAGTCAGGAATACGTCTCGGCATACCGGCTAAGCCCACGAAATGCATTGGGAAGAACAGAATGTTTACGCTAATTAGTGATAACCAGAAATGGGTTTTAGCAAGACCAATGTGATACATGTTGCCTGTCCACTTTGGTAACCAATAATAAGCCCCTGCCATTATCGAGAATACAGCCCCCGTTACTAACACATAGTGGAAATGAGCAACCACAAAGTAAGTATCGTGATACTGAAAATCGACCGGTGTTATTGCTAGCATCAATCCAGAGAAACCACCTAAGGTGAATAACACAATAAACGCGATGGAAAACAGCATCGGTACTTCAAAGCTAATCGAGCCACGCCACATTGTCGCTACCCAGTTGAAAACTTTAACCCCCGTAGGCACAGATATCAGCATGGTGCTATACATAAAGAACAACTCCCCCGCCAATGGCATGCCAGTGGTAAACATGTGGTGCGCCCATACAATAAACGACAAAAACGCGATCGATGCTGTGGCATACACCATTGAGGCATAACCAAACAGTTTCTTACGTGAAAACGCTGGAATAATCGTCGAGATAACACCAAACGCCGGTAAAATCATGATGTAAACTTCAGGGTGCCCGAAAAACCAGAAAATATGCTGGAACATTACAGGGTCACCACCACCTGCCGCGTTAAAGAAATCTGTGCCAAAGTACTTATCAGTTAGCACCATAGTCACTGCACCAGCAAGTACCGGCATCACCGCAATTAATAAAAATGCGGTAATTAACCACGTCCATACAAACAGCGGTAATTTCATATACGTCATGCCCGGTGCACGCATATTCACTATGGTTACAATTACATTGATTGCCCCCATAATTGAGCTAATGCCCATAATATGCACAGCGAAGACGAATAGTGCCGTATTATCATTGCTGTATGTGGTTGATAGTGGGGCATAGAACGTCCAACCAAAAGCTGGGCCGCCGCCTTCCATAAATAACGACATAAGCAGAATGAAAAACGCAAATGGTAAAATCCAAAAACTCCAGTTATTCATGCGCGGTAGTGCCATATCTGGCGCGCCAATCATCATAGGGATCATCCAGTTTGCCAAGCCAGTAAACGCAGGCATAACTGCACCGAAAACCATGATTAAGCCATGAACTGTAGTCATTTGGTTAAAAAAGTGTGGCTCTACAAATTGTAAGCCTGGTTGAAATAATTCGGCACGAATAACCAGTGCCATTGCGCCACCCGTTAAAAACATTAACAGAGCGAATAACAGATAAAGCGTACCGATATCTTTATGGTTAGTTGTAAATAACCAACGTTTTAAACCTGTTGGCGCATGATGGTGGTGATGAGATTCAGCTAGTGTTGTCATTATTGTGCTTCTCCCACAGATTCTTGAATATCACTTGGTTGCACTGAATCGCCAGTGTTGTTACCCCAAGCATTTCGCTCATAGGTCACTACTGCCGCTAATTCTTTTAGTGACAACATTTTGCTATAGCCTTGCATTGCTGTTGCTGGCTTGCCATGAACCACAATATCGATATGTGCTTTAACATCGCCAAGTGCTATAGGGCTCTCTTTTAGCGCTGGGAACACACCTGGCAATCCCATCCCAGTAGGTTGGTGACACGCAGCACAATTAGCCATATACACTTGTTCTCCTAGCGTCATTAGCTCATCTTGAGATAATGTAAGATCAAGTGACGCTTTTTCGGCGGCCGCCGCTTGCGCTTTTTCAAGCTGCGCATTTGCCAACCACTGTTCAAATTCAGCAGGCTCTTTAACTTCAACAACCACAGGCATAAAGCCATGGTCTTTTCCGCATAACTCAGCACACTGACCGCGATAAATACCGGTCTCATTGACCTTAGTCCACGCTTCGTTAATAAAGCCTGGGTTCGCATCTTTTTTAACCGCGAACTCAGGTACCCACCAAGAGTGAATTACGTCGTCCGAAGTCATTAAAAAGCGTACTTTTTTTCCTTTTGGGATAATAAGCGGTTTATCAACATCTAACAGGTAGGTTTCTGTTTTTTGGTCTTGATTGGTGATTTGTTCACGCGGAGTCGAAAGAACAGAATAGAACGACACATTGTGGTCAAGATATTCATAATGCCACTTCCATTGTGACCCTGTAACTTTAATCGTAAGGTCAGCTTTGGTGGTGTCTTCCATGGCAATCAAGGTTTTGGTTGCAGGCACCGCCATACCTATCAAAATTACAAATGGAATTGCGGTCCAAAGTATTTCAATTTTGGTACTTTCATGAAATTGAGCAGGCACTGCTCCTTTTGATTTACGGTGATGGATTATTGCCCAAAACATAATGGCAAATACTACTAATCCAATAACGCAACAGATATAAAAAATTGTCATATGGAGCTCGTAGACATCACGGCTGATGTCTGTCACCCCAACAGGTAAGTTATATTGACTCGTCCCAACTGCTAAAAAAGGAAAGCTCAATAGTAACCATAAGGATAGTTTCACTAGCCTCATGCTCGCTCCTTAGCTAATTATTATTATGTTGTTAGGAAATGGTCAGTGAAAGTTTTAGCGATTAAATCGCACGACGCACTACAGCATCACTCCATTTTCTTTATTATATTTGTTTTCTAAAAGCCGCACTTTGCTTAAAAAGAAAACAAGGTTACTACTAAGGTCTAGTAAACGATTAAATTTTACGCAAGTCAAATTTAAGATAAATTTTTTATAAATCTATAAGTTAGCGATTTTTGAAGATGTAAAAACAGAAGGGGTTATAGTAAGAAATAGGGTGTTTTAAAGCAGGGTGAGGCTAGCAAAATTACTCACTAGCCAAGGTCAACAAAAGTGTATTACATCCAGTCGGCATTTCTAATAACGCCAACCGCAAGGCCTTCGATATTAAAATGGTCATGCTCTAAATCGACTTTAATTGTGTCAAATTCGTCATTTTCTGCATGTAACAATACTTGTTTGCCTGCTTTTTCAAAACGCTTTACCGTTACATCTTCATCAACACGGGCTACAACCACTTGGCCATTATTAGCCACTGGCGTGCGATGAACAGCTAGCAAATCACCATCCATAATGCCGATATCCTTCATACTCTCACCACGTACACGTAGCAGGAAATCTGCACATGGGTTAAATAGGTTAGGATCAACTTGATAATGACTTTCAATGTGCTCATTAGCCAAAATAGGTGAACCTGCAGCAACTTGACCAATTAACGGTAAACCTAATTGCTCGGGTTCATCTTCTTCCACTAAACGAATACCACGGCTAGCGCCCGGCACCATTTCAATGACGCCTTTTTTGGCTAATGCTTTTAAATGCTCTTCTGCAGCGTTTGCACTTTTAAAACCGAGTGTCGATGCGATTTCTGCGCGCGTTGGCGGCATGCCAGTATCTTTAATAAATACTTTAACAAGTTCTAAGATTTGTGCCTGACGTTTTGTTAATGGTCTCATTCACTGGTTTTCCATACAGTACAGATAACTGTGAGTATATACAGTTATTCTTATTTCGCAACTTTTAATTATTTGATAATTAGCACTATGCTTAGTTACAGACGATAATTGCTGCAAATCAAAAATCATCGCAGTAAATTGCTTTATTTTTCCTCTGGCACGACCAGTTGTTTAATCTTTTAGAGTTAACTGGTATGCTAGCGCCCCTTTTGTTTTTAGGTTGGTGTTATGAAGTTGGTTGGCTCTATGATTCAGTGGTTTGCAAACGGTATGAACAAGCTTTTAGTGCGTTCGAAAATAGTACCTGAACACCCGTTAGACAACCTAGCAATAGATAAAAACAAGCCGACCGTTTACATCACATTATTAAATTCTTTTTCTGATTCAGCCGCGTTGCGCAGCACCTGTAAAAAGCTCGGCTTACCAGACCCTCAAGTCACTCAGCAAATTGGTGATAAACAAGTTCCAAGGTACATTCCAATTCACCATCGCTCGCCACTGTTTGGTAAAGCAAAAAAAGACAGTCCAGCGCTCGAAATCAGCGAAGAAATATTTGCAGCATTAAAGCAATCTGACGTTACCGATTTACAAGTTATTCCGGTCACCATTTTATGGGGACGCAATCCAGGCAAAGAAAAGCCAGGCCTTGGCACTATTTTATCCAGTTCTCTTACACCAAGCTGGTTGCGTAAAGTATTTGTCGTATTACTGTCTGGCCGCGACAACTTAATTCGTTTTAGTCGTCCATTAGAACTATCGCAGCTTACCAGCAAGCAACAAAGTGATGACTTACCGCATAAACTCATTCGTGTTGCCCGTGTCCACTTTAAACGTCAGAAACTTGCTGCGCTTGGCCCTAAACTGCCATCTCGCGATCAGTTATATCAAGGTCTTTTAGCATCAAGCACTGTCAAAGCCGCGATTGAAGATGAAGCAAAAAGTAAAAACATCTCAATTGTAGAAGCGCGACAAAATGCCATAAAACTAGTTGATGAAATTGCTGCCAACTATAACGAATCAATGATCGGGGTTTCTGAACGCATTCTGACGTGGCTGTGGACCAAACTATACAACGGTATTGAAGTAAATAACCCGGAACGAATTCAAGAGCTGACCGACAAAGGCCACGAAATTATCTATATGCCGTGCCACCGCAGCCATATGGATTACTTATTACTCACTTATGTTATTTACCATCAAGGTTATGTGCCACCACATATTGCAGCAGGTATAAACTTAAGTTTTTGGCCTGCAGGCCCAATATTTAGACGCTGTGGTGCCTTTTTCTTGCGCCGCTCATTCAAAGGCAACAAGCTTTATTCCGCAGTATTCCGTGAATATTTAAGTCAGTTATTTATAAAAGGCTACGCAGTTAAGTTTTATACCGAAGGCGGCCGCAGCCGAACTGGCCGTTTGCTTCCACCTAAAACCGGTATGTTAGCGATGACATTACAATCAATTTTGCGCGGTATTGATCGTCCAATTTCAATCGTGCCTGTATATATTGGTTACGAGCATGTAATGGAAGTTAACACCTACCTTGGTGAACTTGCTGGGCAAAAGAAGAAAAATGAGTCAGTACTGGGCGTCTTCAAAACTCTACGTAAGCTCAAGAATTACGGCAAAGGTAATGTAAATTTTGGCGAGCCAATCAATATTAATCAATACCTTACCCAGCACCAATCAAATTGGCGCGACAGCATTGCTGCAGATGAAAAGCCTAACTGGCTAACACCAATGGTAGGCAAACTTGCTGATTCAGTGATGGTCAATATCAACAATGCGGCTGCGATCAATGCCGTTACTTTAATGTCATCAATTTTGTTAAACACCGAAAAACAGGCGATGACGCGTAACGAGCTCATTGCTTGTATGACAAACTACATGAGATTGCTTGAATTAGCGCCGTACAGCAAAGATGTCAGTGTGCCAAACAAAAGCGCTGAAGAGCTGCTTGAACATGCACTCACATTAGATAAATTTGAAGTGATTACGCAAGGGCGAGTTAAAGTAATCCGTATTCAAGACACGCAAAAAGTATTATTGAACTATTACCGCAATAACGTACTGCATTTATTCGCAGTACCAAGTCTAATTAGCTCAATATTAATTAGCCAAAAACACATTTCTCGCGACCAGCTAATCAAGCAAGTTAACGCGTTATATCCACTCTTTAAACAGGAGTGGTTTATGCAACCGTATTGCGAAACGTATCTAAATGACTCACTTGAAGCCTTGAGCGGTATTGGGTTATTAACCGTTGAAAACGATGCGATTTCAGTTAACCCTAGCAGCAAGTCTCTTGCTCAGCTTAACTTGTTAGCACGTTTTATCCAGTGCACATTAATTCGCTATGCCAGCGTAATTAAATTAATTCTGGCAAGTGACAGTATTTCGCGCGACCAGCTTGAAACGCAAAGCCAAGATTTTGCACAACAGCTTGCACAGCTATTTGGTATCGATACACCAGAATTCTTCGATAAAAAAGTGTTGTCTGGCTTTATTAGCACGCTTAAGCAAAACCACATGATTGATGATTGCGAACAAGGTCGCATCACAGGCAATGAGACAACAAAACAGTTGAGTCAAATTATTCTAAAGCAGCTTAATCCAAGTATTGCCAGTGCACTTGAAGACTAGCCCTTATTGGCAATAAAAATAAAGGCGGTATACACCGCCTTTTTTATCCATATTTTCTAATCACACCTTCTTGAATCGTCGAGGCAATTAACTCACCTTTTTGATTAAAGAACTGCCCTCGCACTAACCCTCTACCACCGCTGGCAGAAGGGCTATCTACAGCATATAAAATCCATTCATCCAAACGGAATGGACGATGAAAGTACATCGCATGGTCAATGGTGGCTACTTGCATATCCGGTTGTAAAAATGACAAACCGTGCGGTTGTAACGCTGTAGGTAAAAATTCAAAATCAGACGCGTATGCCAGTAAATATTTATGTACTCGCGGGTCATTTGGCATATCGCCATTAGCTTTAAACCATACATAACGCTCAGCAAGGGTTACTTCTGGCTTAAACGGGTTTTGAAAATTAACCGGTCGCATTTCAATTGGCTTGTCACAAATAATTTTATTGCGAATTTTTTCCGGGATCAGTTCTTTGTGTTCGCGATAAACATCCAGTGACGATGGCAGTTTTTCAGGGCCTGGTACATTAGGCATCGCCGCTTGGTGAGTCACCCCCTCTTCATCCACTTGAAAAGAAGCAGTCATATAAAATATCGGCTTACCAAATTGAATCGCTTTAACTCTGCGCGTGCTAAAACTGCGGCCATCGCGAATGTTCTCTACATCATAAACAATCGGGTGATCAACATCGCCAGGTCTTAAAAAGTATGAGTGCAGCGAGTGCACTTGCCTATCTTCTGCAACGGTTTCTTTTGCAGCAGATAGCGCTTGCCCCATAACTTGACCGCCAAAAACAGCTTTAAAACCAAGATCTTGGCTAGGGCCACGATACAGCCCCTGTTCTATTTTTTCTAACTTCAGCAATGCTAAAAGATCGTTTAGTACCTGACTCATAACACTATTTCGTAATTTCCTAGTATCGCTATAATAGCAAACACCCGCCACTTTAACATTAGCGAGAATAGGTAATGCATTATTGGTTATTTAAAACAGAGCCTGACGAATTTTCTATCGACGATTTAAAAGCAAAAAATGACGAGATTTGGGATGGTATTCGCAACTATCAAGCACGTAACTTTCTCCGCGACCAAGTGGCGTTAGGCGATCTCGTATTTATCTATCACTCTAGCTGTAAACAACCCGGCATTGTTGGCATTGCTAAGGTAATTAAAACAGCCTTTGCCGATCCTTCTCAATTCGATGCGCAATCAAAATACTTTGATGCTAAAGCAACACCCGACAACCCAAGATGGATAAGTGTTACATTAGAGTTCGTTGAAAAGTTACGTATTATTCCACTCACCAAACTTAAAGCCGATCAACAATTGGCTGACATGCATTTAGTGCAAAAGGGCAGCCGACTATCAATTCAACCAGTGAGAGAATCTGAGTGGCAATATATACTCGATAATTACACTAGCAATTCAATTAAATAGCCACGTAAACGAGCAGCCAAAGAGTTTGTTTAAAGAGTGAATTGATTACCAGAGGAGTGACGTTCAGTGTGTTTCTCGCTGTTGCAATCATGAAATTGCACCACGATTTACAAGTATACAAAGTAAGCAGATCGGACTAGACAGTATTCTTTTTAATAGTTTAGTATAAGTTGTCTAATTTTTAATTGCGAAAGATTATGTCTGCTTTAACAAATAAGCCTACAGCGGAAAGAAGGCAAGGAGAAGGCGATTTAAATGCCTTTTGGAGCAACTTAAGTTTTGCCCAAAAAGTCGAATTAAATAAATTAAATCGCTATGGTTATCAACTTGCTTTTGCGCGAAAACTAGAAGAAAACTACCTAGCATTCGCAAGATGTGATACTAGCTATGCAACAATCGACTATCTTGGCGAGGTCGATATGGAGCCACATTTTCGCATTCGCTAAAAAAGGCAACCTAGGTTGCCTTTTTATTTATTGTTTAATGCACTATTACATCGATTGCCAATCGACTTCGTCACTGAGCACTCGCTCAACAGACATATAATGCAAAATGTCGCCCTGTTTTATTTCCATTTCTAGTGGCGGATTCAAGTCTAATCCCTCACCGATACGGTTATGCGCTACACCTAAAATGGTCGCATCAAACTGCTTTTTAAAGTGGAAAAATAACACTTCAAATTTAACATTTTGCTTAATATCACCGACTTCCAAACTAAACTGAGTATCACCATGTAACGTTGAAAGCAGCTCTTCTTGAATACGACTTGAACCTGGATCTTGCATCGAGCGAACCAAAATTTCTACCGACTTCGAGCTCGTAGATTCCACGTTTTTGCAGTGCTCTCGCAACATCTCACTTTTACTTTCATCAAGAAAGTACGCGCTGATATGACAAGATGAATGCACTAAACGACTGATTTTCAGCGCTGTAGTAAACGTATGATCATCATCGTTGCCATCAACGATTACTTTATCAGCACCATCAATTGCCACACGCTTAAGTTCATCTACATCAGTGAAACTTGAAAGGCGAACAAAATCCACGTGTGGGTTATCTGAAAACGGATGCGTCATCTGCTCGTCAACGGCCAATAAAATTCGTCGCTCAAGGCGCTTGTTATCAGCCAAAATATAATTAATCATCTTACGTGTGCGCGAAGGATGATAACCAAAAATTAGAATATGTTCGCTTTGTCCTGAATAATCTTTATCGCCCGTCATAGATGCCTTGATTAACCCCGTAATACTTTGTCCAACTTTACCTAACACCACACCAAACAGTGCTAATCCAATAGGAATTTGCACCAAGGCTACAAATAGTTTTCCCCAATCGGAGCTGGGACTTAAATCGCCATACCCAACCGTCGAAGTGGTCACTATGTAGTAATAAATAAATTGATTTATCCCTAATAACTCTGTTTCTTTCGCTGCAAATAAACACACCCAAGTTAAGAGCATATGTGCTGCCAGCAGAGAAACAACCGACGTCCAACTTACGTAGTGAATATGGCGTCGAATAGCTACTAGAATTTTCTTTATAACTAAGTTCATGATAACTATTGTTTATTTTACTAATGATACGCACTGTAGCGCCATCTAATAAGTGGAGCAAGCAGTACGTGAAATTATCTCAGTTTAGATTGCAGTAAAAAAACAGCAAATTGATAGGCAAAATATTAAAACCCGTTCTAGACTTAATTTGAACTGTTAAGTTCGACAAAGGCAAACTCAGCGAAAGCTGATGACGCAAAGCTATCGGTCTAAGGGAGCATTCCTATGATTGCGAAGCTGCCACGATAACAGGTCGGGGGCTATGTAGGCTGCTTCGAAACCATCTCACGAATATAAGAATCATGGGACTTTGGTGCAGCCTTTATTTTAGCAATGCACCCTTACGCTTTTTTCGCCGTTTCGATGTATGCGTCAATCTGTGCTTCGAGTAAATTCAGAGGAAGTGAACCGTTTTTCAAAATTTGAAAGTGGAACTCTCTAATATCAAACTCAGCTCCTAACGCTTGCTCTGTCTTTTTACGTAAGCGCTTAATGGTTAACTCACCAATTTTGTATGATAACGCCTGTCCAGGCCATGAAATATAACGATCTGTTTCAGTTTTAATATTGTGCAGCGAAAGCGCAGAGTTATCCTGCATAAAGGTCATTGCGCGCTCACGGCTCCAACCAAACATATGCATACCTGTGTCGACAACTAAACGTGCCGCACGCCACATTTCATAGGTTAAACGGCCAAAATCACTGTAGGCATCTTGGTAAAAACCCATTTCTTTGCCGAGGTATTCAGAGTATAAGCCCCAGCCCTCGCCAAATGCCGAAATATAGTGACTGCGACGATAACCCGGCACATTTTCTAGTTCTTTATTGAGTGATATTTGTAAATGGTGACCCGGCACAGCTTCGTGCAATGTTAATGCTTCTAACACATAAAGCGGACGCTTATCTAAGCCATATGTATTTACCCAATAATACCCTGGCGCAGTGTCTTTATTCGCACCGACATAACGACCTGTTGTATATTTAGGCGCGATTGCGTCTGGTACTGGCGCTACGCCATAAGGTGTACGTGGTAGCAGTTTAAAAAACTTAGGTAACTGCGCATCTGCTTTTTTCGCTATAAACGACGCTTCTTTTAGTAGTTGCTCTGCCGATTTAGCGTAAAACTGCGGGTCAGTTCGTAAAAATTGCACAAATTCAGCAAAACTGCCGGTAAAGCCAGTTTTCGCAATTACTTGCTGCATTTCATCTCGAATCCGCTTCACCTCAGCTAAACCCAGCTGGTGTACCTGCTCGGCGGTCATATCAGTTGTGGTGTAATGCTTAACACGATTTTGATAAAACTCACTGCCATTTGGCGTGGTTGAAATACCAATTTCGGCACGTGCATTCGGCGCATATTCGGTTTCAAAGAACGATAAATAGCTTTGGTACGATGGAATCACGCTATTGCTTATAATCGATTGCGCTTGCGTTTTAAGTTTTGCAAAATCAACGTCAGAAATGTGCTCTGGCTTGTTTTTAAATGGCTTATAGAACTCCGACTGTTCTGGGCTTTTTACAATAAATGCATTAATTGAATCCTCATAACCCAACAGCACTGGTTTTGGCTGAGTTAGCCCTATCGCAATCCCCTTTTTCATCCACGCTATATTCTGCTCAAAATAACGCGGTACACCTGCAAGGCGTTTTAAGTAAAGCTGATAATCTTCAACGGTTTTAAAGCTGCTGCGCGACACCATAAATGACAATGCAGAGTGAAAACCAAACTCAGAGGTTAACGGCATGTAGTGTGCATTAAAGTCATACTCATCTACCGAGTTTTGCACTTGAGAAACAATAATCGCGTGGTTAATTCGGTTTTGCTCATCCAACGCGCTCACATCAACAGCGTTTAATCGCGCTAAAAACGCAACATTCTTGGCATGATTATTAGCTAGAAACTCAGGTGATAAATTTGGTAAAAAATAACCGTTAACACCTTCTTTTTGCTGATACGGATCAACACTTTTACGATATGCCACAATGTCATTCGCGACACTTTCAAAGACATTCACGCTCTGCGCTTGCACGCTCGTTGAACTAGGCTTTGTGATATCTTGAGTAGATTGACAGCCTACCAATAAAGTACTAGATAATGTCAACGCAACTAGGGATAAATTGAACGGTTTCATAAACAATAACCAAAATAGAAAATTGACCCAGCATACGCAAATTCAATTTTTAATCTCAACCAATTTGCGACCAAGTAAGTAAATAATTGCAAAAAATCATAAATTACTTAACTCAAAAACACTTAAGTCCAATAAAATCAACATAGTAAATACAGTAATCACACACCTTTTACATATCTCACTGAAATCACATCGTGCCACCGGTTAAATTTAAGCTAAATAAAAGCGATTTTTTTTAATAATTAATAGACTTTTCCTATTCCCAAAAGATAAAAATTGTTTTCTAATTACTTTGGACTTCAAGGGATGAAGGTTGCTAGTAATTTAGGGTGAATATTTAAGCAGTAATTAACCACTGAGGTTGGGATTTTATGAAGTACCATGATTCCATGGCACAGGCACAGCAAAAAATGACGGAGGTTTGCTGGTTTTTAGAAAGGTATAACTTACCACCAATTCCGATCAATTATCATACGATCTATAGCTATATCTCAAAATCTCATGATGCGCTGTGCGAAGAAATTGAAGCACTGCTTGCTGCCGACGAAAAATTAGATAGTTACATCCTAGAAAACCTATTTAGCCGCTATTTATCTGAACACGATTCAAGCCAGAAGCAACTTGTTAAAGGTGTGTCAGAAACAATTGATATTATGGATAATTCAGTTGACCAAAGTAGTGATAGCGTAAACAAGTATATCGCCACATTAGATAGCAGTTTAGTTGCCATTGACGATGCTGATATCAGTGAAGCAAAACAGCTTATTGCTGACTTAATTGATGCGAGCTATGAGCTCAAAGGTTCGCAACAACACGTGCATGAATCATTACTACAAGCTAGACAAGAGCTTAAAAATTGCCAGCAGCAACTGCAACAAATTGAAAAGCATCGCCATGTTGACCCACTAACCGGCCTATATAAAGAAACCTACATGGTGGACAAAGCTGCGGTTTGGGTTGAACAAGGTAAATCCCTGTGTGCTATAGCCATTGATATTGATGACTTTAATGACTTTAATGAGAAATATGGTCAAGCAGTTGGTGATGTTGTAATTGGTAAAGTCGCCAAAAAAATTCGTTCATACGTGCAAGACAGTGGTCTGCCAGTGCGCACTAAAGGCAAAGAATTTATGATTTTACTGCCTGACGTAAGCGTACAAACAGCAAAAGAAATTGCAGAACGCATGCGCTCTGGTGTAGAAAAGCTAAAATTTATAAGCTCTCGCAGTGGTAAGCGCTTACCAACATTAACCGTTTCGTTAGGTATTAGCGAGATGAAAGAAAAAGAGCAAGATCTTAAGCAGTTAACTGCAAGCGCCAGACACTCAGTCGCAAGAGCCAAACTTCAAGGTAAAAATAACGTATTTTATAATACTCATTAGGTTTTATGGCTATAAGGCTATTTAACCTAAAATCGGCGTAAAATTTAATGGAATTGTTACCCAATCGCGTGAGGTAGTGCGAGCTTAAAGCCTTGAAAGCCATCGCTACCTAACTGCTGCGCCCATTTGACCTGCTCTTCAGATTCAAGCTGCTCGCATACCACAACAACACCCAAACTGTGCGCCAATTTAATAATATTCTCAAGAAAGTACCAAGAGTCTTGCTTCTGTTCTAACTCACGAATAAAACTACCATCGAGCTTAACAATATCAACCGGCCACTTCCTCAATGCGAGTAATGTGTTGTCTCCAGTGCCAAAGTGGTCAATCGCTACTTTAGAACCCAATTTATGTAACTTAGAAATAACCTGCGGTGCAAGCTGGCTTTGCGACAGCATTTGCTCATCAAACTCCCAAATTATTGAGGTAAACAAATCAGAGAACTGATGTGCCTGCTCAGCTAACCACGCGTAAAAGGTATCGTCTAATACACTGTGAACCGATACATTAATACTCACTGGCAAATCCAATTGTCCTTTTACATACCAGCTTCTAATCAAATTAAAAATACGCTTATCGAGTTCGCCACTTGCTGAAAATTGCTCGGCTTTTGATTGCAGTAACAAAGTAGGGATCACTTCGTCCTGATAGGTGATTTTCGTGAGCACTTCTGAAAACATTAAACTAACTTGATCTGACATCATTACGCTATGCTGCGATAAGCCCAGTGTTGATTCATAATCGCCATTAAAACACGCTCACGTGTCGCCAGCATATCTGATACTTTTTTAATACGTTGAGACGGTTCATATAAATGATATTTTCTGCGTTCTTTCGCGGCGATTAACACGGCTTCATCTGCCGCTTTCATAACCTCCGACATTGCTTCACCGCTTTGCCATAACACAGCGCCTACTAATACTTCTTTCTTTTGCTGGTATTGCCCTTGCAAACGCGCCAAGTGCGACGCCATATCACTCAAAACTTTAACTAGCTCATCTCGCGTAACATGCTGTAAAACACACGCAAATTCATTGTCGTTTAAGCGAAAAATTCGTGCATTAACACCTTGCTTTGAATGTGTTTGCAAGGTGTATATCACATCTTCTAAAAAGGACCGCGCTACCGAAAATCCCTCTTTACGACGAACCGTTTCCCACTCACTTAAGCGCACTAATATTAGTGCTCCGCTTTGGTTTTTCTCATCACTTAGCAATTGTTCAAATTGCGCGCAAAACAAACGGCGATTACCAAGTTGCGTAAGTTCATCTCTGTATAACGCGTTTTTAGCATGTTCCAAGCGCTGAGTTAGCTCGTTGACCAGCTCTTTCACTTGATTTGTCATGCGATTGTGGCTCGACATTAACGCGTTCATTTCAGACACACTTTGTATCTCAGGTGCTTCGGTAAACTCTTTATTCGCAAGTTTATTGGTGTGTTGATGCAAAGCATCTATCGGGGCTTTAAGCGCGCGAATTGCAATGTGTAAAATAAACCAAGCAAAACAGATGAAAAAAGCAAATACCGCACACACATCTTTAAATGAGCCATAGATATAGTTATTCGCGGGCGAAGCCTGTAGCTGCAATTGCACCATGTATTCTTGCTCCGCAAGTGCGAAACTTTGTTGAAATAATGGACTAGAAACAGACAGGTAATTCGCAAGCCATTTCGGCATAGTCGAGGGCTGTGTAGCACGCTTTTCAATTAAAGTTTTATCAAGGTGCTGCACTCTAATATAAGCATATCGATGTAAGCGGCTAAACTGTGAAACATGCTCCGTCAATAACTGGTGATTAGCATTTGCAGACTGCGAAATACTTTGCACTAACGTTAACCCCAACAATTCAGTTTGCTCAGCGAGCTGATGCTTCATAAATGCTTTGCTATTGCTCACGGTAAAACTGGTTATCACAATAAAAAGTGAGACCATAATGAAAGCAACAATCACATTAAAATAGGTTTTCAGGGTCATCGATTGTTTTGACTAATTTTTATTCCATAATTCCAGTTTAGTGTGAGATCAATAAAAGTGCCCAATTTAAGCGCTAAGGCACGCTGATGATTGTCATTTGTTATTCCATTCGAGTAAACTATGGACGTTAATAATCATAGGATTGAAAATGAAGCCACACGACGAGCAAACTGACTTTGGTTACAAATCTGTTGCACGAGAAGAAAAGCAGGGCCTAGTCGCCGATGTATTCCATTCTGTTGCAGCTAAATATGATGTAATGAACGATTTAATGTCGTTTGGTATTCACCGTTTATGGAAACGCCACACAATTGCTTGCTCGGGTGCCCGCGCTGGCCAAACAATTCTTGACTTAGCCGGTGGCACAGGTGATTTAACGGCACGTTTTAGCGATATCGTTGGCCCAGAAGGCCAAGTAGTATTAGGCGATATTAACGACTCAATGCTTAAAGTGGGTCGCGAAAAACTGCGTAACCTAGGTAAAGTAGGTAACATTGAATACGTACAAATGAACGCCGAAGCGTTACCATTCCCAGATAACACCTTTGACCTTATTACAATTGCGTTTGGCCTTCGCAACGTAACCGATAAAAGCAAAGCTCTGGCGTCAATGCAGCGTGTATTAAAGCCAGGTGGTCGTTTACTGGTATTAGAGTTTTCAAAACCTATTCACGAACCACTGAGTAAAGCCTACGATTTCTACTCGTTTAACCTGTTACCGAATATGGGCAAGTTAGTTGCGAATGACGCTGAATCATATCGCTATTTAGCGGAATCAATTCGCATGCACCCAGATCAAGAAACGCTTAAGCAAATGATGGAAGATGTGGGTTTTGAAATGACTAGCTACGAAAACCTAACTGGTGGCATTGTGGCACTTCATAAAGGGTTTAAATTCTAAGCTTATGGTGTCGAGCCTAATTTCTGCCGCAATAGAACAACTGCTGAATCAACTAACCAAGCTTGATGGGCAGTTTGTCTCTGAGTTACATGCAGCTACGCGTAAACAGCTTACCATTGATGTTACCGATATTTCGTTGTTTATTACGCTGTTATTTGATGGTCAACGCTTTCATGTTTTACCAAAAGGCGATAGCCAAAGCGACTGCCTCATTCGCGCAGATTTAAGTACCTTGCTTGAACTCAAGCAACCAGAAAAAGTAACCCAACTAATTCGCAGCGGCAAACTCGACCTTGAAGGTGATTTAAACCTAGCCCAACAATATAGCAAGGCATTTAACGCGCTGAACATCGACTGGGCTGATAATTTGTCATCGTATTTAGGTGATGGCCCGGCATACACGCTAGTCAATGGCATTAAACACGCGGTTAGTAACGCAAAAAAACAAAGTGCGGTATCACAGACAACGTTTACCAGCTTACTGCAAGACGAGTTAAAAGTGTCTATTCACCCACTGGAAGCGCAATTATTTAAACAGCAGTGTCGCTCATTACAGCAAGGCTTAGCGCAATTAGAGCAGCGCGTAGATAAGCTTTGTAACGCAATTTAAGGGCTCAATTAGTGCATTTTTCACGTGCTTATAAAATTATTAAAACCTTTCTTAACTATGGTTTAGATGAACTAATTCCGGCACACCTGTTTCCTTGGTATGGCAAACTCGCGCGCAGTTGTTTTTTTTGGCTTGGCAATAAACATAAAGATAAAAGTGTCGGTCAGCGTTTGCGTTTAGCCCTTGAGTCATTGGGGCCTGTATGGGTTAAATTTGGCCAAATGCTATCAACTCGCCGTGATTTATTACCCCCTGATATCGCGAAAGAACTTAGTTTATTACAAGATAATGTCGCACCATTCGACGGCAATAAAGCGCAACAGCTAATAGAACAAGCACTAGAACTCGATGATATTCATCAGCTATTTGAACAGTTTGAACAAACACCGCTAGCTTCCGCATCTATTGCACAAGTTCATACTGCACAACTAAAACACGCAGGCGAGCTACACGAAGTTGTGATTAAAGTTATTCGTCCTGACATTGAAGACGCTATTTACTCTGATCTCAAGCTAATGGCACAACTGGCCAAGTTAGTCAGTCAATTTATGCCCGATGGCAAACGATTACGCCCTGTGGAAGTCATTAACGAGTATCGGAAAACCCTGTTAGATGAACTCGACTTACAGCGTGAAGGTGCTAATGCAATTCAGCTTAAACGTAATTTTGAAGATTCAGATAGTCTTTATATTCCTTACGTTTATAGCGATTTAAGCCGTAAAAACGTGCTTGTTATGGAACGCATATATGGCATTCCAGTATCAGATCTTGAAGCGCTAGAAGCACAAAACACTAACTTACAGCTACTTGCCGAACGCGGTGTTGAGGTCTTCTTTACCCAAGTATTCCGCGACAGCTTTTTTCATGCTGATATGCACCCTGGTAATATTTTTGTATCGCGAGAGCACCCTGAAAACCCAATGTATATTGGTATAGATTGCGGTATCGTCGGTACGCTCAATAAAGAAGATAAACGCTATCTAGCGGAAAACTTTATTGCATTCTTTAACCGCGACTATCGCAAAGTTGCAGAGCTTCATGTTGATTCAGGTTGGGTGCCAGCCGATACAAATGTTGAAGAGTTTGAGTTTGCAATTCGCACCGTATGCGAACCTATATTCCAAAAACCACTAGCCGAAATATCATTTGGCCAAGTGCTGGTAAACCTGTTTAATACCGCTAGACGCTTTAATATGGAAGTACAGCCGCAGCTTGTGTTACTGCAAAAAACCTTACTTTATATTGAAGGGCTGGGCCGTCAGCTTTATCCGCAACTTGATCTTTGGAAAACCGCTAAACCATTCTTAGAAGAATGGGTAAAACAGCAAATTGGCCCGAAAGCGGTATTATCACAAATTAAAGAAAATCTGCCATTTTGGGGTGAAAAACTGCCTGAAATGCCAGATTTACTCTACAAAGCACTTAAACAACACACTAATTCGAGTGCAAACGTCACAATACAACAATCTAATCGTGCTATAGTCTGGGCAATATTTGCCATGACATTCACATTAACTGGCACAGTATTTTTTGTTACTAACTTCATTATTCCTGCTGCTGCACTGTTTACGGCTGCAACAGTGAGCGCTTGGCGAGCTTTGCGACATTCAAGCAATCATTAGGTATAATTTAACCATCTACTGATTTGGAGAACATATTATGGGTATTGGTGGTATTAGCATTTGGCAGCTACTTATTATCTTGGCAATTATCGTATTACTGTTTGGTACTAAAAAACTGCGCGGTATTGGTAGTGATTTAGGTGGCGCTGTTAAAGGATTTAAAAAAGCAGTATCAGATGAAGACAAACAATCTGACGCAATTCAAAACAAAAGCGAAAGCGATAAAGTTACCGACAGCGAAAAAAAGCACGATAAGGTTTAAATAATGGGCTTTTGGGAGCTATTTGTTGTTTTAGTTGTAGGCCTAATTGTACTCGGCCCTGAACGCTTACCTACTGCGGTACGCTCAGTAGCGCGCTGGATAAAAACGGTCAAACAAATGGCAACAAATGTACAGGCTGAAATTAATGAAGAACTGCGCGTTCATGAATTGCACCAAAACTTAAAGAAAGCAGAACAACAAGGTATGGATAACCTGTCGCCAGAGCTAAAACGCTCAGTTACTGAACTTTCAGAAGCGGCGCAATCGGTAACTCACAGTTACAAAAATACCGAACAAAATACAGAGCAAGCGCAGAACAGCAATAATGACCAACAACCAAAGTAACGCTGAACCAGCGCCAACCTTTATTAGTCACCTAGTAGAATTACGCAACCGACTAATGCGAGCACTCGCATCCATTTTGTTGATATTTTTAGCATTGGTTTATTTTGCTAATGATATTTACGAATTCGTTGCAACACCGCTTATTTCGCACTTACCCGAAAATGCGAGCATGATTGCAACCGATGTTACGGCGCCGTTTTTTGCGCCATTCAAACTCACATTGTTCGCTGCGTTGTTTTTAGCCTTCCCGTTTATTTTGCATCAAATTTGGGGGTTTATTGCGCCCGGCTTGTATCAAAATGAAAAGCGCGCGCTAATTCCAATTCTGGCAGCCTCAGTAATTTTATTTTATGGCGGCATTGCCTTTTGTTATTACCTTGTAATGCCAATTGTACTGGGATTCTTCACTGGCATTGGCCCTGAAGTAATGACCATTACACCCGATATCAGCAGTTATTTAAGCTTTGTCTTAAAGCTATTCTTCGCGTTTGGTATTGCGTTTGAAATTCCTGTCGCCATTATGCTGCTGTGTTGGAGCGGTGCGACAACAAAAGAAAAACTAAAAGAAAAGCGACCTTATGTTGTCGTTGGCGCATTTGTTATTGCGATGTTCTTAACGCCACCAGATGTTTTATCACAAACATTGTTGGCTATTCCCATGCTAGCCCTTTTTGAGTTAGGCTTACTGCTAGCAGGATTTTATCAAAAGAACACAGACCCTGAAGAGGCTAAAAACTAAAATGAAAAAGTTATCTATTGTTTTATTCTCACTACTTACTTTGCCGCTAAGTGCGCAAGAAATTAATACACAGGCATTAAAAGCATGTAGTTTTATCGAAAATGATTTTCAGCGCTTGCAGTGTTATGACCAAGTTGTTGCAGGAAAAGAGCTTACAGCAGCAAAAGCGAACAACAATAAAAAAGCTAAGCCTGCGGCCGCTGCGCAAGCAGCAAACAACAAAGCAAAACCACAAACAGCAAAAGACGATTTTGGCCTTGAGCATAAAAATGTAAAAAAAGAGGCGGATGAAATAACCTCTGTTGTGGTTGGCGTTAAGAAAAAACCACACGGCGAGCTTATGATAATGTTAGAGAACGGCCATGTTTGGCACCAAATTGGCTCTGATTACTTTACGGTTAAAGAAGGTGAGACAGTTATCGTTTCTCGCGGCATGTTTAATTCATTTACGATGAAAGTTGAAGGTAGAAACAGAGGAATTAAAGTAAAACGTAAATAATCGTATGCGTTACTTTGATATCGGTGTAAACCTCAGCAGCGAGCAATTTGCCAAAGACAGAGCAGATGTAATTTGCCGTGCCCAATCGGCAGGCATTGAGAATATGCTACTAATTGGTTCAAACATTGATGATAGCCGCCAAGCTATTGCGCTCGCCCACACCTTTAATCTAACAGCAAGTGCGGGCATTCACCCGCATGATGCGAAAACAGCACAAGGCAATTATTGCGAAACCATCGCGTCACTGGCAAGCGATAGCGCCGTAATTGCAATTGGTGAGTGTGGCCTCGATTATAATCGGGACTTTTCACCACGCGACAAACAGCGCGAAGTATTTGCCGCACAAGTGGCACTGGCAAATAAACTTAATAAACCGCTTTATATGCATCAGCGTGATGCGCATCAAGACTTTTTAGCAATAGTAAAAGAAGCTGAAGTACCAGGCGTTGTGCATTGTTTTACTGACAGTGAGCAAGCTTTAGAGGCGTATTTAGAACTCGGTTTTTATATTGGCATCACGGGTTGGCTGTGCGATGAACGCCGCGGAGATACGTTGCGTCAATTATTGCCACAAATTCCGCTCGACAAGCTGTTGTTTGAAACCGATGCACCGTATTTGTTACCACGCAATATTAAACCTAAGCCAAAATCTCGCCGCTGTGAACCAGTGCATATTACACATGTTGTTGCCCAAGCCGCTGAGTTGTATGGGTTACCTGTAGAAGAAGTCGCTGATGCAGCATTTAACAATGCGCATAAACTCTTTGCTTTGGAAGTGAGTGCATGCGACTGATCTTGTTTATTTGCCTATTATTCTCATGTGCACTGCAAGCAAATACCTTAAATACTAAATTAAACGGATACACCCAGTTAGTATTTGACTACAGCCTAGTACCAAGTGATTCTCCTGAGAAAATCCCAGTAAATACCTGGCAACGTGTTGAATCAGGGCAAGTCAATCTTGGCTTGGGTAATTCACCTGTTTGGCTGAAATTTAAGATAAATAATAATACACAGATGCAGCAAGAGCTCTTTTTGTTTAACGCATTTGTTCATATCGATAAGCTCACGTTATTTCAAAAAGGCAACAACTTAGCGCAAACCCAGCTTACACTTGGTGATAGCATGCCGATTAAAACGCGCTATTTAAAAGATGCTGATCAGATATTTAAACTCAGCCTGTCACCAAATACACACTATGAATACTATATAAAAGCTGAAACAGCAGGTGTAATGAAGCTTAACTTATCGCTTTGGCAGCACGATAAGTACATTGAGAAAAAAGCCAAGTTCAACCTGATTATGGGGCTGATATTAGGAGTGATGTTTGCTTCATCGCTGATTTTATCTGTGCTGTTTTTAATTACTAAAAAGCAAAGCTTTGCTCTTGCAGCAGTGTTTAATATTTGCGTTTGGTTTTTATTTGCGTGGCTACTCGGCTATGTTTATCGCTATATTTCTGACCAAAGCTTTTGGCTAATTCATACCATTATTCCGGCGTTAACCATCTTTGTGCTCGTCCCACTAAACATTCTTACCGAACGAATTTTAGGGCTACATAGCCTCGCTAAGCCACACGTTGCCTGTTTGCGCATTACGCTTGGTATCAGCTTAGCTTTAGTAGTTATAACACCTTTTTTAAGCTATACCATAGCGCTTACTGTAGCGGTTATTTTTGCGCTTATTCATGTGCTTATTTTGTTACTGATAACCGGCATTCGCGCGCAGAAAAAAGACACCAAGGCACAATTACTTGTAGTGTGCATTTTGCCGCTGCTAATCACCCTTTTGTATAAAGGCGCATTGCTGTTTTCTTACAGTATCTACTTTAGCCAACTTATGGTGGTGTTTGGTGTAAGTTATCTGATTAGCTGTATTGCCCTCACTTTAATTGCAATTAGCCAATATATTCAACAGCGCGATATTAAAGTAAGTCAGCAACAAAAACGCCTTGCAGAAGCGGAAGCTAACGAAGCCATTCAGAGTGAAACAATTCGCTTACAAGAGTTACACCAAGAAGAATTAGAAAGTAAAATACAGCAGCGTACTTTTGAGCTAGAAGTGACCCTTAGAGAACTACAAGAAAAGAACCTTGAGCTCGAAGAACTAAATACACTTGATGCATTAACTGGGCTGCGTAATCGCCGTCATTTTGATAAGAAAATCACCATGGAGTTTCGTCGCTCTCGCCGTGAGCAAACACCTTTGGCTGTAGTAATGTTGGATATCGACCATTTCAAACCAATCAATGACGAATATGGTCATTTAGCGGGTGATGAAGCGATTAAGTATGTTGCAGCGAGTATCAAAGGGGCATTGCGTCGTCCATCGGATATCGCATGTCGCTATGGCGGTGAAGAGTTTGCCCTGATTTTACCAAATACCGATAGCCAAGGTGCTAAGTTAGTTTCTGAAACCATTCGTCAAAATATTGCAAAACATGCGATAAAAACCAGCTCTGGTGATGTAAAACTGACTATTAGCGCCGGCATATTTAGCAAGACTGCCGATGCAAGCTTAGATCCAAATCAATATACCGACTGGGCAGATAAGGCACTCTATAGCGCCAAGCAGCAAGGTCGTAATCGTGTTTTTATTGCCGATTCAACCCAGTCACCCAAAGACCCCGAGGAGTTATAATGGCCCAATCAGGTTTAGATTTATTCCCATATTCACGCATGCGCCGTATGCGTAAAGACCCTTTTTCACGCAAATTAATGCAAGAAAACGTACTTACAACGGCCGATTTAATTTATCCAGTATTTGTATTAGAGGGTAAAAGTCGTCGTGAAAAAATTGATTCTATGCCAGGAATTGAACGTCTGTCGATAGATTTACTTATTGAAGAGGCAAAAGAACTTGCGGCACTTGGTGTACCTGCGATCGCTATCTTTCCAGTGACGCCAGCAGATAAAAAATCACTTGAAGCAGAAGAAGCGTACAACCCTGAAGGTCTTGCACAGCGTACCGTTAAAGCACTTAAGCAAGCAGTGCCAGAAATGGGCGTCATAACTGATGTTGCTCTCGACCCATTTACGGTACACGGTCAAGACGGCATTATTGATGAAGACGGTTACGTACTAAACGACATCACAACAGACATTCTAGTTAAGCAAGCTCTGTCTCACGCCGAGGCAGGAGCAGATGTTGTTGCCCCATCAGATATGATGGACGGTCGCATTGGTGCGATTCGTGAAGCATTAGAAGATGCCGGTTTTATCAACACGCGCATTATGGCTTATTCGGCAAAATATGCTTCGAGCTACTATGGTCCATTTAGAGATGCAGTCGGTTCTGCCGGCAATTTAAAAGGTGCTGACAAAAAGACCTACCAAATGGACCCTGCCAATTCAGACGAGGCGCTACGTGAAGTCGCATTAGATCTGCAAGAAGGTGCAGATATGGTAATGGTAAAACCTGGCATGCCTTACCTTGACGTGGTACGCCGCGTAAAAGATGAATTTGGCGTACCAACCTTTGCCTACCAAGTAAGCGGTGAATACGCGATGCACATGGCGGCTATCGAAAATGGTTGGTTAGCTGAAAAACCAATCGTTATGGAGTCATTACTTGCTTTTAAACGCGCTGGCGCCGATGGCATTTTAACCTACTTCGCTAAGAAAGCTGCGATTTGGTTAAACGAAAAAGACTAGGCTCTGTTGATCTTTGCTGTTCTATTTTTGTTCTGTTTGAGCGTGCTTTTATCGCGGCGCTTGATGTGTGGCCTAGCAATCAAAGCAAATATTGAGAAACAAACAGAAAAGGGCGCTTAGCGCCCTTTTTTATTGTTGCCAGCAAAGTTATCGCCGCGCAGCACAATTTAATAACCCTTAATGCAGCACCATAATAAAACCATAGCAGAGTATCGCAAGCAAAAGGCCTGCGCCTGCGCGCTGCAAATAAACTAACTTCATTTCTCGCTTAATCCAATAAAAATACATAAACTGCAAAAAACAGGTTGCCGTTGCGCCAAAACAGGCAAATAGGCATAAATAAATCACTTGCAACATCGCTGTCTCAGCTCAAAATAAAAATTTATATCTAATAACTATAATGGCTAATCGCCACTAAACACAACGTTTTTAATTAAACCCCTTGTTTTTACTTGCTTAAACCAAAATCAAAGTTGATATATAACTAAAAAGAATATAGCTAGATTTAAAGTTATTTTTTTCTTTCCATGCTCTTCTCTATGCTCCATGCTAAATATTTGCCTGTAACGCAATCAGCCTGATAACACAGCGCAAAATTATCGCTTTCTTAGGGGACAACACGTGGACTATTTTCCAATTTTTACCAAGCTTGAAAATAAGCCTGTATTAATTGTTGGTGGTGGTGATGTAGCACATCGCAAATGCCAAGCTATGCTGCAGGCTAACGCCAGCATTACCCTTGTTGCGCCCGAGTTTTGTGCGGAATTAATAGCACTTAGTAACGCTAAAAAAGTAACCCTTATCCACGATTACTTTACTGAGCAACATGTTAACAACCAGAGCTTAGTTATTGCGGCAACAGATCTTGAAGCCGTTAATAAAGCAGTTTTCGATGCAGCCGAAGCAAAGAATATTTTCGTAAATGTGGTTGATGATCAACCAAAGTGCAGTTTTATTTTTCCATCGATTGTGGATCGCAGCCCTATTACCATCGCGATTTCGAGCGCAGGCAAAGCGCCGGTGCTTGCGCGTCGCTTACGTGAAAAGCTTGAAACCATAATCCCACAGCATATTGGCCCATTAGCGCAGCTTGCGGGTAACTTCCGCGATAAAGTAAAAAGCCAGTTAGATAGCTTTAGCAAACGTCGCATGTTTTGGGAAAAAGCATTTACTTCAGATGCAGTAGCGCAAGTAGCTAAAGGCGATATCGCTGCTGCAGAACAAACCTTTGAAAACATCTTAGCAGGTGACAACCAGTTGAGCGGCGAAGTGTTTGTGGTCGGTGCGGGCCCAGGTGATCCTGAGCTTTTAACGATTAAAGCACTGCAAGCAATGCAAACCGCGGATGTTATCGTATACGACTATTTAGTGTCTGACGAAATTATGGCACTGGTGCGTAAAGACGCAGAGCTGGTGTGTGTTGGCAAACGCTTAGGTAATCACAGCGTGCCGCAAGATGAAATCAACCAAATCTTGGTTGAGCTTGCTAAGCAAGGTAAAAAAGTATGCCGTTTAAAAGGCGGTGACCCGTTTATCTATGGTCGCGGCGGTGAAGAAGTACAAGAGCTGGCAAAGCACCAAGTTGCGTTTCAAATTGTACCAGGCATTACTGCCGCAGCAGGCTGCTCGGCATATGCGGGTATTCCGCTTACGCACCGCGATCATGCGCAGGCAATTCAATTTGTCACAGGCCATTGTAAAAAAGAGGGCCAAGAACTTGATTGGCAATCTCTGGCAAAAGCAAATCAAACTCTCGCTGTTTATATGGGTGTGATAAAATCGCCGCATATTCAAGCAAAACTGATTGAATATGGGCGCGCACCTGAGACACCTGTAGCAATTATTGAGAACGGCACACGTAAAGAACAGCGTGTGGTAACAGGTGAACTCAATGACTTGGCAAATTTAATTGAACGCGAGCAAATTAAATCGCCAGCATTACTGATTATTGGTGAAGTAGCCAACCTTAGCAAAGAGCTTGCTTGGTTTGGTAATTCACAACAGTCACATTTGTCGAGCAGCCAGCTGCTCACCAATGCGGCATAAAGAATTTAGAATTAACTTTACGTTTTAGGACAAAATCATGGCATTAACCCATCTTCAGCAACTCGAAGCTGAAAGTATTCAAATTATCCGCGAGGTTGCGGCTGAGTTTGAAAACCCTGTGATGCTTTACTCAATTGGTAAAGATTCATCGGTGTTATTGCACTTAGCGCGCAAGGCTTTTTACCCAGGCAAAATTCCTTTTCCACTACTGCATGTAGATACAGATTGGAAATTTCGCGAAATGATCGAGTTTCGTGACCGCTTAGCAAAAGAATACGATTTTGAACTAATTGTGCATAAAAACCCTGAAGGGATCGAAATGGGCGTTGGCCCATTTACCCATGGTTCATCTAAGCATACTGACATTATGAAAACCCAAGGCTTAAAGCAAGCGCTTGATAAGTATGGCTTTGATGCGGCATTTGGTGGTGCACGTCGTGATGAAGAAAAATCACGAGCAAAAGAGCGTGTGTATTCGTTCCGTGATAAAAATCACCGCTGGGATCCTAAAAATCAACGCCCAGAGCTTTGGAACAACTATAACGGCCAAGTAAATCCAGGTGAAAGCATTCGTGTATTCCCACTATCAAACTGGACTGAGCTTGATATTTGGCAGTACATCTACCAAGAAAACATCGAAATTGTGCCGCTTTACCTATCGGACAAGCGCCCTGTTGTTGAACGCGATGGATTACTTATCATGGTTGATGACGAACGTATGCCACTCCGTGAAGGCGAAGAGCCAGAGCTACGCTCTGTACGTTTCCGTACCTTAGGCTGTTACCCACTAACAGGTGCGGTTGAGTCTGAAGCAAATACCTTAACCGGCATCATTGAAGAAATGTTGTTATCAACATCATCTGAGCGCGAAGGCCGTGCAATTGACCACGATTCGTCTGGTTCTATGGAAAAGAAAAAACGTGAGGGCTATTTCTAATGTCGACAGCAAATGAAGTAAGAGAATTAGGTATTGAGCAATACCTATCGCGTCAACAAGATAAAAGCTTATTGCGTTTATTAACCTGTGGTAGCGTAGATGACGGTAAATCAACACTTATTGGTCGTTTGTTACACGACAGCCACCAAATTTATGAAGATCAGCTAGCTGCACTTCATAAAGATAACGAAAAAGTAGGTAATGCGGGTGAAGAACTAGACCTTGCACTACTCGTTGATGGCTTGCAAGCTGAACGTGAACAAGGCATCACCATCGACGTTGCTTACCGTTATTTTTCAACAAATAAGCGCAAGTTTATTATTGCTGATACACCAGGACACGAACAGTACACGCGCAACATGGTAACCGGTGCATCGACTGCTGATTTAGCGATTATTCTGGTTGATGCGCGCTACGGTGTGCAAGTGCAAACCAAACGTCACAGCTTTATTTGCGATTCGCTTGGTATTAAACAGTTTGTTGTTGCGATCAACAAAATGGATATCGTGGATTTTGATGAAGCCGTTTACAGCAAAATTCAGCAAGACTATTTAGACTTTGCAAAGCAACTTAATGTTGAAGACATTCGTTTTATTCCAATGTCTGCCTTAAAAGGCGATAACGTTGTAACACGCTCTGAAAAAACACCGTATTACACAGGCGCCCCGCTACTTGAGTTACTTGAAGACTCGCCTGCGGCAGCGGCTAATACCGAGTTTGAAGCACGTTTACCAGTACAACTAGTTACACGCCCCAACCTAAACTTCCGTGGTTTTCAAGGTACTTTAGTTGCGGGTGAATTAACGGTAGGTGAAGCAGTAAAAGCACTGCCTTCAGGCAAAACGTCTACAGTAAAAGAAATCGTAACCTTTGATGGTAATTTAGAGCGCGCAGAAGCCGGACAAGCCGTTACATTAACACTTAACGATGAAATAGATATCAGTCGTGGTGATGTTATTGTGCCAGCAAATAGTACGGCCAAGATTTCAAACCGCCTGCAAGCAAAATTAGTATGGATGCACGAAGCTCCGTTAGTACTAGGCAAAGAATACAATGTTAAGTTGGCAACTAAGAAAACAACTGCAAAAGTCGTTGCGATTGACCACACTATCGATGTTAACACGCTCGCACACGGTCAGGCAGACAGCCTACAGCTTAATGAAATCGCCATTGTTACAATTGAAATTGATGAGCAAGTGCTCGCTGACGCTTATGTTGCCAACCGTGAAACTGGCTCATTTATCTTGATTGATCGCCTATCAAACCTAACGGTTGCAGCTGGTATGATTGAACAAGTACTTGACACTGCCGATACACAACAAGCACCATCAAATTTTAGTGCCTTTGAAGTTGAGTTTAATGCATTAGTGCGTAAACACTTCCCTCACTGGCAAGCAATTGATATTTCAAAGCTATAAGTATGTATCAGCAAGTCAGCCTTAGCCTTATTATGTTCGTTTTAGTCGCCTGCCTATTTGGCACGCGACTAAAACCTGCGTGGGTTTTTGCTGGCGCAATTAGTGTAAGTTATTTAGCAGGTCTGATAGATTTAGAAGGCGTGCTAATTAACTTCACTAACCCATCTCTTATTACACTTGTGTTGTTGATTTTGATAAGTATTGGCATCGAAAAAACGGCCTTTGTTCGTAAACTGTCAACTTCCTTAGCAAAAGGAAGCTTATCAAAGTCAGTCACTAAGTTAGGCTTATCAACCGCCTTTTTATCGTCATTTACCAACAATACGGCTGTGGTAGCAAGCCTTATCTCTGCGGTAAAAGAAAACAAAACCCACGCCCCCTCAAAGCTATTATTACCTTTGTCATATACGGCAATACTAGGTGGCACACTCACTTTAATTGGCACGTCAACTAACCTTATTGTCAATGGCTTTGCCGTTGAAGCTGGTATGGAGCCTCTCGGCTTTTTTGACTTCACCTTGGTTGGTCTTGCGGTTTTAAGTGCCGGTTTAATTGCAATTTTGCTGCTGTTAAAATTTCTGCCCAATTATCAAGAAGCTGACGATGAAGTCACGCCGTTTTATCTCGAAGGTAAAGTAAAAGCGAGCTCTAAATTAATTGGCAAAACGGTTGAAGAGAACGGTTTACGTGAATTAAAAGATATTTTTTTAGCCGAGATTATACGCGGTGAAAAGCGTATTGCCGCAGTAACGCCAAAGCAAGTAATTAAAGCTGGCGACATTTTACTGTTTTCAGGTGACTTAAAATCGGTGCCATTATTGAAGCAGTTTGACGGATTAGAAGTTATTCACGATAAACACGAAATGGCGGTTGAACACTTTGTTGAAGTGGTTATCAGTCATAGCAGTTCGTTGGTTGGTCAAACACTAAAAGATGCTAACTTCCGTAAGGAGTTTAAAGCAGCAGTAGTGGCTATTCGTCGCGGCCACAGTCGTTTAGAAGGTAGCTTCGCCAATATTCAATTACAAGCTGGTGACAGCCTTATTTTAGCTCCGAGCAGTGATTTCCAATCAAACAAAAAGCTCAAACGCGAATTTGTTTATATCTCAGGCCTCGACTTACAAAGCCACCTTGATGAAAAACAGTCTCACTGTGTGTTTGCGGGTTTTATTGCTGTCATTGCACTCAGTATTTTCGACATTGTCCCGCTTGTTAAAGGCTTAATTGTATTATTAATTGCATTTATGTTGTGGGGCGTGGTTTCGGTTGGCGAAGTAAAGCGCCGTTTTCCACTTGAGCTTTTTGTTATCGTTGGAAGCGCCATAGGCCTTGCAAAATTGATGATCGACACCGGTGTGGCAACGCAAATCTCGGAATTTGTGCTAAGTCTAGTTGGTCAGTTTGGTCCCTACACCGCACTTGTGGTTATTTTCTTTTTGACCTTACTTTGTACAGAATTAATTACTAATAACGCGGCAGCTGCGCTTTCGTTCCCTATCGCCTATTCATTAGCGATTGGCTTTGGTGTTAGCCCACTGCCATTTATTATGGCGGTTGCATTTGGCGCATCTGCCAGTTTTATTTCGCCATTTGGTTATCAAACCAACCTTATGGTGTATAGCGCAGGCAACTATCAAATTAAAGATTACATCAAAGTGGGTGTTCCCATGTCGTTAGTATATTCAATTACTGCGTTGATCTTTATACCTATTGTTTTTCCATTTTAATTAACGGATTGTAGAACCCATTATGAGTGACGAAAATATTGTTTGGCACAACTACCATGTCGAAAAATCAGCACGGGTAGAGCAAAAAGGCCATAAGCCATGCATTTTATGGTTCACAGGTTTGTCAGGCTCAGGTAAAAGTACCGTTGCTAACGCACTAGAAACCGCTCTTCATGAAATGGGTATTCATACCTACTTACTCGATGGTGACAATGTGCGTCATGGCCTTTGTGGTGATTTAGGATTTAGTGATGAAGATCGTCAAGAAAATATCCGTCGCGTGGGCGAAGTTGCTAAGTTAATGGTTGATGCAGGGCTTGTTGTATTAAGCGCATTTATTTCACCATTCCAAGCAGAACGCAAAATGGTACGTGAGCTAGTAGAAGACGGTGAGTTTATTGAAGTTTTCCTAGATACCCCGTTAGCTGTGTGTGAAACGCGTGATCCGAAAGGACTTTATAAAAAAGCGCGTGCTGGTGAAATTAAAAACTTTACAGGTATTGATTCAACCTATGAAGCACCTGAAACACCTGAAATTACGCTTGATACCGGTGCAAATACAGTTGCCGATTCAGTTAACCAAATCATTGCTGCTTTAAAGCAACGCCAAATCATCTAAGTTATTTTTTCTCGACTTGTTGTAGCAAGTCGAGAAACTTCTTCTCTACAAAATCTTTTTCTTTTACTAGATGTGTTAATCGCTCTTCGGCTTCTAACAATTTTTGCTGTAATTTTTTAGCCTCACCGGCATCTGTATTATCTGCGCCTTGAGCCATTAATTGTTGAATAACTTGATCTTGCTCGGCCATTTGCTTTTTGTATTGCTGTAGCGCTCTTTTTAAATTGTTGTTTTCGTCATTACTTGAAGTTGTGGAGGCGTTTGATGTTAATTGCACATATTCTCGTTCTAATTGTTCAAACTGCTCGCTAATTTTTTTGTTTTCTTTGGTTAAACGCTCAACTGTGTCGTATTGAGAGTAAAGTTTTTCACGGGTAATTTTTAGCTTTTTCACACTGGTGTCTAAATCACCTTTCAGCTTATGAATTAATTTATGCGCCTTTTTTAAACGCGCATTCAAATCATCCATTGACGCTTTTTCTTCTTTACTGATGTGATCTGATGTCGATGCCTTAATATTTGCAAGTTGATTTTCTAGCCCTTGTTGCACACGAATTAACGCATCGAGCGTATCGCGGTTATCAGCGCTGTAATTAAGCGCCATCTCAATTGAATCTTGATATTCTGCGATCAATTTATCGTCGATATGCGAGCCATTGCCACCCACTTTATGTGCAAATTTTCTAAACTCTCGAAGGATCAGCCATAAAATAACAAACCAACCCAAAAGAATAAGCAAACCTAGGTCCAGCGCGAGTATTTCTAAAACTTTGAATGAGGTTAAACCTGGGATATTCATAACTTCTCCAGTAAGACAGTGAGTTAAGTATAGTCTTGATTATTTTTTGCGACTATACTGAATAAATTATCTACAACTGCAGATGTTAATTTTGAGAATACTTGTTGTAGACGATAGCAAAGCGACCCTTGAAATTGTGAGACGCTCGCTTGAAGGTTTTGGTTATCGTCACCTTTCAATAAAAAAAACAAATAATCCGATTGATGCCCTTTCCATCATTGGGCAATGGCAACCTCATATTTTACTGACTGATTGGAATATGCCCGAGCTCAGCGGAATTGCATTAATTCAGGCGATTCGTAAAAAGCAGCTAAAAACGCAAATCGGTATGATCACCACCATCGACGATACAAAGCAACTCGCACAAGCGCAAAAGGCGGGGGCTGACTTTGTACTCAGCAAACCATTTGATGATCAAGAGCTTTACGAAAAACTATTGCCTTTGGTGCAAGGCGCTGAGCAAAGCGAAATTATACTGGACGAGATAGAAGAGCTCTCAGAGGGATTGGCACTGCCTAATCTAGCTCAACTCGAAAAAAGCTTAGTAAAGCTCACCTCAAACGAGCTAACAATTAACACTATCAAAGCACAGGTATTTGATGAATCTAAACTGCCTTGTATTATGGCGGTATTTGAAGACTGTGAAACACAAAAAGTACGTTCTGTGGCATTACTCGATATTTATGCCGCGTGCACCTTGGCAAAAAGCAACCCAAACGTAACAAATGGACATATTCAACGCGTTATTAAAACCAAACGCCCAAGTAAGTATGTGATGGAAACCAGTCAACAGATACTGCAAAAGGTCGCTGTTGCATTTCTTGATCACCAAAGCCGAAAAAGTTTACGCTTAAAAAGTACTAACTTTATAGACCAATCCTTTCCCAAATTAGAAAGTCTCTACAAGACGCCCGCTAATAGGCGACTTGATATCTCGATACAAATCCCCCCTTTGGCTCAAGGTCGAGTAACCATAATTGGTTTTTAAGCATTGCAAAATGCAACGCAAAACTAAACCCCAAAAAATAATCATAGAAAATTCATAACCTTAAATTAGGCTCATTTCTTGAACAGGCTATTTACGATTGTGAAGAAGGACGTTTTCTATGAAACACATTGCCTGTATTTTATGTAGCCTTATGCTCATCGCCTGTGGTGGTGGCTCAAGCGATACACCTGAATCTATTCCAACCCCAGTGTCGGTTAAATCAAATAAGCTTATCGATAACCCTGTTGATGAAAATGCTAACTTCGCTCAATTTCAACAGCATAAAGTCGAAATTAATCTGCAAGAGCTTACCTTAAATGGTAACAACATCTTCATCAAAGTATATGTTGATGCAGAGCAAACGCTATTTTTGGGCAAAGTACCAGAACAACACGTTTTCTCAATCCACGTACCTAACAAGGTTAAAACTATTAAATACGATATTTTTTCGGATTTTAGTGATGATGAGCAGGTAACTGGGGAGATTTCATTATGAAAATCAGTATCCTATTATTTCTTTTTATAAGCTTCCAGACATTTGCGGTGGAATCAGTAAAACTAGCCGATACCATCAAACAAGGTTACGGCTACATTGACCTTTTTAAAGCACAACAAAGCACTAATAACCTAACGGTAGATGACTTAGAATCACTACGTAATGCGCATGGCAACAAACTTGTATTTGCAGTAGATATAAACGAAGCGGCAAATGGCACTGAAAAAGCATCAACCCAAGGCGTTACTGTCGATACGGTCGAACTTATCGTTGTACGAAATGGCAGTGAGTCTCGTTACAATGAGTTTTATACACCAACCACCAGCCTAGTTGCCGCGATTAGCGAAACTTCCCGTACTTTTCGCTACACCATGATCGGTGAATCGGGCTCATCACGCATTACCGGCGCCACGCTGAATGACATCACTTCGGAGTTTGATAGTTTACTTACTATTTTGGTACCTGACTCAATAGCTAATGCAGACGCTATTTTTCTTGCCGTAAGATTACAACAAACCAACAAATCACTTGGCGATCCCGAGGCATTTTATGATTATACGGGCGGTTACGAAGATATCGCGGTTGTTAACCCTTATGATGCTCAAGTATTAACTGAGCTAGCTCCTGGTGTCGATGAAGCTCCCTTAGTAGTCGCACAATCGCAAGTAGAACAAACCGTTGATTCATGGGTATATTATCCTAGCAGTGCGTCATATTTTGTGGTTGCTTATGAAGATCAGTACCCCAATCGCGGTGATTACGATTTTAATGATTTGGTAATTGGTTATCGCGTTGGCTTTGGTGTGTCAAACTCACAGGTCGTTTCTGTGATTGGCGTTGGTTATATGATCGCCCGAGGCGCCTCGGCTAATCACGATTGGTATCTACACGTACCTTTCAGTGACTATGTGTCGGGCAACGCGCAAGTTAACCTATTTAAACCAGGAAGTTCCGAACAAGCGATTGGTTACCCACAGCTGCAAGCGGTGAATGGAAACCTAAATTTAAGACTATTTGAAAATACCAAAGCGTTGATGAAAGTTGAAGGCTCTGATTTTGCGAATACATTGAGTGAGCAAACGCCGATTCTAGGCCACAAGTTCAGCTTTTCATTTGACTTGGACTCACCACTTAGTTTCGATGCTATTCCAGCTGCACCTTATGACCCTTATTTGCATGTGCTGACAACAGGCTATGAAATTCATCTTTCTGGCAATACAGCCCAACTTTCTCAGTCAACCAATAGCGGCAGTTTTAATAGTGAGTATAAAGACCAACTTGGCTACCCTTATGCGTTGGTATTCCCTGATCAGTGGTTGCCACCGCTTGAATATACAGATTTGGGCGAAGCCTATAGTACGTTTTTAGACTATACCAACAATGGTAGTAGCCAGAACGAAACTTGGTATATGTCCCCTACAACCAACAAAACCAAATCACTTCCTACCTCATTTTGGAAATGGTAAAACAAAAAGGGCGCCGTAAGGCGCCCTTCTACATCTCAAATCAACTGATTAGAACATCCAAGATGTTGGATTCTCGATTGGCTCGTTTTTGTCCAGCGCTTTAAGCCCTTTAACACAACGTACAATTAGCCATACAAGATAAAATAGAATGATTGCGAAGCCGATTACAACAACAGAAAGAATTGTTCCAATCACAACATACAATAAACCAATCCAGAACGTACGGATTTGATACTGATAATGTGTTTGTAGCCATTCTGGTGCATCTTTTTTATTAACATATGCCATGATCACGCCGATCAAACCTGTAATACCTAAAATAATACTCGCTAGGTAAAGTACATAGTTAATCTTAGCGCCATTTTTTGCCGACGCATCTTGCTTTTCGTTAGTTTCAACTACCTGGTCAGTCACCTTTTATCTCCTTATGATGAACTTATTTGTTGCCAGAATGCTTAATTTACAAGCATCTGAAATTATTGCAATAAGAGAATCACTGGGCGGAGCTGTTAAGATAAAAAACTATCTGAAAAACAGTAAACTATAAATCTACTGCTTACTTGTATTGATATACAGACAACACATAATTTAGCTTTGTTGCACTGTACATGCGTGGCGTTATTGCAACAACTAAAGGCAGCAATACAGCCTGCCTTAGTCGTAACTTAATTCAAGCTTGCCTTGATAGTACTCACATCAGACAAATTTAGTTATTAAATCAACAGCGCGTATTGACCCAAATGGTCTTTTTTATGCTTGTTCTCGCTATACATGTGTAACAAATTATTTGTTATGACCCAGCACTAAAAAATTAACCTTTTTGCTCCTTTTTACATTTTTAACTAAATAACCTAAGACAGTCGGATTGATTTAAATGGCGAACGGAATTTAATTGCAAAATAAGCAACAATGTAGATGTGAATACCTATGTTTTACTATGCAACTTGTTAATCGATTACTTTTTAAACAGAAAATTCCTACATACTTGGTTACAGCACATAATAGTTTTCAAACACTCTTATGAAAATTTTAAGTTACCTTTTCAGTGCACTTTACCCAACGCCACATTAAAGGACACGAAAATGAAAACACTATTAATCACAGCAGGAATCGCACTACTCTCATTAACTAGCGCACCATCTTCAGCACATAGCAAGCAAGTAGTTACAACAGACTCTTCAGCAGATTCAAGCCTTTGCGCTGCAATTATTAAAGATAAACCAGTGGTTATTACAAAACGCTTAAAGCAAGCGAGATTACGTAAACATCAAGCTAAAGAGGTGCTATTTTGTAATGGCCTTTCTCTTTCTGAATTTGCACAAAAGCACAATTCATACAAAGCAATTGCGCACTTAAGACTTGAGCCAAGCCAAGAACAACTTGCAAACAACAATATTGTAAAATAAATGTTAAAAAGCTTCTTGCTTTTGTAAAGCAACATAACTAATCTTAGTTATGACATCCCAATCCAATAACTAAAAGGCGAGCAATTAATGTTTGCCTTTTGCTTTTTTAGCCACCGTTAAGATAGCATAGCTAAATACAGCTTACAGAAGTCTTGATATGCTTGATTTAAATACCCTTTACATTGTTAGTGGCGTTGTTTTATTACTCTCGTGGTTTATTAGTTTTCAAGTTTGGCGAGAAAATAAAAGCGTCGATGGGGCGTTTACCAATCTGCTTTTACCGAGCTTAATGTTACTAGCTCTGTTTAGTTACTCTCTTTATTTATATCGCGTTATCGATATAAAAGCGGGTATTGCAAGTTTAATCATTCTTAGCTGCTCGATATTAAGTATTCATTGCCTGCAGCGTTTTTTTGCGATTAACAGTATCGCTATAAAGCTATTTAACCTGGTGACTGTCTGCTGCATCATCATGTTTTCTTGGTACACCTATGGCGAATCAAATGCACACAATCGATTACTAATATTTAACCTTCAGCGGTTTCTTGAAGGCGTTATGATCCTATGGATTATGTTCACAATGGATACGTCCAATCACCGCTTCTCTAAACATATCTATTTATGCCACGCGCTTATTTTCATTACCGTTTACCCAATTCGTACGTACTACCTTATGCCGCTAGGCACACCCGAATTATTTAAACATGAATGGTTTGCGATAGGAGCTATGGTTACGGGCATTGTCAGCCCATTACTTTACGCACTAGGTATGGCCTATTTGTGCAGTGAACGAAAAGCTCTTCACTTTTCAGTCCTAAAAGATAAAGCCCAGCAAGATGCGGAGCTACGTGGTTTATTCTTAAGTACCATGAGTCATGAAATAAGAACCCCACTTAACGGCATTATGGGTAGTGCTCAATTAATTTTAAACCAATCACCTAGCGCCAAAGTGAAGCCTTATTGTGAAGCAATCATCAATTCATCAGAATCACTCAACTTACTAATTGGCAAAGTACTTGATTACGCACGTTTAGAACAAAATGCTGAAACAGGAACAGAGGAAGACATAGAGCTAACACCTTGGTTAGAAAACTTATGCTTGTTATATCGCCCTCTCGCCCAACAAAAACGCATAGATTTCAAGCTCAACAATAACTTACCGAAAAAAGCGTGCTATTACTTTGACCAACAAAGCGTGCGCCAAGTACTGATTAATTTACTCGGTAACGCGATTAAATTTACCGACACAGGCCAAGTTACACTGTCGGTTGAAGTTCTTTCTAAAGCACCTCTAGAGCATATTGTAAGATTTACCGTAACAGATTCAGGCCCAGGCATTGCGGCATCAGAAATTGAACAATTAAAAGAACCTTATGTACAAAGTGATGCTGGAAAAATAAAAGGTGGAACTGGCCTTGGATTAGCAATAAGTGAGCGATTACTTAATAAAATGCAGAGCGAGCTCAATATTGAAAGTACACTCGATTTAGGTAGCCGTTTTAGTTTTGATATTCGCTTTAGTCTTGGCGAGCTAAGCCTTGTTGAACAAACCAAAGAAAAAGCCGATACACTAACTGGGTTATCTGTGTTACTAGTTGAAGATCTTCCGTTAAATCAAAAGCTCGCAATTGAGTTTATGGCAATGGATCAACACCAAGTCACACTGGCAAGTTCCGGTGAAGAAGCAATTCAAATACTACAACAACAGGCATTTGACCTAGTGTTACTCGATATGAATTTACCTGATTTCTCAGGTCAGGAGGTTGTAAAGAAACTAAACGACATTGACCATATCAATTCTCACACGCCAATTTTAGCGTTTACCGCTAGCTTAAGCCCGGACGAGGTAAAAGAGTATTTAACGCTCGGCATCAAAGATATTGTCGGCAAGCCAATTAAACTCGAAAAGCTGCGCCAAGCCATTTTTAACTCGCAACAACAGTCTTTTTCGCAAACCAGCCAGAATGTCGAAGACATATTATTTGATGCAAGCGCAGCACAAAGCCTGAGTGCATCTTTTGCGCAAGAAGAGTTTAATGCCATTTACGATGAATTTATTATGTCGCTACGCGACAAACTGGCGCGCTGCGAAACAGGTTTTGAAAAACAAACTGATGAAACAATTCGCACCTTACATCGCTTAGCCAGTACGGCATTACAACTAGGCTTTAACCGTTTCGGATTGGCACTAAAACAAAGTGAACGAGACTTACTAAATAACAAGTTAATATTTGATAACGAATATTTAAAACAACTTTGGCAGCAAAGCTTAACAAGTTATTTAAAGTATGCACGCGAGCAACTATAAACAGCAAAATCATTTAAATTCAAAGAATTAAAATGGCTTAAATATAAAATAGATATAAAAACGAGCAAGAAAGAGTTGCGTGTTCGCCACGGCTTCGCCACGCTAGGCATCGACTAATAATCATATAAGAAAATGTTATGACTCAATCTTGGTTTGCTGTTTCTGCACTTATCAGCATCGCCTTTTCAGGCGCACTCAGTGCATCCACGCTATACAACGATGGCCCATATCTGTTTTATAACAATAATAAAGTTGAACGCATTGATATCGTTGCCAATAAAAAAACGGTGTCAGAGTACAATGGCCCACTCACAATAACGCCAACCTTTAACGCAAATCGCATCGACAACTTTCAGGGCGTCGAAAAGATTGCGGCAATCAGTGATATCCATGGGCAGTTTGATATTTTCAAAACTTTATTAGTGAATAACAAGGTTATCGATCAATCTCTAAATTGGTCTTTCGGTAAAGGGCATTTGGTGATTACCGGTGATATTTTTGACCGTGGCGACACAGTTACTGAGGCACTGTGGTTAATTTATAAATTAGAACAACAGGCATTAGCAGCGGGCGGAAAACTTCACTACCTGCTAGGTAATCACGAATACATGGTACTACGTGATGATCAACGATATTTGCACCCGAAATATGTGCATGCAGTATCGCACTTTAATAACGACTTACGTCAGCAATACAGTAACAAAAGCGTATTAGGCCGCTGGCTGCGCAGCAAGTCGACGATCATTAATATCAATGGTTTTATTTTTCTACACGGCGGCATTCACCAAGACTTCTTAGATCTTAAACTGAGCTTAGAGCAAGCTAATAGTGAGTTTCGTCAAACCATTGGTTTAGGCAAAAAAGCGTTAAAAGAAAACCCAACATGGCTAACACTACATGGCAGTAACGGCCCTATTTGGTACCGCGGCTACTTTAGAGATGACGCGCTCAACGATACACAAGTCGATGCCGTTTTATCACAACTTAATGCCAAAAAGGTTATTGTAGGACATACCTCAATGCCAACCATTGAAACACGCTTTAACAGCAAGATCATCGCGATTGATAGCTCAATCAAGCGAGGAGAAAAAGGCGAAATATTGCTTTGGCAAAATGGCGAATTCAAACGTGGTTTAATGTCGGGCGAGCAAAAGCCATTGCAATAAGCTTGCGCGAATTTATAAATATGGCAAGATGTTAAGTCATCCTAGGCCTTAAGGCTTTTTATTTGAGTTCAGGTATTTACAAACATACTCAAGTGTTAAGAGTGGCAAAATGAATTTAGCGAACATCAACAAAACAAAAAAATGGCTCACACTACCCAGCACTTTGTTGCTAGCGCTAAATTCATCATTTTTAACAGCCAGTGAGGACAATGACTTATTTAGCCTCTCATTAGAACAACTGCTCAATGTCGAGGTCTCTTCTGCGTCTCTAACAAAAGAGACACTGAGTGAAGTGCCTGTTCCGGTCACCGTAATTACCGCAAATATGATTTCGCAATCAGGTGCTCGCAACATTAAAGATTTGCTCGTCACCTATGTGCCAAACATCACCCATGTTGAAGATCAAAATGAACCTAACATTGCAGCTCGTGGGGTATTTACGTCTTCACAACAAAAAATATTGTTTTTAATTGATGGCCACAGGCTAAACAGCCGAAGCTACTCAATGGCATCACCCGACTACGCCATTAGCCTCGACAAAATAAAACAAATAGAAGTGCTAAGAGGGCCGTCGAGTTCAATTTATGGCAATGTGGCGCTCACAGCCACCGTTAATATCATTTTAAAATCAGCTACAGAGCTCGAAAACTCAAAACTAGCCGTAACTGTCGGGAATCAAGGACATAAACAAGCTAGTTTAACCTATGGTAAACAGGGTGATAGCTGGGATTTACTGGCATGGGCACAAGTGTTTTCCGCAGAAGGTGAAACACACGCAATCTCCCCACAAGACAATTACTCACCCAACCCGATTGTTGATGCAGAAGCGAACCTAGGTGCTTATCAAGACACCAATACATATGATATTGGCGCTAAACTTAACTACCAAGATTGGCGCATTTTCACCAACACTAGACGCTCACATTATGTTGAACCCTTTACAACGGGCGGCCTTAGTGGTGAAGGTTATGTGTATGACAAGATCCGTAAATACCAAGGTACGGGACCAGGCTTTAGTTACACCGCATCACACTTCAATGTAAATCACAGCGATACTTTATTTGATTGGCAGTGGCATCAAGAGCTTTATTTTGATCAAAATGAAGTCGATACGGTGGTAGTAACACAGCCAACAACCAATAATGCCCTTCGCGTTTATTGGCAGGAGCGCTCTTCAGGGCTACTAACTCACCTCAGTAAACGTATTGGTAAATGGGATTATTTGGTCGGTTTACAGCTAGATCATATGAAAGTAACCGATTCTGATTTCAAGGCATCGCTAAATGGTGATGATTACCTTCCGGCTGACCAGCAAACACCACTGTTAAAAGAAAGCAGCGAATCAATTTATTCAGTATTTGCACAAGTTAAATACCGATTGTCAGAACGTTGGCTAGCAAACGCAGGTGCAAGGTACGATCAAAAAAATCGTACTGGCAGCGATAATATTGACGATTTTAGCCCGCGTTTGGCGATTATTTACCAAGGGGAAAACGGCTATAATTTTAAAGCGTCTTATGCCACTTCATTTGTCGACGCAACCTATTGGAACCGCTTTAGTACCTTAAGCTCATTTCGTGGTGCGCAAACACTTAAACCCGAAAAGCTCGCCTCATTACAACTGACACCTAGCATAAAGCTACCTGAACATCAGTTTTATGGCGCCGTTAACGTATTTTACAATCAGCTTGATGACTTTATCTTTCGCGATAACTATGCTGGTGCAAATGAACCCAATTATTCTAATGCCGGCGAGTTAACAACTTGGGGCGTAGAGTTAGAATCTCGTATTACCAAGCGTAATATTACATGGCATGCCACTTTGGGTTATCAAGCGGTTATTGACTCTGAACGTTTTGCCACGAGCGGTGATGATATTAATAATGTACCTAGCATCACGGCAAACTTAGTTACCAGCTGGCCAATTTTTGAAGATGCAAATGCGAGTCTCACTGTGCGCTACATTGGTGAGCAAACATCACCCATTCATATTATTTCGAATGGCCAAGAAATTAGCGATCCTTATCCAAATCAAGGTGCTAATTTCAATGCGCCTAATTATAAAGTCGATGACGTTATATTACTCAACGCAGCTCTTGATTATCAGTTAAGTAACAGCCTAAACCTAGCATTAACTGCGCATAACTTATTGGATGCCGAGTATCAGCAAGGGGGCACAACATTACACCCATACCCGCAGGCAGGGCGCAATGTTCGCGCAACATTGAGTTATGAGTTTTAACTCACCAAGATTTAGAAAACAGCCATTAGCCACCATCACCAGCTGATACACTGCCCGACGCCGCAATAGCTGCTGTTGTCGCCGCCGTGGTTGCTGCAGTGGCAGCTGCATTACCCGCAATAGTTCCGCTTACAGACGCTGCGTGATTACCGACATCGATAATACATGTGCCGTAACCCAAGCCTTTTAGCGAATTAGTCCATATCTGTTCACCTGTGGCTTTATCTAAACAGAATAAGTGACCAGAGGAAGACGCGTACACCTTGGTATTATCACTGCTTACTACAGTGATTGTGCCTGATTTTAACTTTTTACGCCAAAGCTCACTGCCATCGTCTTTATTAATTGCAACGACATGCCCATTAATACCCAAAATAAGATAATTCATAAACCCTCCGTTTAGTGTTAATACCAGCTTGCGTGATTTCATTAAAAAAGCAAAGACCATTCAACACTGCCATTCCCCACTCATCATTAAATCTGTTATTTCATGTTAAAAAACGTTAAATTGAAGCCAGTTAAACAGGAGATGCAATTATGGAACAGTTTGATATTACGATAATAATTGGCTTAGCCGTCGTATTTATTATTTTAGCCCTAGGGGTGAAAATGGTGCCACAAGGCTACACCTACACGGTAGAGCGTTTTGGTAAATACACCCGTACTTTACCGCCAGGCCTACAGTTAATTATCCCATTGGTAGATACCATTGGCCGTAAACAAAATATGATGGAACAAGTACTTGATGTACCACCACAAGTAGTCATTTCATCAGACAACGCACAAGTTACTACCGATGCAGTATGTTTCTATCAAGTACTTGACCCAGTTAAAGCATCGTACGAAGTAAATGACTTAGAACGCGCTATGCGTAACCTAGTAATGACCAATATCCGTGCAGTTCTTGGTTCGATGGAGCTTGATGAAATGCTTTCGAACCGCGATAAGATTAATGGCTCACTGCTGGTAAAAGTAGATGAAGCAACCGATCCTTGGGGTGTAAAAGTAACCCGCATCGAAATCAAAGATATTGCACCACCAATGGACTTAGTGGATGCCATGGCTCGCCAAATGAAAGCCGAGCGTGAAAAGCGCGCCAGTATTTTAGAAGCTGAAGGTGAACGTGAAGCATCAATTAAGGTTGCTGAAGGCCAAAAGCAGGCTGAAATTTTAAAAGCTGAAGGCCAATTAGAAGCAGCTAAACGCGAAGCCGAAGCACGTGAACGTTTAGCGGCAGCAGAAGCCGAAGCAACTCGCTTAGTATCTGATTCAATTCAAAATGGTGACTCGCGCGCAATTAATTATTTCATCGCACAAAAGTACATGGAATCACTCGGTAAATTAGCCGAATCAGATAACAACAAGGTAATGATGATCCCACTAGAAGCAAGCAATATGCTCGGGTCGATTGCTGGTGTTGCTGAAATTGCAAAAGAAGCGTTTGGCAAGAAATAAACTATACAAACATGTATACTTAACAACAGCACAGCTTGCCGCTGTGCTGTGTTTTAGGAGCAGTTATGATTTCGGAACTATTAAATAATTTAGAACCATGGCACTGGTTATCACTCGGCTTATTGCTGCTTGGTGCCGAAGCATTAGGTGCATCTGGTTTTTTACTCGGTACGGCCATTGCTGCTTTTTTGCTTGCGATTATTAACGCGTTATTTGCAGAACTAAGCTGGCAAACACAAATTATTTTGTTTGCACTGTCTGCGCTTGGCTTTTCTATCGCATACTGGAAATACTTTAAAGAATTTAACAACCGTTCTGACCACGGCCCACTGAATCAACGCGCAGCCAGCCTGATAGGCCGCGAACTGGTAGTTGAGCACGACTTAAGCGGTGGACATGGCCGTATTCAAATAGGCGATACGTTTTGGAGAGTGACATTTGAAGGTCAGATAAATAAAGGCAGCCGTATCAAGGTTGTCGATGCTGATAGCATGTGCCTGCAAATTACTACAGTTAACTAAACTAACCTGCACTCGGGATAAATTACATTTCGTGAACAAAATACGATTGGCAAAATTTATTGCCGATGCTGGCGTGTGTTCAAGACGCCAAGCTTCTCGCTTAATTGACGATAAATGTGTGCTCGTCAATGGTCGCCCAGCAAATCATATTGACCATGTTGATGCCAGTGATGTTATTGAGGTCAACGGTCAGCAGGTTAAAGCGCTTACGACAAAATCCTATTTCGCGATTTATAAGCCGATTGGCGTTGACTGCAAGCTTATTGAGAGCGATCCCACTAGCCTAGTGCATTTACTGCCAAAACAAATCAGGCTGTTTCCAATCGGACGCTTAGATAAAGACTCTCACGGCTTATTACTGCTTACAAATGACGGAGAGCTGTGCCAACAACTCAATCATCCTGACTTTGATAAAGAAAAAGAGTATATCGTCACCACGAGTAAACCTATTACCGATGAGTTTTGTCAGCAAATGATGAGTGGCGTGCCTGTAAAAGGCGTTATTACCCGCCGCTGTGAGGTTGAGCAAATCAACGAAACCCAATTTCGTATTATATTAACGCAAGGGCTAAACCGTCAGATCCGCCGCATGACAAAATATTGTGGTAATTATGTGGTTGATTTAAAGAGAGTAAGAATAGCAAGTTTATCTCTTGCCGAGCTTAATCTTACACCCGGCAAGTACTGTGAAATAACAAAAGCCCAGATTACTTCCTGAATCGAACATACATATAAAGACTTGCTATCAAACCACCCGGTAGTAACGCTTTTTCCATACCATTCATCGCTAGATAAGCCATAGTGCCAATAAAAAATACTGTCGTTACAATTACGTCTAAGTATTCCCAAGAAAGCTCTAAAAATTTATTGGTATTCATAACAATTCCTTGCTGTTGTGCTAAACCAAATCAGGGGTTGATTCAAACATTAATAAAAAAGAGTAAGCTTTATATAAGCTGGGTGTAGCTTAGATTTTTTGGCCGAAAAAACTTTGATCTAGAATAAAAAATAGACGAGCTAAGAAAAAAATAAGCCGCAAAACTTGCGGCAAATCAACAATAGCATTGTGTGGAAAATATGTAGCAATGAGCGAGCTACAAAACAGAGTATAAAACAGTTATAAAAAACTGCCTGCGACATAATGTCGCACTTTTAATGAATTTTTTTCACATCCATAGCAATTCACCGACCTAGCCTAGCAATACCTGTTACTATGCTATTTTGTTGATTAAGGTACTTATTAATGCTTTGGGTCTTCTTTACTGTGTTAGCAGCATTTATGCAAACGTTTCGCAATGGCCTGCAAAGTAAGTTAAGTAAAGATGTCAGCACCCTCGGTGTAACCTTAGCGCGTTTTTTATTTGCCACTCCGATAGCGCTTATCTACCTTGTTTTGCTCTATCAATTTGAGCCAATCGCTCACCCCGAGTTTAACCGTCAATTCATAAGTTATGTTGCCATTGCTGCGGGCATGCAAATCATTGCGACAGCACTTATGGTGGTTTTATTTAAACAACAAAATTTCGCAATTGGTGCTGGGCTGGCAAAAAGTGAGGCGCTTGTTGCCGCTATATTAGGTGCATTATTTTTTGGTAGTGCACTTACACCGCTCGGTTGGTTTGGCGTGTTGATTGGCGCTTTGGCAGTATTTGTTTTAAGTGGATTAAGGTTCAATCAAGGCTTTCAATTAATAACCGTGCTGATTGGTTTGAGCTGCGGCAGCGCATTTGCTTTAACCTCTCTTTCAGTACGTGAAGCCAGTATTGCCCTTGATTTACCATTCCCACACAGCGCTGCATGGGTATTACTCTGGGTATTAACACTGCAAAGTATCATTTTAATTGCGCACATTGCGATAAAAGAAAGGCATACATTTAGCAAATTAAAACAGCACTTGCCCACCACATTCGCTATAAGTGTAACGAGTTGTATTGGTTCAATCGGCTGGTTTAGTGCAATGAGTTTACAGTACGTCGCGTATGTTAAAACGTTGGGGCAAATAGAAGTACTGTTTACTATTTTACTTGCGATATTTTGGCTAAAACAAAAACCGAGCAAAAATGAGTTGCTCGGTTTAATCCTCATTGCCCTCGCTGCTATTTTAGTAATGTGGCAATAGCAAGTTAGAGGGCAGCTAAATCAATAAGCTAAATAACCAATTTTTCGCCAGCAGATAAACCCGAGATAATAATCACCAGATTATTATCAAGCTGCTGACCTAAACGCACAAATCGCTCACTTACTTGATTGTTTTCCAATACCGACACTTTTGATAACTGACCAAATTGCTGAATATATCGCTTATCAATTGCGATAACATCGCGTGTGGCCTTATCAATACCCACTTTGGCATACATTCCAGGCATCAAACCCGAACCATCAAGATTATCACCCGCTAAATCGAGTTTAACTTCAAAGCTGCGAGCTGCGCTGTCAGCAAGCGGCACAATTTCACTGATCCGCGCAGTTCTTACTTGCTGTAATGCCGATAGTTCCACTTGCAACGCTTGACCTAAGGCTAGGGTTACCGCTTGGCTTTCAGGAATATAACTACTAATTTGAATACTGCTCGGATTGTAAAGCGCTACAACGGCTTGCCCCGGATTCACTAAATCCCCCGGTTCAACCATACGATCAACCACTTTACCTGCTATCGGTGCAATGATCTTGCTGTAAGCTAGCGTTACATTAGCTTGATCACGCTGCTGCTCGTAACTTAGTTTAGTTGCTCGTAATTGATCAAATGTAGACTGCACAGAGTCCAGATCATTAACAGAGATCAACCCCTGCTCACGAAGCGCTTTATTACGCTTTAATTGTAACGACGCTTGCGTTAACTGAGCCGAAACGGCTTCAACCTGCGCTTCAATTTGACGCACTTGCGCTTTGAGATCTTGGTTGTCTAACTCAGCAATCACATCACCTGCTTGCACCATATCGCCAGCACGAACATTTACTGAGGTCACATTTGCTAAAATACGACTCGCTACTTGTGTGTTTTGCTTTGCGATAAGGTTGGCTGGTAACCAAAGCCTATCGGTATATGCGTAGGGTTCAATAGTGATAGTTTGCACATTTTGTAATTGAGGCGATGCGGTACTCGGCGCAATTTTGTCGCTGAAACCACCTGCCATCATGATGATCATTGCCACTAACGCGAGAATCGCAACAATCGGAATTAATAACGTTTTTTTTGTCATGATTTATTGCTCCTGAGCGTCTTGCGCGCTGTTTTTTGTGTCGTCGAAAACCAGATAGTAAACAGCAGGCACAATGATCAAACTGAATAAGGTAGAGAAATAATGCCAAAGATAATTGCTAGCGCTAAACCACTAAATACGGGGTCAAGAATAATCACTAAATTACCAAGTAATGTGGTACCAGCCGTGAGCAATACTGGGCGCATGCGCACACTGCCTGCCATTAATAGCGCTTCTTTTATCGCAGCACCTTGTGCACGTGCAGCACTTATAAATTCAACCAAAATAAGTGAATTGCGAACCACAATACCGGCCAACGCTATCATGCCAATCATCGCTGTTGCGGTAAACAAAACAGGTTCTGGGCTCGCTGCAATCTCTCGCTCACCAAACTGATTCATTAACCAAAAACCCGGCATAATACCAATTACTGTCAGCGGAATAGCCGACATAATAATACCCGACAATGCATAAGAACCAGTTTGTAAGCGTAAAATAAAGAAGATCCCCGTGAGTGCAAAGGCAAACGCGATACCCATATCTCTAAATACGCGCGCGGTTATTCTTAGCTCGCCTTCACCACTCCACGTAAGCCAAGTGCCTTTTGGAATTGACCATAACTCACCACCACCGTTATTAAGATAATGACGATCTTGCCAAGCAACATGGTTTGTTTGCTGATCGTTAAGTTGTTCACGTTGGTCAGCATTAATATCTGCGACTACTTCCGCAGGCGTGCGACCATTTAACTCGGCGGTGACATAAATCACTGACTGTAAGTCTTTACGGTAAATAGGCTGAGTAACGTTCAACGTTTGGTACTGGCCTAATTCACTTAAGGCAACTAATGGTTGCGGTGCAGCTTCTAAACCAAGACCTAAATCGGTTTGCGCAATGCCCTCTCGGCCACGAATATACAGACCATCAAGCTCACTAGCTTGGTTGCGCGTTTGATAAGGTATGCGTAATTTTATTGCCAGAGGCTCAGCTTCATATTGATTGGCGATACTGCCCGCCTCTACGCCGAATCCTGCAATCATTAATGTGCGTTTAATATCTTCCGTTGCGATACCAGAAAGTGCGGCTTTTTCTTTATCTACCACAAAACGATTAATCTGTTGCTTTGCCTGCATTGTGGTATCAACCTCCACTACATGTGGCTCACTTGCCAAACGCACCGCGATATTGCGTGCCGCTAATTGTTGCTGTTCGAGTGCAACAAATGGGTCACGATATACTTCGGCAACTAACGTTGATAACACCGGTGGGCCAGGTGGTACCTCAACAACTTTTACATTCACGCCATCTTTATTAAATGGCGCAAGTAATTCTCGTAAGCGCAAGACGACACCATGAGATTGATGTTCTCGTTCACTTTTATCTACCAGCAATACGCGTATTTCAGCGAGGTTTTCTCTCGTACGCATATAGTATTGGCGAACCATGCCGTTGAAGTCGATTGCACTGGGCTCACCGACATAAACGGCAACCGCTTTAACTTCCGCAACACGCTTTACTTGTTGAGCAATTTCGCTAGAGAGTGCTGCACTTTGCTCTAAACTGGCTGACTCAGGTAAATCGATAAGTATTTGCACTTCATTTTTATTATCGAAAGGCAATAATTTGAGCGGCACAGTGCGAAAAACAGGTAGTAATGCACTGGCAATGAAAAGCCCCAGCGTTAACCATAATGCTGTTTTGGCACGCGATTTCGACGCTAGAATTGGCGTTAAAATTTTATGGTAAAGGTCGCCACTATTACTGCTTTCTTGTTGTTTTGTTGAATCTTTAAGTAATTTACTTGCCAACCACGGGGTGACGAATAACGCAACCAAAGTAGACACAATCACACTAACTGGCACATTAAACGCCATCGGTGCCATATAAGGCCCCATCATGCCGGTAATAAAGGCCATTGGCACAAACGCCAACACTATCGATACTGTAGACATTATTAGAGCGGGGCGAATTTCGCTCATTGCGGCCACTATCTGACTCGTTTTACCGTCGCCTTTTAGCATAAAACGTTTAATGTTATCTATGCCGGTAATTGGGTCATCTACCAGCAAACCCAGTGATAAAATCAGCGCAAATAAGGTGACTCGGTTAATGGTGTAACCAAAGGCCATATCCAAAATAAGTGTTAAGCCATAACAAATCGGCACAGCTAAACCAACAACAATGGCTGGTCGCCAACCTAAAAAGACTCCGATAAATACCACCACGGTAAATACTGCAAATGCTAATGACGAAACAAGGTTATTAACCTTTTCATTTGCCGTTTCGCCATAGTCTCTCAATACTGCAACATTGACATGTTTGGGTATCAACTGCCCTTTTAACACATCAATACTTTCTAGTACTTTGTTGGCAAGGTTAACTGCATTGCTGCCTGCTTGTTTCGCAATACTAATCGTCACCATAGGGTGATCGGCTAAATTGGCACTTGCCTCGCTATACCACTGATAACTTGTTGCTTCGCTTGGTCCATCTTGAATCGTTGCAACATCCGATAAATACACGGGCTTACCATTTATAACGTTAACTACTAAATGATTTAATTCATCGCTTTGTCTGAATACATCACCCACCTCAAGCACTACAGATTCGCTATTCGATACCTGCACACCAACCGCTGCTAATTGGTTTGATACGTTAATCGCGTTATAAACATCCATTACGGTTGTATTAAAGGCAGCAAGATTAGTGGTATTTAAGTAAACTTGCACGCTGCGCTGGCGACCACCAATAACCTTTACTTCAGAGGTATCGTCTATCGCTTGTAAGTGAGTTGAAACTTCTTGTGCAATGCGGCGTAATTCATAATCATCATAAAGTTGCGGCTGCTCACTCCATAAGCCGAGCATCATAATAGCTACATCATCCACTTCAATTGGTTTTACTTGCCAATTCGCCACTATATTCGGCATAGAATTTTGATTGGCATACAATTTATTGTAAGTGTTTAAAATCGCTTTTTCGCGGTCTTCACCTACATAGAAACGCAACGTAACGGTTGTTCCACCGGTTTGTGTTACTGAGTAAACATGTTCAACACCTGGCACTTGCGCCAACAGTTTTTCAAGGGGAATAGTTACTTGTCGTTCCACTTGATTGGCATTGATATTTGGCACCGATACCAGAATATCCAACATAGGTACCACTATCTGTGGCTCTTCTTCTCGCGCGGTGAATTTAAGCGCTAACAAGCCACTTAACAAAGCGAAAATAAAAATCACCAGTGGAATACGCCCTTGCAGTGAACTTGCAACTAAACGATCAATTGGGTGTGATGTGCTCATGACCCTATCCTTGCTATTCAGGCTGACAAAACATATCGTAAAGCGCGCTTAACATGGCGCTCACTCGCGGATCGACGATACGATAATAAATAGTTTGCGCTTCTCGACGCGTCTCTACTAAGCCCGAGTTACGTAAACTCGCTAAATGCTGTGACAATGCAGATTGCGCCAATGGTACAGCTTGATTCAACTCGCTAACACTTAGCTCACCTTGATTTAATGTACACAAGATCATTAAGCGATTTTTGTTTGCCATCAATTTTAAAAACTGCTCTGCTTCTGCTGCATTTTCAAGCATTTTGTCCATATCTAACATCATAGGCGTCAATTCTTTATTCTCAAATTTGAGCAAAGTATAAGCTGTTATATTAGAAAAGTCTAATATTAGAATTTACTAATTTAGGTTTTTCTAATATATTTAAATGCAACTCCACTTTTAAGTAGGTTATTCGAATGAAAGTAAATGATGCACTAAGATTAATTGCCGGTGTGATGCTGATAGTGTCACTGTTACTAACGCACTTTGTGCACCCTAACTGGATCTTTTTCACGCTATTTATCGCTGTTAATTTATTACAGTCAGCGTTTACTAAGTGGTGCCCAATGATGACGATACTTCGTAAATTTGGCTTGGAGGATTAACTGTGCTGAAGACTATTCCAGATCTTATTAAACTTGCATCTGAACATGTTGTAAAAATGGATGCTGCACAAGCAAAAAGTGAAATAGCCAAGAACAATGGCTTACTTATTGATGTGCGTGAACCCGCTGAACACGCAATTAAAAATGCAGTAGGTGCTATCAATATTCCCCGTGGCGTGCTCGAAATGAAGTTGATTGAAATTGAAAAAGACGCAGAACGACCAATTTACTTGCATTGTGCAACGGGCGGGCGTGCTACTTTAGCGGCAGAACAACTGCAACGTATTGGTTATAACAAGGTAACAGTGATCAGCTGCAAAGCTGAAAATGTATGTGAGACTTTTTGCTAAAGCATAAAAAAGGCTTCCGATTGGAAGCCTTAATTTAGCTGATAAGGTATAGCTTTTAATTACGCTTGGTTAGGTACAATTTGTACTTCAACACGACGGTTTTTGGCTTTACCAGAAGCGGTTTCATTGCTCGCAACTGGACGCATTTCACCGTAGCCAACAACAGATAAACGCGCTTGCATAATTGACTGGTTAACTAAGTATTGCTGCACACTACGTGCTCGACGCTCTGATAACGTTTGGTTATAACTTTCACTACCACTGCTATCAGTATGTCCTTCAATGCTCAAAAACGTTTTATCATAATGGCTCAATACATTCGCAATTGAGTTTAAGGTGTCGTGAAATTGTGGCGTAATGGTTGATTGATTGCTCGCAAAAGTGATATTTGATGGCATCACTAAGCGTAAGTTATCGCCCTCCCTGACTACTTCAACACCTGAACCTGAAAGCTGCTCACGCATTTCTGCTTCTTGACGATCCATATAATCACCTATCGCGGCACCTGCAATGGCACCTACAGCAGCACCAATCACTGCGCGTTTATTTTTGTGGTTAGAGGTAGATTTACCGATTACTGCGCCAGTTACAGCACCTATCATCGCTCCTTTTTCCGCATTGGTTGTAGCACAACCTGACGCTGCAATAGCCGCAGCCAAAATAGAAACACTCAGTAATTTACGTGACGAGAAGTAAGTCATTGTCTCTCTCTTTATCTTTGGAGTTTTATAAAAATGTAGTGTGGTATGTCTGAATAAACGCTGAATTGCGAAGTTATTTCACATCAACTGGTGGTAAGTCGTACAGATCAACGATTTGTGACAACTCTCCACTTTTTGCTAAATCCAGCAGGGCAACTTGCACTTGCTCGATCAACTTCTGCTTTTCTGAACGCTTTGAGGCCACTGCGTAACCGAGAATCGGCTCATCATGGCGGTAGGTTAGTTTTTTAAGCCTGTGTGAAGGCTGATTTAAGACACTCAGTGAATGGTCAGCTGTTTGCTCAACAGCAATAACCACATCTAAACGACCTTTTAAAAGTAAATCCATCGCTACTTTTTCGCTTTGCACCGCGATTTTCATTAACTTTTGGTCATTATCAAAACGAGCAAAATGCGCCGCACCACGCACAATACCAATACGCTTCCCGTAAAGGTCATCAAATGTATTAACCACTGTTTTGCTTTCGGTTTGTGCATAAAATACAAATGGTGAGTTCAATACCATGTAGGCCGGTTCAAGAAATGCCATATCACGTTGACGTTCTAGTGTTTTAATAAACGCCCCACCAATATCGGCTTGACCTGATTTAATTAACTGCACACAGCGCGAAATAGGACATGGAATAAGCTGTAAAGATACATTAAGCTGCTTAGAAATGCGCATCATAATGTCGATTAATAAGCCTCGGGGGCGGGTTTCACCTTGGGTGTAACTGTATGGAGGTGCATGATCAACAGCAACCACCAAACGACTACTAGCAAAGCTTGGCGCTGCCATTAGAAGCGAAACAAAGATTATAAAGGGTGCTACGTATTTTATTTTCACAATTCTGCCTTAACTACAGAGTGGCAAAAAATCCTTGTTCTGCGGTTGCATACCTAGAGTCTATTGTAATTTAAGCAATTATATTGCGCTAGACACTGCCCAATAAAACCAAATAAAACAACAAAGTTTAATAGACCTTCGTGATTCTAGCCAAAAAGCCCCCCCAAAAAAACCCTAGGCTACAATATTTAAACAAATGTAAATATTTATTAATTTACCCGTAGTACAACGATATAGCTGCGTTTGCCGCGGATTAAAACAAAACTTAGCGCTCAGTTCAGCATATGTTATTAATTATGGCATAGCCCTATAAGCAATCAATTATTGCCATTTATTTTAAAAAGCTATATTTTGCAAACAGTTTTTCCCTCACATTAGGTGACACTTGCATTGGCTGACAAAACATAAAGTAGTAATAGGTATAAACTTACTGCTGTTTTCACTTATTCTTCTTGTCAGTTTTATCTGGGAGTTTGGCCCATTGCGAGTTGAGGGTGTTGATTCTGAACGCCTAATCCACTACACCATACACATTATTTTGTTACCACTGCTGATTATCTACCTACCACTAAAACTCATTAGGCAAAGGTCAAACAGTGGTAAAAAAGCCTATTTTGCGGGTTTAGTTTTGTGCGTATTAGCAGGTCTTGCCAGCGCGACTTACACACATACGGTTTCTGTGCCTGGTAGCTTTTTATTTAAAATAGAAGGTGGCACAAAACAAATAACTGATCCCGACTATGACCATTCGGGCGAAAATAACTCTTATATGACCTTCACTATTAGCACCAGTATTAAGGGTTACGACAAACCGCTTGGTCCGGCATATTTTTACGTTGAAGCGTTTCTACACAGTATTTTTTACTGCTTTTACATGCTGTGTTATCTGCAAGCTTACGGCATTATGCACAAGCACAAATTAAAAGAAAAACTAAAGCAGCAACAACTCGATGTGCTGCAATATCAACTTAACCCACACTTTTTATTTAACTCATTAAATAGCATTCGCGGTATGCTGTACGAGGACGTTAGCGAAGCTAAAAAGCTATTATTAGAGTTCCGCCAGCTGTTTAAGCACCATTTCGATAATAAACAACACTGTATTGCACTTAAACAAGAGCTATTGCTTTGCCGCCATTACTTAAAGCTTGAAAAAGTGCGCTTTGAAGAGCGCCTCAATGTCGACTTAAAGGTGCCTAGCGAATGTGAAATTATGCTTGTGCCGAGTATGAGTATTTTTACCTTGATAGAAAATGCGATTAAACATGGCATCGGGCAAATTCCTTCAGGCGGTACCATCGCTATTTCCGTTGCCAAGCAAGATAAAAAACTGTCAATCACCGTAAGTAATCCAATTAATAAAACCGCGCGTCAAGCTGATGGCACTCGCACAGGGTTAGCTAATCTTGAAGCGCGCTTAGCATTACTTTATCGTGATAATTTCACAATCAATTCAGAACGCAGTGATGACCAGTTCAGCGTTGAATTACAGATCCCGTTGAAAAAGGACAAGACAGGTGAATAAGTCGTACGATTATTACGTTGCACAAGGCATTATCACGGTATTAATCTTGTTTTTCCCGTTAGTTGCAGTGACCTTTTTTGCACCAGAAAAACTATTTAAATATGCTCACGAATGGTTGCTGTATACCCTTTTATTGGTATCTGTTTGGCACTTTGTTACCCGCAGCTTTATCAAGCGCATGCTGCAGAAGCAGCGTTTTTATCGTGCGTTAGTGGTATTGAGTGCAGTAATTATTGCGGTCGCTATTTTATATTTACCAAGTACTTTGCTTAGTTATATTTGGTATGTCGAGGCCAATGACAGACAGCAGTTAGTAAAATTACTCACCAAATTTAACCTATTTTTAAGCCTTGTTTGGACTATTGGTTATGTCAGTGCACAAGCCATTCGAGAAAAAGCCAGTATCGAAAAAAGCATTAAAAGCCATTCACTTAAAATGCTATCGCAGCAAGTTCAGCCCGCATTTCTCTATCAATGCTTAGACAACATTGAAGCGTTAATGGATAAAGATGCCGATAAGGCAAGCGAGTCTATTACCGATTTAGCTGAGCTGCTGCGTTACAAACTACAAGCCGGAAAACAAGATCTAGTTGAATTACAACAAGAGCTAAGTGCATTGTCATACATGCAACGGCTAGCGAATGCAGGCGATTTAACGGTAGAGGTCGCGCCAGAATTAGCACAGCAATCGGTCACTGTGCCGCCGTTGTTAGTCTACAACTTGCTGTATATGCTAAACTTGAAAGTGTCTCAACCGCTGCACGTAAAGGTTACATTTGAACAACAAAATTGTGTTGTGAGCGTTACAGGCTTTAGTTATCAACCACGCCTTATTATTTCGCGAATAAAAAGCCACTACGTTGAATTTTTTGCCAGCCAACAAGCGAGCATTCAATATCACAATAAGGTATTAAGCCTGATTATTAGCCTGTAAGCTGACCTGTAACGTGCTGATAAGGGCGTAAACCAAACATCGTTAAACTTGCTAGCAAGTGATCCATAATATCGGCTTGTAAGTGCTCATAAGGGATCCAGCGCTTATCTGCACTGAAGCAATAAAGCTCTACCGGTAAACCTTCTGCGCTCGGCGCAAGCTCGCGTACCATTAAAGTTAAATTATGATTCAGCGCCTCATGCTGGCGCAAATACTCTTCTGCATAAGCGCGGAATAACTTCACATTACTCTGTGCTTTTGCATTATTTAACTCTTCATTGCTGAGCACTTGGGTGATAAATTCATTACTTTTCAGGGTTTCTAAGAAGTCACTATCGATAAGACGAATACTATTAAGATCAAGGTGAATCGCACGCTTAATGCGTCTGCCGCCAGACTCTTGCATGCCGCGCCAGTTTTTAAATGACTGAGAAATAAGTGCATAGGTTGGCACAGTAGTAATGGTTTTATCCCAGTTACGTACTTTAACTGTATTTAACCCTAACTCTTCAATTTCACCGTCAGCTCCGTATTGGTCAAACTGGATCCAATCGCCATCTTTTACTAGTCGGTTTGCGGCAATTTGAATGCTAGCAACAAAGCCCAAAATAGTATCTTTAAATACCAATAACAGCACCGCCGCTAGCGCACCAAAGCCCGATAGAATATATGCCGGAGATTCGTCAATTAACACACTAATGATGAGAATAGACGTTACGATAAAGGTAATAAGCTTAGCTACTTGGATAATGCCCAAGATTGGCACTTCTTTCGCAAAACTCAGCTGATTATATGCAGCCCCTGCAATGCTAATAACCGAGCTAAAAATAAAGCCACTGTAGATAATGGCAATAATTTGGCCAATTGAGCGGTAAAACACCTCGCCTTCATCACCAGGTAAGTAAAAATAACGAAAGCCAGATACAAACACCACACTACATATAAACCCCGCTAGGCGCCTATTAAGTTTGCTAAATAGCGGCTTAAGTTGGCCTAATCGATGTGGTGAAATATAAACGGTTAGTTTTTCAAAGCCCGGTAATACCAAGCAGCGTGCAACATAGTAAATAATGACTAGCAGCAATACGCCAGAGCAAATAGAAAGCACTTGTGACAGCCAATCTAAATGTGGAAATGCCTCTTTAACCCAAGGGGATATTAGCTTTTCTACCTTGCTCATATAAATCCTTTTTAACTCGAATGCGCTGGTTTAATCGTTGGTAACTGCTCATTTTCTTGCATTAAACTAATTTGCAGATCTTTATCTTGCCAAATTACATTAAGTTTTTGTTGAAACTCAACCCTAAACTCCCGGTCATGCTGATAATTACCAATTAGCTCTGCAGAGATGGGTTGTACTTTTATATCGACGTGTATTTTAGTGAGCTTGCCAAACAGCATGTCTTTACAAATTGTCTCGGATGTTCCGTGATACACAATACTGGTATTTAACAAGCCATCCATTTTTTCACCAAGTACTTCAAGGGCAAAGGCAATACCCCCTGCTTTCGGTTTAAGTAAATATTTAAATGGACTGCGCTGCTTTTTGTGCTTCGCTTCGGTGTAGCGTGAGCCTTCAACAAAATTAATAATGGTTGTAGGGTTTAATCTAAAATGACGACAAGCGCGTTTAGTACGCTCTACATCCATGCCTTTAAGTTTTGGGTTTTTAGCCACTTTAGCTTTGCTTACGCGCTTCATAAACGGCATGTCCATGGCCCATGCGCCAGCACCAACAAAAGGCACCCATTTTAATTCATCTTTTAAAAAGAACTTAGGTGCAGGTAAACGCCCTAAGCCACTCAACACCATAATATCAAGCCAGCTTTGGTGGTTTGCGATAAGCAAATACCACGCTTTCTCGTCGAGCTCACCTTCAATGTCAACTTGCCAGTTGTCACACGCCAACCATACGCCTAAATAGTTGCCCTTACACCAGGCTGCATAAGCAATGTGTAAAATATCTCGGATAATTTGTAGTGGTAATACAATTTTCAGTAAGCCAATAACAAAAATAACACCGCCCCACAGCACGACGTTACCGACTAAAATGGTAAAAATAATCGGTGCTAACAGCACACCTGGCAGGAATCTCGATAACATTAGACGCCCTCAGTTTGCTGTTGTTTTAGCTCAACAAGCTGCTGATCTTTACCTTGCCAAAGCGTATTTAATTCGTTTTGAAATTGCACACGAAACTCTGAGTCACTCGAGTAATTACCTACCCAACTTGCTGAAACAGGCTTTACCTCAATGTGCACACGAATTTCGGGCACTTTACCCGCTAAGTAATCAAAGAAGCTTGGTGTGCCATTTGGATAGCAAATAGTCACATCAACAAGTTTATTAAGTTGTTCGCCCATTGCTTCCATTACAAACGCAACACCACCTGCTTTAGGTTTTAGCAGGTTATCAAACTGGCTTTTTTGGCGTGTATGCTTATCTTTTGTAAAGCGCGTACCTTCTACAAAATTCACAATGCTTACGGGAACATGCTTGAACTTTGCACACGCTTTTTTAGTCGTTTCCATATCTTTGGTGCGCAGTGATGGGTTCTTTTTTAGCTGACTTTTACTCGCGCGCTTCATAAATGGAAAATCAAGCGCCCACCACGCTAAGCCCAAAAATGGCACGTAAATAAGCTCTTTTTTCAAAAAGAAGTTTAAAAATGGAATTTTCTTATGCAGAACGCGCTGCATCACTAAAATATCAACCCAAGATTGATGGTTGGCAACCACTAGGTACCAATCTTTATAGGTAAAATCGTGATCGCCCGTTACCACCATTTTAGTTGGCGTGAAAATGTATTGAATAATACTGTTAGTACCAACCCAACGACTCGCGCACCACTTAGCAACGGCACTCCACATTGCTTGCCATGGCTTGATCGGTAAAAGTTTTAATACCCCAGAAATAAAAATTGGCACAAACCAAAATAAGGTATTAACGGTATAAAACAGTAGTGAAATAACGGCTCTTATATAATACAACATCACGCAACTTATCGAATTTACTGGATGAACAAGCTAAAAAAGACCATATTTTAGCCTTTTTTCACTCAGCAATAAATAGCCTAACCAACAGGTCAGTCTTCGAAGTAAGTGTAACCACTTAAGCCTGCGGCCAATTCATCGAAATACGCTTGTTGGGTATCGCTTGATAAATTGCTCGCAGCAAGGCGACTTTGATAGTTCGCTTTTAAAGCGCCTTCATTGTAATGCACGTATTTCAGTACATCTTCAACGCTATCGCCTTTCAGTGCATTAGTGGTAGTAAAGCCGTCTTCGGTGAGCTCGATATGCACTGAATCTGTATCACCAAATAAGTTATGTAGGTCACCTAAAATCTCTTGGTACGCGCCAACCATAAACATTGCTAGGTGATACTGTTCACCCGGACGGTAAGGTGGAATCGGCAAACTTGCTTCAACACCTGCACCATCAACGTATTCACGAATCTGACCATCCGAATCACAAGTAATATCTTGAATAATTGCACGCTGTGAACATGACTCATCGAGGCGCTCAATTGGCATAACCGGGAACAGCTGCTCAATACCCCATACATCTGGCAATGATTGGAATAAAGAGAAGTTAACAAAGAGTTTATCTGCTAATTTTTCGTTTAAATCATCAATCACTTCTCGATGTGAACGGGCGCTGGCATTAAGTTGGCCACGTACTGCACGCAAAATGTCAAAATACAAGGTTTCAATCTGCGACCAATCGGTCATCGATAATAAACCGTGTACATATTGTTCATGCGCTTCACTAAACAAGTGCATTGCATCGTGATAAATTTCAAGCGCTAGACGCGGTGTTAAACGCTGTTTGGCTTGCCACATTTCTTGTAATACTTGCGGCGAATTATCTGAAAGTACAATATCGCTGTGTAACTTTGGCGCTTCTTCAACATCGATCACATCGGTAATCAATACTGCGTGGTGCGCCGTAAGTGCACGCCCTGATTCGGTAATAATATCTGGCTGCGGTAAGTTAAGTGCTTCGCAGGTATCGGCAAAGGTATTCACTACATTACGTGCATATTCGGCAACCGTGTAGTTCATTGAACATGAATTACGCGAGCCTGAACCTTCATAATCCACACCCAGGCCACCACCCACGTCAATGGTTTTTAAAGCAACGCCCATTTGGCATAACTCTGCATAATGGCGCGCACATTCTTTTAAAGCGCGATGAATATCACGAATATTGGCAATTTGAGAGCCAATATGAAAATGCACTAAATTTAACAAATGCCCTTTGCCCGCTTTGTTTAAGCGTTCGATTGCACTTAGCACCTGACTGGCAGTTAAGCCAAATTTACCTTTTTCACCACCAGTATTTTGCCACTTGCCTTTACCTACTGAATTTAAGCGAATGCGAATACCAATTCCCGGCTCGATACCTAACTTTTCAATTTCTTGCAGCAGTACATCAAGCTCCGAAAGTTTCTCAACCACAATATTCACATCGTGCCCCATGGCTTGGCCAATACACGCTAAACGTAAAAATTCACTGTCTTTGTAGCCATTACATACAATGCGAATAGGCTTATCCGCTACACCCAAAATAGCCATTAGTTCAGGTTTAGAACCTGCCTCTAACCCTACTTTATTGCTTTGGTGAGCGAGTAGCTTTTTAACTACAGATGATTGCTGATTCACTTTAATCGGGTAGACACAGGTGTAATTACCTTGATAATTACGATTACTTTTAGCATCAGCAAATGCATTAACTAAGGTATCAACACGCGATTGCAAAATATCGGTAAAACGCACAAGCACAGGTAACGTTAACCCCTGCTCTTTAAATTGCTCTGTTAAGGTTGCCAGCGAAACACCCGGTTTGCTGTGATCTTTATCTGGAAATGCAACCACTTCTCCTTGCTCATTAATATCAAAGTAGCCTTCACTCCAATGAGCGATATTGTATGTTTCACGTGCGTTAGTTATAGCCAATGTAAGGTCTTCATAAAGTCAGATAGTTAGCGATATTTTAATTTGCTTTTTACACACTAGCCATAAAAATTCATTTGTTCGGCTATAATTTTATTTTCTAATTGAGTAACACGCATTTCGCTGGCAAAATTGCCGCAATTTTTAAACACATAAATGGTAAGTGAAAACTACTATGTCTAATTTAGATGCTAATACTTGGTTCACTGAAATAAGTGATCGTGATGGCAGTGCTTTTTCACTGCGCATTAATAAAAAACTAGAGTAAAAACAATCGCCTTTTCAACTTGTTGAAATGTACGAAACAACAGACTTTGGTAATTTAATGATTATTGATGGCTGTACTATGGTAAGTACACGCGAGAACTTTTTCTATCATGAAATGATGAGCCATCCTGCGCTGTTTTCACACCCTGCACCAAAAAATGTTGTGATCATTGGAGGTGGTGATTGCGGCACATTACGTGAAGTACTAAAACACCCGGACATCGAAACCGTTCATCAAATTGATATTGATGAAGTAGTAACTGAAATGTCGTTAAAGTACTTCCCTGAGTTATGTGAATCAAACGACGACTCTCGCGCATCGGTAATGTTTGATGATGGCATTAAATTTATGGCTGAAGCTGCACCAGAATCAATTGATGTCATTATTGTTGATGGCACCGATCCAGTAGGCCCGGGCGAAGGTTTATTTAACCATGCATTTTATACTAGCTGTTTAAAAGCATTGCGCACTGGCGGCATTTTGATTCAACAAAGCGAATCACCATTAATGCACCAACAACTACTGCGTGAAACCCGTGCAGCAATGTTAGACGTTGGTTTTGCCGATTTACAAACACTGCCATTCCCACAACCAATTTACCCATCGGGTTTATGGTCAGCAACGATGGCGCGCAAAGGCGAAAACTTCACAGCGTTTAGAGCACAAGACGTTGAAAATGCAGCATTTGACACTGAATACTACAACGTAGGCATTCATCAAGGCGCACTAGCAACACCTAACTTCTTAAAGCGTGCATTAGCTAAGTAAGCACAACTAACAAGTTAACAACTTTATAAAAGCCCTCTTTGAGGGCTTTTTGCGTTATTGAATACGTTTGCAAGCGCTGGTGTGATTTTTCACAAGCTTTTACTCTTGATGCTCCCACATTGACAACAAGTGAAACAAGATGAAAAAAGCGCTTTTACTGCTTATGCTTGCACCGTGCCTGCAAGCAAAAACTGTTACTGTAAGTTCGCCGAATCAGCAAATTAAAGTAGTTGTATCCGATGAGCAAGAACTGCCGAGCTACCAAGTAATTTTCAACGATCAAACACTAATTAGCCCATCAAGTCTTGGTTTTGATTTTCGCCAGCACCCAAGTCTTGGCCATAACGCAAAAATCAGCAATTCGTCCATTTCCTCACATAATGAAACATGGCAACAACCTTGGGGGGAGCGCCAGTCAGTTCAAGATAATCACAACAAACTCACGTTAACTTTTTCACAAGCTGGCACCACGTTTAACATCACATTTAAAGTATTTGATGATGGCATTGGTTTTCGATACGAACTAGCTGCTAAACAAGGCTATGTTGGGGCAGAAATCAGCAAAGAACTGACACAATTTAACCTTACCGATTCACACGCGACACAATCTTGGTGGATCCCTGCACGTGAATGGAATCGCTACGAATATGTTTACAACAAAACACCGCTTAATTTAGCGCGTCATGTTCATACGCCAATTACCCTTAAGCGCGACGACAATATTCACCTTAGCATTCATGAAGCCTCGCTCGTTGATTTTGCTGCGATGACGTTAAAGCAAGGCCGCGATGGACAATTTAGCGCCGATTTAACTCCTTGGAGCGATGGCACATTAGTCAAAACAAACGATGGCTTCACAACACCATGGCGTACTATTCAGATCAGTGAATCAGCAATTGGCCTTGCTAATTCAGACTTAATTCTAAACCTCAATGAGCCAAATAAACTAGGTAATGTTGATTGGGTAGAGCCAAGCAAATACGTAGGTATTTGGTGGGGAATGCATATTGGTGAAAATACTTGGGGCAGCGGTGATAAACACGGTGCCACAACCCAGCTAACCAAAGAATATATCGATTTCGCTGCCGAAAATGGCTTTAAAGGTGTATTGGTTGAAGGTTGGAATATTGGCTGGGATGGAGACTGGTTCCACAATGGGGATGTATTTAATTTTACCCAAGCATATCCTGACTTTAACTTTGCCGAGCTAGCAGCTTATGGTAAAGCCAAAGGCGTGGCGATTGTCGGTCACCATGAAACATCTGGCAATGTCAGCAACTACGCAAATCAAATGCAAGATGCCTTTGCACTTTACCAAACACACGGTGTTAGCCAAGTTAAAACCGGCTACGTTGCCGATGGTGGCAATATCAAACGAGTAGACGAAAAAGGCCAAGTAAAGCGTGAGTGGCATGACGGCCAATTTATGGTAAATGAATACTTAGCCAACGTAGCACTTGCTGCCAAACATAAAATTAGCATTAATACCCATGAACCAATTAAAGACACAGGTTTGCGTCGCACTTATCCAAATTGGATTTCTCGTGAAGGCGCACGCGGACAAGAATACAATGCGTGGGGAACACCGCCTAATCCGCCAAGTCATGTGCCTACCCTAGCGTTTACCCGCATGCTATCTGGACCAATGGATTTTACACCAGGTATTTTTGATTTATCGTTTAATGGTTTAGGAAGTGACACTAACCGACCGCAAACCACGCTAGCAAAACAGTTAGCGCTTTATGTTGTACTTTACAGCCCAATTCAAATGGCAGCCGATTTACCGCGTAATTACCGCGCAAAGCCAGAAGCGTTCCAGTTTATCAAAGATGTACCGACAGACTGGCAACAGAGCAAAGCGATTGCTGGCGAAGTAGGTGAGTACATTATATTTGCGCGCCAAGATAAGCATTCTGATGATTGGTACTTAGGTGCAGTAACCGATGAAAATGCACGTACTGAGAAAATTAACCTTAACTTTCTCGAACCAAATCGCAAATACATTGCCCAAGTGTATAGCGATGGCGAAAACGCTAATTGGGTCAACAAACCATACGAAATGGCGATCTACAACAAAACCGTTACGCAAAATGACGAACTTGCCCTGAAAATGGCGGCGGGCGGTGGCGTAGCAATTCGCTTTACAGCGCTTTAATACTTGCTCATGCCATACGGCATACCTAAGCCCTAACAAATGTTAGGGCTTTTCTTTTGCCTAATTTTCACTAAGCTTAGGTGATTGCAAAGCAAGTTGTATTTTTAATACACACTTACTCAATAATAATAAGACGAAAGAGAACCCCAATGAAAAAACTATTTGTTATAGCCATGTGTTTGTTGCTGCAAACATTCGCTAACCAAGCCCAAGCATTAGACGAAAAACTGAAAATTTTCGAGCCTTATTTAGGCACGTGGGAGTCAACTTTTAGTAATGGTGCCGTTGATGTAAGTCACTGGGAAAGCGCACTAAATGGCACAACATTGCGCACCCTACACTCAATTAATGACGGCGCATACGGTGGTGAGTCGTTAATTTTTTGGGATAACAAAAAGCAAAAGCTGGTATTTTTCTACTTCACTACGGCTGGATTTTATACTCAAGGTGAACTGGAAATAACGGCAGAAAATGAATTCGTAGCGTATGAGGATGTTACGGGCAACAAAGATGGCATTACCAAAGTAAAATCTTCAAGCCGTTTAAGCGACGGTAAAATTGTGGTGAGCACCAGCTACTTCAAACAAGGTGAGTGGACTAAACCTGAATCTCGCAGTTATAGCCGCAGTACAAAAACAGTAAAATTCAAATAAATTAGACATAAAAAAGCCGACTTTGCAAAAAGCGAAGTCGGCCAAATAACCTAAGGGAAATAGTTCGTTCAGCAGCGAAGTATTTGAAATTAGTATACGGCCAGTAAGTTTCACTTTTATTACAAAGAGGGTAACCAGAATATAAAATTTTATGCTTTTTTTAGAAAAAGTCACTGCACAAAAAGCCCCCAAACCTGTAACCAGTTCAGAAACAAGAAAAACTAACAAACATTTTAAAAGATTGAAAATCAATATAAATCAATAAATTAAATTGATTGTGTAGCACACCTTTAAAAATAATGAGAATTATTCTCAAAAAGGTATTGACAGTTTTTTAGTTCTAATTGATAATCAATCTCAACAAGGAAGCAGTACACGCACTCACTCTTCTTTGTGTTTCTCGACCCTAGTAGCTTTTTAGGCTACGGCTGCTAGCAGCAGCGCTTCGCGCCCCTGAAGCTAAGTTGCTAGTAGCCAATTTATACGAATTACTTGCTACATTGCTCATATCGGTGACGGTAGATATGAAACCAAAAGGCCTCAGAACGAGGCCTTTTTTATTTTTAATCGTGTAATTAAGTTGTTACAACATTAATGAGAATTATTATCAAAAAGTATTTGACAGCCACTAAGATCTAATTGATAATCAATCTCAACAAAGAAGCATAACTCGCACTCACTCTTCTTTGTGTTTCTCGACCTTAGTAGCTTTTTATACTTAATTAACAAGCTACGGCTGCTAGCAGCAGCGCTTCACGCCCCTGAAGCTAAGTTGCTAGTAGCCACTTTATACGAATTACTTGCTACATTGCTCATATCGGTGACGGTAGATATGAAACCAAAAGGCCTCAGAACGAGGTCTTTTTTATTTGTATCCCAACTGTTCAATAATAAAGTCAGCCTCAATTAAACCGCTTGCCTCGTGAAATTTACTTATGGCAAATGCACGATAGCCAGCACTGTTCATAACGTTTTCAAAATCGGCAACAAACTTTTCACCAACATCTGACTTTGCACACGCTAAGTAACCTTTTACTGCGTGCTGAGCTTCCGTTAACGCATAAATAAAATAGTCTTTACCGATATTGGCGTCGGGCTGACGGCTTTTGAATACCGAAGAATATTCAATAATACCATCGAGTTTACCCTGTTTGAGCATCACTTTTAAACGCTCTGCTTTGTAACTTCCCGCGCCAACATACAACAACTCAGAATTTTGCATAATTAACTCATCAAGCTTTTCGCCGTAGTTGCGTCCTTTTACAACGCCAATATTTAGACCAAGCGATAATGCTGTTGTTAACGATAGCGATGGAGCCGTACCAATATCGCGATTTAAAATTAAGCGATTAGGCGCATAAACAATTAATGGTTGGCTTGCAAATACGGCAAGTTTTGCTCTTTTGGGTGTGTGTGTTTTGTTATAAACACAAATGTTGCTTTGTTTTTCAATTAGTCGCCACTCTCGCTCACGACTGGTTTGCTGAAATGTTACTCGGTAGTCGTTTTTAAGCTCATCGGTAACGTAATAAACTAGCTGTGATACGAGGTCTGCTTTGCGTGTACCTTCTTCTGGCAATAGGTCAGTGGCAAAATAAATTTCTTGCTTAGCTGAGCAAACAAAACTGATTAAAAAAAGAATGGGTAAACAATTAGATAGGCAACGCACTACGTATTCACTACAGTTAAACACTGTTTTAACTGTAGTGAATAATTACTCTAAATCCAAGCTTAGCGGCGATTTTTACGGGCACGAGCGCGGCGTTGTTTTTTCTCTTCTTCACGAGCCTGCTTTTTAGCTTCAGCCTTGGCTCGTAATTCAGCTACCATAACCTCTTCTTCTTCGCGCATCTCTGGTGTTTCCATCGAAATGCGACCAATCACGGCATCGCGCAGTTCATTGATCAGAATTTCAGACATTTTGTGAGTATCAACTTGGTTGCCTGAACGAATGCAGCCACGTTTACGCCCTGCTTGTTCAATAAATTCCCAGTCTTGTTCTGGTAATTCATCCATTTTATAACGTGATTTTAATAACGCTGGGTAGGCTGACAATAAATACTCAGCAGTGTAACTCGCCACTTCTTCATAGTTAATCGCGGTATCACGAATCGCACCGGTTGCCGCTAAACGGTAACCTGAATTTTCATTTTCAACTTTTGGCCATAACATTCCTGGCGTGTCGTACAACATAATGCCATCTTCTAAACGGATCTTTTGCTGCGCCTTAGTTACCGCTGGTTCATTACCTGTTTTAGCCACAATGCGGCCAGCTAATGTATTGATAAGCGTTGATTTTCCAACATTTGGAATACCCATAATCATGGCTTTAATTTGCTTATCTGCGCCTACTTTGTGGGGTACTAACTTTTTGCAGAGGTCGTTGATTAAATGCACTTCGCTCGATTTATTGTTATCAAGCGGTAAGGTTTTAACACCCGCTTCACGCTCAAGATACGTCATCCACGCTTTGGTCATTTCAGGGTCGGCAAGGTCAGCTTTATTTAAGATTTTAATCACGGGTTTATCACCACGCAGGTCGCCAACCATAGGGTTTTCACTACTGTAAGGAATACGCGCATCCAGCACTTCAATAATCACGTCCATTTGCGGCATGATTTCTTTTATCTCATTGCGCGCCTTATTCATATGACCAGGAAACCACTGAATCGCCATTTATTTTCTCCAAAGCATGAAAGTACGCGTATTTTAACTATATTCAGTTACAATAGCAGTAACCTTTCTTACATTAATAGAAATTATGGCGTTAAAGTCACAAGTACATAAGCTATCGCTTAACCTAAGCGACATGGATAGACACCACTACGGTGATTACAGTCTAACAATTGCTCAACATCCATCTGAAAACGACCACCGTTTAATGATCCGCATTTTGGCATTTGCATTAAATGCTACAGATACGTTGAGCTTTACTAAAGGATTGTGCGCTGACGATGAGCCTGAAATTTGGCAAAAGTCATTAAGCGACGAAATCGAAACTTGGATCGATCTTGGTTTACCTGACGAAAAACGCCTGAAAAAAGCCTGCAACCAGTCAAAACAAGCCATTTTATATACCTATGGCGACGGCGACCAAAAAGTGTGGCTTGAAAAGCACCAAGGTAAGTTTTTCCAGCACACCAACTTACGCGTGTTTAGCCTTCCATTTGAGCAGTCTCAACAACTTATTCCATTAGCAGCAAGACATATGCAGTTGTCTGTTACTGTGCAAGATGGTCAAGTTTGGGTCAGCAACGATACCGATTCAATTCTTATCGAGCCGATCACCATTTTATAAGTGAAAGTAGTATGGCGATAAAAAAAGTAGTTATTTTACACGGCCTGTATATGTCGGGCTTTGTTATGCTGCCGCTCAGTAAACGCATAACAAAACTTGGCTTTGATACCCTGAACTTAAGTTATCAAAGCTTATCGCCAAATACTGCAACTATTTTTCAGCAAATCGATAGCTTTATTGACGGTGAAAATACCGCGTTTGTTTGCCACTCAATGGGGGGGTTAATTGCACGCGCCTACCTTGAAGCCAATAGCCAACACGCAGCAAGTGTAAAAAAAGTCATCACATTAGGCACTCCCCACAAAGGCGCCACACTTGCCAAACACATGAAAGATAAAGGGTTTGACTTGTTTTTAAAAAATAGTGTTGAGTTTCTTTTATCTGAAAACCACGATTGGCCATTTAGCGCCAAGCTTTACAGCATTGCAGGTGATCTGCCACTTGGTTTAATGCCGCTCATTAAGAAAAACAGTGAATCTGACGGCACTGTATTGCTTGATGAAACTAAACTCAAAGGTATGGCAGAACACAAAGTCTTTCATTTAAGCCATACCAGCCTCATTTATTCCCGCAAAGTAATGGATTACATTGAGTCCATTTTATCATCACAAAAACAGAATGCAGCAATCGACTTTAAGTGATTTATTCAATTAAAAACTTGTCTGATAATAAACCCATCGAAACAAATTAAACATATTAAATACATTGAATATGAGGTGGGTTATGAGAAACGTTTCAATTATTGGATTAGACAAAACAATCACAAACAACTTAGTTGCTGAACTAAATACCTTACTTAGCAGTTACCAAATTCAGTACATGAATGCCCGTGGCTTTCACTGGAATATTAAAGGCGAAAACTTCTTCGAGTTGCATGCTAAATTTGAAGAAATCTACAACGATTTACTGTTGAAAGTCGATGAAATCGCTGAGCGAATTTTAACGTTAGGTGGTGAACCGCTACACGGTTTTTCAGACTACCTTGCCAACAGCAAGATCACTGAAGCAAAGAACATTAGTGCGGGGCGCGAAGCGATTAGTAACCTACTAACTGGCTTTAGTGAGTTAATAGCAACACAGCGTTCATTACTAACATTAGCCGGTGACGCTGAGGATGAAGGTACAGCCTCACTAATGAGTGATTATATTAAAGAGCAAGAGAAACTGGTTTGGATGTTAAACGCTTACTTAAACTAAGTTAAATTGTTTTCAAATTAGTACGAAAAAAGGCAGCTAACGCTGCCTTTGTCGCAAGTAAAGTAAAACTAATTGGGACAAGTTTAATGACCTGAATCTTCGTCATGAGATGCAGCATACTTATACGCTGCAAATGCAATAATAAATAGTAGCAAAGGTACAGGCGCTGCAATAATGCCAAACGAACTTGAGTTAGCAATGCTTGCACCAGCTAAGTGACCCACAACAGTAACAACTAATGCTAATACTGCGATAACCGTAACGATAATTTCTGATTTTTGCACATTTCTCATAACGAAATTCCTTCTTAAACTATCCAACTTATCGGTGATAAATCGGTTTCTGGAATTAAGTATGCGCCCGTTTTGAGATTGAGAATTGACTTAAATCAAGTTTATTTCCTAACCAATTACCAGCCGATTCGAAACTTGATTTAGCTCAAAAATTCGACCGAGCAAGAAATAATTGGCAGTAAATATGCTTAAAAAAAGAGGCCGAAGCCTCTTTTTAATATTAGCGTTCTGAAATCGCCCACCCTAACATTTGTTTAAAGCTTGGCTCTTTACCATACATCACCATGCCCATTTTAAATAAGCGCCCAGCCACACCACGCATATAGATGCACAATGCCAGCGTCAGTACCAGTGACAAAATAGGTTGCCAAATCGCCACATCAACCAACGCCATTTTAACTGGCATTACAGCAAACGCCGTAAGTGGGAAGTAACTTAAAAACGTCATAACCCAACCGCTGGGGCTATCCATTAATACAAACGCTAAAATCATTGGTACAAGCGGGATCATCATAAATGACGACTTGCCACTGTGGTTTGGATCATCAATTGCAGCTGCAATTGCTGCCATAAATGCCGTTGAGAAATAAAGGCCGAGCAACGCAAACGCCAATACCCAGGGCAACAAATACCAATCAATAAACGACAAGTCGAGTGCTTGTCCTTGAATAATCACCTGTAAAAATGCAACGCCTAGCAATACTGAAATAACGGTACTTAACATGGCTTTTAATGCGAGTAATACTTGACCTAGAATTTTTCCGTCGACCCAAGTTTGTGCACTCATTGTGGCGTAGAGTTGTTCTGTTACACGCTGCTGCTTTTCGCCTGTAATCGAGACAAATACCTGAGCAAACGACATAAAAATACCAACCGATAACAACACTAAAACACCTATTGCTGTAGCGCTTGAATGACTTTCTTCACTTTTGATATTTTGGTCTAAATACACAGCTGAAACTACAATTGGGTTATTAATCAATGCTAATTGCTGCGCCGAAAGCGAAAGTTTATCACTGACTTTTTCAACATAGTGCTGTTTTAGCGCGTTTTGCAGAGTCTGTTGCCACGCCATTTTGCCTTTGCTAATAAACTCAATGTTTACAGGGCTTACGGCTTCATCAATGAGTAACACAGCATCAAATTCTTGCGCCTCAAGGGCAGAGGTAAGCTTGTCTTTATCGTCTTGTGTTTGCGTAAACACATACCCATCTAAGGTCATGTCAAAAGCACTATTAGCCGAAATGGCAATACGATAATCACTGCTAGTAAAACTTGACGCACTTTGCCAAAAAAACACAACCACAGCGATTACCAGCATAATTAACTTGCTAATAAGCTCCTGTTTCCATTTGAAAAAGTGCATAAACTCCCATTTAGCAACTTGTGTTACTTGGTTATTCATCACTACTCTCCTCAGTTAACGCATGCTTTTGGTGCGATTCAATTGCTTTTAAATACATTTGATGTAAATCCATGGTGCGGCTTGATAAATGCTCTACTTGACCTAACTTGGGCAGGATTGCTAACGCATCATTTAGCTGTGCTTTATCGTTTAACGTAACAACCAAGGTATTCGCTTTATTTAGGCGGTAGTTAATGTCACCAAAATGCGTTTGCAGCGCTTCGGCATTTAATTCACCGCTAAAGCTCACCTCTAGCTCTAATGCACCACCAATTTGCTCTCTAATCGCACTAAGTGAACCATATAAAACAGCTTCGCCTTTGTTCATCAACATCATTCTGTCGGCCATTTTTTCTACCATGGCCATTTGGTGGGCACTTAAAATAACCGTCATTCCCTGTTGCTTTAATTCTGCTAAAAACAATACAACTTTTTCTTGGTTAATCGGATCGAGTCCAGAGAATGGCTCATCCAAAATAACAATTTCGGGACTGTGTAAAATTGCGGTGATCAGCTGTACTTTTTGCTGGTTACCTTTTGAAAGTGATTTAAGCGGTTCATTTTCGCGGCCTAGTAAATCAAATCGCTTTAGCCAGTAATCAATATTTTGTTTTGCTTGTTGTTTACTTACACCATGCAGCGCAGCAAAGTAATGAAGGTTTTGCAGTAAGGTTTTTTCGCCATAGAGTCCGCGGTCTTCTGGTAAGTAGCCCAGTTTATTCGCCGGAATTTCACTAAAGTAGCGACCATCTAATTGAATTGATACTTTTCCGCTATCAGGTTTTGTAAAACCTACTAACATACGTACCAGCGATGATTTACCTGCGCCGTTAGGCCCCAATAAGGCAAAAATTTCGCCTTTATTTACCGCAAAGCTTAACTGATTAACCGCTTTAGTTGAGGCGTACTGCTTACTTACCTCTTCCACACGGATCATTGCCTGTGTCATTGTTTTTCCCGCTTTTTCTTATTGTTTGCAATATTTTACGGGTAAACAAAGGGATAAACAGATCGCTCGTCATTTTATATTGCCACTTATCATTAAAATACAGATGATTAGTTGCTGGTAATTTGATGTTAAGCTTGGCATTATTGACCCTCGATATTTCGTGGGTTGTGATATATGGATAATCTTAAAAACTTGCTAGCAGACTCAGAGCTATTGTTAAATGCAGTTGGTGAAGGCGTTTATGGTTTTGATTTAGAAGGAAAAGCAGTATTTATAAACCCTGCAGCAGAACGCATGACAGGTTGGCAAGCCGGCGAATTACTCGGCGAAAAAATTCATCAATATCATCATCATAGCCACGCCGATGGCAGCCCATACCCAGCGCATGAATGTAATATTTATGCCACCATGCAAGACGGACAAGAGCGCAGTATTAGCCATGAAGTATTTTGGCGCAAAGATGGTTCAAGCTTTCCAGTGGAATACACCTCAACTCCCGTTTATAAAAATGGCGAAATAGTTGGTGCTGTTGCAATCTTCCGCGATGTAACTAAGCAGCAAGAAAGCGATCGCGCACTGCGTGAAGCTCTAGCCCAAGTGCAAGCCTTATCTGAACAATTACAAGCAGAAAATACTTATCTTCAAAGTGAAATCGACGAGAACTGGAGCGACTCTGGCTTAGTAGGACAAAGCCCGCGATTTAAGCAATTGCTTGAACAAGTAAGTTTAGTCAGTAAAACCGACAGCACTGTGCTGATCTTAGGTGAAAACGGCACAGGTAAAGAGCTGATAGCCCGTAATATTCATCGCTTAAGCAAACGCTGTCACAATACTTTGGTTAAAGTAAATTGCGCAGCCTTTACGCCTAGCTTGTTAGAAAGCGAGCTGTTCGGTCATGAAAAAGGCGCATTTACTGGCGCTACCGAAAGACGTAAAGGACGCTTTGAACTAGCAGACAAAGGCACCTTATTTTTAGACGAAGTTGGCGAACTGAGCCTTGAAGCACAGAGCAAATTGCTGCGTGTACTGCAAGAACAAGAATTTGAACGCGTTGGCGGTAACCAAACCATTAAGGTTGATATTCGCGTTATCGCAGCAACGAACAAAGACCTATTAAAAATGGTTCAGCAAGGCGAGTTTCGCATGGATTTATATTATCGCCTGAACGTTTTTCCCCTTACTATGCCAGCCCTCAGAGAGCGCTTAGATGATTTGCCTTTGCTTTGTCATAACATTATTTCAGAGCTTGCTCGCAAATTGAGTAAACCAATCAAAGGCATCAGCAAGGCCAGTTTAAAGCGCCTTGCAACCTATCATTGGCCCGGCAATATTCGTGAACTGCAAAACGTACTCGAACGCGAAGTTATCTTAAGTCAGAGTTCGCTAATTCAAATCAAGCAAGATTTTCAAGCCAACTTAGATGCCAGTAACTTTGCACAACTTACGCTAGCAGAAATGGAACGCTCTTACATAGAGCAGGTGCTTGAACAATGCTCAGGTAAGATAGGCGGGAGCAATGGCGCAGCCAAACTACTCGATTTACCAGAAAGCACCTTGCGCTCAAAAATGAAAAAACTTGGGATTACACGAGTATAAAATGACGTTTTTAGCTGTTTTTATCATAAAAAGAACAGCTAAAATCCACGACATATCGCGGACACGCGAAATAACGCGGCTTGGACAAAAACTAAAAACAATAATTAACCTTATATTTCATAAGGTTACGACAACTTCTTTTTGGCATAGTATTTGTTAAGCACTAGATAAGCGCAATGCTCTATCTACTGTCGAGAAATATTATGAAGTTTGATATCAAAGAAGAAGATCTGATCATTAAGCCCTACAAAACTGAGGGGCCAATTTACGTCAGATCACAAAAAGGTAAATACCAAAAGTTACGCCGCTATATTGGCTGGGCATTAATGTTGGCATTTATCTTAATCCCTTTTATTCCTTACCAAGGCCAGCAAGCCATATTACTCGATATCGGCGCGCAGCAGTTTCGCTTTTTTAATACTACCTTGTTCCCTCAAGACTTCACCTTGCTAGCATGGATATTTATGGCGGGTGCATTTGCGCTATTTTTTGTTACCACCTGGCTCGGTCGAGTTTGGTGTGGTTACACCTGCCCGCAAACGGTATGGATGATGATGTTTATTTGGGTTGAAGAAAAAGTAGAAGGCAACCGTAATAAACGCATTAAGCTTGATAAATCACCGATGTCATTTGAAAAATTTCGCAAAAAAGGCCTCAAGCATTTAGCTTGGCTGAGTATTTCATTTTTAACTGCTACCACCTTTCTTAGCTACTTTGTGCCTGTTAAAGAGTTATATAGCAATTTAGTAACCTTAGATTGGTCTGGCTTGATTTGGTTTTGGGTAGGTCTATTTGCCGTATGTACTTACGGTAACGCAGGTTTTTTAAGAGAAAAAATGTGTATTTACATGTGCCCGTATTCTCGCTTTCAAGCAGTAATGTTCGACAAAGATACGTATGTCGTTGCCTACGATGAAAAACGTGGTGAATCACGCGGTCGCCGCAAACGTAAAGATGATCCGAAACAACTTGGTTTAGGTGATTGTGTTGACTGTAATCTGTGCGTTGAAGTGTGCCCTGCCGGTATTGATATTCGTAACGGCATGCAATACGAGTGCATTAACTGTGGCGCATGTATTGATGCTTGTGACGAAACCATGGAAAAGTTTAATTACCAAAAAGGTTTAATTAGTTACACCAGTGAACACCAACTAGCTGGCCAAAAGACCAATAAATTCCGTTTAAAGCTAGTAGGTTATGGATTTTTTACTGGCTTAGTAATCGTCACTATGTTGATTTGGATGAACCTACGCGTACCTATTGAAACCAGTATTCTACGTGACCGAAATGCGCTTTATCGCGTGAATTACGAAGGGTTAACTGAGAACACCTACACGCTAAGAATTACCAATAAAACGCAAAATACACTGAATTACACGCTAACACTGCTCGAAGATTCACGTTTTGTGCTAAGCGCACCACAAAACATTGTTATTCCAGCTGGTGAGATGAGCCAGTTCCCAGTCACGATTACGGCTGATGGCTATGATTTAAAACAAAAAGTTACGGATGTTCGTTTTAAAGTTCAAGCTATCGAGCAACCGGATATCCAAATCATTAAACAGTCTAAGTTTTATAAACCCTAAGCTGTAAAATCAACTTATAGCTAAGTTCCCTAGCACGCAAGGCTCAATCTAATTGAGCCTTTTTTCTTTACAACAGCTCAAACGCGATCAATAATCATTATCATTAAGTTGGTAGGTTAGGTATTTTAATATGAGCTGGCAATCCACAATGATTAAAGGCAATGAGTGTTTTGATTCACATAATTGGCTAGAGGCGGAACGCTACTACAATCGCGCTATTGAGCTGGTTGATTTGCTATGGCAACAAAAAGTTAGCAACTTAGAAGCGATGCAAGCTTGGGTATGCGGTTATCAGAACCTCGCTGCCACCTACGAACAACAAGGCCAGCTAGAACGTGCACTGCAATGTTTATTGCACGCCCATTATCGCGTATTACAACAAGCCAACAATAAAGCGATCTCAGAGCACGCGCAAAGCCATGCCTTACAGATGTCTTCGGTCACATTTAAAAGCATTTCGACATTTAAAGGAAAGCATGCAAATTACACTCGCTGTATAGATGTGCTTGATCATGTGTGTGCCGCCCCCGCAGATATTAAAAACGCAAAATTAAAAGCTGCGTTAGTGCACTAGTTAGGGAGGTTGGTATGTCTAATTTATACATCAAAATCATAGCAGTATGTTTATTGCTACCACGCAGCCTTATGGCACATACAGGACATGATCATAGCCCATTGTTTGACCTGTTCATTCACTTAGCATGGATAACACCAACGGTATTACTGTTTGTTTTTGTCAGTTACAAGATAAAAATGCGTAACCTTGCTAAGGAGGGAATATGAAAAAAGCAGCAAGCTTGAATAGGGCTCTAACTCAGCTCGATAAACTATTTAAATTTGAAGTTGTTACGGCAAATTGCGACGCATCGCTTAAAACAGAGAACACAAAAAATGTTCGGATTAAGCATAAATAAAGTAACTGGCAACAGCATGTCGCCCGCAATAATGCCCAATAATTATGTGCTATTACATAGCTTTGGCAGTATGAAACATTTAAAAAAAGGGCAAATAGTTAAAGTCGCACACCCTATTTTTGGCGCCATAATTCAACGCATTGCCTATCAAGATAAAAATGGTCTTTATTGGTTAGCTGGTGACGACCCTAACAGTTTAGCGTGCTGCCAAATAGGACCGATTAGCGCCGAGCAAATCATCGGCGTAATGATTTGCAACCTGCGCTAAGTCCTTGCGTGATTACGCATCGAGCGCATCAAAAATTCTCTTTCACAGCAAGACTCTAATGCCGAGTATTAACCAAGTTTTGCAAGTTAAATTCTAGCGGTTGCTGCGACGACACAGAAAAACGCGAAAAATCGATTTGTTCGAACTCTTGTTCACGTAATAGTTTGCCAAACGGCGCTCGAGCTGGTGAGTCCGAGGACTCAAAAATTGCGAGTTGCTGACTCATAGCGCCCGCTTTTTCTGGGTAAAGGTGATTATCATGCAGCATCAATAATGCTTTTGCGCCCAACGTTACATGCCCACCAAAAGAAACATCGGTCGCATACCCTTTATCATGAACATCCCAATTAATGCCGCCAATAATGACCTTATCTGATTGCTTTAGCTTATTTACCGCTGCAATTGCACCAAACGCCATTGCGTCATTTGCCGACCAAATAATGTCAGCGGGATGCTTTGACAATACGCCATAGGTTTTTTTATAAGCTTTCGACTCAGACCAATTGGCAACCGTTGAGTCTATTAAACTCACATGAGGGTGTTTTTTTAAGGCGCGCTGCAAACCAAAGCGACGCTCCTCTGCCGCCGGTGTATTGTAATCACCAAGCAGTGCATACATAGTAAGTTGCTGTTTTTTAAACTTACTAGCGCGTTTAATTAATGCCTGTGCAAGCTGTTCACCAACCTCTTTATTGTTCGGCGATAAGCACCCTATTACCTTACTCGTGATCGCCTTTGGCAGCGATGCCTGCTGTGAACGGCTAAATTTATTGAGCAGCAAAAACACTTTAATCTCGGTGCCGACAAGTTGCTCTAGCATTTGCGGTAACATTTGCTTTTCGTTTACGAGAATTAAGTAATCGGGCTTTAGCGCTATCGCATCGCTAACCAGTTTTTTCATCAGAATATGATTGCGTTCAGCATGCAATGATACGAGATCGATATTGAGGTCGTTTGCAGCGGCAACCATAAAGTGATTCACATTTGGCCAAAAGTCGCCAGAATCATTATCTGTAGCATAACCCGGGTTAATAAAAACAACCTTCATATGGGAATTGGCACTAGCAAATACTGACCACATCAGCAGCATTAAAAACAACCAAACACGCACGACACTATTCACTTTCACACAACACCTTACTGCATCTAGATGGCTATAAGTATATAACTTAAACAAAAATATAGCTGCATGTTCTCAACTAATCAGAGCAGCTCTCTCGCTCGGTAATCTGCTAGTGTAAATTTGCTACTAATCGATTGAGATTCATGTTCGAAAAGTCTTTGAATATATTTGAAAAAGTGCGATAACGGTAGGTAAATAGATATTGTTAGAGGAAATAAAAAGGCTGAACCTAAGTTCAGCCTTTTCGTTATTTAACCTGAAATCAGATTACGTAAAGCTTATTTTTCAAAATACAGCTTTTCGCGTTTTTTCTTACCTACTTCATTCATCGTTGCAGTATCGAATAAACGACCGTTAATCATAGTGTGCGTTACTTTATCGGTATCGCGAATATTTTCTAACGGGTTGCCATCGATCACCATTAAGTCAGCAAGCTTACCTACTTCAAGTGAACCAATATGTTTATCTAAACCAAAGTGCGTTGCAGGGTCGATGGTTGCAGTGCGGATCACCTCAAGTGGTGCCATGCCACCTTGCGCGAACATCCACATTTCCCAGTGTGCCGCTAAGCCTTCACGTTGACCGTGAGCACCAATGTTTACTAGTACATCTAAGTCTTGTAATTCTTTCGAAACACGGGCGTTATTTACGTGATTATAATGATGATCAGGCGCTTTAACGCGGCGCATTGAGCGCGGTAGTAGCTTGTTCTTAGGTACGTATTTAGACAGAATTGGGTGCGACCACACATCTGTTTTATCGTACCAGTAGTTTTCACCCCAAATACCACCATAGGCAACACCTAACGTTGGTGTATAACCTACTTTAGTTTGGCTCCACAGCTGCTTAATATCATCATAAATATTCGCCACTGGTAGTGAGTGCTCAACACCCGTGTGGCCATCCACCACCATGGTTAAGTTATGCTGCAGTAATGAGCCGCCTTCTGGCACTACCATCATGCCTAGTTCACGTGCAGCTTGCACAACTTGTTGACGCTGATTACGACGAGGCTGGTTGTACGATTTAACACTAATCGCACCCACTTTTTGTAGACGCTCAATATGGAATTTCGCATCGTCTAGGCTATCAACATGACTAGTGTAACCAGGCATGTTCGCACCATATAAAATCGTACCCGTTGAGAAAATGCGCGGCGCGACAATTTTACCGGCTTTTTGCATTTCGCTGGCTGCGAATACTTCAGTTGTGACATTTGATGGATCGTGAATTGTCGTTACACCAAATGCCAAGCCTGCTAGGTTTTCCCAGTTTTGCTGAGGAATAATTTCATTTGAACCTTGCGAACCGTGCGCGTGTGCATCAACAAGACCCGGCATAATGGTTTTGCCGTTCATCTCAATAATTAATGCATCACTTGGTACGCTCACATCTGCTACTGTGCCAACCGCTTTAATGTGCTTACCGTCCGTTACGATAACGCCATTTTCAATGACTTCATCACCTTTCATGGTAATGATGCGTGCGCCAGTCAGTGCAATTACACCTTTTGGTGCATCCATTTTTTGTTTAAAGCCAATGTTTTGGCCGTTTTCAACTTTAAACGACTTTGACTCATCTTTGGCAATATCAAACACACCGTTTAAGTCAGCATGGTAAAGCTCAGGACCTAGCGACCAGTAAAGTTTATCTGCTGCTGTGTTCCAGCTAATATTTTCACCAGCACGAACTGATAGTTGCTCCACTGGGAACTGGCTATCTTTCGGACCGATATTAATGGTTTTGCCGCGCTCCACAAATGGCGTTACAAATACTTTAAAACGCTCAGCAAACGCTAAGTACTTACCATCCGGCGATACACGGAATTCAGTCGCGTGTTTTGCTTCGTATAGTTTGCGCTCTTTTTTGCTGGCTAGTTCAACCACAGAAAGCGATGGTTTTGGCCATGCTTGCATTACATAAATACGATCGTTCTCAGCACCAAATTGCGGTTGAATGCCATGCTTGGTAATAAATTCTTCGTCACCGCCACGGCTGCTTACAGCATAGATACCCGGTTTTACCGAGTAACTTGGATCTAGAATCGCACCGCCTTTAATTTTACGGTACACCACAGTATCGCCATTTGGACTAAAGGTTGGTTCAACGTATTTACCTTTAGTTTCAACAATGTCTTTACCGCGGCCTGAACGTGCTGACACCACACGAATAGTGCCCTGCTCGTTATCATCCCAAGTTACGTACACTATCTTCTTACCATCGCGAGAAAACGACGGGAAGAACTCAAAGTGGTCGCTTTGTTTAGTTAAGCGTCTTACTTTGCCCGACTCTAAATCACGCTTGTAGATATGACCCATAGCTTCAAAAATCGCAGTTTCACCATCTGGCGAAACTTGCACATTGCGTAGCATTTTTACGTCAAATTCTTTGGTATCAAGATTTTGTGCAACACGTAATGCCGTTTGTAGCTTTTTGCTAGTTTCCACTTCAAATGGAATGTCGTTTACTTTTTTGCTTTCAACATCCAGCTTGTGAAGTTTACCGCCCGCCCAGAAGATCAGCTCTTCATTGTCAGGGGTCCAAGCGATGGTCGTATAAACACCGTGAATTGCCCATGTTTCCTGCATATCACGCTCAAGCGCACCATATAGCTTTGTGTGTTCACCCGTAGCAAAGTCATATACATAAAGGCTTGATTGGAAATCATCACGTTTTACGTAAGCAAGCTTTTTGCCATCAGGTGATGGTGTTGGGCGAATTGCGCCACCCATGCCTTCAATAATGGTTTCAATTTCACCAGTTTCACGGTCATAGCGTTTAATTTTATAAATGCCCGCAACTGAATCTTTTGAGTAGTGGAACGTTTTACCTGGTGTCGCGTCTTGTGAGAAATAAACATAACGACCATCAGGTGAAAATGCTGGTTCACCTAAATCTTTTTGGTCATTTGCACGCTTAGTTAGCTGTACACCTTTGCCGCCTGCTTTGTGGTAAAGCCATACTTCACCAGCACCAAGTGAACGTGTGCCCGTAAAGTGTTTGCGCGCAGCAATAAAGTCACCATCGGGGCTCCATACAGGGCTATTTAATAAACGGAATGTTTCGTTGGTTACCGCAACTTGGTTTGAGCCATCAATGTTCATTAGCCAAATATTGTCGCCGCCCCTTGGTCTGACGTAAACGCGATCTTTTTGCCATCTGGGCTAAAACGCGGCTGCATTTGCCAAGGAATATCTGACGTTAGCTTAGTTGCTTTACCGCCTGAAATTGGCATTGTGTAAATATCACCAAGTAGATCAAACGCCAGTGTTTTTCCATCTGGGCTTACATCTACGTTCATCCAAGTACCTTGTTGCACTTTGATGTTGGCATCTAAAAATTCACCTTGTGGCGCTTCAACTTGCCACTCTTTTTTCTCTTCTTTTTTCGCTTCTTCTGCGCCTGCCTGTGAGCACAACGCTAAGCTCACTGCCATCGCAAGTGAGGTCTTTAATATTTGCTTCATCTCGGAGTCTTCTAGTTGTCACGTTTATTCTGTAACGAATTGAAACAAAATCGTGATTAATTAGCTAGTTTGCTTGAGTTAAAACCACCTAAAAAATCGATTAAAAATTTAGCAATTGGCTAAATAGAAATATTTTGCAACAAGTTACGACGCAAAATGCTTAAACAATCAACAGTTTTATGTTTAGCTTGTACCGATAATTTACCTTTAGGGACTAAACATGAAAACCTTACTTAACCTAGCGATTAGTGCAGCAATTGCGACCGCATCTATCACGGTCGCTCATGCAACAACGCTACAAGACACAGTAAAAAGCGAAGTGCGCAGCGATAAAAATAAAGCACGTGATGAATTTCGTAACCCACAACAAACGCTGAATTTCTTTGGTTTAAGCAAAGATATGAATGTAGTAGAAATTTGGCCAGGCGGCGGTTGGTACACCGAAATTATTGCGCCTATGGTAGCTGAAAAAGGTAAATTTGTTGCAGCGCATTTTCCGTCAGGTACAGATATTGGTTACTTCAATAAACATTTACCAAAGTATCAGGCAAAAATTAAAAATACACCGGCACTCAGTAAAACTGAAATCACCGAATTTCACCCTAAATTTAGCCCAGAAATGGCCCCTGCAGGCAGTGCCGACATGGTGCTAACTTTCCGTAACTTACATAATTTTTATATGACTAGCGACGAGATGATGCAATCAACACTTGATGCTGCATTTAAAGCGCTTAAACCTGGCGGTGTTTTAGGTGTCGTCGATCACAAATTACCTGAAAACCTAGACACCGAAGCCTTTCGCCAATCGGGTTACATTAAACAAAGTGTAGTTGAAGCAGCTGCTAAAAAAGCGGGCTTTAAATTGGTTGCCAGTTCGGGCGTGAATGCCAATCCGCTTGATCAAGCGCAGTACGAAAAAGGCGTATGGACATTACCACCAACACTTGCACTAGGTGATAAAGATAAAGCCAAGTACCTATCTATTGGTGAAAGTAACCGTTTCACGCTTAAGTTTGTAAAACCTAAGCTATAAACAGACAAGTAAAGCAGGCACTGTGTGCCTGCTTTTTTATATTAAAATTGATAACTTAACGTAATTTTATAGTTACGCCCTAGTTCACCCGCATCTGTTGCATTACTGGCTGGTGCACGTAAATAGCGTTCGTTGGTAATATTATCCACCCCCACAACAACGCCTAGCCCTGAAAGCACACCTTCGCCTTGATAGCTCGCATTTAAATTATAAAGTTGGTATGAATCTGTGCCCCAACCTCGGTCTAAATAGGCTTCTGGCAAGCGTTTTTGTTCAGCATATGCAAGCATCTGCACACCCACATTAAGGCTATCAAGCACTTGGTAATTTAGATTAAGCGTTAGTTTATCTGCAGGCGCTTCTGTGTAGGCTTGTTTGTCATTTTCAATGGTACCTAAAAAGAAGTTAGGTACACCGTACGCATCCATTTCAATTGTAGAATACCCTAAATACGCATCAAATTTACTAAGCGAGTAATGCAGTTCTAATTCAACACCGCTGCTTTCAAGTTTGCCGATGTTTTTCGCACTGTAATCACGGTGCGTGGCAACCGGCACACCATTGTTAGGGTTAGGGCCAGGTGAACCCAGCTGCTTATTGCCATTTTCGTCAACGTAATACATAAACGGTACGTTATCGATAAAGTTTTCGATATCGTTATTAAAATACATGGCTTTAACAGTAAACACGTCGGCAAAAGCAACGTTAGACCAATCTAAACCAAAGCCCATCTCAATATTTTCTGATAGCTCTGGTTTTAGATCAGGCTGCGGTTCTTGATAGCAAATCTTGCCGCCAATGTGGCAGCGCCACTCATCTTTTTTATACAGTTCTTGTACTGAAGGTGCGCGAAATGCCTCTGCATATTTGGCATAAAAATTAAGGAAGTCAGTCGCTTTATAGGTTATACCTAATTCACTAGATAACTCGCCGCTATCGCTATTATCGTAATCATCAAATGTGTTACTACTGCGATCGAAGACATCATAGCGCAAGCCCGCTGTGGTCAGTAATGTATCGTTTAAAAAGCTGGCTTGGTCAATTGCCGCAAATGAGAAATTAGTTGAATCACTTTTACCGTAGAACGTTGAGCTGACACCTTCTTCAAACTCATTTTGTTCAAATTCTTCGTATTCAAAATTGAACTCAAGCGCTAATTTGTGATTAATCACGCCTTCAAATTCAGATAAGTTAGCAATCCTTAAACCTGTGCGTGTGTTTCTGCCATCGCTTAATTTATCGAACGCTATTTTATTACCACGATTTACAATGTAGCCCATAGTTACTTCATCGTAACTTTTCTTTGAGAACACCGCCTGCACATCTAAATCGATAAGCGGTGAGGTTGGCTGATAGGTATAACTACTCATTAATTCAATGTAGTCATTTTTATAGTCTTCAGACAATGTAGGATAACGCAGTGCTAAATCTAAACGCTGCCCATAAGGCTGATTAAGCGATTCGGTTTCACTCCAATCTAATTTGGTTTGTAAGCTATGACCTGGTGCAAAATACCACGTGTTTTTAATTGTTGCGTTGGTTCTAGCTGAGTCATTACTGATTTTTTCCAACTTGGCTAACTCGCCAACTTCGTCACCTTTATCGTCGCTTGGTACAACATCAATATCTGAAAATTCAACATAAGAGGCATGCAAAACCGTGTCTGTTTGCGCAGTTAATGCAAATAAAGAACCGCTAAAACTATTCGAGTCAGACACAGATTGGTGCATTACCTGAGCGCGAGCGCCAAAACCTTCTTCACCATTTAAGTAATCGCTTGCATCTTTAGTGACCAAACGAATACTACCACCTACTGCGCCAGAACCTACGGTTAACGAATCTGCGCCACGCAGTACCTGAACTTGCTTTAATTGGGCTGGATCGATACCTAAGCTATTAATAGTTGCAATATTGCTGCCGCCATCTGATTCTGTTTTGCGTTTCACATTATCAATTGATACAAAAATACGTTCGCCATATAAACCACGAATCGCTGGTTGACCTGAAAGTGGCGTTACACTGCCTGTCATATCAACACCCGGTAACTCTTTCAAAATATTGCTTAGTTCAGCTTCTTGGTTACGCTTAATGTGTTCGTCGTTAACTTGTGAGATCGATGCCGCGGCATCATGCTTTGCCACTGTTAGCTTGTGACCAAATACTGAAATCGTTTCAATATCTTGCTCACCTGCTGATTTTTCATTGTTATTTTGGGATTGTGCATTAAACGCTGTGGTAGATAAGCCTAAAAGAATGGCTGTTGAAACTAGCGTACGAGAGAAGTTCATTTACATTTTCCTTAACGATAATCATTCGCACTCGCGTTAAGATTAAAGTATCTGCTCTAGGCTTTCAACATCTAAAATTACTAAAAAAGCATTTAAAATCAGTATTTAACAAACGATTAATAAGTATTTAATTAAAAAAGAACTGGTGAAATTAAGACAATAATACGATTTTATACTGAGTTTTATTATTACGCTTACACTGTTTTAACTAATTGCAATGCAGGTTAAAATATCCGCCGTTTTTACAATTCAGTATGATTTAGGTACTCATGTTAAAACGTGAGTTTAATCGGCACAGGGAGTGGGTTTATTTAACGCTAACCATGTTGGATTGTTATCGATGTGAAAAAAGGAAATTAATTTAATGGCATTAACCACTGTTATTCTCGCTGCGGGTAAAGGTACTCGTATGCGTTCAAAGCTGCCGAAAGTACTGCACCCTGTTGCCAACAAGCCTATGGTGCAACACGTTATTGATAATGCATTATCGCTTGGCGCTAACACCACTAACTTAGTCTACGGTCATGGCGGCGAGTTATTAAAAGAGCACCTAGCGCATAACGATGTGAACTGGGTATTACAAGCAGAGCAACTTGGTACGGGCCACGCGGTGGCACAGGCAAAAGAGCATATCGCGAATGACGATACCGTATTAATCCTATACGGCGACGTACCACTTACTAAGAAATCAACATTAGAAGCACTGCTTGATGTAACACCAAGTAAAGGCCTCGCTATTTTAACCGTCAACTTAGATGATCCGTCGGGCTATGGCCGCATTGAGCGTAAAGATGGCAATATTGTGGGTATTGTTGAGCAAAAAGATGCCAACCCAGAGCAACTAAAAATCACTGAAATTAACTCAGGTATTATGGCGGTTAACGGCGGTTTGTTACGTGATTGGCTCGGCCGCTTATCAAATAACAATGCGCAAGGCGAATATTACCTAACAGATATTGTTGCTATGGCGCACGCTGATGGCGTTGAAATTACCTCTGCCCAACCAAGCGATTTAATGGAAGTGGAAGGTGCTAATAATCGCGTGCAACTAGCTGCATTAGAGCGCGCTTATCAAGCGTGGCAAGCTGAAGATTTAATGCTAAATGGCGCAAGCTTGGCTGATCCTGCGCGTATTGATGTACGCGGTGAAGTCACCACAGGTCAAGACGTACAAATTGATGTAAACGTCATATTTGAAGGCAAAGTAGTACTTGGTGACGATGTGGTTATTGGCCCGAACTGCGTGCTAAAAGACTGCGAAATTGGCGATGGCGTGGTGATTAAAGCTAACTCTATTGTTGAAGAGGCAAAAGTTGCTGCTAAATGTACACTTGGCCCATTTGCACGCCTTCGTCCAGGTGCCATTATGGAAGAAGACTCGCACATTGGTAACTTTGTCGAAATGAAAAAGACCCGCTTAGGCAAAGGCTCTAAAGCGAATCATTTAACGTACCTTGGCGATACGGAAGTAGGCGAAAAAGTGAATATTGGCGCCGGCACCATTACCTGTAATTACGATGGTGTGAATAAATCTAAAACCATTATTGGCGATAACGCGTTTATTGGCTCAAACAGCTCGCTGGTAGCGCCTGTTGAAATTGGTCAAACAGCCACAATTGGCGCAGGCTCAGTTGTTACAGCTAATGTTGCAGAGCAGCAACTAGCGGTATCACGTGCAAAGCAACGCAATATTGATGGTTGGCAGCGCCCTATCAAGAAAAGCTAACAGCAACGCTATTGAAAAAGCCGCTATTTAGCGGCTTTTTTTGTTTCTACGGGTGTGGTTTTTACAATTGGTTTTGATTCAACAATTGCTGGACACGCTTCAACTTCTTGGGTATCACCTTTGCCATTACTGATATAACAGTTTTCGAGTATGGAGCAGTAACACACCTCAGCTTTTACTTTAAAGCGTTTTTTATCAAGAATCTGCCAAAATTTCTCGTTGTACTTGGTTTTTTCAAGCGCTAAAAGACTAATTGAACCTCCCGGTGGCACAAGTGCGTTTTGCGCAAATGAGGTGGTGATCCAGCCAAATTCTCTAAAGAAATTGACCTTCGGTGACTTTTTTTGCAGTTCTTTCAGCGCCGTTTCATAGGCCTTAATGTCAAAACAACATGCAGTGATAAAGTCATAAACATCGTAATACTCTTTACCTTGGTAGGTGTACTTCAAATATTTAACAAGGGCAGGACCTGCGCCAGAGTTTTTTAAGGTAAAGGTAATCTCTTGGCTGCGTTTTTCCATATTCGCATTACCAGAAACAAACTGCATCCAAGGCCAAGTTGCCGCTTTTACCTGCTTTTCTGCCGCATTAGCTTGTAAAAAAGTGGCATAAAATGAGGCTGCTGAAATAATAATGGCGCATAGCGCCAAAAATAGATTCACCTTATCTTGCGAAAAGTGAAGTTTGGATTGCTTTTTTTCCTTCATAGCATCTTGTTGTTTTTATTAACGCTTTACGCACTATAAATAAATCACTGAATAACTACAATGTTCAGCTATCTGATATTTCAGACTATTCTTCTGGTAAACTAATATGTGCAGACCCTGTTTTATAATCTATCGTCAAAACAAAATGCTTTAAAATGTCGTACCCAAGCAAACCTCTAACTCTTCTTCCTCTCAAACGAGAACCTGTACTCACCTCATAGCGACTTTCCAAATTACTTCGCTCTCCTTCTGCTGGAACTGTCACCAACACATTTTCAAGGGTATAAGGTCCAAATTTCAGTGAATCAATGCGAAAGCTTTCAGTTCCTTTTATTTTATTTACCCCAATAACTAAACCTGTTTCTGTCTGATAGCTTTCCAACCATTCCAACTTATTTGCATAGCTACGTTCAACCATAATACCGCCAGTATTACCGGTATCTAACAACAACCATGCAGAATCATTTTTATTGAAATTAACTTTAACGATAGGCAGACCTGTTCCCTTTTGATTATGCATTTCAATATTTTTTAGCTTTTTTAAGTCAAAAGTATCTCGCGTTAGTAAACGCATTTTATTATTGGGATAGTCAATTTGAACGATAAAAAGGGAAAAAAATGAAGAGCCAAGCAAAATAGCATCATCAGATGGGCCTAATTGAAAGTCGACCATATCGTCTAACTCAATATCGGTGCCAAATAAGTTGATCGGGACATTTTTATAAGTTTTACGCTTTTCAGTATCGAAAACACCTTTGACATAAATACTCGAACCTTTGTTTAGGTCTAAATTATGATGTCTAACAAACTGTCCATTGATTGCGTTTACATTAGCACCTGTATCTAAGATAGCATGTGCTTTAACACCACCAACAATTACTGGCACTTTGATATGGCCATGCTCTAACTTAAAGTCCATCCATTGTGTTGCACCAGCAAGTGCATTAGGAGATAAGTATAATAACGCGATGAGAAATATCGATTTAAATCCATTTAACATTCTGATTCCTTGTAATTTTTTACTTCCATTGAATATTTTCACACAAGCAGGATTTAGATGCAAAGCAGACTCATAAAATAAGCGCTTGCGATCTGTTAAGTTTCGATTAAAATATCATAACTTTCGAAACGAAACTTATTAATGAAATGACGAAACGTAACACCCAACAAAGACGCCATACTATTTTGCAGCAAGTGAACGAACTTGGTGAAGTTAGCGTTGAACAACTCGCAGAACAATTTGCAACGTCAGAAGTTACGATTCGAAAAGATCTTACCGCACTTGAACAAAGCGGCCTGCTGTTGCGCCGTTATGGTGGTGCAATGGCATTACCGCAAGAGATCGTTGCAAATAGCGACGAAAAGCTCGATCCAATTCGCAAAATGCAAATAGCAAAAGCCGCAGCTGATCTCATTAAAGATCATAACCGCATTATTATTGATAGCGGTCGTACCACAGCAGCTATGATCCCTGAGCTTTCACACAAGCGTGGCTTAGTCGTTATGACTAACGCCATCAACGTAGCTAACCGATTGCTTTCATTGGAAAATGAGCCAACTTTATTAATGCCTGGCGGCACCTGGGATCCACACTCGGAATCTTTTCAGGGACAAGTTGCCGAGCAAGTTGTGCGCTCTTACGACTTCGATCAATTATTTATTGGTGCCGATGGCATTGATATTGATAGAGGTACTACTACATTCAATGAATTGATCGGTTTGAGTCGCGTTATGGCTGATTCAGCAAGAGAAGTAATTGTGCTTGTTGAATCGAACAAGATTGGTAAAAAGATACCGAATTTAGAAATACCGTGGCAGCAAGTAAATTATTTAGTAACGGATGATGGCTTAGACGACAACACTAAGCAGGCAATTGAACAACATCAGGTTACTGTTATTTGCGCCAAGTAACGAATTTACAGGTTCCGACAACAAACCTGTAACCCATTTAACGCTCACATACCGTGCAATTTAAGGAGATTATTATGTGTGGCATTGTTGGCGCTGTGGCAGAACGCCCAGTTAACCGAATTTTAATTGAAGGCCTAAAGCGCCTTGAATACCGTGGCTACGACTCAGCAGGTGTAGCATTAGGCAACAACGACAAAACACTTAACACTGTAAAAGCAGTAGGTAAGGTTGCCAACCTCGATACAGCACTTACTGATGCAGATGTAAAAGGCACAACGGGAATTGCGCATACTCGCTGGGCAACTCATGGTAGCGTGACTGAAGCCAACGCTCACCCACACATTTCAAGTCAACAGCTTGCGCTTGTACATAACGGTATTATTGAAAACCACGATAAATTGCGCACCCAGCTGCGCGGTGACGGCTACGAATTTTTGTCAGATACTGACACCGAAGTAATGGTGCATAAAATCCACCAGCTACGCCAAAACCATGATTCGCTACTTGCATCAGTGCAAGCGGCTGTTAAAGAGTTTGAAGGCGCTTACGGCACCGTGGTTTTTGATAAAGAAAACCCTAATGAAATTATTGTGGCTCGCTCTGGTAGCCCGCTGGTGATTGGCTTAGGCTTAGGTGAAAACTTTATTGCCTCAGACCAACTAGCGTTACTACCTGTAACACGCAGCTTTATCTTTTTAGAAGAAGGCGACGTGGCCCGTATTACTCGTGATTCAGTTGAAATCTTCGACATCGATGGTAACGCTGTTGAACGCGATGTAGTTGAATCTAACATCACCCAAGATGCGTCAGGCAAAGGTGAATACCGTCACTATATGCTCAAAGAAATCTACGAGCAGCCAGTAGCGGTTCGCAACACCCTAGAAGCACGTATTGACGGTGATAAAGTAGCGGTTGACGCATTTGGCGATACGGCATCGGATATTTTCAAGCAAGTTAAGCATGTGCAAATTATTGCCTGCGGTACTTCATACCACTCAGGTATGGTTGCACGCTACTGGTTAGAACAATATGCCGGTGTTAGCTGTAACGTTGAAATTGCTTCTGAGTTCCGCTATCGCAAATCATTTGTTCATGAAAACAGCCTACTTGTAACCATTTCACAATCAGGTGAAACAGCCGACACTTTAGCTGCACTGCGCCTAGCTAAAGAGCAAGGTTATATGAGCTCAATGACGATTTGTAATGTGCCTGGCAGCTCGCTAGTGCGCGAATCAGATATTGCGTTTATGACGAAAGCGGGTGCTGAAATTGGCGTTGCGTCAACAAAAGCCTTTACTACTCAACTTGTTGGTTTATTAATGTTAGTAGCTTCAATTGCCCAAGAAAAAGGCCTTGAGCATGCTGAAATTGTTAACGCTATTAAAACGTTACCAAACAAGCTTGAAGAGTCACTGTCTCTTGCTGAAGGCATTGAAGACTTAGCTGAAGAGTTTGCAGATAAACATCACGCACTTTTCTTAGGTCGTGGCGATCAATATCCTATCGCAATGGAAGGTGCACTTAAGCTAAAAGAAATCTCGTATATTCACGCAGAAGCTTACGCAGCAGGTGAGCTAAAACACGGTCCATTGGCACTTATTGATGCCGATATGCCAATCATCGTTGTTGCACCAAATAACGAGCTACTGGAAAAGCTGAAATCAAACGTTGAAGAAGTGCGTGCACGCGGCGGTATTATTTATGTATTCGCTGATAAAGCATCTGAATTTGTCTCAGATGACACAATGCGTGTTATTAACGTCAATCAAGTTGACGATGTATTAGCACCAATTGTGTACACCATCCCACTGCAATTACTGTCTTACTACGTAGCAGTAATTAAAGGTACTGACGTTGACCAACCGCGTAACCTGGCAAAATCAGTTACGGTTGAGTGATGAGACCTAATCTTTAATGTAAACAGTAACCAGCTAATCTATTAATAATTTACTTTAATATTAGTTGGTTACTTTCTATTCCCCATTTAAAAAACAGTAAACAAAAAAATTATCAAATTCTTCATATGGAGACGTATTTTAAGTGTAAACATAATGGAGTATGAATTATGAAAAAAGTAATTCTTTGACATATTACATTTACACTGTTAGCTTTACTTACGATGTTTACTGACCTAAACATTAATTAACCTCTTTGAAGATATTCTTTAACTTCTTAGTTGGTTGGTTTCAAAGTACAGTCGCATATTTCGACAACTGACATAGAGCAATGTCATAACTAACAACACAGCTAAATGCTGTGCTGGGTATTGCTTATGTCTAAAACCAAAACTTCCTTATCGTTGGTTTCAACAAAACCGACACCTACTACTGAAATTCCATCTAAAAATATATTTTTTGATTTTCAAGTTGACCGAATTTGTACCGAATATGGTGTGGAACTGATCCTGCTAAATAGGGAAACCCTCACCCCTATTTTTTGGCCTAATGTTTACATAGTTTCAAAATACGATAGATCTGAAAAGTCTGTAAACACTAGTGATTCAGTACTCCGAGCTCTTGGCTCTGCTCATCTCTGGGCGTGGTCTAATTCCAAAGATTTTGACGAAGAACTAAGGTATGGCGGCTTTTTCTCAGTTGAGAAAATTGCAAGCCTCGCTGATTTTTTATCTTACCAAGTTAAGTCCCAAAGGCAGCTTGCTCTGCGAATTAAAACTGAATTATGCAAGCAAGGTTCAGCTCAACCAAAATCAAAAAAGATGAAACTCATTCGTTTAAAAAATGATAGTGACGTAATCAATCGTATTAACTGGGTTGCTAAATATATGAAATGGCATCTAGTTAGAAGGCTTGGGGAGTTAAGCAGAAATGGTAACAACACCTACGAGCTTAGAAATCATGCTAATGCGGTCTTACATGAGCTTCGAGAGAGGGGCGATACAAAATCAGCTCAAGATGATGAAACGAAATTGGAGGGGGCCTCAAATAGTACGCTGAAAAAGATTAATGAGGCATTAGAACTCAATGAACCTGCAATACACTACCAAAGCGATTTCCTTCAGGTAAGGAATTATCTTTTATGGCGATTATATGTTGATACGGGAGCTAGACGTGGAGAAGTGCATATGGCCCGAGTCAGCGATATTGATTATTCAACTCAGCGCTTTCATATATGCGTTTCGAAAACTAAAGCTAGAACAGTACCAATTTCAATTGAAGCGGCAGAGGCTTTTGATTATTTCATACAGAAACATTGGTCGAAGTTACCTTTGAGTGCGCGTAAACGTGGTTTCATATTTACCAGTATTTTAGGAGAACAAATTACCCCACGGCAGATAAATAGAATATTTGAAGAGATTAGATCTAAGTTAACATTGCCTGAGCATGTAACCCCTCACACTTTAAGGCGATCATGGAATGATAACTTTAGTGAGGTTATCGATAGCATGCCTGACAGCGAAAGACCTTCTGTTGAAAAAGAAACACAAATTAGAAATCGCCTTCAAGGTTGGAGCCTAAATTCTGATATGGGCGCTAAATATGCTCGCCGCCATATACGAAGAAAGTCGGATGCAATCGCAGAGCGAGTAACGCAACAAATCATGAAGGATAAGTAATGACTTTGAATACTTCAAAATCTAAAGAACCCCTCAATAGTAATATCGAAGAAGTTCTTCTGCTTGATAAATCAGTTGTAGAAATTGATTTCAGTGGCAAGACCATTCTTTCTTCGGATATGGGTGATCATACCTTTGATTTTTCTTGGACAATGCCACATGGGACTGCAAAAAAATCCTTACTTACCTGTCTTAGGAAAATGTTCAGAACTCATTCGCTTTCTTACATACAGAATTGTAATCGCTATATTGGACACCTTTTTAAAGGCCAAGAAGGTGAATCGGTTACTTTAAATGATATTCAAATGTGGACTGATAACCATAGACCTTCTGCTTGGCCTTTTTTGCAAGCAGTATTAAGTCGATGCCAAAAATTAGGCTTGCCGGGACTTGATGTAGAACTAATCGCTTTTTTGAAATCGCCAGAAAAGTTTGAAGAAAAAGGTAAAGGAGCTTATTTCGCGCTTATCGTAAATGACCCTAAAAGAGGAGCTTTTACTGAGCAAGAGCTGAGAAACATCCGAGAAGGAGTTAATCGAGCCTACGAAAGTGGGGATTTAGATACATATTATTGGGCATTGATTTGGCTGTTGATTGGCACTGGTGTTAGACCTGTCCAAATAGCAAGGATGAAAGTAAAAGATGTCATCATACATCTGGGCCAGAAGGTAAAGAAGTCACATTGGCAGTTCCCATGGCCAAGGGAGAGAAATCCGCAAATCAAGGAAAGTGGAAGAGAAAAGCTCCATCTGTGCTAAGTGAAGTGCTAATCAATTACTTAAATCAACAAACTAATAAAAACCCTGAAGATCCTCTTTTTGCAGACCAATCAAGAAAAATTTCTAACGACCTAAAAGTTGCATTTCGGTCCGTAAAAACATATTCCAAGCGATTAAATGGGGAGATACCAATTTACCCTTACCGATTCAGGTACACTTTGGGAACGCGAGCCATAGCGCTAGGGGCGACGGATCATGAAGCCGCTAGGTTGCTAACTCATAGACAAACCGTATGTATTAAGCATTACCGTGCATCATTACCGTCAGTTCAACAACCACTTAGAGATGCTATAGGGAAAGAGATGTCCTTTATTGGGCAGGCATTTCAGGGGCGTCTGGTATCGTCTTTAGAGGAGGCCACAAGGCAACATGATAGCGGGGCTCTCATTCGAGATTTTGCGAATCTTATCGGTCAGCCCATTGGTGCATGCGGAACAATGGCCAATTGCTACCAGCACGCGCCAAGAGCATGTTTGACGTGTAGGAAATTTGAACCGTTTCAGGATGCTCCATGGGATGAGTTATTGACTGTTCTTCAGAGTGACATTGATAGTGAAATTGAGGAAAGAATTAGGCTTATAACAGTTGAGCAATATGTCGCAGTAAAAGAAATTTTGAACTCAATTAAAACCAAGGAGAAGGAGAGCTTCAAATGAGAGTGATAATTCCATTTGTCAGTCGATCTGAGTTATCGGCAAAAGAAAACTTACAGCGTTTTATAGTCCACGCTAAGTCTTCAAAAATATTTAAAGGTGAAAAAGCGAATATATGGGAAAGGGAGGATTTTGATTTCGAGCCTTGGATTAAGTACAGAGGCAGCAATAGAAGTTATTCAGTACGTTTCGTTAACCTTGAATCAAAAGGCAATGCTAAAAAAAATATACAATTTCTCTCACCATCATTTATCGATGCAGCTAAAGCTCTAGTAGTTTATGCGTTTGGCATTGCAGCTACGAAACCGTACAGATGGAATATCGTTTTACGGTATATAGAAAAGGCATTTCGCGATATGGGCAGAACAGCAGATTTAACACAATTGGAGTGCTCGGTATTAGATAGAGCAGCTGATTTAATAATTAAAGAAGGTGTTAGTACTGTTAGTGAGTGCGGCCCGGATATGAATAAAATTGTTGAGCTAGTTAATGAATTAGGTCTGACATCTAAATTCTTTGACTGGAAGTTTCCCACTAAATTTCAGAGGAATAATGACCGCAGTGTCAATGTGTTACCCACTGGGGTGCCGATACCGTCAAGTAAAATACCACATTTGAAGTGCATTATTGACTTAAGTTTAGCTTTTACTAAACCATCATCCGGAGGCGATATTATAACTACTTCTTGGTTTGCATTGGCTATGTATTCACCGAGTAGGATAAGTGAAATTCTTAGCCTTTCTGAAAACTGTATTACTGAAATGGATGGTGTCTTTGCATTGTCTTGGAAGCCGTCTAAGCGTGGAGGTGCTGTCCCCAAATATAGTCTCTCAGATGAATGGGACGAGGTTGCAGAAAAAGCAATATCTCGTTTGATAGAATACGGTAAATCAGCTCGAAAAGCCGCGAAATGGTATTTAGATCATCCAAATGAATTGTACTTACCTATAGGAACTGAGCATCTTCGTGGCGAGCATATTACTAAACATGAAATTATGAAAATTATTGGTTCAGATTATATTCACGATGCCACTATTTCAAAAATGGGAATACTGCCCACATCTAATACAACGAGAGACCCTGAACGGATTGGAAACTCACTGCGGGGAAGATTGTATTACTTTGATTCACTTGAAAAATGGGTGTTAGGTCAGCTCCCAGATTCATGGGTAGCCGATAAAGTCCTGGGTACATTGGCACATAATGCTTTGTTTTGCGTTCCTCGTCACTGTCTGCGAAGCAATGTCTCAGACCAAATACATATCCCCTCTTTAGTAAACGAAGGACAAATTCTAAAAGATTTAGGTAAAGCAACAGGGAAATGTAAATCAATTTTCCAGCGTCACAATCTATTTCATCCTGAAACACGCAAATACTGGGAGATGACCACACATCAACCTAGGCACTTTCTCAATACGTTAGCTCAATCAAAATACGTTACTCAAACATTGATAGCATTTTGGTCAGGACGTGATAGTGTCGACCAAAACGATTGGTATAACCATATCCCGCAAGAAGCGTTTATCGAGGCTTATGTGGCGATGGGAAAAAATGCTCCTAAAGAGATCAATGTATTGGGCTCTTTGTCGACCAAGGCCGAAGAGAGAAGAATCAAAGAAGCAATTAGTTATGATCAGGCTTTGCAGCTTGAGTTAGGTTCAATCATTTCAACGCGCTTTGGTTTATGTCGGCACAATTATGCTCTTACACCATGCCCGAAAGATAAGGACTGCATTGGTTGCGGCGAGCATACGTTTATTAAAGGGGACAAACGACAGATTGGAGAAGCTGAAAGTCAACTCAGAATCGAGTTAAAGGCGATTGAACATTGCGAAGCGGCTAACAAAATGGGAGAGCCAGGCGTTGATAGATGGATGAAGAAACACCAACAAACTGCTAAGCGATGGTCTGAGGCATTAGAACAGCTCACGGATCCGTTAATTGAAGATGGGACAATATTCACATTATCCCCTCCTACTTTTTCCCAATCAAAGGCTGGTTTATCGGTTGAGATAAAAAATTCACAATCCTTAGATGAATCTGACGAAGTTGAGCATTTCGAAGCATTACTTTCTTCGCGGAGGAATCTATGAAGGCAAGATCTCCAAACATGACACCTGAAATGATTGCTAAAGCTGTGCGGCTTCTTAATAGTTGGACGGATGAACTATCCTGGACTCGATTCATTGCTGTTTTACAGACAGAAATTGGCTTCAGTTATACCAAAGCAGGACTATCTAAACACGAGGAAATTAAAAAGGCATGGGATCTAGCCTACGTTCGTTCGAAACAAAAGACTAGCGGTGAAGGAGGAATAAAGCTTGGGAATGACGATGAAGCTTTTAACTATATGCAAACTCGTTTAGACGAAGCACTGATAGAAATAAAGCGCTTGAAAGCAAAAGAGGACTGGTACAAGGCAAAATTCAAACGGTGGGCATACAATGCAGCTCAAGAGGGTTTTACTGAAGAACAGTTAGATAGATCATACAGAAATACAGGTGGTTAAGATGAACAATAATTTAAATGACTTAGGAACGGTCGAAATGGGTTTGTCAGAATTGCTTCTTCTTATTCGAAATGAAGATGGACTCAAAATTTGGTGGGTTTCCGCAGTTGATATGCTATTTGTCTATGACAAGGTTCTTGATAAGAAACTCTACTACTTAAAACCAAGTGAGTCAGCTTACTTGATGTTTTGGCAGCTTTTTGATTACCTCATTATCAGATCTGACACCCCTTTTGCTGGTTACCTAGATATTTGGCGCAATGGTGATGAGCAGCACTGTGGGCTTAATTACAGAGAACATTTTGGACATATAAAGCAATATGCTTTAGCTGACGGTTCCTTTGATTTTGAGCTAGCTCTTCAACTTGCTGAAAAGAAGTACGAAATTAATGATCAATCTAAGAATATACACCGCAGTAAACCTTCTATTGTGTATGATGTTCAAGCTGTATTAAGAGCAAAGGGATTAGACGAGAGTTATATAAACGATAAAATGGAGTTGTTCTTAGGCGTTAAAGATAATCTTAGGGCGCTAGCGAAGTCACGTTTTTTAGACTCAGAAGGAAGAACTATGCTAGCAGATAGAATTAAGGTAAATGTGAAAGAACTAGATAATTTCTACACAATCAGCCAGAGGTACTCGTAAGAAAAATTATGATGAAGCCTTGATTCTGATCTAAATAGCAGGTTCAAGGCTTTGCCATGCTCTTAATGCAAAAACAATTTCATCTTCCTCGTCTGATATAAAAAGCTGATATGTGATTTTCAATTTTTAAAAGCAAAACTTCTTAAGTATTGATTACAAGTATGCTGCACTAGAGTAGTGACAACTTAGTAAGGAACGTTTAAAGCAAAGGTAGGATGGAAGGAAGAAGCTTCGCTGTATTTCTAGCATCATCGAGTGCGCGGTGGTGATTACCTGTAAATGTACCAATTGAAATTTCGATGGCTTTTTTTAATCCAACTGGTTTTTTTAATTTACAGGCTCTTCTATATGCCTGTTTCAAGTTCAATGTATTTGATGGAGAAAATGGTGTTAATTGGTGAAAAGAACAGTCTATGTTGATTTGAATTAAATCATATGATCCCCAAGTGACTAATAGAAATTCATCGTTCGATGGTAACCAATTCAGAAAATCCTTATAGATATTTTGAAATGGCTCAGATTTCACTAATTCAGATTGTTTAATACCTGTTAATTCGGCGCAAAATTTACTAATTACTGGGTGCCGAATTGGTCTTATGAGGGATTGGAATTCATCAATAACATGAAACTGTTTCGTATCAATTAATACTGCGCCAATCTCTATAGTTTCTCTCTCTTCCCTAGGAATAGAGTTGTTGCTTGTGCAAGTATGCTCTATATCTAATACTACGACTCTCTCAAGAGAGTTTTGAGAACAAAAATGATGGACTTTATTCATTCTACTGAATCTTTATATTTAAGGTTCGGGAAAATATTTAAAAGATGTATTTTTACCTGTTTTAATAATTCTTCCTTGTTCGTCGCTTCTCGTTCTATAGATACCGATATCGCACCTTTCCCATTGTGACCAATGAATGCGTCGTCAAATCCCGCTTCATATAGACGGTTATCAATATCATCCATACTGAGCGACAAGTCACCAACGTTCAAATGAATGCTGATTTCAAATAATTTCATGCTATTACAATCAATGTGTTCAATGTCAGCATTATCAAATTTAGCTTGAACTCGTAACCAGAACTCGTCGGGCATGTGTGTAAGCATTCTTAACTTACTCGCTAAAGCCTTAGTAACTGGGACTTCCTGCTTCAGAAAATCATAAAATTGGAGTTCAGGTATACCTAAGCTGGCGATAACCTCTTTGTCATCTAGGCCATTTGCTCGGACTTTGATCAAATATAAAAGCATGAAAAATGTTGCTGGATGCAATGATTGTTTGTTGTTAGGGACGTTAACAAAACCGCAAGCATCAGTATCTTGATCAATAGAAATTAAACCTTCTACTAATGCGTCAATGTCTAATCTTGCTGGCGACGAGATATTTGAATTAGGACCGTTGATTTGTCTGAGTTTATTCTTGCTTCTTTTTCTTGACGTAAAAACGTCAACTCCAGGGTTCTTAAGTGAGCCAGTTTTAAATGGGTTTATGTGCTGTGGTTTGCTCTCTTTTGACATATTAAAAATATCCAAAATGTTTCAAATACAGGCTAACACAACTATGAAAGAAATCAGTATCTCAACAAAATTAAGATCAGAATCAAGGCATAATAGGCAGTCAATATTACAATCAAGGCTTATTTGTGATCGGAATGAAGCCTTATTTAAATATGCAAATCAGAATCAAGGCATAACAGGCAGTCAATATTACAATCAAGGCTTATTTGTGATCGGAATGAAGCCTTATTTAAATATGCAGATCAGAATCAAGGCATAACAGGCAGTCAATATTACAATCAAGGCTTATTCGTGATCGGGATGGAGCGTTACTAATTTGTGAATAACATTCAAACGTAAATCAAACGGTCGTTAGTTTACTATTATGATTACGCCGCTTTATATATTTCAATTGGCTTGCTCAAACGTAAAACAATCCGTAAAGTAATCAATGTAAAGTTAACCTACCTTTATTTTAGGATAGTAATGAGAATCGGCTATGCACGAGTAAGCACGGACGAACAATCAGAAAGCGCCCAGCTTGATGCTTTAAAAGCAGCGGGCTGCGAACGTATATATAAAGAAAAGTGCAGTGGTAGATCAAAGCAACGACCGGAATTTGAACGTATGATTGATGCGCTACGTGCTAATGATGTAGTAATAGTCCAGCGACTAGATAGGCTTGGTCGGAGTTTAAAGGACTTAATTGAATTACTTGATGGCTTTAAATCTGAGCGGGTTCAGTTTATCAGCCTCAATGAAAACATAGACACAACAACGGCTGTGGGTGAGCTAGCGTTTCATATGATCGGTTCCATAGCTCAATTTGAACGTAGATTAATATCAGAGAGAACTAAAGCAGGTCTTGAAGCAGCGAGAGCCAGAGGCCGTAAAGGCGGTAGGAAGCAAAAGCTAACACCTGCTGATATAAAAAAAGCACACGCTATGTTGCTCGATCCAGATATGACCAAAGCTGAAGTAGCTAGGCATTTTGATGTAAGTCGGCCAACGTTAAACAAAGCTCTGAAATAGTTTTAAGGAAATCAATGAATAAAGGGAATTTAAAGCCAGCCCATGCAGGTTACCGTTACCAAGATATAGCTACTGCATATTTTCTTATAAAAAGTACTCTTGGAAAATGTGACAGCGTTACAGTAGATAAGAAGCAGGTTGAAGATGATCGATTAGATGATTTAGAAGTTGTTGTTTCAGGCAATGTATTTCGCAAACAAATTAAATCTAGTCCAGATGCTTCAAGAGCAATTAAAAAAAACGACTTTACAGGTAATCAATCGACACTTCGCATTGATAGATTATTATTAACTCATGTTCGAAGTCCATACCTAGTTAAAGAGTATAGGTTATGCGCTACTTGGCAACCGCCGAGCTCTTCCGACGAATTGATTAATTTAATTGAACCGATAATCACAGAGCCAACATTTGACGGCACTATTGTTAAAAGCTTTAAGCTAAATGCAGATAAAATTTGGCCACTAGGGGAAGAACCTATTTGGACGCCTCTCCATCGCTCAATAGATACAGCAGTCGAATTTGATAGAAATGATTTTGTTGTTTTTTGCGACAAATTTATTATTGAATTAAACCTACCTCTTGCGTCAACTAACCTTTTACACCCTGGCCCCTTAGAAAACGCTGTTTTAAAAATGCTTCAAGAATACGTCGGCATCGGTCAGTACCCTAACACAGGAAGACAAAGTGAAGATGTTGCTGCCTTAGCCGTTTCGTTAGCAACACTGGCTAGAACACAGGAAGCTACTTTATTCCCTAACGAAGTGATTAAAAGCTTAGAGATTAGAACCGACTTTGGTCGAGTTGCACAAGCTTTTCCATTAGATAAAAATCATTTTTTCAACCGTACTGCTTTTAGGGACAAAATTAGAAGTGAGATCTCCAAAGATGGCTTCCACATCGTAACAGGACCTCCAGGAGCAGGTAAATCATGGGATTTAACATCTCTTGCCGAAGAGCTTTCACCTGATTTCATAGTAGCGCGTCATTACTGCTATCTAGAACCTGGGGATGAATTAATTGAACGCAGAGTAACATCGGATGTATTTTATGCAAATATCATTGCTGAGTTATATGAAGTATTACCAGAGTTAAGTCAAGAATTGAATCGGCTTTCAGCAGATATACAGACTCTTGAATTGGCACTAAAAAATGCATCTACATTAGGGCAAGAGATTGTTCTCATAGTTGATGGGTTGGATCATATATCTAGAGTTAAAACTTCATCAAATACACTCAGTGACGATGACACTGACATTATAGAGCGTTTATCCACTCTATCACTCCCCAAAGGGGTAAAAGTCATTATAGGTTCACAGCCTGGTGAACATTTAGAACCAATAATTTCTAGAAAAGAAAATGATGTATTTACATATAATCTACCTAATTGGAATAGTGATGAGGTTAAAGTTTTAGCAAGACTACATGGTGTAGTTCGGTCATTAGCATCTATCGGAATCGTAGCTGATGAGACGGTAGATGAAGTTCTGACACATCTTGCTGAAAAATGTGACGGTAACCCACTCTATGTAAGGTATTTATGCAAAGGGCTTACAACGGCGATACAAAGTGGAAGTTATGACACTCCGCAAGAATGGTTACAAATGTCACCATCTATCAATGGCGACATTGCAGTGTATTATCAATATCTATATAAAAAAATTGCGGAGCAAGCCCAAGCTATTGCAGATATTTTTGGAGTAATTGATTTTGCTGTCAACAGAGAAGAGTTGACCGAAATTGTTCCAAACATAATATCTTCATACATCCCTCAAGCTTTAACTGCCCTCTCACCAATACTGACGGATATTAGCGCTCAGGGAGGTTTTCGAATTTTTCATGAAAGCTTTCGACGATTCATGCTGGATGAAATGAGAGCTAAGGGACAAAGTTTAAATAATGTATTGTCTCCCGTTATCGATTGGCTTGAATCTATCGGATTTTATCAAAGTTCCAAAAGCTATCGATTCTTACTTCCTGCATTGAGAAGAGCTAAGAATCATAACGAAATATATAGATTAATAGATCACTCGTTTGTTGCTACTAGTGTTAGCCATGGCCATCCAATACAAGCTATCCAATCGAATATTGCAATTGTTGCAGATGTAGCTGGCAGGGAATGCAATTGGCCAATAATTGTCCGCTGTTCAGAACTTAGGCGAGCATTATCAACCTGCTTTGATGAAGGTCATACTTGGGATGACTTTTGGTTTGCATATGGCCAATTATTTGGTGAAGTTAACTTAGCTGAACGACTACTATTTGATGGGAAGCCCACCTTAGCTCGTGAAGATGGTTTGTTAGCGTGTCTGTTTGTCGATGATTCTGGAGGAGTTGCTCCCTGGAAAGAATACCTCGCTCTGGGAGACAATGTTGGAGAATCAATTTACGGGGAACATTTTGACACAAACAAACAACTTACTTCGGAAAATGAGGTTAACCTCGCAGAGATACAAGGGCAGATAAGTTTAGGGCGAGTATGGTCGATATTACGCAGGTTTTATGAGTATTTATTGAGTAATATCGATGAGCCCGCATTTCATTTTATACGTTGTGTATCGTGGCGCTTTTCTAGGAATGGGTACGAGAATACACTACTGAAATTAGCACAGAGGTTTGACTCTAAGAGTGCGATTATAAGTATAGCTATTCGCTTAGGTATAGCGGATAGTTACAAAGAAAAAGGTGATAAAAACACAGCCAAAATTATATCGGATACGGCTAATGAGCTAATTACATCTTCTCCTATTATCGCTTCAATGTGTATAGAATTCGGTTCGACACCTCAAATCGATTGGAACAGTACTCCTACACCCTCAAGTTTTGACTTAGGAATCGACTCTGGATTCCCTGAAACTCAATACGTCAATAGTTGGATATCAACTTTACGTACACTTGCATTCTCCAACTCAGGGAAAGCTTTAGTCAAAGGTGAGTTAAAACGATTGGAAGGAATTGGTTGGTACAAATGTTGGTTAAGATATGTACTTGAACTAGTGATTGCTGAGTCAGCGAAGCGTTCAAATGAGCCATATGATATTTGTTACATTTTCTCACTCCTTAATGAGGATGTTAATCCATTTTCGGGTAATCCCCGAGCATGTGACTTGTATAAGCTTCACGGTTTAATAAAGGAAAGTTTGGAGCTTGGACTGTCTCTGATAAAAACTCAGGATGAATGGCGTTCAGTTTTAGGAATAATTCAAAATGTTAGCTCAAGTACCGCCACGAGATTCGATCAAGAAGATGGAGGCCCAATATCTGTTGGAACCTTTATAGATATACTTCTTCCTTATGCGACCTCTGAAGTAACAGGAAAAATGGTATTTACTTCGATTGAAAATGAAATTAAGTATTTGAATAACAGAGGTTCTTATTACTCAACTCACGCTCAATACTCGATGAAGAGGGCGCTTATTGAGCATAAAACTAATCAGAAAGAAAAAGCGCTAGAATCTTGGGCTGAAGTAGGAACTTATTTAAGTGGGTATGGATGGCGAAAAGATATTACACTGTTCGATATCGTAGAGACGATTCCTATATTAAGTAATATTGGCTCTCAGTTAGCTCTTGAAGCACTTGAGGAGGTTCAACCTTTGATTGGTGCAGTTCTTCGCCATACTGACAAGCGTTCAACTAACCACATCCCAAATGCTTGGTTTGATGCTTTTCTGGAAATAGATCCCGTCAATGCAATTGTAGTTCTAGCTCGTACAATATCTGAAGAAGAGGGTATTGAAAGCTGGCCAACAATATCGGCATTAAAATCTGTTGCTAAACATCTTCAAAACAAAGCATTCCCCATTCTTGTCAATGGCCTTTGGGAAACTATCCCGTTCAAAATTGAATATGAAAATGAGGGGCAAAAAGTAGCTAGAGAGCGTTTGGATTCGGTAGCATTACTAACACCGAAAATGGCGCAAAAACGGTTAGTTAAACTAGCAGCTGAAGTAGCAAATGATGCTACAAACTATAAAGAAAGTGCGGTCAAGGCAGTAGAAAGCGCTGCTGTAGAAAACAACATTTTTATAGAATGCAGCCAAGATCTCAAAACTAAAACTCAGAAAAAGGAGACTACTCCGAAAAGAAGAACATTACCTACTAATTTAGGCTTAACATTCGAATATCCTATTTTCCCCGAAAATCCTTCACATGCTGAAATTATACGAGGTATTAGAAATATAGGTAAATTGTCTGAATCCAATGAATCCAAAGTATTTGTCAAACTTTCCATTTATTTATCTTACAAAATTGATGAGCTAACTAGCGCAGAAGATCATGCCTCAGCCAAAAGATTACTTTATTTTTTTGCCCGAGAAGTCTCCCTTTTTTCAGTTAAGGTGCATCCAATTGTTTATTTAGCTGAGGCACTTGAAAATAGCGGATTAAATTCTCTCGCGTCTATTGCATATGCACTAGCTTATACTCAATCCAGAGGAGGTGGTGGTTGGTATAGTTTTGGCGGCGAAGATCATAAGGGAGTTTTAGAGAAAGGTATTCTCTTAGATAAAGAATTAGCCGAAAGAACAGTTGCTGAAGAAGTATCTTACAGGCTGAGAAATACAGATTATGGAGCAGGCATTACTAAAGGGTTGATGCTTAGGATTTCTGAATGGGGAAATCATCAGATAGCTGCTGACTGTTGGAAAGAGGCATTTGAAGTTATATCAAGGCGACTCCCCTTGACCTCTGAGAATACGTGGTTTGCTATTTTCAGGGCATCTGAAAGGATACATTGGGATGTAAATGAAGGAGTTGTTTTATTATTACTTGCTAGGCTATTGGAACCGAGAGTTTCAAGAAAAATTTCAGCTCTTAACAGTCTTATGCAAGCCATTATTCATCATCCAGAATCGGTTAGTAGACCTTTGAATTGGTGGTTATGTCGAGATAGCAAATTAACAGATCAATCATTGGTACTTTATCTTCTTATTAGTTGCGAAGTTTCTCCTTACTTGATAACTAACCTCTCTAAGGACACGTTGATTAATTACACTAACTCACAAAGTTTTAGTGTATCAGTTTTAGCATCAGCCTTACTTAAAAGAGCAAATGTTGATTTTTCATTCAATAACAATGTACAGCCAACAGATGTTAAAAACTTACCAGAATGCACCGCTGACGAGGTTAATTCTATTTTTAACTACGACATAAATGAATCGCTAGAGTGGTTGTGCGATATTGATAACACGCTTGCAGAGCGAATGTGGAAACAATTCCATTCTATAGAGCGGTTAGGTGCAAATATTGAACGAACTCGTGAAAGACTAAAATTATCTTTGGGTAGAGATGGTAAAGGTTACCCCCCCGTAGAAATCGTTTTTTGGCAATTTGAATTATTTTTTTCGGTCTTAAATGATCAAGCATGTTCATTTGTAAATATTTTAGACTCTAATGATCAACAGTTATTTGTCGAACAAATGCTGCCTGACCTGCGAATGTATTTAGCGATAATGAACAGCAGAGTTCCTCGCCCAAATTGGGAATTACCTAACGAATTAGCCCAAGGGCATTGTGAACTCAAAGAAGTCTCAGGCGATTCAAGATATAACGGTTGGATACAACTAGGTTGTATAGAAAAGCAATATCTAAAAGGGCAACATGATTTTTCTAGGCCCGTAGAGCTATTAACCTTATTTTCGGGTGCGGCGGTCACACCTCTTGAAAAATCATCACGAGACATGCACTTCCCTTTTATGCCACTGGATGATAATTCGCTGTGGTGGTGTGAAGGAGAAGTTGAAGTTTATCAGAGGCCTTATGATTTCTGGACACCACTAATTGGCTTAAGTAAGCACAGAGACTGGTTTGGGAATCAGTTTTTATTAGTACCTCCACCTGAAATTTTGATGCTTCTCGATGTAGTGCCTCCAAATTTTGGTGAAAAGTTTGAATGGAAAAATAGTCAGGGAGAGCCGATTCTGGTTTGTCGTCATTGGTGGGTACAAGGCAAGCAATTTGATGTCGAATCTCCCAGTATTCAGGGCTGTGACATTATTGTGAGACCTGATGTTTATAATCAGTTAAAAGATATGTTTGGGTGCGAATTTAAGCTTATTTCGTTAATAAAGAGCAGTGATGTGTAAGCACCAATCTAATGGAAACTTAATAAATGAAAATTTTGACTTCGCTAAGAGAATTAGAAGAAAAAGTCATAGATTACTATTTTAATTCAGGCGACTTTAATGGCATTAGTATATCTAATCTAATTGATGAATTAAGTATAACTTTTTTAGATCTCTCAATATTGCTATCAAGAGGAATAGAAGAAGATCGACTTAGGGTTACATCGTCTGATTTTGAGATGAATCCACACATAATAAGACAAGGATTTCCAGATAAATTACAACAATTATCAGCAATTAAAGAAGATAATATACATCACACGTGCGTGTATCCTTCAAAATCTTTAGCAAAGGCCAAGTTATCTTCAGAGCAATGGTCTGATAGCCCCTTTAAACGTATGCTTGCTGAGGGAATTGGTCAATTAGAGATTATATTCTTTGATCTAGAGTTATTAGACTTTTATCGACGAGATCCTCGTTACTTTTACGAGTGCAACGATATTGGAGGTAGGATATGTATAAAAGATGACTATTATTTGTCAGAATCAACACAGGAAAAGGATAAGATATTACTTAAAGCTTTTGGCATAGCTTACGACGATGATTTTAACAGATATCTAGCCGCATTTGTAAGTGATGTAGCAGACCTAAGTCAAGAACATCAAAATATTTGGAAATCAAAACTCGTTGAAGAACAATTAAAAGTCCATCCCGACTTCTATGGATCGCAAATTCTAGGGAGATGGCCCACTCATATCTCAGTATTCGATGCCGTGCTATACGAGCAAAAAATCATCAATGCAATGGTCAATAAAATAGGGAAGCCCAACTTATTTAAAAGTGAATTCGGTAAATATTTAGAAAGTAAGCCACAAGAATTTGCCTTTCTTTTAAGGCCGACAATACAAGAGTATGAATCATTTATCCATTTATTAGACAAGATCATGTCTGACAACATCAATAAGAAATTTTTTAAGGGCGAACTCCACTTAGAGCAAGAAATTGAACGGCGAGATGGGAAGGTGCAAGTAGTCCCAAAGGGAACAATTCAACTACTAGACGAGTGGCTTAGAAAAAATTATAACTCTACAGATTGGAGTCCATGGGACTTTGCAATATCTGTATTTAAAAAAATTAGAAAACAAAGGCAATCGCCAGCACATAGCATTACAGAAAATAAATATGATAAATCTCTTGTTCAAGAGCAAAGAGGTTTAATGCAAGAAGTTTACGAAGCACTGATGATTCTTCGTCATGCATTAAGCAATCACCCTCTTTGTAAAGACTATGACTTTGATATACCCCAGGCCTTAATAGAGGGAAAAATTTGGATGGTTTAATTGTGTTGGTATTGTCACCGTAAGTTTTATTAAAAGAAAACTTTGACATCTCAAACTATGGAGACTCAACATAATACAAGTGCGCGTTCATAAGGTATTCAAAATATAAAGCGAGAAGAAAAATGCAAGAATTTCAAGATTTAAAGATAACGATAAATAAAAATGATATTGAAGAATTTATAAATTACTTGGGTCAACAGCCTGGGAACTGGCAAAGAGACTTTAGTAAAGAGCATGACGTAACCAAATTTACAGATGGTATGATGTTCTGTTTCAACTATATGCTTAACGATGAGGTTCACTCAAGTCTGTGGTTAGCTGAAAAAGAAAAAGATACTTTATACACATCTAATATCGTTCCTGTTATGACAAATCGTTTGAGTATTTCTGAATATAATGAAATACAAAGGAAATTTTGTAGCGAATTACTATCCAAAGCGGACAAAAAATTCAAATTAAATATAGAGTTATCAAAAGAAACAATAGAGCTAGAAGATTTAGTGTGTTCAGAAGCCGCTCAGGCTCTCAGATCTTTTTCTAGATTGGCAAATAAATCAACCGGTCATGGTCACCCACTTGATAAAAAACGGTGGTTTGAATTTATAAAGTTAACTGCTGAATCAAGCTATAAAATCTCACCTGAGCAGTTAGAAAAGTTTTTGGTTGAAGATGGTTGGAGTGAAAATTCATCTATAGAGCTCGCATGTGATTATGAGTATTCAATTGAACTTCTTGAATATTTAAAGTAGGGGCAAGTTATGAAGTATAGCTTGTCAGACTTAAGCCAAAAAATAATGCAAGAGCCAAGACCTGTATTGCTATTAGATACATGCGTTCTTTTAGACTTAGTTCGCACTTGTTCAAGGGAAGGCGCAGATGTGAACACAATATTTGCAGCTCAAAGTTTTCTTAATCAGAATAGTGTTTGGATGATCATAAGTGAAATAGTTCAAAGTGAACTATTAGAGAATATAGAAACTGTCTATACGGAAGTAGAAAAACATTTAAAAAAACTAGATAAAAACCTTGTTCAGTTCCAAAACACGCTATCGAAACTTCCAGCGTCCGGAACATTTAACTATACGAGAAAACCTAGTGAGTACGGTCTTCACAATGAACTAAAACTGTTATCTGAGCAATTACAACAACAAGCTTTAGTGATAGATTTAGACAATGAGTGTGCTGGTAGAGCTATGGGGCGAGTTGTACAAAATATTGCCCCCTCAGCTCTGGGGAAAGATGAATCAAAGGACTGTACTATTTATGAACACTACCTTGAACTGTGTAGACAATTAAGAGTGGCTTCATTTAGTAAAGATATAGTGTTTTCAAGCTCAAACAAATCCGATTTTGGAGAGCCAAACAAATTACGCCAGCCAATTGACACAGAGTTATCTAGCTTGAATGTAAAATTTGTAAATAATTTATCATGGGCCTCTTCGATCTTAACTACCACATAGCCTTTAAAAATTTCACTATAAATATACTTTTAGTTGGTTAATTAGGCTTGCTTTTATTTATTGCAGGAGCAAAAGGAGAAAATTATTTTTAGTTTTAAAAAATCTAGAAATACTAGTGATAGTACAGTCTTTGCTATGAGAGTCACCAGCGACTTTGAAAATCAAATATTAATTCAAAAGTCTAAGAGATCGGAGCAAGTAAAAGAGTTTCTTTTAAGCTCTACAGAAGAAGAGAAAGTGGCCTTTATACAGAGCTTATTAAAGCAGCAGTTGTTTATGCATTATTATCTAATAGAGGCAAATAGATTTACCCTCCTTCTGGATACTAATGTCATTCAAGATATATTGTCCGCAAAGAATAATCGTCAAAGAGAAGTTAGATTCATAGCGACTAAAGCATTACTGTGCTTTCTTGAAGATTACGCACACGCTAATATTTGGTTATGCATAACACCAGCTGTACTTTATGAGTTAAATGAACAATTACCTATTTCAAATATTTCTGACTACAAAAAAGTTTTAAAGATAAGTGAAAATGTAGCTATTGAGCTTGGTATACCTACCTATCATACAGGGTTCAGCTCACTCAAAGAGATTAAAAAACAAACAAAGCTACTTCATGCTGACTCAAAGAACATTCAAAACGCCCTAAATCAAATAAACGAAAAGTCTTGGAAGATCAATTTTGAGCAACAGAATGGACGTATAAGAATTCCCATGGCTGTTGCTGAATATAGTGTTCCAAATATTAAATTGAGCTACTTAGATCCATTTTATGTAAAGTGGGTACTCATGAACACAATTGAAAGAAAAATGTTCGAGCAAAACAAAGATCAGAAAAAAGCTCGCAAATTTATGAATGACAAGAATGTGGGCATTTCAAAACTGTTCAAAATAAAGAAAGGATCATTAATGGGACTTGCGGATATAGATCTACTTACTAGGGCCAATTTGACCTCGCAAACAGCATTAAACTCTCCCGTCATAACCTCAGCAATAACGTATGATGATGCCCTGTTTTCAGCACTATCTGAAAGGTTAGGTTCTGTTCATAACGGGGGAAAATTTGAATCTGGAAAAGACAATGCTCATGACATGGCTTCTTTGATGGTTTATCAATTTGCAATATCGGGAGCTAGAAGTGACTTTCTAACTGAACGGAGTAAAATTTACTCAAAGGCTTTTGAAAAGTTTGCAGATGACATCCTTAAAGCTGAAAAAACTGATTGTTAACGTACATAGACTGTTGTGATTAGCTTCGTTGTCCGAACATCGGCTTGCATAAAATCAACTATAGTTAAAAACTTACTTTTTTGTACTAAGTGACGGAAACGATATCGAGAATATAGAGCTTAACTAATCAGGTACCGAAGCGTAAACAACACTAAGATAAATCGCTTTAAAAAAGGAATTTTGTTTACGTTTTTTTTGCTTTGCTCAAAATTGGTCTCCTGAAACCCTTACATCTAGCGATATTCGGAGTCTGTTTACGGTAAAGAGAGTCCCATAAGTCGAGTAAGCATTTTTACATTCAAAAAAAGGCGCATTAGCGCCTTTTTTATTGCCATTTTTATGCAGTATTAAAACGTCACTATCGTAGAAACGGCTACTTCTTTGGCTGTTTGAATTGACAGTTTTACTTCTCGTTTTTGCCAATCTATATCAAGCATGCCGTAGTTGCTGCCCGACTTATTAATCAAATGACGATTACCCGTTGTTAGTGAGCTAATATTGCTACTCACAACGCCAACTTTACCGGTTGGAATTTCAGCACCGCTTGGTGCGCAGTTACCCCACGCCCCTTCAATACCTTTGCCGTTCTCATCCACTTCGGTATAGCACCAAGGTTTATCGTGATCACGTGTAATACACCCTTGGTATTCAACCAGCGCATATTTGTAAGGTAATTTGCATTGTTTTGAGTAATCACCGTTGCCTTGCGAATCGGCATAAATCGGCAAGCGCAATGGGTTTTCAATATGATACGGCCAATTTTGACCAAAGCCTGATGCAGTCACTTCGTATACGGTAACGGGCGCTCCAAATTCTGGACTAGCCGGTATCTCTTTTTGTAACAATTCACCCCAGTGCTGATCGCCTGATAAGAAAATCACTGCTTTAGTCTTGCCTGCATTTACCGACTTTTGCACAAGTCGTAAGAGCCTTTCTCGCTGAGCGGGCATTTCTGCCCATGATTCGTAACTGGTACCAGACATCGCTTCTTCATTCAAATTAGCAATCGCTTGATTAAACTGGTTGCCATTTCCATATGCACAGTAGCTATTTAAGCTTCTTCCTTTGTGAAGCGGCGGTAATACTTGAATACCGCTGGCAATAATTTTAATTTCGCTCGGTTTATTGAGCTCTGCTTCAAGCCACTGCCATTGTTGTTCGCCCAAAATCGTGCTGTTATCACCTTCGCAGGTGCCATAATTACTAAAAGTGGGTGAACGGAAATATCGCGCATCAAGTGTGATCACATGAGTTTGCTCACCACTTGGTCCGAGCAATTTAGCTTCGTAAATACCCGCCTGACCATTAAGCCTCGGATCCGATGCTTCAACGTCAAAATGACGTAAATATTCTTGCTGGCTCTCTGCACGTTTTTGATAATATTTACCATCATTGTTGCGCCCAAAATCATGATCATCCCATGTTGCCATAACTGGGATGTTAGCCTTTAAAAACTGCTGATAATCAGGGTTGCGCTTTTTATCATTGTATTTCTGACGCATTAAGGCCATGTTTGTGGTATCGGCATAAATGTTATCGCCTAACCATAAAAATAGGTCAGGTTGATGACCAATTAAGCGTGCTAACGCTGCTGGCATATCCCCTTTGGTTTTAAAGCAGCTACCTAATGCTACTCTGTCTAAACGTTTGCTTTGCTGTGGTTGTGTATGAGTTAACAGCGGTTCAGGCGCTAGCGCGTCACATTCTTCCCAGTCACCTTCAGCAACATAACACCATGGCGATGAATGATTGCGAGTAGTACAACCATAGAATTTTTCACCTTGATAGCTAGATGGCGCTAAACACGTTTTACCTGAAACTGTTTTAAACTCAGGAATAGACTCAGTACGCACATTGCCCCAACTTTCACCGTCTTTCGGTGTTTTTAAATAACACCACTGGCTACCGCTATTATTTTTGTCGGTTGTACCTTGGTATTTTGCCAGCGCATAATCAAAGGTTGTTTTACATTCTTGATAGTGAACTTCGGGTGCAGCAAATAGTGCGCTAGGCAGCAATAAGCTTAATAGAATTGTTCTTTTCATTGTTATATTTTCTCAGTTGTGAATTGGCGCATCCGATGCGTAATAGTCCCTTGAGAAAATATACTGTTCCGATATTGAGAACTGACTACAGTTAAGTGTCACATTTGCGGCAAGAAAATGACAATAAACATGTGGCTGCCGTAACTTTGCAGCCGCACTGTATTTTGCGCTTTTATCAAGCTATAAAATATACGCTTTAAAACTGTGTATTAGTTGATCTGTATATCTACAATCCAAGGTTCCAAACGTTTGCCCCAATTAACCGTCACGCTATAGTCTGGCTTTGTTTGTCCTCGTGATGTTTTTAAGCTTGCCAAGGTTTCTACGAAATGAGCAGGTACATTAATTCTGTTCACCAATAGCGCACGCAAATGCAAAGAGTGATCTTTGCTGTAGTCATTAAAGTAGGGCTTCGCATTTCCTTTAACGATAACGATATTGCTTTGCGCTGCATATTTAGTTGCAAGTGTTTTATAGTCTTGTGCCGCTTCTAAAAAGAACAAACGACTATTGCGATGCAACTCTTGTTGATATGCCTCAGAGGCTCGCTCTTTGGCATATTTGAGCTGTTCATCATTAGTATCCAACTCAAAACGAGCAAGCGCTTTTTCATAATAACTCTGCGCATTTGCTAGTGACTTTTGATATTGCTCGCCATTGTATTCAAGGGCAAAAAATAACGTACGTTCCTGCGCCCAGCCATCTTCAGAGATTTCAAGTTCAGTAAACCCTAACGCTATTAACTGCTGCTTGGTTAGGTTTATACTGCGGTTGTTGTAATAAGCAAGCTCGTCTTTTTTGTTTGCCAATGCACGCCAAGAAATTGAAAGCCCTACGCCCGAGTTTTCTTTTTCAAAACCAGATAAATATGGCAAGCGTGCTTCTCGTTCAGATAAAACGAGCTGTGCCGTTGGCTCACCAGAGCGATTATAAAAAACACCACCTAAAATAAAAATATTGGTAAAAACAATTAACGCGATACCGCAAATTAAGTACTTTTTCATGCGCTTGTCCTCGTGTGTTTGGCTAACTTACGAATTCGCTTAAATACCAATAATGCAAGCAGCGCACATAACCCAAGTACAAAGAAAAATAGATACTTAGGCATCCAATCCCACCACCAATCAAAGAACTTGGTGTAAAGAAACAGCACAAAAAATACATTGCCAGTTTGCACAACGCCCGACCACTCTTTACGAATTCCAAGCCAAATCGCCGCTGCACTTAACGCAAACCCAGCAACTTGATAAACGCCTTCAACAAGGTCATCATCATAATTGAAATAACTTACGCCACCCCAGTTTGACAAAATAAGCACAACTAAAAACAGTATGATCAGAGACAAAACACGATACATTGCAGCAAAGCCACTAAATGCACGCTGATTGATAAAATCCGGGACTAAAAACAGCAATATACTCGGCACAATAAAGTTTTCAGGGCGCTCGCCAAAACTGATCCAATACATGCCACTCCATGCGCCCACCTTCATTGCAATAAAGCTGCACACATTCACAATTGCAAAAAACAGCAATACTCGCGCGTTAACAGCATACGCCAAAATAAAGGCGAGTCCGGCCCAAATCAAAAACGCATTAGGCGATGAGGTTAAATTAAAAATCTGCCCAAGCAGCATTACGTTAAGTACGAACCCCGCATACGCAACCAGACCCGCTATTTTAGCAAAATAACCGTGGGATTCATTTTCAGCTAACTTTATCGCACCACAGAACAATGCAATGGGCGTAGTAACCAAGATACCCACTTGCACACTTGTGCTTAAATAGCCCCAAAATTGATAAAACAAAAAGAATAAGCTCACCGCCATCGCCAAGGCACCAAACAGCGAAGCGATTTTCATACCTAATGTTAGGTGCTTAGACTGAGGTGTCGTATCAACGTCAAATTGCTTGGCTAACTGGGTAAAAGCTGCTGATGATACTGAAAAACAGCCTGTTGCTGTTCAACTGGCATGGTGATCACGCCAGCATGTTGTAATTGTGCCAGTTCAGATTCAAAGGCGTGTATCTGATCCACCCTCTGCTGAGCATCCGCTTGATTTAGTTGAGATTCATCCATGTAAAAGCCCAATCACGTTATGTACGTATTATATTGGCTCAACTGGTAGCTAAAAAACAAGCAATATAACACCAGTTTGATGTTAGCTTGGGTGTACAGGTTTATTTATATGCGAAGAGTAGAGAAAGGTTAGAAAGAAAAGACAGCGCACTATCGTGCGCTTTCTTTTCAACTATTTAATTGATAGCGTTAAACTTATTGGGCAGTGATCACTTAACATATCTTTGTAATCTAGCTCGCCTTGCTTACCAAACGCGTCTACTTTTTGAGAGCCATCAACAATCCACTGAGTTGAAATTGGGCCGGTAATAATATGATCGATTGGCGCTTTGTATTTTGGGTGGCAACTTTTTAAGTTTTGCATACTGCTTAATAAAATGCGCTCGCCGTCTTCTTTACTTAGCTCTTGCCAAAAACGATTGTTTTGGTCAACTAAACGGTGGTTAAAATCACCCAGTACAACAAACGCTTGCTTGTTTTCAACACGCTGGTTAACCCACTTTTCTAAAATAGGCCCTTGCTGCTGATAAGTAGTACAGGCTTTTTTAGTATCTTTGCGATAGTCGCTAACAAAGCAACCGCTTTTCATATGCACATTCAGTAGTTCTAGTTGACCATTATTGAGACTAATTGAGGTACCGTAGCGCAATCCTGGGTTATCAAGGGCTAGTGCTTTAAAGTCATCTTGAGCGATGAAGTTAATACCTTTTTTAACAACAAATGCTGTACGCTGCGGCGTTGAAAACAAACCATCGTGACCACGACACTCATACGCCTCGTTATCGGCACGACTTGAAACCACATACTGCCACTGTGATTCAGGGAAAACGCGCTTAAGCGCTTTTTCTGACTGCACTTCTTGCAGTGCGACTATGTCGGCATTTAAGGTTGCGGCGTAACTTGCAAGCGCTTGGTAATCAGCTTGGCTACGTGGCTTACAGCCTTTACCAATCTCGTCAGCTAAATGCTCAATATTCCAGCTCACTAATTTTAAATTAGTAGTATCACTTGCTACAACACTCGGCGATGACACCTGTTCTTGTTGCTGACAGCCCAGTAATGCTGCCACTGCTGCAAGTGCAATAAGAGATTTTTTCATGTGTGTGTTCATATTGTGAAAAAGAATTTCAGTATATCAAGGCAAATAACTAAATCACATGAAGTTTGCGATAAGATGACGTTAGTTTAACTAGAACTATATGAAATTTACTGATTTGCTAATTGATCACGCATTGGTTATCTTGTTTTCTGCATTAAATTGAGTTCCCTTTTATAAGGATGCCTTATGAATTTATCTCCTTCTGTTACCGTTAAGCATACTGATTCAGGACTAGAGTACCTATCAGTTGAATCGAGCTTTTGCAGCGCTAAAATTTTTCTCCAAGGCGCGCAACTTACCGAATTTACGCCAAAAGGCAAAAAGCCTTTAATTTGGGTATCGCAAGATGAAGACTATCAAGTCGGCAAAGGCGTTCGCGGTGGTATTCCTATTTGTTGGCCTTGGTTTGGCATGAGTGCTAATGACGGTTGGCCGCAACACGGATTTGCCCGCACTATGCTTTGGCGCGCAGAAGAAGTGATAGAAAACGACAATAATATTGTTGTGAGTTTTTCATTGCCGATGGGCCAAGTAAATCCAGAATACTGGCCACATCAATCGAGCTTAAAAGTCGTATTCACGCTAAGCGATAGTTTGCACATTGCGCTGGTAAACACGAATACTGGCAATGCTGCATTTGAGTTAACACAAGCACTGCATACCTATTTCCCTACCGCTGAAATTGAAAACACCACAGTCGATGGCCTGCAAGGTGCTAACTATATTGAGTTTGGCGAAGGCCCATTTGCACAAAACGACATTGTGAATTTTGCCCGTGAAACCGATATGGTTTATCAAAACACACCTTTGGTTCAAACCATTAATACGCCTGACGGTATTATTGAAGTTGGCCGTGAAAATTCAAGTTCGTGTGTGCTGTGGAATCCGTGGATTGAAAAATCAAAGCGCCTAAGTAACTTTCGCGATGACGAGTTCCATACCATGCTGTGTTTAGAAGCCGCTAACGTGATGGATGACAAAGTGACATTGCAACCAGGCGAAAGCCATTCGTTAATTCATACTGTGCGCTGGCTTTAATCACGCTATATTGCCGAAAATCATAAAAACTCAGCATTTGCTGAGTTTTTTGCTTTAATAGGCAAAGATTATAAAAACAAAGAGACATCACGTGTTTAGCAACCATCAAATTTCCGAACAAACACTACCTGACTTTACCCAAGCAGATTTTAAACCTCTGGATAAACTGGCAAGCAAAGAAGCACTAATTGGCACCTTTGTATTTTTAATACCAGCAAGTATCGCTGTTGTGATCTTTCTTTATTTTTTATCGCCAGTTGAAAATATCATAACCGCATTGGTTGCAGGTGCATTAGTATTGATAAACTTATACGTCGCTTGGTTTACCAAGCGTAGCGTCGCAATGACATCTATCGCACTGAGAGAACACGATCTACTATTAAAACGCGGAGTGTTTTGGCAGCGCACCATCGCCATACCTTTTAATCGTGTTCAACATATTGAAACCCACCGTAATCCTATTGAGCGCAAGCTAAAACTCGCCACGTTAAAATTGTTTACCGCTGGCGGTGCAGGCGCTGATCTCGAAATTCATGGTCTAAGCCAAGAGCGCGCCAGTAAACTAAGACAGTTTATCTTGGCAAACACCGCAAGTGAGCGTCACGACGATGAGTAATAACAATACAGCCACTTGGCAAAAGCTGTCGCCAATTGCGATTATTTATTTTGTGCTGCACTTTATCGTGCGTTTTGTAAAAGACGGACTCATTAATATTGCGCCAGCCTTTGCTATTTGGGTCACCCAAGTTGAGAATAAACTGTTTTGGTTTGCTTCAGGTGCCAGCGTATTAGCATTGATTTTAGTGACTTACGCGACCCTTTATTACTTTAATTTTCGCTACAAAGTTACCGACCACGAAATTATTTTGCGTAAAGGTGTATTTAAAAAAGAGCGCGTCACGCTTAACTTTGCCAAAGTACAAAACGTTAATTTAGCAATACCATTTTACTTTTCACCATTTTCAGCGGTGAACTGCCACTTTGATGCTGCGGGCTCAGCCCAGCAAGAAGTTGTGTTACCGGGGGTATCGGATCACTACGCAAATATGTTGCGTGACCAAATATTTAATTACCGAGCCAAGCCAGAGCAAACCGAGCAACAAAGCGAATCGCAACAAGCTGCGCAGTCGCCCGATTTAACATTAGCGAATTTTGAAGTGGCAAAGTTTGGCTTAATGTCAGGCATGATGTTTTTAGTATTAGCGGCACTTGCGCCTTTCACTGAGCAAATTACTGACTATATTAAACAAGACTTTGCCGCGCCGCTTACACTGTTTTTTAATAATCTTGTGACCAATAATGAATATGCCGAGATGGCCGCGGGTGCCACCATTATTCTAAGCGGTATTGCCTTGTTTGTATTCGCATCGGTACTGGGCGCAGTTATTCGCTTTTACAACTATGAACTTAGCTTAGAAAACAACAAAATAAAGCGTATTTCAGGATTATTTGAGCGCCATCAAATGTCGCTAAGCGTTAGTAAAATTCAGTCAATTGAAGTCAAACAAAACTGGATTGCAAAACTGCTTAAACGCTACACCATTAACTGCAAACAAATTAATAACAGCCATGCAAATACGGTAAAAAAAGGGCAGTCGTTAATTGTGCCTGTACTGACAAAAAGCCAAGTGAACGATGTTATGAATTTATGCTGGGATAAACAGTTAAACATTACTAATGTGCCATTTCAGCCAATCGCCATTAACTACTTTTACAAGACTTTCGTGCTTTACTGGCTTCTGCCTATTTCCATCATAAGTGCTTTTTTGTTTAATCCACTACTTGATGGCGCGTGGCCAGTATTAATTGCACCATTGTTACTGGGTGTGGTTTTGAGTTTTTTGCGCTACAAGCGCTTTGGCTTTTACTTTGACGGAGAGCAAGTATTCACGCGAAAAGGGCTGATTGGCGTAAGCTATAAAGTGTTTAAAGGCTTTAAAATTCAACAAATTGCTACCACACAAACACCGCCAATGCGCAAACAACATCTTAGCTCATTGCGCTTTCAGTTAGCGAGTGGTGGTATTAGCGTGCCCTATTTACCACAAAGTGACGTAAATGACTTTATGAACAGGCTAGTACTGCTGGCAGAGACATCGAAAAAGCGCTGGATGTAACCATCAATAATTTAGATTAACCGCTTATCACTATTATTTTTTTTAGTTTTATGCGTGCAGTAAGCTAGCTCGCATAAAATTAAAGGAACAAATAATATGAAAAAGTCGCTACTCTCATTGATGGTTGCCGCAAGCTTTGCAACCTCAGCAAACGATAACTGGCAAACCATTGAAACTGAGAACTTTAAAGTTCATTTCCCGAAAGCTTACCAAAGCTGGGCTACATCAGCTGCCAACGAACTTGAGGTTGTTCGCGAAAAAGTAAAAGAGCAGCAAAATCGTGTCTTAGAAAAACAAGTTGATGTGATTGTTTTCGACCCTTATAACCAGTCAAACGGTTTTGCTATTCCAAGCAGTGTTGACCCTATGATGGCATTTTTTGCCACACCACCCCAATCAGATACGGTTATTTCAAATAGTTCGGGCTGGCAGCAACTACTCGTATTACATGAATATGTGCACTTAGTGCATTTAGCACAGCCAACACGCAGTGAGTGGCGCCAAAAGCTACGTAACTTCTCAAGCGCCTATGATATTGCTCACAACCCAACACCGCGCTGGGCTGCTGAAGGCTATGCAACGTTGCTTGAATCGCAAATGACTGGCCGCGGCCGTTTACACGATAACTATGTTGAATCGCTCATCACGCAATTTGCTAAAGAAGGAAGTTTGCCAAGTTATAGCCAGCTAAGCGAAGAAGATGGTGGCTATATGGCAGGTTCTATGGCGTATCTCGTTGGTGTGCGTTTTTTACAATGGCTTGAACATAACTACAGCAAAGAGCAATTAGATGCTGTATGGACACGTATGCAAGCGGTTAAAAAACGTGACTTCGATAGTGCGTTTACCGGCGTATTTCTTGAAAAGCCAAGTAAACTGTATCGTCGCTTTGTTGCTGAATATACCCATAAAGCACTAACACAAGAAGCGAATCAAACAGCACTTGAAACGAAACGCTGGTTTGATCTCAATTACATTCAAACAGCGCCGAGCCTGTCACCCGATGAAGATAAAATTGCCATTGTTAGTAAAGACAAAGATGGCAATACCAAGCTCACAATTTATGCAACAGAAGAAAATGCTGACGCCATTAAAGAGTTTGAAGAAGCGCAGAAAGAGCTGCTAGAAGACGATGCAAAAGACATTGCAAATAGCAAACCCACCAGCTTCAAAAAAGAAACAAAAGAAACCCTTAACTCAATTAATCGCAAAGGTATTTTAAACCCAGTTTGGCGTGATAATAGTACCCTTGTATACGGTGCATTTAGCGTTGCTAACAACGAAATGAATACACTGCACCAAGATCTCTTCAGCTGGAATAGCGAAACTGGTGAAACTAAACAACTTACTCAGTTTGCTAATGTGCGCCGCTTTACCTTAGCTGACAGCAATACGGCTTATGCCGAGCGTGTTGAATATGGCTACTCACAACTGGTAAAAATTAATTTAACGTCGGGTGAAATGAGCGATTTAACCCAACCATCACTACAAACAGTTTACGACTTCCCGCAATACCAAAATAACAAGCTGGCTTATCTTAAAACTGAGCTTAACCAAAATTGGGCACTATGGGTAAAAGATTTAACATCAAATAACGATGTAAGTGTGCCAATGCCAAAGGGCTACCAATTTTTGTCATATCCTAAATGGAACGAAAATGGCGAAAGTATTTACTATGTTGCAGGGGTAAATGGTCAAACAAATCTTTATCGTTATACCTTTGCATCAGACAAGTTAGAACAGCTCAGCGCTGGGCAGCAAGTTATACAATACCCAATGCCAAGCAAACAGCACGGTTTACTGTATTTAGCTGTGAATTCCGAGGGGCCTGATATTTACCAACTAAGTGACAATGCAAGCGTAACTGAAGTAACAGAGCGCGAATTATCACCAAAAGCCACAATCGATAAAGCAGAGCAACCAAGCTTACCGCCAGCTAAGATTTATCAGCAAACGGCTGGCACACAACGCGATTATTCACCATCAAATCAAACAATGTCGTTTACACTTGCTGAGCAATACAATAGTGCCAGTACTGCACTGTTACACGTGGGTGTAAAAGGTAAAGATCTGCTCAATAAGTTGAGTTGGCAATTTGGTGGCGCAATCGACAATAAAAATGCTTTAAACGGTGCTTATTTAGACGTGAAATATCAACTCGATAAATGGCAATTTTTAGCACACGCATTTGATTATAAACTTAAAGCCGCAAATCAATATCAACACCCTGATGTCTTAGCTGCTGAGGAAGACGCTACCGGAGCCTATCTGCAGGCCAGTTACCCTTATCGCAACGGGGCATTTAAATTGAATAGTCATCTTGCGTATGGCTACAAAGATATTGGTGATAGCCATAACCAATGGCTTGCTCTCGGCGCGAATCAAATTTGGCAACGTGATTGGCAAACATTTGCGATTGGTCAAACTGCCTCCGCACGTATCTACAGTGGTGATAGCTCACATGGCAGTTGGCAAGGCTTTGATGCAAACGTAGCGCTATTCGGTAAAGCTTGGAATATGCCACTTTACGTTGATTACCAAACAAAACAACGTGATGACATGCTAATGAATATTGGTGGCTTCGCGTCCAGTTTAATTAAGCCAGAAGCACAAGCTGATCGCTCACTCATTAATGAACTACCGTTTTATACCGCATTAAGTGATGATTATCAGCGCTTTGGAGCTGGGTTTGCGTTTAAGCAAAATACACCTTGGCTTTATGTATCTCAGCATGAGCTCAATAACAGCGAACTCGCCACTAGCTACGGAATTAAGCTAAATAGCCAATTCGACTTTGCCGTTGCACCTTCTGTATTAAATGATATTAATATTGATTTTGGCATTGCCAAAATTGAAGGCGATACCATTCAAGATGAGGTACGGGGCTGGATTGGTCTATGGTATAGCCTGTAGCAACCGACTAAAAAGTAAAAAAAGAGAGGCTTAACTAAGCCTCTCTTTTTTAATTATTGTGCCGGCATTTCTGCGGCATTCCAACGCATATCTAGCTGCTTTTTATCTGCGTCGGTACATGTGCCGCCCGCTTCATGCAAACAAACAGTCAGTGTATCTCGCTCAAACTGCTCAAGCGACATTTGCATCGATTTGCCCGCTAATGTGAAATAAGCAATACCATTATCAAGATAGAATGGTGTGTCTTCATACTCACCATTTGCATAGCTAACGCTGAGTGAATATCTAGGTTCGTTTTCCCCATCACTGACATATGACTCACTGAAGTCATAATCATTTTCTTGACCGTTTGGTAAGTGCTCCCTTACACGCAAACTGTGCAACATACCATAGTCAAACTGCGTAATATTGATGCCGTCTTGTTTTTCTATGCGAGTAATATTACTAAAGCCGTAACCAGGATCACCATTAATGTTGTACAGTGCGATTGTACGCAATACAACATACTGATTTGTGTCTTTAGCAAATAAACGATAAGACGTTTGCTGCGACAGGTAGCAACGCCCGTTGTCGCTTGAACGACATCGCGTAGAAGTATCTTTATCTAAATACGTTTCCAATCGCAAAACACCGTTTTCATCAATACGGGCAACTCTATCATCCTCGTCGATATCCTCTCGCGCAATCAGATCATCATAGATAACTAAGTTTTCATGTCCATAAAGACGATACCCTGTCACCTCTTTAAAATGGCCTACAATGTCATTTTCGCTAAAACCTGTAGCAGTTTGCTGTTTCAACATAATGCCATTACGTGCAAATTGTTGGCCGCCGCTAGTTACATCTGCGACAAACGCATAACCGATTTCGTTTTTGTTTAGAATATAGTAAGTAAAGCGAGTCTCATTATCGCCACTACCTGAGATTATCTCTAAATTGCCATTAGTCACTTGCCACTTGGCATTATTAGTATAAAAACCTGTGATTGGCACTTCAATGCTTGCAGAACCGTCCGCCATTAGATTAGCGACTGCTGGCTCAGACAAAATAGCATTTTCAGGAGTGAACACATCACCGATTAACCACGTCCCTAAGAAATCCGCTTCGGATAACTTGGTTGCATTTCGCTTTTCTGTAAACCCGCCGTGGCGTAAACTTCCGTAATTGTCATCAACGACATTTCCGTCTTTATCGACTATACGAAACCTTTCAGCTACAACCCCTTCGATTGTGTTACCACGCTGAAAAAAAGCATAAAATTCAGTCGTTACTAACTGCACTTCATGTATCACTATTTCACTATGTATCAAGGTAATGGGCGATGTATATTCTAGGGTTAAATTGCCTAGCTCATCAATAAGCCAGGTAAGTTCGCTACTACTACCATTCTCTAGTACTGTACTGCCCGTACCATCTGGGTTTAGCGTAAAATGACGACCATCGCTCATAAAAGGTAGCTGTGGTGAAAAAACTAATTGCTTAGTTTCATTAATTGCAGGGTAAGCAATTGTTTCAGAGCGTAGTACTTGACCGTGAGCCATACTTTCCGGATAGGTATCAGACATGCGCTGTTCAAACTCACGAATTAATTCATCATTTTCAAACAATTGTTCTAGTGTTGTAACGCCTGTAGGTATGGGGTAGGCTTCACCCTGATTACCGTTAAGTAACATATGCAGCACACCTGCGCGCATTGTTAGCACCTCGGTATAAACTCTGCCGTAATTTTTTTCTAACTGCTCTGCGGTCGTAATACTCTCTTTGTCATCAAGCATGTAATATAGAGTCGTTGATATATTACCGACGTTAACGGCAAAGTACTCATCATCAGTTAATATATTATCACTGCCAGCACGTTGCTTTAGCTCGCCTAATGTCAGCAATTGCGAAACGAAATTAAACTCAGAAAAAAATACCGAATTACTGGGTGCGGATAACTTAGCCAATTGTGAGTTATAGCTTTCATCGAGTTCAACGGGCAAACTGAATTCGCCACTGTCATTGGTAGTTGCTGTAAAAACTTGATCGCCAACCGTTAAATTTACGGCTGAATTAGCGCCACTATTAACGCGACCTTTCAATGTAAATACTTGCGTTTGCGCGCTGGCTTTTACTAGCAGCTGATGCTGTGCAGTCGCAACTGAGCCATCATCATCGGTTACCGTAACGGCAATAGTAACTTGCTGATCTTCATCGATATCTGTTGTGGTGACTTTTACTTGTGCTTTATCGGTATCGCTTAACGTGACCCCTTCACCACTTATTAGTTGCCATAAATAACTGACAATTTCGCCATCGTTATCGCTGGCAGTAGCGGTAAGGCTAAGCTCGCTCTGCTCATCAACCTCAGCAACCCCATTAATTACCACATTCGGCGCTTGGTTATCTGCGTTATCGACAATAGTAAGTGTGTGTTCATCGCGCGCGGTTGCGCCATCATTATCGGTTACCGTTACGCTAATAGTGATTTGAGTATCACTATCTACATCTGGCAAAGTGAGATCGACCGAAGCTTGATCGCTATTGTTTAAAGTAACGTTCTCACCCGATGTGATAGACCACGCATATTTGCTGATCGAGCCATCACTATCGCTCGCCGCAGCATTAAGTGTTACGACGCTCGCTTCTTGTGCGCTGTTATCACCATTAATAGTAACGGTTGGCACGCGATTACCTTGATCGGGATTGGGCGATGTATCTTTATCAGACGAGCCCCCGCCA
>NZ_PQCB01000034.1:106402-120985 GCF_002964745.1 Pseudoalteromonas sp. T1lg24 | reverse complement strand
TAGCGCAGTACTGCAGGCTAAAAATCTAAAAGAAGAATGTGTAGATTTCATTGAATATCCTTATTCCTGAGGAATCACAAACAATCAATGTTTATGACCTGCATGCAATTCCTTTTACATGTTTAAAGGTATTTCCGCTGCGCCAACATATGACGCAACGTGTTCAAACTGTACCAAAGTTAGTGTCAGACTAAAACCATATGCACAGCATCAATTGTTTAAAAGCGTAATCAAAGTGCTTTTTCTATCGCTTGCTTTAATTCTTCACTTTGCGGTTTTACACGTGAGCCAAAATGCGTGATTGTTTGGCGGTCTTTACTTACTAAGTACTTATTAAAGTTCCAACTTGGCGAGCGCGTTTTATCTGCTAAATGTTTAAATATGGGATTAGCATCACTGCCTTTTACATCACTCGTTGCCATCATATTGAACGTCACACCGTAATTGATAAAGCACATTTCGGCGGTGTCTTTTTCATCATTTTCTTCTTGAAAAAAGCTATCAGATGGAAAGCCCAACACGACTAAACCTTGTTCTTTATATTCTTTATGAAGCGCTTCAAGTTGCTCAAATTGAGGTGTAAAGCCGCAGTTACTTGCAGTATTTACAATCAGTAATGGCTTATCTTTAAACTGGCATAAGTTGATGCTTTCTTTAGAGCGTAATTTACGAACATCTTGGTTGGTAAAGTCGTTACACTCAGTAGCCGAAACTGAAAATGCAAACAGAGATGGCGCGAGCAAAGAAGTTAAAACAATATTTTTTAAACGTTTCATAAGTGATTCCAGTTATTTTAATATACTAGGGTCTGATGACCTTTCTAGTTCGTTTTTGCAGCTGCCGCAAGGCTCGCTTTTGTCATTGTTGCTCGATGTTCGCTTATATTACTAAGCTCTACATTGAGCGCTTTAATAAAAACATGCTCAAACCGAACATTAGAGCGACAAGGATCGTCAGACATTGAGTATACGGTTATTTTTACTTTTAAGATCGAACAAAATTTGAATTATTTTGCACATTTACACTTGGCTCACTTAACATCGACTAGTTTAACTGGCAACTTACTCGGCGACTTTGTGAAGGGCAGTCAGCTTAGTTTTTTACCTGTAGAGTTAGAGCTAGGAATACGTTTACATCGTGGCATCGATAGCTTTACAGATGCTCATCCTGTGTGCCAACAATTTAAAAGTGAGTTTAAAGAAATACGTCGTTACGCCGGGGTCGGGCTGGATATTTTATTTGATCATTTACTGGCAAAACAGCTAGAGGCTCAGTATCAAAATTTGTGCACCTCCTTCTATCAAGTTCTGCACGCTGAGCTTGCTCTGTACGGTGCAACTTTACCCGAAAAATACCAAATCAAAACGTCGCGCATTATTAACGAAAACTGGTTTGCTAGTTACAGCCATCAGCAAGGTATTAAACTCGCCCTGCATAACACAGGGAAACGATTCAGAAATACAGTTCCACTCGAAATATTAGTGGATTGGTACAATGTTAACTCTGATCGCATAGAGTCAAACTTTCAATTGCTTTACCACGACACCACTTTGTTTGCTCTAAGCAAGCGAGACGAGCTTATTGCTCGCCTAAACTGATTGTAATGCGAGTATCGCTGCTTTTGTCGTTACCAATCATCTCATCATACGCTGTTTGAAAATGCAGACTTGCACTGGTAAACCCTAGCGACTTTAAACACGTTTCAGCTTCAAACATCGAGTTAAAAACCATAATTTTATCTTGCTCATCAGAAAGGGAATAAAAATTTCCGTCTTCATCTTCTGCGCCAACTAAATAATGATTTGCATCTGCATAACCAAAAATGGTTGGGGTAAGTAAATGTCTTTCTATTTGATTTTTAAACTCATCTTTACGCATAACAATTACCTTGTTGGGTGACTTTTTAAGCAATACGGAAAAACTGCAATATTCGTTCAAACTTTTTCAAAGTCTTTACGTATTAAAAGAGTGTGTTGATCTTTACGGTCTATTAAAGGAGTTAAAATATGAAGAACACTGTTTACTACGATGCACAATGCCCGCTTTGCAGCAAAGAAATTGCACTTTGGCGCAAGCTATCTGGCGAGCGGTTTGAATTTAAAGATGTCCACTCGCAAAACTTTGCTCGGCAACAACGAACCAATATGCTGAAGGTATTACACTTGCGAGACGAAAAAGGCTCATGGCATACCGGGTTGAACGCAAACTTTAAACTGTGGCGCTCACACCCGATTGGCTGGGTCAGTTATTGTTTTTCAATTCCCGGTATTTATTGGCTGGTGAATCATTTTTATAATGTTTGGGCTGAACGTCGTTATGAAAAACGTTATGGCTGTGAACAGTGCCAACTTTAAAATAGCGCTCGACCGCAACCTGAAAACGCTTTGCCGTTAAACTGACCGCGTACGCTGGATGCAAACTTTTGACCAGACATAGAATCGGTACATGGTTTATTAATAATTTCAAATAATAGCGTGTTTTGGTTTTTAGTTAGTTCAAACATGCTGCTTTGTTCGGTTTCAATCGGTTTTTTATAGGGTAAGACAGTCTCAAACTGGCCATAGTTAGAAAGATATTTAACGTGAACATTTGGTGTTATTTCAATTAACCAACCCGGCTCATTGCCAACTGCGCGAAAGCTAACACCACGAAACTTTGCGTCTTGCCAAATAGCCTCTTGGCGGTTGTTAACACAGTTTTTATAAAGTGTTTGCTGGTAATTCACCATCGCATTGTCACCCTTTAACCAAACGTAATCCGCTGCTTTTTGGTATTTCGCACCCGATGCCGTTCTGGTTGGCTCAAGTGCAAGCGTTTGCTGAGGAAAAAACGCCCATAAAGTTTGCCCTTCTAATCGTGAGACAAAGCTCAAATCATTTTCGCACTCAAACATCATGGTGACAGCCTTTCTTGATGTTTCCGTTTGTGCACTTTCACTCTTTGACACAGACCCAACTGAATTACATGCACAGAGCATCATTAGGCTCAAAAGCAAAAAAACATGTCTTAACATCTTGATTCCTTTTACAGAGAAAAACACTATAGTTGTAAAATAGTTATACCAATATATTTAACAGAAATTGGATTAACTCTGCGTGAATTATAATTGAAGGAATAAAAAATGGCAGGAGCAAGCTTACTCACCCTCATAGATGATATCGCAACTTTGCTCGACGATATTGCGGTAATGAGCAAGGTAGCAGCAAAAAAAACTGCAGGTGTATTAGGTGACGACCTTGCCTTAAATGCACAACAGGTTTCTGGCGTAAAAGCCGATCGCGAGTTACCCGTAGTGTGGGCGGTTGCAAAAGGTTCCTTTGTAAATAAGTTAATATTAGTGCCATTAGCGTTGCTTATCTCAGCTTTTGCACCGTTTTTAATAACGCCGCTATTAATGCTTGGCGGCTTATTTTTGTGTTATGAAGGCTGTGAAAAAGTACTTGCTCCTTGGCTTCATGGTAAGCATGCCGAGCAAAAAGAGCAGCAGATAGATATTCACGACAAACATTACGAGCAACAAAAAATCAAAGGCGCTATTCGCACCGATTTTATTCTCTCTGCCGAAATTATTGTTATTTCATTAGGCACAGTTGCAAGCGAAAGCTTTACCTCACAGCTATCGGTATTAAGCATTATCGCAATACTTATGACCATAGGTGTGTATGGTTTAGTAGCGTTAATTGTGAAAATTGACGACGCAGGACTGCTATTAATAGAACAACCTCATGCTTGGCAACAGACCATTGGCCGCGGGCTGCTTTCTTTCGCCCCGTATTTAATGAAATTACTGGCAATTGTCGGCACGCTTGCAATGTTTTTAGTTGGTGGCGGTATTCTTGTTCATGGCAGTGACTTTTTACACCATCTTGTAGATGATCTCACTTTAGCAATCAATCAGTTGCTTAATACCGACCTAAGCTTTTTATTACCTACATTATTTAATGCCATTATTGGTTTTGTCGCCGGTACAATTGTAGTGGCTGCTACACTTTTGTTTAGTAAAGCGAAGAAGCAACTTCGCAGCGCATAAAAAGATGAACTAGATCATTTAACACTTAATTAGCGCTAGCTGTTAGCAACAAAATAGCTGACAATAGCGCTTGGTATAAACGGATTTAAATTATGGTGCTAAGATCAGGAGATCGTTACAACCATAAGTCTTCAAGGAACCAAGTCCACTCATGTTCTTAGAGCATATGAGTGAGCTTATTGATCGAGAGTGTAGCTCTCCCTCCTCAATTGTTCTGGGATTACTTTTATACCAATTCACTTAAGTAGCTGATCATCCTAGCGGACTAAATATCATGCTAACTGCGTTAGAATTTATCGATGTAGAACAACTACATAAAAAAATTCCGCCTTGTTACCATTTCATTTATCCAGCGCTACCCCTGATCACATACTTTACAGAATTGGTATTATATTTGGAGAAAAGTATGACCTTAAACACCCAATTAGATTTAACAGCCGCGGCAAAAATTACCCTACAGTGCATGGACTTAACCAGCTTAACTGGCTCGGAAAGCGATGACGAAATCCGTGCCCTTTGTCAGCAAGCAAACAATAGCGCTGGCCATACTGCAGCCATTTGCATTTACCCGCAATACATCGAATTTGCCAACAAACAGCTCAATTCAGATGTAAAAATTGCAACTGTAACCAACTTTCCACATGGCGACAAAAACATTGATAAAGCCGTGTCAGAGACTGAGCAAGCTGTAAGCTTAGGTGCCGATGAAGTGGATGTTGTATTTCCTTACCGCGCACTTATTGACGGCGACGAAACGCTTGGATTTGAACTTGTAAAACAATGCAAAGTAGCCTGTGGCGACACTGTTTTATTAAAAGTGATCATTGAATCTGGCGAACTAAAAAGCGACGAGCTTATTGCGAGCGCATCACGCATTGCAATTGATGCAGGCGCCGATTTTATTAAAACAAGTACGGGTAAAGTGCCCGTAAATGCCACATTAAATGCGGCAAAAATCATGTTAGAAACAATTAAAGCAAGTGGCAAACAAATTGGCTTTAAAGCCGCTGGCGGTGTACGCACAGTGGCGGATGCCAAACAATACATTGAACTTGCCGCCAGTATTTTTGATCTTGATTGGGTAAACCCTGCAAACTTCCGTTTTGGTGCATCAGGCTTATTAGGTGATGTAAAAACCGTATTGCAAATCAATACCTCAACAGATTCAACACAAGGAGACTACTAATGGTCTCATTTGATCAAATTGAATTTGCCGCTACGCCGCACCTCAATGCAAAACAAAATGACTTTGCCGAAACCATTTTACTGCCGGGCGATCCGCTGCGTGCCAAATATATTGCCGAGCATTTTCTTGATGATGCTGTGTTAGTCAACGATGTACGTAATATGCTCGGCTACACCGGCTATTTTCAAGGTAAGCGAATTTCGGTTATGGGCTCTGGCATGGGCATACCAAGCTGCTCAATTTATGCAAAAGAACTGATCACAGAATATGGTGTAAAGAACCTGATCCGCGTAGGCAGTTGTGGCGCGGTATCGAATCAAGTAGCACTACGAGACATCGTTATTGCTATGGGTGCCTGTACTGACTCAAAAGTTAATCGCATGCGCTTTAAAGGCCACGACTTTGCCGCAATTGCTGATTTTAACTTGCTGAATGTTTGTTTAGCACAAGCGAGTAAAACACAGTTACCAGTGAAAGTAGGCAATGTGTTTTCATCTGACCTATTCTATACACCGCAACCAGAAATGTTCGAGCTAATGGATAAAATGGGCATTTTAGGTGTCGAAATGGAAGCCGCAGGCCTTTACGGTGTTGCCGCAGAGTTCGGTGCAAATGCGTTAACCATTTTAACGGTTTCGGATCATATTACGCACGATACTCACCTTAGTAGTGAAGAAAGACAAACTTCCTTTGCTGAAATGATTACCTTGGCGTTACAAACAACCGCCAATTTATGATTAAATACAGGGCTTACAAGGGTCAAATGACCCTAAGCCCTTACTTATTTGTGGATCAATGAAGAAACTTATCGACTTTTTTGCGACTAAAAACCTCATGCTGTGGGCACTAATTGGCGGTGTCATTTTCGGTCTTATTTTTGGTGAACGGTTGGCGTTTTTACAGCCAGTTGGCAATGGCTTTATTAAGCTAATGCAAATTACAATTTTCCCGTATATTGTGGTTTCGCTGGTTGTTGGTCTTGGTAAGTTCGAACCCGATCAAGTACGCTCTATTTTACTTAAAGCGGCAACCGTCATGCTGTCGTTATGGGGGATTGGCTTATTTGTTATTTGGTGTTTTGCTTTTACATTACCTAAACACGATGCCGGTACTTTCTTTTCAACCGCGCTAATTTCCGCCAAGCAAGAAATCAATTTTGTAGCTCGTTATATCCCCTCTAACCCTTTTGCATCAATGGCTGAAGGCAATGTGCCCGCGTTAGTAATTTTTTGTATTGCTCTGGGCATGGCGTTAATGGGCAATGTGCGTAAAAGCAGTTTACTCAATATATTAGATGTTGTTGGTGAAGGGCTTTCTGTTATTTCAAAGAAAATCGTTAAGATTTTTCCGATTGGTATTTTTGCTATTACCGCAAGTTCAGCAGGCACTATGAGTGTTGACCAACTTAGTACATTGCAAGTGTATCTTGTGCTGGTAATTTTACTTGGCCTGTTTCTGATGTTTGTTTTGCTACCTATGTTGGTCGCGGCGCTTACACCGGTGAAATATCATGAGCTAATTGATGTTGCACGCAATGCGTTAATTGCTGCATTTACCACAGGTAATGTATTTATTACCTTACCCGTGATCACCGAAGGCATTAAAAGCTATATGCATAAAAACAATATTGCCGATGCCAATTCAGATCACATTGCCGAAGTGCTGGTGCCAATTGCCTTTACGTTCCCGAGCTTAGGTAAGCTTACCACGCTCATTTTTGTATTATTTGCGGCATGGCTTACAGGCCACGAAGCAACCCTTGCTGATGTACCAAATATTACCATCAGTGCATTGTTCAGCTACTTTGCCAATGTACATATCGCAATTCCATACATGTTGGAAACCGTGCGCGTGCCAGCTGATACCTATCAGCTGTATTTGGCAATGTCAGTGATCAGCGCCAAATTTGTATCTCCAACTACTGTGGTCTATATCGTAGCTGTCACTTTTTTAAGTATTTTCTATGTGCGCAAGCAACTGAGTTATAAGCGTGCAAAAAGCATTTTATATTTTTCATTAATTGGGGGGTTATTACCCGCCTGCATGCTCGCGGCCTACACAGTTAACTCACAACTATTGAAAAGCTCACATGCCGCGGATGATATTATTGCCAACATGGTGGTAAGTGACAAAGTGCCTGAGCATGTACTAAATCATGTGCCAAAGGCATATGAAGATGGCAAGTTATCGCTTACCAATATAAGTGTAATTAAAAAACGTAATTTATTGCGCGTTGGTTACATTGCAGACAACGTACCGTTTAGCTACTTTAATCACAACGATGAACTCGTTGGCTTTGATATTAGCTTGGCACATAAACTTGCCGAAGACTTGGGCGTACAAGTGGAGTTTATTCCATTTAAAAAGCCACAACTGGTGGAATACCTCAACAAAGGGTACTTTGATATTGCCATGTCGGGGCTGGAAATTAACCTAGATGATATCGAAAAGGTCTTGTTTACCGATCCGGTGCTTGAGCTCAAGCTTGCCTTAGTGACCCTTGACCATCGCAGTAAAGAGTTTCAAACCTTAGAAGCGCTACAAGCTCATGAATCCCTTAACTTTGCCACCATAGAATACCAAGCGTTACTCGGTAAAGAATTTGAACGCAACAAACATTATACGCTTACCAATATTACTAGCTATCGTGATTTTTTTGCCAACCCAGATAAGTACGATGCCTTGTTAATTAGCGCTGAAGCAGGCTTTGCGTGGACCATGTTTTATCCAGACTTTGGCGTTGTCGTTCCTGAGGGTTCAAAAGCGAAATACCCCACAGGATTTGCGGTTGCTAAACGTCACGATGACTTGGCAAACTATCTTAACTCATGGCTCGATATTCGCCGTGCTAGTGGCAGAGTGCAAGAAGTTTACGACTATTGGATTTTAGGTAAAGGCAGTAAACCCTACGTGCGTCGCTGGTCTGTTCTTGATGATATAATTCTTGAAAAATCAGATATTAAAGACTAGTTTATATATCAATTGCACTGATTTTATGAGCAATTATTGCGACAGATAAATGGCTTTTAACTAAGGCAACATGTAGGTAATCTACAAAAATATTGTTAACCGAGTTAAGAACCATTTAGCTCGTTAGAGCAATCGCATAATAAGTAAAATTGGTATAACAACAATAAAACGCGTTTAGGATAGCCATGAATATTACCATTATGGGTAGCATTGCCCTTGCAGTATTCGCCATGATTTTTCTCTATGTGCGAGGTGAGAACTTTAAGCGCCAAGCGAGGCAGCTATCGAGCTCACTTGATGGGGCTAACCGCGAAACAAAATACCTAAGTGAAATCGTTATTGAGCTGGCGAAAGAAGAACAAAAACTACTGCGTGAACGCTTTATTAAAGTGCAGCGTTTAGGCTCGCCTAAAGTTGAACTGTTACGCTTTAGTGGATTACTTGTCGAAGCATCGGAAAGTGTGATTAGCGATTCAGCATTAGGCCATAAGTCGGTGCAACAAGCCTTCAAACATTATGTAGCCAATTACACCCCTGTTGCTTTTGAAGAGTTTAATAGCTTTATTTTGCAACAAGACACACAGATCAGACAGTTTTGGACGAAAAACAATATCCACAGCTATCTCGATTTGTGTAAGGCGTGTATTGAAGATTTAGAGCGCGCTAGCTAGCCAACGCAATTATTGACACAAGCCTTGCTCATCACACAACTGCTGCGCTTTGCTATGCCCTTGTTTAGCCGACAACGTTAACCAGTGCCCAGCTTGTACTCTGTTTTTATCTGTTCCTTCACCAGCTAAATACATTTTCGCTAGATTATACTGTCCCCAACTATCGCCTTGCTCTGCTGCTTCACTAAAATATTCAAACGCTGTCGAAAAATCCTTCTCTTGATAGGCGGCAATTCCCTCTTGATTTGCTTTATTTAATTTAAAGCCTGCATATAAGGGTTTTGGATTGCTCGGCATAACAACAAAACCACCGAACAGTTTTAAATCTTTAGGTCGGTAAGCTGCATAGATGGTGTTATTGTCGTAAAAATCTTTTATTTGCTGCTGGCTAAAAGTCTGACTGTCAGTAAAAAAGTAGCCTTTTTGTACAAAATTGTCACTGCGCGCCGACAGTTTAAGGTCGCGCTCACGACTGTAGTTATAGCGACCTAGCTTTAAGGTGACAGTATCATTTTCAGTTGCAATCACTTTAGCCGCGACAACTCGCTTTTGATAATATTCCTCTTTTAAAAACTTACTGTAATCAATAAAAAAGAAATCATTTATCTGCGGTTGGTTGACGATGTTTATTTCAACATTGCGAGCCTGAGTATGCTGCTGCCAAAGCCAGTTCAACATCAATATGATTAATACAGTACCAATAAATTTAGTTAATACGTGAAATATCGGTAGTTTCGAATTTTGACTATTTTCAGGCACATTTTTAGCGCTGCAATTGGCGCAATATGAAGCGCGCTCTAACGCAAATGGAAATAAGGGAATTAAACCAAAACGAACAAATTTTAATTGTGTATGTGCTGTAACCGCTACTTGGTGACATTGACTACATTGAATATATTGCGGGTGTTCAAATGCTTGATTTTTTATATTAAAAAAGAGCATGTACAGTCCATTGTTTTGGTTAGTTTACGTTCTGTTTTACTGTAACTAGGCAAACAAAACAACCACTAAAATATTTTCTTACAACTAACAACTGTATAAAGAACATGTATTTACAAAATTTTAACAGAGATACTTAATACTCTTTGGCTAATAAAATAAAAAAGGCTCTCAAATAAGAGCCCTTATTGCTTAGGAATAATTAAAGGGGGATTAAAAGAAGCCTAATGGACTATCGCTATAACTTACTAACAAGTTTTTAGTATTTTGATAGTGTTCAAGCATCATTTTATGAGTTTCACGACCTACACCTGATTTTTTGTAACCACCAAATGCCGCATGCGCTGGATAATGATGATAACAGTTAGTCCAAACACGTCCTGCTTCAATTCCACGCCCCATGCGATACGCAAGGTTCATATTTTTAGTCCAAAGTCCTGCACCTAAACCAAACTCAGTGTCATTAGCAATTGCTAGCGCTTCAGCTTCATCTTTAAAGGTTGCAACACTGACAACAGGACCAAAAATCTCATCACGGAAAATGCGCATTTGGTTGTTACCTTTAAACAAGGTTGGTTGAATATAATAACCGCCGCCTAGCTCTTCAGATACTTGCTCAACACCACCACCGGTTAAGAGCTCTGCGCCTTCGTCTTTACCAATCGCTAGGTAACTAAGTATTTTATCAAACTGCTCTTGCGATGCTTGCGCACCAACCATAGTTTCGGTATCAAGCGGATTACCGCGCTTAATTTGTTTAGTGCGGTCAATAACACGCGCAATAAACTCATCATAAATGTCTTCCTGCACCAAGAGACGAGATGGGCATGTACACACTTCACCTTGGTTGAAAAACGCCAATACAGCCCCTTCAACACACTTGCTAATATATTCTTCATCTTGCTGCATGATGTCTGAAAAGTATATATTCGGTGATTTACCGCCAAGTTCAACGGTGGATGGAATGATGTTTTCTGCGGCGCATTTTAAAATATGCGCACCAACTGGCGTCGATCCCGTGAATGCAATTTTTGCAATACGTGTACTGGTTGCAAGTGCTTGGCCTGCTTCCGCGCCAAAGCCATTAACCACATTCAATACACCTGCTGGTAGTAAATCACCGATGACTTCCATCAGCTTAAGAATTGATACAGGAGTTTGCTCCGCTGGTTTTAAGATAACGCAGTTACCTGCTACAAGTGCTGGCGCTAATTTCCAAGCAGCCATTAATAATGGAAAGTTCCATGGGATAATTTGACCAACAACGCCTAAAGGCTCATGAAAGTGATACGCCACCGTACCATTATCTATTTCACCAATTGAGCCTTCTTGTGCACGAATACAGCCAGCATAATAGCGGAAGTGATCAACACACAGGGGTAGGTCAGCAGCAAGTGTTTCGCGCACTGCTTTACCATTATCCCATGTTTCTGCAACCGCCAACATTTCAAGATTCTGCTCAATACGGTCGGCTATTTTTAATAGCAAGTTACTACGTTCTGTTACCGATGTTTGTGCCCATGCATCTTTTGCCTTATGCGCTGCGTCGAGGGCTAATTCAATATCTTTACCGTTAGAGCGAGGTATACGACAAATGACTTCTCCTGTTACCGGTGTTGTATTGTCGAAATACTTGCCGTCAACAGGAGCAACCCACTCACCACCAATATAGTTTTCATACTGCTCATTAAACTGTACTTTGGCATCTGCATGCCCTGGATTTGCGTAAATCATTTTGTTTCCTTTATGTGTGTTGTTATTAGAAGCTTTCTTCAACTTGAATATGTGCTCCCTCAGACTAGTACTTCAAAATAATTGTTGCTTGACTCTGCATCCAAATAACTTGACTGAGAGTGCACAATTTAGCCATTATGAATCTCTACAAGTTTGGAGGAACAGGTATGTTGTTACAGGAAAAACGCAGTAAATTTAGCACCTTAATTGATAATCGAGCTGCTTTTAATAGCGACCATGTACAACTATGCGTTTACGATACCTATCAAGCTTGTGAGCGCATTCCATTTCATGCTGAACAGTTAATGTTTTGCGCTATGCATACCGGTAAAAAAGTAATGCATCATCACAGCCTGCAACGAGGACAAGAATTTTTACCGGGACAAAGCTTTATAATTGCCGGAGGTGAACACGTTGAAATTGATTTTCCTGTGGCACATTTAAACGCCCCAACATCATGCCTAACCATTGAAGTTGACAGTAAAAAAGTGCAGGAAGTAGCAGAGAGAATGCGCCTAGAGCAAGCCTATTACAATGAGCAAAGCGCCACTCTGCAGTTGAGCAATAACCCATTTACTCAACAGCTTTATCAACGATTAGTTGACACCTTTAGCGAAAACCAGCAAGACCGAGAAGTGCTGATCGACCTTGGTATTAGTGAGTTGCTCGTACGCATGCTGCAAGATCGCTCGCGCGAATTAGTGTTGCAGCATTGCAATCACAAAATTGGCCATAACGGATTGCAATCGGCCATTAGCTTTATAAAACAAAATTTAACTAAGCCAATCTCAATTGAAATGCTATGTAAAAGTGCAGGTATGGGACGCAGTAAGTTATTTTTAGAATTTAAGCGCCAATTAGGCTGCACCCCACAAGCCTTTATTGTTGAACAAAAGCTAACAGCGGCTGCGGCAAAACTTAAACAAGGAACGGCGGTTACTCAGGTATGCTATGACTACGGATTTAGCGAATTAAGCTACTTTAGCCGCCGATTTAAACAAACATTTGGCTGCAGCCCAAGAACCTACCAAAACCAAACAGTTTAAATTTTTTCATCTATTAATTACTTAAATAGATTGAAAAAACACCGCAGCCCTGTATCATAGCCCGCGATTTTATAACACGGAATGAAAAGGAAATTTCAATGTTAAAAAAAGCACTTCTTGCTGCTTCTTCAGCTCTCGCTCTAACTGCATGTATGTCTGGTACTGGTCCTGCTCTTAAAAGCTCTGTAACACAAGGTGTTGCGGGTGTTGAAGCACGTCTACCATATGCTAACTACACTAACTACTTTGGTTATGTTGACGCATCTGTAAAACCAGAAGGTAAATACAAAAACAAAGACGCTTACTACCTATACGCTTGGGTACCAGCGGCAGTAGATGAAATTGGTGTATCGATGGTTTCACCAGCAACATCAACGCCTTCTGATAGCGACTTCGTAAACGTAAACTACACAAATAACTTCGAAAATGATTCTAAAACATATTTCGATACTTACATTGTGTTAGATCGCATGGATATCATCGACCCAGCAAAAATCAAAAACGGCGGTAAGTCACTACAAACTCTGACTTACAATGACGACAGCAGCGAACTACCACAGAATCCAGGTGGTCAGAGCTACAACTCTCTACTTCGTCAAACTTCAGATATCAACAACCCAACAAAAGCACTTGTTCGTGGTGTATATCGCATCTCTTTCACTTCATTCCGCTCAGCGATTGAAGGTTCTTTTGAAGCTACTGTTGGTACAAACGTACCAGGCGTTAAAATTGCAGCTTCTTTAGATGAACTACATAAACTAGTAAACGAAGGTTAATTAGTTTCGGGCTCGACCCTATACCAATCGGTGTAAGTCGAGCTCACTTTCCTTTTATCCTGTTTGTCACCCTTTTATCATTCTTCCTCTTTCTTAATTCCGTAATCCCCTTACTCTAGCTACAAGCAAAACAGGAGTAAGAAAATGATTATTACCAATACCGAACAAGTCGCTAACTATCAAATCACGCAATCTCTAGGCTTAGTAACAGGTAATGTTGTACGCTCTAAACACGTAGGCCGTGACATTATGGCAGGTCTTAAAACTATCGTTGGTGGCGAGATTAGAGGTTACACGGAAATGATGACAGACGCGCGCTCAGTCGCACAAGCACGGATGACAGAAGAAGCGCAGCGCTTAGGTGCAGACGCCGTGATTAATGTACGCTTTACCACAAGCGCAGTTGCCTCAGGCATGTCGGAGATCCTCGCTTACGGCACAGCTGTAAAAATCTCTAGATAATGAGTTATTTCAGCTATAAATATCAGTTATTGACGAGATAAATTTTTTACACATGCCAAGCAGTGCTTTAATTTATTTACAACAAAATAAATGGCACTGCTTATGACACACTTCACCACTCCCGACCTATACGACGAATATTCTGACCGACTTCAAGTAGCTAGCGCAGGATTACTTCACTTTGGCAAAGTTACTACGTTCGCAGGCCAAGCAATCACCATCCAATGTCCAAGTGATAACTCCAAGGTAGGTGAGTTACTTAAAAGCAACGGTGACGGTAAGGTATTAGTCGTCGACGCCAATAACGCTCAACAATTCGCTTTTTTAGGCGATAATCTTGCCAAGTTCGCCATCGAAAATAATTGGCAAGGCATTATTGTAAACGGCTGTGTGCGTGATGTTGAAATTTTAGAACAGATGTCTTTAGCAATTATGGCTAGAGGCTGCGTACCACAAAAGACGCAAAAACAAGGTTTAGGCGAGCAAGTAAGAGCCGTCAGCTTTCTAGACGTCACTATTCATAATGGCGATTGGATTTATGGCGATCGCAATGGATTATTAGTAAGTAAATCACAACTGATTGAATTGGGATAATCGCTTCACAAGCCATAAAGCAAAAAACCCCGCAACAAGTTGCAGGGTTTTTTGCTTTATACATGGCGGAGAAGGAGGGATTCGAACCCTCGATAGGGCTACAAACCCTATACTCCCTTAGCAGGGGAGCGCCTTCGGCCACTCGGCCACCTCTCCAGCGCAAATACATTTAAAA
>NZ_PQCB01000034.1:105562-106392 GCF_002964745.1 Pseudoalteromonas sp. T1lg24 | reverse complement strand
ATCGTCAAAAATCTGCGCCGCTGCAGCAAATGAGCAAGATGGTAAATTACGTCGCTTACTTAAGCAGGAAAACAAAAACGTACGTAAAGCGGCTGAAAATATTTTATGTAACGGCAAGTCGCTAGAAGCATTTGCACAAGACATCAAAAACGCAAAAATAGCGAAACAATTTAGCGATAACACAGACTATATTGCTAAGCGCTAATAAACCAATTACCTGAAGTTAAAAGGGCGAGTTTACTAAGTAAACTCGCCCTTTTCTGTGTTTAAACACTGTTAGGGTTTTCTACTTTCGATACATCAACAAAAAATAGATGAATTTTTTATCTACTAAAACTGACTTTCAACGATAGCTTTTTGCCAAATTTCACTTATCACGCATATTTACCATCAATCACCAAACATTACCGTTAATCATCTTGCCGAACTCGACCTTTTAAAAATTCGTAATATAGAACCCAACAAAACGATTTAACTTCACCGCCATGAGGAATGAGACATGAATAAACTAATTACAGTAACTATCGCAGCAGCAAGCATTTTATCTTTCAGCACAACCGCTAAAGTAACACCATCAGATAATAGCTTATCGTCAAAAATCTGCGCCGCTGCAGCAAATGAGCAAGATGGTAAATTACGTCGCTTACTTAAGCAGGAAAACAAAAACGTACGTAAAGCTGCTGAAAATATTTTATGTAACGGCAAGTCGCTAGAAGCATTTGCACAAGACATCAAAAACGCAAAAATAGCAAAGCAATTTAGCGATAACACAGACTATATTGCGAAGCGCTAATAAACCAATTACCTGAAGTTAAAAGGGCGAGTTTACT
>NZ_PQCB01000034.1:105202-105552 GCF_002964745.1 Pseudoalteromonas sp. T1lg24 | reverse complement strand
GGCGGAGAGATAGGGATTTGAACCCTAGATAGGCTATTAACCTATGCCGGTTTTCAAGACCGGTGCTTTCAACCACTCAGCCATCTCTCCATGCGCAAAATAATACTCAGCCAACCGTAAACTGTAAATAGCAAAAAGTTTGTTTGCTCAAATAAACATCAAAAAATTAACATTTTTATTAAAAAAAGTAGTTTTCACAACTTTATCATCAATATTTGCCATCAATCACCAAACATTACCGCTAATCATCTTGCCAAACTCGACCTTTTAAAAATTCGTAATATAGAACCCAACAAAACGATTTAACTTCACCGCCATGAGGAATGAGACATGAATAAACTAATTACAGT
>NZ_PQCB01000034.1:0-105008 GCF_002964745.1 Pseudoalteromonas sp. T1lg24 | reverse complement strand
TCGCCCTTTTCTGTGTTTAAACACTGTTAGGGTTTTCTACTTTCGATACATCAACAAAAAATAGATGAATTTTTTATCTACTAAAACTGATTTTCAACGATAGATTTTTGCCAAACCTCACTTATCACGCATATTTACCATCAATCACCAAACATTACCGTTAATCATCTTGCCGAACTAGACCTTTTAAAAATTCGTAATATAGAACCCAACAAAACGATTTAACTTCACCGCCATGAGGAATGAGACATGAATAAATTAATTACAGCAACTATCGCAGCAGCAAGCATTTTATCTTTCAACGCAGCCGCTAAAGTAACACCATCAGATAATAGCTTATCGTCAAAAATCTGCGCCGCTGCAGCAAATGAGCAAGATGGTAAATTACGTCGTTTACTTAAGCAGGAAAACAAAAACGTACGTAAAGCTGCTGAAAATATTTTATGTAACGGTAAGTCGCTAGAGGCATTTGCACAAGACATCAAAAACGCAAAAGTAGCAAAGCAATTTAGCGATAACACAGACTATATTGCTAAGCGCTAATAAACCAATTACCTGAAGTTAAAAGGGCGAGTTTACCTAAGTAAACTCGCCCTTTTTGATTCTTAAAGCCCTTCGGCCTTTGCAATTATGCACAAACCAATCGGTAGCCTATGCCTCGCTTAGTTTCTATCATGCTCTCGTCTTGATCTGACAACATTAGCTTTTTACGTAACTTACCAATATATACATCAACAACATTGGTCATTGGATCCATTTCCATACCCCACACATTACTTAAAATGCGCTCGCGGCTAAGGTACTTGCCAGGGTTTGTCATTAGCAGTTCAAGTATCGCCATCTCTTTAACCGTTAGTGAAATTTCTTTATCTGCCAAGGTTACAATGTAGCTGTCACGATCAAATCTCAACTCTTCAAACGTTAATGTATTCGAACGTGCTTTTTGCGATGGCTTGCGACGCGTAACCGCTTCAATTCGCGCCAAAAGTTCTTCATATGCAAAAGGCTTAGTTACGTAATCATCTGCACCTAAACGTAAGCCATGCACAATATCCTGAGAAGCATCCATGGCGGTCAGCATAATGATTGGAATCTCAAAGTTTTTAATGCGTAATGCCTGACACACTTCTAAGCCGTTTAAACCCGGAAGCATTATATCGAGCAAAATCAGATTAAAATCGCCTTCAAGCGCCAGATCTAAACCTTCTTTACCGTCGCTGGCGCGCACCACAAAGTACCCTTCAGCACGCAATCCGCGCTCTAAAAAACTCGCTACGCGGTCATCGTCTTCAACTAATAAAATTCTCATTACGTTCCTCACCATTTAATGGTAATAGTATAGTCGCCACAGAGCCTACACCTGAAGCATTTGATTTTAAACTAATATGACCGCCATGCGCATCAACTATCGCTTTTGCAACAGGCAGACCTAACCCCGAACCCGGTGTGTTTGAACGGTTGCTACGATAAAAGCGTTCAAAAATATTTTCCAACTCTTGCTTAGTAACACCCTGACCTGCGTCAATTATTTTAATAATAACCACTTGCTGACGACACAATACTTTAACTTCTGTAACCGCATGTTCAGTCGAGTAGCTAAGTGCATTTTCTAACAAAATCATTAGTACTTGGCGAATTCTACGTTCATCAAGCTCAAGACTGATCTCTTCGCTAATATCAAATACTATATCTTGTTTGCGCTCTTGCGCTTTACGACGGTACACATAACACAAATCCTGAATCAACTTTGATAGATTCACTTCACTACAAGAAAGCCTTAACTCACCTGCGCTCGACCGCGCAACTAGCATCAAATCATCGATCAATGCAGTGGTATGACTTACTTGATCAACAACTGCAACAAGGGTTTCAAGGTAATCATCAACATTCTCTGAATGACTGCGTAACAAGATCTCTGATTCACCGCGAATTATTGTAAGAGGCGTGCGTAATTCATGAGAAATATCAGCTAAAAATTGGCGACGCTGCTTATCAACATAGGCCAATTTTTCGTTACTCAAAGCCAAGGCTTTTGTCCGCTCTTGTACTTTTTCTTCTAGCTGAAGTTTAGCCTCACCCAATTCTGTTTGTTTTGTTTTTAGCTCACTTGCCATAAAGTTTAAGGCATCTGCAAGCTTGGCAAATTCGGTGTCTTTTAATTTTGGAATACGGTGTTCTAGTTTGCCGGCTGTAAACTGGCTAGCTGCAAACTGAAGTTGTTTTGTTGCCTTTGAAATACGCTGCCAAAAAAACCAAATGGTCAGCATCATAAACAAACTTAATAGCCCGAGTGCAATTGCCAAGTAGCGGTTATTGCGCTCAGACATAATTTTACTGTTATCACGGATCGCTTCAGCCTGTAAATTTTCTTGCTTTACGGCCTCACTTATTAAGGCATTAAACTCTGCATGCACGCCCTGTTGCTGCAATAAACGATACAGGCTTTGCGCTTCAGATAATTCACCACGTGTAATCAGCGACCTGATTTCTTGTGAAGTCGTAATAATGCGCTCAACTTTTTGTGTTACGCGGTCTAACAACGCGAGTTCATTTTGCGTGCTGACCTCAGGTGCCAAGGCTACTTTTTTTAACAGGGAATTACGTACTTCAACAATTGCTGTACGCAACTTTTGCTCATTTTCTTCACGTAACTCAGGCGCAAGCACAATGCCGTTACGCGACATTTCACCAATCGCAACAAGCTTTTCGAAAGTGTAAAGGGCGATATTTGAATACTGGTTAAGAATTTTATGAACAAGTTCTGATTTTTGTGCATTGTCTTTAAAGCGGTTTGAACTATCAAAGTAAAGACCTGCCATCGCTGAGCTGAACAGTGAAATAATCACTAACGCGATAAGTAATTTATGAGTAAGGCGACTTTGGATTTGATAAGGAAGGTGATTCAACTGCTTTTCCATTCAATGGGTTACCAACTAACTAGTGCATAAATACTAAGTTAGCCGTAAATCTGCGAGTTTACTATATTGTTAGAAGTAAAAAGAGTTAATAATTCACCTACCTATTAACTCTCACAACAACAATATTGGGATTGCGTTCCTGTCCCCTGAAAATACCATCGACTGAAATATTCTTGCGTCAATTAAAGCCGACGGTAATACAGGAACGCGAGACATATAGTAATGACAACAGCTAAATTAAGCCTGTTGAATTAATTAAACTTTCCTAAGTCATATTTAAAAATTAGTTAAACAACATAACTTACTTAAAAAAGCATTAGATTATTAAATTAAAAAAGGCTGTAATTTATAAAATTACAGCCTTTTAAACAGGTGCGAACGGTCGCAAATAAATCATCATTTATTTATATGCAACTGCGCCTGCTAATGCGAGTTTTTTGCCATAGCGGTTTAATTTAGCTAATAAGCTTTTTTTACCGTTATTAGAACGAGTTAATTGACCTTGAGATTGGCCACCTTGATTTAACGCTTGTTTAGTCATGTGATTGCTCCTGTTGTTTAACTAAGTGCTATTTTGCGTTTAAAAATGGTTAAAATCCAATCAATAAAATTATCATTTTGACATGAATTTTTCTAATGCGAAATCAAAGTAACTATAGTTGCATATAAACTGCATAAATGTGCAAAACCCAATCCTATCTATTTGACCTAAAAGCCTTAAACGGGCAAGCTTGTGCTTAGCGTTTTATTAATCACCATTTCATGAATAAACATTATCTAATTGTTTTAAACCCACTACCAAATAAACAAAAAAAATATTGGTTAAATTGGCTTGTTACCACCTTAAAGCAGCAACAACATAGCTACTATATTTTTACGACCTCAGCAGTATTAGCGGATAACCAACTTTTCTTTAAACAACATTTAGCAGAGTACACTGAAGTGATCATGCTGGGTGGTGATGGCACGCTGCACTTGCTAGCTAATTGCATGGCTTACAGCAACAAACCGATTACCGTTTTGCCGTGCGGTACAGGTAACGACTTTATGCGCAATTTTGCCTATAGCAAACAACAACTAAAGCAGTTAGTACAAAGCGATCGCGTAATCACAATTGATTTAGGAAAAGTTAATGCGCGTTATTTTATTAATAGTGCCGGTGTAGGCTTTGACGCTGAAATCGTAGAGCGCACCAAAGGAAATAAAGGCTGGTTAGCGCGTTTCAGCTATTTATATCATACCCTTGCTTGTCTTTTATTCTTTAAGGAGTCGCTCTTATCATTAAAGCAGCAAGGTAAAGAAACGCATTATAAAAACTTTCTTACGGTGTTTGCTAATGGCAAATACTTTGGCGGCGGTATGAAAATTGCGCCCAACGCAGAGCTAAACTCGTCGCACTTAATGCGTTACAGTGTAGAAAAAACGCATTTAGCCAAAAAGCTCTGGGCTTTACCTAAGCTCTATTACGGTAAACATATTTCGCTACCAGAAGTGAAGGAACACGCATTTACACAACTTGAAGTCCTAACCCCAAACTTGCCTGTGCAAGCAGATGGAGAATCTGCAGGCTACACACCTGTGGTGATTGAAGTAGCTAAAAGCGCGTTAACGATAAAAATAATTTAACACCATAAAAAAGGAGCCTAGGCTCCTTCACATTGATGACTGACGCTTTAATCTAAATTCAATATCCTTAATTTAGATTGATGACTTTTTAGTTTCCACTTTAAATACATCGTAATTTGCAAGTGCCGGAATACGCGCTTGTAACTCATCCTCTTGCATTGCTAGGTCTTTAAAGTCAAAACACATTTGGTCGGCTCTTTGCTCAATATTCTTCGCTTGTAGCTCAACTTTTTCTTCAATTTGCTCGCCCATACGTTCCATGCGCTGCTCAAACTCGCTCATATCACCGCCAGAACTTAACATTTCGCTACCTAAAGTAATCAGCAAGCTGCCAATGGATTCCATAATCATTTCTTCCATTGCTTGTTCCATTTGCTGGTCGAACTTACTATCGAATGTGTCGCCAATGTTATCGAAACGGCCTTGATCCATAATGAATGTGCCACCGTCATAAAATGCAGCGTGAATTTCATCGCCAATCTCTGACATCATTTGTTCCATTGTAGCCATATTTTTTAAGCCAAATGCACTGCCCACTTCGCTTAGCGCAACACCTGCTAACGCGACACCTTCCATCGCTATCTCAGCCACTTGTGGAACCTGACCGCGCACATCGCTAGAGTAACGGGCAAGTAATGTTTGATCCGCTGCAGAGAGTGACTGCGCTTCGCCATTAATCTGCAAGTTACCATCTTGGTCAATAACTACTTCACCTGAAGCGGCTTTGATATTAACCGTATCAGGTGTAATTGATAGGGTGTTGTTAAATTCTAAATTGCAGCTATCCGACGAAAAGCTCATATTGCTGTCGTGACCATCTTGATGTGCTACTGCATTTGTTGATAAGCCAATACACGCTGCCACTGCTGTTGTTAAAAGTAATTGTTTCATAGTGATTCCCGTATCTTTTGCGTTTTAATTTTTTCTCTCGTTGATATAGCTATATCAAGGTCAGTGCCAAATTTAAAAAACATTTAAAATACATATAGATAACTATTTTCTCGTAACTTTGAGAGCTTCTAAAAAGCATTTAAAAACTAAAAAATAGTAAATTTAACCATGTGAGTTGTGTATTTGACTAAGTTATTTGAAATATATTTACTTGCGCAAAATACAATAATGGTTATTACTGTTTATGAGTGCTTAAACATTTAATGTTGAGGGTGATCATGAAAGACAATTACCAAAACATAAACAATCAAGAGCCGCTAAATAGCGATTTAGAAAACAACCAAGAAAACGAACATAAACGCGAAGTTAAAAAACGTTTAGAAGATATTTTAGAAAGAAAGCGATTACGAAAATCCATTGGCATGGATGACACCCACAATTACTGGGATGAGCTATAACAGCATTTCGCGCCATGGTTTAAAAACAATAATTAGCCACTGTTGATGCTTTATGTGGCGGGTATTTCACACCCCTAATTCCAAACTTAGTCACACAAAAATAATAAAAATCAGCCAATACACATTAATCCATAGAATTAGCGCGTGTCGATCTGAACGAGTTCACCTAAATTTAGGTTAACTGTGTTCGTTTAACTGCAACATTAAATCACCGAGCAATGCTTTTAGTTGGGACGCTTTATCAAGATCTAACCCTACTTTATCTACCAGTTGTGAAGGTAGGCACGAAAGCGATTGCTGTAGCGAGTTACCGTAATCAGTTAAATAAATACGTACTTTTCGCTCATCCCAATCATCACGCCTGCGCTCAATTAAATTGTTGTCGGCCATACGCTTTAAAATAGGCGTTAATGTATTATTGTTTAAAATCGCCTGCTGCCCAATTTCCCCCACAGTAACGCCATCTTGCTGCCATAAAATCAGTAAAATAACGTACTGCGGATAAGTTAATTTGTATTTGTCTAACTCAGGCTGGTAAAGCCGCGTCACTAGACGTGACGCCGCATAAATTGGGAAGCAAAGTTGATTTTCTAACAGTTGCTCGGGCTTACTTGCCATACTATTGCGCCAGCGCTTTTTCGATATAGCTAGCAAGTGCGTCAGGTTTTGTTGTTGGCGCAAAACGCTTAACTGGTTTGCCATCTCGGCCAATTAAAAACTTAGTAAAGTTCCACTTAATTTTATTGCCCAAAATACCCGACAATTCAGTGCGTAAATACTTATAAAGTGGGTGGCTATTTTCACCATTTACATCGATTTTCTCTGTCATAGTGAAATCACGCCATAGTTAATTAAACATTCACCCTGAATTTGTTCCGGCGAGCCTGGTTCTTGTTGGCCAAATTGGTTACACGGGCAACCAATAATAACTAAACCTTGGTCGCTATACTTTTTGTGTAACGCTTGAAGACCTTCATATTGTGGTGTTAATCCACACTTACTAGCAGTATTTACAACTAATACGACTTTGCCTGCAAAATCTGCAAAGTCGATATTCTGACCTTGCAAACTGTTAATACTAAATTGATAAAATGGTGTCATTAGCTTTCTCCTCTATTGCAGTCAAATATATCGTGCACGATATAATCGCACAATAATAGTTCAAAAATTGAAATAAATCGCGGTCATCTCGATTTAAACTCTTCAATTAAAAAATCTATTAATAAACGTACTCTTAAGGGCATTAGATCACGGTTGGGGTAAACCAGCCAAGAAGCGTTATCTGCAACTTGATATGAGTCTAATAAGCTTACTAATTTGCCACTTTCAATATAGTCCCCAACAATATCATACGCTAGATGAGCAATGCCTAAGCCCGATAAACACGCTTGCAGCAGCGCTTCTCCATTATTGCTGCGCCAACGTCCAGCCACCTTAAACTCTTTAATATTGTCGCCCATATTAAAGCGCCAACGGTTAGTAACTGCTATTAAACAATTATGCTCTATCAATTGCTCTGGGTGGCTTGGTGCAGGAAACCTTGCTAAGTACTCAGGCGATGCAACTAAAGTCATAACACGTGTTGAAAGTGGCCGCGCAATTAAATTAGAGTCAGCCATTCGGCCAAATCGAATCGCTAAATCAACGCCTTCGGCAATCAAATCTACATTGCGGTTATTAAAATCCATGGTAATCGACACTTGTGAATAACGCTGACAAAACTGCGCGAGCTTAGGTGCAATTTGCTTTGAGGCAAAATCGCCAGCACACGAGATTTTAATCTTGCCCTTCGGCTCTTGTTGTTCACCTTGCAGCGCTAGGTTAGCCTCTTCCATTGCAGATTGAATCGAGTGTAATGAGGCCGCATATTGCTGCCCAGCTTCAGTTAAATTAAGCGAACGCGTTGTTCGTTTTAACAGTGCAACCCCCAATCTCGACTCTAATTGCGAGACGCTACGGCTAATATGTGATGTTGACACATCAAGCACTTTAGCGGCTTGAGTAAAGCTACCACTGTCTACTACAGCCAAAAATTCGTTGATCCCTTGCCAGTTCATACTAAGCACCTATGCAAAAATAGAAATTAGAACACACTTATTATTGCATACATGCAAAAGTGATTTGTCAACAGTGGGGATTATCCCAACTCAGAAAAACGTTAGACTGGCTTTAATTACCGTACCTAATTGAGGCAATACAATGGAATTTAGTTTTGTAAATCCAACTAAAATTATTTTTGGCCAAGGCCAAATCGCAAGTATTCAACACGAGATCCCACAGTCAGCAAAAGTACTGGTTATTTATGGCGGTGGCAGTATCAAACAAAATGGTATTTACCAGCAGGTAACCGATGCCCTAAGTGAACACCAAGTTTTTGAGTTTTCGGGTATTGAGCCAAATCCGAGTTATGAAACCGCAATGCGTGCCGTTGCGCAAATCAAAGAGCACAACATCGATTACTTACTTGCGGTAGGCGGTGGCTCCGTTATCGATGGCACTAAGTTTATTGCTGCTGCGGCCAAGTTCAATGGTGAACCATGGGATATTTTAGCAAAAGCAGCAGAAGTAACAGACGCCCTGCCAATTGGTGTTGTACTTACCTTACCTGCGACAGGCTCGGAATCAAATAGCTATTCAGTTGTGTCTAAGCTCGACACCAACGACAAGCTGCCGTTTGCAAGTGAAAAAGTACAACCAAAGTTCGCTGTACTTGATGCACAAGTAACAAAAACACTACCAGAAAGACAATTAGCGAACGGTGTCGTTGACGCATTTGTGCACGTTATGGAGCAATACTTAACATTTGACCATGGCGCCAAAGTGCAAGATCGCTTTGCTGAAGGCTTATTGCATACGCTAATTGAAGATGGCCCACGTGTGTTCGCAGAACCAGATAATATGATGGTTCGTGAAAACCTAATGTGGTCGGCAACTATGGCACTAAACGGGCTAATTGGTGCAGGTGTACCACAAGACTGGTCTACACATATGCTTGGCCATGAGGTAACTGCATTATACGGTTTAGATCACGCGCAAACTCTCGCCATTGTGCTGCCACGTATGATGAATGCTATGCGCCAACAAAAAGAAGCGAAGTTATTGCAGTATGCTGAACGTATTTGGGGTATTACAGAGCAAGATAAAAACTTAGCCATTGACCAAGCGATTGAAAAAACCGAGGCGTTTTTCCACTCGGTAAACATGCCAACACGTTTAAGCGATTACCAGTTAGATGAAAAAGTAGCTGATGCCGTCGTTGAACAACTTGAACGTCACGGTATGACTGAACTGGGTGAAAGCCAACAAGTAACACTTGATATAAGCCGCGCAGTATTAAAGGCGTCGGTTTAAGCGCCCGCTTCTAAACTCTAACTGCTTTAAAGCAGTTAGAGTTTCAGTAAAAAGAACACCACTAAACTCACCACGGTAGTGACATATAAATTCTTAAAGCGATATGCCAGTAAAACGGCAACACCTGCTGCTATTAAATACGGATTATCGAGCGAAATAGCCAACTCCCCCTTTTGCACAAATACAATCGGTACCCAAATCGCGGTAAGTACACAGGGCGCGCTAAAACTTAAAAAACGCTGCATTTTAGGGCCAATGCTAAAGGGTAAACGCTTAGATAAAAATAAAAAACGCGTTGTGAACGTGACGCATGCCATCAAAAAAATAATCTCTAGCATTTTGCACCTCGTCTGCTTTCAAGCACATAACCCACACTCATGCCCAGCAGCGCTGCGAAAATAAGTCCAAGTTCAAATTGCCACAGTTTAAAAATAACAATACTGATAGCTGAGGTTAAACACGCTATTAAAACTGGCCAATTGTTGATGCTTGGGATCACCAAAGCGATAAAAATTGAGGCGATCGCAAAGTCTAACCCAAGCTGGGTGAGGTCCGGCAGTAATGCCCCTGCTACAACACCAATGAGCGTCCAAATATTCCAAGCGATATAAAAGCTGCCGCCCGCAACTAAGGCGTAAACTAGCCTAACTTTCCCTTGATATGCCCTATGGTGATGTGAAAAAGCAAAAAGCTCATCCGTTAGTAAAAACCCCAAGCCTAAACGCCACTTAAGTGGCTTATCAATTAAACGATGGCGTACACTTAAGCCATACAAAAAGTGGCGAGCGCTTATAATAAAAGTAGTGACTAAAATAGTGATAAGTGAGGCGTTACCAGCGATTAGTTCTATAGCAACCAGTTGCGCAGACCCGGCAAACACCAATAGTGACATTAGCTGTGCCTCAAGCGGACTAAAGCCCGATTGCACTGCCAGTGAGCCGCATAAAATACCCCATGGGATCACCGCTAGATTGAGTGGGAGCATATCCCAAAACCCTTTAGCAATTGCTGTTTTCATTTAATTCTCGTTGATTGACCAGTAATTTATGAGGCTTGGTAAAGTACTGCCTTGCTGTACTGTTTAGGGGTTAACCCCATATTCTTCTTAAAATATCGATGAAAGTGACTTTGGTCATAAAAACCAACAGATAGTGCCACTTCATTAATCGCAAGCCCCGAGCGTAGCATTTGCTTGGCACGATTTATACGAAATTGCGTTTGATAAACATGCGGTGTCATACCTGTTTCAGCCTTAAACTGTCGAATAAAGTGAAACGGACTCATATGAGCAATCGCGGCAAGTTCGGTCAAACTTATATTATCGAAATAATAATCACGCAAATAATCAAGCGCAGTGTTTAATTGTGGTTTGCGTGATAGCCCTTTTAAATTAAAAGCACTTTTATTATGGCGAGCAATTAAATTAATTAATAATTGATACAATGCTGACTGCTTTGCCAATACACTTTTCTCAGTCGCGAGTAAATCAAAGGTAAACGCCATTTGCTGCGCTAACATAGGGTCGAACACTACCGCTTGTTCAAAATAGGGCGCGCCTAGTTTTGCTTTACCAATATCATCCGTTAGCCCTTCAAATAACTCTGGGGTTGGATACATAGCACGGTAACCCCAGCCATGCTCAGTCGCAGTTTGACCATTATGCACTTGGTCTGCATTAACTAAGATAATACTGCTTGCTGGCGCAACATGATTTGCACCACTGCGAAAAAACCGCTGTGCACCATTTTCAATTAGCCCTATGGTATAGCCTTCGTGACTATGGCGTGCGAAATTCTGCTGCTTATACTGCGCTTTAAGTACTTCGAGTCCATTTAAATCCTGATGATATTGAAAGACTGTTTTTTCCATGAACGCTTCTCAAAAATAAAGGGAGCAAAATATTTACACAATCAGTATAGCCAAGCGGTTTTTTTAAAATTGTACAAAATTGCTCAATAGCATTTTTTATGATGTTTAACGTATTTGCTTACCGTATTTATCTGATTTATGGCAACATAGTAATACTTCAATTTAGGTCTAACGACCTTACATATTGATTTATTTTTATAACACGCTTTAGGGGCCAAAATGCAAAAAACACAAGTATGGGATGGATTTATCCGTTTTTTCCATTGGAGCATGGTCGCATTGGTTGCAACACTTTACTATTCGGCTGAAAACAGCCTTATGGAAGTGCACTTTGTCGCAGGCTTCACACTATTAGCACTATTAGCAACACGTATTATTTGGGGTATTATCGGCAGTGATACTGCAAAGTTATCGGCATTACTGCATTCACCCAAAAGCACGATCGCAGCGATTAAAGGGCAACAACAAGCTAAACCAGGGCACAACGCAGCTGGTAGTTATATGGTGATCGCGTTTCTTATATTACTTATTTCGCAAGCCGTTACGGGTTTAATGACCACAGACGATATAATGTATGATGGCCCGTTAGTGGCTATGGTAAGCAGTGATCTTTCTTCGCTTGCTGGCAGCTTACACCACAAAATTTTTGACTTAATCTTGATTGCTATCGCACTGCATATTGCAGCTATTGTTATTTATAAACTAAAAGGCAAAGCACTTGTGCCGCCTATGATCACAGGCAAAACAGCAGAAAGTTATGAACAAAGTGTCAAAATGAAAAGCGGTTGGCTAGGTTTTGCGATTTTTGCAGTGCTTGCCACGGCTATTCTCTACGTTTGGGGCGCTGAGTCAATTAGTACATTGATAGGCTAAACTAACACCAAGCGCTCACATTAAAAAAGGTCAGCATATGCTGACCTTTTTTTGCGATTAACTTAAGCAATTAATCTTTGAAAGACTTGTGACAATCTTTACAGCCTTTTGCCCAAGCGCCAAATGCTGGCTTAATTACTTTTGGGTCACCTGACTGTGCAGCAACAGCTAGTTTATCCGCATAATCAGCAAACGCATTTGCTTTTTGCATAAACGTTTCATTGTCTGACCATACAGCTGCTAGTGCAGACGTATCGCCTTTATCTGTGCCCGCGTAAAACGCTTCCCAAGGCATTTTTGATAATGCTGCAGCATTGTTAGCACGCATTTGGAAAGTTTCCGCGTTAAATTCAACTTTACCTTTCAACATATCGCCCATATTTGCGATTTGCGTACGAATTAACTGAAACGCTTGTTGACGGTATTCGATAGCATCCTCTGCTTCTTTGAATGCAGGGTTAGCGTTTGCAAGTGCTGGTGCAGCAATTGCAGCTGCAAGAACTAATGTTCTTAATTTCATAGTTTGCCCCTAATATTATTAACTTACCAATTATTACAGCATCCCATTCAATGCTGCAACTGGAAACGACCAATCCGCGAATTTACGCGTTATAAGATTTAAATGGTGTATTCTTTTGTTACCAAAGCACTTTTTCAATGGTGTTTGGCGCTTCACCAATCAAGGTCGAAACCACGCGATTTTGCTTATCTAACAAAATAATGCGTGGCACACCCGCGTTGGCAAATTGACTATAAATTTTACGTTCTGGATCAGCCACCATGGTGAAGTTAGTTGCAAACTTTTCTGAAAAGTTCACTAAGCTTTGCGTATCTTCTTCTCGACCAATCGCAATAATCTGCAGATCAGGGTCTGCGATAAGTGGCGATGCCATTAACTGTTTAACAAAACGCTGTGAATCACTACACCAAGTGGCGAAAAGTAACACTAACTTGCGCTTGTCTTCGGCCAACTCAACCGTCTCACCTTTCATATCGTTAAATTGTGAGATAGGAAAAGATTCCCCTTGAGCAATATAGGTTTCGTAATTGGGTTTCTGGTAGGTGGTTTGATTTTTTGGCGTTTGCGCACAACCTGCTAGCGTTCCTAGCAACATCAGAGGTAATAGGTATTTCATTTATATTCCATATAATTATTTACGCTGGACTCAGTGTTAAAAATTTAGCATCATGCGTCAAGCTATCACTGAGTAATATTTAAGTCCTTGTTTGAGCTACCTATCACTATTTTTTACCGCATTTATTGCTGCAACACTACTTCCCACAGCCTCTGAAGGCATGCTTGCTTATCTCACCCAGCAACAATACAACATTACTTTGCTGTGGTTTAGTGCAACATTGGGTAACACTTTAGGTAGCTGCGTTAATTGGTGGTTAGGAAAGGAGCTTAATCGCTTTAAAGATAGAAAGTGGTTTGCAGTATCTGAGCAACAACTAGAAAAAGCACAGCAAAGCTTTAATCGTTACGGCAGAGCCAGTTTATTATTAGCTTGGCTGCCCATTGTGGGCGATCCACTCACCTTTGTTGCTGGCATTATGCGGGTGCCGTTTTCTATTTTTGTATTGCTTGTAGCTATTGGAAAAGCACTGCGATACGCCATAGTTATTGCTATGGCGCTACAGTTTTTTTAGCTTGGCTTTTGCCATGCAAGCGTAAGCGATACCGAATCAGCAAAGCGCAATGCATGTGGCTTATCGATAGACACTTTGGCAAATGTCACACTTGAATGGCGATGACACTCTTCCAGTACATCAGCTACCAATTTTTCAAGCAGCAAAAAGTGGCCGTTTTCCACCAGCTCAATCACTGCTTTGGTGATGTCTTTATAGTTTACCGCTTGGTCTACTTGATCGGTAACACAGGCCATATCGGCTGGATAATGCACTTCAATATTAATCACTACATCTTGCTTTTTTTCACGCTCTTCAGGGTTAAAGCCAATGTAAGTGCGCAGGCGTAAATTCGTTATATTTATAATCGCATTGAGCATAGTTACCCCTTAACTAACTGCAAGAATTCATTGCGTGTTTTTGGATCTTCACGGAAATTACCCAACATCACAGACGTACGCATTTTGGAGTTTTGTTTCTCTACACCGCGCATCATCATGCACATGTGTTTGGCCTCAACAATAACACCCACACCTTTCGCGTTGGTAACTTGTTGCACCGCTTCAGCAATTTGATGCGTAAGCTGTTCTTGAATTTGAAAGCGGCGTGCAAACATATCAACAATACGCGCAAACTTTGATAAACCAAGTACTTTACCATCGGGAATATAGGCAATATGACAACGACCAACAAAAGGTAATAAATGATGCTCACACATAGAATACAGCTCAATATCTTGTATCAACACCATGTCGTCGGCATCTGAGGTAAACACTGCATTGTTTGTAATTTCGTCAAGCGTTTGACGATAACCTTTAGTCAGGTACTCCATTGCCTTGGCAGCTCGTTTTGGCGTATCAAGCAGGCCTTCGCGCTCAGGATTTTCGCCAACCGCTTCAATAATTTGTCGGTAGTTTTCAGCTAGTTTCTTTTCCATTTTTCTGTCCTATTTTAGGTGGCGACCACCATCGAGTTGCAATGTGCGTCCTGTCATATAATTGCTGTTTAAAATCATTTCGATACCATTAATAACTTCTGCTGTGCCGGGTTCTAACGCCATAATCGATTTTTTAAGGGTTTTTGCACGGTAAGCATCATCATCGTGGTCATTAAAAATAATTAATGACGGCGCAATCGAATTTACTTTCACTTTTGGCGCTAACTTGGCAGAAAAAGAACGCGTTAAATTATCAAGCGCCGCTTTACTTGCGGCATAAGCAATATGCTTTGGGCTACCTTTTTCAACAACGTAATCAGTAATATGGATAATATCACTGTGTTCGTCGCTGCTATTTTGTAATAAAGGCGTAAGTGCTAAGTTTAATAAATAAGGCACTTTTGCATGAATATTCATCATGTTATCAAATAAACTATTAAAGTCTGGGTTCTTGCTTTCGCAATCCCAACTTGATGCATTATGAATAATCGCACTGAGTTCGTTAGTGTGGCTTTTAACTTGTTCTACCAACTTTTCTACGGCATCACTTTGCTCAAAGTCACATGCTAAACAAATAGCGCCGAGCTCCAACAACTCATCTACTGACGCATGTTTAGTGCGATAAGTAATAATCAGTTTGTCGCCTTTATTTAAAAAATGCTTTGCTAAATCAAGGCCAATACGCTGCGCCGCGCCGGTAATTAATATTGTTGCCATATAGTTTTAATAAATTATCGTTGAGGTTTTTTGTTTCTAATTTAACTATAAACCTAACTTCTTGATTTATTAAGTGGTTAAGCAAATTAAACTAAATTACACCGAGATTTATACTGTTTTTCACGACGCTTAGATCTGTAACATGCCATTTCTTGGTTGCTTGCTTCAGTAAATTCATTTTGGTATTAGGGTATGTTGATCTTTCAAGTTCATTTTTGCAGCAGCTTGATAGGGTTTTATAAAAAGCAAAAGCTGCGTGCCATATTCTATGTGAGTCAGCCGATAGCGCACGCCAAGATAGCGCTTTAATTATTTACCTTGTCTTTGCATCAAATACTTTGCTATTTTGTAAACAATCAAAAATGACAGCGCTGTCCATGAATTTTAAAAACCGAAGCTTCCGTCAATACATTCCCCTTTTATTTTTAGCTAGTACTTATATTTGCTGGCTATTCATGCAGGGAATTAACAGTGCATTGGCTAATTTTATGTCGCAAATTAGTATTGCGATTACTATGATATTCGGATCATTTGTTGCTGGCGGTACAGCGCTTGGCGGCGGTGCTGTTGCTTTTCCAGTCATGACTAAAGTGCTGGCCATTGAACCTGCTACTGCGAAAGTATTTTCACTTGCTATTCAGAGCTTTGGGATGACCGCTGCCAGTCTCACCATTATATTTAGCGGCATCAAATATTACCGTTCAGTTGTATTGCTTGCGCTTTTTGGCGCATTACCCGGCGTCGCTATCAGCTTGTTGTTTATTGCAGACCTTCTGCCTAGATTGGTTACAAAATCACTGTTTAGCGTTTTTTTATTAGTCTTTGCCATCACCCTGCTTCGTGCTCATTGGAAAGGTAAACAGCAGTTAGATATAGACTTAAGCTGTAAAAAGAATAATGCGTTAGTGGTATTTGTGGCGTTGTTAGGAGGTATCGTCAGCGGCTTGATTGGCTCAGGGGCAGATATCGCTATTTTTGCCTTGCTAATGCTGCATTTTAAAGCTGATTTAAAGGTCGCGACTGCCACGTCAGTCATCGTTATGGCGGTAACATCAGTATTTGCTAGTGGTATAAATTTGTTATATTTAAACGCGATAACCGCGCCAATATCTCAATATGTATTGGCGGCGATTCCGGTTGTTGTAATAGGCGCACCTCTGGGCGCCTACTGCTGCGCAAAAGTACCCAAATCCGTGTTACTAAGCTTTTTGCTAATGCTCATTGGTCTTGAAGTTGCCTTTACCCTGTATGAAATAATTGGCAATTTATAAAACTCTTCGGGTTACTCAGGTAAACGTTCAGAACTGCGTATTTGGTCGTCAAATAGTACGTCATTATCGGCAACATCTAATCCCATACAATCCCGCAACGCTTCAAAACAATCTATGTTGGCTTGCGCCCACATAATATCATCAGCCGTCACTTTAAGACGCCCTTCGCTTTGTGCTCTTTGCATCGCTAACATTTCAATTAACGTTGTCATCGCTGTTCCTTAAGCAACAATAATGCAGTTTCTACCTGATTCTTTCGCTTTATACAGTGCTTTATCTGCACGCTCGATAAACATTTCACACGATTCACCATCAAACTCGGCAACACCAAAACTGGCTGAAATACTGCGCAATGATTTACCTGTTTTATTGTCTTTTAACGCCAAACGTTCAATATCGACACGAATTTTTTCTAAATAATTAACCGCTGAGCGCTTGTCTTTAAACTGGCTCAAAATACAAAACTCTTCTCCACCATAGCGGTACGCAGCATTAAGTTCATCGGCGTGTTTTTTTAATCTTTCAGCAACCACTTTTAGTACGAGGTCGCCTTTTTGATGACCGAAATCATCGTTAAACTGTTTAAAATTATCGATATCCACAATGGTTAAATAGAGCTTTAAAACACTGTGGTGACTGTTACACAATAAGTCGAGATCTTCATCGAATGACTTACGATTATTAAGGCCTGTTAATCCATCTTTCGATGCCGCTCTTTTCGATTCATTGAGCTCGCTGCGCAGCTTGGAAATCTCTTGATATGCAGCACGTAATTGCTGCTGAAAACGCTCGGTTGTATGCTGCATGCTTTTTGACTCTTCCGACAGCTTATTAACTAATTCTAAAATATCTCGTTCTGATGCGTCTTCTTTTGAAAAATCGCTCAGCTCTTGATTACATGAGCTCAAAACTTCACTAAAGTCATTGGCTGAATTTAAGGTTTGCCCAACGTTTTTTTCAACCTCTGCAACAACCGCATTAATGTCTTCAGCAACTGAATCAAACAGCTCAAGATCTTTGTCTGATAAAAACTCTTCAAATAAATCCCGTGACAGTGCAGGCGGGCAAGTACCAAAGGTTCTTAACGCAGAATCCAGCTTTTGATTTAACTTGGGATGGTTACCAGATACATAGCTATACCAAAGCGCATAATTTGCGGGCGTAACCGCAATATTGTACTTAACCATTAACGGCACAGCTTTGCGTAAACACTCCGCTGAGTGAGATAAGGTATTTTTCAAACGAAACTCCACTTTATAATCCTTATGCGTTCCGTAGCTATAATTCGTGTACGATTTTTAGCCGCAATATAAGTGTTCTTAAAAAGTGTAGTCGAGGAAAATTGAATTGCTAAAAACTATTCAGATTTATAGCGATTTAAAGCAATTAAAAAAGCCCTAATAAATAGGGCTTTTTCAGTTAATTTTGCAAGCTGGTTTTCCTTCCGAAAAGGTTGGTGATTTTATTCCATAACCAAACAAACCCATTACCAAGATCTTGTAAGATAAGGTACATACATGGCACTAGCACTAGTGTTACCAATGTGGCAAACAGCACCGAGAAGCCAAGAGCAACTGCCATTGGGATAACAAAGCGCGCTTGTAAGCTGGTTTCAAACATAATTGGCAATACCCCAACAAACGTGGTGATTGAGGTCAGTGTAATTGCGCGAAAACGTGCACACCCCGCTTTTGTTACCGCCTCTTTTATCGATGCGCCTTGCGCTCGCATTTGGTTAACAAAATCGGTCATAACTAGGGAGTCATTAATAACCACCCCAGCTGCAGCAATAAGACCAAAGGTCGACATCAATGAAATATCTAAACCAAACGAGAAATGCCCCCAAATTGCTCCCACCATACTAAATGGAATCACCGACATAATAATTAACGGCTGGAAATAACTCTTCAGTGGCACTGCCAGCAAAATATACACAATAAACATACCAGCTACGAAAAACAGTTTCTGCTCATTGGCCTGTGCTTGCTGCTCTTCAATGGAACCGCCAAGTTCAGATTTTACTGTTGGGAACTGCTCTTTAAGTTGTGGTAATAACTCGTCTTTAACCGATTTAACAACAGCATCAGGCTCAACCACTTCTTCATCAATCGCGCCCCAAATATACACACTACGATAACCGCCTTCACGGCGAATATAACTAATGCCCGGCTTTTCAACTAAATCAACAACATCACCTAGCATAACTTCTTTGCCGCTAGGTGTTGTGATAACAGTATATTTAAGTGACGAGTACGCTTCGCGTGTTAATTTAGGGTAACGCACCATTACCCGCACTTCTTCGCCATTACGAATGACTCGCTGCGCTTCGCCACCATAAAAACTTGCGCCTACCTGATTAGCAATATTGGCAAGATTAAGCCCCAGATCATACGCAACAGGCTTTAAGCTGATTTGCACTTCTTTGCTGGCAGGGTCGATTGTCGAGCTAATATCAAACAAGCCTTTTTGTTGTTGCAGCATGGCAATAAATTGACGACCTGCGGCATTTAAAGTATCGATATCTGGGCCAAATAACAGATAACCAAATTCGCCATCATTACCGCCACCGTTTACATCATCTTGAATATTAATTGATTTAAGCCCCGGAATTTCGGGTAATGCTTCACGCCAACGACGCGATAACTCAAATGTATTGTATGGTCGTAACTCTTCATCAACCAAAGGAACAACAAGTTGGCCTTCGGTACGACCTTGGTTAAACACCAACATATCGCGGATCATTGTTTGTCCGGTATTTGCTTGGGTTTCTTTATCTATTTGAGTGATCACAGCTTCAATTGTTTGCAGCGCTGAAATCGTTTGCATATCTGAAACGTTATCGTTCATTTCAATACGAATTGTTGGGAAGTCATGTGGCACTTTTGGCGTTGGTACAACGCGCACATAGTTGCCTGCTAGCAAACCAACACTAATCATTAGTAGCGCAACAAAAACAGCAAATACAGCGTAGCGCCACTCCACACACTTAATAACAAAACGCTGATAAGGGCCATTTACAAAGCCAAAAAAGCGCTTGTTAAACTTGGCTCTAAAGCCATCTGTTTTTACTTCACTAAAATGGGTGTGCGCCAAGTGGGCGGGTAAAATTAGCTTAGATTCAATCAAGCTAAAGATTAAGCACAAAATAGAAACTGCAGCGATACTGACAAAAAACGCACTTTCAGGTCCACTTGATAGCGTAAACGGCGCGAATACCGCAATGGTGGTTAGTACACCAAAAGTCGCAGGGGTCGCTACCCGCTGCGCACCACGCACCACACTTGTTACGCCAGGGCCGGACCGTTCAATTTCACTATAGGCACTTTCGCCAATTACAATGGCATCATCAACCACAATACCCAGCACCATAATAAAGGCGAAAAGCGATACAATATTAATGCTTACGCCGACCATCGGCATCATCATCATGGCACCCAAGAAGCACACTGGCAGACCCACCATAACCCAAAGCGCCAATTTAAAGCGTAAGAATAGGGTTAGCATTAAGGCAACTAAAATCGCACCTTGAAATAGGTTTTTCAGCATCATATCGAGACGCGCATTGAGGTAATATGTCATATCAACAATGCTCTCAAGCTGCACGCCCGGTGGCAGTGTTTTATTACGCTCTTCAATATAGCGGTTTACCGATTCCGCAACTGGAATCATATTCTGGTCTTTCGTTGCTTTTACCGACAAAGAAATCGCATTGGCACCCGACATTTGGAAATAGCGTTCACCTTCAACAAATTGGTCTTTAATTTCCGCAATATCACCGAGCAATACTTTTGCGCCATTGCTACCCACCTTCACGGGGATCTGACGGAATTCATCGCCTTTATAAAACTGATTTTCCACACGCACAGAAATAATGCCCGAGTCGGTTTTCAGTTGGCCTGCTGAAATGTTGGCAGAATAGCGACGAATCGCATCACTTACTTGGCTTAAGGTGAGATTATATTTACGCAGCTGATCGGGTTGAATTTCAACCGCTATTTCATCGTCTGGCGTGCTTAAGTTAACCAGTGACACATTTTTTAATTGCAGCAATTCCGTCTCAACTTGGCGTGCAATTGGTTTTAGCTGAGTTAGCGGTAAATCCCCGACTAACGCCATATTGATAACATCTTGCTGAAATTCTATCTGCGAAACGGTAACAGGCTCCATTCCAGCAGGAAAAGTGGCAATGCCATCCACTCTCAGTTTTACTTTATCGAGTACTTCAGCCAAGTTTTTATCAGGGTCGATCTCTAGGCTTACACTACCGCCATTACGAAACGCACGCGAAATGCTTTTTTCAATTTCAGTAATGTCTTTAATCGACTCTTCAATCTTGATTAAAATGCCTTCTTCAATTTCTTGTGGCGAGGCGCCTGGGTAGTTGGCATTAACCGTAATATAGTTAATTTCAATGCTGGGAAACATTTGTCGCTGAATCGTTGCGTAGCTCACAATGCCCATTAAAATAATGAAAATCATCATTAAGTTGGCGGCAACTGAGTTATTGGCAAAAAAGGCAATTAACCCTGTTTGTTGATTATGTTTCATGGTTTGCCCTTACTTTAGCGCTTCGCTTGATTTACTTGCTGCTAGCTTTACCGCCATGCCCTGCTGCGGGTATTCAGGCAGTGTTAGTACCAGCTTCTCATCATTAGTAAGGCCTTTATCAATCAAAAAGAATGCCCCTTCACTGCGCAATATATTTACTTCTTTGGCTTGCAGCTTTTGTTCGTTATCAACAACCCATACAGTACGGTTATTCACGAGCTCTTGTGGCAATTTAAATACTTGCGATAGTTGCTGACCGCTAAACGACACTTCGACATATTTACCAAATTTTAAGTCGCTACCTTGGCTTTTAAGATTATATGGATCGTCAACCTGAACCACGATATGGCTCATTCGCGTTGCACTATCAATTATCCCTAAGTCACGCGCAATTTTACCTTGGCGAGCGAAGCCGTTAACGCCTTTATAAGAAATATTTACAGGTGTTTCAGCAAGCGGTGAAGGCAAAAATAAACTATCAAAACCAGCAATCGGTACAATGATTTCAGCGGTTTCAATGTTGTTTAACTGAGCCACTTGAGTGCCCTTGTTAACAAATTGACCAACGCCAATATCACGCGAAATAATTAGTGCATCGTAAGGCGCTTTTACTTCGCAATCGGCAAGGTCGCGTTGTGCACGCATTAATGCAGCTTGCGCTGATTTCACTTGTGCTTGTGCGCTAAGCACTTGTGGTTTTCTTAAGAATAAATCGGTGCGTGGTTTATTCGGAAAGCGTTTGGCTTCATCTTCCGCAACTTTTGCTTTTGCTTGCTCTTCAATTAACGCTGCTTGCGCGCTAGTAAGTGCAGCTTCCGCTTGCAACAACGCAGCCTGATAATTATCTTTTTCAATGGTAAATAACACTTCACCACGTTTTACTAAACCACCCGCAACAAAATTCTTATGCCAAGACATCACTTCGCCCGAAACTTGCGCCGCTAAACGCGTTGTTTCAAGTGGCTTAACCTCGCCAAAGCTGGTTAATACAACTTGATGTTCAACCGCTTTTAATGTTGAAACACTTACCGTAGGACGAGTATCAACAGGCTTTTTCTCGCCATCATCGGCGGCACTTGCTTTGATTAAACTAAAACCTAAAGCTCCGATAATAAAAATACCGATTGGTACTAAAATTTTGACGAGTAACGCTTTCATTTATGACTTCCTGTTGAATTTATGCACGCTAAATATAACCCAATTTTGCAGATAATTTTAGCCTATATCCATGATGTTACGTTTATTTTTACCATGTGGATTTTTAACTTGGTTAATTATCGAGTTTTTCTTCACTATTGCTAACAGCTATGGGATAACAAATAAAAATCAGCAGGAATTTGTAATTATGTTTAAACGTACACTTATTGCGTTAGCAACACTCAGTAGTTTTTCGGCAATGGCAGAGCAGCTCGTATTAAATGCCGATGCGGCACTCGATATAAACACAGGCAAATTAATTAAACCGGCCACACTGGTCATTGAAGATAATAAAATTGTGAGCCTTAGCAAAAGCAATCGCAAAGCTTACGCACCTGAGGCCAAAGTAATGGAACTAAAAGGCTACACATTATTGCCAGGGCTTTTTGATATGCATGTGCATTTAACAAGTGACGCCCAAGTACACGGTTACAAACGCCTGCAACGCACTACGCAACGCTCCGCAATTACTGGAGTGCGTAATGCAAAACGTACATTAGAGGCCGGTTTTACATCGGTACGTAACCTAGGCGCACCAGGTTACGCCGATATCGCGCTAAAAGATGCAATTAAAGATGGCGATGTACCCGGCCCTCGTATTTTTGCGGCTGGGCCAAGCCTAGGCGTTACTGGCGGCCACTGTGACAATAATTTATTAACCCATGAACATGCGGTGACGAGTCAAGGTGTTGCCGACGGCCCTTGGGCAGTGCGAGCAAAAGTGCGTGAAAACATCAAATACGGCGCTGATGTTATTAAATTTTGCGCTACGGGTGGCGTGCTATCAAAAGGCACCAAAGTGGGCGCACAACAGTATTCGCAAGAAGAAATGACTGCGATTGTTGATGAAGCTCATTTACGCGGCCTTACGGTAGCAGCGCACGCCCATGGTACCGACGGTATTAAATCGGCAATTAAAGCAGGTGTTAACTCGGTTGAGCATGTCAGCTTTGTGGATGATGAGGCAATCCAGTTAGCGCTTGAAAAAGGCACTTACTTCTCGATGGATATCTACAACACCGAATATATTCTTAGCGAGGGCAAAAAAGCCGGCATTCTAGAAGAAAGTTTGAATAAAGAACGTAAAGTAGGGTCGCGCCAGCGTGCGAGTTTCACTAAAGCGGTAAAAGCTGGGGTGAATATGGTGTTTGCATCTGACGCAGGTGTATATCCTCACGGTGACAACGGTCACCAATTTAGCCGCATGGTGAAATTTGGCATGACTGAGCTACAAGCGCTACAGGCGGCAACCATTAATGCCGCAACGTTACTTAAACAACAAAACTCTCTTGGTTCATTAGACGCTGGGAAGTTTGCCGATGTGATTGCGGTAAAAGGTAATCCTCTTGAGAACATCAGTACAATGGAGCAGGTTGATCTTGTTATAAAAGACGGCAAAGTTGAAGTTAATTTAATGAAATAAAAAAGGGGCACTTGCCCCTTTTTTTACAATTCAAAAAACTCTTTATTTCTGCGGTACTCGCCCATACCCACGCCTTTATGTTTAATAAATAATTTACGAAACGCGGCATCATCTTGATAACCTAAACCCAACGCAATTTGCTGTGCCGTTTTATTGGTTGTTTTTAACAAACCACACGCGCGTTCAATGCGTGCAATTTGTACATATTGCATGGGCGCAACGCCTAACAGCTTTTTGAATCGACGAGTTAATGTGCGCTCACTAATATTAAGCTTATACGCCATAGTTGATACATCGATACTGCTATCCAAATGATCGCAGATCCACTGCTCTAGCTTTCGCATTTCCGCATCTTGGTGCTCAGGTAAATCATTTAACGCAAAAAATGCGCTTTGCTTTACCTGCTCAGTATCTATCAATAAATAACGAGCAACTGTATCGGCAATATCTTTACCTAAGTAATGACGCACCAAATACCAAGTTAATAGCAAGAAGCTCGATGTGGCACCACAGGTTAAAAACTTACCATCAAGTCGCAACATTTCACTCGTATCGAGTTTGCAGCCTTTTATATGTCGCTGAAAAAAACTATCTAGCCACCAGCTCGCGGTAATTTTTTTATCAGCCAGTAAGCCTGTGTGCGCCAGCAGTGGAACAGCAGTGCACCCCGACATTACCAATTCAGCATTTTCTGCGAGCTTAACAATATGCGGATGAAACGGCTTTAGGCTTTTGCATAGCTGCCAGAGATCCTGATCGCTGCGGTATTGGCTGCCAGGCCAAATCACCACATCAAATTCACTGGTTTCTTCAAGCCATACATCCGCTTTAAATACTAACCCTTGGCTCGATTCTACGTATTTTTTATCGACACCAATTAGTTGCCAACTAAAGGCATCTGCATTTGCGCCAGTGCGTTTTTTGTAAACACCATTCGCCACATTGAGTACATCAATTACACCTGTAACTGCGGTCGCCATCACACCTTGATTAACCAATATACCAATTTTATGCATGTCTTTAATTAACCTTTTTTAGTCAGTTAAGACACGTTATAGCAAGCTTTTTAGCAATACACTAGGCCTTACCGTGTTTACTTAAGGAGAAAAAGACACATGATTTGGATATACGGCCCTATTTGGGCACTGCTAGCATTGACCTTTAGTTTACTGATCCGCGCAGCAGCAAAGCGCATTGTTGCTGTGCGTAAAAAACAGCTCAATTATAAAATCGTACAAAATCTCGATTATCGCGAAATGCCACAAGATATTCTGTTAGCAGGGCGCAGTTATGACAATCAGTTTCAACAGCCAGTTTTATTTATTATTCTGTTAGGCTTTTTATCGTTTCATTCCATTGAAACGCTCATTTGGATGATTGCTGCTTGGAGTTATGTTGCGCTACGGTTTTGGCATGCCTTTGAGCATATCTCTGCACGCAATTTAAAAAGGCGTACATATGCGTTTGGCTTAAGTGCACTATTACTTATGGCAATGTGGCTGACGTTTTTATTAACTCAGTTGCTCTAAGCTAAAACGTTAAGCACTTAATTGGCCATTAAGTGCTTTAACATGATCGGCTTACTTTATTAACCCTAGTTCAGTTTAAATAATCGCCTTTCTAATACAAAACCCATAATGCCTGATGCAAATAACAGTACGCCAAGCACTTGTAACCATGAATTAATTGGGCGGCGAATCTTTTTACTCATTAGGTTATCAAGCTTATAAATACGTCTGCCCCCTGCGACTGTCTCGGTATAGCTTGGGCCTTTATATTCTGGTGTCATTTGCACTAATGTAACGCGACGCTTTGCCATTTCTAATGCTAACGCGTTTCGTTGATTAAACATTTCGTCAGACGAAATATCACTCACTTTTAATACCGCCAACTGATACCTTTCCCAACGCGAAAATATATCCGCTGGCTCATCGTCTTTCACCACACCAATCGATTCATAGTGGTACACATACTCATTAAAAATAAGCTTGCTGTAACCTATAAAAAACAAGGTCGCGGCCAGCACGATGCTTATGCTAGCAGCCAATAAAAAGTTGCGCCTTTGCGTAAATTGGTTTTGTGATTTTTGCGCAATAAGCTGCTCTACATCGGGTATTTGCTTTAGCCGTGACATGTCTTTTTGCACTAATTCGTCTGTTACAAAGTCACTCAGTGACACCTGAAACGCAGCGAGTATTTTCCGCAAAATGTCATTCGATGGGAGCGATTTATCATTTTCTAACTTTGATAAATACGATTGTTCAATACCGGCTTCAGCTGCTAATTCGGGTTGGCTTAACCCTTTTTCTTGTCTTAATTGTTTTAACTTTTCGCCTAATGTCATTGTATATTCCTTAATTCGTTAATTGTCCGTCGCTGGCCAGCAAACACACTTATTCTTGGCTAGTCATTGGAAAATAAACAGCTGAATATTTTAGAATATTGAAGAATTTCATATTTTTACTTTGATTTATACCACTTACCATAAGGTTTTCTATACTAAATAAAAAAGCGTTAGGCGAAGACAAATAATGAAACCAATCCATCTCATACTAGTTATTTTTACCAGCTTGTTATTAAGCTCATGCTCTCAGCCTCATAACCCAAAAATCAAACTGGCAATCAATCCATGGCCAGGTTACGAGTTTTTATATTTAGCGAATGAAAAAGGGCTATTTAAACAAGCGGGATTAGATATAGAAATCATTGAAGCACCGTCATTGGCTGAAGTAAAACGCTTTTTCCGACAAGGTAAAGCAAATGCCATGACCAGTACCATGATCGAAGCTGTATCATTAGCTGCGCAGCATAAAAAACCGATATCTATTGTATTAGTAACGGATTATTCAAACGGCGGTGATATGATTTTAGCAAAGTCAGACATTAGTGAATTTAGCCAAATTAAAAGTAAACGTGTAGGTGTTGAGCTTGGTTCGCTAGGTTCATTCTTTTTGCATCAAGCTCTGGCGAAGCACGACTTGGCACTTAATGACATTGAAATGCTAAACATTGAGCAACTTGATGCGCCAGATGCATTTGATAAAGATATTATCGACGCCTACGTAACCTATCCTCCCTATTCAAACTTACTATTAAATGAATTTGAGTTACAAAAGGTGTTTGATTCGCGTGAAATACCTAAAACGATTTTAGATGTGGTAACGGTTTCAAGCGAGCTAGTTGAACAAAATCCAGAGTGGATAAAACGCTTTCATAGGGCATGGCAAGCAGCGCTTGATTACGCGAAACAGCATCCTATTGAAGCAAACAATATTATGGCTAAACGCGAAGGTATTAGCGCAGATGAATTTGCCGCAGCTTTTCAGGATTTAAAGGTGTTATCCGCAAATGATCAGCGAGAGATACTCTCGCCAAAAGGCTTATCGCAAAACATGCAGCAAGTGTGTACTGTGCTAAATGAAACAAATAGTATAAATTTTGAGTGCAAAGCGCTCTCGCAGTTTTTATCTATAGGGAAATTAAGTGACTGAAGGCTTAACGCTCGGAAAGCGAATAACTTTACTGCTCAGTATTATCTATATCACCGTGTTGGCGGGGTTAGTATTGTTTAATAAACACAATGCAACCCAGCTTTCTAAAGCAATGATGAAGCATGAAGCCGAGTTAATTATTGAAAGCATTGTTGTTGCCACAGCCAATCGCATTAGCACCGCAAACTTTAAACGCGTTACAAGTGCAATCGGTGCAAACGATGCAGTAGATCATGTACTTATTGCCAAAGCAGATTCGGGGGTTATTTTAGCAAGCAACCAAGCTGAATTAATTGGTGAATCGTTTACCTCTTCTCATTTTCGCTTTAGCCAACTACTCGATAACCTAAACTTTAACCAAGCACCCGATTACTTTTATTTTGATAACCAGCTTATTTATTTAACCAGCTTTGAAGCGGTATCGGAAGACCGCCGCGCACTTGAAGATCTCATTGTTATTTTGGTTATAAACACCAAACAATTAGGCAACTATATCGCGCTGTCTAACCAATATATTTTCTTCGCCGCCCTGCTTGGCTTTTCAATCACCATGGCCCTGAGTATTTATGTGATTCGCTCCCAAGCAATTGTGCCGCTATATCAATTGTTGAACTCTATCCGCGCGGGCATTAAATCTCGTAAACCAAAAAAAGTATCGGTTCAACGCAGCGATGAAATTGGCGAACTAGTCAATGCATACAACGACTTGCTCGATAATTTGCTAACCAAGCAGGCCGAATTAAAGAAAGAAACCGAAAAGAGCCAATTGGCCGCGCAAGCTAAGTCAGATTTCCTCGCCGTAATGAGTCACGAAATTCGCACGCCGCTAAACGGTGTACTCGGCACAGCAATACTGCTTGCCAAAACATCAATGACCAAACAACAACAGCAACAACTTGATGTGATCACCAGCTCGGGGCAGCAATTGCTCGCAACCATTAATGATATTTTAGATATCTCGAAAATCGAAGCAGGCAAACTTGTGCTTCACCCTGTGCCGTGTGAAATAAACCAAATGCTAAAAAACGTTGTCGATATGTTTAATGCATCGGCGATGGAAAAAGACGTTAGTATTATCGCAAATTATACTAATCAAACATCTTATGTGGCACTTGATGATGTGCGCGTAAAACAGGTATTAATCAACTTAATTAGTAATGCGATTAAATTCACTGAGCAAGGCACTGTGTCGGTGTCGGTAGAGTTAACCGCAACGGGACAAGGCAGATATTTACTCACCATCACGATTGTTGATACCGGCATAGGTTTAAGCGAAGCGCAAATTAATTCCTTATTCACTAAGTTTGTTCAAGCAGATGCCAGTACAACCCGCAAATATGGCGGCACTGGACTCGGTTTAGCCATTTGTAATGCGCTAGTAAAACAAATGAATGGCGCAATTGAAGTTGCCAGTAAACTTGGTCAAGGATCACGTTTTGTTGTGACCTTACCGTGCGATGAAGTTGAAAAACCAGAGCTAAACCTAGATGCCGCACACAATATTGAAAAAGTCGTCGATGCAGCTATTTTACTGGTAGACGATGTACCGCTAAACCAACATATCGCAAAAGCGATGCTTGCTGAACATACTGTCACAACGGCAAATAATGGTCTTGAAGCCGTGGCGACAGCAAAAGAGCAGCAGTTTGATATTATTTTAATGGACTGCCTAATGCCTGAGTTAGATGGCTTTGATGCCACTAAGCAAATACGCCAATTTGATACTAATACCCCCATTATTGCGTTAACAGCTAGCAATCAGAGTGAAACCAAAGATAAATGCTTAGCAGCTGGTATGAATGACTTTTTATCTAAACCTTTGGTTGAAAAAGACTTACTCAATATGATCAATCAATGGGCGAATCACCCATAAACCAAGTTAAATAAATCCAGTTATCACCGAATATCGCCTTTAAACACTTTTAAGCTCATCATATTTAGTTTTTGCTTAGTCTAGCCTTAACGAATTAAGGAGGCATTATGCTTAAAACATATAAATTAGTGTTAGCTGGACAGCAAATACGCTTAACAAAAAATGATCAGCAGGATGCAAAGCTTTATATCAACGGACAAAAGCAAACCTTAATTAAGCAGTCATTTAAAAATCGCACTAACTACTTAGCTAAGCTTGAAAAAATGGGTGATTTTATTATTAGCCAGGTAACAACGCGATTAGGCCAAGAAATTCGCTTTTATTTAAAGTCGGCAGGCCAAAATCAGTTGTTATTTAAAGCCAACGCGTAAGAAAACAACTTAAGGAATCGATATGTTTTCAACTGTTACTCACTACCTAATTTTAGCGGCACTGCTTATCACGGCCATTTTCTTTTATACCGTTTCGTTTCAAAGCGGTACTTTTTTGGTAATTATATTAGGTGTGTTGTTTGAGCTAGCGTTTTGGATAAAGCTTGTAAAAGGCAAGAAAAAAGCAAAAACCTAGGGCAGTTAGGTTTTTGCTTTGGTGTTAGCTAAAACAGATAGCGTACTTTAAATGTAACAAACTCTTGATCGGGCTGCTGCCAATTGCGCTCTAATGTTGCAAAGCGGTTATTAGTTAAATCGCGTTCAATTAATTCGTTACCACCACGCCCATAAACCAAATAAATATCTGAATATGCGCCCATTTTATAGCGCAGTTTTAGTTGCAAGTTGAAACGCGAATCATCAAAGCTGGTATCGCGAGTGTCGGCTTGCAAACCATTTTGCGAAACTCGATAAACCTGCTTACTTTGCGCCTTCAAACTCGCCCACTGAAAGGTCGAACTAAATTCAAGATTATCTAAAATTAAACCTGAAATTTTAATATGGTTTGCATAGTAATCACGGTCGTATTCGGTAATCACATTTTGTTGATTTGCTACCAACCAGCCATCACCCGTACGGAAGTAATTGTTAAATGCAATGCGCCAATTTGGGTGAGGCATTAGCGTTAAATCAACAGCGTACTGATCAGCACGGCCATTTAACCCCTCTTGATCATTTTGGTAACTCGCTGCCCAGCTAAACATACCTGTATAAGGGCTAATGTACATCACGCGAGAAGTCCAATTATCATCAACATAAACTGCGTCCGTGCCATAGCCTAAGTTGTCGTGCCATGCTCCTGCGTAGTAATTAATTATGGTTTCAAATTGACCGCCATTTTCTAGATTTAGATTCACTAAATATTGCGGATTACTGGTTAGCTTTAAGCCATTATCATCGGTGTGATAATTAATACTGGCCTTTTGTAGCACGCGATTAAACCACTTATTGTCAGTGTTGATAGCATGGCTAAAGTTGATTTCACTGGCACGCCAATTATTACGTTCGCTGTATCCTAAGTCGTTATTATCAAAACTATCATCAAGTCTTAAGTAATTAGCTGAAATTGATGTGTTTACATTAAATTGGTACTTTGCATTTAGCGATATACCAGTACCTTGTGTACTTACCCCCTGCTCGCTTATATCCGTGTGCATTAATGCAACCTGACCTGACCAGGTATCACTTTGATACTGACTATCCCAAGCATAACTGGAGGCATCTCTATCTAACCATGGCCGCTTGGTTTTAGTTGCCAACACACCGGTTTGCCAATTTTGCTGCGCCGTTTGTTGGGTGTAATTAATGCGTCCTGCATAAAAGTCTTTGCCCGCGTCTGAGGCTAAATTATCTTCCGCTACAGCAAAACCCGCCAACTGCAAGTTTTCACCTTGATGGACAAAGCGCGCAGCCAAATCAATTGGTGTAATTAATTCACTGTTATCATCACTGCCCGCACCAATGCGACGGGTGTGAATAAGCTTTGTATTGCGCTCAGACGGAATGCTAAACACACTAATATCTTGAGTAAAAAACGGACGCTTATCGGTGCGTAATGTTTCCACTGCAGAATAATTCAGCACCACCTCGTCACTGTCGACCTGACCAAAATCAGGATTCACCGCAACACTTAACTTTTGGTGGTGATTCGGCTTATAGACTAAATCAAACCCTAAGTTTGCATCGCCATCATTCGCCACAAAATCGTTTGAATAGCTGGCATAAGGCACAAATGCCCACTGCTGACTCTGTGGTATTTTCACCTGGACTTTTGGCATTTCAATGTAAAAATCGCTATTGCCAGTGGTTTGTGGCTGCGAACCATAAATATAGTTTTTCGCTAAATCATAAAGCTGAAGCGATACACCCACTTGAGAGTAGCCGTTGTTGTCTTGTTTATGGCGAAACGACACTGCATGCCACGGAATAAACGCTTCTATCGACCAAAAATCATCAGCTTCATAAAATGCAGATTGCCAAGCGCCATCCCAATCATAGTCGGTTGCTAATTGCGGCGTCAGTACCGCATCTTGAATACCGCCACCCAGCGTTACCGCAAACAAATACGCGCCACTGCCATCGCCTGAAAAATCGATAACAAAACGATTGAAATCAGCTTGCATAAACGCATCTTGCAAGTTGTATTGCTTTTTACGCTGCTCCTTTGGCTGATAATTAATCATGCCGATATACATGCCTTTTTCATCGCTGTAGACTCGCCCTTCCACTTTGTTTTTATGTTCTGACAAGGTGGCTGGCACTACCTGATAAAAGGTTTGGTATTGAGTGGCATCCTGCCATATATTTTCAGCGAGCTGACCATCTAATGTGATTTCCGATTGCTCGGCCAGTGTGGCAAAGCTCACAAGTGTAAAAGAGTAAATTAACGGATTTTTCATAACGGCTCATATGCGGTTTATTTGCATTACATATCAGCAGAAAAAGCTGCTTAAAAAGCTGATTTTTTTCTTAATAAAGCTGCTAGAAGTCTTATATTTATTGACTTTAATCTGCAAAACCGTATTTTTGTTATTAAAACTATAAAAGGCCTGTTTAAACAGCTATGGAAAACGCTCATACCCCAAGACAAGGTACATTTAGATTTGCAGAGTTTGAATTTAATGCATCTAAAGATGAGCTTTGCCTGTGGCAAACAGGTCAGATAGAAAAACTTGAACCTCAAGTGTCTCAGTTGCTTGCCATGCTGATAAATAATGCGCAGCAAGTTATTTCAAAAGAACAGATTCAAACCGCGTTATGGCCAAACACCATAGTGGAACAAAACAGCCTGTATCAACTGTTAACTAAACTGCGAAAACTACTAAGTGATAGTTCACGCAATCCTCGCTTTATAAAAACAGTGCCGAAAAAGGGTTACTGTTTTATTGCCGATGTTGAGCTGGTTAGCAATGCGCCAGCGCAAGTAAAAGCCATAGAGCGCAGTAGTCGAAAGTTTCACCCACTATTGGCGGTGCTGCCGATTTTAGTCGTGTGTTTTAGCGTTTGGGCGTTTTTTAATAGCCAAGAAAGCGAGTTTGAAGTTCCGCATTATGAACTTCATGATGTGAGCTACGATTTAGGGTTAGAATTTGATGTAAGCGTACATCGCGAACACGATTTGATGGCGTACATTAAAGATATCAAAACCCTCACCATTACAGATAAGCAGGGCCAACAGTTATTCAATCGCACCTTTGCTCATCGTGTTGGTTTTCCCGCTTGGCAACACAAAGGAAAGCTATTAGCGTATTGGCAATTTATTGAAGATAAATGTGAGCTTTCAATTATTTCACCGCAAGGTGCCACCAGCCATCGCGCTAACGGCATCGTGTGTGAATCGGCAAAACCGCCTGTTTGGAAATCAAATGACGAGCTTATTTTAAGCATCTTACAGCAAGGTGTATTAGTGCCCTATTTGTACCGCATTGGTACCGAAGAACTTATTGCGATGCCACTTGAGCGCCCTGCTCAAGCTGAATATAAAGGGGCTATTTCAGCATGGGATAATCGCGTTTATTTTCTATTTAATTATATTGACCACACCAGCAAGCTGGTGTCACTCGATGGCAAAGAAGCACTTAGCTGGTCATTTCCAGTTTGGCTTGTAGCCTATAATCCAAATAACGGTGCCATTGTCAGTAACGATGAAAGTCAGCGCCATAACCTAATAGCAACGCACCGTGATGGCCAAAGCTATCCTATTTATAACACCGCTCAAGGTCTTTTCACCAGTGCTTCAATTGATAAAAACGGTGATATCTACACCGCAATTGAAAGCTGGCAGGTGAATATTCGTGATAAAGACAATTTGCCGATTTTCTCAACTTCAAGCATCGATTACTTACCGGTAAGTAATAGTTTAGGTGAAACCGCATTTATGTCGCGCCGCAGCGGCGTTTGCGAAGTGTATTTGCATGCTGACAACAAGGTAACACGCCTTTCTAATCACAAAGGCTATGAATACGTTAAGTTTTTAGAATGGCGGCCGGATTTAAGCATGCTGCTGTCGAACCGCGATATGGATTTAGCGCTATATGATCGCAAAAGCCTGATTTTGCAGTTTACCACCGAGCTAAATAGCACCATAAAAAATGCCGGCTGGTATGATATGCAAACGGTTTACGCCTTTGATGGCACCAAAATACAGCTCTATGATTTACAAGGCAGAATGCTTAAAAGTATTGATTTAAATGCACAGTTTGCCTATTTCGATAGCAGTAATAACCGTTGGTTAGTACTACAAGAGAATCAATTAATTAGCAAAACTGATTTAACTGAAAGCGGTGAAAATCTCGCAAAACTTAGCCGCGAGCAAACGAATTTATTGCACAATATTCGCATTAAAAACAATGCGTTGTATTGGCAATCATCATGGTCAAAGCAAGATAAAATTTGGCGTCTCGACCTTACTAACCCAAGCGACATTACACTGGTAAAACAAGGTAATTTAATTTGGCATTTTGATATTGATCCGTACGAGCAACTCACTATCGCACGCATGGAAGCGATCGAAGGTGATATTAAGCGCTTATCGCCAGAGCAAATTAACTAACTCGAGTTTAGGTTAACAGGGCTTAACCGCTCTGTTTAACAAAAGCAAAGCCTTCTGCAAAACTGGCAAAGTGCATTTTAGTAATACAGCAATTTGCTAAAGCAAAGGCATGCTTTTGCAGTAATAGCGTAAATTCTTCTAAGTTGAACGAATTTATCTGTAAAAGCTCGCTATTGCTGATAACACGATAGTAGTTTCCGCTACTATCAATCACACCGTCATTTATCACTAAACTACCCAGTAAATCCCGCATCTGATGCTGGCTTTCAACATATTCCAATTCATCGTCACCGCAATAATGGATCACTACAGGGTAGTTAAGCGTTGCTATTAATTTCATTTTATTTATTGACTTAATTTCAAACTGTATTAGTGTATTAATACACCTATAAATTACTAATACACTATGAGCATAGATTTAATTCATGCAATTTACACCATAAACACCCAAGCATCGAGTGCGCTTTATCGTCAGGTGATGGAGCAAACCAAGCAGGGCATTCGTGCGGGATTGTTACAACCGGGGCAACAGCTACCTTCGGTACGTGTAATGGCGTCTAGCTTACAAGTAAATCCAATGACTATTTCTAAAGCATTCTCGCAATTAGAACAACAAGGCGTGCTGGAAAGGCGAAAAGGCATTGGCATGTTGGTTGCCGAGCAACACAACATTAGTAATTACAGTGACGCGCTGCTCACTCAGCGAGATCAATTTGTAACGTTAGCCAAGCAGCAAAAGCTTTCTGACGACGCGATTATAACCCTAGTACAAGATGCACTTTCTGCGCTAAGCAACAGGACGTAACTATGACTCAACCGATTATCACCATTGAAAAGGCCATCAAATCATACAAAAGCTTGCGCGTAATCGATAAACTGAATTGGCAAGTTAACAAAGGCGATATTGTTGGCTTGCTTGGAAAAAATGCCGCCGGTAAAAGCACCCTATTAGAATCGATTATGGGCCTGCGCCAATTAGATCAAGGCACAATTAAACTATGGGGTTATGAATGGCATGAATTACCGCAAAGTAAAAAACAAAAAATTGGCTATGTAGCACAAACCAGTTCTGCATTTGAATGGATGAAAGTAGCGCAATACATTGATTACATTAGTCAGTTTTTTCCATCGTGGGATAAGGCTTATTGCGAAACCTTGCTAAAGCGCTGGCGCATCAGCCATGATCAGGTAATTGGCAAGCTTTCTGGTGGTCAAAAACAAATGCTAGACGTGGTGCAGGCATTATCAATTCGCCCTGAACTGCTGATCTTAGACGAGCCTGTTGCACACCTTGATCCCAATATGCGCCGCGCCTTTTTAAAAGAAGTGATCGATTTGTGCTGTGAACACGGTACTACGGTGATTTTCTCAACTCATATTGTGTCTGACTTAGAACGCATTGCCAATCGCGTTGCGGTACTGCAATTTGGTGTAATCCGCCATTACTACGAGCTCGATGCGCTCAAGGCAAGCATTGCCAAACTTAGCTTTACTAATAAATCAAAAGTTAACCTGCTGGAAAAAGACACGTCGATTAGCAGAATTCAACAATTTGGTGACACTACCAATACTTGCATTATTGCACCATTGAAAAAGCCGATAGACGAGTGGTGTGCCTTTTACGATATTGATGCCACGATTCAGCCAATTAACCTAGAAGACTGGTATTTGGAGGTGGCAAATGAGTTTGTTTAAATCAAACGCGTGGATTTTAATGCGTAGTGGCACAGCAACACTGCCATTTATGCTTGTGCTTTCAGTCGTATTTAATGTGTTGTGGCTGCAAAAATCGCTCGACCCAGGCACCTTTCGCTATGTAAAAACCTATTTGCTAATAACCTGTTTGCCATCACTCTTTTTTGGCTTTTTGCTGGGAATTGGGCTGGCAAAACTAAAAACGCATTACCTATGGGCTGTAAATACGCTTTACCGTTTCTCAATATTAAAAAGCGCGCTTATTTTAGCGGTTATTGGCGCATTACTAATGAGCTCGTTTGTTACCTTGAGTAGTGAGCTTTCATTGCATTACATTTTAATACCGGTTAGCTTTTCGATTATTGGATTACTAGTAAACTCAAGTGGCTCAATAGTACACAATATTTTGCGTAACTTGTTTAGCTCATCGCTATTAATTTTAATGATGTTTGAAGCAACGCATGAAATAGCCCAAATAATCATTTTTGTTACAGCTTGCTACGCAATGTATAGCGCCTTTCAGTCACCAACCGGCAGAACTAAACTCAGTAAAACTCTGGTACCAACTGACCGCCAATCGGTCATTTGGTGGAACCAAAAATTAGCTACTTTTACCGCTAAATTTAAAAAGTCATTTAACAAAGATATCGCGTGGGCAGTATGTTACCCACAAACGAAAATTGGTTATTTAGGTGGCTATTTTGCCGCGATATTTGGCTTTTTATTTGCCACTACTGATAACGAAGTACTTATAAACTTTATGTTGTTATCGCTCGTGCTCGGGTGTCAGTTTCCAGTTTACCAAGAGTTCAACCAGCTTAAACATCAAATCAAGTCGATAGCTCACTGCTTTGACAGCACCAGTCAGTTGATCAAACACATTATTTACGCATTTGATAAAGTGGTATTGCGTAATACAGTATTAATTTTTGCTGCAATGGTTGCCATCACTTTATTTAGGCAAGATGCGCAAGAAGCTGTGAAAATCGCCTTTTTAACCGTATTTGCAACAACAATGTTTTTAGCGTTTGCGCCTTTATTAATCGTATACTTTTCAGGCTGTATAAATTTAAAGAATATCGCTCTTTTTGCGGTGATTTGTGTGTTAGAAGTTGGTGTGTTCGGACTAGTACATTACACCAGTGAACAGCTTAGTATTTATTTGATTTGTATTTTGGTTGCCTTGATTACTATTCCAATGCGGTATTTCACGCAACAATTGGTTATGCGCCAACCACTTGAAAGAATTATCAATTAACTTGTACTAGGTCAAAGATGATTGAATAAAATGCATTGTTCTATGTAATTCAATAAGCTAGAGTAAAACAAAAGTAGTAATTATGTAGTACAGTGCAGTTCTTTCGATTTTTAAATATAAAAATTAGTTTAGCTTTTGTTGCGAGCTGTTTGCTTTTAGCGCAACACCTTGCGGCTGCTGAAAAAACACATCCAATCACTTATTACACTGAGCTTTACCCACCTTCAAGTTATTATTACAACGACCAATTAATCGGCTTGTCGGTCGATTTATTAAAACTCATTTGGCACGACCAAGGTATCGCCGAGCAACCTATACTAGTTGTGCCTTGGGCACGTGGCTATAAAGAAATTAGCGACAAACCAAATACGGCATTATTTGCCATGTCTAAAACAGCTGATCGTGCAGCAAAATTTAAATGGGTAGGGCCGTTATTTACAGCAGAGTATTACATTATTGCGCAACCGAATACTGGTTTATTTATTACCGATATTTCGCAAGTTTATGATAAATCAATTGCGGTTATTCGAAATGACGTAACGCAAAGTCTTATCTACGAAACGGATTTTCCACATCAGCAAATTCTTGCCGCTAAAAGTATGGATGATGCGCTAGCCTTGTTTAAAGCTGAGCGTGTCGACTTATTAGCGATTTCACGCTCAGGGTTAAACGCCGCTATAAAACAAAGAAAACTTGGCAGCGAATTATTTCAGCGTATTCTACTATTGAAAGTCGTTGATGATTACATTGCCTTTAGTAAAGACACACCTGATGAAATAGTGCAGGCATTTCAAACCAGTTTAAATAAACTGAAAAGCCAGCATATGGCACTTAAGGAAGAATATAAGCTGAACTAGGAGTGAGCACATGAACAAATACATAGCTGCGCTGCCCGCCATTCGCCCACCATTTTTAACGTTAGCGCCGCTGTCGTGTTTAGTTGGACTCGCATACTGTGCTTATCAAGGCATAACTATTGATATGTTCGATGCACTACTAAGCGTGCTTGGTGCAATACTCGCTGCAATTGCCGTGAATACCATCAATGAATATCAAGATTTTCAAAGTGGTTTAGATTTAAACACCACACCAACTCCTTTTAGCGGTGGCAGCGGTTTATTAAAGCAAAACCCAGCTCTCGCCCCGATAGTTAAGCGGTATGCTATTGGCTCAGTAATGGCGGTAATATTAATCGGTGTATTTTTTATTTTTCGCATTGGCGCTGCGCTAGTTCCGATTGGTTTACTTGGCCTATTGATAGTAGTGAGTTATACCAAGGTACTTAACAAACACCCTTGGCTATGTTTTATTGCTCCGGGTATCGGCTTTGCTATTCTAATGCCTGTTGGCGCATTTTTGGTGCAAACGGGTAATATTAGTTACTCATTAGTCGCGATTAGTTTAGTGCCGTTTTTAATCACCAATAACCTACTGTTAATAAACCAACTACCCGACATAGTCGCCGACAAAAGCGTTGGCCGCAAACATATCGCTATTTACTATGGCGTTAACGTTGCTCGCTGGGTATTTGCGTTGTCATTGATTTCGGCATTTGCTGGCTTAGTGTGTTTAGTAATGATTGGTCTTCTGCCTAAGCTTGCGTTAATCGCGTTACTGCCTCTCGTACTTTGTTTGCTTTCCTTGGTATACTTGTTCCGTTTAGGCGATAACATAGCACAGCATTTACCTGCGATGGGCATGGTAGCTGCTGCGGCAAACCTTACGCCATTAATGTTATCTCTCGCTTTATTTATGAGTAAAAGTTAAATACCAATGACCATTAGTTACCAATTCACGCTCGACAAAGCATACCTTGAAGAGTGTTTTGACGAATCACTGCCACACAGTCCTCACCAAACACCAAAATACGGCTTTGCAGGCAGTTTTATTGGCATTGGAATGGGGCTTATTATCTTTACCGAGATTGGTGGCGTAGCGCCTTACATTATGGTTGGTTTAGGCATTCTAGAATTTATCAGTTTCTACTATCGCCGTCCTTGGTGGCTTACACGCCAGATGTGGAGCAGGGCATCGAATTCAACTGTCACAATCACCCTAAATGAAGATGGCATTGAAAGTAAAAACCCCTATACCGAATCACTGCTTGAATGGGATCAGATCAAAGAAATCATTCACACACCAAAAGGTATGCTTTTTGTTAATTACAAAGGCCAACAAACTTACCTTTCAAAAGCGTTTATGCCAGAAGATAGCGAAAGCTATATTGAAAAGCAGATTGCAGTTTATAAGGTGAAAATAACGCGATAACACAGCGTTTGCTGTGTTATCCATTGGTACTAAAGCGTCGCGACACGGTTGCGACCACTTCGTTTGGCGCTATATAAGGCCTCGTCAGCTTGTTTTACCGCATTGTAAAAGGCAACCACTGAATGTACTTCTGCCACGCCAAAACTGGCAGTTAGCGCTAAATTCTCGCCACTTTCCAAATTAACCGGATGATCTTCAATATTCTTTCTTAGTTTTCTGCGATTTGCACAGCTTGACGCATCGATGCGTGGGGCAAGCAGATAATAAATTCTTCACCGCCGTAGCGCGCTACTACATCTGAATAACGCAATTGATTTTGCATTAATTTAGCTATGTGCATCAATGCTTTATCACCAATATCGTGACCATAATTATCATTTACGGCTTTAAAGCGGTCGATATCACACATAATCACCGCCATAGGTAAAAATTCCGCGGTAGTTTTTTCCATTTTGGTTAAGAAAATCGCATCAATAAATCGACGATTTGGCAAACCCGTTAACGCATCGGTATTCGCTTTTTGTTTTTGATTATAGGTAATATTAGTTATGGCTTGATGACTTTTATCGCGAAAATATTCACTAATAAAAGCAAAAAATACCACGAGCGAAAAGCCCGATAAAAATCGCGATTTTTCAACGTGGCCATAATTTGCTTGGCCAAGATCTGGGCCATATAACTGAAACGCAATCGCGCCGATCGCAAGCGCTGTTAACAACAAGCCAAAACGCACGCCTAGCATAGTAAACACCACAACCGGATAAAACATAATCCAATAAAGCGCAGTGTTTTCCTTTCCGCCGGTGTAAACCAATAAAATACTTAGTAGCAATACCGTTAGCGCAATGCCAATACTGCAATACTTAAGTTGTCGAGTACTAAAATAAATCACCACATTAATAAATACGGCAATAAGTGCGCCCAATAAAGTAATGCTCAAAAGCCACGGGTAGGTTTGAAAATTCGCTAACAATAGCCCTGAAAACACTACCAAAGCGATGCCAGACATTGCCAAAAACGAAAAAACTCGGCGTTTTAGTTCGGCGCTGTGTAAGCCATCTACTTCAATAAAGCTTCGCCATAGATCGGTTGTGTGAGAGTTATTTTGCTGCATCTTTTATTTTTTATATTTATTGTTTTAGAAATTAACTAAGTACATTCGAGTACCGAACAGCTAGCACTAAGTTTAATACAGACTTGGTAAAAAGCTAATCTTGCGCAATACCAAGCCGCATAACACTATTTAGCTAAAAACAGTGCGAGTTCGTTAGTTAATTCAGAATAGTAAGGGTTGTAGCTTAAACGCTGAAAAAGCGCATGCTTTTCCCCAGCAAGCGGTGTTTTTTCTGAAGCTGGAATATTGGGCGTTACTTTGCAAGCATTGTATTTTTTTACGTCTGCCAAGTAATGGCCGCAGTTTCGATATACTGCATGCTCACCATAATGAATATTGCTTGGCGCATTAGGAATTGCGGTATGAGCCATTTGTAGTTGGTCATCACACTTTGGTATGCATTGCGGTGTTACTAACTTTACATTTTCAAATGCACTCAGCTGATTTGCGTTATCACGTTCGCCGTAATAAACCAAAGTGAGTGGTGTAGGGGTTTTACGTTGCCACTGAACCAATAAATCAAGTGTTGCGGCAGTATCAATCGTCATATCATGCTCGGGCACAGCAACAAACATAGGTACGTTGTGCGTAATATGATGTTTTGTCAGAGGATATACATTACTCATTAAATGATGTACTTGTGCACCAGCATTAATCGGAAACGATTCATACTTGGCAAAATCAACATCTGCGTCTTTATCAAGCCAATTTAAAAAAGGCACATAATCAATATACTGCGCAAGCCACGACATTGAATTTTTAGCCTTTGTCGCTGGCGCAAACAGCATTACACCAGACAGTTTTGGGCTCAGAGACTTTCGCGTAAGCATATAATCTAAAATAAGACCGGCTCCTGTTGAGAAGCCGCCTAAATATACCTGCTCAAAATCATTAAGTGATTGCTCAATCGCAAATGCACTCAGTGCGCGCCAATCATTGTAATCAACATAACGTAAATGCTCCGCTGCAGTGCCGTGACCTGGCAGCAATACAGTACGCACATTGAATCCTTGCTGGTGGTAAAACGCGGATAAATCATGAAAACTATATGGCGAATCGGTTAAACCGTGGATTAGCAGCACCACTTTATCGCTATTTGCGCGCGTTAACTGATACGGCTTTACTAAATCAGTAATGGTTGGTGCGCTGATATTTTGCTGGTTTAAAACATAGTTATTAACAGGGCAAGGTACATTCGCACGGGGGTTGAGCGCTGTTATTTGCTGCTTGGTTTGCACTAAATAATCTTCGAAATTAAGGTCAGATAAATCAAGTACTTTAGCAACATCGGATTTAGCTAAAAACCGATAGCTACCCTCGCTAATTGAGTGATTGATTAACTTAACGTCTGCACTTTGAGATAAGCAATTTGCAAAGCTACTGGCACTTATAAAAAATAGTAAAATGCCTAATGTTTTAAATACGTTAATCATCAAACCAACCTTGGGGTTTTTATTGGAATAACAAAATACTACCTCAATTTACAACATAAGCTGATCTAAAATTATCTAATAACTTATACGAATGTAAACAATGCGTGGGAAGACGCTTTATGGGAAACGTTAATAACGCTTAACAAACTCGAGCAAACGGTTATTTGCTGGCATTTCGTGATCGGTAATCAATTCAAGACCTGCTTTTACAGCTAGTTGGCAGATCCATTCAAAATCTCGAATACCGCGGGTGTTGTCTTTCACTTTTAACCATTGGTCAAATTCTGCATTTGACGGTGATGTAAACTCACCATGGTAGTTAAATGGTCCATAAATACACAGCGTGCCATTTTGCGCTAAAAAGCGATTCACTTTTTCAAAAAACGCTTCAACAAGTTGAGGGCTAACAACATGCAGGGTATTGGCGGTAAATATGCCATCGTATTGTGCTATTTGCCAAGGCTCTGCAATATCGAGTGCTAATGGCGGCAATAAGTTAGGTGATGGAAAAGCATCAAGCCATACCATCATACCTTGATGATTTGCTAACACATCGCTGGTTTGCCAACTAAGGTGAGCAAGTGCAGGGGCAAAATACACCGCGTGTTGCCCACTGCCTGAACCTATCTCTAAAACACTGGTTGCATTAGAAAATGCCGATTTAAGAATAGATAAAATCGGATCTTTATTATTCTCACAGGCTTTAGAGTAGGGCTGCATACTATTTCTCTGAAAGTAACGAAAGGAAGAAAGCGAGCACTAGCGCACGCTCTTTTAAGCTCTTAAAACGCCCAGATGCGCCACCGTGACCGCTATCCATATCGGTTTTAAATAACAGTAAGTTATTATCTGTTTTGTACTCACGTAACTTAGCAACCCATTTCATCGGTTCCCAATACTGAACTTGCGAGTCATGAAAACCGGTGGTTACTAAAATATTCGGGTAGTCTTGCGCGCTAATATTATCGTATGGCGAATACGCTTTAATCCATTCATAGGCATCGCGTTCATTTGGATTGCCCCATTCATCATATTCATTAGTCGTAAGTGGAATACTTTCATCTAACATGGTGGTTAACACATCTAAGAAAGGAACGGTGCAATCAATACCTAAATAAAGCTCTGGCGCTTGGTTAACTACAGCGCCCATTAATAAACCACCAGCACTGCCGCCCGAAGCAAATACTTTATCTTTAGCACCGTAGCCACTTTCAACCAGCGCCCGTGTTACATCGATAAAATCATTAAAACTATTTTGCTTATGTTGCATTTTACCTTGCTCGTACCATTCGCGGCCAAGCATTTCAGAGCCTCGAACATGCGAGATAGCATAAACAAACCCTCTATCGAGCAAGCTTAGATTATGCGCCGAAAAGTTAGGGTCGATGGTAATGCCATAAGCGCCATAACCATATTGGTACAGCGGATTTGTGCCATCTTGCTTAAACATGTCTTTGCGGTAAACCAAGGATACTGGAATATCGACACCATCGCGGCTAGTGATCATCAAGCGCTCAGCTTGATAATTAGCTGCATCAAAATCACCCAGTACTTTTTGTTGCTTAAGCAAACGTTTTTCACCTGTGTTTAGGTCAAACTCAAATAAGCTACTTGGCGTAGTTAAACTTGAATAGAAAATACGTGCAGTGTTGGTGTCTGGCTCTGGGTTATCACCAATACCGGCAAAAAAGCATGGGTCGTCAAAGGCAAGGGCAAAGTGCTCACCGTTATTTGGGTAGATAACAAAACGAATTTGGCCCAATTCGCGCTCTGTCACGACTTTAAACTGAGTAAATAATTCAACACCTTCCACCAGTACATTAGTACGGTGCGCAACAAATGATTGCCACAGTGATTTGTCTTGAATAGTTTGCGCGGTAGCAGTAAAAATACAAAAGTTCTTCGCCTGCCAGTTGGAATAAATAACGTATTCGTCGCCCAGCTTATCAATATCGTAAATATGGTTTTCTTCACGAGGAATTAAGCGTTTAAACTCGCCAAAAGGGTTGTTGGCATCGAGCACTAAGCAATCGGTAGTTTCGGTAGCGGCAAGATCTATCATCAATAGGCTATCGTCACGGCTTTTGCCAAGCCCCATGTAAAAACTGTGATCATCTTCTTCATAAACCAGCACATCATCATTTTGTGATGTACCCAGCACATGACGGTAGACTTGATAGCCCAGCAAAGTTTGTAAGTCCTTCCTTACATAAAATACTGTTTTATTATCATTAGCCCAAATAATTTGGCCTTCAGTATTTTCAAGTACATCATCTAAATAGGTATTTGAATCAATATGCTTAAAACGTACGGTGTAAATGCGGCGGCTATCGGTATCTTCTGAATAAGCGAGTAATTCATCGTTTGGGCTAATGCCAATTTCACCTAAGTCGTAAAACTCATGTTCACTAGCAAGCACATTAACATCTAATAAAAGGGTTTTATTGTCGCCAGTCGCGCTGGTGGCTCGGTAATGACGCGCATATTCTTCGTCACCAGTTACTTCGCTGTGATACCAATACTTGCCGTCTTTTACTGGCACTGTGCTGTCATCTTTTTCAATGCGACCTTTAAGCTCTTCAAACAATTCGGTTTGCAGTGTTTCACTTGGTTTTAATACCGCATCGCAATAGTTATTTTCAGCGATTAAGTGATCAAGCACGGCTTGGTCAGCGCGTGCGTCATCGCGCATCCAGTAATAGTTGTCTATGCGTTCTTGATTGTGTGAACGAAGTGTTTTTGCTGTTTTAGTCGCAATTGGTGCACTAGCTGTACGGTCTAAACGTAAAGTTGTCATGGAGTGAGCAGTAAACCCAAAATATTAGCGTTAGTAATAGCCGCAGTTTAGCAAAATTAAGCATCGTTAACATTAAGTTACTTTTTACGTTTTAAATCCATTTTTGCTTTGGGTAGACTCATTTATTGATAAAAACAAAAATTTCACTTTGAAGGTACTAAGGGAAACACAATGAAATTAAAGCTACTTACACTTGCTGTAGCACTAAGCTTCGCCACCAACGGCGCAGCAATGGCAAAAGACGACAAGAAAAAAGACGAAAAGAAAGATAAAACACTTGCAGAAATGCTTGAGAAAAAAACCGCTTCTGAAGGGTTATTTAATCTTTACCAAGATAAGAAAACCGGCGAAACCATGATGGTGATTAGTGAGGCAAACTTAAATAAGCCTTACGTTTACTTTGCACATACGGTTGACGGTGTAATTGATGCAGGCCACGTACGTGGCTCTTACCGCGAAACCAAATTAATTGAGTTCCGCCGTCACTTCGACCGCATTGATATTATAAGCAAAACACCACGCTATAAGTTTGATCCTAATAATGCAATTGCTAAAGCAAGCGATGCAAATATCAGTGAAGCTGTATTAGCAAGCTTAAAAATTGAAAAAGAAGAAGACGGCAAGTTTGCGCTTAAAGTAGATAAGTTATTTAAAAGCGAAGCACTGCATAAGGTATCTCCTTGGAAACGCGCAAATGATAAAAACGCTAGCAAGCGTTTTAACCCAGGTAAGCTAGACGACAAAAAATCGCGTATTCTTAGTAACCGCAACTACACCAATAATTTAGATATTGTTGTTGATTATGTATTTAAAAATGCTAACCCAAGCGTTCGCGGTACACAGTCAGTAACGGATCCGCGCACGGTATCAATTAAAGTGCAGCACTCATTTATTGAATTGCCACAAAACGATTACCAACCACGTAAAGATGATTCACGCGTTGGCTATTTTGGTCAGCAATTTGACGACATGACCACTAGCGACTGGGCGCCATATCAAGATTACATTAACCGTTGGAATCTCGTTAAAAAAGACCCTAATGCCGCGATTTCTGAGCCTGTTGAGCCAATTACGTGGTGGATTGAAAACACCACACCTGTTGAATGGCGCGAAACAGTAAAAGAGGGTGTATTAGCATGGAACTTAGCATTTGAAAAAGCGGGTTTTAAAAACGCTATTGAAGTAAAAGTACAGCCGGACGATGCTGATTGGGATGCAGGCGACATTAACTACAACGTATTACGTTGGACTTCTTCACCACGTCCTCCATTTGGCGGTTACGGCCCATCACTTGCTAACCCGCTAACAGGCCAGATATTAGGTTCTGACATCATGCTTGAATACGTGTTTATGAAAAACCGTTGGATGATGGACAGCTTATACAGCCAAGCGGCGTCATCAAGCGCTCACAACCATGAGATCGCAAGCCAAGAAGGGTTACATTGCAGCCAGGGCCATGAATTACAGCAGGGCATGATGTTAGCTAACTCGCTAGCAACAACCGATATCGAGAAGAAAGAAATTTTAGAGCAAGGCTTAAAGATGCTTATTCTTCACGAAGTTGGTCATACGCTGGGTCTTAACCACAATATGAAAGCGTCTATTTTGTGGGATGAAAAAGAAGTTCATGACAAAGCTAAAACGCAAGGTATTTTAACCGGTTCAGTAATGGACTATACGCCAGCAAACATTGCACCAAAAGGCATGAGCCAAGGCGATTACTTCCAAGATAAGCCAGGCCCTTACGATGATTGGGCTATTGAATATGGTTACTCACAAGGTTTAACTGATGCTGCGGCAGAAGCGGCGCGTTTAGAATCAATTTTAAAACGTTCTAGCGAACACGGTTTAGCATTTGGTAATGATGCCGACGATATGCGCGCACCTGGTCGTCATATAGACCCACGCGTAATGATTGGCGATATGTCATCAAACGCTGTGGCGTATGCTAAAGATCGTATGGAATTAGTAAACCAAACATTCGGTAAACTTGAGCAAACAGCGCTAAATGACGGTGAGTCTTATCAAGAGCTGCTGATCAAAGCAAATATGCTATTTGGTCAATACCGCGCTCAAGCAGGCGTTGTATCGCGTTACATTGGTGGTGTTTACGTAGAGCGTGACAATGTAGGTAGCAATACACAACCTTACACGCCAGTGCCACTTGCGAAACAAAAAGAGGCGATGAACGTACTAACTGATTTAGTATTTGCACCAAGATACACTATCAGCAATGGAACCTCTGCTTAACAAGATGCAACACCAGCGTCGCGGCTTTAGTCATTATGGTAAAAACGAAGATCCTAAGTACCACGCTATGGTACTTCGCATGCAAAAGAATGTATTAGCTCAGCTATTACACCCAAATGTAATGACGCGTATTTCGGATACCACAAAATACGGTAACGAATACGATGTGAATAGCTTCTTAAATGACTTAACCGCTGCCGTTTTTGTTGATGCAAAGTCAGCGTCATCAGTAAGCCACAACGTACAAACTGAGTATGTGCAGTCGTTAATTAAAATTGCGGGTATCAACAAGCCATCAAAGCACGATAACTTGGCAAAAGCAGCTGCATTTAAGCAACTACAAGATATTCAAGGTACAAGCCTATCTTGGGGCGCTTCAGATGCTGCGAAAGCACAAAAAGCCTATATTGATATGCTAATTGAGAAAGCATTAAAAGCGTAACGCTCTCTCGGTAAAACAAAAAGGCGCTCATTTTGAGCGCCTTTCCTTTATAAATTATAAAGATTAATCATAAACAGTTGGAATTGGCTGGCGCTTATGTTGAGTACGCTTATAAATCGCAATCAGCTTTTCTTCAACTTCATTCGATACTTCTTTGCCTTCTAAGAAATCATCAATCTGATCGTAGCTCACGCCAAGTGCATCTTCATCAGCAAGGCCTGGGCGATCACACTCTAAATCAGCAGTTGGCGTTTTGGTTACCAGTAATTCTGGTGCGCCAAGTGTTTTAGCTAACAAGCGAACTTGACGCTTAGACAAACCAAACAATGGCGCTAAGTCACATGCACCATCACCAAATTTAGTATAGAAACCGGTGATGTTTTCAGCACTGTGATCTGTGCCAACCACTAAACCTTGCGTTAACCCAGCAATTTCATATTGCGCTATCATGCGCTGACGCGCCTTTACGTTGCCTTTGGTAAAATCAATTGCACTTTGTGCTGGTGGCTCAATTCCTGCTGTTTCAAGCGCGGCAAGAGCCTCTGTATGCATACCATCGGTTGCAGGCTTAATATTTACAGTGACACGCTTTGATGGCTGAATAAAATCTACCGCCAGCTGCGCTTCATCTTCATCCGCTTGCACACCATAAGGTAAACGCATGGCTATAAACTGGTATTTATCCGTTGCGTTTTCTTGGTTTAATTCATCAATCGCCAACTGACACAACTTGCCACACGTTGATGAGTCAACACCACCAGAGATACCAAGCACTAAACTTCGTGTACCTGACTCCACCAGCTTAGATTTAATAAAAGCAATTCGACGTGTAATTTCTGCTTGTGGATCGATTGAAGGGAGTACCTTCATTTCAGCCATGATTTCAGCGCGCACTGTTTATCTCCAATGTTATAAACCTAGATGTGATTTTATCTCTGCAAGTTCGCTGCGTAATTGAGCGACTTCTAATCTTAATTGTGCCATTTCATCACTTTGATGGCTAGCCACAACCGTCGATTGCGCATTCGAATTCACTGCTGTTAGTTCAGAAATATCGGCATCACCAAATAAATGCATAAAACGTGATTCGCGTTTACCAGGTTCGCGTTCCAACTTCACAACATATTCTTGTTCCGCTAATGCGTTAAGGGCACTTTCTACTTCAGCCACATTGCTAAACTCGGCTAAACGGTTAGAACGCGTTCTAAGCTCGCCAGGCGTTTGTGCACCGCGTACCAACATTAAGCAAACAATCGCCTTTTGTTGATCGGTTAGCTTTATTGAACCGAACTCTGTATTGCAAAAGCGATGGGCATATTTACTAACGCGACCCGACAAGCCTTCATCAACTGTCACTAAGCGTTTAGCAACAAGTGAATCTAAACCATCTTGTACTTCTGATTCTGATAAATCTAATACTGGATCTCGATTAGACTTTTGATTGCAGGCGTTAGTCAGGCTATTGAGCGAAAGAGGGTACTGATCTGGCGTGGTTTGTTGTTTTTCCAGTAAGCAGCCAATAATGCGTTGTTCAACTGGCGTTAAATTGAGTTCCATCTTACTTCCTTGAGTAACAAGTTGTGATTCTTATATACCTCAATTTAGAAAATGAAAAAACAAAAAACCCGCCAATTGGCGGGTTTTTTACTAAACCATGTTAGGTTTTGGTTACTTCTTGCGCATAGACTGAAGTACTTTGATTTGTGCAATCGCTTTTGAAAGCTCAATCGCAGCTTCAGCATAGTTGAAGTCTGCAGCAGATGCGTTCGCCATGTGCTCTTCAGCTTGACGCTTCGCTTCTAATGCAGTTGCTTCATCCAGGTCTTCTGCACGTGTTGCAACATCAGCAAGAACGGTTACAGTGCCAGGTTGTACTTCTAATGTACCACCCGCGATGTAAATCATTTCTTCTTCACCGTGTTGCTTAACAAAGTTAACCATACCAGGCTTTAGGGGTGTTAGTAGTGGTGCGTGGCCGTGTAAAATACCTAGCTCACCTTCACTACCTGATACTTGAAGTGATTCAACGCGACCAGAGAAAATAGTCTCTTCTGCGCTTACTACGTCAAGATGTATAGTCATTGCCATAACAGCCCCCTAATTACATGTCTTTGGCTTTTTCGATCGCTTCGTCGATTGAACCAACCATGTAGAACGCTTGCTCTGGAAGATCGTCATAGTCACCACCTAGGATGCCTTTGAAGCCCTCAAGAGTATCTTTCAGTGATACGTATTTACCAGGTGCACCTGTGAATACCTCAGCTACGAAGAATGGCTGAGATAGGAAACGCTGGATCTTACGAGCACGTGATACAACTTGCTTATCTTCATCAGATAGCTCGTCCATACCTAGGATTGCGATGATGTCTTTAAGTTCTTTATAACGCTGAAGAACTGTTTGAACGCCACGTGCAATGTCATAGTGCTCTTGACCAATTACTAATGGGTCAAGCTGACGAGATGATGAATCAAGTGGATCGATCGCTGGGTAAATACCTAGTGACGCGATATCACGAGAAAGTACAACTGTCGCATCTAAGTGAGCGAACGTAGTCGCTGGAGATGGATCCGTTAAGTCATCCGCAGGTACATATACTGCTTGGATAGACGTGATTGAACCAGTCTTAGTTGATGCGATACGCTCCTGAAGTACACCCATTTCTTCAGCTAGTGTAGGCTGGTAACCTACCGCTGATGGCATACGACCTAGAAGTGCTGATACTTCTGTACCCGCTAGTGTGTAACGGTAGATGTTATCAACGAAGAAAAGTACGTCGCGACCTTCGTCACGGAACTTCTCAGCCATTGTAAGACCTGTAAGAGCAACACGTAGACGGTTACCCGGTGGCTCGTTCATCTGACCGTAAACAAGCGATACTTTATCAAGTACGTTTGATTCGTTCATTTCATGGTAGAAGTCATTACCCTCACGAGTACGCTCACCAACACCTGCGAATACTGAGTAACCGCTGTGCTCGATTGCGATGTTACGGATAAGTTCCATCATGTTTACTGTTTTACCAACACCCGCACCACCGAAAAGACCAACTTTACCACCTTTAGCGAATGGACATACAAGGTCGATTACCTTGATACCAGTCTCTAAAAGTTCAACTGAGCTGCTCTGATCTTCGTAGCTTGGTGCTTCACGGTGGATAGAGTAACGCTCCTCTTCACCGATTGGACCCGCTTCATCAATTGGGTCACCAAGTACGTTCATGATACGACCTAGTGTCGCTGTACCAACTGGAACCTTGATAGGCTCGCCAGTTGTGTCTACTTCAGTACCACGACGTAAACCGTCAGTAGTACCTAGTGCGATACCACGTACCACACCGCCGCCAAGCTGCTGTTGAACTTCTAAAGTCAAACCAGCAAGCTCACCGCTTGTTACTTTTAGTGCGTCATATACGGCTGGCACGTTGTCTTGTGGAAACTCGATGTCCACAACGGCGCCGATAATTTGGACGACCTTACCTAAACTCATGTCTATTCCTCTCGTTAACTTTGCCAACCGTTAAACGGCTGCTGAACCTGACACGATTTCACTAATTTCTTGTGTAATCGCGGCTTGTCGTGCTTTGTTGTATACCAGTTGTAACTCATCAATTAAGTCACCTGCGTTGTCTGTTGCGGCTTTCATCGCAACCATACGTGCAGCTTGTTCAGATGCAGCGTTTTCAACAACACTCTGATATACCTGAGACTCGATAAAGCGTTTAATAAGAGTTTCTAAAATTGCCTCTGGGTTTGGCTCATATAAGTAATCCCAAGAGTGGCTAGAAACTTCTTCGTCAGCTTTAGGCAAAGGTAATAACTGATCGATCACTGGCTCTTGCTTCATAGTGTTTACAAAGTTGTTGTAAACAACAAACAAGCGGTCAATTTTTCCTTCAGAGTATGCATCAAGCATAACTTTTACAGGACCAATTACGTCCTGAATTGAAGGAGCATCACCAAGCCCTGCTCTGCTTGCTAATAGCTCACCGCCAAAACGCTGGAAAAAGCCTGCTGCTTTGCTACCTAGGGCAGCAAATTCAGCGTCAACGCCTTTTTCTTTCCACGCTTTAACGTCTAGTGCAACTTTCTTAAACTCATTTGAGTTTAAGCCGCCACATAGACCGCGGTCAGTAGAAACAATAATGTAACCAACTTTCTTTACATCACGTTCTTCTAAAAACGGGTGTTTAAAGTCTAAGTTAGCCTGAGCAACACGACCGATCACTTTGCGTATATTTTCAGCGTATGGGCGGCTTGATGCCACGCGTTCTTGTGCCTTCTTCATTTTAGAAGCGGCAACCATCTCCATTGCGCTGGTGATCTTCTGAGTATTTTTAATACTCCCGATCTGTGATTTTATCTCTTTTCCGCCGGCCATGACTTATCTCCGAATCAGTGGTGACCGAAGTCACCATTAATAACTTACCAAGTTTGTGTAGATTTACACTTCTCTAAAAGCTCTTTAAGTTGAGCTTCGATCTCGGCGTTGTAGTTACCCGTTTCGTTGATTTCAGTCATAAGCGCTGAATATTCACTGTTAGCGAAAGAGATTAACGCAGCTTCGAAATCAAGTACTTTGTTGATTTCGATGTCTTTTAGATAACCTTTTTCAGCAGCGAATAATGACAGAGACATTTCAGCAACAGACATTGGAGCGTACTGCTTTTGCTTCATTAGCTCAGTAACACGCTCACCATGCTCTAATTGAGCACGAGTTGCATCGTCAAGGTCTGACGCAAACTGTGAGAACGCTGCTAGTTCACGATACTGTGCTAGCGCTAGACGGATACCACCACCTAGTTTCTTAACGATCTTAGTTTGTGCTGCACCACCTACACGAGATACCGAGATACCAGCGTTAACCGCTGGACGGATACCTGCGTTGAATAGGTCAGTTTCTAGGAAGATCTGACCATCCGTGATTGAGATAACGTTTGTAGGTACGAACGCAGATACGTCACCACCTTGAGTCTCAATGATTGGAAGTGCAGTTAATGAACCTGTCTTACCTTTCACTTCACCGTTAGTGTACTTCTCAACGTAATCAGCGTTTACACGTGATGCACGCTCTAGAAGACGTGAGTGAAGGTAGAATACGTCACCTGGGTATGCTTCACGGCCTGGTGGACGCTTAAGTAGTAGTGAGATCTGACGGTAAGCAACAGCTTGCTTAGACAGGTCATCATATACGATTAATGCATCTTCACCGCGGTCACGGAAGTATTCACCCATAGTACAACCAGCAAATGGCGCTAGGAATTGTAGCGCAGCTGATTCAGAAGCAGATGCAACAACAACGATAGTGTTTTCAAGTGCACCGTGCTCTTCTAACTTACGTACTACGTTAGCAATTGTAGATGCTTTTTGACCAACCGCTACGTACACACACTTAACGCCTGTACCTTTTTGGTTGATGATAGCATCGATTGCAAGTGCAGTTTTACCAGTCTGACGGTCACCGATTACTAGCTCACGCTGACCACGACCTACTGGGATCATCGCATCGATAGACTTATAACCAGTTTGTACTGGCTCATCTACTGATTGACGCTCGATTACACCTGGTGCAATCTTTTCTACAGGTTCGAAACCTGCAGCTTCAACAGCGCCTTTACCATCAATTGGCTCACCTAGTGTGTTTACAACACGACCAAGTAGTTTAGGGCCAACTGGTACTTCAAGGATACGACCTGTTGCTTGTACTTTTACGCCTTCTTTAAGGTCTGCGTATGGACCCATTACTACTGCACCTACTGAGTCGCGCTCAAGGTTTAGTGCGATAGCATAACGGTTGCCTGGAAGCTCGATCATCTCACCTTGCATACAGTCAGCTAGACCGTGAATGCGGATGATACCGTCAGTAACAGATACAATCGTACCTTCGTTACGTGCTTCACTTACAACTTCGAACTGCTCAATACGTTTTTTGATTAGTTCTGAAATTTCAGTGGAATTAAGTTGCATGCTCTTCTTCCCAATTACGATTGTAGTGTTGTTGAAAGACGATTTAGCTTGCCGCGTACTGTTCCATCAATCACAGTATCGCCAGCTTTAATCACTAGACCGCCCATAGTGTTAGCATCAACACTACAATTCAGCTTAACTTTGCGTGCGAAGCGTTTTTCCAATGCTGCGCTAAGAGTAGCTTTCTGCTCTGCAGAAAGCTCAGTTGCAGAAACCACGTCAACGTCGATTTCTTTGTCATATTCTGATTTAAACTCAGCATATAACTTAGCAACAGCAGGAATAGCGGCTAAACGCTCATTTTCGGCCATTAGCTTGATAAGATTCTGACCCAGTTCGTTGATCTGCTCAGCACCAAGCTTGATGATTACATCAGCTTGCTCTTTTGCAGATGGGATGCTTGAAAGTAGGGCTTTAACCTGCTCATCGCTAGCTAATGCGCCAGCGAAGAACAACATTTCATTCCAACTTTCTACAGCACCTTTTTCAACCGCTAGGTCAAAAGCCGCTTTCGCGTATGGGCGAGCGATGGTAGTCAATTCAGACATGCTCATACCCTCCTATTAAAGCTGCGCAACAAGTTTTTCAACGATGTCGCTATGTGCCGCTTCATTGATCTCGCGCTCTAAAATTTTCTCTGCGCCAACAACTGCTAGAGTAGCAACTTGTTTACGTAGTTCTTCTTTAGCACGGTTACGCTCAGCTTCTACTTCTGAGTGACCTTGAGCAATGATAGCTTGACGCTCCTCTTGACCACGAGATGTCTCGTCATCAACGATTTGTGTCGCACGCTTTTTAGCTTGTTCAATAATGTCAGCTGCTTGCGCTTTCGCTTCTTTAAGCTGGTCAGCTGCTTTCTGCTGAGCAAGCTCTAAGTCTTTTTCAGCTCTGTCTGTAGCAGCTAAACCTTCTTCAATTTTTTTCTGGCGAGCTTCAATTGCGCCGTTTAGCGGTGGCCATACATATTTCATACAGAAAAGTACGAAAACCGTAAACGCAATTAATTCACCAATTAGAGTGGCAGTTAAGTTCACGACCGCTCCTCCTTAAATAGTTTGCTGTTCAACGATTAATAAAATTAAAGTACGAACAACAATACCATTGCGATACCTACACCGATCATTGCTACCGCATCGATAAGACCAGCTAGGATGAACATTTTAACTTGTAGTGAAGGCGCTAGTTCAGGCTGACGAGCACATGCTTCTAGGAATTTACCACCCATGTTACCGAAGCCGATTGCAGTACCGATAGCACCGAAACCGATAAGTAGAGCCACAGCGATGTACTTAAGACCAATCATTAGTTCCATTTTTATCTCCAAAATGTAAATTAAAAGTTAAATTAAAAAAGTGTATAAATTAGTGGTTGTCTGAGCTTGCCATGCTTAGGTAAACAATCGTCAGCATCATAAATACGAATGCTTGAAGAACGATAACTAAGATATGGAAAACTGCCCAAATAAAGTGTAATGGTAACTGCATTAAGCCAACTGCACCGATTAGGATGAAGATAAGCTCACCTGCATACAGGTTACCGAATAAACGTAGTGCTAGTGAAAACGGCTTAGCAACTAACGCAATTGTTTCTAAAAGAAGGTTACACGGAATTAAGAACAACATACCGATTTTGTTCTTAGTGCTGAATGGGTGAAGCGTAAGTTCAGCAAGGAAACCTTTGATGCCTTTAATTTTTACTGAGTAACCAATCATCAGCAAGAATACACCTAGCGCTAATGCAGCTGTTAGGTTGATATCTGTGGTTGGTACTATCTTCATGTAGACATCGTGTGAATCCATACCAAACGCTGATTCGCCAACAAAGCCAGCAAACGCAGGTAAGAAGTCAACAGGAATTAAGTCCATTAGGTTCATTAAGAAAACCCAAACAAAGATGGTCAGTGCAAGTGGTGCAATTAACGCGCTCTTACCATGGTAAGTATCACGTACGTTGTCACCAACAAACTCCACAATCATCTCAATGAAACATTGAAACTTACCCGGTACACCGGTAGTTGCTTTGTTTGCTGCACTACGGAAGATCCATAAAAATAAGATCCCTAATCCGATAGACCAAGCAAGGGTATCGATATGCCACGTCCAGAAACCACTGTCAGCACATGCTTTGTTGAAGGCAAGACCAGCATCGGTCGAACACATCTTAGCATTTGTTAAGTGGTGCTGAATGTGACTCGATAGAGTTACTTCTTCAGCCATGTTTTATCCCAAAAGTTAATGAAAAAAAATCGGTGCAAACCAGCTCACAATCATCACCAACACATAAACCGAGAAAAATGGTAACAACACCACTGTTGACGACTTAAGTACCAGTGCGAATAGCAAAATGGTTAATAAATACTTTAATCCAGCTCCTCGTTTAATCGAGGAATATACTTGTTGTACTTGTCTGGCCCCTGCAAAGCGAAACGCATAAAGGGTATATACAAAATTGGGAAGCAACGCGACAAATCCGCCAATTAACGCCGATTTACCCGCTAACACTCCCCAACCAAGCCAAACTACTAACGCACTCACAAGTGCTACTACGCCCTGCAAATAAATAAACTTCAGTGCTTTGGTTCGTAAAGGTTTTGCTAAAGAATTTGCCACAAAAATAATCAACCTTCACGATGCACAATGAAACAGGGTACAAAAAACTGGCAAAATTATACTTATTTTTGCCAGATTTGCAACTTGAAAGCCGTTTATTTATAGGCTTTTGGAAGGTGCATAAACAGGCTTTAAACCGTGATTTTTATGCAAAATTTAAGGTATTTTTAGACTATTAGTTAATATTAATGAAATGTATATCGAAAATTAATATAGCGTTAATTAATTTTCTCTAAAATACCGTCAAGTTCATCAAGAGAGGTATACGAAATAACCAGTTTACCTTTTCCTTTCTGATTGTAGTTAATTTCAACTTTAGCCCCTAAGTTTTGAGCAAGTTGCTGTTCTAACTGCAATACATCTGGATCTTTTTCTTTTGGTTGCGCTTCAGGCTTAGGCTCAAGCACTGAACGCACTAGTTTTTCTGTTTCACGCACGGTAAGCGCTTTTGCAACTACGATACGCGCTGTGGCTGACTGGTCTTCACCATCAAGTGCTAATAAACAGCGGGCATGACCCATTTCAATGTCGCCGTGCTCGAGTAAACGTTTAACATCTTCATTGAGATTATTTAAACGCAGCAAATTAGTTACGGTTGTACGTGATTTACCAACAGCATCAGCAACTTGTTGATGTGTCAGCTCAAATTCGTTCAATAAACGGTCAAGAGCAACCGCTTCTTCCATCGCATTTAAGTCTTCACGTTGAATATTTTCAATTAATGCAATGGCAACAGCCGCTTCGTCAGGCACTTCTTTGATTAAACAAGGAACAACTTCTAATTTAGCAAGTTGCGCCGCACGCCAGCGACGTTCACCGGCAATAATCTCGTAGCTATTATGTGCAATTGGACGCACCACAATTGGCTGAATCACCCCTTGTGCGCGGATTGAAGAGGCCAGCTCTTCAAGTGCCTCTTCAGACATGTCTTTACGCGGCTGATATTTTCCTGGATGTAAGAATTCAATCGGAAGTTTTTGTAGCTCACTTGGCGGCGTCGCTTTTGCAGATTCATTAACACCGTCAGTTTGCGCGACTGATTGATCTTGAACATCTTGCGCTTTTGGTTTTGCAGATGTTAACAGGGCATCCAAGCCGCGCCCTAAACCACGTTTTTTAGGAGACATTCATATTCCTCAGAAATTAAGCAACGGCCTGACTTTTTTTCTCTTTACGACGCAGCATTTCGCCGGCTAATGCAAGATATGCTTTAGCACCACTTGATGCGCGATCGTAGTACATTGCAGGCGCACCAAAACTTGGCGCTTCAGCTAAGCGTACATTACGAGGGATTACCGTGCGGTATACTTTTTCACCAAAATGTTGTTTTAATTGGTCAGACACGTCATTTGCTAGACGATTACGCGGATCGTACATGGTTCGCAAGATGCCTTCAATTTCTAATTTTGGATTTACTAATTTAGCAAGCTGCGTAATGGTATCCATCAGCGCAGTTAAACCTTCTAATGCAAAATACTCGCATTGCATCGGCACAAGTACCGAGTCTGCTGCGGCCATTGCATTTACCGTTAACATGTTTAACGAAGGAGGGCAGTCAATAAAGATAAACTCGTACTGGTCGGCTATTTTTTCAAGCGCGTTGCGCAAGCGAATTTCTCGCGCATACATCTCCATAAGCTTCACTTCAGCAGCAGTTACGTCGCCGTTTGCTGCGATTAAGTGATATTCGCCAGAGGTTTCTTTAATAACAACTTCATCGAAAGGTTTTTCTTCAACAAGCAGATCGTAAGTAGTGGCAATTTCATCGTATTTGTCGACGCCGCTCCCCATAGTCGCATTACCTTGTGGATCGAGGTCGATTAACAGCACTTTACGCTTAGTAGCAGCCATTGACGCTGCTAAATTTACCGCAGTGGTGGTTTTGCCAACCCCACCTTTTTGGTTTGCAATTGCAATGATTCTAGCCACGGTGTCCCCTAACAAATTAGTTCTTTTTTAGAATTATTAAATGCCTTTCGGCATCCAGCTCAGGCACTGTTAATACTACTTTATCTTGGTATTCAATCGAGGCCGGTAATTGGTCAATTTCTTGTTCAGGAAATTGCCCTTTTAGCGCAATAAAACGACCAGAGTGATCCACTAAGTGCTGACACCAGTCTACCATATCTTGCAAAGATGCAAAGGCACGACTTAAAACACCATCAAATGGTTGTTCTGGTTGATATTCTTCAACGCGAGATTGCACCGGAGTAATATTTTTAAGCTTTAAATTTAGCTTAACTTGATTTAAAAAACGAATGCGTTTGCCAAGGCTATCTAATAACACAAATTGTTTATCTGGATGAGCAATTGCTAATACCACACCCGGTAAGCCAGGGCCCGTACCAACATCAATATAGTGATTGCCGTCTAAATGCGGTGCCACAACCAGTGAATCAAGAATATGTTTAACCACCATTTCTTGTGGATCACGAACAGAAGTTAAGTTGTAAGCTTTATTCCACTTATCAAGCATTTCAACATAACTAACCAGTTGCTGTTTTTGCGTATCAGATAATGAAATGGATGTTTTTGCCAATAAGGCATCTAATTTATTGCGAATCACGTAATGAACCCAGAAAGCAGCAAATCAGCACTAAGCTGATTTGCGTAATAAACCTTGTTTTTTTAAGTACACTAATAATAGCGAAATTGCCGCAGGTGTTATACCTGAAATTCGCGATGCCTGGCCGATAGTGGTTGGTCGTACATCAGTTAACTTGGCAACAACCTCATTTGATAAACCCGATACCTTGCTGTAATCAAAATCAGCTGGCAATAAGGTATTCTCATGGCGCAATTGCTTATCAATTTCGTCTTGCTGACGTGCAATATAACCTGCGTACTTAATTTGAATCTCAACTTGTTCGTGAGCTTGTGCATTATTCGTTTCAGGTGCTAAGCCGTCAATCGCAACCAGATCGTTGTAGTTTACTTCAGGGCGCTTAACCAGATCAGCAAGACTTGCTTCACGCGTTAATGGCATTTTCAGTAAGGCATTAACATTTTCAAGTGCTGGGTGATCTTTATGGATCCACGTATCTTTTAAGCGTTGAGACTCAAGCTCCATCACTTCGATCTTTTCATTGAATGCCTGCCAACGAGCATCGTCAACTAAACCAAGTTCACGGCCTTTCGCTGTTAAACGTAGATCGGCATTATCTTCACGTAATAATAAACGGTATTCAGCACGGCTTGTGAACATGCGGTACGGTTCTTTTGTACCAAGCGTTGCTAAGTCATCAATCAGTACACCTGTGTATGCTTCATCACGGCGCGGTGTCCAAGCATCTTTACCTTGTACTTGTAACGCAGCATTCATACCTGCAATTAAGCCCTGTGCGCCAGCTTCTTCATAACCAGTTGTACCGTTAATTTGGCCAGCAAAGAATAAGCCATTGATAAACTTAGTTTCTAAAGACTGCTTTAAATCACGTGGATCGAAGAAATCATATTCAATTGCATAACCTGGGCGGCAAATATGAGCATTTTCAAAGCCTTTAATCGATCTTACGATCTGCATTTGCACATCAAACGGTAAACTTGTCGAAATACCATTTGGATATAATTCGTGTGTAGTAAGGCCTTCAGGCTCAACAAAGATCTGGTGCTTGTCTTTGTCTGCAAAACGCATGATCTTATCTTCAATCGATGGGCAATAACGTGGGCCGATGCCTTCAATTACACCAGCATACATTGGTGAACGATCAAGGTTATTGCGGATAACGTCATGCGTTTTTTCATTAGTGTAAGTAATATAGCACGGGATCTGCGTTGGGTGATCCGATTGTTTACCCATAAATGAGAATACAGGTGTTGGCGTATCACCTGGTTGAGGCTGCATTACTGAAAAATCAACAGTACGTGCATCAATACGTGGCGGCGTACCTGTTTTTAAACGATCAACACGGAATGGCAATTCACGTAAGCGTTTAGCAAGGGCAATTGAGGGTGGATCACCTGCACGACCACCGCTAAAGTTTTCCATACCAATGTGAATTGTACCACCTAAGAAAGTGCCAACAGTTAAAACCACGCTTGGCGCTTCAAACTTAAGCCCCATTTGTGTCACAACACCTTTTACGGTATCGCCATCAACGATGAGATCATCGCACGATTGTTGGAAAATGGTGAGGTTTTCTTGGTTTTGCAAGGTTTGCTGAATTGCTTCTTTGTAAAGCTTTCTGTCAGCTTGTGCTCGTGTAGCACGTACCGCTGGGCCTTTAGAAGAATTAAGCGTTCTAAATTGAATGCCACCTTTATCGATCGCTTGTGCCATAGCGCCACCAAGTGCATCGATTTCTTTAACCAAATGGCCTTTACCGATCCCACCGATCGCAGGATTACATGACATTTGACCTAAAGTATCAATATTATGAGTCAACAGTAATGTTTTCATTCCCATGCGTGAAGAAGCAAGTGCTGCTTCTGTACCAGCATGTCCACCACCAACAACAATAACGTCAAATTGTTCATGAAATAGCATGTAAAGGATCCTGCGTAATATCCGAGTTAGATTTTGAAAGGATGCGTATTCTACCTAGAAATTCTAAGAAGTGAAACGATTAAATAATGAACACGATCTAAAGAACTGATCTAATATAAAATAAATGATCTTTAGAAAGATCTTGTTATTTCTATTATATAGTAGCCCTGTTTCTGTTGATAACTCTAACTAAAACTTTACTTTCAGTAAGTTAAGTTAGATCAATTGGTGTTGATATGATCGGATCAAGTACTTTAAAAGCACTGATCAACTTGCCTAGTTATCAACATCTCGATCAAGTGAAAATTCTATCCAATGCATAATCATCTATAAATACAAGGTTAGATCAAGGGTTATCCACATTTCGATCTAAATATATTAAAAATTGTGAATAACCTTTTTATATGATCAATAGCCTAGTGCGGTGATTATAACTTGGCTAACAACTGTGGAAGCCAGGCCAGTGCAATATCTTCAGGTAATTCTTCCGATTGGGCGTCAACTTCTAAGCGATCAACAAGTTTTACAGCGCCTTTACTAGCAAGGTGTTGATCTAGGTCTTTCGCTGCCTGATTAAACTGATCATAGCTAGAATCGCCTAAACCTATCACCGCATATGTTAGATGTGTAAGTTGTTCTACCTCAGCTAAATCAGATGCAAAGCTTTGAATGTTATCTGGTAACTCACCTGCACCATGAGTTGAAGTGCATATTAACCAAGCATTATCTTTGATCTCTGAAAGTACAGGATGCTCGTGCACAGTGGCATGAATGTCATGTTCTACTAACGCCTCTTGGATCTGTTCAGCGACATATTCTGCCGAACCCATTTGGCTACCAACAATAATGCTTAGATTTTTCATGATGAGTTGATCAGGTATTTTTCTCGATCTTAAGGTATAAATAGCTTGGTTAAAAGATCTTATTCACAGTGGATAGAAATAGTTTGTTTGTTTAATCAGCGTATTTTATTCAGGTTGTTGTTATTACATGTTTTTTATTATTTAGAATGTTTTGATAAATTTGCGATCAATCTGTGTAAAACTCGTTGCTAACCTCTTTATTACCCCTTAACAAAGGCTATATAAATTCATTTAGCATTGATAAAAACATCAAGTTTAATCATGTTGTGGATAGATCTATTCAATGCGGCTCGAGATCGGCTTTTTTATTAGATCTAACCAATTGGTTTTAAGATCCAAATATTCTAAAAACTGTCGATCTTTTAGCATGGCCAAATGGAGTTTGATCTGTTTTTTCGATCGCTTTGTGACAAAATGGCAATATGTAATATCTATATTGGTGATATGTAGTGATTGATTTTTATCGGATCAAAGAAGGTGAGTTTGTTCGTTTGGTTGAAACTGGCTCTATGACAGATTTTATAGCGCAAGAATCGAACCTGGAGGCCAATAAGTATCACTTATTTGCGATTAATACGCAAACAGGAAAGGGCTATACCATTCGTCAGGCAAGAGTAGATGAGCTAAGATCATGGCGCTTAGATCGCCTAGCAATGCTATTAAAAAAGCTCGGGCAGGGCAGTTTTCAAGTAAGGAATTTATAAGAAGTTGGCTTTTTATTGCAAAGTTTTGGGGTGTTGAGGGGGGAGATTTTATAGTTTATTTAAGGTTTTTAACTCTGTAGCATTCGTCCCTGACGGTTATCACACATCATCCATGATGTACTCGTTCATTCTTTTTAAACGTGTGTGATCAATCAGTCAATGCAACACACTCTCTAAATTTGTCTAACGGTGTACAAAATCCAAGAGTTTTTCTTGGTCGACTATTAAGTGCTTGTGCTACATCATCTAATTCTTCCTGAGAATATATTGATAAATTTGTACCCTTCGGGAAGTATTGTCTTAACAATCTATTAGTATTCTCATTTGAGCCTCGCTGCCAAGGACTTTGAGGATCGCAAAAGTACACATCAATATTTGTTTGTTCTGAAAATGTTTTATGACCTTTGAGCTCTGTACCTCGATCCCAAGTCAACGATTTATATAAACTACTAGGTAATTTTTGAGCATGCTTTATTAGTTGAGGAATGACATTATGCGTGCTTTTATTTTTTACTTTAACAAGACATACATACCTAGTTTGCCTTTCAACTAATGTTGCTATATAGCTTTTTTGACTGCCTTCAATAAGGTCACCTTCCCAATGACCTGGTATAGCCCTATCTTTAATCGAAGCGGGGCGTTCACTAATTGAAACTAGCTCTTGAATATGACCTCTTTGGTTTTTTTCTTTAGTTCTAGTTCCTCTTATTCTTGGCTTTGAGCGAAGGCATTTAAGTAACTCTTTTTTCAATACTCCCCTAGTTTGGATATATAAGCTTTTATAGATTGTTTCGTGAGACACGTGCCAACTCTTATCATTTGGGTATTGTAACTTTAGCCAACCAGCTATTTGTTCAGGTGACCACAAATTTTTTAACTTATCAGCTATTAATAATGCGAGTTCTTGATTTAATTTTAGTTTACAAAGTTTAGGTCTTTTAGCACGTTTCCAAGCTTTATCGTCAGCGGTACAAGCCCTGTATTTATGAATACCGCCGTTACGTGATACTTCTCTACTTATAGACGAAGGCGCTCGTTTGAGTTCTTTAGCAATTACCCTAAAAGACTTATTTTGAGCTATACCTCGTGATATTTCTTCTCGCTCATTTAAAGACAGATGATTCTTAGAGCGTTTTCGTTTAAAGCGTTTTACACCACCATATTTAGATAAAACATGATAAATTGAAGGTGCTTTGCGTCCCAATATATTGCCGATAGCACTCAAAGATTCACCAGACTTCCATCTTCGCCAAACTTCATCTTTTTCTTTATCGGTAAAACGAACAGCTGAACTATTACTCATTAACTGGCTCCACTTTTATGATTAAATAAAGTGTTGCACTGATTAATTGAATCTACACGGCCAAAAAGAACGAACCAAGAATAAGCCGCCCCAGAAATCAAACTACTCTTCACCAATAATTTAAATGTGAACATAAACGCCATGAAGCGGCATCCATGCCTAAGCATGGCTTGTTCGGCCGCTTCGCTCCTGTCTCACATTACTCATTTAAATGATTGCTTCAGGTTTGATTTAAAGGGGGTTGGTTATTCTCAGAAACAGTATTTCAAGGTCGGCATTAGGCGAGTTGTAGCCGTTGCGAAAATATTAAACTCCATGCAAAATGCAAGACCAGACCCAAGTTGTTCACAAGTTTAAAACTTGTAAGGGTTAAATACTATCGCTAAATTTTTAGCTTGAGAATTTAGCGATAGAATATCGAAGTCGGTTAATTGGTTACCGTAGCGATTTAACGTTGAATTTATTCATCAATTCTTTTATTGCGGCATCATTATCTATGGAATCTATCGCAATGCTCGCTTTTTTCAAATTTTGTAGTTTTAAAAAACCTTCTAGATTTTGCACTTTTATTTTTTTTGAGAAAAATAGTCTCGCGGATACTAAATTGATACATCCATATAGGAAATCTATATTTTCTATACTTTCCATTTCATATATCACAATTGATTTTAATGTGGATTCAGAGCCAAGAGTAGGCAGTTTTTTAACTCTGTTTAAATAAGTTAATTTAAGTTCTTCTAAGCCTTTCATATTACGTAAAAATGGAAGTTCAGTTGCCCCTCTTATCTCGCTGACGCTAAAGCTTTTAAGTTTTTTTAAATTTTCTAGCGGTGTAAAGTCATCGGTTTTAAAGATATCAATATCCAATGTCGTTAGCTGCGGAAGATCTGTGATCCAGGTTATGTTTTTACTTGTTAACCCACTAAGTGATAATGATTGAAGGTTTTTTAATAGTGCCAGTTTATGAATGTTTTTACTTTGCCCTCTCAAGCCTAGGCTCTTAAGTGATGAAAATCTTAATACTTCTTCTAAATTCGGTCGTTTAGACTTTGTTCTTCCTAAATAAAGGTGTTCCAAGTTAGGAGTCACGTATTGCAAAAATGAAAAACTTGTAAGCGATTCTATTTTTATATTAAAGCTAGTTAATAATGGAAGGGATGCCAGTGACTCAATGTTTTTAAGCTCTTTAATTAAATCAATATGAAACATCTTTAGATCAGGTACATAATTGAGGCATGACAAATCTAATGAATCAAGGCTGTAAAATCTTAACCAAATATCATCTCTTTTGGAAAATAGGTGTTGATTTAGGCGCTTTAAAGTATCTTTAGATAGCTGTTTTTCCGATTGGACACAGCGGATCCGTTTATCAGATGCTATTGCTTGCAAATATTCATTTGTTACAGAGTTATCTATCTGGCTACTACCCATACTTGCGGCAATTTCAATATTATCTTCAATTGAAAGATTCATTGGCTTCCAGCTCTTTGATATGTTTTAGCAAAGCCAACATTAAAATAAATTGTATATAAATCAATGTATTAATATAATTGATATTTGAACTTTGATGTTGACGAATAAAGTACTATTGATGACTTGCTACTTCTATTTTTCAATACGTAAAACTCAAGTACTAAGTGTTTATCTCTGAAACTTGGTTCCATTTGCCATCCATGACTTCACTTCTTTATGCTGCGAAGCGTTGCTTCGGACTTTCTTCACCCTTATATCAAACCTGAAAATGGGATTTAAATGAATAATGCGAGACAGGGAGCGTAGCGGGTCGAGTAAGCCATGCTTAGGCATGGATGCCTCTTCATGGCGTATTTAAATAACGTTTGAAGATTAGTTTGATGTAGGGGCGCCGAGGGATTCCAAAGGGGGACCGGCGTTTTTAAAAATTGAAGCTAATAATTCATCCATGAAGCTGAGTTACATCGGTCATCCCTGACCTCATTTCAAAGCACTACGAAACTTCGTTTCGGTTGCTTTTCATCTTTGGCTGGTGTCGCCAGCGCGACAAATATGCTTTCAGGTTTGCACAGTCTCTAAGGTTTAAACGTTTAAGATCACTCTTCCCACTCAACCACATCAAAGGCTTTTCTTGCTTCCACCAGCGTGCAGTCGGTTTGGCTGATCAGCTGCTCTTGTGTGATGCTTGGATTGCTTTTAACGATTTCGACTAAGTCAGTCATTTGGGGTTTTGGCTGATGACTTTTCAGAGTATCAAGCACCCATTGCCAGCTGGGTTCTTCAGTGAGTTGTATTTGATCAATAATGCTTTGAAATTGTGGCCAAGTACCTTGTAGCCGCCAGTGTCGTGAGCGCCCTTTGCGACTTAACTTGGCGCTAGATGATTTGATTTGGGCTTTTAACTCATTAGCTTGTTCTATACGGCGCACAAAGCTGTTTAATTGAATATCAAGCATGGTTTTTTTATTACTTTTGGAAGAATAGATGCTGAGAAAATATCAGCATCTAACATCTTAATTCTAAGTACTAAAACTTAATTTATTACTTACCAATACAGAACGAGCTGAAGATTTTGCCAAGCAAGTCATCAGAGGTAAATTCACCAGTGATCTCGTTGAGATATTGTTGGGTTAAACGCAGCTCTTCTGCCAATATTTCACCGGCAATGTGCATTTCTAACTGATCTTTACCCGTTGCAAGGTGATACGCTGCACTTTCTAATGCATCAAGGTGACGGCGGCGTGCCATAAAGCTGCCTTCAGTAGCGCCTTGGAAACCCATGATTTGTTTAAGGTGTGATTTAACCAGTTCAACGCCTTCGCCACTGTTAGCGCTCACGCTCAGTACAGGCGTGTTAGCAGAGTCATCAATTTTGATGTTTTCACCTGATAGATCGGCTTTATTTCGAATAACGCTGATGCCCATACCTTGTGGTAATTTCTCAGCAAATTCAGGCCAAATTTTTGCAGGATCGGTTTCGTTTGTTTCGGTGCTATCAACCATAAACAATACGCGATCGGCTTGATTAATTTCTTGCCAAGCGCGCTCAATACCAATTTGTTCAACTACGTCAGGGCTTTCACGCAGACCTGCAGTATCGATAATATGCAGTGGCATACCGTCAATATCGATGTGTTCACGTAGTACGTCACGGGTAGTACCGGCAATATCTGTAACAATGGCTGCTTCACGGCCAGCAAGGGCATTAAGCAGGCTTGATTTACCCGCGTTAGGGCGGCCAGCAATTACTACGCGCATACCTTCACGCATAATCGCACCTTGTTTGGCTTGTGCGGTTACGTTATCAAGTTGTTCAATAATCGCATTTAGATCGTTCGCTACTTTACCATCTGATAAAAAGTCGATTTCTTCATCGGGGAAATCAATCGCAGCTTCAACATACATACGCAGGTGAATAACTTGTTCTACTAGCGTGTCGATATGTTTAGAAAATTGACCTTGCAGCGAGTGTAGGGCACTTTTAGCTGCTTGCTCTGAGTTTGCATTAATTAAATCAGCAATCGCCTCAGCTTGGGTTAAATCCATCTTGTCGTTTAAAAACGCGCGCTCACTGAATTCACCGGGTTTAGCTAAACGCACACCGTCAATTTGCGTGATTTCGCGCAGCAGCATATCAATAATTACTGGGCCACCGTGCCCTTGTAGTTCCAGTACGTCTTCACCAGTAAAAGAATTAGGGCCTTTAAAGTACAGCGCAATACCTTGATCGAGTTGTTCGCCTTGCAAGGTATTAAATGATAGATAATCGGCATAGCGCGGTTTTGGGCATTTGCCTAAGACTTTTTCGGCAACCTGTTGTGATAGTTTGCCAGAAACGCGAATAATGCCTACACCGCCTTTGCCGGGCGCCGTTGCTTGAGCAACGATGGTATCTTGATTGAACATAGAGATGAACTGATAGCTTTAGTTACTTATATTGTAACTGGCACGCATAAAAAAGGCGACACACTGTGCCGCCTTTCATTTATTTAGTTCGGTTTATGATTTAACCGAGATACCTTTCTTTTCCATGCCTTTGTAGATGTATAGCATCTGAGCAATTGAAATTAAGTTAGATACTAACCAGTACATTACAAGACCTGATGGGAACCAGATAAAGAATACTGAGAACATTACAGGCATCCAAGTCATCATTTTCTGCTGCATTGGATCAGTAACCGTCATTGGCTGTAGCTTTTGCATTAGGAACATACTTGCACCAAATAGAATTGGTAAGATGAAGTATGGGTCCATCGCTGCTAAGTCATTTAGGTATAAGAATTCAGTGTGACGAATTTCTACTGATTCCATAAATACATAGAATAAACCTAGGAAGATTGGCATTTGTAGCAATAGTGGGAAACAGCCACCCATAGGGTTAACTTTTTCTTTGCGGTACATTTCCATCATTGCTTGACCCATCTTCTGACGGTCATCGCCGTAACGATCTTTCAGCGCCATAATTTTTGGCTGAAGGTTACGCATTTTAGCCATTGACGTGTACTGGGCTTTAGTAAGTGGGTAAAGCACCATTTTCACGATAACGGTAATCGCGATGATTGCTAAGCCTAGGCTACCAATTAAGCCGTATAACCACATTAGTAATGAGTGTAGAGGTTGTGAAATAAACCACAACCAGCCGTAGTCTACGGTTAGGTCTAAGTCTGTTTGTAACGCTTCAAGCGTAGCAGAATCTTTAGGACCCATATAATAAGTAGAGCTAATTGTATGCGTGCTATTTGCTGCAACGTTTTCTAGTGGGCCTTTTAAACCGATAATAACTGAATTATCGCTGCGAGCCTTAGTGTAGATGTTGTTTTGTTGCTCTTGGTTTGGCACCCATGCACTTACAAAGTAGTGCTGGATAAAGCTGATATAACCCGCTGTAGTGTTAATATTTAGGTCACGCTCTTTAATGTCATCAAAGCTGTACTTTTCGTAAGGTTCTTCTGCTGTACCGTAAGCTGTACCTAAATATGTTTGGTCAATCATGCCACCTTTTTCGGTGATCGAACGCTTAATTTGCGTAAATAACTGAACTTGCTTTGTTTCAGCTGTGTTGTTAGCAATTTGATATTCAACGGCAACATCGTAACGACCCGCTGTGAAAATATATGTTTTGATATAGCTAACACCGTCTTTAACAAATGTAAGTGGTACACGTAGCTCATCACCTTTTAACTGGTAACTTGTTTGTGCAGCTTGGTATGTTGGGCGACCGTCAGATGATGCATCTGGTCCGTGTAAACCAATTAAGCCACTTTGTGAGAAATATTGATTGCCGTCTAACACGCCAAGCAACATAAATGGGTTATCGCTATCGATTTTTTCTTTGAAGTTTAATAGCTTGGTTTCGATGATATCGCCACCAAAGGTATCAAGTTTTACAGAAAATACATCGGTTGTTACATCAATAATTTGACGTGAGTTTGCGACGTTCGCTACAGGTAAGTCGCCAGTTGATGACTGTGGAACAAAGTCATTGTTGGCAGACTGGTTTGTAGATGTTTGCGTTGTAGCACTTGTCTCGGTATTTACTTGTGGGTTGTTATCCATATTCCATTGTTGGAATAAAAGAAAACTTACCAAAAGAAAACCGATAAATAAAAACGTGCGTTGTGATTCCATAACAGCTCTTATTTCTCGCGGTGTTGTTTAAGTGAATTTTGTTTATCAGGCACGGGATCATCCCCACCTGGATGCAAAGGGTGACATTTTATAATGCGTTTCGCTGCGAACCAACTCCCTTTTACAAATCCATGTATTTTTATTGCATCTATCGCATAACTTGAGCATGTCGGGGTAAAACGACAGTTTTGGCCAAGCAGTGGACTGAGTAGTTTTTGATACACCTTAATAATTAAGATCATCAGATTACTCGGTAGAGCAAATAAAAAGTGCATTTAATGAAAAAGTGCCTGATTAAAAGGTGAGCTAACTTTACCTAAATTTGCCTAGTTTTGCTATGCAACAACAGGTTTATTAGGCTTTGTTATTCGGTTTTTTTGCGTTTTTGTTTTTTTGCCAGTGATTAGGGCGTGGTTTTGGCTTATAGCCAGGTTGGCAACGCTCATTAATTTTGCGCCAAAGCTTAGTTAATTGCTTATGCAACTCTTCGTTAGATAATTCATCAACGCCAGTTTTAACCATTAAAACAATATCAATATTGTCGAGTTGATGGCGGTTTAAGCGGAAATTTTCACGGGCAAGGCGTTTAATGCGATTACGTTGTACCGCTTTTTTAACGCGTTTTTTAGCTATGGTTAAACCAAGACGTGGATGGTCTAAATCATTTCGTTTTGCTAAAAGAGTAAAGTGTTGATTTGCTGCGCGTGCAGGCTCATTGAAGATGCGGGAGTAGTGTGAGGGAGTTAACAGACGTAACTCCCTACCAAAGCGAAAGTCTTCCACTATATTAAGCAGAAAGAACCTTACGGCCCTTAGCACGACGACGTGCTAAAACTTTACGACCATTTTTAGTCGCCATACGTGCACGGAAACCGTGAGTACGTTTACGCTTAAGAACGCTAGGTTGAAAAGTTCTTTTCATAACTATATTCCATCCGATCGGTTAAAAGTTAAAACATCCTATGCAGGTCGCGATCCTGGCACAGGTGCCATTGCGAGCGCGAGATGTTATAGAGAAGCACACACAAAGTCAATAAAAAACACACAATAGTCGCGTTAATTATAGGCATTGAATAAAAGCCGTTCTAATCTTAACAAGGTAGTTACATTTACCTTTATATAAGGAGAGATCGTACTGTATTTCTCTGTTGATCCAGCGAGGATCAATTTTAAAATAAAGTTTTCCACAATGATAGTGTAAAAATTGCGACTTTTCTTTGGAAAACTTTTATAGATCTACTTTAATCATTTTGATCAAGCTTTTTATTAATAATTTATCCACATTATTTTTTAACTAAAAAGCATTTAAAAATAATAAGTTATATATTTACCTGTGTCAGATCATAAAAAATATAAAAATCAATGTTGATGTTGTGGATAAACTAGCTTCATAATGGCAGTCTTAACTTGGATTTGATGCTTAATTTCTGCTCTATTTTGGTGAGCGGGAATATTATTGGGGGTTGCCGTGTATTTGTCGGTTTGGCAAAGCTGTCTTTACGTTTTACAAGATGAACTGCCATCACAACAATTTAGTATGTGGGTGCGTCCGCTACAGGCAGAAAGCACTGAAGATACCCTCACTATTTATGCGCCTAACCGCTTTGTGCTTGATTGGGTGCGTGAAAAATACCTAAACCGTATTAACGAGTTATTAATTGAGATTTGTGGTGACGAAGCGCCGGAATTGCGTTTTGAAGTTGGCAGTACGGTTAATATTAGCAAACCCGCTGCACCACAAACACCTGCGCAAGAAAAAGCAGCCGTTGAAGCGCCCGTTAAAAAAGAAAACAAAGTGCCTGTTGAGCCTGCACCTAAAAACATGCCTAAATCAAATATCAAAGAAAACTATACCTTTGATAGCTTTGTTGAAGGTAAATCGAACCAACTAGCAAAAGCTGCGGCAACGCAGGTTGCTGATAACCCTGGCTCGGCCTTTAATCCTGTTTTTATATATGGTGGCACAGGTTTAGGTAAAACCCACTTATTACATGCAGTGGGTAATGGCATCTTAGATAAAAAAGAGAATGCAAAAATTGTTTATATGCATTCTGAGCGTTTTGTACAAGATATGGTAAAAGCGCTGCAAAATAATGCGATTGAAGAATTTAAACGTTACTACCGTAGCGTTGACGCATTACTTATCGATGATATTCAGTTTTTTGCTAATAAAGAACGTTCACAAGAAGAGTTCTTTCATACCTTTAATGCATTATTAGAAGGTAACCAACAAATTATTTTAACCTCAGACCGCTATCCAAAAGAAATTGAAGGGGTAGAGGATCGCCTTAAATCGCGATTTGGCTGGGGTTTAACCATTGCGATTGAGCCGCCAGAGCTTGAAACGCGCGTTGCCATCTTGATGAAGAAGGCACAGCAAAGTCAAATTAAATTACCTGAAGAAGTAGCATTTTTTATTGCCAAGCGTTTGCGTTCTAACGTACGTGAACTAGAAGGGGCGTTAAACCGCGTAATTGCCAATGCTAACTTTACCGGTAGGCCAATTACTATCGACTTTGTAAAAGAAGCGCTGCGTGATTTACTAGCGCTACAAGATAAACTGGTAACGATCGATAATATTCAAAGAACAGTAGCAGAGTACTACCGTATTCGCGTTTCTGACTTATTATCAAAACGTCGCAGTCGTTCAGTTGCAAGGCCACGCCAAGTCGCAATGGCTTTATCAAAAGAATTAACCAATCACAGTTTGCCTGAAATCGGCGATGCGTTTGGCGGACGAGATCATACAACCGTGCTACATGCATGTAGAAAAGTGAAGTCACTTCGTGAAGAATCTCACGAAGTAAAAGAAGATTATCAAAACTTGATTAGAACTTTGTCATCTTAGGACGAGTACAGCATGAAAATTACTATTTCGCGCGAGCAATTTTTACAACCTTTAATGCAGGTTTCAGGGGCGATTGAGCGCAAACATACGTTACCGATTCTATCTAATGTGTTGTTAGAGGTAAAAGAAGGTGTACTTTATTTCACAGGTACCGATCTTGAAATAGAACTTGTAGCAAGTGTGGTATTAGCCGAACCTGTAGCAGACTGTAAGCTTACATTACCGGCTAAAAAGCTATTAGATATTTGTAAGAGCTTGCCTGATGGTTCTGATATCACGCTTACTATTCAAGATGCACAAGTTTTACTTACGTCTGGAAAAAGTCGTTTTTCACTCGCGACATTAGCGGCAGAAGACTTTCCTAATTTAGAAAACTGGGACAGCGAAGTAACCCTTAACCTAACGCGTTTAGAACTTAGAAAACTACTTGAAAGCACAAGTTTTTCTATGGCAAATCAAGATGTCAGATATTATCTGAATGGTATGTCACTGGAAATCGAAAACGATGTAGTTAAAACGGTTGCAACCGATGGTCACCGTTTAGCATTAGCGCAAAAGCATTAGAAGCATCACTTAATACTCAACGTCAGGTGATTATTCCACGTAAAGGCGTACAAGAAATTATGCGCTTATTGATTGCTGATGATGAAGTTGTTGAAATTCAGTTAGGCGCTAATCATGTTCGTATTATCGACCAAGCATTTATCTTTACATCTAAATTAGTTGATGGTCGTTTCCCTGATTATCGTCGCGTATTACCACGTGGTGGTGACAAACAAATTGTGGCTAATCGCGAGTGGTTACGCAGCGCATTTGCCCGAGTATCGATTCTTTCAAACGAAAAATTCCGCGGTGTAAGGTTAAACCTTACTTCAGGCGAGTTAACGATTTCTGCCAATAACCCAGAGCAGGAACAGGCGGAAGAAACCGTAGAAGTAATGTACCAAGGCCCTGATTTAGAAATTGGTTTTAATGTGTCGTACTTATTAGAAGTATTAAATACCATTAAAACCGACGACGTTTTATTTACCTTACTTGATTCAAACAGCAGTGCATTAATTGAAGGACAGGGCGACGAAGGCGCCATGTACGTTGTAATGCCGATGCGTTTATAGTGGTTGGAGTAAGTATAATTAAATGAGCTTAGTTACCTTTAATGTTTCAAATTTTCGTAATATTGAAGCGCTAAGCTTTGAACCCTCTCCTGAAGTTAATGTGATTATTGGCGAGAATGGCAGCGGTAAAAGTAGTTTACTTGAAGCCATTTATTTTCTGTCTCACGGTAAATCCTTCCGCACTTCTAAATTTAAAGCTGTAATTCAACATCAAAAAAATGCCATGGTACTGCATGGTAAAAAGCAATTTAACAGCCTACAAATCCCTGTGGGGCTGCAAAAAGAACGCTCTGGTGATACGCTGGCAAAAGTGCATGGAAAGCGCTGTGAACGTATGGCACAGCTTGCAGAGGTGCTTCCTGTTCAAGTGATTACCCCAGAAAGTTTTGAGCTGTTTTTTGGTGGCCCAAAAGAGCGCCGTCGCTTTTTAGATTTAGGATTGTTCCACGTGGAACAAGAATTTTATTATCATTGGTATCGTTTTAATAAATTATTGAAACAACGAAATGCGCTGTTAAAGCAAAAACCACATGGATTTGAGCAACAAATTCAGTTCTGGGATAAAGAATTTGTAACAATCGCGACAAAGATAAATACACTTAGAACCACATATATAACTAGGTTATCTAACCTGTTTTTTGATAAGATAGCTAGTCAGATTGAATTATTTAAAAGTCTTACTTTTGATTTTTCTCCAGGTTGGAAAGCTGAAGATGATTTAGCCGATCAACTGAGTAAAAACTTTGAAAGAGACGCAAAACTGGGTTACACCAGTAAAGGCCCTCATAAAGCCGATATCAACTTTTTAATTGACGGTATCGCAGTTGATAATTATTTGTCACGAGGGCAGTTGAAGCTTTTAATGTATGCGCTAAAGATTTGTCAAAATAGCCTGATTGAAAGTGAAACAGATAAACAATCACTTTTTTTAATTGATGATTTACCGTCTGAATTAAGCAGTGAAACAAAACAAGCTGTAAGTGAGTTGCTCGCTCATTCAAATTCTCAGCTGTTTATAAGCGCTATTGATTACGACAGTATTTCAGCTGTGGTGGAACCTCTAAATAAAAATATGAAAGTGTTCCACGTGAAACATGGCAAACTAATAACAAGTTAATTGGAAGAAACCATGTCTGAAAATTACGATTCGTCGAGTATTAAAGTACTAAAAGGACTGGATGCAGTAAGAAAGCGTCCTGGGATGTACATAGGTGACACGGATGATGGAACGGGTCTTCATCATATGGTGTTTGAAGTCGTTGATAACTCAATTGATGAAGCATTAGCAGGCTTCTGTGATGATGTTTATGTAACTATCCACTCTGATGGTTCTGTATCGGTACGCGATAATGGTCGTGGTATTCCGACAGAAATTCACGAAGAAGAAGGTGTATCTGCAGCTGAAGTTATTATGACGGTACTTCACGCTGGTGGTAAATTCGATGATAACTCATATAAAGTATCGGGTGGTTTACACGGTGTAGGTGTTTCAGTAGTAAATGCACTTTCTGAAAAGCTAAAACTAACCATTCGCCGTGAAGGTAAAATTCACGAGCAAATTTATAATATGGGTGAACCTGCTGCGCCATTAGCGGTAGTGGGTGAGTCAGAAACCAACGGTACTGAAATTCGTTTTTGGCCAAGCTCAGAAACATTCAGTGATGTAAACTTCCATTACGATATTCTTGCAAAGCGTTTACGTGAACTTTCATTCCTAAACTCAGGTGTGAGTATCATTCTTGCTGATGAGCGTGATGAGAAGAAAGACCACTTTAAATATGAAGGTGGTATTCAAGCGTTTGTTGAATTCCTAAATACCAATAAAACACCGGTTAACCAAAATGTTTTCCACTTCACTTCAACACGTGAAGAAGACGGTATTAGTGTAGAAGTAGCAATGCAGTGGAACGATGGCTTCCAAGAAGGTATTTACTGCTTCACAAATAACATTCCACAACGTGATGGTGGTACGCACTTAGCGGGCTTTAGAAGCGCCTTAACGCGTACATTAAATACGTATATGGAAAAAGAAGGCTTTAATAAGAAAGAGAAAAGCAGTGCATCAGGTGACGATGCCCGTGAAGGTTTAACTGCGGTTATCTCTGTTAAAGTACCTGATCCAAAATTCTCATCTCAGACGAAAGACAAGCTTGTATCAAGTGAAGTTAAATCGGCTGTAGAGCAAGCTATGGGTGAAAAATTAGGTGAATACTTATTAGAAAACCCACAAGATGCAAAAATTGTAGTTACTAAGATTATTGATGCGGCGCGTGCGCGTGAAGCGGCACGTAAAGCGCGTGAAATGACACGTCGTAAAGGTGCAATGGACTTAGCAGGTTTACCAGGTAAATTAGCGGACTGCCAAGAAAAAGACCCAGCACTTTCTGAACTATATATAGTGGAGGGTGACTCAGCGGGCGGTTCGGCTAAGCAAGGTCGTAACCGTAAGAATCAGGCGATTCTACCGCTGAAAGGTAAAATTCTAAACGTTGAAAAAGCACGTTTTGATAAGATGCTATCTTCGCAGGAAGTTGCAACGCTAATCACAGCATTAGGTTGTGGTATTGGCCGCGATGAATATAACCCTGAAAAACTGCGTTATCACAGTATTATTATCATGACCGATGCCGACGTCGATGGTTCGCACATTCGTACGTTACTATTGACCTTCTTCTATCGTCAAATGCCTGAGATTGTTGAGCGTGGTTACGTATATATTGCTCAGCCACCACTTTATAAAGTGAAAAAAGGCAAGCAAGAGCGTTACATCAAAGATGATCCAGCGTTGATTGAATACTTAACAACATTGGCGTTAGATAACTCTTCGCTATACGTTAATGAAGATGCGCCTGCAATTAAAGATACAGCGTTAGAGTCATTAGTTAAAGATTATCAAGCGACCGAAACAATTATCACGCGCCTAACACGCAAGTATCCATTAAGTGTGCTTAACTCATTAGTTTACTCAGCTAAAATTAATGAAGCAGATTTAGCGAACGAAGCGCACGTGCGTGAGTGGACGGATAATCTTGTTGCTTACTTAACGGAAAAAGATACCGACGCTACTTTATTCACGGCGCAAGTGAAGAAAGATGAAGAGCGTAACTTGTTCTATCCAAATATTGTAATTCGTCAGCACGGTGTAGACCGTGAGCATGTACTGAATTACGAATTCCTAACGTCTCGCGATTATTTAGCAATTGCGAAAACGGGTGAGCAAATTGGCAACCTAATTGAAGAAGGTGGCTATATTCAACGTGGTGAAAAGACCCTACAGGTTTCAAGCTTTGTTGAAGCGCTTAACTGGTTAATTGCTGAATCTAAACGTGGTTTATACATTCAACGATACAAAGGTCTTGGTGAGATGAACCCAGATCAGCTTTGGGAAACTACAATGGACCCTGAAGTACGCCGTATGTTGAAAGTAACTATTGAAGATGCGATTGCAGCTGACCAATTATTCTCGACGTTAATGGGTGACCAAGTTGAGCCGCGTCGTGAGTTTATCGAACAAAACGCGCTTAAAGTTGTGAACTTAGATGTTTAGAATATAGTGAATATTTTTCATAAAAGGGCCTAAATGGCCCTTTTTTATTGGCTGTAAATCAACAAATCGCTTAAAACCTGTTTGCTGCCGCGGTATACTGTGGCGTAATTTTTCAGATTAAAATATCAGCTAAAGCCAATGCAAAAATACGATATCAAAACCTTCCAGGGAATGATCCTAGCATTACAGGATTACTGGGCACAAAACGGCTGTACTATCGTTCAGCCACTCGATATGGAAGTAGGTGCGGGTACATCGCATCCAATGACATGTTTGCGTGCACTTGGCCCAGAGCCAATGTCTACCGCATACGTTCAACCGTCACGTCGTCCAACTGATGGTCGCTATGGTGAAAACCCGAACCGCCTTCAACATTACTACCAGTTTCAAGTAGCGTTAAAACCGTCGCCAGATAACATTCAGGAGCTTTATTTAGGCTCTTTAGAAGTTTTGGGTGTTGACCCATTAGTGCACGATATTCGCTTCGTAGAAGACAACTGGGAAAACCCAACGCTAGGTGCTTGGGGTCTTGGTTGGGAAGTGTGGTTAAACGGTATGGAAGTAACTCAGTTTACTTACTTCCAACAAGTAGGTGGCCTTGAATGTAAGCCTGTAACAGGTGAAATCACTTACGGCATTGAGCGTTTAGCGATGTACATTCAAGAAGTAGATTCAGTATATGACCTAGTTTGGAACCATGCGCCAGATGGTAGCAAGGTTACTTACGGTGATATTTTTCATCAAAATGAAGTTGAACAATCGACTTATAATTTTGAACACGCTGACGTTGATTTCTTATTTAGCTTCTTTGACCAATGTGAAAAAGAATCACAAGAATTATTGGCGCTAGAAACACCGTTACCACTTCCGGCATACGAGCGCATCTTGAAAGCGGCGCACGCATTTAACTTATTAGATGCACGAAAAGCAATTTCAGTGACAGAACGTCAACGCTATATTCTTCGTATTCGCAACCTTACTAAAGCAACTGCTGAAGCGTATTACGCATCGCGTGAAGCGTTAGGTTTCCCAATGTGTAAAAAAAGTGGTGAGGAGAAGTAATCATGGCAAAAGAATTTTTAATTGAATTAGGCACTGAAGAACTACCACCAACACAGCTTCGTACGCTAGCTGAAAGCTTTGCATCAAATTTTGAAGCAGAATTAAAAGCTGCTGAGTTAAGTCATGAAGGCGTAAAGTGGTTTGCTGCACCGCGTCGTTTAGCGCTAAAAGTAGCGGCACTTGCTGAGTCTCAATCTGACAAAGTAGTTGAAAAACGTGGCCCGGCAATTTCAGTTGCATTTGATGAAGACGGAAATGCGACAAAAGCGGCACAAGGTTGGGCGCGCGGCAATGGTATTACTGTTGAGCAAGCTGACCGTTTAAAAACAGAAAAAGGCGAGTGGCTTTTATTCAAACAAGAAGTAAAAGGTAAAGCGACTAGCGAAATTATCGTTGAGCTTGCAGCGCAAGCGCTTGCTAAATTACCGATCGCCAAGCCAATGCGTTGGGGTAATAAAACAACGCAATTTATTCGCCCAGTTAAAACATTAACAATGTTAATGGGTAACGAGTTAGTTGCGGGTGAGATTTTAGGTGTCGCATCAGATAGAACTATTCGTGGTCACCGCTTTATGGGTGAACAAGAGTTTACCATTGATTCTGCCGAGCAATATCCTGCTATTTTAGAAGAGCGCGGTAAAGTAATGGCTGATTACGAAGAACGTAAAGCGATTATTCTTGCCGACGCACAAAAAGCAGCGCAAGCTGTAGGTGGTATTGCGGACTTAGAAGAAAACTTAGTTGAAGAGGTAACTTCGCTGGTTGAATGGCCTGTTGTACTGACGGCTAAGTTTGAAGAAGAGTTCTTAAAAGTACCTTCAGAAGCACTTGTGTACACCATGAAGGGTGATCAGAAATACTTCCCAGTTTACGACGAAAACAAAAAGTTATTACCTAACTTTATCTTTGTTTCAAACATTGAATCAAAAGAGCCTCGTTACGTAATTGAAGGTAATGAAAAGGTTGTTCGTCCTCGTTTAGCGGATGCTGAGTTCTTCTTTAATACTGACCGTAAACGCCCGTTAATCGATCGCTTACCTGAGTTAGACCAAGCTATTTTCCAAAAACAGCTTGGTACCATTAAAGATAAAACTGACCGCATTACCGAGCTTGCTGGTTACATTGCTGAACAAATCGAAGCAGACGTTGAAAAGTCTAAGCGTGCAGGTTTACTGGCAAAATGTGACCTTATGACATCTATGGTATTTGAATTTACCGATACGCAAGGTGTTATGGGTATGCACTATGCAACGCACGACGGTGAAGATGCGGAAGTGGCGAAAGCACTTTACGAGCAATACATGCCGCGTTTTGCAGGTGACGAGTTACCAAGCACAGGTGTATCAGCGGCAGTTGCGATGGCTGATAAGCTCGATACGATTGTGGGTATCTTCGGTATTGGTCAAGCACCAAAAGGTTCAGACCCATTTGCGCTACGCCGTGCATCACTAGGTGTATTGCGTATTATTGTTGAAAAGGGCTATAACCTAGACTTAGTAGATTTAATTGCAAAAGCAAAATCGCTATTTGGCGATAAGCTTAGCAATGACAATGTTGAATCTGATGTAATTGATTTTATGCTTGGTCGTTTCCGTGCTTGGTATCAAGATGAAGGCTTTAGTGTTGACATTATTCAAGCAGTATTGGCACGTCGCCCAACTAAGCCAGCAGACTTTGATCAACGCGTTAAAGCGGTATCTCACTTCCGTGAATTAGACTCAGCAGAAGCGCTTGCAGCGGCTAATAAGCGTGTAGGTAATATCTTAGCTAAGAATGAAGCAGAACTTGCAGAGACTGTTAATGAGAGCCTATTAGCTGAAGACGCTGAAAAGCAATTAGCAGAGAAAATTGCGCACTACCAAGTGGAACTAGCTCCGGCATTTGCGGCACATGATTACCAAACTATTTTGGCAAGTCTTGCAGATTTACGTGAAGTAGTTGATACCTTCTTTGATAACGTAATGGTAATGGCTGACGACGAAGCTGTGAAACTAAATCGTTTAACAATGCTGAGTCAGTTAAGAAGTTTATTCTTACAAGTAGCGGATATTTCACTGTTACAAAAGTAAGCAAAACGCACAGAAAAAGCCGGTGTAATCACCGGCTTTTTTATTTTAAAGCCACTTATTCTGTATTTAGCTTAGTTATAGCGGAAATATTCGCAACAGGTACAAAAGCCGCTTGCATAAAATTATACGATATTTAGTATAGTAATTAAGCTTAGAAAATCGCGGATAACAACAATGAAAAAAGCATCACTTACAATTATGGCAGCAGCAAGTTTAGTGCTCGCTGGTTGCTCAAGCACAGACGATAGCCTGTTAGATCAAACAAGCAATGTTGGTAATGTAGATACTACGCTTTATTTACGAGGTGACTTCACTCTATGGGAAGCACAAAAGGCGTATCAGCTGACGCAGCAAACTGCGAATGTTTTTAGCACCAAAGTTAAATTTGGCACAATTGGTAAAGCATACGAATTTAAAGTAGCAGATGCGAATTGGACGCAAGGTTACAACTGCGGTTTTAAAAACGAAGACTTAGATAAGTTTTTAGAAATTGGTATTCCAGTACAAGCAAACTGTGACAGCGTTTATAACTATTTCAGTTTTACACCTTATGAAGCGGGTTGGTACGAAGTATCAATTAACTTCCGTAATAAAAGTACACCGCTGGTAACAATTAACCAAATTTTCGAGTAAGCAACTAAGCAAAATTAAGCTAGCTCTACGACTTAACGACGAGCAATAAAAAAGGGCATTTAAAGCCCTTTTTTTATTAAATATTTATATGGTTCATTTTCCACTTCTTGTGCCAGCAAGGTGTGATCCATAAAACGACAAAATGAGGGAATGTCGCGGGTTGTTGATGGGTCATCTGCGATCACTACTAAAGTTTCACCGTGCTGCATTTTTCGAATTGCACCACGCACCATCATTACCGGTTCAGGGCATCGTAAACCAATTGCATCAAGAGTATGGTCTGCATTTGAAAAATCAGTCATGAAAATTTAGCCCTGTTAAAAAGTAGAGGCGGAATTGTAGGTGGCTAAGCGTGTGATGTAAACCATAGCAAAGAAAAAAGGCGCTGCTCTTTCGAGACAGCGCCTTATCACCAAGAATAAATCGGTTCTTGTTTAAATCTTACGGGCGTTCAAAAATAGTTGCGATGCCTTGGCCTAAACCAATACACATAGTTGCAAGACCATATTTTGCGTCTTTGTCTTCCATAAGATTAATAAGTGTTGTGCTGATACGTGTACCTGAACAACCAAGTGGGTGACCAAGTGAAATAGCACCACCGTTTAGGTTAACTTTTTCGTCAACCACATCGGTTAAACCTAAGTCTTTAAGTACCGGTAATGCTTGTGCTGCAAATGCTTCATTAAGCTCTGCTACATCAATATCATCAATGGTTAAGCCAGCTGCTTTTAATGCCTTTTTAGAAGCAGGAACAGGACCGTAACCCATAATTGATGGATCGCAACCAGCAACACCCATAGCTTTTACTTTTGCACGAATAGTTAAGCCAAGTTCGTTAGCTTTTTCTTCGCTCATAATAAGCATTGCAGATGCACCATCTGAAAGCGCTGATGATGTACCCGCTGTTACAGTACCATTTGCTGGGTCAAACACAGGGCGAAGCTGTGATAGGCCTTCTACAGTTGTTTCAGGACGAATCACTTCATCGTCTTCAACTAAAATCATTGCACCGTCAGCATCGTGGCCAGTAATCGGGTAGATTTCATTTTTGAAACGACCTTCAACGGTTGCTGCGTGAGCGCGTGCATGCGAGCGTGCTGCAAACTCATCTTGTTGCTGACGAGAGATGCCATGCTGCTTACCTAAGTATTCAGCAGTTAAACCCATCATGCCTGCAGCTTGTGCTACTGATTTTGATAAACCTGGGTGAAAGTCAACGCCATGGTTCATTGGTACGTGACCCATATGCTCAACACCACCAACTAGGTAAACATCACCACAGCCAGTCATAATTGCGCGTGCTGCATCATGTAATGCTTGCATTGATGAACCACATAAACGGTTAACCGTAGTTGCGGGTACGCTATGAGGAATACCTGCTAGAAGCTGCGCATTACGCGCAACATTAAAACCTTGCTCTAGGGTTTGTTGTACACAACCCCAGTAGATATCATTAATATCAGCTGGATTTAATGCAGGGTTACGTTCAACTAACCCTTTCATTAATTGTGCACTTAAATCTTCGGCACGTACGTTTCTAAAAACACCGTTTTTAGAACGACCCATAGGGGTACGAATACAATCAACAATTACTGGTGTTTTCATATTATGCACCCTCTACTGAATAAAATTGACGACCTTCTTCTGCCCACTGACGCGTGATATCAGAAACTTGGTAAATCGCACCTAAGTGTGCGTATTGATCCGCTTTTGCTACAAAGTTAGCTAAACCAATTTGGTCTAAATAACGGAAAGCACCACCTCGGAATGGAGGGAAGCCTAAGCCGTAAATAAGTGCCATATCAGCTTCTTGTGGTGAAGCAACAATGTTTTCTTGTAAGCACAGAAGCACTTCGTTCAGCATAGGGATCATACAACGGTCGATGACTTCTTCTTTGCTAAATTCTTTTGGTGCATCGCAAATAGCGCTTAGTAGCTCAATTGCATCCGCATCTTTTGCTTTCTTAGGTTTACCTTTACGGTCTGGTGCGTATTGGTAGAAACCTTTACCATTTTTCTGACCAAAACGACCTTCTTTAACAAGCAGAGCAACTGGATCTTTTTCTTGTTCAGCCATACGTTCAGGGAAACCGTCTGCCATTACACCTGTACAGTGATTTGCTGTATCAAGACCAACAACATCAAGCAGGTAAGCAGGGCCCATTGGCCAGCCAAACACGTTTTCCATTACTTTATCTGCTTTCGCAAAATCTGCACCTTCAACCACTAATTGGTTAAAGCCGGCAAAGTAAGGGAAAAGCACACGGTTAACAAAGAAACCTGGGCAGTCGTTTACAACAATCGGTGACTTACCTAATTTTAATGCGTAATCAACAACGGCATTAATGGTTTCGTCAGATGTTTTTTCACCGCGAATAATTTCAACCAGTGGCATACGGTGCACAGGGTTAAAGAAGTGCATACCACAGAAATTTTCTGGTTTTTCAAGTGCACTTGCTAATTCATCAATACGAATTGTTGAAGTATTTGATGTTAGTACTGTGCCTTCAGGCATGTCTTTTTCTAGTTGAGAAAGTACCGCTTGTTTAATCTTTGGATTTTCAACAACCGCTTCAACAATGATGTCAGCTTTTTTAACATCGTCATCGCTTAGCGTTGGTTTGATTGCGCCTAAAGTTGCAACCATTTGCTCAAGCTTCATATGACCGCGTTGAACTTTATTGCCAAGCAGTTTTGATGCTTCTTGCATACCAAGATCAAGTGCAGCTTGGTTTATGTCTTTCATGATGATTGGCGTGCCTTTATAAGCAGATTGGTATGCAATACCACCGCCCATAATACCTGCACCCAATACCGCAGCTTGCTTAATTTCAGTCGAGCTGTTTTTAGCAAGTTTGCGTGCTTTAGACTTAATAAATTGGTCTGCTAGGAAAATACCCACTTGCGCAGCTGCTTCATCAGTTTTAGCTAGCTTAGCAAAGTTCATATTCTCAATTGCCATTGCTTCTGCACGGCCGTGGTTTGCAGCAGCTTTAATTGTTGCAACAGCCATCAGCGGAGAAGGGTAATGGCCTTTTGTTTTACCAAATACCATGCCTTGCGCTGTTGCAAAGCTCATGCCTTGCTCCATTTGGTTCATTGCTAGCGGGTCTAACTTCGCTTGGCGTTTTGCTTGCCAATCAAGTTTACCGTTTGCAGCAAGTTCAACCATTTTAATTGCTGAATCGACCAGTTTTTCTTTTGCTACAACGGCATCAACAGCACCCACAGCAAGCGCTTGCTTAGCACGGTGTTCTTTACCTGTTGTAATCCAAGTCATCGCATTATCTGCACCGATAATACGTGGTAGACGAACAGTACCACCAAAGCCTGGCATAATGCCCAGTTTAACCTCTGGTAAGCCCATTTTTAACTCTTCACTTGCTACGCGGAAGTCAGTAGCAAGTACCCATTCACAACCACCACCAAGGGCCATGCCATTGATTGCTGAAATCGTTGGGAAAGGTAAATCTTCGAGTAGGTCGAAAACGTCAGTGGCATTTTTAATCCACTGAGTTAGTTCTTCTTCAGATTTTTTAAAGGTAGGTAAAAATTCAAAAATGTCAGCACCAACAATAAAGTGATCTTTATCACTGGTGAAAATCATACCTTTAATGTCTTTGTTAGCAGCTAGCTCTTTTAATGCAGCGCCGCAGTCGCTAAGAGTTTGCTGAGAAAGCTTATTTACTGAGCCTGGAACACAGAACTTAAACTCAGCAATGTTGTCTTTAACAAAAGCAACCTGAAAAGATTCGCTTTGAAATAGCATATTATTGCTCCCTAATTTCTCGCACCACAACTGGTACGATGAGTTTGGTTTTTACGCAGTGTCGCTTCTTTGCGATTAAATTGCAATTAAAATTTTAGTTGGCTTTTTACATAAGATTAAAAACTGGACAAAAAAATTAACGTAAGTGTTGTCAGTGGTCGTATCAATAAGGGGATTAAGCTTAAAAGGCTGACGTTTAGGTTTGCATTGATTAAGATGGCATTACTGCAGTTAGCGTAAACGCTAGAATTATGCAGCGCATTTTTAAATTTATTTAAATAGATAACCACAGCGCCTTTTATTTCTGTGGTAAAGAGAGCAAAACAGTGAAAAAATCAGTGATTTTAACAGCGCTTGTTAGCTTGGTACTTTCTTCTTCAGCGTTGAACGCAAGCGCGGATAAAGCCGCGCACAAAGACTTCTTGGCACTTGAAAAACTCGCCAATAAAAATGATAAGCGTGATTTTTATCGCGCATTAAAACAGTCGTCACATCCGCTAGCACCTTATGCTGAGGCCACTTATCTTGCTAATTCCCCATGGCTTGCTAACCAGCAAGAAATTAAAAAGTTTTTAGATACCTATCAAGGCACTCCACTTGAGTGGAAAGTGCGTTACGCATGGTTAGATAATTTAAAGAAAAGTAATAAAAAAGCACTTTATATCGACGCTTACCGTCCGACCAGAAAAGCGGAGTATCAATGTACCTATCTAAACTATCAGTTACAACTTGGTGCACCCAAAGAGGCCATTTTTAACCAAGTGGATGAGCTTTGGAGCGTAGCTAAATCACAGCCTAAAGAATGTGATGTGCTTTTTTCAAAATGGAAAAAAGCAGGGCATTTAAATCAAGAACTGGTGTGGCAACGTATTACCAAAGTATCGGAAAAAGGCAATACCAGCTTGCTAGCTTATCTGAGTCGTTTGCTACCGAAGAACGAGCGCTACTTAGCTGATTTGTATAAAACAGTAAGACGAGATCCATCCGCGGCCGCCGGGCTTTATCGCTTTAAAAAACGTACCGACAAGGAAGGCCAAATAGCACTTTATGGCGTTAAGCGTTTGGTGTGGCGCGACCGTGATTTAGCTATTCGTGCATGGCAAAAGCTTGAAACCATGTTCGATTATACCGAGCAACAAAAACAGTCGTTGTATTATATTTTTGCGCTTTCGTTGGCGTCGGGAAAACATAAAGAAGCAAAGTTTTACTTAAATAAAGTGGCGCCAGAAAGACACGATAGCAAGCTAATGCAATGGCAGCTTAGTAATATGTTGCGCGAGCAAGACTGGCAAGGGGTTATTGCCTATTCAACGGGTAAAACACTGAATAACGGTTATCGCTACTGGTTGGCATATGCATATCATAAGATTGGTGACGCACAGCGAGCAAATCAGTTATGGAAAGAGCTAGCCCAAAAGCGCGATTACTACGGCTTTTTAGCGGCGTCACGGTTAGATTTAGCGGTTTCGCTTGAATACCAACCTGTGGTTGTTGATCCTCAAAAGCAAAAACTTGTTAGTGAAAGCCCTGGTTTTAAACGAGCAAAAGCATTGTATGAATTAGATCGTTTTTATTCAGCGCGCCGTGAATGGAATTCGCTAATTGCAGGCTCTACCGATGATGAAAAGCTAGCGGCAGCCAGTTTAGCGAATGATATGGGGTGGCATGATAGTGTTATTCGCGTGATGAGCCAACTAAAGGCTTACAATATGCTTGATTACCGTTTTCCTACGCCTTACAGCGATCAGTTTGAGCGTTTTAGTAGCCGTAGTAAGGTTGATAAAACATGGGCTTATGCGATTTCACGACGTGAAAGCTCATTTGCCTCAGATGCTCATTCAAGCGCTGGGGCAATTGGTTTAATGCAGTTATTGCCAAGCACCGCACGCTACGTAAATAAAGGCAGCGTCAGCCGTAATCAACTTAAAAAGCCTCATATTAATATTCGCTTGGGTACGCAGTATCTCAAGTATTTAAAGAAAAAAAGTAAAGGTAACGAGGTGATTGCGACAGCCTCATATAATGCGGGTTATCACAAAGTGAAACGTTGGTTACCTCAAGAAGCGGTCGATTTTGATCTATGGGTTGAAGCAATACCGTATCGTGAAACACGTGAGTACGTAAAAAATGTTTACGCTTATCGTCAAGTGTATGCAACGCGCTCAGGCAATAAAGAAAACCTATTTGATGAACTCATTTCAATGAAAATCAAAAGGTAGTTTTGGCAAATATATTGCTAATCAATTTACAGAGTAAGTGTTCTCGATTTTTGTCCACCCCTTAAGAATGGTGGGCCAAGATGATACACTTGTTTTTAGAACACACTGAACTGGATTAATAATGGATAAACTTTCAACAACTTATGCAGCGCATATAGCAACCTTACAGTCACGTACCAAAGATGTTTTAGCGCGTGAAGGACTTGATGGTCTGATCATTCACTCAGGTCAAGCAAAACGCCAATTCTTAGATGATATGGATTACCCATTTAAAGTAAATCCGCAATTTAAAGCTTGGCTACCTGTGATTGATAATCCTCATTGCTGGTTAGTGGTAAACGGCGTTGATAAGCCAAAATTGATTTTCTATCGTCCTGTAGATTTCTGGCATAAAGTGCCAGATGAGCCAAGTGACTTCTGGGCTGAATACTTTGATATTTGTTTATTAAAATCTCCAGAACAAGTTGAGCAATTACTGCCTTATGATAAAGAAAGGTTTGCTTATATTGGTGAATACATTGAAGTAGCGAAAGCATTAGGGTTTAACGCAATTAATCCTGAAGGTGTTTTAAACTACTTACACTACCACCGTGCTTATAAAACAGATTACGAGCTAGTATGTTTACGCGAAGCAAACCGTTTAGCAGTACTTGGCCATACAGCGGCGCGCGACGCATTTTTTGCAGGTGGTTCGGAGTACGATATTCAGCATGCGTATCTTGTTGCAACGCAACATACTGAAAACCAAATGCCTTATGGCAATATCGTTGCCCTTAACAAAAACTGCGCGATTTTACATTACACTCACTTAGATATTGCGAAGCCCGATCAACATTTATCATTTTTGATTGATGCGGGTGCAAACTTCAACGGTTATGCGGCTGATATTACGCGCACTTATGACTTTAAACAGCAAGGTCAGTTTGCAGAGTTAGTGAGTGCGATGAATGCGCATCAACAAGCTTTATGTGAAGGGTTAAAGCCAGGCATCAAGTATGGTGAGCTTCATTTAGACTGCCATCAGCGAGTAGCGCAAGTTCTAAGTGACTTTAATATTGTTAACTTATCGGCTGATGCTATTGTTGAAAAAGGCATCACGAAAACCTTCTTCCCACATGGTTTAGGCCATCATTTAGGTTTACAAGTTCATGATATGGGTGGTTTTATGGCAGATGCTCGCGGTACGCATCAAGCGCCACCTGAAGGTCATCCGTTCTTACGTTGTACTCGCTTAATTGAAGCAAACCAAGTGTTTACCATTGAGCCTGGGCTTTACTTTATTGATTCATTGTTAGCAGATTTGGCGCAAACAGATAACAATCAGTATATCAATTGGCAAACAGTTGAAGCATTTAAACCATTTGGTGGAATCCGCATTGAAGATAATGTGATTGTGCACCAAGACCGCAATGAAAATATGACACGCGATTTAGGTTTAGCTTAATCTAATTAGCAAGTGATACACTTTAAGGAGCCATTCGGCTCCTTTTTATTTTGTAAATTATGACTCAAGAATACCAGTACCCAGCGACACGAACCTTGTATCGTGAAGAAATTAAAAAAAGCACGTTTATTGTGCACATTGCGCATACGCCAACCATTGCCGATGCGAAAGCGTTTATTAAAAGTATCAATCTAGAATACCCAGATGCACGTCACAACTGTTGGGCACATGTCGCGGGCGAGCCTGGTGGCAGCCATGTATTGGGTTTTTCTGACGATGGTGAACCCAATGGCACGGCGGGCAAGCCAATGTTGAATGTTTTGATGGGCTCAGGGCTTGGTGAAATTACCGCGGTAATTACGCGTTATTTTGGTGGCATAAAGTTAGGCACGGGTGGGTTGGTGCGAGCTTATGGTGGCTCGCTTAATAATGCGTTAAGTGACATAGAGCTCTTAACTCGCGTACCTATGGTGACATTACTTGGCGAATCAAGTTATGCGTTGCAAGGTGTCATTGAGCAGCATATTAATAGCCAGTTTAGTGGTAGTAGTATTGAGAAAGAATTTTCCGCCAATATTGCATGGCAAATTGCTATTGATGAGCGAAATGCAGAGCAAGCGATAAAAGATATTTATGAAATATCCAATGGTGCTGTTGAGTTAAAAGTAAAACAGTAAGAGAATAGCTTAAAATAGCTCGTTTCTTACTCTTGCAATGCAATACAGAACAATAATTAAAATTTTAGGGCAGTTAGTTGCCTTATTTAGTATCACCATGATCCCGCCTGCGCTCGTTTCGCTTATTTATAAAGATGGTGGTGGTGTGCCGTTTGTTCTGGCATTTGTCTTCAGTATTATTATTGGCTTAATAGCCTACTACCCAAACCGAAAGCAAAGAGGGGACTTAAAAGCCCGTGAAGGCTTTTTAATTGTGGTGTTGTTTTGGTTGGTACTGGGCAGTTTTGGTTCGTTACCACTGATCTTTTTAGAAGAACCTAATTTATCTATAGCGGATTCTGTTTTTGAGTCATTCTCAGGTCTCACCACCACAGGGGCGACTGTTCTAACGGGTATTGAATATTTACCGAAAGCAATTTTGTTCTATCGCCAGCAACTACAATGGTTGGGTGGTATGGGTATCATCGTACTTGCCGTTGCTGTACTGCCGATGCTTGGGGTGGGTGGTATGCAGCTTTACCGCGCTGAAACACCGGGGCCTGTGAAAGACTCGAAAATGACCCCGCGCATCGCCGATACAGCAAAACACCTTTGGTACATTTATGTATCACTTACCGCGGCCTGTACTTTGGCGTATTGGGCGGCAGGTATGAATTGGTTTGATGCTATTTGTCATGCCTTTTCGACTATAGCGATAGGGGGCTTTTCGACCTATGATGCGTCAATTGGCCACTTTAATAGCCCGCTAATTAATATTATTTGTGTGGTGTTTTTATTAATCGCGGCTGTGAACTTTTCACTGCATTATGCGGCAGTTGCAAATAAAAACTTTCGTGTTTATTGGCGCGACCCAGAGCTCAAAGTATTCCTATTTATTCAAACATGTTTAGTGCTTTTGTGTTTCTTTGTGCTTACTTCTGCAGGTATTTATACCTCGACCGATCAGGCATTTGACCAAGCACTTTTCCAAGCTGTTTCAATTAGTACGACGGCTGGCTTTGCCACCGATAGCTTCTCGCAGTGGCCGCTGTTTTTACCAATTTTGCTGATCTTTTCAAGCTTTATTGGTGGCTGTGCGGGCTCAACAGGTGGCGGCATGAAAGTAGTGCGCGTGTTTCTGTTGTACTTGCAAGGTATTCGCGAGTTAAACCGCTTGGTACACCCACGTGCAATTTATTCTATTAAGCTTGGTCGCAAAGCCTTACCTGATAAAGTAGTCGAAGCTGTATGGGGCTTTTTTTCCGCGTATGCTTTGGTATTTGTCATCATTATGCTGTGTTTATTAGCAACTGGAATGGACAACATCACGGCATTCTCAGCAACTGCCGCATGCTTAAATAACCTAGGCCCAGGCTTAGGCGATGTAGCAGCGCACTTTGGTGATATCACCGACACAGCAAAGTGGATTTTGACACTCGCTATGGTGTTTGGCCGACTCGAAATCTTCACATTACTCGTATTATTCACCCCAACATTCTGGCGTGGATAAGGCTCGTCTTGAGGCTTGCGAGTGCGCGCAGCAAGACTAGAGCCGAATGTGAGCCCTTGGACGGGCGAACCGGAATATAGCGTCAGGAAGACTTAGTATTTATGTTGCCGATTCCAGACCGAAACGAAGTTTAGGCCGCTCATTTACATCCATGTAATTGCGGCATTAGTATGTCCTGTACGTCACAGCTGGTCGAACGCGAGAAAGGGATTTCGAGCCGGAATATCGCGTCAGGACGACTCAGTTTTTCAGTGAACGCTCGGATGGGGGAGCAGCAAATCACTTCAAGGACACATGAAGCTATTAAGTTAAAACAGAGATAAAAACAAAAAAGAGCGCCATTGACGCTCTTTGATTCTGGTTTAAATGTACTCTGTTAATTAACGCGGCTGAATCGTTAATGGCTCAAGTGTGATGGTTGCATTTGAGCTAGCGCCTTTGTGATTTGAATAGCGTTGACCTTCAAATAGAGTGTAATACACATCTACATAGTCATCATCATTGGTAAACCATGAGTCAGGCATTGCTGCTAGTACTTTATTGGTTAACTGTGGGATGATGGCATAGCCTTGTACTTCAGGGTCTGGAATCGCTTTAAGAATCTCGGTTGCAACGTCAAGTAAGCGGCTCGCTAGTTCTTTATAGTTTGTGTTGTCATCCTGTTCCATCATTAAAATATCAGCAGCTTGCCAACGGTAGCGGTCCCAATAAATGATAATTTGATTAGGGTTATAGGTAGTGCCATCGTAATCAAGATAAGGCATATCGACAATATCTAGTACTGGCTCATCACGAGACGGACTCACACCAGTAACAATGCTATACACTTCCGCTTTACCTGATATCCATGGTTCTTCATCATCTTGTAAATGAATGGATTTAAGCACCGAGGTTTGAATTGGACTCGTGGTTGATTGAGTTGTTGAATTCAATGCTAATTTTGGTTCGCTGCTAAATGGTTTCAGCGCTTTTTTTAGTACTGAAATGCCTTCCGATAACGCTTGTTTGTTGTCTAGCTCAACAATTAACACAGGGCGTTCAGGTAGTTCATTTACGGGTAAGTGATAGGTGTTACCTTGGGTATCAAATGCTTCAATAAATTGCCATGATTTCTCATTACCCGCTGGAGCCCATGCAAATAAAGGTGTTTCAGACATTAACGAGTTAAGCATGCTGGAGTCAGCAACTCTTAGCTGGGTAATTGAGCTAGGGTTATACGGTAGACCTTTTGCCGATCGAATGCGAGTTTCAACTTGTTTAAGAGTTTGAATCTCTTTGTTTGCTAACGACAGCTCAGAAGTCTCAATGGTTAAATCATAACTTGATGTTGATGCTAAAATGCTTGGTTTTAGCCTTGCGTAGTTTTCTGCAAATGACAGTGCTAGAGCGCGTTTTTGCTCAGCGATTTGTACTGAATGCTCTTGACTTGTCGTTTCCATTGCTGCAGCGCTAACAAATGGTAGTGCGAGTGCACTCAGTAGCAACGATTTTATTTTTTTATTCATTCACTTGTCTCCAATAGTAGTATTACACATTCATGTGTACCCCTATTAGCTCCAAGTTAGAGTAAATAGTCAATAATGTAACGAAAGGTTAATAAATAAACAGAAATTATAATGAAATGCTTATAAATAAACCTTTGTAATGAAGTGCTATCTTTACTTTAAATTTATAAGAAAATAGCACTTACTTGGAACAGTTTTTCAACTACGTGAATTTGCTTTTTATCGATAAGGAACATAATGACGTGGTCACCAGAGAGGATCACTGTATCGTCATGGGCAATTAACACGTCATCGTTTCGGACGATTGCACCAATGGTTGTGCCTGCTGGTAATTTAATGTCTTGAATCGCTCTGCCGACAACTTTCGAGGTGTTTTCATCACCATGCGCAACCGCTTCAATTGCTTCTGCAGCGCCTTTACGCAGCGAGTATACGTTAACAATATCACCGCGTCGGACATGCGTTAGCAAGGCTGAAATAGTTGCTTGTTGTGGAGAAATAGCAATATCAATTTCACCACCTTGCACTAGGTCAACGTATGCGCCACGTTGAATTAACACCATGGTTTTTTGTGCGCCCATGCGTTTTGCTAGCATGGCAGACATGATGTTTGCTTCATCGTCGTTAGTAACGGCAATAAACACATCAACTTGTTCGATATGCTCTTCTGATAACAGTTCTTGGTCTGATGCATCGCCACAAAAAACCACGGTACGATCAAGTCTGCCTGATAAGTACTCTGCTCGTTCTGGGTTGCGTTCAATTAGTTTTACGCTGTGGCTTTTTTCTAGCGTGCGGGCGAGACCCGCACCGATATTACCGCCACCTACAATCATTATTTTTTTGTACGATTGTTCAAGTTTTTGCAGTTCACTCATGACCGCGCGAATATGTTTCGTTGCTGCAACGAAAAAGATTTCGTCATCGGCTTCAATTACGGTAGTACCAAGCGGTTTAATTGGTCTACCTTTTCGGTAAATTGCAGCAACGCGTGTTTCCACATTAGGGATGTGTTTTTTTAGTGCTGATAGTGCATAACCAACAAGTAAACCACCGTAATACGCTTTTACCGCTACTAGTGATAGTTTACCTTCGGCAAATTGCAGTACTTGCAGTGCCCCTGGGTAGTCAATTAAACGATGAATGTAACGGGTCACCAGTTGTTCTGGTGCAATGTAGTGATCAACCGGTAGGTCATGATTATGGAATAGCTGCTCTTTGTATTTGAGGTATTGCTCAGAGCGAATACGCGCTATTTTTGTTGGCGTATTAAAAATACTGTAAGCGATTTGACAGGCAATCATATTAACTTCGTCAGAGCTAGTAACGGCGATAATCATATCGGCATCTTCTGCACCTGCTTGGCGTAATATTTCAGGGTGAGCGCTGTGGCCTGATACGACTTGCAGGTCATATTTGTCCTGTAATACGCGTAGCTTTTCTCGATTAATATCAACCACGGTGATTTCGTTTTTCTCACCGACAAGGTTTTCTGCTAAGGTGCCGCCAACTTGTCCGGCACCTAAAATGATAATTTTCATACTGTCAATCGCTTAGTTGGCGAGCTTCGCCTTAATTATAATTTTTCAATTTTCGCGTAGAAGAAGCCATCATGCTCATCTGGTAGTAATTGCCAGCCTGGTTGTTCGATGGTATCTGCTAAATTGAGTGCGATATGCTTAGCATCAGCATGCTGTGCTAAAAACTGTTTTATCTGGTCGGTATTTTCTTCCGGTAAAACAGAACATGTTGCATACACCAATGTGCCACCAGATTTTAATAATGGCCAGATTTGATCAAGTATTTGCTTTTGTAATTGTGCAAGTTGCTCAATATCAGACGCTCGGCGTAACCACTTAATATCAGGGTGACGACGAATTACACCAGTTGCAGAGCAGGGAACATCTAACAAAATACGGTCAAATTGCTCGCCATCCCACCAGTCGTCGGGTTGACTGGCATCGGCACTAATTAGCTTTGCACTTAGGCCAATACGTTCTAGGTTTTGTTGTACGCGTTCAAGACGGGTTGCGTCATGGTCAAGGGCGGTAACATCACACTCTGCTAGCTCCAAAATATGGCATGTTTTACCACCAGGCGCTGCGCAAGCATCAAGAATTTTTTCGCCATCTTTTGGCTCGAGTAACCTAGCTGCAAGTTGTGCTGCACCATCTTGTACTGAGCTATGGCCTAATTCGAAGCCAGGTAATTTAAATACATCAACGGCATTTTCAAGTACTAGCGCATCATCAAACTGATCAACTAAATGTGCTTCAATATCTGCATCAAGCAGTAAATCTCGATATGCTTTAGGCGAATGGTAGTTGCCATTAACGCGCAGCCACATTGGTGCTTGTACTTGGTTTGCTTCAACAATATCTTGCCAGTTATTTGGGTAAGCAGCTTTTAGCTTATTCAAGAACCAACCAGGGTGGTTGTATTTACAGGCGTCAATTTGGTCGGCTAAATTTTCCAGCTCGCTTTGGCGGCGCTGAAAGTTACGCAGTACTGCGTTTACTAAGCCTTTAAGGCCTGGTGCACGCATTGTTTTAACCGCATTTACTGTTTCATCAAGTGCAGCATGTGCAGGAATACGCATATGCTGAAGTTGATAAATACCCACATAAAGCAAAAATTGGAAAGGACGTTGCTTGCCTTTCAATGGTTTTTCAAGCAAGTGAGAACAGTAGTTTTCTAAGCTTGGTAAGTAGCGTAATACGCCATAGCAAAGTTGCTGTAAAAGCGGGCGTTCTTTTGGCGGTAGTTTATCAGAGTACCTTGGCAATACTTGCGACAATGAATGGCCTTTATCAACCACAAGGTGCAGTGTTTCAGCTGCATAAGCGCGAACACTACTCATTGTTGTCACCTAAAGTTGAACCAACCGCTACCCAATCAGCACGACCATTTAAAAAATCTTGTGCCGACATTGGCTTTTTACCTTGTGGTTGAAGCTGCGTGATCTTTAGCGCGCCTTCAGTGGTCGCAACGGTAATGCCTGTTTTATCAGCTGCTAATATTTCACCCGGGTTACCAGTGTTTTCAACTAATTCAGCAGCATATATCTTTACAGTGTTTCCTTGCATTTGCGTAAAACAAATTGGCCAAGGGTTAAATGCGCGTATATTGCGTTCGATTTGTTGGGCAGGCATGTGCCAATCGATATTCGCTTCTTCTTTGCTTAGCTTTTTCGCATAGTTGGCAAGCTCATCATTTTGCTTTTCAGGAGTTGCAGTGCCATCGGCAATTGTGGCTAACGTGTCGATGAGTGCTGTGGGACCAAGTTCAGCAAGCTTGCTGTAAAGGCTTGCACTTGTATCTGCCGCCTCAATTGGACAGGTGGCTATGGAAATCATATCACCGGTATCTAAACCTTCATCCATTTGCATAATGGTTACACCTGTTTCGGCATCACCAGCCCAGATAGCGCGTTGAATCGGTGCAGCACCACGCCAGCGAGGTAAAATTGAACCATGCACATTGATACAGCCTAGTTTAGGTGTTTCCAAAACTGCTTTTGGTAGTAGTAGGCCATACGCAACCACTACCATAATATCCGCATTCAAATCAGCTAACTGCTGCTTGGCATCGTCTGACTTAAAATTCTCTGGCTGGTACACTGGAATGTCATGGGTTAAAGCCAGTTGTTTTACTTCACTTGCTTTTAGCTTTTTTCCGCGTCCAGCAGGGCGGTCTGGCTGACTGTAAACGGCGATCACATCATGGTGCGATTTTATTAAAGCATCGAGGTGCTGCGCGGCAAAATCAGGGGTACCCGCAAATACAATTTTTAAAGGCTTGCTCAAGTTTTAACTCCAGGTAGGTTAGCCAGCACGAGCTGCTAATTTTGCTTCTTTTTCTAGCTTTTTACGAATACGTTGACGCTTTAAAGGTGAAAGGTAATCGATGAAAAGTACGCCTTTTAGATGGTCTAATTCATGTTGAATACATACAGCAAGCAAGCCATCAGCATCTTTTTCATATTGGTTGCCATTCTCATCAAACGCTTTAATTGTAACCGTTTCTGCGCGGTCTACTTTTGCATAAGAACCTGGTACTGACAAACAGCCTTCTTCGCTAATTTTACTGCCATCTTTTTTGATGATTTCTGGATTAATGAGTACCAAAGGCTCGTCACCTTCTTCAGATACGTCAATAACAACGATGCGCTGGTGGATGTCAACTTGCGTTGCGGCTAAACCAATGCCGTTTTCGTCATACATGGTTTCAAGCATGTCTGATACAATTTTCTTAGTATCATCATTAATTTGCGCAACTTCTTGTGCGACTGTGCGTAATCTCTCGTCTGGAAAGCGTAAAACTTCTAAAATAGCCATATTTACCTTAATTTTAACTATGCGAAAATCATCAAATTATGATATGTTTTTATTTTAGCCATTTGTCTTCACCTTTTACAGGTTTAAGTAAATAATAATAAAAAACAGCTCAAGGAAGCTAGTTATGGTCAAAAAGCTGACAGCTGCGATAGTCGCATTAACTATGGCGTTTCCAACTCTTGCTGATGTGCTTCAGATCAGAAAGGACGCCCCGAAAGAATATGTTGTAGAAAAAGGCGATACCCTTTGGGATATCTCAGCCATTTATCTTGATCAGCCATGGTTATGGCCTGAGCTATGGCGCCTTAATCCACAAATTGATAACCCTCATCTTATCTACCCAGGTGATAAACTGTCATTAGTTTATGATTCACAGGGTCGTCCAATGCTTGTGATTAATCAAAAGTTTAAGCGATTGTCTCCGGGTGTACGTAAAACTATGAAAAAAGGTGATGCTATTCCAACCTTACCTTTGGAAGTGATTCGTCCTTTCCTAACCTATGAGCAAGCTTTAGATAAAGAAGATATCGACGCAAGGCCAGTTGTTTTAGGTGCAAACCACAGCGTAAAAAATATGAAGACAGACCATATTATTTACGTGAAAGGCAATTTAGAGCGTTCACAGTACTATGGCATCTATCGTCAAGGTGACCCTTATATTGATCCAGATACAGACGAAGTGCTAGGTCACGAAGCTATTTTAGTTGGTACAGGCCGTGCGTTTAGAACCGGTGATGAAGCAAGTGCCGTACCTGCATCTGTTCGTGTAAAAAATGTAAAACGAGAAGTTCGCCAAGGTGACTTCTTAATGCCAGCGTTAGAAGGGCAAACCTTACCAGCTTTCTTTATGATGCAACGTCCCGATTCTGCAATCTCGGGAACGATTATTGATACTACTTCTAAGCTACGTGAATTTAGTACTATGGATGTGGTTGTAATTAACCGCGGTGAAGTTAATTCGCTTAAACCTGGCCATATATTGGACATTCGCAGAGCATCACCTACAGTTGTAGTAGGCAAAGATGGACCTAAATATAAAGATTCTGCTTCACGATATGAACGAGCAATGAGTATTTTTGGTGACGGAGAAGACAGCCGAGAATGGGAGATGCCAAAAGAGAAAGTTGGCGAATTAATGGTGTTTAAAGTTTACGATAAAGTAAGTTATGCGATCGTTACTAAAACATTAGAACCTGTTCGTGTTGGCGACACAATCCATGTAGATAACTAAAAATATTTGGCGCGTCTTCTAAGGAGGGAAGATGCAAAGAACTACACGAAGCGAGCTTGAATATTGGCTCGCTTTTTATTTGATTAAAGGAATAGGCTTTCAAACTGCTAAACAGTTACTAACGCATACAAGCTTCGAAGCGCTTTTCTCTCGCTCGTGTAACGAACTATGCGAATTAGGACTCAAATCTGCAGTAGCCAACGCCATTAAAACTTTTGAATGGCAGCAAGTTGATTCAATTATTCAACAATGCGAAGTGTTAAACATTCAAATTATCCATTTATCTCATTCTGATTATCCCGCATTACTAAAAGAAATTCCCGCTCCACCCTTGGTGCTTTTTTGTAAAGGTGATATCCAATTACTTGACTCACCTAAGTTGGCAATTGTTGGTTCTAGAAATGCAACTGAAACCGGCAGGCAAGTCAGTTTTGATATAGCGCATAGTCTAGCGATTAATGAATTCTGTGTTGTTTCTGGTATGGCCCGAGGTATTGATAGTTGTGCGCACCAAGGCGCATTGCAAGCAAATGGTAAAACTATTGCAGTACTCGGTACTGGCGTTGACCTATGCTACCCCAAACGTGCGAGTAAATTGTATGAGAACATTTCAGAGCATGGCTTGTTAATTTCAGAGTATAAACCAGGAACTCTCGCACAAGCGGCAAATTTTCCACGTAGAAATCGCATTATTTCAGGGATTTCCATGGGAGTCATTGTAGTTGAAGCAGAGCAAAAGAGCGGTTCACTGATTACCGCAAAGTTTGCGCTAGAGCAAAATCGGGAAGTCTTTGCTGTACCTGGTTCTGTGTATAACGAATTAGCAAAAGGGTGTCATGCGTTAATAAAACAAGGCGCTAAATTAATAGAGAATTGCGATGATATTTTTTCAGAATTAAGCGTTTTACCAAAAAGTTGTCTATATAAAGTAGATGAGACTGAAAAAAATGTGATTTCAGATTCTGTTTTAGAGCACCTAACTTTTGAAGTGACGTCAGTAGATAAATTACAACAACTTTCAGGGATTCAAATGGATGAATTGCTATCCCGATTATTAGATCTAGAGCTATCTGGTCAAGTTGTTCGTGTACTAGATGGTTACACCCGAATAGGGAGGAGTTGAAATGTTTGATATCCTCATGTACTTGTTTGAGAACTATATTCACAGTGAAACAGAAATTTTCGTTGAACAAAGTGAATTAACAGATGAATTATTACGAGCCGGGTTTAATCATCGAGAAATTTATAAAGCGCTCGATTGGCTTGAGCAATTAGCAGATCTACAACACAGCGATGAATGCCCTTACTTAAATCGCGTTCCTGGCAAGTCAGTACGTATTTATACGCAGCAAGAATGCGACAAACTGGATCTGACTTGTCGTGGCTTTTTAATGTTTTTGGAGCAAATTTCGGTTATCGACACAACCACGCGTGAGATGGTGATCGATCGTATTTTTGCGCTTGATAAAGACATTATCGAATTAGATGATTTAAAGTGGGTTGTGCTAATGGTGTTGTTTAACGTGCCAGGCAAAGAAATTGCCTATGCGCAAATGGAAGATCTATTGTTTGAAGAGCAAAACGGTACCATTCACTAGCGAGAATGTTTAAATTTGCATCTTGCCAAGGCTTGCATGGTATAATTCTGCGAAATTTACGCCTGCGTTTTGACAATTATGAGCAAAATTGATCATTCTTTATTTTCTGTTCACGAACATGCTTTAGAAAAAGAGCATGAAGTGTGTCCGAAGTGTGGCTCTGAAACGAGTGTGAAGCACAGTAAAAAAGGTGCGTTTGTCGGATGCAATAATTATCCTAATTGTGATTATACTCGCCCATTAGTCGAACACCATGAAACACTTCTTAAAGTGCTTGATGACAGCGAATGTCCTCTTTGTGAGTCGCCTTTAGCAGTAAAAAATGGCCGCTTTGGCATGTTTATTGGCTGCACTAACTTTCCCGAGTGCCATTATGTCGCACAAGAAGAATCTAAAGAGTCATTACCTATTTGCCCTAGCTGCAATAAGTCTGAGCTAGTTGAACGCAGCAATAAATCGGGTAAAACATTTTACTCCTGTGGGGGGTACCCCAAATGCAAATATATTTTAAATAATAAACCAGTTGCACAATCGTGCCCTGAATGTGGTTGGCAAGTGATGGTTGAGAAAAAAACAGCAAAAGGCTTAATGTTACAGTGCCCACAAAAGCATTGTAACCACAAAGTCTCGTTATGAATTGGAGTGAGTTGTGAGTAACGAGTTATTAGAAAACCCAATTGTCTCTGCACTTAATAGTGACGGTGTAATTGTTTACCCTACAGAAGCCGTTTACGGTTTGGGTTGTGATCCTGACAGCGAAACTGCGGTAATGAAGCTATTAGATATAAAACAACGCCCAGTAGAAAAAGGGTTAATCCTTATCGCAGATAACTATGGTCAACTGTTAGAGTATGTCGATGATGATAAAATACCCATGGATAAACGCGCTGATATATTTTCGTCGTGGCCAGCAGCAGTAACTTGGGTAATGCCAGCTAAAAAAAGTACACCAAAATGGCTAACGGGGCAGTTTGATACAATCGCAGTTCGGGTTACTGCTCATCCAGTAGTAAAACAGTTATGCCAAGAGTTTGGTAAACCATTAGTATCAACAAGCGCAAATCTAACGGGGCAAGATCCTGTTTTAACATTAGAAGAAGCTAAAAGTGCATTTGGCAATAAGGTATCAGCTTATGTTGAAGGTGCACTTGGTGGCAACACCAAACCAAGCCAGATTAAAGATGCATTTACAGGTAAGTTGTTTAGAGAGTAATTATGTCGCACGTTAACTTAGAAGTAGTAAAAGAGTTTTTATTGGCCTTACAAGACAAAATTTGTGATGCTTTAGAGCAAGCTGATGGTAGCGCTAAATTTGTCGAAGACGCTTGGCAACGCGAAGAAGGTGGTGGCGGCCGCACACGAGTGATCAAAGATGGTGCCGTAATAGAGCAAGGCGGAGTGAATTTCTCTCATGTGTATGGTGAATCAATGCCAGCTTCTGCTACTGCACATCGCCCAGAACTTGCTGGTCGAAGTTTTCATGCATGCGGTGTATCGTTAGTTATTCACCCAAAAAACCCTCATGTACCCACATCACATGCCAATGTTCGTTTCTTTATTGCTGAAAAAGAAGGTGAAGACCCGATTTGGTGGTTTGGTGGTGGTTTTGACTTAACACCGTTTTACCCTGTGCTTGAAGACGTAAAACATTGGCACCAAGAAGCCTGTAAATTATGTTTGCCATTCGGTGAAACCGTTTATGATGACTACAAAAAATGGTGTGACGAATACTTTTACTTAAAGCACCGTGGTGAAACCCGTGGCGTAGGCGGTTTGTTCTTTGATGACTTAAATGAATGGGGCTTTGACCGCTGTTTTGCTTTTATGCGTGCCGTAGGTAATGGTTACTTAGATGCTTACTTACCAATTGTAGAAAAACGCAAAGACTTCCCGCACACCGAGCAGCAACGTGAATTCCAGCTCTACCGCCGTGGTCGCTATGTGGAATTTAATTTGGTATGGGATAGAGGCACGCTATTTGGGTTACAAACTGGCGGTCGTACTGAGTCTATTTTAATGTCGATGCCGCCGCTTGCGCGTTGGGAGTATGACTTTAAACCTGAGCCAAATAGCTTAGAAGTCAACCTCTACGAGAATTACTTGTCGCCAAAGGATTGGTTGCAAATTTAATAATAACCTCATAACTTTTCATAAAAATAAGAGGTTAATAAAAAGCCGCAATTCTGCGGCTTTTTTTGTGCTTATAATTTAAATTTACGTACTTGCTGATCAAGCTCTCTTGCCAGCGATAATAAGCTTTCACTTACTTGTTTGCTTTCATGGGCATCCACAAGAGAGGTCTCTGCGTTATCACTTATTGCAATCACACTCTGATTAATTTCTTCTGCCGCTAAGTTCTGCTGTTCTGTTGCATCGGCAATTTGCGTATTCAGTTGGTTAATTTCTTTCATATGCTCTGAAATATCTTTCAGCGCCAACGCTACTTTTTTTACTTGCTCGGCTCGTTGATCCGCATCTTCACTAGAGCGATTCATGGTATTTACAGTGTCCAACGCTTCAGATTGCAAATTCTCAATGGTGCGCTTTATTTCATCGGTTGAGTCATGAGTACGATTTGCGAGTGTGCGTACTTCATCAGCAACAACAGCAAATCCTCTGCCAGCTTCACCAGCCCGTGCAGCTTCAATAGCTGCGTTAAGCGCGAGTAGGTTAGTTTGTTCTGCAATGTTACTGATCACTTCCAGTACTTTGCCAACTTCTAATGTCCGGTTTTGTAGCTCACTGACTTGTTTTGCTGCAGTGCGTACTTCTAACGCAAGGCCGTTAATGCTCTCTTCTGTGCTTTCAGCAATTTCTAAACTGCTTTCAGCAAGATGATTACTGGTATCTGAACGCTCCGATGCAAAATGTGTAGTATTGCGTACTTCAGAAGACGAAGATTCTAACTCGTTAATTGCAGCAGCTACTGAGTCAGTACCTTGTTTTTGCTGATTAATAGCCTGCTCTGTTGTTTCAGCTGATGCATAAATTTTTTCAGCGCTGTGAATAAGCACCTTGGACGACTCTGATAACTGACTAATATTTCCCTTAAATGCAGCCATCATTAAATTAAAGTTATTTGCTAAACGTCCAAGTTCATCATTGGTTTTATCTTCCACATGAATGGTTAAATCGTTATTTTGCGATGCTAAGCGCATTGATTTGCCAATTACACGAAGACGTTCAATTAAGAATTTTCTAAATAACCAGCCAAGTGTAGCAAAGGTAATAACGAATATTGTTGTCAGAATGGCAAAGCTAATCCATGAATTACGAGTGACTGCCGCATCTACCTTATCAAGTGAATAACTGATTTTCACCGCACCGAGTATTTCTCCTTCAGTGGCTTGATGGCAACCTAAACAATTGGTGCCGCGATAATTTTCACTGGCAACAACTGGTTTTAAGTATGTAATTAAATTGCTGCCGTCTTCGCTTTTGCTAAAGTGGATTTGTTCGGTGCCGTTTAAAGCTTCGTTTTCTTGTTGGTTTTGTGGTGTTTGATTTGCTTCGCCGGGGCCAAAAAATTTATTTATTTTATCTCCGCGAATAATATGAATATCTTTTATCTGTTCTTCACTGAGTATTTTTTGACGCAAAATTTCTCGGTTTGCCATAGTGCCAGTAAGCATCATGGTGTTTATCGAGTCAAAATAGTTGTCGGCAAGTATTTTTATATTTTGCTCAATGGTTTGATGAGCAAGTTCGCTTTGTTGCTTTTGCCCAGTAAGCAAGCTAGCAACAAGTACCAAAATACCCGTAACCGTAAGTAATGCAAAAATTTTGTGTTGAATAGAGTGGTGACGCATAACAGTTTTCTCAAGCACTAAGTAAACTGAGTATGCGCAATTATCAACGAAGCTGCATTGATTTAACGCAATCTAATGGTGAGTGTTAACGTCCCTGATTAATCATATGTGTCGCAAGTTGCGCTAGTGATTGTTTAAGTCCTTCGCGCAATACGGGGTTATCAACTTCAATATCAAGTGCTTTGTTCATACAAAACATCCATTGATCTCTTAAGTCTTGATCAATAGGGAAGGGCATATGACGCTTTCGCAACATAGGATGCCCGTATTTCTCTACAAATAAATCAGACCCACCAAGCCAACCTGATAAAAACTCGAAAAATACTTGTCTAATTCTATCTAAAGGTTGAGGATGCATATCATATAATGGTTTGGCGTATTCTTCTTCTGCCATAATGTCGTAAAATCGATTTGCTAGCGCGCGAGCACCGCTTTCACCACCCATTAGCATATAAGGTGTTGTTTCAGGTGAAGGAGATTGATGAGGTTCACTCTGTGTCTGCGTTGTGCCAAACATACGTCTTAATATTTGTTTCATAACTCTAACTCAATGCGAGAAAACTAATGGATAAATACGCTGTATTCGGAAACCCAATAAATCACTCAAAATCACCGAAAATTCACAGTGAGTTTGCTAGCCAACTAAATCAGCAAATCGAATACAGCGCAATCTTAGCACCGATTGACGGCTTTAAGGAATCAGTAGAGCAGTTTGTCGCACGTGGTGGCAAGGGAGCAAATGTGACTGTGCCATTCAAAGAGCAAGCATTTGCGTTAGTAGATGAGCTTTCGGAACGAGCTAAATGTGCGGGCGCAGTTAATACAATAAAGGTTAGCTCAGATGGTTCGTTACTAGGTGATAACACAGACGGTATTGGCTTAGTAAACGACATCTTAAGTAATAACTTTACGCTGCAATCAAAGCGAGTATTGGTAATTGGTGCAGGCGGCGCAGCACGAGGTGCCTTGCTACCTCTATTACAGCAACATCCAGCTCAGCTAACAGTAATCAATAGAACAAAAGCGAAAGCACAAACCTTAAGAGACGAATTTGCAAAATATGGTGATATCGAAGCCTATGGCTTCGAGCACGAACCTGACATTGACTACGATATTGTAATCAACTCTACTTCAGCAAGTATAACAGGTGATGTGCCGCCAATTTCTAAGCGTTTTGTTGCACAGTGTGAACTGGCATACGATATGTTTTATAGCCAACAAAGCACTTCATTTAATGATTGGGTTAACAGCATAAACCCAAACGCAACAACGCTAGATGGTTCGGGTATGCTGGTGGGGCAAGCCGCTGAGGCATTTTTTGTGTGGCGAGGTGTTAGGCCGTTAACCGATAATGTGATTGAAAAGCTAAAATCAGGAATTTTGTAATGAACCAGTCTATTTTATTTGTCGACCGCGTTGAATACATAGAAGATGCAAAACGTATAAACTTTTTTGCACAGGTAAGTGGACAGTTGATTACCTGCTTTTATTTAACTAAGCAATCTAAAGAAAGTGCTATAAAAGACTTTGAAAGTAAAAAGTTCGACTACGAAGATATTGCTGAAAGCGCAATTGAAGACGAACTATACAATGATCTAGGTGAGATAGAAGTAGAAGAGCTTTTATAGCTCTTCTAGGTATTCATTCTTTAATATAACGTAGTTATCAGCAGATACTTTAAGGAAAGCTAATTCTGCTTCAGTTAGCTTTCGGGCTTGCTTCACTGGGCTACCTACATATAAATAACCTGATTCTAACGTCTTATTAGGTGGCACTAATGAGCCTCCTCCAATAATCACATCATCTTCAATAATTGCATTGTCCATAATAATAGCACCCATACCAACTAATATACGGTTTCCCAGTACGCAACCATGTAACATGGCTTTGTGACCAATAGTAACATCATCGCCAATAATTAACGGGTAGCCATTTGGCACGGATTTACTTTTACGCGTTACATGAAGCACAGACCCGTCTTGTACATTAGTACGCTCACCAATCTTTATATAGTTAACATCACCGCGTGCGGCAACTAATGGCCAGATACTTGAATCGGCACCAACTTCAATTTGGCCAACTAATACAGCCGACTCGTCTATATAGGTATTTAAATTTATTTTTGGCTCTACACCTTTATAACTTCTAATAGTCATCACGCTACCATTTACATGCTTATTGATAGGCAAAGTATAGAGAAGAGTAACGGATTTGTTAATTTCTGATCAGAAAATGTATGTTTTTAAGGCTTTTAGCTGTTATTTCAAACAAACAGTAAAAAAATACAAATTTTCTTTAAAAAAGGGTTGCGCTCAGATCAAATCTCTCTATAATGCGCCTCCACCAACACGGGGAACGACGCAGCATAGCAGCGAATCACGAGTTGGTTGAGTCAAGTAAAACTGAGTTTTGAACGTTTTCAAAATAAAAAGAAAATAATCAAAATTAAGTGTTGACAAAAAATTAGGAAAGCGTAACATACGCAGCCCTAACAGCGACGAAGCGTCGCGGCAAACACAAAGTTGTTTGCACTGTTCTTTAAAAATTTAAGCAATCATCTGTGTGGGCACTCGTACAGGTTAAGTTCTAACATACGCTTTTAAAGCGTAACAAAATTTAGACTTAATTGAGCTGAGTGACCAACGGAAATAAACATAGTTTATTTCAGCACAGTCAATTCGATATCTTTATGATATCAAAATCAGAATTCATTGAGTCGGACGTAAGTCCAAAAACACTTTTAATTGAAGAGTTTGATCATGGCTCAGATTGAACGCTGGCGGCAGGCCTAACACATGCAAGTCGAGCGGTAAC
>NZ_PQCB01000033.1:1049165-1629243 GCF_002964745.1 Pseudoalteromonas sp. T1lg24 | reverse complement strand
GTGGCTTGAAAGGAAAAACGCCTTATGAGATTCTAGTTTCGAAGATGAGAGCCTAGTTATGGTTTGTCAGCCGAGGTTTCGAGACCCACAATTAAAGCATATGTTATGTGCCCGTAGTAACATTTAAAAAGGAGTCTAACACCTCAAAAGTAAAGTTTTGAAATGCTTCTTCACATTTGTCGTTTACACCACAATTCGCAAAAGCAGTAATACTGACATCTCCCTCTGGGATGTAAATATTTTGCGTAAAATAGCCAATTTCAGTACCTCCATGATGGTAGAATTTTCTACCATTAATTTCTTCAACCCAAATACCAAGCCCATAATAGAAATCTGATGCACGATAAAAACGTGGCCCCCACGATTCAATTAAGTGCTCTTCGCCAATCATTTGCGTTCTCACATTTTCACTTACCACGTTGTTTTTGCGTACGATGGCCCTTAGAAGTTTCGCCATATCATTAACATTTGATGCTAAAGGAGCGTCAGATGTGGCAGTTGTCCCAATAATATCTTTTGTATCAACCCACACATTCAACGGGGTTGGGAAAAAAGGATCTTCATCATTGATAAAAAAGCCTGAAGCAAGCTCTGGATGATGTTTTTCAACCCCTTTAGAGTAACTAGAAGTCATTTCTAATGGTTCTAGAATCCTCTTTCTGATTGCCTTTGATGGATGCTCTTTTAAAACACGCTCTAAAATGACTCCAGCAAGTGCATACCCAGTATTCGAATAAGAATATCCTTTACCTGGCGCAAAGTCTGCAGGTTGGTTTAACGCAAAGCTTAATGGAAACATGTCAGTTGTAACTTTATTTTTTTGAGCATATTGCGCTTTAAAAAACGCATACTCACTCGCATCATTATATTCAAAAATCCCACTTGTGTGATTTAATAAATGCCTTAAAGTCATTCTATTCGAATATTGGATTTTCCCGAGTAATTCTTTATCAAGGTATGTGCTTATCGGTGAATCAAGATCAACGATCCCTTCCTCTGCCAATAAAGCGATCAGCAACGCAGTTAATTTTTTCCCTGCACTACCGTTTGGCATCACAACATCTGTTGTCATTGGCTGCTTTTTTTCCAAGTCTTTAAATCCTGCGCTACCTATAAACCTGGCGTGTTTTGATTCAACCAAGAGCACTGCCCCGGGAATATGTTTTGATACAAGGTTATCTAGCAGTGGTTGGTATTTATTGCTGTAATCGATATCTTGACTCAGTAGTTTATTCGCAACGACTAAATCAGGCATCAACATTGAAACGATAAGTAGCACCGTTAATAAATATTTTTTAATCACAAGAATCATCCATGACCCAACTATTAAGAATCCGACTTCATTGTCTTGTTATAATCCATTAACCAAATCAACTGTTTGTTTAATAGCTATATTAACTAAACTAGGCGAATCAATAGGTATATTGTGACCAGTTGAATTTGAAACAATATGAATTGAATTAGGGTTATACCTTATTAATGAAGAGTGGAGCTCTCTCCATATTTCTTTCCCTTTCTCACTGTGGCCAACCCACCAATCGCTTTCTCCTAATTTACTGGAGGTGACAATAACAGTCGGTATTTTAGTAATAGATCCGTTATCTTTTAATTGCTCATTTTGATATATTTTTTGCAAAACTTTCCACTCTTGGCTTTGAGCCAAAAGTGAATTTAGCTTTTTATCATCTCTCTCCGCCCAAGCTTTATCTAACTGAATTAACTTTTTCGAAAATTGTTCGTGACTTGGATCTAGTAATACTAAACCTATCACTTGCTCCCGATAAGAAGTAGCATATTCGCGAACATGAATACCTCCAAATGAGTGCCCAACTAATATAATATTTTTATCAATATTTAATAGCTTTAGTAGAGCATATAAGCGCTTATTAGATTTCTGAACAGAAACATCAATAGTTGCTGTTGAGCTGCCATTGCCAGCACGTGAATAAATAATAACTCGATGTTTAAGCATTTTTAATTTAGTTAATAGTGGCTTCCAATAATTAACCCCCATCCCTACGCCTGACTCAATAATGATATTAATATCTCCAGTACCTATATCAATATATTCAAGCTGTACATTTTCAATCGTAGCAAAACTAACCTTAGACTCGGCAAGGACAGTAAAATGACTTAGTAACATACTTAAAAAAAAAACATATATGGAAGGCTTCAATGCTCTATCCTTGGCTTATAACGTCTTACTAATGGGCGCATAAATGCTTGGCTAAAATTAGCGACGAAGGAGCGCAAGCCAAGCGTTTTGCGTCCTTTTGAGTAACTTGTTAGTTGCTGTCGTTACCAAAATACTTTTGATAGATTACATAGCTGCCTTGCCAGAAAGAAAGAGCTGATAACAAAAATAGGAAAACCAACAACAACCAAAACATATTTGGGTCTGTTTGTTCAGTTAAAAAACGGTCACGAGCAGGAATATAAAGTGTCCCAGTAACAAGAGCAATTACGCCGATAATACTTACAACTATTGAGCCAATGAATTTCCACCAGATAGTAAAAGTGGTCTCATTTTCCTTAATTAAAAACACAATTTTCCTTAGGCAACTAACATGTTTATAGCGAGCGAATCGCGCGTTTTTCTACCACAGTGTTGCTCGTTTTTATGAATGACTCATTTGTAACAAACTTCATAACTATTTGCTAGTGCAATGAAAATTCAGCAGTGATGGCTTTTACCTCAGGACAAAACGAGCGATTAGGTCGTTTTCCTGACTATGCAAGCAATATACGTTGACGAAATAGAAAAGAAATTTTGAAAGACCGCTGTTCGCTTATAGTAAACCTTATCAACAGTACGATTTGAACGGACCAAAAATTTAAAAATGTCAGAATGGATATGAGCTACTAATAATATGTTTACAAAGGCTGGTTTATAACCAGCCTTTTTGCTTTGCAATACGCGCTGCATCCACACGATTTACCGCGTTTAATTTGCTAATAGCTTCTGACAGGTAATTACGAACAGTGCCTTCTGATAAAAATAACTTAGCGGCAATATCGTGGGTTTTAAGGCCTTCGCCTGCAAGTTTAAGTGCTTTACGCTCTTTATCGTTAAGTGGATCGGTATCTGATAGTGCGAGTAGGGCAAGTTCTGGATCAATCACCTTTTTACCTTGTTGCACCGATTTAATAGCATTAATGAGTTGCTCTGACGGGGCTTCTTTTAAGATAAAGGCATACACACCTGCGTTCATCGCGCGCTTTATGTAACCCGCTTTTGAGAAGGTCGTCATAATCATGGTTTTTAAATTAGCATTATTCTTTTGCAGTGATTCCGCTAATTCAATTCCCGTCATATTTGGCATTTCAATATCTGAAAGCACAATATCGACTGTGTTTTCATGTAAAAACGTGAGTGCTGCTTTGCCGTCTTGTGCTTGGCCAACAACATTAATAAACGGGTCTAAACCAACCAGCGCGCTAATTGCTTCTCTAACCATTTGCTGATCTTCAACCACAAGTACATTTATCATGCTAATTCCGTTTTAAAAGTCATGGCTAAACAAAAGCCATTTTTGTTACTGACAAGGAGTTCACCACCCAGTGCTTCAATACGCTGTTTTATACCGCTAAGGCCATTGCCGTTTGTAAATGTATGCACTTTGCCATTATCTGTTACCAAAATTTCGTTTTCGCGAATATCAATTGTTACTTTGTTGCCTTTGCTATGGCGCAAAATATTAGTGGTTGCTTCAGTTAGCACAAGTGATACGGTATTTTGTAAAGCTGGTGAGGCGTTTTGTAAGTTATTTTTGATGTTTACCTGAAAGCCGTTTTGCATTAGCTCGCCTTTTAGGTGGTTTAACTGTTCGTCTAATTTAAACTGCTTCATATTGGTAACGGCTTGGCGAATGTCGCTTAATAATTCACGACTAAGGGTTGCCACTTGCTGTATTTCGTTTTGTGCTAACGATACTTGGTCGTTCGAGATAAGCTTTTCAGCAAGCTCTGCTTTTAGCGCGATTGACGATAAGCTGTGACCTGCTAAATCATGTAAATCTCGGGCGATACGCTCGCGCTCTGCCACCATAGCTAATTGTTCTATTTGTTGCTGGCTTTGTTGTTCACTTAATCTATGTTGGCGTTCGCGGCGCTCAGCACGGCCCATAAAATATAAGCCAATACTGGTGATAAGGGCTGGCACTATGTAGTACAAATCCATCAGATTAAACAAATAGGCCGATAGCGCAATGCCAAGTAATACGCCTATTAACCCTTGTAACCCTTTATGTTGCCTAAAGTTAAAGCCACAAAAATAGCAGGCAAAGCCAAACAGTGCTTGTGTGCCCGGTGTAATATAAGCGCCGAAAGTAGCAAGGGCTACGATTGTTAATACGGGTACGAGTGCTTTTTCACCTTTCGCGTTTACCGCTTTTACGTAACAGACAAGAAATACGCAATACAACATAAACATTGCGATAAGTTTAAATAGCGCAAACCGTTCAAAACTAAAAATAAGTGGTAAAAAATAAAAGCTAGAAAAGGCAAGTGGCCCCCACACCCAATATGACTTTCCTTCTACCGCGAGGCTTTGTTTAAAATTATCCATTTAGACCTACGTTTAATGACGTTGAGTGTGTTTGCTTTAGTTGATTTTGCCAGCGTGAATACAGTTGGTAAATACTAAATAAATAGATGAGTACAATAGCAAAAGGCAGTACTACAAATCTATCTTCCGGAAATAAATACCATAAAATTACAAGGGATACTGTGCGTGTGACTGTATGAATAATACCGAGTGGGTGCTGCAACGTCCAAGAAAGCGGAAGCCACATTAACCCCGATATAATACCCACACTTAACGGTACGGTGGTGTGATCAAGTTGAGTCATTGGGATCACTAAGCCGTAACCCATCAAAGACATAAGAACTGTACTTAAAAACAAATTATCAAATGGGTTGCGCTCGGATTTTTTAACAAACAAGGCTTCATTCGTGAACTTGGCGACACCTAACGCGATGTAAAAAATCATTCCGGTACCAATAAATGTGATAAGCCCCATGTATTGGCTGTCGATAAAGGTACCTAAAATACCCAATACGGCCCATGTGAAACAGCCAGCGATTGGCATTGCGAGTAGTTTTTTCTGTTTAAATTCTTCACGGTACTGTTCTAGTGTTTTCATGATAGATCCTAAGTAGAGAGTGGGCAGCATGCTGCCCATTAGCTGTTTGTTGTGCGGTTAACCTTGATTATTGCTAATAAGCATTTGTGGCCAGGTGTAGTTTGGTGCGATGTCGAGTGATGCCTGCCAATCATCAAGCGCACTTTTTACATCGTTAAGCGCTAAGTGAGTAAGCCCACGCCAAACCAATGCTTCAGCCTGACCCCACTGATAACCCAGATTATCGTCATTTTGATAGTGGTTAATTGAAGTATTGAGTGACTTAAGCGCTTGTTGTTTACTACCACCAAAAATATTTGGTGTGTTGTAAGCGATAATGCCCTTAATTAAATGCACACGCGGGTTTGTTTCATCCGTTTCACTGGCGTTTGAAAGCGCGTTAGACGATTTAATGCCGTAGTACATACCTGTAATTGGCTTTATCGAAATGCGATAGCCGTACACTTGGGCAAGTAATGCGTTAACCTCTGTTTCATCTTCGCTTAGTTTTTCATCCGTTAAAATCATCTGTGCGCTATCGAGTAAGGTTATCGCTTTTTCTTGCTCGCCCATAATGTTATGTGCAATAGCTAAGCGGTAGTTAACGAGCGCTGCGTCATAGCCTTTGGCTGTGTTTGCGATTTGCGTAAGTTGAGCCACATTATTTTGCTGTGATGCCAATTCAATCTGATCAATAGTCGTTTGATCAGCGCTTGCATAGTTAGCTGTAAACGTTGCAGTAACAATAAGTAACGCGTAGATGTTTTTCGTAATTAGATACATAGTAATTTCCTTTATATGATTAATGACTGACCGTTTTTCGGCGCAGTTATAGTGTTATACAAAAAGAGCTTGGTGGTTAGAGACGTTTGTCAGCAATTGCATATGACAAATGTCATCTTGTGGCGTTTGGGAAGATCAGCAAATAGATCGTTGTGTTGATAACCTTGTGTAATTGATAATCGTTTGCATTTAATTTGCATCTATATTAAGCTCTCAATCAATTGATAATAACAATCATTTACAAATGAATGCGAGCGACACTCATAGCCACTATTCAGTGCTTTTAACTAAACTAAGCAAATGTTCGTCTGCATGTGCATATCAAACAGTGGATGAATTGGTTTCGACCGGTTTAGTACTTGCAAATTTCTATGGTGAGCGCCAACAATCGTTGCTACAAGAGCTTTTTTTAAGGCGTTTGTTCTTTGATTTACTGGGTAAAGTATGCGACCCACTTGTTGGTAGTGTGGTGCAACGCATCTGCCTTGATTTTACATATCAACCGTTGTTTGCACTTAAACGGTTTTATCGCACGTATCATGGTAAGTTAGAGGCATATTATAAGTTGGAACGAGAGTTACGCATTTTAAGTAATGAATTTTTAGCGTGTAAAAGGTGAACTATGACACAGTACCGAATTGAAAAAGACAGCATGGGCGAATTAAAGGTACCAGCCAATGCCTTGTATCAAGCTCAAACGCAACGTGCAGTCGATAATTTTGCAATTAGTGACTTAACCATGCCTGTATGGTTTATTCAGGCATTAGCATACGTAAAGTCTGCGGCAGCTAAAACAAACCAAGAACTCGGTCACTTACAGCCACATATTAGTGAAGCCATTGTTGATGCATGTGAAAAAGTACAAACAGGGGAATATGATAACCAATTCCCAGTGGATGTGTTTCAAACCGGCTCGGGTACGAGTTCAAATATGAATATGAACGAGGTACTTGCCACACTTGCTTCGAACTCTCTTGATGAAAAAGTGAGCCCAAACGACCACGTGAATATGGGACAAAGTTCTAACGACGTTATTCCAACCAGTATTCAGGTGAGTTGTTGTATTGGTGTGTACTACCATTTACTGCCAGCGGCAAACCACTTAATTAATGCGTTAACTCAAAAATCGAAAGAAGTAGGGCATATTTGTAAAACAGGCCGTACTCATTTAATGGACGCGATGCCAATCACGTTTGCACAAACCCTTGATAGCTGGAAAAGCCAAATTGAAAATGCCATTGCGGGTATTAACACATCGCTTGAACAAGTGAAGCCGCTTGCACAAGGTGGTACGGCGGTTGGTACGGGTATAAATGCGGATCCACAATTTGCCGGTAAATTTGCAAGTAACCTGAGTGCTTCAGTTGGTATTAGCTTTAAACCAAGTGAAAACTTTTTCTATAACATTGGTTCGCAAGATGCCATTGTTGCTTTGTCAGGTCAGTTAAAAACGCTGGCAGTTGCCATTATCAAAATTGCAAACGACTTACGTTGGATGAACTCAGGCCCACTATCAGGTTTGGGTGAGATTGAACTTCAAGCATTACAACCAGGTTCGTCTATTATGCCGGGTAAAGTAAACCCAGTTATTCCTGAGGCTGCTGCAATGGTGGGCGCGCAGGTTATTGGTAATGACGCGACAATTACGGTTGCGGGTCAGTCAGGTAATTTTGAGCTTAATGTGATGTTGCCTGTTATTGCCCACAATGTATTAGAGAGCATTAATCTTCTGACGAATACGTGTTACCACCTTGCGGATAAAGCAATTGCGACCTTTGTGGTAAAACAAGAGAACATTAATAAATCACTCAATAAGAACCCGATTTTAGTCACAGCGCTAAATCCGGTAATTGGTTATTTAAAGGCAGCAGACATTGCGAAAAAAGCCTATAAAGAAAATCGACCAATCATTGATGTTGCGCTAGAAGAAACCGAACTCTCACAACAAGAGCTTGAAAATTTACTCAACCCTGAAAAATTAACACAAGGCGGTATCGCGTAAACGACTAACGCTTGAGTTCATTTTTAAATAATAAAAGCCCGTTAAAAAACGGGCTTTTGGTTGTAAAGGCGATAAGTTCACTGTTAGTGAGAAAAACGTGTCATCAAGTGCCGTAACTCGTTTGCTCGTTCGGCCATATTATTACTGGATGCATTTGCACGCTCTACTAGCCCATTATTTTGTTGAATAATTCCATCCATTTGCTTAATGGCGGTATTGATTTGATTTATCCCGTTGGCTTGCTCCGCACTGTCATCGGCTATTTTCGCCATATTGGCAGATAGTTCTTGAATGTTAGATACGATTGATGCAAGCGTATCACCTGATTGCGTTACAAGCGCCATGCCGTGTTCCACTTTTGTTGCGCTATCATTGAGTAAATCAGCAATATTTTTTGACGCATCCGCGCTTCGTTGTGCTAAAGAACGTACTTCGGCTGCAACAACCGCAAACCCTTTACCTTTTTCACCAGCTCTTGCCGCTTCTACCGCTGCATTTAACGCAAGCAAATTAGTTTGAAATGCAATTTCATTAATTACTTCAATTATGCTCGATATTTCACTTGAGCTTGTGCTTATTTCTTTCATCGCATCGACTGTATTGCCAACAAGGCGACCGCCTTCTTGCGCTTGTTCATCAGCTTGCGTCGCTAATTGATTTGCTACCTGCGCGTTTTCAGAGTTACGTTTAACTGTTTCGGTAATTTCGTGCATTGATGCGGTTGTTTCTTCAATTGATGCGGCTTGCGATTCGGTTCGGCTGCTTAAATCGTTGATGCCGTGTTTAATATCATCTGCAGAGTCAGTGATGTTAGAGGCGGTATCGGTAATTTGCTTTACCAATAACGATAAGTTTTCAACGCTACGATTAACCGCTTGTTTTAATGTGTCAAACTCCCCTTGATAATGGCCATTTACAGTTTTAGATAAATTACCATCGGCCAGCGCTTGCATTACATCTTGGCACTCGTTTAAAGGGTGGGTAATCGCATCTAAGGTGTCATTAAAGCCAATAACTATTTTAGCAAAATCGCCACTGTGCTTAGTGCTGTCGGCGCGAGTTGATAATTGCCCACTCGACGCAGCATCAACTAATAGGTTAGTGTCTGATATTAACCCTTCAATGGCACTACAACAGGTTTCGAGACTGCGCTTAACTTGTAAAAAGTCGCCCTTATAATCGTTACTAATGGTGTTTGGTATATCACCTTTCGCTATTTGGTCTAAATATAACGAGGTGTTGTTTATTGGTGTAACAATGGCATCAAGTGTTGCGTTAATGCCTTCGATAATTTTCTTATAATCACCGTTGTGACTGTCGGCGTCTGCCCGTTTTGATAATTCGCCAATAACAGCGCTTTGTACAATGGCGTTAGTGTCGTTAATTAGTTTTGCAATCGCGCTGGTGGATTGCTCTAAGCTTTCTTTAATTAATAGAAAATCACCTTTATAGTCGCCTGATATGCTATTTGGGATCTGTCCGTTGCCAATTAAATTTAAATATTCTTGAGTTTGTTTTACGGGCTTTACGATGGCATCGAGCATTTGGTTAATGCCGTTTGCGAGTGTCAACATAAAGCCACCAAATTCACTTGCATCAATCCGTGTTGCCAGTTTTCCTTCTACTGCAGCTTGTATAATGGTTGCAACTTGCTGCTCTGCACGGCGTTGTTCTGATAAATCATTAAGTTCATAAACAATGCCTATTACGTTACCGGAGCTATCTCTAACCGGCCCTGCTATCACAAATATAACGCTATCTTGGTAAGTTAATTCGCACTCTACTTGTGTCGAAATGGCATTTTTCAATACATCAAATTCTGGCTGGTTATCAAACAACAGACTATCGGCATGGTCTATCAATGTTGAACTGGTAAAGTGTGGCTGGGTAATTTGAATATTAGACTGGTGATTATTTAGCAGCGACATGCATTGGTTATTACAATAAATAACCTTGTGCGAGCTGTCAGACATCATAACGGGGGCAGCAACGTTATCAAGTGCTTGTTTAATGCGCCCGTTAACTTTTGCGAGTTCCTTTTGTTTATCCATCTGGCTTGTTAAGTTTGCATTTGCTTCATTTAAATTTTGTTGCATGCGAGACAGGGCGTTTAACAATAAGCCAATTTCATCTCTGTTATGACCGAATATCTGGTTATTTAAATTTCCATTGGCAATTTCATTTGCGACATTAGACGCTTGGTTAATTGGCTTGGTGATTAAAATTCGTATATATCTCAGCAATAAGCCTATGGTTAATATAGTAATTACCGAAAGACCAAATAAGGTGTAATTAATTAAGCTGTCTTTTTGCTTTGTTAAATGTGAGGTTTGGTTTAGCGCAATTTGATTGATCTCTTCACTCAGCATATTAAGGGCTGCGACTACAGGGCGATCTATACCTTTAACTGCTTTATCGCCAGCTTGTGTATTAAATCCGGCATTTTCAAATTGCACCAAGCCCTCACGATATTGCTTACCAAGCTCTTTATGTTGTGCTTGCAGTTCAGATATCTGGGCTCGTAGCTTGGTTGGTAAATAATCTTTCGTTTGAAGCGATGCCAAGTCGTTTTGAATTTCAGTTTCTTTCTGTGTAAATCGCTCAACGTATTTTTTGTATTGCGTTGCATCGTGACCGCGGATCAAGATATTTTTCCACTCTTGCACTTGGATTTTGAAATTACTCAAAACCTTATTTACTTGTTCACGTGAATTCAGCTCTTGGTTGATAACACTGTCAAAGTCTTTGGCGAGCGAGCGTAAGATAAATACTGAGATAAGTGCGGCGATAAGAATCGAAAAAAGACCTATCAATACACTTGTCATTAGCTTGGCTTTGATACTTTTCATATTTCGTCCCTGAATGTGACAAAAGAAACATATTTCTAACCCCAACGTTATTAATTATGCTGTTGAGTAATCTTTAAACTCATCGAAAAAATTAAAACAATTGGTATAACTACTCTAGTCAAAGAATCGAAAATCGGCAAAAAATGAGTGTTAATTCAGAGGCTTCAAGGAAGAAAGAGAAACGGTACAGAACCCATACGGCTTAGCTGAGCGGTGGAAAACCCAAGCTAAGCCATAGTTAACAGGTTATAAGGCGTTTGTTGCTACTTTTTGCATCCAACCACTAGGGGCGTTTATACGACCTTGTTGCATATCACTGTAAAATTGGTGAAGTGCTAAGGTCAGCTTGCCAATCTCACCGTTTCCAACCGTATAATGCTCGCCATTTTCTAATATGTAATGGCCTACGGATGCAGTGACTGCTGCTGTGCCAAATCCACCAGTTTCAATTATCTCACCCGATTTTATATCGTCTAAGAAATCTGTAAGGGCTATTTTTTGTTGTATCGGTTTTAGGCCAAACTCGTCAGATAGACGCGCTGCCAACGCTAAAATGGATTGAGAGGTAATTGATTTCAAGATGGTGTCGGTAAATTCTGGAATGACTAAATGACCACTTTTAGTTATATGAAAGTGATTCATTGCGCCCACTTCTTCAAGATACGTGTTGCTTGCATCAAGGTACAATACTTGATCTGCTGAAAAACTTGCAGCTTGTTTTTGCGCACGTAATGATGCCGCATAGTTACCCGCTGCTTTAGCAGCTCCAGTACCACCTGACACCGCTCGGTGATAAGTGTTTGAAATAAGAAGTTTAAGCGAGGTTGTCATTCCTTTTGGGTAATAAGAACCGCTAGGACTTAACATAACCGCATAGGTGTAGCTGTTACTGGCTCTAACCGATAGGTTGTCTTCAGTAGCGAATAAAAATGGGCGAATATACATCGATGCGCCATTTGCACGTGGCATCCATAATCGCTCTACATCGAGCAGCGCGTGTATTGCCGTCATTTGCATATCTTCGGGTACACTGGGCATCGATAATATACTGGCAGATACATTTAAACGCTGGCAATTTTTGTCGAGTCGAAAGGTATAAATCTCGTTGTCTTGGTGTAAAAACGCCTTGGCTCCTTCAAACACAGATTGGCCATAATGTAATGCCATTGCGCCTGGGGCTAACTGCAGTGCTTGATAAGGAACAATGCGCGGCGCTATCCATTGGCCATCTTTATAGTCCATTAAGAAAATATGGTCGGTTCTTTGTTGGCCGAATCCGAGGTTACCGCATTGTTCAAGCGGCGCTGTACGTCTTAATTCTGGTGACAGTAGTTGATAGTCGATATTCATTATTATGTAATTCTGTTGGTGATAACTGCATAGTGAAGCTGTGCGTTTAAATAATCAAGGTAAAATTAATCAATTATAAATTAAAACGTAAATAAATTTATCAAATTGTGTGGCGCGAAAATTCGGGCATAAAAAAAGCCAGTCGAAACTGGCTTAAAATGGTTGGGAAAACGGTTAATGTGTAATTGGCATTGAGGTTGTGTACCGTGATTGTTATTTGCCAATTCCCACAGTTAAATTATTTATATTTTTCAAACCACGCGAGCGTATGTTCAATTTTACTAATCATGCGTGACGGTTTACTTGCAATACCGTGGTAAGCGCCTGGGATTTTTACCAATACGCTATCTATTTTTCGTAGTTTAAGTGCTTGATAATATTGCTCAGTTTCTGCCATCGGCGTACGTAAGTCTTTTTCACCTGTGATCAGCATGGTCGGTGTTGTTACATTACCAACTAGCGAGAGTGGCGAACGCTGCCAATAGTGTTCCACGTTATCCCAAGGCATACCCGGGAATTGTGTTGGAATTTGGCGAAGGCCACTGTCGGCAGTGAGCACTTTACTTAGCCAGTTAATAACTGGTTTTACGACAACTGCAGCCTTAAAGCGATCGGTAAGGCCAATGGCGTAGGCTGTTGCAATACCCCCTGCTGAACCACCAGCAATATAAACTTGGTCAGGATTAACAAAGCCTTTCGCTATCATCGCATCAACGCCTGAATTGTGATCGGCAAAGTCTTCTTTTGACGAGTATTTATACTTTAAAAGCATCGCAAAGCGCTCGCCATATGAACTACTGCCACGATGATTATCATAAAACACAACATAGCCTTCGGCAGCGAAACGCTGTAGCTCTGCCGAAAAATGCGGGCCATAGGCTAAATGCGGACCGCCATGGATTTCTAAAATCATTGGATATTGTTTGTTAGGATCAAAATTAGGTGGGGTGATATACCAACCTTGAATTTGCTCCCCATCAAAAGACGATTTGTAGTTAATCTCGTGAACTTGACCCAATGTTTTATGGTTTAGTAAGTCGTTATTGAGCGCCGTGAGTTGGGTAACTTTACCTTTTGTTGAAACTATCGCTACATCGGCAGGTTTTGTTGCACTACCGTGCGTAAATGTAATATCACCTTGGTAATTTGCACTAAATTCACCACTGATATACGGGCGACCGAGTGTGGTTCCTGACAAGGTATCAGTTAAGTCTTTTAACTTACCTTTCGTAGTAATAGTGGCGACTTTACGTTTACCAAAATCATCATAGCTAAATGCGATGGTGTTTTTACCAATCCAACTTGGCTGATTAACAGAGCGGTCAAAGTCTGGCTTGATTTGGCTTGATTGCTTCGTTTGCCAATCCATCACACTCAAGATGTTATTGCGATATGGATTCAGTGCATTAGAGCTTTGTAAATAAACGAGCTTTTTCCCGTTTTTTGAAAATTGTGGGCTGAACTCGCGTCCTGGCGCGTTTGTTAGCTGAGTTAACTCTAAGTTGTTTACGTCTACTTGAAACAAGTCGCCTTCCAACGTTTTGTATTCCCAGTCTGATATACGGTTTGCTGAAAACACAATCGCTTTGCTATCTTGGCGCCACGCTAAACGGCCTTTGTGATGATAATTACCAGACGTGATTTGGCGCGGTGTTCCGCCTTCTGAAGGAATTACAAACAGTTGATTATATCCGGGCTTAACTAACCCACTTCCGTCAGCTTGATAATAGGCTTTATCGATGACAATGGCCGGCTTTGACCATTTAGCCCCTTTAGGTGCAGTAGGCATTTTTGCGATGACGCTAGGTTTTTCAGCTACTTTTTGGCTAAAAGCGAGCCACCTTCCATCGGGTGACCAGGTTAGGTTAGTAACGCCAGTTTGCACATTACTAATTTTTGCTGTGCGGTTTTGTTTAAGGTAGTGGACGTGTATTTGTTTGTTTCCTGAGAGGTTACTAATAAATGCGATCCTATCGCCACTTGGTGACCAAATAGGCGAACTGTATTGCTTATCATCAGAAAAGAGCGGTGTTTGATCACCTGTTTCAGAATTTACCAACCATAAGTGCTTATCAGTGGCGTCACGCATGATGTTGTTGCTATTTCTAACATACACAATGTGTTTGCCATTAGGTGATACGCTAAGTGAATTTGCATACTCTAGCTGAAATACGTCCTTTGCTTGAAATGTATTTGCGAAACTGGGTACTGCATACGCCGTAAATGCACCAATTAGCATAATCGCTTTGGTTGGAGTAAACATAAAATGCCTTTTATTACTTTAGTTTGTAGCACCATATCTTAGTTAATTGGCTTTAACAGCGAAATCAGGACGAATGGAACAATTTAGTAGACAAACAACTGTGGTAACCGCAAGATGAGCCTTGTTTTTAAAAGGAGTACAAAGTGACAGAAGAACAAAAAATCGTTTTTTTAGAAAAGGAATACTTTCATTTACAGGCACGTGTGGAAAGCTTTGATGCTAAGTCGCTAACCATTAAGGCGTGGAGTGTGTCATTGGCAATGGCTGTTTTAAGCTCGGGGGCATTTAGCAAAACGTACAATGTGTTGTTGTATGCGGCGATGGCGGCATTATTATTTTGGCTAATCGAAGGGTACTGGAAAACATTTCAAAGCGCTAATTATCAACGTATTGCCGAGATAGAAGGGTACTTAAACGGTACAATTAGTGAGATCGATTGTTTACAGATTAATGCATTTTGGACTAGTGAATACAATAAGCAAGGCAGAACGTTGTTTTACAGAAGCTTGTTTTGGCCTCATGTGATGTTACCGCACGGTATTATGACCTTGGGCTTTGCTATTAGTTATTTCTATTTTATTTAAAATAATCAAAAAGAACACATCATACTAGTTAATAGCTCATTGTAATCGACGCAGCGGTGTGCAGTTGAGGTAATGGTTTTGCGAGGGTAGGTGTTTATTTGGCAATAACACAAAATCGATGTCGTTGTTGTTACAACAAACGCGTACAATTAGCAGCATAATTAGTATTGAGAGTTTAAGCAGTGGAATATCAGTTTATCAAAGATCCGATCGATGGATTTCGACTATTGATTAGCGATGAACAAGCAAATATCGCCCGTTGGCTTGTCGACGAAACAGGCATAAGTAGCAGCGCGGTGAACGATTTGCTCGTTGAAATTAATCAAAAAACAAGCGCATTTACCCATGATGTTGAATTCCGAGGTAAAGAGATGGTGATGTCGATTGTCGATGGAGAAGTTGCTGTGCATGTGAACCAACATTGCGTTAGCGATTTTGAACAAGAGCGGTTTGATCAAGAAATGCTATCGGTTGATACAACAAATGATCTAAGTGAATGCGGCTTAGATGATTTTGTGTCTTTGTTACAAGACTGGTATCTTTTTCTTAAGGATAATCGTGTTTAAATAACTTGAATGTAAGATACAAAATTACGCCGTATCAAAGTCTTGAAAATATAAAAGTACTTATTTGTCCTAGCGAGTGATTTCTACTGAGTTAAAGACTTAGGCTCGCTTAAATGAAAGTTATAAGCAAATGTGTAATTTATATTTGAGGTTAAATATTAGGAGTAGCTCCAATGAAAAAAATAATCGCGCTGTCGGCGCTTTTTATGTTAACTGCGTGTGGTGACAACGAAGTTAATGGCAATAACGACGTAAAACAAGAATTAACGCAAGAGTTAAAGCCTCAAGCACAGCAAAGCGTTAAGAAAGTAGAGACATCAGACAAGCTTAAAGATCTTGATAAAGAGGTGAGCATTGCAAAAACGGATAGTAAAACGCTAGATGGGTTTAAAGAGCGTATCGAGCTTGCCCAATCGGACGTAAGTTGTGACACAAGTGCGCAATGTTATGTTGTGTCAACCGGTGTTAATCCCTGTGGTGGCGCAAGTGGTTATGCAGTTTTATCATCTAAAACCAGTAATAAAGATGAAATTGAAGCACTTACTGCTGAACTTATTCGCTTAGAAAAGAGTAAACATGCGTTAGAGGGGACAATGGGGATTTGTCAGCACCTATTTGAACCAAAAGGCATGTGTAAAAATGAAAAATGTGTAGCGGTTGACGGCCCGCAAGAGGTTTATTAATACAAAAAAGGAAAGTGGCTAGCCACTTTCCTTGCTTTCAAATGATTAATATTTCGTGTTGCTTATGGGTTAGCTTGCACGTTTAGCGTAATACCGCTCGCTGCGCGATAACCGTATACATCAATGTACCAAGTACCAGCCTGTGGTGTGCTGAATGAACAAGATTCATTGTTACCACTTTCATATGGACGACAATCATAACTGCTCGTTGTTGATTGAGCACCATGCGTTACATATAAGTCCGCATCACCAGTACCGCCAGACATAGTTACATTAAAATCAGTGTAACCAGCTGCTAGGTCAATTGTATAACGCTGCCAGCTGCGACGTGAAACTGATACATCGTTTACTGTATCGTTAATTGGCGTAAGTTCACCTGTACCACCGTCGTTACCTTCAGTATAGCTTGCAGTAAGACTTACATTTGCAAAGCTGCTGTAAGCTTTTAAGCGCACATAATAAGTACCGCCAGATTGCGTTAGGTTACACGTTTCGTTATTACCTGACTGGTATGGACGACACTCATAATTGCTGTCTGTTGGTGCTGCATTAAATTGCGTGTATAAATCAGCATCACCAGAACCACCGCTCATTGATACGGTTACGTCAGTAGCACCAGCTGGTACTTCAAATGTGTACAGGATCTCTTCATTAGTATTTGCACTAATGCCTGATACCGTCTGACCGTTAACAAGGACATTTTCGCCTGGGTTAGGTGGTGTTGTATCGCCTGAACAGCCATTTGCTTGTAAATAGTCAATTGCGTCTTTTGCTTGTACTAAACCGTAACCGAATTTCACGTCACGACCTGCTGCGCCTAAATCTTCTGCCGTTGCATTTAGTGCGCTACGAATATCGTCTGCGCTACAACTTGGGTGATGGCTCCATACTAATGCTGCTACACCCGCTACATGTGGTGATGCCATCGAAGTACCGCTCATCATGCCGTAGTTACCAGTACCAATATCAATTGTCGTTGATAGACCAGTTTGAGACAGCATTGCTGCACCATCAGTGTCGGTAGCTGTTACCGCTGGAATTGATGTTTGGTTTGTATCGCCTAATGTACCGCCGAAACTACCTGCTGCATTGTTATAGATTACCGCGCCAACGCCGCCGCTGTCTTGACAATTTTTAACTTTGTCGTGGAATGAGATGTTACCGCGCTGAATTAGACATACTTTACCGTTTGCGCCTGAATCAGTAGATTCACCTGTAGCAAAATCATAAAGTGGTGCAGTAACTGAGCCGCTGTTTTCCATTGCGTTAACGCTGTATGCATTGTTGCCAACAGATAACGAAACAACTTGGCCTGTACCTTCTGGGTAAGTTGAGTACACATCTACACCTGGTGCTGCAATTTCAACTTGGCTATTCTTTTGTGAGAAATCAGCCAGTGCTTTTGCACTGTCAATCGCTGCTACAGACATTACTGAATCATATGATGCAGGGAAGCTTTCAATATCAGTGGTATTTGATGGGTTACCATCGTTACCAGCAGCCGCAATGAGTAATAAACCAGCGTCAGCGATTGCTTGAATACCGTTACGCTCTGATGTGCTTGAACCTGAGCCACCAAGACTCATGTTAATAACGTCGCTGCCTGCGTTTTTACATTCATTCATTGCCGCGACAAGATCAGATGAGTAACCCCAACCGCTTGCATTGAATACTTTAATAATATGAAGTGATGGATCTGAACCAATTACACCACGTACACCAACACCATTATCAATGGCTGCAATTGTACCCGCTACGTGTGTACCGTGAGGGCCACCTTCTTGGTACCAGTTACCTGTACCACTGTTGTTTGTGCCAGTTACGGTACCGCCATTAGTGCCCATATCTTCATGTGGAAGATCTAAACCAGAGTCGATTACACAGATTTTTTTACCGTTATTTGCAGCTGATGCAACTGAATCATCAACCTGATCAGCTTGTACCATTGCAATGCCGTAAGGCTGTGTTTGTGCCATTAAGCGACGCGGTAAATCTTCTTCAATGTACTCTACGTTAGGGTCGTTTTGTAATTGCTTCAATTGTGAATCTGATAAGCGTGCAATATTCGCATTAATAGATGCATTGAATTGCGCGTTATTAACGCCCATTTTTGATAAACGATCAGTAGTTACGAACTCAACATTTGTTGAGTGTGCGAAATTCATAAACGCTGAATTGTTTTTATATTTAATGATATAGCGCTTTGGTAAAGGTGATTTTACGGCTGCACGGTCTGATAAGTTAACTGTTAATAAGCCTTCAGCTTCAGTCGCTACTGCGGTGTTAACTGCAAGCGCTACCGCTGCCAGTGAACAAAGCTTAAGAGGTTTGTTTGTCATAATAGTTCCCAGGTTGTTGTCGTTATAGGAACTTGGAATGTAACAGTGAGTTACATGCGGTTACAACTATTTAACATTTGTGAGTGTAAACAATTGTTAATGTATATTGTTTTCAAAACCTTTAATCACTTGACTCTAGAGCTTATTCCATGAAGAAACACACTTAATATTATTGTTAAAATAGCAATATCGATTAACTGTTCTGAGACTCCATCTAATTGCTGCAATAAAATCAATGTAAAAACAACGGAAGCTAAACCGCGAGGGCCAAACCATGCAAGTAAAAATCGTTGTTTAAGGTTAAGTTGCGTAAATAACAGAGACAACAACACGGGAATGATGCGCATAACAGTTAACGCGCATAATGCATAAAGTAAAACTAATAATGACACACCATCAATCAAATAATTAAAGGCAAAGTTACCAAAAATAAACCAGATTATGAGTGCACAGGTGTTAGCTAAGGCATGGGCGTTACTGAGTCGCTGAGGTTTAAACGCTTTTTTAAATTTAAAATCAAACAACAAGCCTGCGGTGAAGGCGGCAAAAAAACCACTACCGCCAAATAGTTGTGCAACTAAAAAGATTAAAATAGCGATAGCAACACAAATGAATACTTCATTTTGTTTGTTGTAAAGTCGGTATTTTTCAGAAAATATCACAAGCTTAAAGACGAGTATTGAAACAACAACAGCAACGATAACCGCAATGCCAATTTCTTTGACTGCAATCATAAGTGTATTTGTAAGGTTTATGGTTTGTTGATTGCTCGCGGAATATAAAAGCAATAAAAATACGGGTACCGCTAAACCATCATTTAATCCGCTTTCAACGTTTACCGCCTCACGTGTTTGCGCCGGAATTTTTTGATTGTCGATAAAGTTGCTGCTGAGCGCTGCGTCTGTTGGCGTTAAAATAATCGCTAACAAAGCTAAATGGATAAAGGGCTCGTCAGGAAATAAAATAGTGCCAATATAGGTGCCAAATAAAAAGGTTAACGGCATTGCTATAAGTAACAGTAAAAGCGGATAGGCGTAGCTGTGCGTTAACACTGATATCTTGGCTTTCGCCGCATCGCCAAATAAGATGAGTGCCAAGGTAAGTTCGATATAAATTTGAAATGCGGAAACATCAAATTCTAAGTGGTTAGGTGCTCTAAAAAAATACGCAAAACAAAAGCCAAAAAACAGCATAAACATTGGGCCTGTGATGCTTAGTTGTCCGATGCGTTTGGCAAAAAGCGAATAGACAATAACTAAGCTCGTAATTGCGACGAAAATTGCGTATTCATTTTCCATAACTAGCTAATCTCTTTTTCCATGGCGGTGATTAAACGTCGCAACTGCCTCACTTCGTAACTGCCATTACCCCTTTCTCTGTGAAGTAAGGGGGCGTCTTGCGTAAGCGCATTTCCGCGAAGCTGCTTGTAACATGTCGCGATTTGTAACCCAATCTCACACAAACGATGCGGGGTTAACTGATTATTATCGAAAACAAAAAGTACCTGTTCGGTAAGGTCTAGGTGGGCCAATAGTGGTGCGGAACCAGCGTTTTGTTGTGAAAATGCTTGCAGCGGTAATTGCGCTTTCTTAACTAGGTAAAGCAAGAACAAGTTGCGCATTTTATGAATGTCGTTTTTGTAGCGCGCAAACGCATCGCGCAACATGTTTTCGTTAATCGCTTTTGAGCGCGTTATAGGTTTATTTTTCTTGTTTAAGATTACGTCGTTTTTTCTCAGCGTTTTTATTGGATTGTCTTTTATAATAGCCGCTTGCGTTAAGGCATCGCAGAAGTGGTTAAGCACCGTAAACATAGACGCGCGCGATTCATAACTCATTACCGCTGATTTAAAGGGGCGCCAGTTTTCATTAACATGTCGTTCGCCATTACGTAGTTTAAAGCGCGCGTTATGCTGTAATGTACACCAAGTGGCGTCCGGGGATTGGCAAAACACTGTATATGTGGTTAATAACTCTTTATTAATCGACGCCAAGCCGCAATTATGTTTGAACCAAAGCCATAGCAATAATTTTTCTATTTCATTACGGAAACGATTAAAACTGTTTTCACTTTTTACACCTACTTTCTGTAAGTACTTTAAACAAAACGTTAAGTCGTCTAATTGCGCCTGCGTTAACCTACTTAAATGTGTATAATTTCCAACATTAAAATGATGTTGTGCGTAATCGATTTGATAAGGCAGTTGAGCAAAAGTGTCGAATAACGGTTTAATCATTACACACGTCTTTTCCATGTTGGCGCTAAATTATTCTGGGGATCGTTTATGTCTTTAATTCAATACTATAGTGAACTACCTGACGCGTTATTTCAATCGATTAAACCAGAGTCGCTGGCACAGCCTAAAACTATTGTGTTTAACGATAAGTTAGCGTCAAGTTTAACCCTGCCTGTTAGTTTTAGTTCGAAAAACCCAGCGATTTTAGCGGGTAATGAATTGATTGATTCGTGCAATCCTCTTGCACTTGGTTATGCGGGGCATCAATTTGGCAATTTAACCCCGCAGCTTGGTGATGGCCGTGCGCATTTATTGGGTCAAGTGAGCGCAGAGAATAGGTTACATTATGATTTGCAACTTAAAGGCAGTGGACGTACGCGATATTCGCGAGGTGGCGATGGTCGTTCAACACTTAGAGCTGCCCTTCGAGAATATGTCGTAAGTGAATATCTGCATATACTTGGGATTGAAACAACGCGCAGTCTGTACGTGGTTGCAGGCGACGATAAAATTATGCGCGATGATCTTGAGCAAGCCGCAGTAGTATGCCGAGTTGCAAAAAGTCACTTACGCATTGGCTCGTTCCAATACGCGGCGATGCACCAAGATAGCGATGTATTAAAAACACTTGCCGATTTCACGATAAAGCAACTGTACCCAGAACTTATTGACCATGAAAATCCATACCTCTCATTGTTTGATGTTGTAAGTGACCGATTAGCTGATCTAGTAGCAAGTTGGATGGCTAATGGCTTTATTCACGGGGTTATGAATACCGATAATGTTTTATTAAGCGCAGAGAGTATTGATTTTGGACCATGCGCATTTATGGGAGTTTATAAACCTGAGCAAGTGTTTAGCAGTATTGATAGGCAAGGGCGCTATGCGTACCGCAATCAACCAGGCATAATGCACTGGAATCTTGCACGCTTAGCCGAGAGTCTCATTGGACTTGTCGCACAAGATGAAGACAAGTCGATATCGTTACTTTCAAATGTATTGAATTTGTTTCCACAAAAATATGAAAGCTATTTCCACCAGCGAATGTGTGAAAAGCTTGCCCTTGATCCTAAAGAACCTCAATCGAAACCAGTTGTTCAAGCATTATTGAAGTATCTCGAACAGGAAAAAAAAGATTTTAATGGTGCGTTTAGTCAATTGGCAATGTCTGAAAAAAACATACATGGTGATTACGATATTGTTAAATCACAATGGTTTAAGTTATGGCAATCACAGCGAAAATTGGACTTAATACCACGAATGTGTCATGTTATACAAAATGCATATTTTTCCAACAGCGACATTGAAACCTTGCTTGATAAGTGTGTAACTAATCCCGAGCAGGCACCTCAAATCATTTCGCATTATTTTGCATTATTAAACAATCAAAGTGCTAACGAACTTCACGCTAACCACCATTTTGATACAAGTTATCGTACGTTTTGTGGCACATAAGCACGTTAACCCATTGCACACTGCTATACTCTGAGGAAAACCCAATTAGCAGTTAAGTAGAGCCGAGAGCAGTTATGATAGACGTAATAAAACAACAAATAAGAAAGCGTATGTTTTGGGACTTAATTGCGCTGATTTTGTTATTTGTTGTGAGTTACTTTCTATTCTTGTTGTTCAACGTGATTGATTGGCTTCATCATATTAGCCACGAAGTAGGGGTTAGGGGGATTGCAGAAGTTATTCCTACGTTGTGTGTGTTGTCGTTAGGATTTTCGGCGTATGCCTACAGACGTTGGCAAGATACAAAAGCGTTTTCGCTTTATGCCGAAGAGTTGTCAATGATTGACCCAATGACAAATTTGCCTAACCGACGTGCCGTGCAACGCATATTAAATCAAGTAAACGAAAATAAAGAATACCCAGTAGGAGTGTTGTTGGTAGATATCGAAGGACTTGAAAATATTCGCTCGTTACTCGGTCAGACCGTTATCGAACATGTTTTAATTGAAATTTTATACCATATCTCGAAAGAGCTAACAGGCGATCAACTTGTTGCATATTGGCAAGCAGGACAGTTTATTTGTGTATGCCCTGGGCTTGAACAAGGTGATGTAGAAACGCTTAAAAAACGCTTTGAAGCAATTTCAATCAATAAAGACAAACTACTTGGACAGCCGTTAAAATTCAGCTGCGCAGCAAGCTCTGTGTACAATAAAGCTGAATTAGAAAACCTATTTACTGAGCTTGAAGACCAATTGATTTAGGCTTATCACTAGGTTTTATTGATCTAATTTTGATGAGCAATACATGTTAATTTTCAGGTTAGTTTAGTACCAACACGATAATATCGTTGTTGTTAATGCCGTTGCATTGATGCTGATGTATATCGCTTTTACTCGTTTTTAACACACATGACTCAAACCCGAGTGTTTCACATTTGTCGTAACAAGCTAATTTTTTAGTCCAGCCAGTGTATTCTGTCATAAGAATATTGAGTAATAGCGTGCTTGTGATAACAAACAATAATGTAACTGCAATGGCTTTATTAAATGCAATTTTCATAGCGCTTTACCTTTACCACTCAATATTCCAAGTTTAGTACATTGTTAAAAATTGCATAGTTCAAACTTGGTTACTAAACCAATTAACAATCATTTTCAATAGCCTTTAAAATTGCTTAAACATTTTAGCTAGGTTATTGAATTTTTAATATAAAAACAGTCTTTTAGAACCCTTGTTTCTCATTTTATATGCGCTAGAGTTATTACATCTAGTATCGCGTAGAGTAATCGTAATGAAAGGAAATAAAGACGTACTGGTAACGTTAAATCAAGTGCTTACACATGAATTAACGTCAATTAATCAGTTTTTTTTACACGCACGTATGTTTAAAAATTGGGGCCTAGAGGAACTAAACGAAAAGGCTTATAAAAAATCAATTAAAGACATGAAACAAGCGGATGATTTAATTGAACGCATTTTATTCTTAGAAGGTTTACCAAACCTTCAGCATTTAGAGCGTTTGCGTATAGGCGAAAACGCCACTGAAATGCTTGAATGTGACCTCGCTATGCAAATGGACCAAGTTCCTTTATTAAAACAAGCAATCGCACTGTGTGAAGACAAACAAGATTATGTTAGCCGAGAATTGCTCGAAGATATTTTAGAGTATGAAGAAGATTATATTGATTGGTTAGAAACACAGCTCTCACTGATCGGTAACATCGGTATTGAAAATTACCTACAAAGCCAAATTGAGGAGTAAGTGATGAAAGGCAATCAGAAGATAATTGATTTACTTAACCGCCAGCTTACACTTAGTTAACGTCAATGGATCAGTATTTGGCGCACGGTAAAATTTATGAAGATTTGGGCATTGAAAAACTACACAAGCAATTAGCCCACGAATATGAGGAAGAGCTAGAGCACGCCAACAAATTGATTGAGCGTATTCTATTTTTAGAAGGATCACCTGACACAGCGTCACGTAAGCCAATTAACGTTGGCAGTAATGTGCAAGAAATGCTCGAAAACGACTTAGCAGCAGAGCACACGGTTCAGCAAAGTCTTATCGAAATCATTAAAGTATGTGAAGACGAAAAAGACTATGTGACACGGGAAATACTCGAAACCTTACTTGATGATACTGAAATGGATCATATCTACTGGTTAGAGCAGCATCTGAACTTAATTAAACTGATTGGATTACCAAATTATATTCAGTCACAAATGAAAAGTGATACCCTCTAAAAAAGGCCTTTATGGCCTTTTTTATTATCGCGCGGTTTTATAGTCTTGTTTAAATTACAGCCTGCGCTTTGCTTTACTGCGCAAATTTACCCCACAAAACCATGCTCAAATAACGTTTCAGCGTACATGTGTGTCGATTTAAAAGTTATTTAAAATCAGTGATGTAACTGCTAAATGTAATGAATTTATTAATTTTTTTAACTAGAGTAATTGATCTAAACAAAATTTTATGACGTAATGTATACAAATTATCTGGTCGGATGAGTAGCCATGAGTTTAAGAACAAGTTTGAAAAAAGTATTACCAAGTATCTCTGTAACAGAGCAAGAAGCCTTAGATGCAGGCGATGTTTGGTTAGAAGGTTCTATCTATCAAGGTAAGCCTGATTTTGATGCGTTACGTGCAGTGCCTGAAGCAAAACTAAGCGACGAAGAGCAAGCATTCCTAGATGGTCCAGTAGCGCAATTGTTAGACATGATTGATGAAACTGAGATCCAAAGTTCAAATCATTTACCTGACAATATTCTAGAGTTTATTAAATCAAATCGCTTCTTTTCACTGATTATTCCTAAACAGTATGGCGGTTTAGAATTTAGCCCATATGCGAATTCAACGATTGTTGCGACTATCGCCACCAAAAGTACAGCTGTAGCAGTAACCGTAATGGTACCAAACTCACTTGGCCCGGGTGAGCTATTAATGCACTATGGTACGGAAGAGCAACGTCAGCACTACTTGCCTAAATTAGCTATCGGCCAAGATATTCCATGTTTTGCCCTAACAAGCCCTGAAGCGGGTTCTGATGCTGGCGGTATTCCAGACCAAGGTATCGTAACTATGGGCGAATACCAAGGCAAACAAGTACTTGGTTTAGAGCTAACGTGGGATAAGCGTTATATCACGCTTGCACCCATTGCAACGGTACTTGGTCTTGCGGTTAAAGTAAAAGATCCACAAGGTTTACTTGGCGGCGAAGAAGATTTAGGCATTACCTGTGCGCTAATTCCAAAAGATCATCCAGGTGTTGAACTGGGTAATCGCCACAACCCAATGGGCATTAAATTCTACAATGGTACAACACGTGGTCAAAGTGTTTTTGTACCGATGGAATTTATCATTGGTGGTCAAAAGAACATTGGTCGCGGTTGGCAAATGCTTGTAAGTTGTTTGGGCGCGGGCCGTGGTATCTCATTACCAGCGTTAGGTTGTTCAACTGCCCACGTAGCACTTAAATCAGCATCAGAATACGCAGCAGTGCGTGAGCAATTTGGTTTAAGCATTGGCTTATTTGAAGGTATTCAAGAAAAACTGGCTGATATTGCGGGCAAAACGTACTTACAAGAAGCAATGCGTGTATTAACAACAGAAGGCTTGGGCTTAGGCTTAAAACCATCAGTAGTAACAGCAATTGCAAAATACCATATGACAGAGCTTGGCCGTGATGTACTAAATTCTGCGATGGATATTCAAGCCGGTAAAGCAATTCAATGCGGTCCGCAAAATACCTTAGCGCAAGGCTACCTTGGTCAACCAGTTGCAATCACAGTAGAAGGTGCAAACATTCTTACGCGTAACCTAATGATCTTTGGTCAAGGTGTAATGCGTTGTCACCCACATCTACAAAGCATGGTTGAATCAATTCACAGTACTGAAAAAAATGCAGACGCTACGTTCCGCGGCTTGTTAACTAAAACCAATTGGTTACAGTGTTGGTAACAGTTTAAGTGCATTTACTAAAGGTTTACTGCCATTCACCGCAGGCGCGAAGTCAAAACTGTCTGAAGTGCGTCAGTACGAAAAAGCAGTAAATAAACTTTCAGCAAAACTTGCAGTTTACGCAGACTTCTCATTACTTGTACTTGGCGGAAAACTTAAGCAAGCTGAACTACTATCAGCGCGCTTAGGTGATGTAATGAGTTATTTATACGCAGCAATGGCATCAATTCGTTACTATGAGCAAAAAGTATCTGCTGAAGATCGTGCTCAAGCAGCGCCATACTTCCATTACGCAACACGTTGGGCGATTGCACAAGCTGAAAACGCAATCAGCGATTTCTTAGCAAACTTCCCATCTGGTGCAACACGTAAGTTTATGCGCTTGATCACAGTAACTTACTCAGAAAGCTCAATGCGTATCAATGATGATTTGGTAAGAGAACTTGCGCATCAGTGTCAGTTAAATACCAAATTTAAAAAGCAATTAACGCATTTAGTGCATGCTTCGAATGGCGATGGACACGACATTAATCAGCAAGCGTATCTCGCTAAATTAGAGTGTTTAGAGATGCTAGCTAAGATTAAAAAGTCGCTACGCAAGAAACAAATTAAAGCTGGCGTACGTTTCGCTGAAACACTCGATAACGCTTTGGTAGCAAACGTTATTACGGCTGACGAGTATAAAATGCTGGTTGACTACAACGTAAAACGTGAGCTTGCAATACGCGTTGACGAATTCGACTTTGATATGAATTTACTAAAGCCAGAACAGGCAAAGCTAAAACAAGTTAGCTAATTAGAATCCTAACGTACTTGCAAAGCCAATCCATGTGATTGGCTTTTTTTATGTTCTTGTTACAATAGACGCGATTTTTAATACCAATTCTGCTGAGTGTGAGATCAGGGATAGTGCTTGATAAATGAAATGATTAGAAGGCGGGATATCTCTTATGTAGCTGTTTCGCATTGATACACTCTAACGCTGTTATCATGATATTTATCCCGCGAGGATGAGCAGCTACTTAACTGAATTTGTATTCGTATCACGGCACTATTAATTAGAATACTTAGGGATTTAGCTAACAAGAGAGCAATATGAAAAAAACCTTCCTTTTATCGATTTTTATCTTGTGTTTTTCACTCTCAGCTGAACAATCAGAGCTAGCGTTAGTGATGAAAGAAATGGCACTAAGTTACAAACAAGCCAAAACAGCGCAAACATCAGATGAGTTGCTTACTCATTTAACTGATATAGAAAAGGCCTTACGTAAGTCGCAACAAATTGGCTTTAACCGTGAATCACAGAAATCGAACCAAGGTATCGAGCGTGTACTTAAACACGTTGCGTTAATTAAGCAAAACGTAAACGACTTGCCAACTGCTAAAAAACAATTGACCGAAATTGATAAATTACGCAAGCAATATCACAAAATTCATGAGCCCAGTTTCTGGCAGCTATTATTTGGTAACTAACTGTTAATAATTGTAATTTGACTTGATAAATCATTTTTCAATTTGCATTATATTGCGCCGTTATTCGGCGTTTCTTTTGTAACCTTGATAACGTCTTAGCGCTTATCTCACAGATAAGAGCGTTTTAATCGGTTCTGGTGCGCGATCACCGTTTTATTTTCATTTTAAGGACAATAATGAAACCCTTAACTTATTTACTTTTTCTCATTGTCAGTGTGTTTTCACTTAATTTATATGCGAAAAACCACAATCAATTTGCATATTACGGTTTGAGTTTACAACAGCAAAAATTTAAATCGCTTAATTTTAAACCATCATTTGTGGACGAAAACCTAGGTGAATATAAGTATAAATCCAGTGATAGTGGTTTTGGTGCACGGGTTTTAGTTGGCTTTCAATTTAACCGATTTGTTGCTTTAGAAGGCGGTGTGTCGCGTTTTGGGGTAGCCGATTTCAAAGTGACAGAGCAAAGCACCGATAGCAAAGGCAAAAAAACAAGTACGACAAAGCATAAAGGCGAATTTGAAACGTTAGCGGCAGATTTACGTTTGGTCGGTACATTACCTATAAATGATAAGCTATTTTTAAAAGCGCAAGTGGGAGTGGTCGGTTGGGACAATAAAATGGAGCAACTGATATATCAAGACAGCGCATTAGCCACGCAAAAAATTGACGACCGCGGGACGTCTGTAGTAAGTGGGCTGGGAATCGGTTACGGCATCAGCAAATCAATGGCGCTTACCCTCGATTATGAGAAAACTGAAATCGCTGAAATTAAAACCGATACCTTAAGTGTGTCGTTACTGTTCCGATTTTAAATTCAGTACTTAGCGATATTCTTAATATCGCTAAGTACTCGACTATAAATCTTTCAGGCGCTTGAGTAATTTATGGGCATTTGACACACAATTTAGCTGCTGTGGTGGGTAGCTTAAAGTGCGCTCAAGGAGACGCAAACATTTACTTAACTGTTCGTCGCCGATTTCACAGTTATTAACTAAGTAATCTACCGCTTCTAGCGCAACAATTTCATGTATAAAGCCATTTGCTGTAATAACGCCATATTTACCTGCCAAAAATAATTGCCAATGGTTTTGAATTTGCTCTTCAAGATTTTCAAAGTATTCGGCGTTAAGTTCAAAGCCTTTTGCCGCCAAATCGTTTACTGATTTTGCATATTGCTGATAGAACAAGGTATATGCTTGCGCTGAGCTCAGCTCTGAGTGATTTTTTAACAAATCTATCCATTTAGTATAGCCTCGGGCGTAATACTCTTGCTCTTCATTGAAATCACAAATGCCAAAAAACGAGCTCGACTGCACTTGGTTTTTTAAATGATAGGCGGCGCTTGGCAAAATACAGGCGTCTTGCCACTCATTTAAGGTGTGCTCTTTTACCCCTGTGTGTAGAGAAAGCTGTTTTAACGAGTAGAAATAATCTTCGAAGTATTCGGATATAGCCATTGCAAAATAATTAACTGTATATTTGTACAGTTATCTTATCGTAACCAATAAAAAAAACAACAAATTTTAACTAAGACTTGTTACCTACTTACGTGACACCTTGTTTATGGTTAAAATAGTGCAAATTTTTATAATGATAAGTAGCTATGACAAACGTTGCCACAATTAAACAAGCGAGTCTAATCACCGCAATTAAAACGCCTTACCACAGCAATGGCGAAATTGATTTACCCACTTACGACATGCTAGTTGAAAAGCAAATCGAAGCCGGTGTAGATGGCATTATTGTCGGTGGTACAACGGGCGAAGGCCAGTTAATGAACTGGGAAGAGCATTTAATGCTTATCGCCCACAGCGTTAACAAATTTAAAGGCCAATTACTTATTATTGGTAACACCGGCAGTAACAATACTAAAGAAGCAATTAAAGCCACAGAATATGGTTTTGCTACAGGTATGGATGCAGCACTGCAGATTAATCCTTACTACGGACGCACGTCAAATCAAGGGGTTATTGCTCACTTTGAACGTGTATTAGCGATTGGCCCTGCATTTATTTACAACGTACCTGGGCGTACGGGTCAAGATTTAACACCTGATATTATTGAACAGCTTGCTCAGTCAGAAAACTTTATTGGTGTAAAAGAATGCGCCGGTAATGAGCGAATTGAATATTATGAAAGCAAAGGCATTGCATGTTGGTCTGGTAACGACGACGAAGCCCATGAGAGTCGCCATAAAGCCAAATCACATGGTGTGATTTCAGTTACGTCAAATTTAATTCCGAGTGTATTTCGTGAATTAATGGACCGTGAAAATAATGAACTTAATGATCAATGCCAGCAATTAATGGCCTGGTTATTTTGTGAGCCAAATCCAATTGCGATTAATACCGCATTGGCGTTATCGGGCGCGGTAAAACCTGTATTCCGCTTACCGTATGTGCCGCTAAACGATCAGCAAATCGAAACAGGCATGGGGTTAATGCGCCAGTTTGAAGATAAGCTGGTTGGGGATTCGCTTAATCAACTCGCACAAAGCGATTTTATCGTTACCCCATAACGCCCGTTTTTTTTTAAGAGCGATCGGTTAAACGATCGCTTTTAGCTATTCTGCTCCGTACTTTCCTTGTTATAATCAATACAATTCCCTCAATAGGTTTCCAATATTATGAATTTCAAATCCTTTAGCTTTGCTGACTCGATTTTATCAGCACTAGAGAAAATGGGTTATGAATCACTAACGCCAGTACAGAAAATGGCGATACCACATGTGCGTCGTGGTCACGACGTGCTTGCAAGTGCGCAAACAGGCACAGGTAAAACAGCAGCGTTTGCGCTGCCGATTATTCAAAAATTACTTGATAGCAACGCTAATGGCGAGTCAATTCGCGCTGTGATTTTAGCGCCGACGCGTGAACTAGTTGACCAAATTGATCACAACATTAAGCAATTTACGGCGTTTAACAATTTAAAGTCGGTTGCAATTTTCGGTGGTGTAGAGCACGACAAACAAATTAACCGTGTTAATAAAGGCTGCGATATTCTTGTTGCAACGCCAGGGCGTTTAATTGAACACTTACGTAAAGGCAATTTTGCGCTTAATAACGCGTGTCATGTAGTACTTGACGAAGCAGACCGTATGCTAGACATGGGCTTTCGCTCTGATATTGAAACCATCTTAGAGCAATGTGACAAAAATAAACAAACATTGTTGTTTTCAGCAACGTATCCGTCGGCAGTTAAACAGTTTGCTACAAAAGCACTTAAAAACCCGAAAATTGTTCAGGTAAGTAGAGATAACGAAACGGCGAGTACAATCACCCACGTTGCATATCCGGTATCAAACGACAGAAAATTAGAGCTATTGTCAGAGCTTATTTGTCGTAAAGGGTGGAAGCAAGTACTGGTTTTCGTCAACATGAAAGAAGACGTACAGTTAATTGTTGACGAGCTTACACAGTACGGCGTTACTGTTGGTGTGATGCATGGCGATAAAAGCCAAGGTAATCGACGCCGTGCATTACGTGAATTTAAAGAAGGGAAAACCACTATTTTAGTGGGTACGGAAGTCGCGGCTCGCGGTTTGGATATTGCCGGACTACCACGTGTAATTAACTTTGATTTGCCATACCTTGCCGAAGATTATGTTCACCGTATCGGGCGTACAGGTCGCGCGGGGCAAAAAGGCTTTGCTATTTCATTAGTTAGCCGTGAAGAAGAGCACGTACTTGCGCAAATTGAAGACTTAATTCAAGACAAAGTTAAGCGTATTTATTACCCTGGCTTTGAAGTAAGTAACCGCGACGGCTTAATTAAGAAGATCGGTAAGAAAACCTCGCTGCAAAAGCGTATTCGTTCTAATAGAGCAACGCAGTACGGTGCAGAAGCCAAGATGCAAAATCGTCAGAAAATCAGAAAAGCATTTAAAAAGTAATAACCAAGTTTAATATTTCGTTGTTCTCGAGTAGCTGACAAAGCGAAAGTTAAATACAAAAAAGGAGCATTTATTGCTCCTTTTTTTATTTCAAATTGTAATAGCTTACGCCAAGCTTAACCTTTTACGGCGTATAGTAGATTGGTGAATTAGGGCCAACTGGCATACCTAGTACGAATACCCATAAGTAGAATAAACATACCCAGCCTACAAAGAAGAACATTGAATACGGCAGCATGGTTGCGACAAGTGTTCCTATGCCCATATCTTTTTTGTATTTGGTTGCCACCGCGAGTATTAAGCCGAAATAGCTCATCATTGGCGTGATAAGGTTAGTTACCGAATCACCAATACGGTAGGCCGCTTGAATTGTTTCAGGCGCATAACCGATAAGCATTAACATAGGTACAAATATTGGCGCGGTGATTGCCCACTGTGCCGACGATGAACCTAAACTCAAGTTAACCACTGCACACATAAAAATAAACAGTACAAATACTTCAGGGCCAGTTAAGTTTAAGGCGGTTAACATAGCTGCGCCCTTAACCGCTAAAATAGTACCTAAATTGGTCCATTTAAAGAATGCAACAAATTGCGCAGCGAAGAATACCAACACAATGTACATACCCATAGAGCTCATACTTTTAGACATGGCATCAATGATGTCGCGGTCATTTTTCATTGAACCAACAACGCGACCATACACAAAACCAGGAATAGCAAAGGTTACAAATATAAATACAACAATCCCTTTTAAGAAAGGTGAACCAGCTACTAATCCGGTTTCTGGGTGACGTAGAATGCCGTTTTCAGGCACGATTGTTGTAGCAAGTACGGCACATGTCGCTAAAAATGCAAGACCAGCGTAACGTAAACCTTTACGCTCAACGTCAGTTAAATGGTCGATTTTGTTATCTGCTAAATCAATGCTTGCTTCGTCATTGTTGTATTTACCTAAGCGAGGCTCAACAATTTTTTCAGTAACCCAGGTACCGACAAAGGCGATTAATACAACAGAAACCGCCATAAAGTAATAGTTTGCTTCTGGGCCTACTTCATATGTTGGGTCAATCATTTGTGCTGCTGGCGTTGTAATACCCGCAAGTAATGGGTCAATTGTACCCAGCAACAGGTTGGCACTGTAACCACCAGAAACACCAGCAAACGCGGCAGCAAGGCCTGCTAACGGGTGGCGACCGAGGCTGTGGAAGATCATTGCAGCTAACGGAATAAGTACTACATAACCAAGTTCTGACGCTGTGTTAGACAAAATCGCGGCAAACACCACCATAAACGTTACTAGGCGCTTTGGCGCACCCATTACCATGCCGCGCATTGCCGCTGATAACATACCTGAATGCTCTGCAACACTTACACCTAATAAGGCAACGAGTACCGTGCCAAGTGGCGCAAAACCGGTGAAGTTAGTAACAAGTCCAGTCACGATACGTTGTAAACCTTCAGCGCTCATAAGCGATACAACTTCAATCACACCATCTGGTGCACGGCCTTTAGCACCTTCTGGGCGTGGATCAATGGCGCTAACCCCCATCCAATCAGCAATACCACTGAAAATAACAATAGCAACACAGAACATTGCAAATAGGGTGATTGGGTGAGGCAGTAAATTACCGAGGAATTCGACGGTTGCTAAAAAGCGATTAAACAACCCTTTATTTTGGTTATCTTGAGAGTTTACTTCTATCGTTGACATGAATAATAACGGTTAATATAAAAATGCCCGCAACATACCATAATACATAGATATTACCAAGGCTGATGCGGTTAACCGCGCTATACGCCGCCAAGCAGCGCGATTATTGCTGTGCTAAGAAGCTAAACCACTGTTGTTGATATGAGGCTAGTTTTATGTGTTTTTTCGAAGCGAAATGGCGTTGCTTGTTTTCTTCAGATGTAAACGGGCCGACGCGACATAGCGGGCAATAACCGGTTTTATTAAAAGCAAAAGGTGTAAATTGATTTATCACCGATTCTGGCTGTGATACATCGGAGTAGCAATAAATAAAGCCTTTAGTGTCTTTAACCTGTTTATCACGGTCAACATTACGAATTTGATAGTCAGGAAAAAGTGAATAGTTAAACGCTTGTTTACCCAAGTAAGCGATTGATGTGTCGCTGACAAGATCAGTTTCAATCTGCCAATGGCTATAAGGTTTAACCTCTTTTGAAGTGATGTAACTGAGACGCGCACCGTTTTTATCTAAAAAGTAGTCAAAACACGCAAGTAAATAATTACGTAGCAAGTTTCGATTGACAATATTTTGATTTGGGGCCTGATCAAACGCATCTTTTGACTTAACTGCAGGAACAAGCGGAAATTGAAAAATCACTAAGTCAAACGCACCACAAAGGGTATTTGGCCAAGTTTTAGCGTTTGTTATATCAAGTTCATAATGAACATTCGCATTTAATCGGTTTAATCCGTTAATGCCGTTCTTACTATATTTATTCATGATGGTTGCTTTCGCATCCAACACTGACGCAGATAAATGTGTTATTTGATGATGAGCAAGTAATGAATACGAAAAGGTGAGGTCGCCATCGCCAATGGTAATAATACGCCAGTTGGGTTTTAAAAACATAAAATCAAAGTGCTAAAACAAAAACGCTATTCTAACATGTGCATTTACCTGAGAAAACGCAAGCGTTTTAAATGTGGCTGAATTACAATAGCGCCATAGATTATTTAGTTGTTTAGATATGAGTGAATTAAAGCGCTTAAACAAATATATCAGTGAAACCGGTATTTGTTCACGTCGAGAAGCCGATACGTTAATCGCAGAGGGAAAAGTTACGGTTAACGGAACAGTTGCCGAAATGGGCTTAAAAGTATCTGATGCTGATAACATTACGGTTAACGGTAAGTCATTAAAGGCAAAACCAAAACGCGTTTATATTGCATACAACAAGCCTGTGGGTGTTACCTGCACAACCGAAAAGAAAATTAAAAGTAATATTGTCTCTGCAATCAATTACAAAGATCGAATTTTCCCAATTGGACGCCTAGATAGACCGTCAGAAGGGCTTATCTTTTTGACCAACGAGGGTGATATCGTCAACAAAATATTACGCGCAGGCAATAATCACGAGAAAGAATATATAGTCACAGTCGATAAAGAAATTGACCAGCGTTTTGTTGAAAAGATGGCGTCAGGTATTCCAATTCTCGATACCATTACAAAACCGTGTAAAGTTAAACAACTTGGCAAGAAACGCTTTAATATTGTTCTAACACAAGGGCTTAATCGTCAGATCCGTCGTATGTGTGAATACTTAGGGTTTGAAGTAACTAAGCTCAAACGTGTTCGTATTATGAATGTATCGTTAAATGATTTAGCGGTGGGGCAATGGCGCTTTTTAAGCGACAGTGAAATGGCGCAAATTAATACATCAATCGCCGATTCAAGTAAAACGCAAGAACGTTCAACGGACCATAATAAAAAAGCGAAGAAAACGTTTAAACCTGTGCTAAACGAAGCCTCAAAAGCCAGCGAAAAACCTCGTGATAAGCGTAAACGACAAGAGCAATCCAGAAAACCTGCAAAGCGCCTTTCAGGCACGTTAAGTTTAAAACGCAAATAAACAATGGGTGCGTGCCACCCATTTTTGCACTGAAATTCTTTTAATAAAGCATTTATGTGTAAGATTTATCTATCTTGTCTGCGATTTATTGCACTGTAACCAAGCTGCTATCTTCATAACATATCAACAAAAATTAAGCATAAGTGCCTACATTAGACTACGCTTTTAACATTAAGTTAAAACCCGAGATAACCTGTGCGTACACTGATTTTATTAGCTTTGTTTGTTGTTTTTTTAGGGCAATTAACGCCACGCTTTGAAATCATCAAATCGATTTATCAAATTGATTTGATAGCCAGTCTACAAACCCAGTTTGCGATGCTGTCAATCGCACTAAGTCTACTGTTGGGCTTTTGGAATCGTACCGTAATGGTAATTTTTCTGCTCGTTAGTGGATTATTGATTGCTGCAAATTTTAATGCCTATCTAAACAGCACATTGTTTATTAGCAAAACAGAAGAGTTAGTTAACCAACGTGAGAGCGATGCGATAAAAGTGTTGCAATACACGTTTGATGATTCGCTCGACTTGGCGCTTTCACCGATTTACCAAAAAATAACACTACAAAATGCCGAGTTAATAATTCTTTTCAATGTCAATGAATTGCATATCAATCAATTAAAAACATTAAGTGAAGGGCGCTTTAATTACGGTATTCGCAAAAAAGAAAGCCTGCCGAGTAATATTGCAATTATCAGTAAGTACCCAATCAGTAAAAAGCAAAAAACATCCTTTTTAGATGAAAGAGGGGATTTGGTGTCTCTTGGTATAGTATTTAGCAAGCAAACGCTCGATGTATTTGCAATGCACCCACCGAGACCGACAACAGAGGTTAATTGGCGACGTCGCAATTTAATGTTGAATACATTAGAGGCGCGATTAAACAATGGTGATAATATGTCGCCTTACTCTTTGGTTGTTACCGAGCTGTATACAACGGTGTGGTCTAAGTATTTTCCAAATTTAACGAACTTACGTTCATGTGCTTATACAATGGGACTTTATGGCACTTGGTATGCAAAGCCTTGGTTAAAGTCTTTGGGTGGGCTAGGTGCAATCAATACTAGTCATTGTTTTTTTAGTTATCGATTAAAAACAAATAACTTAGAGACCCACCAAGTGGCACATTCAGATAATAATATTGTTACGTACTCGGTAACAATACCAACAACTTAGTGACTAAAAATTTTTTGGTAAACAAACATCAGGCTAATTAAGATTGCGCTCGCGAGCGGCAGCAAACTAAACATAAGCCATACATCATAACTGACTAAACTACTTGCGCTAAATATATTGCGCACGTTACCTGAGAAAATTAACGATACTGGAAACCAACTTAATGCGGCGTATAGTCCAATATTGGCAATGCTCTGTTGCAAAAATGTTGAATGTGCGATTAATTTTGCAGAGCTGGCAATGGCAACTAGGCATAGCATGATGACAAAGGAGCGATAGGGAACATGCCAAAATATCTCATTAGAATGTTGAAGAAAATCAACATCTAAAAGAATAAAACACCCGCTGACAAGCGCTGTCATAAATGAAGCTAGCAGACAATTTTTATGTGACATGTGAGAGAAATAAAATACTAATGAACAGGCATAGTATAATTTAGTAGGCGTTGTTTCCAGTGTTTCGTAAAGTCTTCACAGATTAAAATAGAATTTAACGTTAAATATAAGCTGTTATTTTGGCTTTTAGGCAACATGATATGGCGAGTAAATGTATCGTGATGTTTTTTTGCAATGTAGAAGTCGTTGTGGTCTTGTTTACTTAAATAAAGAAAGGTGTAATAGCTCAATATCGCAGTATCGATACGCTCTTTTTTCAACATATCAAATAATTGCGTTTCGCTTTGTGTATTTACGCGGGTTAATTTTTGCTGATTTGCTAACGAATCTACACCTACGTATTTAAAGCCGTGAATGCCACCAACCCGTTTGTTTTCAAGATCTGATAATTCGTTCACAATCACAGGGTGCTTACTTAAGCTCACAAATATATCTTGATCGGACATCATTTTCGGCGTCCAATGATAGCGTGATTGAGTAGGGTCTCTAAACCACTTGGGATTTACACCTATGACTACACCGTTTAGTTTGTTTTGTTTCAAACGATGGTCGATGCGTTTTCGCGGCATGTACACCAATTTAAACTGATAGCCAGAATTCATTTGGTTGAGTAACTCGACGAACTCAAAATATAATCCTGATTTTTGTTCCAAGTCGATAACGTAAGGCGGCATATTATGATAGGTATATACCTCAACTTGGTTTAGTCTTGCGGCTAGTTGCAACGGTAAAATAAATAAAAGCAGTAAAATATATTTCATCAAACGGTATTTAGGCTCTTGATAAACACGCTTTCTAAATAATAGCAGCAGTTACAACACAGTTTATTAAGTATAGTGAGCGAATAATAAAAAACGAGCCTTTGGCTCGTTTTTTATTATTTCCAACTAGCGTGCGTTGGTACTTTCAAAAATTTTGTCTGCCGATGCTGCGACAAAACCGGTGTAAATATCGCCATCTGGTTTTGCGTAGCGTAGGGCAAATTCGTAAAAACAGCTAGGGATCGCTTTAACACCGTCGCTAAATGTTACGTCTGCTTTGTCAGCAAGCGTTGAGGACTGCTCTAGCAGTACTTCTGGTGAACCTTTGATCTCGCCACCTGAACTGTTTAGTTCAAAACCGGCATCTTTAAGTGCTGTGTTTACAGCTTCAATTGTTTCAAAGTTAGCGAGGTGATTAATGCTAACCGTAAAGTGATTTGCACGGTAACCCCAAGCAGCTGTCCAAGCAGCATATTCAGATTCTTCTAATAGTGTTGCATAGGTCGCTGAGTCAATTTGCCAATGCGTACCTGAGTATAAGAAATTATCAGCAGTAATTGCGTCTTCGTCGATTTGATCAACTAATGCGTGAATTGTTTTTTGTAGTTCAGGCGAAAACTTTTCAACAAGTAATTCTGAAATAAACACTTTTGGTTTAGTCGGATCGCTGTGTTCAAAATGCTTTGCATACAGTTTTTTAGCTTCAAAATGATACTCGCCACACTCTGTGTAGCCGACAGCTAAAAAGTGTTGCGCAAGTTTTTCAAGCCCCACTTTTTCGATATTAAATGTACGTAATGCAATGTGGTCATTAATCACGTCTGTTTGCTGCGTATCACCTAACAATTTGTGAACTTTAACTGCTGATGGCGTTACGTCTAAATAGCTTTGCCATAAGTTTTCAAATAATGTATCTACATTGTTGTGCATAATGTTACCTTTGTATTAGTGAACAGGGCGACCTGAACACTTTAATTGTGTATTAAAGTAGGTTTAAGCACGACCTAACTTAATTTTAAAATTCGTATTGAATCGCCACACTTAACGTTAAGCGCTGATGCTAATTCGCTGTCGATGATTGCTGTATCATCATTATCATCAATTGAAATATCACAGCTAAATACGGCTTTAAATGCATTGACTTCAAGGTTTGCAATCGCATAGGTATCAACACTTTGGCCTTTACCAATTTTCACCGTAAGCAAACGACTTTCTCGTACACTTTTAATGTTATCCATTTGCGCTTCAACGGTTGGTCCGGCATCAAATAAATCAACATAACCGCGAAATTCAAAGCCTTCTTTTTCTAGCAATCTTAACGCGGGTTTTGTTTTATCATGAACATTACCGATGACGGCCTGTGCATCTTTGCTGAGCAAATTGGCGTAAATAGGGTATTTAGGCATCAGTTCGGAGATAAATACCTTGTTGCCTGTGCCAATTAAATGATCAGCAGTTGGAAAGTCAATTGAAAAGAAGTGTTCTTGTAACCATTGCCAAAATGGTGAATGGCCATTTTTATCAGAAACACCACGCATTTCTGCGATTACACGGTTTGAAAAACGTGCTTGATGCTGGGCCATAAATAAAAAGCGAATACGCGATAGAAAACGACCAGCTAAACCACTGCGGTGTGACTCTTTCAAGAACAAGGTACAGATTTCAGTAGCACCTGTGTAATCGTTACACATGGTAAGAATGTCAACGGTGTTGTAAACACCAAGTGTACTAGAATGATGAACCGTCTTACCCATATGATAATGATAAAGCGGTACATCAAGTCCAACAGCAGCTTCAATTGCAGTAGTGCCCACAATTTCACCTGTATTGGTGTCTTCTAATACGAATAAGTAGCCTTCATCGCGTGGTGCGCTTACGTCTTTTTCAAAACTCTCAACTGCGCGATTAATTTTACTTTCAAGTAATTCATCGCAAACAGGGAGTGATGTAAAGCCGTGGCCAGACGCTTTTGCTACTTCTTTCAAAGCAGCAAAGTCGTCTTTTGTAATTGGTCTAAGTACTAACATAGCCAGCTTGGTTATTAACCGTTAACAACCGCCGCTACGGCTTTTTCAAAACGTGCTAGACCTTCAGCAATATCTTCATTTGGAATAACTAATGAAGGCGTGAAACGTACTACATCAGCACCTGCTACAAGCGCCATAAGGCCGTTATCTGCAGACGCTACTAGGAAATCGCGAGCTCGACCTTTGTAACTATCGTTAAGAACTGCACCGATTAATAAACCTTTGCCGCGTACTTCACTAAATACATTATATTTAGCGTTAATAGCATCTAACCCTTCACGGAAAAGCGCTTCTTTTTGGCTAACACCGTCAAGCACATCTGCTTGGTTAACGGTATCGAACGCAGCTTCTGCAACTGCACACGCTAGTGGGTTACCGCCATATGTTGAGCCATGAGTACCAATTTTGAGATGTTTAGCGATTTCAGTCGTGGTGATCATCGCGCCAATTGGGAAACCGCCACCTAATGCTTTCGCTGTTGTAAGGATATCTGGAGTTACACCTAAACCTTCATACGCATAAAGTGTGCCTGTACGGCCAACACCTGTTTGCACTTCATCAAAAATAAGTAGTGCATTGTGTTTATCACATAACTCGCGAACACCTTGGATAAATTCAGGCGTTGGTGAAATGATACCACCTTCACCTTGCAGTGGTTCAAGCATTACAGCACATGTGTTGTCATCGATTATTTTCGCAAATGAATCTAGGTCGTTGTAATCACAGTGAACGATATCACCAGGCTTAGGACCAAAACCGTCAGAATAGGCCGCTTGGCCACCCACAGTTACGGTAAAGAACGTTCTGCCGTGGAAGCCTTTGTTAAATGCGATAATTTTTGATTTTTCTGCACCGAAGTTATCAAGGGCAAAACGACGTGCAAGTTTAAGCGCCGCTTCGTTTGATTCAGCACCTGAGTTTGCAAAGTAAACTTTGTCAGCGAAAGTAGCATCTACTAACTTCTTAGCAAGACGAAGTGCTGGTTCGTTTGTCCATACGTTCGATAAATGCCAAATTTTTTCTGATTGTTCTTTTAACGCATTTACTAAAGCTGGGTGACAATGGCCTAGACAGTTTACCGCGATGCCGCCTGCAAAATCGATAAACTCTTTATCGTTTTGGTCCCATACACGTGAACCTTCACCTTTAACTGGAATTACCGCTGAAGGGGCATAGTTAGGTACCATTACATCATCAAATAAAGCACGATTTACAGCCATTATTCTTTCCTCAATCTTGTTGTCTAATTACTTAAAATTTAATTATTTCAATTATTGAATCTATTAAGGCTATTTTGTAGTGTAAAAATAACCATATTAACGATATTATTTAGCAAATTGTTTATGTGTTTGGTCAATATGATTAGTGATACAGATAAAAGTTTAATTAATGCGCTAAAAGAAAACGCCCGTTTGAGCGTTTCAGACTTAGCGAGAAAGCTGTCTTTGAGCCGCTCAACCATACAAAACAGACTTGCCCGACTGGAGTCTACTGGTGTCATTACTGGTTACAGCGTAAAGCTTGGTGAAGATTATTTAAAAAATAGGGTGAGCGCCCATGTATCCATTAAGGTTAAACAAAAATTAACAACACAAACCAATGTCGAATTAAAGCGATTCACCGCTATTTCACAGCTCTATGCAATAAGCGGTGAATATGACTTAATAGCAGTGGTAGAAGAAAGCTCGTTAGAACAACTGAGTCATACACTCGACGAAATCGGTAATTTAGATGGTGTAGAGCGCACTACATCTTCTGTTATTCTAGAAACCAAGTTTAAGCGCTAATTGCAAAAACTCGGTTTAGAATATAACGCCACGTAATGTTTATGCGCGTCTACTGGCTGGGATCAGTTCACCTGAAATCATTGGTGTCGGCTCAGTGGGGCTGTTGGTTTTAAAGTACTCCAGCAAATGATTCATATTGTTCGCACGCTCAGCCATTAAGTTAGCGGCTGCCATGGTTTCTTCTGTTACCGCTGAATTTTGTTGTACGATAGTCGCTAATCGCTGCACAACCACATCGACTTCTTTTAAGCTATGACTTTGATTGTTAGAGCTTTCACTGATTTTATGAATACTTTGATTTACTTCTTCAACGCGCTCCACAATTTGTAATAGCTTCTCACCAGATGCAACCGATAACTGACTACCTAAATGGACTTTATCGTTACTGTCAGAAATAATATCGCGAATTTGCTTTGCCGATTTGGCACTGCGACTTGCAAGTTCACGCACTTCATTAGCAACCACCGCAAAACCACGTCCATTTTCACCAGCGCGTGCAGCTTCCACCGCGGCATTTAGTGCTAACAGATTAGTTTGAAAGGCAAGTCCGTCAATTACTTCAACAATTTCATTAATACTCTTACTGGACTTTTCAACTTCTTCAATGGATTGCTGGGTTTCAAGCGACAGTGACTTGCCTTGTTTGGCACTTTCTGTGGCAATATTACTTTGTGATACCGCACGCTTTGATTGTTCTACAACGCCGTATACTTCTTCGAGTAATGTTTTAGTACTGGCGCTTGCTTGTTCTAGGCTTGCAGCTTGTTCTTCCGTGCGTTCGCTTATTTCCGTATTACTGACCGAGATTTCTTTCGCACACTGTTTTACTTCTTCGGCAGACGCTTGAATATTGCCGATTACATCGATTAGTTGTTTTGTTGTGCGATTAATATTCTGCTGTAGCTGCGAAAAAATACCGTGGAAGTTACCTTGCATCTGCTTGCTCAAATCACCGTTCGCTAATGCCTCTAAACTGGTAGAAACCTCGTTAATGGCTGTGGCTGTTGCAGTAACAGAGCTATTGATATCTGTTTTCAGCTGCGCTAAATCACCTTTAAACTCAAGTTCAATAAACTGCGTAAAGTCACCTTTTTTCATCGCTTCGGCGACATCGCTAAGCGATGCGATAACTTCTTTGACACTATTGACTGAACTATTAATATTGGTTTTTAACGCATCTAACTGTCCTTTCATATTAGCGTCTATTTGTTGGCGATAATCGCCTTGGCTAATACCATTCATTACCGCGCTAATATCGTTGATGGCGTGATTTACCGATTTGATACTGATATTGACATCATCTTTAAGGCGCGCGAACTGACCTGTCATTTCACTTTCAACCTGAGAGCTAAAATTACCTTCACTGACGTTTGCCATAACAAATGAAATGTCGTTAATAACAGTAGAAATATTTAGAATGGTTTGGTTAATTTTTTGTTTTAACAGATCTAGTTGGCCATTGAGTGGCACACTAATTTGCGCGTCAAGGTTACCATCACTAAGTTCTGCCATAGTGTAATCTATGGTATTTATTGCGTTGTTAATGCTTGATATAGTTTGGTTAATGCCTTGTTTGAGTTCGTCTAACTTACCGTTACAGTCAACCGTCACTTGTTGTTCAAAGTCGCCTTGAGCCATAGATTGCATGACATTAACAATGTCACTTATTGCTAAATCTAACGTTGATAACGTTGAATTAATATTGTCTTTTAATGTATTTAAATCGCCTGCCATAGGTGAATTGATGGTTTTATCAAACTTACCTTGAGACATTGCGTTTACGACTGAGTTTAACTCTGACATCGCTAAGCTTATGGATTCTGCGCTATCGTTGGTTGCTTGTTTTAGCAATGCCAGTTCGCCTTTACATTCTGTGGTTATGCGAGCGTCAAAATCACCTTTAGCAAGTTGTTGCATAACGCGATTGGTGTCCATAATTGATGCTTGTAAACTCGCAAGCAAGTTGTTGAAAGCACCCGCCGTATCGCCAATCTCATCGTTATTCATTTCAGTCGTACGTTTCGAAAAATCGCCGGTATTTTCAACGCTTTTCATTAATTCAGATAAATGTTTAATCGGTGCTGCTAAAAATGCAGCAAACTTAGGTGCTGTGTATGCAACAGCCGCAATCACTAATAACAGCACTAAGGTAAGAATAAGTGCAAGTCTATCTACTGCGGAAAAAGCTTCATTTTCATCAATTTCGGCTAGTAAGCTCCAGGTAATATCGAACACCTCAAGTGGTTGATATGTTGAAAGTACGGGGTTACCGTTGTAGTCATCAATAATTTTTTGCCCAGCTACGCCTTGTAATGATTGTTCTATGGCGTAGGTATTTACACTGCCTTTTTCAGGGTTTTTAAATGAATTAATTACCGAGTGATTTTCCGGGTCAAGATATGAGTCTGAGCGCATTAATTTATCAGGGCCTACAAGGTAGGTTTCACCGGTTTCACCTAGACCATCGCGATTGCTCATAATGTTATTAAGCGCATTTATCGAAAGCTGAAAAATTAAGGTAGTTTCGCCGTCGATCGGCATTGCGATAAAACTTGCTGGATTGTTATATGAGGGGAAATAAGGTTGATAATCAATAAACGCAACGTCATTCCCTGTTTTTATGCTCTGTGACTTTTTGAAAACACTGGCAATGTTGCTGTTTGCATAAGGGCCATCAAGTAGCGATGTCGCAAAATCTAACTCTTTATAAACAGAGTAAATAATATTGCCAGTGCGATTATCAACAATAAACAAGTCATAAAACTCATAATATTCCGTTAGATTGGTAAAATAGTTATGATACCTGTTGTGCACATTATCGTACGAATCACCTATACCGCTAGTGCTTAGCTGTTGTTTACTACCGATTGGATTAGCATTGTCTAAAATGTAGCGGGTTTGTAGCGCAACAGCCGTTGAACTTAAGGCATCAAAATTAACGTTAAGCTGCTGAATATTCGGGTTTGTTTTTTTAAATTCATCAAAAAAGACATTATTGTAATAGTTTTTGAGGGCAGGTTTTGAGTTGTTATCAGTATTAACTTCATCAAACGCTTGTCTAAATTCGATGGCGGCTGACTTTGTCGTGGGGCTCAGTGCGGTGGTCACTAACTTGAGCTCTACTTGTTTAAAGTAGCGTTCGAGGCCGCTTTTTTTGATACTGCTTATTGCAGATAACTGATTATAAACTTGTGATTTAATTGCGTTTGACGAGTTGTAATAGGCAATAATAAACACGATCAGCAGCGGAACGACTGCAACAACTAAAAACGAAAGAGTTAACTTTTTAGATAAGTTAATGTTTGCAAAGTATTGGCGTAAAGTTAGCGGTAACCTAGTCATAACCTTCCTTAGTGCTAATCCATGAATTAATTAATCAGTATTAAGTTCTAATTAAGTCTAAAACATAAATTGACTATCGCAATTTTGCTGTTATCGAAAATGGTTTTTTAGGTTATATTTTTTGTAAAAATGGCTATATAAGTTTACACATTGTTTGTTCATAACAAGACGTTATCGCTTGTTTGTTCGAATCGGACCATAAAATTTCTAAGGTGTCTTGGTAATTAAGCCATTTATAAGCTAAGTGTTCATTGGGATGCAAAACGATAGATTGTGTCACTGGTACCAACAAATGAAATACAAACTCAGTGTTAATAGTACAGTTAGGTTTATAACGACTACGCCACTGTGGTCTAATTTCATAGCGATTTGTAATATTTAGGTCTTTGATTGTTAGGTCTTGCTTATGGCAATTAATGCCTGTTTCCTCAAGCACTTCGCGATATGCACAGGCAAGGGCGGTTTCGTTTTGTTCAATGCCACCAGTAACCGATTGCCAAAAGGATGGGTCGTCTGCACGTTGCATCACCAAAAATTGATTTTTAGTATTTTGAATAACCACAAGCACCGAATAGGGATCACGAAGCATAATTGAGCACACCGTTTTTTATACATAGTATACTGATAACAATAGCGAGTTAAACTAATGTGTTACTAAACTTAGTATTTACCTTCAAAGTAACGTGCTGGAAAGTGGATGTCCCACGCTAAGGCGCTTTAACGTGGGACAGTTGTCGCTAGGCTTTGTTGTTTTCTGGTTTAACGCCAAATACTAAAGTATACAGCGCAGGAATTACCAGCAAAGTAAGAATGGTTGCGAATCCTAAACCGAACATAATGGTCACTGCCATTGATTTAAAAAACACATCGAATAGTAGTGGGATCATACCTAGAATCGTCGTTATGGCGGCCATAGATACCGGTCTCAAACGACTCAGTGCAGAATGATAAACGGCGGTGTATGGGTGTTTATTTTCGCTCAGCTCGAGTTCAATTTGATCCATCAGCACAATGCCATTTTTAATCAGCATACCCGATAAGCTCAACAAACCAAGTAAGGCCATAAAGCTAAATGGGCTGCTCATGGTAAACAAACCAATGGTAACGCCAATTACCGCAAGCGGTACAGTCGCCCAAATAATTAATGGCTTTTTAATCGAGTTAAATAACAGAACCGTGATAATAAACATCACTAGGTAGCCAAGCGGTAATGAGCCAAAGATGGCTTTTTGTGCCTTAGATGCAGATTCAAACTCGCCGCCCCAATCTAATTGGTAACCTTGCGGCAGTTTTATCGCTTCAATTTGTGGTTTTACACGCTTTAATAAATTTGCCGCGGTTTCATCACCTAGAATATCCGGATCGGCCATAACCGTTATGGTGCGTTTACGGTCGCGACGCAATATTAAGTTATTTTCCCATTCGGTATTAAAGCCATCAACGATTTGCTCTATTGATACGTAAATACCGAGCGTTGGGCTGAAAATTTGTAAGTCATAAAGCGAATCTACATTAAGACGCTCTGATGCAGGTGAGCGCGCGATTATCGGCAACATGCGTGTGCCATCTCGATATAAACCAACCTGACGTCCCGACAGGGTCGTTAATAACACATTGTCTAAATCGGCTTTACTAATGCCTAATCGACGGGCTTTTTGTTCATTAAACTGCGGACGGATAACTTTCGTTAATTCGCGCCAATCATGTTTAATGTTATACGCCGCGCCGTCTGCATTTAATATGTCGATGGCTTGGTTAGCTAAATCGCGTAGCACTTTAGGGTCGTGCCCTTGAAAACGCGCTTCAATCTTTGCATCGGTTGATGGACCAATCTCCATGCGTTTTAGTTTAATAACCGCATTATGTAAATTTTCATCGGCATAATTGTGTACATCAGCTAACAATTCATTAAGTGATTCTAGATCCGTCGTTCTGATAATTAATTGACCAAACGCAGGGTGAATTTTTTCTGGCGCATAGGTCAGCATAAAGCGAGGAGCACCTTGCCCAATTGTACTCGTTACTTCAACAACTTGTGGTTTGGCAAGTAAGTACTCTTCTAACGCAGAAATATCTTTTTCCGTTGCTCTAATATCAGACCCTTGATAACGCCAATAGTCTAAGTAGAACATCGGCGTGTTTGATGGTGGGAAAAATGACTGTTTAACATTACCGAACAGGACTAATGCACCAAGTAATGATACGAACATAATTGCAAGTGTACTTTTTGGCCACGCTAAAACCGTTTTAAGTACTTTGCCGTAAAAAACGAATAATGCCCCTTTATAAAGTTCATCAGCATCAAGTTCATTGTCAGGGTTATTTTCAATTTCACTTTGTTTAAACAGCACACTGGCTAAAAACGGAGTAATTGTAATAGCCGTTACCCAGCTCAATAAAAGCGAAATTAGCAATACATAAAATAGGCTTCCAGCAAATTCACCGGTTGCATCAGAGCTAAGACCTATTGGCGCAAAAGCAGTGATAGCGATAATCGTTGCGCCTAATAATGGCCATTTAGTTTGATTAACAATGCTGTTAGCCGCTTTTACTTTGCTGTAACCTTTTTTAAGGCCAACCAAAATACCTTCTGTTATAACAATGGCGTTATCAACGAGCATGCCTAATGCAATGATCAAAGCACCTAAAGAAATACGTTGCAGGTCAATTTCTTGAACCAACATAAAGATAAAGGTACCAAAAACGGTAATCAGTAGTACCGCACCAATCAGTAAGCCACTGCGAAACCCCATAAATAGCAGCAGTACCGCAATTACAATTGCAACCGCTTGTGCCAGCGACATAATGAAATCATCAACTGACTTCTCAACTTCTTTAGGCTGGTTGTAAAGTGTGTTAATTTCAATGCCATACGGTCTTTGATATTCAAGTGATGCAAGATGGTTAGACAAACGCTCGCCCACATCAACCACATTAACGCCTGATGCAAACGAGACGCCTAAAAGCAGAGTTTGTTTACCTGCATAATGGGTCGGATTATTAGGTATTTCAGGGTATTCACGTTTTACCGTGGCAACATCACCTAAATAGATAATTTCTTTTGCGCCTGGTTTTGAGATCAGCAGATCTTCAAGTTCCGACACATCTTTAAATTCGCCAGTAGGGTGGAGACGAATTGATTCGCCTTCTACGGTTACTTTACCCGCGTTTGATACTGTATTTTGATTTTGCAATAACTGGTATATCACGTTTGCGGAAATACCAAGTTGCGCGAGTTTATGACTCGAAATCTCGACGGTCACTTGCGGTTTTTGTTCGCCAGCAACGGTGACTTTACCAACACCGTCTACTAGTACTAATTCACGGCGTAAGTAATCGACGTAATTTTCAAGTTCTTCATAAGAGTAATCATCGCCGTTAATTGCGTAAAGCACACCATAAACGTCGCCAAAATCATCCATTACACTTGGCGGATAAACACCCGAAGGTAAGCGCGGTGATAAATCATTTATTTTACGGCGCAATTCATCCCAAATTTGCCTTAGTTCTTCTTTGCGATAGGTGCTTTTCATCTCAACCGCAATTTGCGATAAACCGGGTGAGGAAATAGACGTAACATAATCAACATACGGCAGTTGTTGAATCACGTTTTCAATGGGGTAGGTAACTTCCTGTTCAACTTGCTCTGGCGACGCACCTGGGTAGCGTGTTATCACCATGGCCTTCTTTAGGGTGAATTCAGGGTCTTCTAAACGACCAAGTTGCTGATAAGAAAACACACCGCCGAGTAATAAAATTAGCGTAAACAGCCAGCTTATGGTGCGTTTTTCAATTGACGTTTCAGCAATGCTCATATTATAAGCCTCGCTCTTTAGTCCATGGACGCACTAAGCTTTGTTCCGATAATTGATGTACGCCTGCACTCACGATTTTGTCGCCCGGTTGTAGGCCGCTTTCGACTTCAATACCACTTTTATGAATTTCACCTAAGGTGATTTTAACTTTTTCTATTGAACCGTCGTTAAAACGCCAAACAAACGAGTTTTCACTTGCATCACTAAATACTGCGGTCGTTGGAATAGTGAATTTTTGTTGATCTGATCGGAACACTTTATTTAAATCGATCAGTACATTGCCCGTCATGCCTGCGAGCAGATTAAAATCACTCGGTAGCGGCAAGGTAAATACCACACGATAACTTAACGTTAACGGATCCGCTTGGGTATCCCATTCTTTAAGTGACAGTGAATACGCCTTATTTGGAAAGCTATCGAATACAACTTGTGGCTTATAATTCGTTTGTTTATCAACACGCGCTACCAATTTTTCCGGAATTTGAATGGTTACGTCCATCAAATCACGGGTTTCAATGCGCATAATATTTTGCTTTGCGACAACACTCTCAAAGTTCTTAATAAATACTTTACTAATGGTGCCGGAAAACGGTGCTCGTAAAACCGTGTATTCTAAATCAGTTTGCGCTTTTTCTAATGCAGAGAGCGCAACTTGCATATTGGCCTTTGCTTGATCTAATTCCGCTTGTGATGCGATGCCTTTTTGTTTTAGCGTTTCGGTACGTTCGAGTTGATTTTTCGCGAGCTTGTAACGCGCTTCTCTGTCAGCGAGCTGCAGTTTAAAATCTTCTGGGTCAAGCTTGGCAAGCACATCGCCTTTTTTGACTGCTTGGCCTGCGAGTGTAGGAAATTCAATTAGTTCGCCATTCACTCTAAACGATAAATAAGATCCTTGATTTGCCTCTACTTTAGCAGGGAAACGCCTGATGTTCGGGCTTCCTGAATCAGGTACGGTAAAAAGTTTAACAGGACGAGAAATGACAGATTCAGTTTTTTCTGGCGCTGCATCTTTGCAGGCAGTTAATAGCATTACTGGTAAACACAGTAAAAAGGCGCGCATCTTATTATCCTAAAAAGAAAAAGTTAATTAACTATAGCCAGAATAACGAAACATAATATAAAATAATATTTATAAAAAATTACTAACTATATAAGTTTTAATAATGAAGTTGAGTCAATTGAAGATTTTAGACGCAATTGTTAGTTCTCAAAGCTTAAAACATGCAGCTGAAAAGTGTCATAAAACCCAGCCTGCACTGACCATGGCGATGCAAAAGTTAGAACAGGACATCGGTTTTACCTTAATTGACCGCAGTGGTTATCGTTTAAAATTAACGCCAGCTGGCGAGCGCTTTTATAAGCAAGCTAAGCGGGTGTTATCTGGCTGCGATGAGCTTGATAAAATTAGTTCAACATTAGCACTTGGTTATGAACCGAGTATCTGTATTGCGTATGAGCAATTGGCGGGAGATCAACGTATAAGCCAACTCTTTGGTAAAATTATTCAACAATTTCCGCGTACACAGTTCAAAATAGTCGGTGGTTCGCGGTTTCAAGCAGTTGAAAAACTCGCCAAAGGAGAGGTTGATATTGGCATTGGTCCTTGGTTTGATATTTTTCACGCGTCAGGGGATTTCCAAAGCGTTTTGCTAAAACCGATCGACGTCATTTTAGTGGCGTCACCCAAAATCTTACCTGAAGGCCGAACAACTTTAGCAAGTGATGAACTTGATGCGATTCCATGTTTAACCTTAAAACCCACAGAATTACCTTTTGACGATGAAAAATTATCGTTTGCAAAAGGCTCGCAAGTGGTGATGGTGGAAGAGTTGGCAACATTGCGCTCTTTATTATTACAGGGCGTGGGTTGGGGGTTAGCTGCAAAACACGTGTGTAAAACTGAACTGGAAAATGGCGATTTAGTGCAAATAAGATTACGTGACGACGAAGACCAATTTCAATCTGAGTTACGTGCATTTCGCAGTAATCGTAATTTTTACGGACCGGTTGCCAGTGCAATTTGGCAAGGGCTACAAGAACTTTACTAATTTTTAGGTTTTAACATGACGCAAGAAGAAAAAGTACAAGCAATTTTACTGGTGGTCGGATCCATTCCAAGCGGAAAGGTCTGTACCTATGGCAAAGTAGCAGAAATGGCTTCACTAAATGGGCATGCCCGTTTAGTGGGAACCGTGATGAAAAAACTGCCAACTGGCAGCCGTATTCCTTGGTTTAGAGTGATTAATTCACAAGGTAAAATTAGTTTCCCCGAAAACAGCGAAAAATATCAACAGCAAAAATCGCTGCTTGAACAAGAAGGAATTGTGTTTAAAGGAACAAAAGTAAACTTAAAAGTCGCAATGTGGCAGGTATAAAGCGATAGCAAATTTAAATGCATTTGTCGTTTCGCATCTTAGACGTTACGGTTTACAATTAAGCATTATTTAACGTGAATCGCAGTAGTATGTTTAGACGGTTAATATCAAAGGTTTTTCCAACTTTAAAACAGGAAGTTGAAGCAAATCATTACTTCTTTGAAGACACTAAAGATGTGCCTGAAAACCTAGATATTCAATATAATCAAAATACTGCTGACGTGTCTGACCTTACCTTTGAATTAAACAATACAGTTCATTATCAAGACCGCTTTTTTGAACTGTTATTTAATAGCGCAATCACCACATCTCAGTGCGACCCGATAAATGAATTTATTGAAAGTAAAATCCTACAGTTATTACGCCAGCCGCAATATATCTTGAAAGCGTTGCCACTTGTACCGAGTTCGCTAACCCAAGTGATGAATACGCTCAATCAGGCGGAATTTGATGTTGAAATACTTGTCAATCTGATTAGCGATGACCCTGTTATTGCGGCCAAAGTCATTGAACTGGCGAATTCTGCATTTTACAACCGCGCAAACAAGCCGATTTCAGATATTAAAGCAGCATTTATGTTGCTCGGGCAAAAAGGGCTGTCTGAGGGGGTGATTAACGGCTTTGTGGCACAAATGGTACCCAAAGCACAAATCTATTTTAAAAACTATGGCAAGCATTTATGGTCGCATAGCCAAACTACAGGGCGCTTAAGTCAACAGTTAGCCATTAAATATCAAATTAACGCAGAGCAAGCTTATTTAGTGGGTTTGCTCGTAAATTTGGGCAGTATGGTTATTTTTCAATTAATGATTGATGCGTTTTCAAGCGTCTGTCCTGATACTCAGCCAAATGCCCAAAATATTAAACGTTTAGTAACGGATTATGGTCAGCGTTTAACCCTTGATATCGCAAAACTTTGGAATTTTCCTCGTGAAATATTAGAAAGCTTAGCAGTACAAAATAAAATCAGCACAGAGCATGAGTTACAGCAATATTTTGAGCGATATCCTATTGGTGGGTGTGTTTATCAAGCTAACCAACTTGCAATGTTATCGCTGCTGGTAAAACACAACAAAATCGAATTAGAAGATTTCGATTTCAACAATGCAACGATAACGTTACTAACAAAAGAAGAAGCGAGTTTACTGATAAATCATAGCGCTAATGCTGTCATTTAAGTCATTAGTGCGTGTTAGCTTGCTTATTTAAAACGGCCTTTTTCTTGTTGTCAGTATGCTTAATCGTTACACTTGCACTCCATTTTTAAAACACGTGCTTTAAATGAATAGTATCGACGATTTGTTTGGTAAATCAGGCCCGTTCGCCCTCGCGATAAAAGGGTACGCACCCAGGCAACCACAAATTGATATGGCCAAATCGGTCGCTTTAGCGATTGCAAAAGACGAGCAGGCAATTGTTGAAGCAGGAACAGGGACCGGTAAAACATTTGCTTATTTGGTCCCTGCGTTACTATCAGATAAAAAAGTGATGGTGTCGACTGGCTCCAAAGCACTGCAAGAGCAATTGTTCCATCGTGATTTACCGGCGTTAAAAAAGATCCTCGGAAAAGGCAAAAAAATTGCGCTATTAAAAGGGCGTTCCAATTATTTATGTATTGAACGTTTAAATCAGCACGTTGCCCATGTACCCGTAGATGACCCCGATGTTATGCATCAACTTGCCATGGTGGCAAAATTTTCGGGCGAAACGCGCTCAGGAGATATGGCCGATTGCAGCGGGATAGAAGAAGATGCCAAAGTTTTACCTTATGTCACATCTACAACTGATAATTGTCTTGGTAAAGAATGTCCGTCATTTCAAGACTGTTTTGTCAGAAAAGCCCGTGTTAAAGCCATTGAATCAGACTTAGTGGTGGTTAATCACCATCTATTTTTGGCAGATGCAGTTGTTAAAGAATCGGGCTTCGGCGAACTTATTCCAAATGTTAATTGTTATATTTTCGATGAAGCGCATCAGTTACCAAACATTGCATCAGACTATTTTGCCTCGCGCGTAAGCACACGTATGGTAATCGAGCTTGTTCGCGATATTCGTTTAGTGTATCGCGCTGAGCTCTTCGACATGATCCAGCTGGGCAAAACATTAGATAAACTTGAAACTGCGGTATTTGATTTACGCTTGCAATTTCCAAGTGACAGCCAACGTGGTGACTGGCAACAAATGATCAAACAAGCCAATGTGTATCGAGCCATTGAACGGGTAATAAACGATATTAGCTTTTTATATCAAGTGCTTAAGTTATGCCTTGAACGCAATGACAAAATTGAAAAATTGTTTGAACGCACAGCCAGCCTAAAAGGCCAGTTAGAAACCATGTACGACGCACAAAAACCGGGATTTAGTTTTTGGTTTGAAACAACTAAGCGTCATTTAACATTCAGTATTACGCCTCTCAATGTATCAGAACGATTTCGAGCACTTGTTGATAATGCAACGTCGAGCTGGGTTTTTACCTCGGCAACCCTTGCGGTAAATGGCGATTTAACCCACTTCGCAAAAGATTTAGGCTTAAATACCAAGATTATGGAAGTGTACGACAGCCCATTTGACTACGAAAACCAAGCGTTATTGTGTATACCGCGTTATTTACCTGAGCCGAGTAAATCGGAAATGGGTTTTTCCATCGTTAGCATTGCAAAGCAAATGATTAAAGCGGCAAAAGGGCGTTGTTTTATCTTGTTTACCAGTTATCGCATGCTTAACTTAGTGGCAGATGGCTTATCGCACAGTGTTGAATATCCGCTTTTAGTTCAAGGGCAAGCGTCAAAACGTATTTTGTTAGAGAAATTTGTGATGCATGGTAACTCTGTGTTGCTTGGTACAGCATCATTTTGGGAAGGGGTTGATGTGCGAGGTGATGCGCTGTCATGCGTGATTATTGATAAATTGCCGTTTGCAGCGCCCGATGATCCCTTATTACAGGCAAAGATGAAATCCCATAGCGGGCAGGGCAATGACCCGTTTTATTCGCTGCAATTGCCTGGGGCTGTCATTGCGTTAAAACAAGGGGTTGGCCGCTTAATTCGTGACCGAAAAGATAAAGGCGTGCTGGTGATCTGTGATAATCGCTTAGTGACTAGGGAATATGGTAGAATCTTTTTAGCAAGTTTACCCAATATGGCGCGCACTCGCGATCTCGCAAAAGCGTCTGCATTTTTAGAAAAAATTAAATAGATTATGTCAAATATACTTCTTATAGATGCTGCTACAGAAGCGTTGTCTGTAGCCGTTAGCTGTGATTTAGAAAACGCTCACTTTGAGGTGTGCCCTCAACAACATAGCCAAAAAATGCTGCCGTTGGTCGATAGTATTTTAAATAGCGCAAACACGAATCTAAAAGCACTGGATGCTATCGCGTTTGGCCGCGGTCCTGGCAGCTTTACTGGTGTGCGCGTTGGTGTTTCGGTTACGCAAGGGCTGGCATATGCCGCAAATTTACCTGTAATCGGTATATCGAACTTACAAATGATGGCACAACAGGCATTTGACACGACAGAAGCGGATTATGCAATCGCAACGATAGACGCGCGTATGGGCGAAATTTATTACGCAGAATTTAAGCGTGATGAAAATAATCTCGCAGCGTTTATGTCAAACGAAATGGTGATAAAGGCAGGAGAGTTAACCCTGCCAGAATACGATGCCGTAGTGGTGGGTACCGGTTGTCAAACGTATAAAGCGCACTTTGAAGCAACAAATTTAACGATTTTAGATGAGATAACGCTACCAAATGCACGTTTTATGACGAAACTAGCAGAGCGTGAACTGGTCGCTGGCAATACGGTGGTTGCCGCAGATGCGCAGCCTGTTTATGTACGTGACACGGTAACGTGGAAAAAATTACCGGGACGAGAATAGGTTAAGTATAAAGACTGTGTCGATAACTATCGGCACAGTCTTTGTTTGGGTTTATCTTTGCTTAATGTAGTTAATTAACTGATTTGCGATTTCGGTGTTGTCTAAGTGGCCTTTAAAGGCGTCGGCACCTTTGCCATACGCTAAAATTGGCACATCAATCGCGGTGTGACCGCCTGTAGTCCAACCTGTATTTGACGCATCACTAATTAGTTGTCGTACATGTTTTACCAATGCTTCTTTTTCTTTGTGCTCATCATCTTTTTCGCTCTTAGCACTGGCGGTAAGCATAGCCAGCTGCTCTGATTGCGATTTATCTAACTTAATGCCAGTTTTGTCTGACCAAGTAGTTAAAAGATGATCACTTTTCATCAGCGCTTTGGCAATTTTAGTAATACTCGCGTTAACGCCTTTTATTACATCGGTATGCCAAGAATAGTGTCCGTTGGCACCAAGAGTTAACCCACCAGTACTGTGATCTGCAGTAACCACAAGTAAGGTATCTGGATTTTGGTCTACGTATTGTTTTGCATGCTTAATCGCATTGGCAAAATCATCCATTTCAGCCATCGCGCAGGCAATATCGTTAGCGTGACCACACCAATCGATTTGCGAGCCCTCAAGCATTACAAAGAAACCATCACGCTTATTGTTATCAAGTAACGACAGGGTTTTCTTTGCCATATCAGCAAGTCGTGTAGGGTTTTGGTCAATTGCATACGCAAATGCCACATCAGAAAATAAACCAAGCGCTGGTAGCGACTTAATCGACTCTAGTTTGTCAAAATCATCGACATATTGATAACCCGCTTGTTTAAATTCAGAAACAAGATTTCGGTCATCACGAATAAAATATTTAGTACCGCCACCAAGCATTAAATCTACCGCTAGCTTTCCATCTACTTTAACATCAACGTAATCGTTAGCAATTTCGTCATAGTTACGGCGGCTTTCGTTATGCGCGGCGAAGCTTGCAGGCGTAGCATGGTTAATTTGTGATGTTGCAACTAACGCGGTAGTAAGACCTTTTGATTTTGCGATTTGCAGCATAGTAGTTAATGGCTTTTTTGCGGTATCAACTGCAATTGCGCCATTGTAGCTTTTAGTAGCCGTTGAAAGTGCCGTTGCACCTGCAGCACTGTCTGTAACCACTGTATCATCATCAGGGCTTGTGCTAGCAAGGCCGACAAACAGCTCATCAAAGATAGTACGCTCTACGTATTTAGTACTTTTGTCATCTTTAAAGTAGCGATAACCGGTAGTGTAGGCGGGTCCCATGCCATCACCAATCATATAAATAATATTCTTCGGTGCTTCTGCATACGCTAAACTGCTGCTTGCCAATAATACTGTTGAGGCAATTAACGATTTTTTCATGTGTATTGTTTTTCTGTGTTATTTTGCGCTAAACATAACGTATTTATGCACTAAATTACATTTTTATCGGTGAAATTACATTGCAAGTTACAATAACAGAAACATCGTACGAAATTGATGAATTAGAAATCGCATGTCAGCGATTAGACAATCGCAATACAAAAATTATCGCACTGCATGGTTGGCAAGATAATAGTAATTCGTTTTTACCTCTTATTAATCAAATGCCTCAATATGATTGGTACGCGATTGATTTCCCAGGACATGGACTTTCAAGCTGGCGCAATAAACAAGCGCATTATTATTTTATTGATTATGTAGATGATGTTTATCGCGTGTTACAGCAAATCGCACCAAATGAAAAGGTGATTATTGTTGGTCACTCAATGGGGGCTATGGTTGCTAACCTTTTTGCTGCCTGTTTTCCTGATAAAGTTAAATGCGTTATTGCAATTGAGGGGCTAGCGTGTGTTACAACACCAGAAAGTGAAGTAACGGCGCAATTAAGAAATGCCATTGAAAGCCGTGCTAAACAAAGTAGCAAGCGCGTGTTTAAACGCTTTGATCAAGTTGTTAATGCGCGACTTGCAGTAAGTGATTTAGATTACGACAATGCTGCACTCATTATGAAAAGAAACACACAGCAAGAAGAAGGTGGCATTAAACTTTTGACTGACCTAAAACTCAAACATCACTCAGGCTTTCGCTTAGTCCAAGCCAATGCCAAGCTATTTGTACAGATACAACTGTACCAATGCTTCTAATAAAAGCGCTAAATGGATTTGAAATGATATCGCAAGCGATTGAAAATTATGGACAACTCTATACAAATTTAGGTGTAATAGAGGTCCCTGGTGGGCATCATTGTCATATGGAATATGCGCACGTGATTGCGAAAGAGGTTGACGTTTACGTAAACGGTGTAAACTAAAGTTTGTATAACGTGCCTAAATATGTGAATATTAGCCCTTTAGAGTAATTACTCAATTGTTAAATTGCCTTACATGAATTAAGGTTTAAGTTGAACACAAAAATACAAACAATAAATATAATTTATAGGAGCCTATCGTGGAAAAGATTTGGTTGAAGCGTTACCCAGCAGGTGTTCCTGCTGAGATAGATCCACAGCACTATGACTCCCTGCTTGAACTATTTGAAAAAAGCTTTCAAGACTATGCAGATCTTCCTGCCTTTGAAAATATGGGTAAGGTATATACATACCAACAGATGGATGACGCAACTAAACGATTTGCTTCATATCTTCAAAATCAACTGGGCGTTAAAAAAGGTGATAAAGTTGCGGTGATGATGCCGAACTTATTGCAAACGCCAATAGCAATTCTTGGTACACTGCGTGCGGGCGCGACTGTTGTAAATGTAAACCCGCTTTACACTACGCGTGAGCTTGAGCATCAATTAAACGATTCAGAAACAAGCACTATTATTATTCTTGCTAACTTTGCTCGTACACTTGAAGAAGCATTACCAAAGACGAATGTTAAAAACATCGTAGTTACTGAAATTGGCGACATGTTAGGTGGTGTTAAAAAGCACTTAGTTAACTTTGTTGTAAAACACCTTAAGAAAATGGTGCCAAGCTATAGCCTGCCAAACATTATCGATTTCACAGATGTGATGAAATCTGGCGATGTATCTAAATATACGCGCCCACATTTAACGCAAGATTGTTTAGCATTTTTACAGTATACCGGTGGTACTACCGGTGTATCTAAAGGTGCCATGCTTACACACGGCAATATGGTAGCAAACCTTGAGCAAGTAACGGGTTGTTTAGACCCACTACTTAATAAAGGTAAAGAAATGGTAGTAACGGCGCTACCGCTTTATCATATTTTTGCCTTAACGGCGAACTGCCTAACCTTTATGAAGTACGGTGGTCATAACCTTTTAATCACTAATCCGCGCGATATGAAAGGGTTTATTAAAGAACTTCAGGGCAAAAAGTTTACCGTAATGACTGGTGTAAATACCTTGTTTAACGGCCTGTTAAATACGCCTGGATTCTCAGAAATTGATTTTTCATCGCTAAAAATATCGCTTGGTGGCGGTATGGCAGTACAACGCCCAGTTGCTGAAAAATGGCAAACGGTTACTGATTCTCGCTTAGTTGAAGGTTATGGATTAACTGAATGTGCGCCACTTGTTACTGTTAGCCCGTATGACCTTGCAGCATTTAATGGTTCAATTGGTTTACCAGCGCCAAGCACAGAACTTAAAATCGTAAAAGAAGACGGTACTGAAGCAGAACTGGGTGAAGCAGGGGAGCTTTGGGTTAAAGGTCCTCAAGTAATGAAAGGTTATTACAATCGTCCAGAAGCAAGTGCAGAATGTTTAAAAGACGGTTGGTTTGCAACGGGTGATGTTGCTAAATACGATGAAGAAGGCTTCTTCTATATTGTTGACCGTAAAAAAGACATGATTATTGTATCTGGCTTTAACGTATTCCCAAATGAAGTGGAAGAAGTGGTAGCAATGCATGAAGGTGTGCTTGAAGTTGCGGCTGTCGGCGTACCACATGAAGTAAGTGGTGAACAAGTTAAGATTTTTGTCGTGAAAAAAGACCAAAGTCTGACAGAAAAAGATATAATCAAGCACTGTCGTGAAAACTTGACCAATTATAAAGTGCCAAAGTTCGTGGAATTCCGCGAAGATTTACCAAAAACAAATGTTGGTAAAATTTTAAGACGCGCACTTAAAGAAGCAAGTTAAAATAGGGAATACCCTAAAAAGAAAAACCGGCAATCTGCCGGTTTTTTTATGAGGAAAAGTAGTGCAATACTCATTTATTACAGAACAACAAGAATTAGATTCAGCGGTCGCTAGTTATAAAAATAAATCGGTACTCGCGGTAGATACCGAGTTTATGCGACGTCGCACCCTTTACCCAGAGCTTGCATTATTGCAGATTTACGACGGCGATCGTATTTGTCTTATTGATCCAACGTTAGATCTTGATTTGTCATCGTTTTGGCAGCTAATGGAAAACCCGAATATTATTAAAGTGTTGCATTCGCCATCTGAGGATCTTGAGGTATTTGCGCGCCACGGTAATTGTACTCCAGCGCCCTTGTTTGATACTCAGTTTGCATTAAGTTTATTAGGCGAGCGCAACTGTGTTGGTTTTGCCAATATGGTTGAAATGTTACTTGAAGAGCAAATCGACAAAAGTGAATCACGCACTAATTGGTTGCAACGCCCCTTAACGAAAGCCCAGTTAGATTATGCAGCTGCCGATGTATTTTATTTAATGCCTTGTTTTAATATTATTAAAGAAAAACTAAATGATGATAAGCAAGGGATTGTGTTTGGTGAAAGTGCAGTTATTGCTAATAAACGCAAATATGAAACGCCGTTAGAACTTGCCTATCTAGACATTAAAAACGCGTGGCAACTTAACCCGAAACAATTAGCTGTGCTGCAGCAGTTAGCAGCTTGGCGCTTAAATCGCGCCCGTGAGAAAAACTTAGCACTTAATTTTATCGTCAAAGAACACATTTTATTTGAGATAGCCAAAACACAGCCAACTCATTTTGGTGCATTAAAACGTTTATGTGAAGGCGACCAAGGCTTACTTAATCGCTATGGTAAAACGTTGTTAAATCTGGTGAAAATCGGTTTAGATAAAGACGAAGCCGAGCATCCAGAAAAAATCCAACGCTTAATAGACTTTCATGGCTATAAAAAAACGTTAAAAGAGCTACGTGCTGAGCTTGAAAAAATCGCCAAAGACAATGATATTCCACTTGATGTACTAGCAAGTAAAAAGCAAATGAATCAATTGATCAGCTGGAAGTGGAAAGGCAAGTCTAAGTTTGATGAAGGTGCGCTCTTAAAACCCGATTTAATGACGAGTTGGCGCGGTGAAATGGTTAAGCATTCACTAAAAGACTGGTTTTAAACTGATATTAAAAAAGCCTGCTTCACGCAGGCTTTTTTATGTTTACTTATCGTCAGGCAAAGTGACATTGAGTTCGAGTACAGCCAAGTCATCTTCGTTTTGCTCAAGCTGAACTTGAACCTGATCTTGCTCGATATTTACGTATTTACGGATCACTTCAAGAATATCTTGTTTAAGCTGTGGTAAATAATCAGGCGTACCACGACTTGAGCGCTCATGCGCTACGATGATCTGTAATCGTTCTTTAGCTAAACTTGCTGTTGTTTTCTTTTGTGAGCGAAAGTAATCAAGTAATGACACATTAACCTCCAAATATCCGTTTAAGTAGGCCTTTCTTCTCAGCTTCTAAAAAGCGAAAATCAACTTTTTCACCTAATAAACGGTCAATCGCATCAGAATACGCTTTACCCGCATCAGAGTCTGAATCAAGAATTACAGGCTGACCCGAGTTAGATGCATTAAGTACTGCTTTTGACTCAGGAATAACGCCCAATAAATCGATTGCTAGAATATCTTGAACATCTTCTACCGACAGCATTTCACCCGTTGCAACACGCTCTGCATTGTAACGTGTTAATAGCAGGTGCTCTTTTACGTTTTCGAGCCCTTCTTCAGCGCGTTTTGACTTACTTTGTAAAATACCCAAAATACGATCTGAGTCGCGCACCGATGAAACTTCAGGGTTGGTCGTAACAATTGCTTCGTCTGCGAAGTAAAGTGCCATCATTGCACCGGCTTCAATACCCGCCGGCGAGTCACAAATGATAAAGTCAAAATCTTTCTTAAGCTCGTTTAATACCAGCTCAACGCCTTCTTTGGTTAACGCGTCTTTATCGCGTGTTTGCGAAGCAGGTAAAATAAACAACTTTTCTACACGTTTATCTTTGATCAATGCTTGGTTTAAGTTTGCTTCATTGTTGATTACATTAACGAAATCATAAACAACACGGCGCTCACAACCCATAATCAAATCTAGGTTACGTAAACCAATATCAAAATCGATAATAACGGTTTTGTATCCTTTTAACGCAAGCCCAGTGCCAATCGCTGCACTTGATGTTGTTTTACCAACACCGCCTTTACCTGATGTGACAACAATAACTTTTGCCATGAAATCTATCCTTTAAACCAAAGCTGAAATTTTTAATGATTCGTTTTCAAGTGAAATACATGCAGCATTGCCCCATGATTCACCTTGCAGTGAGTCGCTCAGCCAGTAGTTTCCGTTAATTGAAACTAACTCAGCATTAAGCTTTTGGCAGAATATAACGGATTCTTGCCCTTTTGCGCCAGCGATAGCGCGGCCACGTAATGTGCCATAAACATGAATATTGCCATCGGCAATCACTTCAGCGCCTGGACTTACTGAGCCTGTAATAATGAGATCGCGGTTCTTCGCATACACTTGCTGACCACCACGCACATTGCCACTAATAATTTGTGCTGGAACAAATACTTCTTTTTCTACAATTGATGTATTCGCAGCTGATTGTGGCTTTGCTTTAGGTGTTTGGTCTTTACTGTAATTTAGTATTGATAGTTTGTGCAGTTTAGCGGCAGTGTTTTGCTCGTCCGTACCGTTACACACACCTACAGGGTTAAGCTGTAGGTCAATTAAAGCTTGCTTTAACTTTGCAAAGTCAATGTGTTCGTTTGGTACAGACTGAAGGTTTACGACAATTGGCGCACCGAAGAAAAACTTGGGTACTTGAGCAATTTTTTCGTCAAGTTGACTAATCAAACTATCTAGATCGTTTTTAAATAGATGCAATACAGATAGTGTAAAAAGGTTCCCTTTTAGTTCAAAAATTTGTTCCGACATAATCTCAATTATTATTATAAAAATCACAGGCTGATTTTTTAGAAGAATCCAGCCATTAAGCGCAATTTATCTCACTTTTAGTGTATGCCATGGTATAGTGTGACGCAGTGTTACGCAAGAAGTAAAAGGTGTTTGAATGCTCAGTGCAGTGTATAAAAGTAAAAAAAAGGCAGATACCTATCTGTACGTTGAAAAAAGAGATGATTTTTCAAAAGTTCCGGAACCTTTAATGGCAACTTTTGGTCAACCAAGTTTTGTAATGCTAATTAATTTAGCAAAACGTGAACAACTTGGTACGGCTGACCTTGAAAAAGTGAAGCAAGAATTAGCTGAAAAAGGATTTTATTTACAGCTACCGCCAAAACAAGAAAGTTTATTAGATGAATTTAGAAAACAAAATGGAGTCACTGACTAGTGTTTAAAAAACTCGCCCTAATCACAGCAAGCCTTATTTCGGTCTCTACCTTTGCAGATGAAGAGCAAGCAAAATTTAACCAGTACGTTGCAGATTTAAAAGTGGAAGCAATTGAAAAAGGGTTTTCACAAAAAATCGTTGATAACGCCTTTGCAACTGTTAAGTTTAAGAAAAAAGTTATCAAAGCGGATAAAAATCAGCCTGAAGTAAAAGAAACGTTAGAAACTTACCTGCCTAAGCGTGTACCTAAGTGGAAAATCGATAGAGCACGTAAACTGTATAAAGAAAATCAAACAGAGCTTGAAAAAATTGCCGCAAAGTATGGCGTACAAGCGCGTTTTATCGTCGCGCTTTGGGGCCTTGAAAGTAACTTTGGGAAAATCCAAGGCTCACATCCGGTTATCTCTTCAGTGGTAACGTTAGCGTACGACGGACGTCGCGAGGCGCTGTATAAACGCCAACTTTGGGCTGCGTTAACGATTCTAGAAGAAGGCCATATTGATCTTGACCACTTTAAAGGTTCGTGGGCAGGCGCAATGGGTCAAACACAATTTATGCCAACGTCGTTTAATGCTTACGCGGTTGATTACGACGGTGATGGTAAAAAAGACATTTGGCAAAACAAGCTCGATGCCTTCGCATCTATTGCAAACTATTTGAAAAAAGCGGGCTGGAATGACTCACTAACATGGGGCCGTCAGGTGTTGTTGCCTGAGGGGTTCAATAGTGAACATATTTTGCAGCGTGGCACGCGTACTCGAAAACAATGGCTCGAGAATTGGAATAAATCAGAACGTGGTCTAGCCGATTGGCAGGCACTTGGTCTTCGCCGTACTGATGGCACTGATTTACCAAATGTTGGAATTACCGCAGCGCTTGTTATGCCAGACGATGAAAATGGCCGTATGTATTTGGCATATGACAATTACAAGGCGCTAATGCATTGGAATCGCTCTTATTATTTTGCGACTTCAGTTGGCTATTTATCAGACCGTATCGGCTACCCTAAAATCTAATCACCTTTTTATCGGTGCCAGTCGTTTTATCTGGCACCTTTTTCTCTTCGCTTTTCTTACACAACTAGCTTAAAATGTCGCCCTGAAATTTAGGGGCACATATGTTAGAAGATAAATTTTGGCTTAAAAAATCGTTGGCAGAGATGAACAACGATGAATGGGAAGCCATTTGTGATGGCTGCGGTAAATGTTGTTTACACACCTTTATTGATAGCGATGAACAAGACGAAAATTTTAAAAGTACCGATGTACTGCGCGAAGGCGAAGAGATTATCTATACTGCGATTGTGTGTCGCTATCTCGATACTAAAAAATGTTTTTGTACTGAGTATGAAAACCGCACAACTTTAGTACCTAGCTGCGTAAAACTGACCAAAGATAACATCGATAATATCTTTTTTATGCCACCAAGTTGTAGCTACCGTCGTTTACATGAAGGACGTGGCCTTGCGTCTTGGCATCCACTTTTAAATAACGGCAGTAAAGCGGTAATGCATCGTATGGGGATTAGCGTTAAAGGCCGTGTAATGAAGGATAACCAAATCGATATGGATTTGTTTGAGGATTACATAGCCGATTGGCCTAAAGAGGACCACGACTAATGAGCAAGGTACAAGTGGTACTGATTAACCCTAAAAGCGCAACAAATGTGGGTGGCGTAATGCGTGCCGCAGGGTGTTATGGCGTTGAAAAGGTTCATCACACAGGTAATCGTTATGGTTTTGCACAAAAATTTGCAACCGACACAAAACAGCGTATCGATGAAATACCACTGTGCGCACTTGAAAGTATTGAAATACTTGTTAAGTCCGATACTAAAATAATCGCTATTGAATTAATTGATGGGGCAACACCGTTACCGCATTTCGAGCACCCTGAAAATGCCATTTATGTATTAGGACCTGAAGATGGGTCAATTCGTAAAGACGTACTAAAGCACTGCGATGATGTTGTTTATGTACCGACAGTTGGCTGTATGAATCTTGCAGCAACGGTTAATGTGGTTTTATACGACAGACTTGCAAAGGCTACTAACACTGACTACTCAAGAGAGTTTTTGTTGCAAAATCGCGATAACAATAATCGCGTTACGTTTAAAAAGAAAAACTAGCAATCTCATTTTCACATGCGGCATTAATTCGTGTTTTTGCCGCATAGCCAATTCTTACCACTCTACCTCATGCCAACTTAGCCGTATCTGTTTTGCTCAAAGTCATCCAAGAAATATGACAACGCGCACGATTTTTTGTCATGTCAATGAAAAATCACGGTTACATATTCGTTAACAGATTCCCTGTGCGAGATAAAATAAAAATCATTAATCATTGATTTGTAAAGAAAAAATATCTATAGATTTCAAATTTACTGCCATGTAATGTAAATGACATGTTTATGAAACCCTTGTGTCATTTTGTGCCTCTAGACTATGCGCAATCATTTAATAGGGTTACATAAAATGTTTACAACTAAGTTTAGTAGAAAGATATTGGTAACAGCGCTAGTTGGATGTTCGCTAACTGCCGTTGCTAATGATCAACTTAAGCCTGTGATCGACAGCGCAGATAAAATTAATAAATCAGCACAAAAGTCGCAAGCAAAAATAGATAAAATTGCTGACACAATGCAAGGTCGCTTACAGCAATTTAAAACTGTTAATAAAGAGATTGATGGTTTAACGATTTATAACAAGCAACTAGAAAAACAAATCGCAAATCAATTAACAGAAATGGACAACATTAACGTATCAATTGACCAAGTATCGGTTATTGAACGTCAAATTACGCCATTAATGCTTAAGATGATCACCTCACTTGAGCAGTTTGTAGCATTAGATGTGCCTTTCTTACCAAACGAGCGCGCAGAACGCTTAGCCACATTAAAGCAGTTAATGGACCGCGCTGATGTAGCATCAAGTGAAAAATTCCGTCGCGTATTAGAAGCTTATCAAATCGAAGTTGACTATGGCCGTACCATTGAAGCGTACACCGGTCTTATCGATGTTGATGGCCAAGAGCGTGAAGTGGACTTTTTACGTATTGGTCGCCTTGACCTTATTTACCTAACGAAAGATGGCAAGAAAGCGGGTGTATGGAATACCGATGCTAAGGCGTTTGAACGCTTACCAGATAGCAATATTTCACAAATCAATAAAGCAATTCGCATTGCTAAAAAGCAACTTGCACCAGACATGTTAACGCTACCTGTTAAAGCAGTTTAATTAGAGGCCATTATGTTAGTTAAGAAATTCGTAAAATCTGTTATTGCTGCAAGCACGCTATTCACAGCAAGTGCAGTTGTAGCAAAGCCAGTAGATCTTGATTCACTGTTAAAAACACTTGAGCAGGGTAACTACCAACAATCACAAGATAACCAACGCCGCGAAGCTGAGTTTGCTAAAGCAAATAATCAACAAGCTGCGATGCTACGTTCACGTATTAATGAACGTGATGGATTAATTTCTGCGTCGACGCGTCTTGAAACTCAGTTTGAAGAAAATGAAATCAAACTAGCGAATATGAGCGAAACGCTAAACAAGCGCATGGGTTCATTAAAAGAACTATTTGGTGTGTTACAGCAAGTAGCGGGCGATACACAAAGTAAATTTATTACGTCAAACGTATCTGCTGAATTGCCAGGTCGTGGTGCTTTCTTAAGTGAACTTGCACAAAAAATGGGTTCGAGTTCTAAACTTGCGTCAATCGAAGATATTGAAAAAGTATGGTTTGAATTACAACGCGAAATGACTGAGCAAGGTAAAGTATCGCGCTTTAACCGTGATGTGATTGTTGCAGGCGGCGAAAAAGTAAATAAAGAAGTGGTACGTGTTGGTTCATTCAACCTAATCGCGGATGGCAAATACCTTACTTACAACGAAACCACTAACACGTTATCAGAATTGACGCGTCAACCAGCTTCACGTTTTCAGTCAAGTGCGGCAGATTTACAAGCAGCAAACTCAGGTTTTGTTGATTTTGCCCTAGACCCAACAGGTGGCTCAATTCTTGGTTTATTAGTTCAAGCCCCAAGTACCGAAGAGCAAGTACACCAAGGTGGTGCGGTAGGCTACGTTATTTTAGCGGTAGGTTTAATCGGTTTATTAATTGCCTTAGAGCGCTTCGTTTCTCTTATGATTATGGGCGGAAAAATCAAACGTCAGCTTAAAACGGATGTTGCATCAGAAGATAACCCACTTGGTCGTGTAATGAAGGTGAAAGATCAATACCCAGATGTAACCTACGACACCCTAGAACTCAAATTATCAGAAGCAATTCTACGTGAAATGCCGCGTATTACACGTAACTTAACGCTGATTAAAATCATTTCTGTCGTTGCGCCGTTACTGGGTCTACTCGGTACTGTGACCGGTATGATTAATACCTTCCAAGCAATCACGTTATTCGGTACTGGTGACCCGAAACTAATGGCTGGCGGTATTTCAACGGCGCTTGTAACCACAGTGTTAGGCCTTGTTGTGGCAATTCCTACGGTATTTATTTACACACTACTTAATACCCGCTCTAAAAACCTATTGGTAATTTTACAAGAGCAAAGCGCAGGCATTATTGCTGAGCGCAGTGAGAAAGGTGCGCAGTAAGATGGTTATCTTTGCGGACTTCATCAACGCAATACGCGATTTTCTAGACACCGGCGGCTCTGTGCTGCTGGTGATCGGAGTCCTGATTTGCGCAATGTGGTTATTGGTGATTGAGCGCTTTATGTTTTTGTTTACAACATATCGTTCAAGTAAAAAATCAGTGATCACCAACTGGTTCGCACGCGAAGAGCGCAATAGTTGGGAAGCGGAGCAAATCAAACAAGCAAATATTTCGCGTATTAGCTTAAAACTAAATCACAATTTACCCATGATTAATATGTTAGTAGCACTGTGTCCATTACTTGGTTTACTTGGCACGGTTACCGGCATGATTGAGGTGTTTAATGTGATGGCAATTACCGGTACGGGTAGCGCACGCTCAATGGCATCGGGCGTATCAAAAGCCACTATTCCAACAATGGCAGGGATGGTAGGTGCGTTATCAGGGGTCTTTGCCTCAACGTATTTACAGCGTAAAGCAAAGCGCGAAGTAGCGCTACTTGACGATAAATTGGTCTTAGACCACTAACACCAATTTTAAACGAATTTTAGGAGCTAGTAATGAGAGCACCATTAGCAAATGTATTTCAAGAAGAAGAAAACGAAGAAATTAATATGACGCCAATGCTGGACGTTGTATTTATCATGCTGATTTTCTTCATTGTAACGGCCACTTTTGTCAAAGAAGCGGGTATCGATGTAAACCGACCTGAAGCGGCGACAGCAGTACAAAAAGAACGAGCCAATATTCTTGTCGCTATATCAGATAAAGGCGAAATTTGGATTAACAAACGCCAGGTAGACGTGCGTGCGGTTCAAGCTAATATCGAACGTTTACACGCAGAAAACCCGCAGGGCAGCGTGGTGATTCAAGCAGATAAAAAAGCCACTACTGATACCTTAATTAAGGTAATGGATGCGGCGCGTTCGGCAGGTGTATTTGACGTATCAATTGCGGCGCAGGAAGCGTAACAATGCGTTATTTAATTTCCACTTTAATCGCGATTGTTGTAACTGCGTTGTTGTTTTTCGGCATGCAGGCGCTAATTCAAAGTGGTGATGGTGTGGCAAGTGAACCGGTAAAAGGCAATGTTCTTGATTTTGTGCGTCTTAAACAAGAAGAGACTGTGCAAAAGAAAGAACGAAAGCCGCAAAAGCCGCCAAAGCCAAAAGAGCCACCACCGCCAATGGCGCCACAAGCGAGCAGCAGCGAAAGCACTGATACAGCGAGTAATTTTGATTTTTCTGCCAATGTTGACACCAATGTTGATTTAGCTGCTGGGCTTGCGCTTGATTCCGGTGATGGTGAATACCTCCCAATTGTTAAGGTATCACCAGTTTATCCTCGTCGAGCGTTAAGCCGCGGTATTGAGGGTTACGTTATTGTTGAATTTACCGTAACGAAATCAGGCACTGTAAGCGAGCCGCGTGTAATACAAGCGGAGCCAGAAGAAATCTTTAACCGTGCCGCAATGGACGCCGCGCTTAAGTTTAAATACAAACCGCGCGTTGTTAACGGTGAAGCCGTTGAAGTAGCCGGTGTACAAAACAAAATTACATTCCAAATTAATGGGTAGTTTGTTAGCGGGAACGTCCCGCTAACACTTTAAATAGTTAGGTTGAATTACAATGTTGAAAAGAAATTTAATTAGTATTGCATTAATTGGCTGTGTATTTGGCGCGCCAATGAGCGACGCGATGTTCCAGACACAGTTTGCATCAGTATCTGCTGAAGAAGTTAAAACTAAACGTGTTCCAGCACTTCGCAACAAAGTGTATACGCAACTTGCGCGTGCACAAAAACTGGCTGACGACGGCGATGTAGCAGCAGGCCTTGAAGCACTGGATATTGTCCAGAAAAAATCATCAAGTATGAATAGCTATGAAGTAGCCATGATGTACAACTTTTACGGTTTTATTTATTACAACGAAAACCGTGTTAGTGAGGCTATGGCTGCATTTGAAAATGTAGTAAAGCAAGACCCGATCCCAGAAAGCTTAAAGCTCAATACCATTTTCTCGCTAGCACAATTAGCAATGGCTGAAGGCCAATTCGATAAAGTGCTGAGTTATCTCGATAGTTGGGAGTCGCTTAATACCAAACCGCCACAGGCAAACTATTATGAGCTTAAAGCCAACGCTAGTTATCAAGCGAAGGATTACCAAAGCGCAATTAAATACATTAATACCGCGATTAACCTTAACAAAGTTGATAATAAAGACGTAAAAGAAAACTGGTTTATCTTACTGCGTGCGTCTCACTATTCGCTAAACCAACCAAAAGAAGTGGTACGTGTATTAGAAGAAATGGTGCTACGTTTTGACAAACCTGAATACTGGGTACAGCTGGCTGGCATGTACGGCGAAGTAGGCCAGGACGATAAGCAACTAGCACTCATTGAAACAGCAAAACAACGTGGTTTCTTGGACGATGCAACTAAGCTTAAAAATCTGGCACAAATATACATGTATTCAGGTCTTGCTTACAAAGCAGCAAACGCAATGGAGCTTGGGTTTGAAAAAGGCAATATCGAAAAATCAGCAAAGAATCTTATCTTTGTAGCAGAAGCCTATATGCAAGCGCGAGAAGATAAAAAAGCGGTGCCGTATTTTATTGCGGCTGCAAAACAAACTGATACTGGTGAATATGATCGCCGTTTAGCAGAAGTGTACTTAAACTTAGAATTATTTGATGAAGCGGCTGATTCTGCGCGTGCTGCGTTAAATAAAGGCAGTTTAAAGCAAGAATCAAACGCCTATATTGCGCTTGGAATGGCGCAATACAACCTAGAGAACTTCGATGCAGCTATCCTTGCATTTGAGCAAGCTAAAAAATACAAAAAGTCAGAACGGCTAGCGGCCCAGTGGCTGCAATATGTGAAACGTGAAAAACTTGATAAAGACACGTTAGCCAAGGCTTATTTGTAACATACCTATCAAAATAAATTTGTAATCAACCCTAAGGGACCTTCATGGTCCCTTATTTCTTTGTATTTCAAACACTTTTAAAACCACTAATGTATACGTGTAAGTTCGTAGTGTTTAAGAAATCTGACAAGAAACTGTCACGCACATGTTAAGTAAGTGTAACCCATTTGACACATAAACCCTCTAACTTAGAGCCAGTTCTAAATTAGTGCACACGCACATAAAAAGCGAAAAAGCTTAAAAACTATCAACGGAGAAAACAATGAAACTTTCTGGTTTATTTAAAGTGAGCATGGTTGCATCAGCACTTACTCTTGCAGGTTGTGGCGGCGATATCAATATTACACCAACTACAGTCGATAACAGCGTAGACAACTCTGTAACAAACCCAGGTGGTTCAAATCCAGACCCAATTTCATGTGCAACGTATACGCTTGACGGTGCATCGTTCACAGGTGAAGCAGACGGCGTAAACTGTGTTTACAGCCAAGCATTTGCAAGTAACGCAAAAGACATCACAAGCTCTTTCGTAATCCCAGCGCTTGAAGATAACGGCGCACATATCTTCGAAGGTGCTTTATTTATTGGTAAAGACATCGATACGTCAACGGGCGCAACTATTGACGATAATGGTCCAACACTGTCAATTGAAGCGGGCGCAACTATCGCGTTCACTAAGCCAGAAAGCTTTATTCGTATTGCACGTGGTGCAAATATCGAAGCAATTGGTGAAGTAGACAAGCCAATCGTATTTACCTCTATTTCAGAGATTGATGGCGATGATTCAACAACAGCACAAATTGGTGACTGGGGTGGTATTCAAGTAAATGGTCGCGGTCATTCAATTCGTTGTACTGCAGACGCTGCAGCGCAAGACCTATGTAACCACGCAGCTGAAGGTATTGTTTCATACTACGGTGGTAACGATCCACAAGATAACAGCGGTATCTTAAAGCATATTGTTATCAAATACGCAGGTTTCGGTGTTGAAGGTGATGAACTTAACGGTTTAACACTTAATGCGGTAGGTTCTGGCACTACTATCGATTACGTTCACGTACATAACGGTTTCGATGACGGTATCGAGCTATTCGGTGGTTCAGTTAATCTTAAACACATTGTTGTAACTGAAACTGGTGATGACGGTATTGACTGGGATGAGGGTTGGAAAGGCATGGGTCAATACATCCTTGTTCACTCAAAAGAATACGGTAACCACGGCTTTGAAACTGATGGTGCGAAAAAAGATCCGCTTTCTGATGACGGCCAAGGCTTAGTAACAACAGTATCAAACCCAATCATCGCAAACGCGACAGTAATTGGTACAGGTTCAGCAGGTGCTGAAGGTCGCCGTACTGGTGCAGGTATGGAAATGAAAGAATGGGGTAAAGCAACAATGGCTAATATCCTATTCGCAAACTCGTCTACAGAAGCAGGCGCTGGTTGTTTTGACCTTTACAACGAAAAAGATAAGTCAGGTGCAGCGGGTGTACATGCCAATGCGAAAAATGGCGATATTTCATTTGAGAGCGCAATTTTTGCATGTGGTCTTAACTTTGAAGACGTTAACACAGCACTTGAAGGCGATTTAGCTGGTTTTGATATAGCAGCATGGTTTGCGGCAGGTAACAACAACCAAACAATTGGTTTTGCTAACTTTGAAAACATCTTTGCAGCAGATGGCGTATCTACTAAATCGGCAATGATGGATAAAGACGGCAACGCAGTGACAGTTGTTGCAAAAGACATGAGCGAAGTGAACTCATTCTTTGACAACGCAGGTTTCGTTGGTGCAATTCAAGAAGGTGCAACAGGCGATTGGGCAGAGTTTGTTAAAGCGTCGCTAGAGCGCGCTGGTCACTAATCTAAGCCAAGTAGTGAGTTTAGGTGTGGCGTTAGCCACACCTCTTTATAAAAACTATAGGTTTAGAGGATTATATAATGAAACCAAAAAAGCAGTTTAAAGCTAATTTAGTTACGCTTTCAGTGCTTTGTGCGTTTTCGTCATTTTCCTCTGTTGCAGATGAGAATGAACAAGCACAAGTACAAAAGGAAATTGAAGAAGTTGTTGCAACCGCAAGCCGTTTAAAAGGCAGTGCAAGTGCAGTAATTGAAGAGCGTAAAAACCAAGCTTTCGTTGCCGACATCATGGGTGCTGAGCAAATTTCACGTACCGGTGATTCAGATGCTGCATCTGCGCTTCGTCGTGTAACAGGTTTAAGCTTAGTAAACGATAAATTTATTTATGTACGTGGTTTAGGTGAGCGTTACTCAAGCGTTCGATTAAATGGCGCATCTGTACCGAGCCCGGATTTAACGCGTAGCGTTATTCCACTTGATATTTTCCCATCAAGCATTATCGAATCACTTTCAGTACAAAAAGCCTATTCACCAAATATGCCAGCGGCGTTCGGTGGTGGTGACGTAAATATTCGTACTAAAAGCATTCCTGATGATCGCGTGTTTAAAGTGGATATCGGTGCAAGCTATAAAGACACCAATGATGAAGGTTACACATACGAAGGTGGCAGCGATGATTGGTTAGGTACCGACGACGGCACACGCGCTATGCCTGGTACTGTGCGTGCTGCACTTAATCGTTATGTTAACGGTTTATCGGATATTTCTATTCGAAACATTCGTGATATTGAGTCAAAAGCGCTTGGTGAAGATATCGGTCAAGACGCCGCGATTGCGTTAAACAAAGACCTAATTAAAGCGTTACCGCGTGATTATGGATTACAAGAAGAAAGCTTAAATCCAGATTTTGGTATTAAAGCAGTTTATGGTGACCGTTTTGATGACGTGTTTGGCTTTGGCGGGTCGCTTGGCTTTTTAGCAAGTGTTGCTTACGATAATGAATGGTCAAACTCACAAGAGTTTTCTGCAGTACTATCGGCGGTAGATGCGGCGCAAAGTGGCGACTGTTCAAAACAAAGTTTTGCCTGCTATTCAGCTAAAAATGATAAGCAAACGACCAAAAATAATATCAAGCTAAATACCTCTTTAAATTTAGGTTATAAACTTGATGGCCATGAATTAACGGCAACATACATGAAACTTCGTGATACCGAAGACGAAGCGTCAGTTGCTATTTATCAAGAGCCATCAAAATCATTAAGCATTGATGATGGTCAAGTTCAGCGCAGTCATACAACGTCATTTGAAGAGCGTGAATTAGATATTCTTCAAGTTCGCGGTCAGCATAATTTAACGTGGAGTGTATTAGATGGCGTTGGTATAGATTGGCATTATACCGATTCAACGGCGACGACAGAAATTCCAGGTGAACTTGAAATCACCGTCCGCGATGAGTATCAAGACGGTCAATACCAACGTACCTTCTATAATGGCTCACTCGGTGGTAACCCGTATTTATATCGCTTCGTTGATATGGAAGATCAGGTTGAAAACTGGGGCGTAAATGTAAACAAGGTATTTTACTTTGATGGTTCTGACATTGAGCTTTCAGGTGGTGGTTACTTTATAGAAAAAGCGCGTGATTATCGCACTGACTTCTTTAACTACCGCTTTGCACAAACTCAGCAAGTAGAACTGGCTCAAAGTGAAGATGATGCATTAAACATTGGCAGTTTCTTCAGTAACGACAGCACAGTAGATAACACAGATGTTGAGCTATTATTCCAAGAGCCAACAGCAGATGACTACTTAGCGGCGCAAATGATTGACGCATATTTTGGTGCATTCGATTACACCATTAATAACAACTGGCGTTTAAGCGGTGGTGTGCGTTATGAAGATTTCCGTCAAGTTGCGTTAGCGTTTTCACGAAGTGCATTTGACCCTGCATTACTTGAAGATAAGCTAAGCAGCGAAGCCATTGAGCAAGCGACAGTAATGGAAGACGACTACTTTGGCTCACTTTCTATGACGTACAGTCAAGATAGCTACCAAGTACGTTTTGGTTACGGCAACACGGTTGTTCGCCCGGATTTACGTGAACTTACGCCTGTTCAATATCAAGACCCACTCACTGATTATCGTACCCTTGGTAATCCGTACTTAGAGTCAAGTTACCTTGATAACTTTGACACACGTGTGGAGTTTTACCTAGACAACGGTGATAACTACTCAATTGGCGCGTTCTATAAAGATATTGATAGCCCAATTGAAGCGTTACTTACTGAAAGTGATGGTCGTTTTACACTGCAATTTGATAACGCAGACAACGCAGTTGTTTACGGTATTGAAGCGGAGTGGATGACAGAACTAAGTGCCGATATGTTAGGCGGTGCGTTCTTTACATCTGGTAACTTAACGGTAAGTGATTCAGAAGTTACAATTTTAGAGAGTCAGCGCGGCGATTTAACAAATCTTAAACGTCGAATGACAGGTCACTCTAAGTACGTTGCAAACGTTCAGCTTAACTATGATTCTCACAATGGTAATCATCAAGCGTCCGTTATCTACAATGTATTTGGCGACCGTATTCTTGCGGCTGGTGTTAATAACTTTGACGATGCATACGAGCAACCAATTAACTCGTTAGACCTTGTATATAGTTATTATCCAAACTTTAACTCAACGATTACGTTCAAAGTTAAAAACCTACTAGGTCAAGACTTTGAAGTCGAGCAAAATGACGTATTAATTCGTCAAAAAGAAATGCCAACGGAAATCAGCTTAGACTTCTCATACGAGTTCTAACAACATAGACTTTCAACTAAACCTAGCGTATTAATTTACCTAGCCAAAAAGCTCAACTTCGGTTGGGCTTTTTTTTATGATTTTTATTCAACAAAGCCTTTTATACGGTAGATTTCTAGAAGTCTAAATGATAGATTTAAATTTCTGCACTTTGTAGAACATTAATAACTCTCACGCATCAAAGTTATTACATTTTATTTAGGAATTAGAATTATGTTAAAAGTTGGTTTAGTCGGTTGGCGTGGTATGGTTGGCTCCGTATTAATGGAGCGTATGCAACAGGAAGGTGATTTTACGAAAATTGATGCGACCTTTTTCACCACCTCACAAACCGGCCAACTTGGACCTGATATCGCAGGTGACGCAAAACCATTATTAGACGCAAATGACATCAATGAGCTGGCTAAAATGGACGTGGTACTCACGTGTCAGGGCGGCGATTTTACCAAAGCTGTGTACCCAGGATTACGTGAAACCGGTTGGAATGGTTACTGGATTGATGCTGCATCTGCACTACGTATGGCTGATGACAGCATTATTGTATTAGATCCTGTAAACCTTGATGTAATTAAACAAGGGTTAGAGCAGGGGGTTAAAACCTTTGTTGGCGGTAACTGTACTGTTTCACTTATGCTTCTTGCTTTAGGTGGCTTGTTTGAGCAAGACCTTATTGAGTGGGTAAGCCCAATGACTTACCAAGCGGCATCAGGCGCAGGCGCACGCAATATGAAAGAACTCATTGCACAAATGGGTGAAATTCATCACGAAGTAGCCGACAAACTTGATCCTGCATCGGCTATTTTAGAAGTGGATAAACTCGTTTCTGAAAAAATTAAATCAGACACTTTGCCAACCGATCAATTTGGTGTGCCGTTAGCAGGTAGCTTAATTCCATGGATTGATGTGCCAATGCCTTCAGGTCAAAGTAAAGAAGAATGGAAGGCGGAAGTTGAAGCAAACAAGATTTTAGGTAGCAATAAGCAGCCTATTCCCGTTGATGGATTATGCGTGAGAATTGGCGCTATGCGCTGCCATTCACAGGCGATGACAATCAAATTGAAAAAAGACATTTCGGTAGAAGAAGTTGAATCAATTTTAGCGTCACATAACCAGTGGGTAAAAGTTGTACCAAATGAGCGTGAAGTAACAAGTAAAGAACTTACGCCAGTTAATGTAACCGGAACCCTATCTATTCCTGTTGGTCGTATTCGTAAATTATCGATGGGCCCAGAATATATAAGTGCGTTCACGGTTGGTGATCAGCTGCTTTGGGGCGCTGCGGAGCCACTGCGTAGAATGTTACGTATCATTACTGATTAATATTAGTTATCTATTGTTTAAAGCCACCTGCGGGTGGCTTTTTTGTATTTTAAATTTAAAAAGTACATATCTAAACGTATAAATTACTTTCTAAGTACTTGTTTATATGTAAAATAAATCTTTATCTATTCTAAATTAAAGACTCGTATGTTGGTAAGACAGGCAACGCTTGAAGATTCAGTTGCGATAAGTGAACTGATAAGCAGATTAACGGTAAAGTACGTATTACCATCATGTGAAAGTAAGGTTCACCACATACTACTGAGCTCAATGAGTTCTAAGCAGGTAAGCAACAACCTACAAAATGGCTACTATTACTTGCTTGCAGAAAACGCCAACAAACAACTTATCGGTGTTGCGGGGTTAAAAGATTATAGCCATCTTTATCATTTATTTGTCTGTGATAATCACCAAGGGCGGGGAATTGCTAAAACCTTGTGGCAAACCATCAAGCGTGATGCAGAGCGTATCAATAATACCAAGCAGTTCACGGTTAATTCGGCAATAACAGCTGAAAGTGTTTATTTATCGTTTGGTTTTAAACGACTATCAGGCATACGCAATAGAGACGGCATGGTAGATATACCCATGACCCTTACCCTATAACTCCATATCGCAGTTAATCCGTTAACATTTTAAGATTGCGTTTAATGCCGGCGTTTATGGTATTTCAACGCTTAAAAATGTAGTACCAGAAAATTTGCTGGCTAACTGGCAAAAATCAACGCAGAAAAAAAGGAAAAACAATGGATTAGCTTAAAGGTTTTATCTTTGTCCTGGTGCAAGCGGTTCTAATAACAAGCGTCATCGTGAGTAATAGGAATCATGTAATACTGATATAAGTGCAAAACACGGAATTAAAGCAATGGCTGGTAAAGCTTCAAGAAACAGTCACAAACCTGCGCGTAAAAGTAGGGGTGGTAGAAAAATAAAAGGACTTTAAATAAAGTCCTTTTTGTTTCAAAGCTATCTATCTGCAGTAGGTGTTTTTAAGTTCTTTAAATCTTACAGCTTCTGTTTTACTTACTTCAAGTGCATATGATTTTTGTAGTTTCAAAAACCTAGTAATGTACTTGCATTTGTATTTAGGTGGTAACCATTTATCAATATCCTTATCATCTCTCTGCCTTTTCAAACTTGCCTCAACACTTAGTAAGTTTGCTGGGTCGTTTGCGAATTCTACTCTTTTCGCTTTACTCCAAGAATGAGCACCATGTTTCCACGCCCAAGCGAGGGGAACGAAGTGGTCAATATCTACTTCTGAAACGTTATTTATTACTTCCCCAGTAAATAATGATAACCACTTTCCTGATTTTACTTCGCATTTTTTAGATGATTTAAACTGAACTTGTGACCATGAAAATTTAATAAGCTTTTTCATTCTGAAGTTCCGACAATCTCCGTCTTGTTCTACCCACTCACTCTCGAACTGTTTGCGGGAATCCTTTATAGAGCTATCTGTTTTATGTAGCGAACTTTTGGTTGCTTGCGAATTTCCTTTGTAGTTTTTAGGTAAATCCCCTCCAGAGTCTAAACATGATTGTAGCGTTGAAAATGATTCATAGTTTTTTGTTTGCGTATAGTTAGCGCTGTAAGTGTCGTGACAGATACCCGATTTAGACTTCTTTACTAACGCTTCGGCATTAGAAGACAGGGCAAGAAATAGTATAAAAAAAGCTAGATTAATGACGTTTTTAGGCTGCATAAAGTCCCTATGCTGATTGTCCCATTGTGGTAATAATTCACAATACAGCAATTGTTAATCATGTACTAGTTGTGATGTTTGGTTTAGATGTACACATGATTTAGTTATGGTGGGGTAGGTTTATAGAACAAGAAAAGGACTTTAAATAAAGTCCTTATTGTTTTCATTCAATTTGAACCGACATTCCATGTCAGAAATCTAATTAAGCTTAGTCAATGATTGAAATTTATTTCATTTAAAAGTTGAGTTTGTAAATTAACTCTGCTTCTTCCCGCTATATTTACTCCATCAACCGCATTACAGTAATCTTGATTTCTTGCCTTCATGTACCAGTTTCTATAAAGTAATTTTCGTTCTGTGGCTACAGATAATTACCCTTAGGTTAATATGAATAAAAATAAAGATGGCTTAATATATCACTACACTTCAATTCAAGGTTTTCTTGGTATCATTGAAACTCAATCTCTATGGGTTACAAGTATAAACGGTGTTAACGACAGTCTTGAGGGTAAGCTACATGATTCACTTCTGAAATCTGCTTTAGCTAATTTATCACTTAGCCCGTTAGACGTAATTGAATTTATGGAAAAGTATCAGAAGTCAAATCCTATAACACCACACTTACGCAAGATACCTGACATGGAGGGCAACCCTGAATTTATTGATACCTTACGAGATCTTTGTAAAGGAACTATGGGTGAGCTTATATCATCTTCTTTGAATTTTATATCAGCAGCTTTGCTTCCGCATATTTGCTGTTTTTCAAATCAAAGAGATAAGCTTAGTCAGTGGAGAGCGTATGGTGATGATGGTAAGGGGGTTGTCCTAGCTTTTGATAGGGCTGAAATTGAATCATCAATTAAAAAAGATTTAGGTTTTCCAGTTGAAGTTAGAGATGTAATTTATGATAAAGCTGAGCAAGAAAGCTACAGTAAAGAACTAGTTCAACGATTGATTCGTCATATGATGATTAAGCAAACAAACAGTAGTCTGGAATCTGTCAAGGTTAGTAAAGACTATTTTATTTCACCACTACTTTTTAAAAATTACACTTTTAGTGAAGAAGAAGAGGTTAGGCTAATCTACAACTCTAGCGATGCCAAGGATAGTAAGTTTAGGTGTGTTAACGGGAATATTGTTTCTTATTATGAGCATGCTTTTCACGCTCAAAGTTTAAAGGGTATTGTTTTAGGTCCAAAGTGTTCGTTATTAACACATACTAACGATTTTAAAGCATTTCTTAGCCGTAATTTTAAACACGTTTTAGATGATGGTTTTATAGAAAAGTCTGCTTCTTCATATCGATAGGTCAACAAACTACCATGGCCTGTCAAGCATGATTGAGCTCTTGTAGGGTTAAAATGCTTGTTTTTATAGGTACGTTAAAATAACCGTAATTAATGCGGCTTAATTTGCGTTCCAGTGTAATTGCGCGGATTTAGTACGTTTACGCGCTATAACCAACTTTTCTAGTTTGGCTATTTTCATTTTGCGTTTATGCACCTGAGTCTGCTAAAAATTAAGGCTTTGATGTAAGGTTTTAATGTTCTCAATATCACTAAGAGAGTAAGCGCCCGTTTCGGTTTGCAATAAACCATCACGATTGATAAAAACATTTTCCCATTGCTCACCCCAGCCAATGGCACCACGATAACGGACTTCTAAAAGGGTTCGCGCACGTGGGCGCGGGTCATTTGTTCTTATCCACCGTTCAAGCGTACGTTTTGAAACCGATAAATATTCACATACACGGGATTTATCAATTCGCGCATGTGTGTTGCAGGCTTTGGCAAATCCCGCATAAAATATCAATTCCTCAAAGCTGGCTTCTATAATCACACGTTGTCTGTTCATCTATCCGTATTCCTTGAATCTTTGTAAGTAACCAACGTCCGCGCGGTTTGATGTAAAGGAATAAGGGTTCTAAATATATTCCAAAATGTTCTATGTGTTTTTGATGTAAATTGAAAAGTGTGGATTTTACGGGGTTTTATATAATTTTGGCGGGTACAAGGAAATAGACACATTATGACGCAAAACATGCAATTTAACATAACGTACATTACAGGTGTTTAGGTGTGGCGCCATTGCTTATCAACCTATACCAATTCTTTAGTGCAATTTTCGAATTATGTTCTTAACTATATAAAGAATAAATTATTTTATAAATTACGTTTTACATGAGTGACATAAAAAAACAACGTCAATTACTCAGCATATACACAATCGCGGTTATTGTAACTGCTATTGCGCTTACATTTGTCTCACTGTATTTTTATAGTCAGGTTGATAAGCAATGGCGTTTGTATTCAACTGATGCACAGCAAGTATACTCATTACATGACAAGCTTATACAAAAAATGGGATACGGCGGATTCATTCATAATTTTAAAAATTTAGTATTACGTAAAGACGTTGATCGTTACCTGCCATTACTTAATCAAAACCTACAAGATATAAAGTCTACTTTAGAAAGGCTTAAGCAGTTTAATCAGTATACGCCTGAGTCAATTAATATCATTAGCAAAACGGTTAATGCCTACGAACAAAAGCTAAATATCATGTTAGTTATGGTTAGCCAAGGTAAAACCAGTGAACAGATTGATGCTGTTGTAAAAGTGGATGATTTACCCGCACTTAAAGCGTTTGCACAGTTTGATAGTGAACTTAAATCTCGTTTAACAAAGCAAGGAAAATTAATAAACAACCATTTTTCTGTCGCCTATAGCGTTCATATTGCTAGTATTGTGATTTTTCTTTGTTTGTTCGCTATTTATTTTATTAAATTAATATCAGCAAATAAAAAAGAACACGAACTAACAAATAAAGCGTTGGAAGGCGCGCGCGTTAAATCCGATTTTCTAGCAAATATGAGTCATGAAATTAGAACACCGCTGAATGGCATTATGGGATCGTTACAATTACTACAAGGTAACTTAAAGCAAGGTAAAAACATCGACTTAGCTTCCAAGGCGTTGTTCTCGTGTAAAGCTTTATTGAGCATTATTAATGATATTTTGGATTTTTCTAAGATTGAAGCTAAGCGGATCAATATTGAACAGGTTGATTTTTCTTTGGTTGACGTTTTAGAAAGTTTATCGTCTAACGTTTTACCTTTAGCGACCGAAAAACGCATTTCATTTACCATAGAAAAAGATAAAGACATGAGCGATTTATGGATTGGCGATCCGGTGCGTGTCGGTCAAATCTTACTTAATTTAACGTCAAACGCAGTGAAATTTACAGAAACCGGTGGTGTTACGGTGTCTGTTTGCCGCAAACAATTAAATAACATTAACGGCGTGAGTTTTGTGGTAACCGATACAGGGATAGGCATGAGTGAAGACGCTTTACTTCAACTTTTTGAACGATTTACCCAAGCCGATTCGAGTATTACCCGCAAGTTTGGTGGCACAGGTTTAGGAATGGCAATTACGAAAAGCCTTGTTACTATAATGGGAGGGGAAATCAGCGCAACAAGCACCATTAACCAAGGTACGCAGGTATCTGTGTTTTTACCATTAGCGCAAAGTAAAAAAAATACCCTGGTGTGTGAAGAACAAACAATTACCCCACCCGATTTAAAGCATCTATCAATTTTAATCGCGGAAGATAACGCACTTAACACCGTAATTATCAAAGCTATGATGGAGGCAACTAATGCAACACTTCACTTTGTCACTAACGGCGCTGATGCAGTAGAACAATTTACAGCGTTATCACCCGATTTAATTTTAATGGATATTCAAATGCCAAAAATGGATGGCATGGAGGCGTGTCGTCGTATAAAAAGCGAAAATGCCGACGTTCCAATCATTGCGATAACGGCGAATGTGATGAAAAACGATGTATTGAACTATCACCGCATTGGGTTCAATAGCCACATCGCTAAGCCAATTGATAAAAACCTGTTGTATAAAACCTTAAAAGGCTTTGTTGATAACTCAAATGTACTGGATGACTAAGAGTCGTAAGTTTCCTGTATCGCTTTGATATGCTTAATGTGTTGTTCAGACGCAGCATCAATATTGTTGAATTGGTTTTCTAACATGCCGGTGCTTACGCCCACTGCGATAATAAGTGCTGATGCTAAGGTAACGGATACCTTGGTGGTACGAGAGGTATTAGTAAAGAAATAATAAACGAGCCAAAGCAGAAATAAGTAAACAACAATCTGCCAAGCATAATTAAAAAGGGACTGAACTAAATCCATAGTATGTACTTCTTTACTAATCGTGAAGTTATTCTATCAAGAAGCGAATTTAAATTCCTATTTATTTTTGCCCGCTTTCTTAGCTAAGAATTTTCCAAAGAGATTGAGTAACAAAACAAACAGAATTACTACAGAGAGTAACGCAAGTAATTTCATAATAAGCACTGACTATTTATTCATAGATTCTACAAAACTACCCTACTTATTTTCACTTTACTAGTTTTAGCGTTAAATACATTTGTGTGTGTAAATTAGATATAGGTATTAGAAAATAAACTATTTATGAAGTGTTAATAGCGTATTGCCAAATAAGTGGCAGTGTATAAATTAAGCAAAGTGGTTGTTTTGAAATATAGAATTCGTTTTTATGATTGTGAATTTTGGCAAAATCTCTACAATATACCCCTTTAAATGCGTCGTTAATCATCTCAATTACTATTGATTGAGGTCACTGGCTATCGTTCAGCCATATTTAGGAAGTAACATGATTTCCAAAGAAGCCACTCTTGTAAAAGAAGCGCTTATTGCTAAGGGGTTAGAAACACCTCTCAAAGACGTAGGCCTTAGTTCAGAACAAAAATATGACAAACTAAAAGGCTTATTTACAGAAGTTGTTGATACACTTGGGCTTGATCTTAATGATGATAGCCTAGCCGAAACGCCACATCGCATTGCAAAAATGTATGTGCATGAGATTTTTTCGGGGCTTGATTACGAAACCTTTCCAAAAATTGCGTTAATTGAAAATAAAATGCAAGTAGATGAAATGGTTAAAGTGAATAACATTTCACTAACGAGTACCTGCGAGCATCATTTTGTTACCATCGATGGTTACGCCAAGGTCGCTTATATTCCAAATGAAAAGATCATAGGTCTGTCTAAAATCAATCGTATTGTGCGCTTTTTTGCTAAGCGCCCTCAAGTACAAGAGCGATTAACACAGCAAATACTCATTGCTTTACAAGCCTTGCTTGAAACTGACAATGTTGCAGTATCAATTAACGCAACTCACTATTGTGTTAAAAGCCGTGGTGTAATGGATGCCACGTCTGAAACATCAACCACTGCATTAGGTGGCGATTTCAAAACCAATAGCAATACTCGCGCTGAGTTCTTAGCGAATTAATACAAAAAAAGGTGTGATTAAAAATCACACCTTTTTTAATTAAATACAATTTTACGTTAGCTTGCAGTATTAATGCTTTTCACAAACTCAGTGACTGGCATGCCATTACAGGTAATTGCTTTAACATTCTTACTTCGCTTCGCAACTGCTTTAACACCAAGCTTAGCCGCTTTTGCACATAATTGCGTCGCGTCACTATCATCTACTAAATTAAACTCTTGCGTTGAGTTTTGATTTTCTTTTTGCGTTTTAGCAAAGGTTTTAAGTGAAACGCCATTACACGCAATATCTGAATAATGTTCACTGATAAATACGCCCTGCTCTTTTGCAAATGCTTTAGCAGCTTGAAATCCATTCGTTTTGGCTACATTACATACAGAAGTATAGAATGTATCTTTAGACACATCGTTGCTTGCAAAGGCAAATGACGACATAGTGAGAGTAAGTACTGAAATTAACTTAAGCATAATATAGCTCCTAAATGAATTTTGAGCGAATTATATACACTAAATTTAGTTTAACAATGGAAAATATAGCTAAAACCAAACTGTCTACAAATTAAACTAACTCAGTGATCATTAAGCTCACATCATTAACAAGCTGTTTTCATATTAACGATGAAAATGGCAGGCTAAAGGTGACCAATTTGCAAAAAGTATTTAAGTTAACCATTTTGATAATAAGTGTCTGGTGTTTAAATGTTGCAGCCAGTAGTTATTGTGATAACACTCGCTCTGCCTCATATACTCAGAAAAATACAGTTACGGTAATGAGTGCCAACATCGCCCACGGGCGCGGTACCAATTTCTCTCAGATAACCAGCTCAATTGAGCAGATTAAAACAAATTTAAACGCGATTGCGACAAAGGTGAATCAAATCAATCCCGATATTGTTGCATTTCAAGAAATAGACAAAGCCTCTTGGTGGAGTGGTCAATTTAGTCATGTGGATTACTTATTAAAACGAACAAATTTTCAAAATTACGTTGCTTCGAGTCATGTAAAAGCCTGGTGGGGAGACTATGGAACCGCGCTTTTTTCTAAACTTCCACTTATTGATTGTGATGGCATTACGTTTGCCCCAAGTTGGCCTACAACTAATAAGGGATTTAGTTACGCTAAGGTTAGTTTAAACAAGCAAACTCAAGATATCATTGTGGTTTCTTTGCATTTAGATTTCTCGAGAGCATCAGTACGTAATAAGCAAATTAAGAAACTTCTTACCACACTTAAGGATGTGAACACCCCTATGATAATTATGGGCGACTTTAATACCGATTGGCGTTGGCAAAATTCAATCGTTAAAACCTTATCAGATAACTATGGCTTACGTATTTATAATGCACAGTCTAATGAACTCAATACCTTTGGCGCAAAAAGACTCGATTGGATAATGGTATCTAAACACTTTACTTTTAAGTCATATTACAATGTTGAAGGCGCGCTGTCGGATCATGCCTTTGTTGTTGCGGAGCTAGAATTCAGTGAGCTCTAAAATAAGCATTCAAATAAGTATATTACTATTATGTTTATCTACGTTTGCCCACGGAGCAATGCCGCTTGAGGTAAAATTTTTAATAAACGAGATAAAACAAAGCGATTGTTTGTTTATACGCAATGGCGTTTCCCATCCAGCGAAACGTGCCGCTGAGCACCTAACATTAAAATATAATAATGGAAAATCATACGCACAAAACGGCAAATCCTTTATTAAAAACCTCGCAACTAAAAGCGCGTGGACGGGTATAGCCTATAAGATAAAATGTCCTAATAAAGAAGCTGTTAACAGTAATGAGTGGTTAAATAATAAACTGACTAATTTTAAAAAATCAACGCGAAACCGCTAAATTACTTGCATTGGCAGTATATTACTGTATAGTGCACCAACTCCGGCAAGCGCTGTGTTTTGGGACTTTATCAGCCAATCGTCGGAATGAACGCTAAATTACGCGTTAACTGTGTGACGAGGTAAAGACCAAACATAACTAAAATAGCTAACGCTATTTGGGTGCTATATGCTGCCATGTATATTTCTACATTTTGGCCTCTACCTCCGTGTATCTTATTTAGGCGAAAGCCGCAAAAAAGTTGAGTAGTAGATGTCAAACGACAAAATTTTATTCGAAGAACTAAACCTTCCTACCCCTATTCTAAGTGCAATTACAGAACTTGGTTTTGTAGAGCCAACTCCAATCCAACAACAGTCAATTCCGGCATTATTAGCAGGTAAAGATGTACTAGGTGAAGCGCAAACAGGTACAGGTAAAACTGCAGCATTTGGTTTACCACTACTAGCACGCCTAGATGCAAACCTAAACGCACCACAAATGTTAGTGGTATGTCCTACACGTGAGCTTGCTATTCAGGTAGCAGAAGCAATTACAGATTTCGCTAAAAACATTCGCGGCTTAAATATTGCGACTGTTTACGGTGGCCAATCTTATACTATCCAAAACCGCGATCTAAAACGTGGCCCACAAATTGTTGTAGGTACACCAGGTCGTATGATGGACCACATTGAAAAAGGTCGTTTAAACCTAGACAACCTAAAAGCATGTGTATTAGATGAAGCAGACGAAATGCTTAACATGGGTTTCTTAGACGATATCGAATGGATCTTAGACCATGTGCCAGAAGATACGCAGATGGCGTTCTTCTCTGCAACTATGCCAGCACCTATTAAGAAAATTACGTCTCAGTTCTTAACTGATCCTGTTCACGTTAAAATTGCTGTTGAAAAACAAGCAAAAGCTAACATCACGCAACGTGCATGGCGTGTAGGTGCTATTGGTAAAACAGCGGGTCTAGAGCGTATTGCAGAAGTTGTAGATTACGATGCAATGATTGTTTTCGTACGTACTCGTAATGACACCTTGACGCTAGCCGAGCACCTTGTAAACAAAGGCTTCAAGGCAGCTGCACTAAATGGTGATATGCAGCAGCAAGACCGTGAACGCATCGTTGACCAACTTAAAAATGGTCGTATTCACATTCTAATTGCAACCGATGTTGTAGCGCGTGGTCTTGACGTACCACGTATCAGCCACGTAATTAACTACGACTTACCATTTGATAGTGAATCATATGTTCACCGTATCGGTCGTACTGGTCGTGCTGGTCGTGAAGGTGAAGCGATTCTATTTGCATCACACCGTGAAATGCGTCTTCTTAACCGTCTAGAGCGTGCAACTGAAGGTCAGATCACGCCATTCGAAATGCCTGATGCAAGCCAATTAAGCAAGCACCGCATTGAAAAAACAAAAGAAAAGCTACTAAGCGTTGCAGCAAGCCCGAACCTTGAAAAATACACTGAGGTACTTGCAAAGTTCACTGAAGAAAGTGAAATTACAACGGAACAATTAGCAGCTGCAATGTTGTATCAGCTACAGCAAAAACTACCACTATTCCCACAAGCGGATCCGGTAGATAAGCGTGGCGCACGTGATGGTCGTCGTGAAGGTGGCCGTGAGCGCGGTGGCAGAGATGGTCGTCGTGAAGGCGGTCGTGAACGTCGTAATCCAGGTGATTTCGCTACCTATAAATTTGCAGTTGGTCGTGCACAAGGTGTTAAACCAAGTGACATCGTTGGCGCAATTGCTAATGAAGTACGTATTAATTCTCGTGAAATCGGTAATATCAAACTGTTTGATAACCACTGTCACGTTGAATTACCAAAAACGTTGCCTAGCCAAGGTTTTGAAAAATTAAAGAACGTGACAATTCGTCGTCATAAAATTAACCCAAGCATTGTTGAAGGTGCAACGGGTCAATATGATTCTGAAAATCGTGGTAAGCGTCCACCTCGTAAACGTGAGCGTAGCAACGATGATCGTTCTATTAAAACATTTAAAAAGAAAAGCAGACCAAGAAGAGATGAGCGTTCAATGCCAACGTTTAACTAATTAAGGTTAGCTCCAAAAAAGCCATGCATTGCATGGCTTTTTTGTTATTAATCACTTACAAATTTCAACAACATAAAACGTGAAATAAACTATTTAGACGCTCATACTGTATATGAATTTAATTTAATGAATATGGCTGTTAGGTGAAATTTGCGTTTAGTATTTCATGCTTCAATTATTACATGTGCACTGGTTTTTTTGTCTGCTTGCAGCAGCATAACCAGCGGACAGCTATTTTCCAACTACACTGAACAACTCACCCCTGCTCGTAACGCATTACAGAGCGCAAACATGCAACAAGCCGCAAGTTTGCTACCAACACATTCAGCAAATAACGTATCTAATACGCTAGGTCAGCTTGAAAATGCAAGGGTGTCACAACTCTCTGAAAATTACACAGACAGCAAAGTTGCATTCGAAAACGCCCTGCATCAGATTGATAAACAAAATTTTGCAGCAAATATTGAAATCAGTGAAGGATTGCAAACAACGGCGTCGTTTTTAACTAATGACAATGTAAGAGACTACCGCGTCCCCTACTTTGAACAAACTATGGTGCACACGCTGCAATCGCTTAACTATGTCGCTTTAAAAAATATAGAAGGTGCGTTAGTAGAAGTTAGACGCGCTAATTTAATACAGCAACAGGCACTTAAAAAAAATCAAAACGAATTAGAAAAAGCAGCAGCAAAAACATCGTTAGATTTAAACGACCTATACAGCCGCTATCCAACTATGGACGATATGATTGGCTCGGTTAAAAATGGCTTTCAAAATGCGTTTACGTTTTATTTGTCAGGTTTTTTATACGAAGCTACGGGTGAATACAATGCCGCTTATATCGATTACAAACGTGCAATCGATATATATTCTGAAAACACCTATTTACAGCAAGATATTTTGCGTTTAGCTAAGTACCTTGGCTTTAGTGACGAATATGACTACTTCAAAGCGCGATTTAATGCTGATTTGCCCCAAACGAAGAATAACCAAGTGCCAGTGCTTGTGTTAATAGAGCAAGGCTTAATTCCTGAAAAAACAGAAGCTCGTATCGATTTGCCAATATTTACATCCCGCGATGATATTCGTTTTTATAGTGTTGCATTACCAAGTTATGCAAATAACCATGAATACGCAGCACCTCTATCTATTAATATTGGCGAACAAACATTACAAAGCGAGACAATCGTTAAACTCTCTGCCCTTGCGGCAAAAGATTTAAAGGAGCGTATGCCCGGAATCGTTGCAAGGCAAATAACACGGCTAATCGCAAAAGAGCAATTTAGAAAAAGCGCCGCGCGCAATGGCGGTGATGTTGGCAATATAATCGCAACACTTTACAACCTTGCGAGCGAGCGTGCAGATACTCGCTCGTGGTTAACGCTCGCGAATAATTATCAAATTGCAAAAACATATCTTACAAGCGGTGAGCATACGCTTTCGATAAATTTAAATGGGATAACACATCCCGTTTCGTTTTCAACAGATGGTAACAAATCCGTTTTGATTAAGGTCGTTAATCTTGGTTCGACACTAAATACAACGGTTTATACGATATAGGTGATGAATATGAAAAACATAATTGGCATTTTAATTTTCTTTGCGTTGTTACAAGGTTGTGCCGGCAAGCCCGTCACATCTGGAACAGGAACCGAACAGATCACAGCAAACGATAATTGGCAGGCGCATTTAAAAGTTGATAATCCAACACTTGCAAAACGATTAGTCATTTCAAATGTACTCACGCGTACAACCAATGGCCTGCTTGACGTAAATTTAGAATTAACCAGCAGCTATAAAAAAACGCAAAACCTACAGTACCATTTTAATTGGTTTGATAAAGACGGCTTTGTAATTGAGCAAGGTAAAGAGCCGTGGAAGTCATTGCCACTTCACGGTCATCAAGTTGTAAATTTAGGTGCAATTGCACCAACAAAAGACGTTGTGAAATTTCGTTTGTATGTACGCGAAATCAACGAAACAATTTATCGCTTTTAGTACATAAGCTCTGTGCGAAAAATATTAAGGAATTACTATGAAAAACAGTTTATTTACATTAAGCCTATTAACAACATTAGCGATTAGTGGGTGTGCAAACCGAGAAGTGGTGACATATGGCGATGCAACAGAAGTAGAAACAGTCGACATTGGTTTTGGTTCGACCGACTTACAAAAAGTCGCGGCTGAAATGACGGATTCGCTATTGGTTTCTGCTGCGATGAAAGAGTTTAGTCAAAATGGCAGACCTATCTTTTTCGTTGAACGTATCAAGAACAAAACCAGCGAACACATAGATACAGAATCGATTACAGACTCTATATCAACTAAACTATTACGCTCTGGAAGCGTGCGTTTTGTTGATATGGCGCGTGTTGAAGCAGCCCGTGAGCAATTAACGTTTCAGCAAGATGGTGGCATGGTGGATCAAAGTAAGGCGATTGCTTTTGGACAGCATGTTGGCGCTGAATATATGTTATATGGCAATCTTTCAAGCATTGTAAAGTTCAACAAAGACAAACAAGATGTTTATTACAAATTCACTATGCGATTAATGGACCTTAAAACTGGCTTAGTTGAATGGGCTGATGAAACAGAGATCCGTAAAAATCGTGAGAAAAAACGTGTAGGTTGGTAATGCTATGAATATGCGCATTTTTGTCATAATTTCGACACTCGTTTTAGCTATAGTGAGTTGTAAAACCCTTGGTTATGAGCGTAATAAAGCGGTTCCCGTAGAAAAAGTGGTTTATGGCAAAGTAGAGACTGTTCGCCATATTACTGATACTGAATTGATACGCGATAAATCAGCGGGTTGGAAACACTTTGGTGGAGCACTCTTGGCGGCGTTATTGGTAACCAATTTGGTGATGGAAGCGGTCAAGTTGCCGCAACCATACTGGGCTCTATCATTGGCGCGTCGATTGCTAAAAATAATATTCCGGATTACCGACAGCGTACTGTAAAGCTGATTGAAATGATGATTTTAACTGAAGATAAACAACGCGTTATGGTAATACAAGATTACGACAGCCACATGCAATTTAGCAAAGGGTCAACGGTGAGAATCGTTTATCTACAGTCAAATACCGTGCGTGTTGATACCGCTTACTAAATAAATTGAAAATATAAGATTGGAATTGCGGCGATTGCCAGTACAAGAATAAAGTACAATATGATGTCTTTATGAACAGATCCTTTGCCTTGTGATTTTGCCATTATTAAACTCCTTTTAATGTGACGTTATCATAAGTATAAACTACCTGAAAAGAAAGGGTTAAATATTCTTTTTTATTTGTAGCGCGTTCGATATCAGCTTGTTAATTAAGGTAATAATTAGCACCTTTACGATACTAAGGTGCTAATTTTATTTTTAACTTTGAGCTTAATGTTTTACATAAGTTTAATTTTTAAATTTGGTAATGCTGCTTCAAGTTCTATTTCATGACCTAAGCGCAACACTTTAAACGTTACTTTATCGCCACCTTTCAGTGAACGCATATAATTTAGAATATTAAGATAATTTTGCTCTTCACCCGTTAATATATGCGGGCCAATCGACAAAACAACATCCCCTCCTAAGATAATTGGGTTGTTATCGATAATGGCTGGCACTATTCCGCCTTTAAGCCCGAGTTTTTCCGCAAAACTTTGCGTTGTTACTTTTTCAACTAATAACCCTGCTCGTTGCGGAATATTTAATGCAGCTGCCATTACCGGTGTTAAAAAAGTGTATTCAAAACCAAACCACACCATAGGTTGCGCGATTAAAATATCTTTAACCATTGCAGTGCTTGCAGCAAAACCAAGACCTTCGTTACCGCCAGAACGAGATTGGATATAGCTGACAACACCAATTAATTCGCCATTATCTAAAAATAATGGGCCACCGGAATTACCTTGGTTTATTGCAGCGTCTGTTTGAATAAACTCAATTTTATTAAATCCAGGGCGCTGATAAATGCGTTTACCACTGAAGTGCCCTACTGTTAATGTGTGTTCTAACCCATAAGGCGTGCCAATAACAAACACCTCATTACCAATTTCAGCATTATTTGAATCCCCCAGTTTTACGAACGGAAAATCAGTTTCGTTGCTGATCAATTTAATTAACGCAATATCCGCAGCTTCAAAACTAGCCAATACTTTTGCTTTGTAAGTACCGCGTTCTTTTACCGTAACCGTAAGTTCATCTGCACTATTTACTACGTGCGCCGCGGTTAATATTAAACCTTGTTGATTTATCAGCGTGCCTGAGCCCAAGCTGCTCGCTGTTTTGGTCACTAACTTGTCGTCTTCAGCTCTTACTTCTTGGCTGTCTGAATAAATAATAACGACAGATTTATCGAGCTTTTTATAAAGGCTACTATAATCCTTTGAAAAAGCAGAAACACTAACAAGTACCATCAATAAGAGCGCTGGCTTAAGTATATTTTTAAACACGACTATTCCTTGGGGTGTAATTGAGTCGTGTTATTTTTGAGTGTAATGTTGTCAAAGTAAACAACAATTTTTCAATGCGTTATTGACTAAGCACGTTTAGTGGAAATGAATAATAACAGGAATGGTTTGTTAAAGATTAAAGTGGCGCGCTCAACACTGGTTGAGCGCGCCATTTTATCGTAACTTATAAGCTCTTAGGGTAATCGACACCTAACCACGCTTTAAACAATGCTTTTTGTTTGCGAGATGGTTTTTTAACTAAACTAATAACCTTAGGGCTACTCGCTTTTTCACTCAGTAATAATTTAGTTGAATGTAAGGTGTCACGTCTAAAATAACTGATATCAATTGATTGACCTGGCTTAAAGCGTTTTAGATATTTATCAAATGGTTCGCTAATTCGCTGACCGTTAATCGCAACAATAATATCGCTAGTAGTTAATCCTGCTTTCCATGCGCTTCCTTCGCGCTTAACTTTATTTATAAAAACTTGGCCTTCTTTATAATCACCATTTAAATCAGCACTTGCAGCAAAGCTTACGCTTTTTGGATAATCAAACTTAAGGCCAACAGTATTTAGCATGTCATCAAAATTAAGCATTGCGGGGCTATCAATATTTTGTTGCCACCACGCAGTGTAATCGTTGCCAGATACCGCCTTTAAAATCGTTTTTACATCGCCGCTAGTGAATCCTTTTGGCAAGGCAAAATCTTTATAAAGCGCACGATGTACATCGCGATAACTGACCTTACCATTACTATCTGAAATAAGTTTTACATCTAGCGCCCACGATAACAAGGCACCTTCACTGTAAATATTGGTCGAAAAGTTAGTATCATGATCTCCCCCTTGATTTATCCATTTATCAAAGCTGGTTTCAGATGCCGATTGGATTTCACGACCAGGTCGTGCAAGGTGTTTATTAATGTTTTTAGACAACCCCTTAAAGTATTCTTTCAACGTAATAATATCGCCACGAATTAACAATAAGTCGTCAAAATAGCTGGTTGAGCCTTCCGCTACCCAAAGTAAATCTGTGTAATTATGGTCTGTATAGTTGTAAGGCGTTAAGCCTTGTGGGCGATACCCTTTTACATTCCAAGTGTGAACAAATTCGTGAGAGGCGGTGGTAATAAATCCTATGTAATCATCTCTTTCACGAAAAGAATCACGCTGACGTTGGATGATGGTTGAGTTGAGGTGTTCTGTCGCACCTCTTGCACCACTGGTCGCATGTACCATAAAAACGTAACGTTTATATGGGTAGGCGTGCCAAATATCTGAACCTGTTTTAACTAACTTTTTAAGGTCAGTAATCATTTTATCAGTGTCGTAGTTACCCTCACCCCATACAACAAGTTCATAGTCGCGATCATCTACTTGCCATTTGAATAGCTTATTAATACCGGTTTCAATGGGTGAATCAACAAGAATATCATAGTTATCGGCGACGAATTGATGTGCGTGCTCACCATTATCCATGCCTGATACACTGCGCCAATCAGATGGTACGTTTAAGTCCACAGTCACCTTTTGGTCACGATAGGCTTCTGAAAACATAAAAAAGCCTGATGCATCGATAAATGCATGGCTATCATCGATATGACGTGAACGCATGCCTAACTCGTTTGCGTAAACTTGATAGCTGATTTTTACTTTTTGATTAGGTGTGGTGCTAATCTGCCAAGAGTTAGAATCAATTTTTTGCCAATTTAACGCTTTCCCGCTTTCGTCTTGTGCACTAAATAAACGAATGCCGTTCGCCATATCCAGTAATTCATAACGGCCAGTACGCCACGAAGGTAATTTTACGATTAATTGTTCTGAACCACTCGGAAACTCGGCGCTGACATCACCTAAATGATGTTCACCTTGTGCAATCGTTAGTTGATAATCAACCTTGGCAAATACCGGACTTGTATAAAATAATGACGCCGTAACAAACGGAAGAAAAGCAGGAATAAAACGTTTCATAATACCATTAAGCAAAGTAGAAAATTACGTAACCCTAGCAATTTTCACTTTTTAATACCAGCATCTGAGGTAGTCGCCTACTGTTTATATTCTATATGTAACGTTATGAATAATTGAGTAACCATGATGTAACAAAATGATTATAACCGTTTAGTGTGATTATCATTAAATTAACAACAATCAACTTGCAACAAAATCGCTATACCTTAGAAGATTCAAAACCTTAATCCAGAACATCACAACAATAGCTAAGCTAACTATTTAAATTTTATGTATTTAGTCGAATAAGAACAAATTCTTAAAAAGCAACTATGCTTTAGTATAAGCATATTTTGACTCGAAATTGACAGCGCATTGAGATAAACTTCAACTGCTCAAAAGAAATAGGTAAAAATTACGGTGTCTCAGCAAGTTAGTATTCTACGCACAAAGTTAGACTCAGCAATCAAAGGGCGTAAACAACTCGAACATGCTTATAAAGTACAAGTTGACTATTTAACTCAATTCATCGCCAAACTATCGTTAGTTTGCAAAGGTTTAGACCTTGAATTAGATAATCGCTTAGCAAAGTATCGCAGTACGATTCAAAAAGGTGTTGATTACGAACAGTTAGTCCCGCTACTTGAAGAGATCTCGAAACTATTTAAAGAGCAAGCCACTCGCGCAGAAACCAATCTAAAGGCGTTACACCAAAGCGTCGACTCCGCTGGCAGAAAGCTTCAACGCCAAAAGGGATTGCCTGACGATTTACGTCGCAATCTTCGCATTTTACTGACAAGTGATTTAGAGAATGTAAAAGCAACCACCGAGTTTATTCCTGTATTAACGCGCCTTGTAGAAATTTATCATGCAGTGTTAGAGAAAAAACACCAAGCAGACGGTAGCGACGCCATAGTAGAATCTGCAGAACTTGCGCAAGAGTTACAAAATTTACTCAGTGAATTAGCGTTTGAAGGCGAAAGTGGTAAACGCATTGATTCAATAAAACAAAAAGTGTCACAGGAATTTAGTTTACCTGTACTACTGGATTGTTGCGTCGAAATTATTCGAATTATTGTTGAAACAATTTCTCAAGAACGTGCGTCTGCACAGAAGTTCTTATTTGCAATCAATGAAACGCTAAGTTTATTGCAAGCGAGTTTAATGGAGTCAGTAAAACGCTCTAGCCAAATAAACTCGCAAATGGAAGATTTAAACGCGCAAATTCAGCACAAAATGCACACCATTAGCCAAGATGTTGATGAAGCGCAAAATATAACCACGCTAAAACAGCTTATTTCCGAAAAAATGGAATCGTTAACGGTTGATCTCGCAAATAAAGAAAAGCTAGAGCAACAAGAACGAGAAGAGCTGGTCACTACGTTAAAAGAAATGGGTGAGCGTGTTAATAAACTCGAGAAAGAAACCGAGCAATATCAAGAGCGTCTAGCCGAGCAACGTTTCAAGAGTTTACAAGATAGCCTAACTCAACTGCCAAATCGCGCAGCGTTTGATGAACGCTTTGCGCTTGAATACAACACTTTTAAGCGCGACCACCACGACCTGTGTATTGTGGTTGCAGATATCGACCATTTTAAAGCGATTAATGATAATTACGGTCATAGCGCGGGTGATAAAACCTTGCAAGTAGTGGCTAAAGCACTCAAAAAAGCCATTCGTGTTACCGACTTTATCGCTCGCTTTGGTGGTGAAGAATTTGTACTTATTATGCCCCATAGCAAGTTAGAACAAATTTCGGTACCACTGGAAAAACTAAGGCGTTCCGTTAAGGCAATTCCATTTAAATTTAAACAAAAAGCAGTAACCATTACTATCTCGTTTGGTGCAACACAGTTAAAAGAAGGCGATTCAATGCAAGAAGCCTTCGACCGAGCAGACGAAGCTTTGTACCAAGCGAAGAACTCAGGACGTGACCGCATTGTTCTAAAAAATTAGCTTGCTTAGTGATGATAAAAAACTATATTTAAATTAAGTGCTTATTATAATTTGCATAATTTAAATATAGTTTAGACGTACAAGGAGTCGCCTATGCAAGTACAGATCAATCCAACAGGCGCGTTAGATTTACTTTCACAATTAGAAGTTGAAGCGCTTAAACGCTCATCAACCAGCGAGCTTTATCGCTTATTCCGTAATTGTTCGCTCGCAGTTCTTAATGTCGGTAGTCATACCGATTCTAGTGTTGAAATTTACGATAAATACCAAGACTTTGATATCAATTTACTGTGTCGTGAGCGCGGTATCAAAGTAGAACTTATTAACCCCCCTGAGCATGCATTTGTCGATGGTAAAATTATTACCGGTATTAACGAACATTTACTCGCAGTTATTCGCGACATTGTGTTTATTAAAGACAAATATCAAGATGGCAAAATTAACCTTACGAGTTCATCGCACATTACCCATGTTGTATTCGATATGCTGCGTAATGCTCGGGTATTAAAGCCAAGCGAAGATCCCAACATGATCGTGTGTTGGGGCGGGCATTCTATTAAAGAAGTTGAATATAAGTACACCAAAGAAGTTGGGTATCAACTAGGCTTACGTAATTTAAATATATGCACTGGTTGTGGACCAGGCGCAATGAAAGGCCCGATGAAAGGCGCCACAATTGGACATGCAAAACAACGTTTTACGCAAAACCGTTACTTAGGGTTAACTGAACCAAGTATTATTGCGGCCGAGCCCCCTAACCCAATTGTTAATCAGCTGGTAATTTTACCTGATATCGAAAAGCGCTTAGAGGCATTTATTCGAACTGCGCACGGTATAATTATTTTTCCGGGCGGTGCAGGCACAGCCGAAGAATTACTTTATTTATTGGGCATTTTGCTTCACCCTGATAACGCAAAACAAGCACTGCCGGTGGTGTTAACTGGCCCTGAATCGTCGCGTGCTTATTTTGATGAGCTGGTTAACTTTGTAAAAGAGACCCTTGGCGACGAAGCACTTTCTAAATTTAAAGTGATCATTGATGACCCTGAAGCAGTTGGTAAGTATTTTAGTCAAAATATGGCTAACGTTAGAGAATACCGTAAAGAACGAGGCGATGCTTACCACTATAACTGGTCTTTGAAAATTGAGCCTGAATTTCAATTACCGTTTGAGCCAACACATAATAATATGGCAAACCTTAATTTAAACTTGAACCAACCGAAAGAGCAATTAGCCGCTAATTTAAGGCGTGCGTTTTCTGGCATTGTTGCCGGTAACGTTAAAGATGAAGGCATTAAAGCGATTAAGCGCAATGGTGTGTTTGCACTTTCGGGCGACAAAGAATTAATGACTAAAATGGATAAGCTGCTCGCTGCATTTGTAGCTCAAGGAAGAATGAAACTACCTGGTGCGGTTTATACCCCCTGCTATCGTATAGAAACTTAATATTCTGAACAAAAACAGGTAAAATGGCGCTTCATTAGCGCCTTTTTTATGTTCATAATTTAGTTCATTTACAACGCGTATTAGTTTTTCTTAACGTTAAGGTATTCATGGCAACTCATTTACTACTCATTGATGCGCTTAATTTAATAAGGCGAATTTATGCTGTTGATAGTCAACAAGCAGGAAATGATGCAAATTTGGCTGCCAAAAATACCTATTTTAGGGTCGTTAATGCGGCGCGAAAACTGTTAAAAAATACGAACGCTACACATGCTATTGCCGTGTTTGATGGTGATACGAGCTGGCGCTATCACTATTATGCAGATTACAAACAATCACGAAAGCCAATGCCTAATGAGTTGGCTGACGCATTGCCAAAACTTTACCAAGCATTTTCAGAACTTGGCATAACGGTTTATGTTCCTGAGCACGATGAAGCAGACGACGTAATCGCAACACTGGCAAGTAAAGCGTCTACCAATAAAGTAACGTCAACAATAGTCTCTACCGACAAAGGTTTTTTGCCTTTACTTGGCGACTACATTCATGTGTATGACTACTTTAAAAGCGAATATATTTCGATTCAGTCTGTAATTGATAAATTTTCGTTAGCCCCCTCACAACTCACCGATTTTTGGGCGCTCAACGGCGATAAAACGAATGATATTCCGGGGGTAAGTGGAATTGGCAAGCAAGGCGCAGTCAATTTATTAACGCAATTCCCGTCAGTTGAAGATGCCCTTTTAGCGACTGACTATCCAGATGAGTTAAAACGTGTTTTCAACAAGTTAAACGACAATCATGATGCGTATATTCGTGCTAAGCTATTGGTAAGTTTGCGCCAAGATATTCATCTTGGTTTCAGTTTGAAGGCGCTACGTTTACCGAGTTCTTAGTATGAATAATAAAATTCTGAAATACATTGTCTTAGGGTTAGGGATTTATGCGATTGCCGCGGGCCTTATTATCAACTTTTATAAAGACGACCCACAAGGCATGTATTGGCAAGATAGGGAATCTTTCAATAAACGGTATCTTAGTAAATTAAAGGCCGACTCTCCTGTGTTTTTAGATCAAGTATTTAACAACTTAGGGTCACCTGACTTAACGTTTGCAAAGCGCAAAGGTGACGACGTATTTCAAATTATCTATTACCGCACGCAGCATGAACATTCTGATGGTATTACTACCAAAGATGAATGCACAGGGATGTTTTTCAAAAATGAACAACTCGTTGCGTGGGGTCCTGGCGCAGAAATTGCGTATGATAGAGTTAATTAACGAAGAATAAGTGAACATTTGAGTGGATTTAGCCCAGCAATTAATGGAGAGCGTGGATAGTTTAGACAAACTATTTAACGTTTATAATGACAAAACCCAATGGCGTTCAGCCTACCCATTACTTGTTGATGCCGCGACACGCATTGAAGAAACATTTCACGCTAATCAAAACGTCTCGATAGCAACCCTTGCTGTTTATAACGCAAAGTACAGTTACGCAACTAATTTGATTAGTCGCCAATGTATTTTAATTTGTATTTTTGCAAAGATAAGCGGTTTAAATCGTATCGCGTGCGTAAAATTACTGCAAAGTGCGATATCGCATTGTGTATCCATATCTAACGAACTTAATTGTGTTGCTGCAAAAACATTGTTAAATGCAAAACAACATGAGCGCTACAAAAACCGTTATCGCTACACCTATCAGTTTGTTAAACCACATTTAAGCAAATTGCCGTTATTGCAAACCGATCTTGTCGCTAAAATAAAACAGCAACCGCACTATTCTATCGATAACCGAATTGTGCGTTTAAGTTACGTACTGGCAAAAGCGATTACCTGTGTTGATGATATGCCAGCGCGCACCTTACGTGACGCAATACACACTGTTTATTTAAAGGCAACCCGTACTGAAGATAAGTCACTTTTAACTGAACTTGGCCAACTATTTAATAACCCATTACCCGGAGAGACGGTTCGAAACGAAGGGCTCGAATTACGTGTATTGGGACAAGTATCAAACAATAAATTACTGTGTTACCACACCGATAGTAAGTCATTTAAAGAAGTAAAAACCAGTGCACGTGTAGTTAAGCATCGCGTTGCCGCGACGAATCAAATTGAATCGCTTATTGGTTTGTGGCAAAAATTGCCGGAGCTAGTGAAGTTCGTCAACGCACCTCATATTAATGAATACTTTACTACTCATGATTTACACGTAATTCGAAAAGCGGCGCATTTTAGTATTGGAAAATTACTTGGCGAGCTTGCAAAAAATCCAAATGCCAACACGTTAGTGCTTAATTTAGCACAGCGATTTTCACACAATCCCATATCAGATATTAGGCACGCCATTGCACTAGTAGGCATTGAGCAATTACCTGACTTATTAGAAAATCAGCAGTTATTGCAACGTTTACGCAGTTTAGGAAAGCTCAATTGGCATTACGTTGAAAATCGCGTTTCGTTGTTGATTGCGTTTATTGAAAGCTACAAAATAATCGACCCGCATTTTCCATGTCAAAAAGTCATCAATTACGCATTAAAGTACATCGCATTTACGTTTAAACTGTTTCCGCACGGCATAGTTTTGCCGATAAACACCACTACGCCCAAACACAGCATTACAGATATCAATTCGTTAGTTAATTTCTATGCGTTACATAACCAAGAATTACCTGATCAGGTAAAAGCAAATCCGTTTTTTGAAATTAGCCAAAATGGGTATCAATTAACTGAGGGTACAGAGGTACACAGTGCGTGTTTTGTCCACTTAGTAATTTGTAATTTGGTTTACTTAGGCCAAACGTTAGAGCAACAACCGGCGCACATAAAGCAGCAGATGATTTATGCTCAACAACAACTTCAAATAGAAAATTTAGATAATTATTTAACCAAGTTATTAGACTTTAGTCCTGTTAACAGGGTTTTATAATTACAAATACCGTCATTTTTACGCCTTTTGTGGATTAATCTGCTAAAAATTGCTATAAATAGCCGTTGAATAATAATATGAGCAAGCATTAATAACTAACCAGTTGGCATCACGATGCTATGCTTGTTCGTGACAATCTCACGTACACAGTTACCCAACCGGGTAGCTCGATTCAGTTAAAGGAAAATTTAATGTCTAAGCAAACCATTACGGTTATTAAAGGCGATGGTATTGGTCCAAGCATCATTGATTCAGCGCTTGAGATCCTAAATGCAGTTGGTTGCGATTATGAGTATGAATTTGTTGATGCGGGTCTTGCTGCACTTGAAAAAACAGGTGAGCTTTTACCACAAGCAACCCTTGATGCAATCGAACGCAACAAAATCACTTTAAAAGGCCCGCTAACAACACCTGTAGGTGAAGGCTTTACGTCAATTAACGTTACATTACGTAAAAAGTTTAACTTGTACGCTAACGTTCGTCCAGTTAAGTCATTTGAAGGTACTAAAGCGCGTTACGACGACATTGATATCATTACAATCCGTGAAAATACACAGGGCATGTACTCTGGTCTTGGCCAAGTTGTATCTGAAGATGGTACTGAAGCAGAGGCAATGTCAAAGATCACACGTGAAGGTGCTGAGAAAATCGTTACTTTCGCTTACGAACTAGCAAAACGTGAAGGTCGTAAAAAAGTAACTGCTGTACACAAAGCAAACATTCTGAAATCGACATCGGGCCTTTTCTTGAAAGTAGCGCGTGAAGTTGCTGAGCGTTATCCTGAAATTGAATCTGCTGAAATGATTGTAGATGCGACATGCATGAAGCTAGTAATGAACCCAGAAGAATTCGACGTGATGGTTACAACTAACCTATTCGGTGACATTCTTTCTGATTTATGTGCTGGCCTTGTTGGTGGTTTAGGTATGGCACCAGGTGCAAATATTGGTAAAGATGCTGCTATTTTTGAAGCGGTACACGGTAGTGCACCAGATATCGCTGGTAAAAACCTTGCAAACCCAACATCTGTGATTCTTGCGTCTATTCAAATGCTAGAGTATTTAGGTGAAGCAGAAAAAGCTGAGCGTATTCGTAAAGCCATTGCTCACGTAATTAAAACAGGCGACCGTACTACACGCGACTTAGGTGGTAGCCACGGAACGACTGACTTTACCCAAGCAGTTATCGAAGCATTATAATTTTTAAAAAGGTGACGTAAGTCACCTTTTTTTATCGCATTTTCTTGCCTTTTACTTTCGTCATTTTAGACTACTACCCGCTGACAATCAGTAAACGAGGACACAATGAAACTAATCAAATCAGCATTAGCTGTCGCGCTAGGTTTATCTACAAGCGCTGCCTTTGCTAATGACACACTAACACTAGAAGATTTAACAAAAATCCAATCAGTTGGCCAAACTGCAATTAGCCCAGATGGCGATGCAGTTGCATTTACCCGCTCTGTGCCACGTGAAATTTATGTCGAAAAAGATGGTTTTAACTACAGCGAACTTTATCTTACTGACGCTAAAGGTAATGAGCGCCCTTTCATTACTGGTAAAGTAAATATCTCAAGTCTTGAGTATTCTGCGGACGGTAAGTTTGTTTACTTCTTAGCAAAGTTTAAAGAAGACAAATTTAAAACCCTTTACCGCATTCCGGTAAATGGTGGTCAATGGCAAAAAGTAATTGCCTTAAAAGGCACGTCTATTTCGTCTTATGACCTAAGTCCAGACAACAAACAGGTTGCGATAATTGCAAAGCCTGCTAAACCGAAAACAGACAAAGAATTGGCAAAATTAGGCTTTAAAGCAGAAACTTATGAGCTTGGTTTAACAACTGCAGAATTAATGGTTGTTGATTTAGCTGTAAACGAAAAGCCAATCGCCCTTGAAGGGTTAGGAATTGATCAATACGTAAGCGATGTTAACTGGTCAAGTGATGCTAAAAAGCTACTAGTTAAAACACAGCCTTCAGCACTTATCGACGATAAGTACATGAAATCAACATGGCATATCTTTGATCTTTCGAGCAAAAAAGTAGTTACTTCATTTGCAACTGAAGGCAAATTAGGCGCAGCTGAATTTTCACCAAATGGTAAGTATGTTGCAATTCTTGGTGCACAAGACAAGCACGACCCAGCAACAGGCCGCTTATATTTGGCAGATGCAGAATCAGGTAAAATTGAAAACTGGTTACCTAATTTTGAAGGCCACATCAGCGATTTCGAATGGGCAAATAAGTCAAATACCCTGCATTTCGTTGCGCAAATTGATACTGAGAGCTTTATCGCAACAATTAAGCCGGGCTCAAGTAAATACAAAACCAAGCTTAAACGCGGTAAATTAATTGCTGGCCGTTTATCTATTTCAGATTCAGATAAGACAGTTGCGTTTGCGGGTCACTCACGTAAACACCCGACTGAAGCGTTTATGCTACGTGGTAAAAAAGATATTCGCGTATCAGATTCAAACGCGTGGTTAAACGACAAACGTCTAGCTAAACAAGAAACTATCTCGTTCAAAGCCGAAGATGGAACACGTTTAGATGGCGTACTTGTTTATCCATTAGATTATCAAGAAGGTACTCGTTATCCGCTAATTATGTCGGTTCACGGTGGCCCTGAAAGTCACGACAAAGATGGGTGGGTAACTAATTACTCTCGTCCTGGTCAAGTAGCTGCTGCACGTGGTTACGCAGTTCTGTACCCTAACTACCGTGGTTCGACAGGTAAAGGCGTTGACTACTCTAAACTTGGTCAAAATGACTATGCAGGCGAAGAGTTCAACGATCTTGTTCGTTTCAAGCAACACCTTGTCGATAAAGGCTTAGTTGATACTAAACGCGTTGGTATTACAGGTGGTTCGTACGGTGGTTATGCGTCAGCATGGGCTGCTACAAAACTCACTGAACATTTTGCAACATCGGTAATGTTTGTTGGTGTAACTAACCAATTATCAAAATTTGGTACTACTGACATTTCGAACGAAATGCACCTAGTACACGCGCGTTCTTACCCTTGGGACAAATGGCAATGGTATTTAGAGCGTTCACCTATTTATTGGGCTGGTCAATCTAAAACACCATTATTGATCATGCACGGTAAAGACGATCCTCGTGTTCACCCAGCACAATCAATGGAACTTTACCGTTATATGAAAGTACAAGGTAAAGACGTACGCTTAATTTACTACCCAGGCGAAGGTCACGGTAACAAGCGTATGGCTGCTAAATATGATTACAGCCTACGTTTAATGCGTTGGATGGATAACTACTTGTTAAATGGTAAAACTGAAATGCCAGAGTACAAGATTGACCACGCAGCAAATTTAAAAGCGAAAAAAGAAGAAAATAAATAATTATTTTCCTATTTGAATAAAGGCCCTAATTGGGCCTTTTTTTATGTACAAAATTCCGACATAAATTAACGTACTAATTCAGTAATAACAAATTATTGTATACACTTTCAAAAGATTGCATTTTCAATTCACCGGCAATCAAAGATAACCAGAAAAACCACATTTTTAATTTTAATACTGATAATAATGAATTATTTATGTCAATTGAAGAATTCACCGTTGACAACGGTTAACAAAAATAATACAAATACGTTAATCAATTTTTAGAGCAAATTTAAATGACATTATTTCTTCTACTAACAGTCTTCGTCCTGGTCTTAATTAAGTCGCCAGCGGGGAGCTATTAGTTAATTTTGTCATACTGAATTTAATAAGCCCCCGCAACTAGCGGGGGTTTTTTTTATCTACTGCACAGAGGAATGAGGATGGACAGTAATAAAATGTCTGGTGCTGAGCTTGTTGTTAAAGCGTTAAAAGCACTTAAGGTTAAATATATTTTTGGGTATCCCGGTGGTAGCGTATTAGATATTTATGATGCCCTATTTGCCGAGAATGAGCTTGATCATATTTTAGTGCGTCACGAGCAAGCAGCGACACATATGGCCGATGGTTTTGCGCGCGCAACAGGTGAAGTGGGCGTTGTACTTGCCACATCAGGGCCTGGTGCAACTAACTGCGTTACTGGTATTGCAACTGCTTATATGGATTCAATTCCAATGGTAGTTTTATCTGGCCAAGTACCCACCAATTTAATTGGCGATGACGCCTTTCAAGAAACGGATATTGTTGGTTGCTCACGTCCAATCGTAAAACACAGCTTTAACTGTCGTGATGCAGAAAAGATCCCAGAAACCCTAGCAAAAGCGTTTTATCTTGCTGCGTCAGGTCGACCTGGCCCCGTTGTTGTGGAATTGCCAAAAGATATATTGAATCCGGCACTTGCGTTTGATTACATTATGCCAGATGACATATCGATGCGTTCGTACAGCCCCAATACCAAAGGTCATCCAAAGCAAATCAAAAAAGCAGCATCGGCTATTTTAAATGCTAAACGCCTTGTTATTTACTCAGGTGGCGGCGTTGTATTATCAGATACATCAGAGCAATTAACAGAGCTAGTTGAAAGCTTGAATGCGCCTTGTACCAACACCCTTATGGGATTAGGTGGTATTTCAGGCACACACCCTAACTTTATTGGCATGCTTGGCATGCACGGTAATTTGGAAGCAAACAAAGCAATGGCAAATGCCGATGTTATTCTTGCATTAGGTGCACGCTTTGACGATCGCGTAACGAACAATGTTAAGAAGTTTTGCCCCAACGCAACCATTGTGCAGGTTGATGTTGACCCAACGTCTATCTCTAAAACCATTCACTGTCATATACCGGTTGTTGGCGATCTTGCGACTGTATTTGCACAATTGCAAAGTGCGATTAGTAAAAGCGAGATTCAAATTGACCGCGCTGCGCAAGAAGATTGGTGGCGACAAATTAATAATTGGCGCGAACAGCGTTGTTTAAGTTTTGAAAATGACTCAAAGAAAATTAAACCACAAGCCGCAATTAAAGCGCTCTACGAAGTAACCAAGGGTGATGCCTATATTAGTTCAGACGTGGGTCAGCACCAAATGTTTGCTGCACAACACTACCCTTTTGCAAAACCACGTCAGTGGATTAATTCTGGTGGCCTTGGCACTATGGGTTTTGGCTTTCCTGCAGCGATGGGAGTAAAACTCGCTTTTCCTGAAAAAGAATCAGTATGTGTTACCGGCGATGGGTCGATTCAAATGAATATTCAAGAATTATCAACCTGTATGCAATATGGCTTGCCAGTAAAAATAGTGTCTTTAAATAACCGATCACTTGGCATGGTACGCCAATGGCAAGACATGATTTATTCAGGTCGCCACTCATGTTCTTATATGGAATCCCTGCCTGATTTTGTAAAACTCGCAGAGAGTTATGGCCATATTGGTATTCGCATTGACCACCCAAGCGAACTTAATGAAAAGTTAAAAGAAGCATTTTCCCATAAAGACAAACTGGTATTTATCGACATCAATGTAGATGAAAATGAACACGTGTACCCAATGCAAATTCGTCATGGCTCAGTTGATGAGATGTGGCTGAAAAAAGGAGTAAAAGCATAATGCGTCATATTTTAAGCATTCTTTTAGAAAATGAGCCAGGCGCCCTATCACGTATTGTTGGTTTATTTTCGCAGCGCGCCTACAACATTGACAGCTTAACTGTGGGTCCAACTGATGATGACTCATTATCGCGCATCACAATAACCACCACAGGTAATGACCGTATTCTTGAACAAATCACTAAGCAAGTTAATAAGTTAGTAGATGTACATAAAGTGATTGACCTGAGTGATGCAAGTCATATTGAACGTGAGTTATTGTTAGTTAAAGTGATGGCTCATGAAGAGAAAACACGTGCGGCCGTAACCCGTGTGGTTGATATTTTCGGTGCATCAATTTTAGATATGGGTAAAACAACCTACACACTGCAGTTAGTTGGCGCAGTTGACAAGCTCGCATCTTTTATTGATACCTTAAAAAATGAAACTGAGGTGATTGAGGTTGTGCGATCTGGCGCAGTTGGTTTAAGTCGTGGCGACAAAGCGTTAAGACCAAAGTAAATAGGAAATTACGCTGTTTTGCAAACTAGGTTGGATTATTCAATGTAAATAACTACGTTGCAGGTTCAGCCTGGTTAGCATGTTTCTACCCAGCACCATTTTATCGAATAATTACCAGATGGGTTTAAGTCACAGTTGAATAACAGACAATAAAAAAGGAGCTTAACGCTCCTTTTTAAAGTTATTGGGATGATAACTTTTACAAATTAGTTAACGCTGTCTTTAAGACCTTTACCTGCTTTGAAAGTAGGGATGTTAGCTGCAGCGATTTGAATTTCTTCACCAGTTTGTGGGTTACGGCCTGTGCGCGCTGCACGTGCTTTAACAGAGAAAGTACCGAAACCAACTAGCGCTACAGAGTTACCGTCTTTTAATGATGTAGACACTGCACCAGTGAATGCGTCTAATGCGCGAGCTGCTGCTGCTTTAGAAATTTCTGCGTCCGCAGCGATTTTTTCAACTAATTGTGCTTTGTTCATTATAGATTCCTATCTTTATTATTTTGCCTTTGCAGACCCTATAGTTATGCATTTTTTCTGGCTTGGCAATACGTATTTGTCATTTTTTAAGCAAAATCACCAAAAAAATTGATTTTAAGTTAGTAATTTAATGATCTTGTTGCTTAAACGGCCTGCTGCTTAGACTTTACGAGTAATTGTGTTGCGATAAAACAAAGCCATAGGCTTACAACCGGCGAAAGTAATAGGCTTAGAAGGTCTGCATAGTTTGCTAAAAAGTAACTTAAATCCATTTTTATCATCCCAGATATTGAGTATTTATTACTTAGTCGCATCGAGATCAAAAAAGGTTGAAAAAATAGTATTAAATTTTAAAAAATGTTGCAGTTTGTTTTGTTTTTAAACAATTAACTGATAAAAATAGACTTAAAAGGATTAATTAGGATTTCGTAATGACAATTCTCACTAGTAAATGGAAGTTATCGGTTATCACCCTGTTTTTAACTTCTTGTCATACTTCTCACGCACTAGCAAATAAAGATTTGGCAAAGCACGAACAATTCGAAAGTGACTTTATTTACCTTGGCGCTCAAATTGGCTCAATTCGTTATCAACACGGTTGCGAGCCTTGGGCAGTTAATTGTGATAAACGTGACACAGCGTTTAGTGGTTTAATTGGGTATCAATTTAAAAACAATTATTTCATTGAATCATCCTTGATAGACTTAGGTGATGTAAATGCAACGTATTTTGAAAGTGGTATTAATGTACCTTACCAAGGAGAAATTAAAGCATGGGATGCTGCGATTGGCTATGATTTAGAACTGAGTGATAATTTTTACACATTCGCAAAAGTAGGTGTGCTTAATTGGTATGGTGAAACACAATCACCTTCACAAAAGCGTAAAGATGATGGTTTTACCACTACAGCATCACTCGGCTTGAAATACAATTTTGCTGAAAACTGGCAAGCGCGTTTAACCTATCAATATATAAATGACTTAGGTAGCCAAAAAATTGGGAGCAGTAATGGCCATATTGGTTGGCTAGGCTTGTCATATCAATTTAAACGTAAAAAACAAACTGATCCACAGCATATCGTTCCTGCTGCAAAACCTCAGCAAACTACAAAAGAAAAATCCATTCAAATACCAGCGGTTAAAGAACTAACAAAAGTAGTGGCAGAACAATCAATTACTACCTTATTTGCATTCGATAGTAGTTATTTTGTGCCCTCAACTGAATTTAATGAGTTTTTAACACATATAAAAAGCTACCCAACAACTCAGATTACCATCAAAGCGTATACCGACAGTAAAGGCTCAGCTGAATATAACAACCGGCTTTCAAAACAACGTGCTGAAGCGATAAAAAATTATCTAGCAAATCATGGAATCGACGAAAGCAGAATTACAGTTGCATTCTTTGGTGAAACTCACCCCATTATGGATAATGATACAGAAGATCATCGAAAACATAATCGTCGTGCAGTAGTCACATCGTCAGAAATTGAAGTTAGAATTAATAAAGAGGTTCAGTAAATGGCTAAGTTTGTTAAGTTTTTATTGACCCTAAATGCATTTTTACTGCTCAGTGCTTGTGGTGGTGATAATTCTGGCCTCCCTAAAAGTGATTGTGGTGGTGATAATAATCCCTGTGATCCCTACCCCGTTGCACTCGTCGTTACGCCTGATAATGTCACTGTGCCTACTGAAGTTGATATAAACTACACCGCCATGGTCACCTTGAGTGATGGCTCGACACATGATGTTACTGACAGTGCGTCTTGGCAAATCGCTGAAAATTCTATTGCAACAATTACAGCCTCTGGTTTGGCAACAACGGTTAGCGTTGGAGCCACAACTGTTTCTGCAAGTTATTCAGCAAGTAATGGTGTCACCGTATCAGATGACACTGCCTTAACCGTCAATGATGCTGATTTAATTGGGCTTGATGTTACGCCACTGCAGCATCAAACACTAGTAGGGTTAACGACAGAGTACCGTGCATATGCGCGTTATCAAAGTGGTCAACGATTTGATGTAACACAATCTACTAACTGGCAAATTCAAGACGCTGAACTAGCTGAGATCCAAGTAAACGATTCAGACTCTATTTCTGTAGTTGCAAAACAAACAGGTATTACTTATGTCAGAGCTATATTTAAGTCACTCGAAAACCAAGGTCAACTTGCGATTATTGATAGCCCTGTTTCGTCACTTGTGATAACACCTATCGATAAACGACTCCCTCTTGGTACACAAGCACAATATCAAGCGAACTTAATTCTTAAAAATGGACAGTCTATAGATGTAACACTGCAATCAAGCTGGAAAATTGAAGACGATACAATTGGTCAATTTAATAGAACACAAGTGTTTAATGCTGCAAGTGTTGGCTCAACGTCTATTTCAGCAGCCTTTGCTTATGAAGATATTCACTTAACTGACTCAACTTCTGTGACTGTTTCAGATGCTGTTGCAGAACGTTTATTAATTACACCTCAAGATGGTGTATTTCCCTTGGGTACTCAAGGCCAGTATAAAGCTGAAGCACTTTACAGTGATGGTCACGTTGAAGATGTAACCCTTAGCAGCTCATGGAGTTTAGCGGATGACATTGGTTTAATTTCACCAAATGGTAATGACGCTGGCTATGCAATTGCTACCAGTGTTGGTAAGTCCACCGTTTCAGCTCAATTTGCAAACCTCAGAGCCAACACTTCTGTTGAAGTAACGAATGCTGAACTTGTTGAACTGACATTAACACCTATTAATTATATAACGCCTTTAGGTACCCATGTTTCATATTCCGGTTATGCTCGTTTTACTGATGAATCTGTACAAAATGTTACTCAGTTAGGTGTTTGGTCAAGTTCTGAACAAGAAATAGCTAATATTGGCTTCACTGGTGCCCAATCTGGTATCGCAAAGACTTATACCCCTGGCGTTACCCAAATCTGTATTAATTATTTAGATAAACAAGCTTGTACTTCACTTACTGTAACCGCAGCTGTATCAGAAAAACTGGTTATTACCCCAGTTGATGCACAAGTACCACTTGGTACAGAAGGCCAATATACCGCGACAGCACACTATACTGATGGGCACACAGTAGATGTAACGAACATTGCTACTTGGCAAATTAGTGATACAAACATTGCTGCCATCGAAACCTCTGGCCTAAATGGTGGCTATACAATTAGTAAATCTGTAGGGCAAACAAATGTATCGGCTAGCTTTGAATCACTTATAGACAGTACCTCGCTAACTATTACAGAAGCTGATCTTGTTTCCTTAGTAATAAGCCCATCTAATTCAACTATTGCAAAAGGTAATAGCCAATCATATGAAGTTATAGGTCAATATACTGACGGCAGTTTTAAAGATTTAACTAGTCAAGCAACTTGGCAATCAAGTGATAACAATATTGCCTATATATCCTCACCTTCAATCGCAGTCGGTGCAAATACCGGTAGCGTTAACATTATTGCGACAGTTCAAGATCAACAAGTATCTACAAAACTAACCGTTACTTCTGCAGAGATTACCCATATCGCAGTGATGCCCACTTCTTTAAAAATAGCTAAAGGCCATAGAGGTCAGTTAACAGCAACAGCCTACTATACAGATTCGACATCTGCAGATATCACCCAAATCGCAACGTGGAAATCATTTGATGGCAGTATTGCAGCTGTGACAGCTTCAGGCGCTAGTGGTGGATTGGTATATGGATTAGAAATTGGTCAAACAACCGTAACAGCCACTTATAACGGAATGAAAGATGACGCGTTAATCACCGTCACAGAAGCTATACTTGACCAAGTTGTGTTAGAGCCAAAAGTTGCAACTGTTGCAGCTGGTGTTAATCAAATATATACCCTTCGTGCAATCTATTCTGACGGCACATCTAATAATGTAACATCATCAGCCAGTTGGATCTCTAGCGCAAGCGCTGTCGCAACAATGAATACTGCAGGTTTAGCTACAACATACACTGCAGGTCAAACAAATATTACTGGTCAGTATCAAGGCATGAATGATTCTGGTGTGCTAACAGTCACACAGGCAGTTATCACTGAGCTACAAGTCACACCAGTAAATATTAAAAAACCAAAAGGCAGCCAAGGACAATACACTGCTAAAGCTATCTATTCTGACAAAACAATAAAAGATGTGACAACTCAAGCGCTTTGGCAATCGGCAGATGCAAGTATCGTGTCTATCGAAACAGGTTCAGTAAACCCAGGCCTCGCGTTTGGTGAAAATGTTGGGACCACAGAAATTTCAGCCCAATTTGACGGTCAAACCGGTAAAACTAATGCAACGGTTACCGATGCTGAGCTTGTTACCTTAGTTATATCACCGGAAATTGCAAGTATTCCAGCTGGCACTACGCAACAATATAATTTACTGGGTATTTATACCGACAGTTCAACCCGCGATCTAACAGCACAAGCAACATGGCAAAGCAGTGATAATACAATTGCTTCTATTTCAAATACCGGGTTAGCAAGGGGGAATTTACAAGGCTCCGTAACGATAAGTGCAAATGTAAAAGGAAAAACAGCAACAGCAGCACTCAAAGTTAATGAAGCGGTTATCACACACCTTGAAGTAAGCCCTAAAGCAAATATTATCGCTAAAGGTACGTCTACTCAATTAAAAGCAACAGCATATTATACTGACCTTTCGAGTAAGGATGTTACATCACTTGCTACTTGGATTAGTGACGACAGTTCAGTTGCGAGTGTTGGTAATATAACAACAGGTGGCTTTGTAACGGGAAACGATAAAGGAAATACAATTATTGAGGTAAGCTTTGATGGTATGACTGATACTTCAGCGGTTGAAGTTATAAATGCAGAACTTGTTAATGTTGTAATTACACCTAAAACGACTTCAATACCAATAGGTTTAACTACTCAATTTGAATTAGTTGCTCATTATACTGACGCAACACAAATTTCCGTTACTTTATCTGCTGATTGGTCTGCCACAACGTCAACAATTGCAAGTATTGATAACAAAGGTCTTGCTAAAGCTAATAGTAAAGGTATAACCCAAATTACAGGTACATTCGAAGGGATGTCTGATAGTGCTGAAATTACTGTTACTGATGCCGTTATTACAAAACTACAAGTGACGCCTGCAACAGTTTCTGTACCACTCGGTACACAAGGTCAATTTGATGCACAGGCATTTTATTCTGATGGACACAGTGAAAAAGTTACTTCTCTTGCCGTTTGGCAATCTAATGACTCATCAATTGCGAATGTCGATTCAATAGGTGCTAATGCTGGTTTCGCATGGACCCAGGCTGTTGGCACTACTCAGATTAGTGCGAGTTATGACGGTATGATAGGAACAGCTGAAGTTACCGTTACAGATGCTGAGCTTGTATCCATCAACATATCACCAGTTACAAAAACAACCTATGTAGGTGGTCAAGTACAGTATCAGGCATTTGGTATTTATACTGACGCATCAAACAAAGATCTTACCACGTTTGCAACCTGGTTTAGTGATGATACTAGTATTGCATCGATTGATGCTGTGGGGTTAGCAACTGGTAATGCTGAAGGTGATGTAACAATAACTGCTAGTTATAACAGTATTACATCGAATGACGCTAACCTGACTGTTGGTCCTGCTATTATTGAAAGACTTGTTGTTTATCCTACCCCTCAAGAGACGCCTGCTGGTTCAGAAATACAGTTCAAAGCGCATGCTTATTTCAGTGACTCAAGTAACTTTGATGTTACTAAATTGGTAAATTGGCAATCTTTAGAACAATCGATTGCAGTTCATAATGGTAATGGTTTATTTGCAACACTAGTTGAAGGTGCTACAGCCGTTCAAGCTGATTATCAGGGGCTGACGTCTACAGGTGAGCTTATAGTAACAGCCGCAGTTATCGATTCATTAACTATTTCGCCAGTTAGCGCTGAACTCAATGTAAGTGAAACAAAACAATTTAAAACTTTCGTAAATTACTCTAATGGTACAAGTTTCGAAGTTACTAACAGTTCAAATTGGCAAATTAGTGATACTTCGATTGCTACGGTTTCAACGTCGGGTCTAGTAACAGCGAATCAGCAAGGTTACACCCAAGTACAAGCTGAATATAGAGGTAAAATTGCTCTTGCAGATATCACAGTGACAGGCAAAGCAATTGACCGTATATCTGTTACACCATTCTTAAAACAAATTAATGAAGGTGAAACCTTTAATTTTCAAGCACAAGCAATTCACCCTGATGGTTCTTTTACCAATGTTACAACACTTGCTACATGGAAATCGGATAATACAGGCGTTGCAACAGTTATTACCTCAGGAGCAGACGGCGGTCTCGCGACCGGTAATAATGATGGTGTTGCTAGAATTTCTGCCACTTATGCTGGGCTAACGGGTAATGGTCAACTAACTGTGTTAGCACTACCGCCACAATTAACCGGTATTGTGATTGAGCCTGCAAATGTTAATGTCTACGTTAACGGTTCTCGTCAGCTCAGTGCCTACGCTATATATGACAATGATTTTACGAATTTAATTGACGTTACCAATACCAGTGATTGGACAATTGATGATGATTCGTTGGCATTCATTTCAACCCCAGGTCTCGTAAATGGTACATTAATTGGCACAACACAGGTTAATGCAACATTCCAAGGTCAAACAGGCTCGACTCAACTAAATGTATTCGATGATCCAGTCGAATATCTCGAAATATCACCTAACGACCCAGAAGTGCCAATTGAAACAATAGGTCGATTTAAGGTAATTGCAGCTTACGTTTCTGGCCATATTGAAGATGTGACAACACAGGCAACTTGGACATCGTCTGATACCTCGGTGGTATCTATCGTGCCGACAGGCGCAGAAGGCGGAACTGCAAGCGCAATTGCGGTTGGTACATCGAAAATCAAAGCGATGTTTAAGGGAGAGTTTGATACTACCGTTGTAACCGTTACTGGCCCAACTCTGTCAAATGTGTATATTGACCCAACTTCATTTTCGGTTCACGTCAGTGCCGATGGTAAATCTGAAGTAAAAGCAAAAGCCTACGCTGATTTTTCTGATGGCAATACACTCGATGTAACACAAGATGGTCAATGGCGCATGGCTGATGAATCCATAGCATTTGTGAACCCGCAAGGCCCAAATATCTTTGTAGTAGGTGTAAGCCCCGGAAACACAGAATTACTGTTTAACTATGCAGGGATGAGTGATACAGCCGATGTCGAAGTATATGCATCACAACTTAAAGAGATAATTGTCTCGCCTGCTAATGAGGTTGTTCCCGAGTCACAGACAATCCAATATACCGCAAAAGGGGTATACGCAAACGGCACTGAGCTTGATATCACAGAATCGGTAAATTGGACGATTGAAGATGATTCAATCGCTACCGTTAACGAAAGCAATGGTAAAGTAACGACTAAGCAACGTGGCGTAACTAACGTTATCGCAAGCTCCAATGGCACTTCAGGTGAAGCTAAACTAACCGTTTCTGAGTTCTCGCTTTATTATATGGAAGTAAACCCTGAACCAATTAATATGCGAGTGGGTCAATCCCAACAATTGGCGTGTTACGCCGTTTACGTATTGATTGAAGACACAAGTGTTCAGCAGCGAATTGATGTAACGACACAAGCTGACTGGCAGCTAAGATTCTCGTCAGACATCGTTGAATTAAGTTCAAGTGGTTATATATCTGCAAAATCGACAGGTACAAATCAAGTTGAGTGTCGTTTAGATAATGGAAATGGATCATTCACCGTACATGAAGTAGATTTAACGGTGACATACTAAAAATAAAAAACCCGCTAGCCCAGCGGGTTTTTGCTTTTCATAAACTCATAAATACTCGGGATATAAACTTAAAATCATCTTTTAGGCTTTAAGTTAGCATCATCATGCCAAAATCAAACTGAACATTAAGTGAACCAAGTAAAACACGCTAGAATCCGTTTTGCCTGAGTGTTAAATTGTAAAAAACAGAAAAACGATATCGCTATGGATTTCAAACAAAAAATAAATGCTAAACGTCCGTTGAATCAAACGAACAATACAAAAACCGCACTTGAGAGCGATCGTGGACGTATTATAAATAGCTCAGGATTGCGAAGATTACAGCAAAAGACACAAGTATTTCCCCTTGAGCGTAATGCTGCCGTTCGTTCACGTCTCACCCACTCTCTCGAAGTGCAACAAAATGGCCGATTTATTGTACACACCATATTTAATACACTGAGCGAAATCCAGCTAACCCAATACGGGTTAAAGCCTCTTGAGCGTGAATTAGAAAGTTTAGTTGAAATGGCGTGCTTGATGCACGATATCGGTAATCCTGCGTTTGGTCATTTTGGTGAAGCCGCGATAAATGCTTGGTTTACTAAATACTTAAAGGCTCATCCGCTTTCAAAGCACGCATTTTCTAAAAATATGGGTGAAGATACCCCTCTTTCACCTACGCAATCGATACTACACGAACTTTGTCATTACGAAGGCAATGCACAGGCGATAAGAAATGTTCACAGCTTATTTGCGCTTAACCTAACCTATTGTCAAACAGCCAGTATCTTAAAATACACACGTTGTGGCACATTGCCTAAACAGCAAGTGCCAGTAAATAAACAGTATTTAATGAAAAAAGTTGGCTATTACTTTAGTGAAAGTGAATTTATTGAAACGCTTTGTGGCGAACTTGGCATAGAGTTAGGTCGTCGCCATCCTGCCAGTTACATTATGGAAGCCGCAGACGATATTGCATACTGTTTAGCTGACATAGAGGATGCAGTAGAAAAAGGATTAATCTCCATCCCTTTCTTAATAGACGTATTAGACCGAGAGTACCGCAATGTACTATCACAGTTTAATATTAATGAAGATGAACTTAACTCATTTATGCAGCGTAAGTGCGAACATGCCTACGATTACGCACAAAAACACGATTACAATATCGAAAACAATTTCTTCATTCGTCTGCGCGTTAACTTGCTCCACCCGTTAGTAAAACACAGTGCAATTCGATTTTGCGATAATATTGAAGAAATTTTCCATGGTAGCTTTAATGCCTCTCTCTTAGAAGATAATAGCTATCAACATGCGATTACTAAAGCCCTTAAGTCAGTAGCGTTTAAATATGTATTTTGTCATCACGAAGTACAGCAGCTTGAATTACAAGGACACAAGATTATTACTACGTTGCTTAACGAATATGCGTGTTTGCTCGACTATTCCCAGAACGACTTTAATAAACTACTCGCTGGTGAATTTAATTTCTCGGTTGAATCGCGCTTACTAAACCGAATTTCATCGAAATATCTGTCCGTATATAAAAAATCGGTCGATACATTAGATGCGTTGAAACAAAACGACCCAATCTACGAGTTTTATTATCGTGCACGTTTAATACAAGATTTTATCGGCAATATGACAGATCAATTTGCCTATGATACGTACCGAAAACTAATGGTAATTGAGTAGATTTAAACTTAAATTGCGTCGCATAATGCGAAAGCTTCCTGAATCTGCCTTAGTATTCATTAAAAATCAATGGATTAACTAAGGCACATTCATTGCTCAGATAAAGAAAACTATTATTTGAGTACCTGATATGGCGCAATTTAGTCTTAACGTAGCAAAATCTATTGGAAACGAAATTGGCGAATGGTTTCAAGCAAATATCACCGACTTTAACACTAGCCTTGCCTCAACCTGTCATTCGACACATCTGTTCGACATTTATATTTGGGGTGATGTTGCCTATCGAAATCAAGACAGGCAAATAACCGCTGATCTACTGAATGGACTAAAAAAGTGTTATACCGGTCGCTCTTGGGTCCTAATTAATAAAGAAACCCGCATAGTTTACGCCGCAAGTGATGAATTTGGTACGTTTCCGTTACTGGTGTATCAGCATCAACAACATACCATTATTGCAAGCTCGCGAACTGCACTAATCAATTGCTTAGAAGATAACGTTGAATTTAATCAGACAGCCTTGCGTAACCTGCTTGCACTGGGCCAGCTTTTTAACAGCGATTGTATAATTAAGCACACCCAACATTTTACTGGTGAATCTCTGATTAAGGTTAACCTTAACAACCACACACTTGAGAAACAAAAAATACAGGCGCAATATGTTAAATGTTTAAACAAAACCACCAAATATAGCCATGCAAAAGATGCGTTTATCGAAGCAGTAAGAAAGTGCTTCAAAAACGATAGTTACCCGTTAGTGTCATTGTCAGGCGGTCTCGATTCTCGCGCTATATTGTCTGCATGTGAGGTTTTGAACTTGAAACCCGAAGGACTGTGTTATGGCGAAATTAATAGTACGGATGTTCAGTATGCGATTAAGCTTGCTAATGCATGTAATTTGAAACTGTTCCATTCAAAAAATTCAACCACGAATTTTGATATACAAACGATAAAAAGAATTACCAACGCAAGCATTGGAGAAGTCCCGTTTCACCATGCGCATGCGTTAATCGACGAGCAACTATTAAACCAAACCCGAGGTCGAACAATTATAACCGGTACGGGCGCAGAAACGTATCGTGCGTTTTACTACGACCGAGGCATGCCTGGTTTTCGTTTCTTTGGGCAAAGCTCACTTAACAAGTATACAGTGCCTCGCATCAAACGTTATATTAGTGAAGAATTAACAAAACAAACGTTGCCAATCGCTCAACTACTTTTAAAAGACAGTGTAAGTATAGAAAAAACGGTTAACGACTTTATGAAAGCGCACATCTGTAAATATGTCGATGCAGCGAAGCAGGCAGATCAATTTTACTTAAAAGCCCGTTGCCAGCGAATGGTTGTCGCTGGACAGCAATTACTCGACAGTTACTATAATCGCACACACCCATTTTTAAATGATGAGGTCGTGTGTACCATGTTGAATCTACCTGCCAAGTACAAATTACACAGTGCTTTTCATCGCAAACTAATATCTGATTTATCGCCGAAACTTGCTGCATTACCTTGGGATAAAACGAATAAACCTTTAAACCGCGGTTTAACACTTGGACAAAAATACCCAGGGTTAATCAGCCGGCTTGGTTTAAACGGGCATTTTGGTAAGCGCTCTAAACCTATGTACCAATATGATTATTCAGAAGTTAGTCAAAGCGTGTTATTAGCAACCGTAAATTTACTTGGACTTGATGATAAAGACAAAGCGACGCTAATTTCACAAATAAGGCAATATAAGCTTGAGAACTATATAATCGGTTTTGGTCTAGTTTGGCTTAATTGCGTCGACAATGCGAAAATATTGAAAGCAAGTTAGATGCTACACTTTTTCACAATTTGACAAGCTTATGACAAACCTTGGCCCGAGCTTACTGATATATTATCGCTCGACTGTTTACCACCCCGACCAAAGGTAAATAATTAAACCCTAAAGGCCCAGCTTATAAAGATTCCGAATTACTCAAAGATTGGGCCTTTTTTTGAGTTCCTCGTAAGGTTACTTTCCTCTTGTAATAAACAGTACTTCGCATATCTTTGGTGTGAAAAATGTAAGCGTTTAACGCATTAGCACCGTTTTGAACTTTCACAATTATTCAGTATGATGTGTTCTTTACACCTCAACTAAACAAAAGCGCAATAAATGGCAAATCACTTAGCATGTATAACGCACGGTTATCATAGTTAGGTAATTTATAATATTTAAAAAAAGCTTGGGATTGCGTAAGGTTAAACAAAACGCCTTTGCAATTCTCACAATGTGTAAGTGTTATTTCATCCAAGTTTTTATCAACAAGTGTATTTGAACATTGCGGGCAAGCGTGTTTACTTGCTGTACCTTTAGTTGTGTTTAAATGCGTTGAAAAAGCGCTAAAGTTAAATCTTCCCTTACCATCAAGCGCAGCATAGTACTTTTCAGGTAACCATGAATAACCGCATTTACAACCAAACCCTATTTCCCCATAGCCTTTCCACACCTGTAAATCACATTCTTTACACACACAACGCATATTTTGTCCCCCACTCTTTTGACTTAGAAGCGTATTAGAACCTCAACAAAGCCGGGGCGTTTATGTGTTAAAGGGTGTATTTCAGTGTTGATTGGCTAAGTAGGATGTACTGGGTGTTATGGTAAATCCACTTTCAATAAACCAGCACCCTACAGATAGCTTTATCGGTTCTCAGCAATTTTTGCGCGTATTAATAAGACTAAAGGCGGTGTTAAAACATTAGCTCTTAGGTGAGAATCAAGCCCAAGTGTCAATATGCTCCTCATCATCTTCACTTGTATGGCTTTCTTTTGTCGTATCTTCTTTTTGTTTTTTAAGTTCGGACAGAGTCGCCTCATTCTTTTTAAGACGCACTTTTGTAGTCTTATTGTCGCTCACGCCAACGACATATAAGGTAGATTTGTCCACTGGGTGCACAGTGTTAATACGCGGCAAAAATGGGATTAAAATATCCATACATTACTCCTAGAACTTACCTATATATCGGCTAGGTTATAGTTTGCTTTAATATTAACGGTTTAAGCAATTTAAGTTGATGCCATGGGGTTCCAGTAACATAGCTTCTTTTTCGAAGTCGGCTTGTAATAGAGGTTGTTCTTGCCACCAATTTTGCTCAAACGTTACATCTATCGAGTGCTCCAAAAACCTGATCTGGTCAATTTTAACAAAGTCACATTGACGCTTTTGTGTAAACAACAGTGCTAATCTAAAGATAGAAATCGCTTGTATAAATTCTTTAAAATCTGTGTTTGATTCAAGCTGTTCAGACTCTAACTTTAATTTCTTTCGATGATTCCGCACTAGTAAGGTTAACAGCTGCTGCTCTTCTTGGCTAAAACCGGGAAGTAAACTATTCGCGATTATGTAAGCTGAATGCTTACGAGTGTTAGACGAACTTATGCTTAAGCCTACTTCATAGACGTCTGCAGCAAAAAAAACGATTTTCTGCAATTGCAAGGTTACATTCCAACCTTTGTTTGCATGTTCAAACAACCAAGTAAGCATCGCTTTTACACGACTAGATTGACTTTTATCACAGTCGAAACGCTGGGCGAAGTTATCAATACTTTGCTGCTTTAGGTTATGATTGTCGCTGCAATTAATTAACTCGTGTAATACACCCTCGCGTAATGAAAAATCACAATACGTTAACGACTTTATGTTGAGTAACTCGAAGCACGCAATGGCAATCGCAACAGCAGAACAGATAATACCCTTACGCTCGTCACCCAGCCCAGGCAACTCGATATGTTTAATATCGCCAAACGAAATCAACTTATGTTTGATTACGTTTAAGTCTGATAATGTGATTTGATCATGCTCTGAGTCATTAACGAGTGTGTGCTGTACGATACTCAAAATTGCTTTAAAGCTACCCGATGTACCAATAGCGCACTGCCAATTGGTGTTTTGATAGGCATTAAGAATAGGCTCAATTTCTTGGCTCGCAGCAACAATGGCACGGTTAAAACTATCATGTGAAATACTATTATCAGCAAAAAACAATTGCTGAAATGTAACACATCCCATGCTTCGGCTAGCAAGCTGATGCGTATTGGGTCCTTTACCAACAATAAACTCGGTGCTGCCACCGCCAATATCTATCACCAGTCTTGTATCGTTATCAACACGATAATTAGCAACGCCTTGGTAAATTAATCGTGCTTCTTCCAATCCAGAAATTACATCAATATTAAATGGAATGATTTTTTTCGCACGTTGAATAAAGTGATATTTATTTTTTGCTTTTCGTACCGTGTATGTTGCTACAATTTTTACGTGATTTGCGTTAAACCCTTGCAGCGTTGTCGCAAACTCTTTTAATGCAGTTTCAGCTCTGACTATCGCGTCATCGCTTAAATTGCCGGCTGCGTCTAACCCTTCAGCTAAATGAACTTTTAGTTTTTCTTTGTGTAAGATTTCTAAACGGCCGCTTATTTGCCTTGCAACAATCAACTGGAAACTATTTGAACCAATATCTAACGCAGCAATTGTTGCAGTGCTTTTCATTAAGAGTTTTCTCGCTTTTTCAGGTAATCATAAATTGCAATTTGAGAGCGAAGCTTCATTTTATTGCCTCTACGAACGTAATGGTTGCGTTGGCTCGAGTCGATTAACCGCGCTTTAGCACGGTCTTTAAATTGCAATTCAAGAATATCAATTATTATTTGTTTTAACGCATTATCGTAAATTGGTGTCGCCACTTCAACTCGATGATCGAGGTTTCGCGTCATCCAATCTGCCGACGAAATATAGACCTTTTCGTCACCCGAATTATGAAAAACCATGACTCGAGGATGCTCTAAAAATCGGTCGATGATACTGATAATGCGAATATTTTCTGAAATCCCCTTAATATTGGGAATTAAACTGCACATGCCGCGAACGATAATGCGAATTTGCACCCCAAAGGTCGACGCCTCGTAAAGCTTATCAACCAAGCCTGTATCAACTAAGTTATTGACCTTAAGCGTAATTGCAGCTGGTTGCTTTAACTTTGCTTGGCTAATTTCGCTGTCGATTAGTTGGTAGATTTTTTCACGAGCATTTACTGGCGAAACCATTAAATGTTCAAAGTTAAACGACTTGTAACTGTATTCAATAAAACGGAAAACATCGGTGGCTTCGCGAGTTAGGTCAGAATGTTTAGTAAACAAGCTAAAGTCAGTATAAATATTTGCGGTTTTTTCATGAAAATTGCCAGTACCAATGTGCGCATACTTTTCAATCACACCTTTTTCCTTACGGTACACCAAACATAATTTAGAATGTACTTTTAAACTTGGAATACCAAATATTACTTTTACGCCCGCTTCTTTTAACAATCGAGACCATTCAATATTATTTTCTTCGTCAAAGCGCGCTTTTAACTCCACCATCACAGTTACTTTTTTACCATTTCTCGCCGCGTTGAGTAGCGCACTGATCACACGTGAGTGCTTTGCAACTCGGTAAATGTTGATCTTAATTTGCGTCACTTTTGGGTCGTAACTTGCTTGTCTTAAAAATTCCGTGAGGTGATTAAAGGTATGATAGGGATAATAAAGCAAAATATCACCAAGACTAATCGCTTTAAAAACATTATCTTGCAGGCTAAATTCTTTATTTTTTAAAGCCGGTAATGGACGGTTTTCAAGGTATTTACGCCCAACATTAGGAAAACCGATAAAGTCCTTAAAATTACGATACCGTGCCGAACCAATAGTCGAATCATATTGTTTAACACCCAATTTTTTACACAAAATTCGTAGCATTGCTTCGGGCATATCATCGTCATATACCAAGCGTGTAGGCTCAGAGTTTAAGCGTTGTTTTAACCCTTTAGACATTTTATCAAGTAAACCTTCGTCTACTTCATCATCAAGGTTGTACTCAGCATCGCGCGTCAGTTTAAACGCGTGACCTGATATTTCATCAAACTTATAAAGCCCGGTAAAAATATCGCGCAAAAAGTACTTTATTAAGTCATCTATTACGACAATGTGCTTATCTTTTTTGTTACGTTTGCTAGGTAAAATGACAAAGCGATTAATGGTTTGTGGCACTTCAAGTGCTGCATATTGCTCTCGCTCACCGTTAAGCGAAACCAATATATAAACACACGAATCATTTAGGTGGATTTTTTTCTCTGGTGCGTCACTGACTTTAATTGGCGTCATGTGATCGAGCACATTATTTATAAAATACTCGCTTAACCATGCTCGTGCAGCTTCATCTAGCTGTTCTGGCTTTGAGATGTAGATATTATAACGCGCTAAATCGATTAAAATTTGTTGGTAAATATCGTCAAACTTCTCGTTGAGCTTGAGTACTTTTTCTTGAATTTCGGAAAGTAAATGAATGTGCGTAGAAGGAAGCTTTTTAACTTCATCGAGTAAAATTCTGCGTTTAACATCGGCAACACGTACTTTAAAAAACTCATCAAGATTATTAGAGAATATGCCTAAAAAGCGAATCCGCTCAATAATCGGGTTAGTTTGATCTTTTGCTTCTTGTAACACGCGTTCGTTGAAAGACAACCAACTTAATTCTTTTTCAAAATATAACGGCGTCGCCGAGATATTAGATTCCATTTCCATGTAAAACTAATTTATGCAATTAACTTATAGATTAGTTTATGTATTTTTTATTGCACAATTATTACGTGTTAACAGTAACTTAAAAAACGCGCCAAACGAGTCCAATAAAATCCATTTATAATGGCATGGGTTTACATAAACTCTTTTTGTCATTTGCACAGCGCGCGCACTTTTTACAGACAAAGCGAGGGGTATTAACTAACGCCGCTAGCTTTTCTAGCTTTTGCTCAATTTCTTTGCGCTTCCATTCACACAAAGTTTTACTCACATCTAACCTCAATTAACTAATCTAACGCTGTTGTTGAAACGGCTATTTTATAACCAATCAAACAAACTAAGTCCAAATTGCGCTTTACGCTAAGCCCTAGTGATAAATTAAACACTATTTTAATAAAACAAGCGTAATTTGACCTAATACTTTTATTTTTAATTAGGGAGTTTCTGTTGCATTTAAAATGTTCATATTACTTTAATTATCTTTCAACATGAATGTATTAGCTATTGAGTACATTAAAATTGCAGTGCTGATAATTTTCCCTTTGATAAGCTGCTTTCTTAATCAAATCTGATACTAATTATTCGACTAATTTTGTCGTCAGGTTAAACATAAACCATCAAACAAGACAAAACACCCCCTTGACCAATTTAATCTCCAAAACACCCTAAAAATGACAATTTAACTTGTATATACAGGCCTATACAAGCTAATTTTAAAACGTCAACCAACAAGATTAAGGTTTTGTTTTTATGCGTATTTTATTTTTTGAAATATAGTATTCACAATTTAGATGCTATTTTTTATTGCAAAGCATTAAAATTCATGTTTTTCTATAAATACAAAAGCCAAACAGGCTTATTATTCAAAAGGTTTATATCATGCTAAATATACTGAACACTATTCATCACCATCATACAACGGAGTAGCTTTCAGGTATTTCGCTGGAGGGCTATTCCGAAAATATGTCCTCTGGTAATCAACAAAAATGAGCCCGAGGACAACCTCGGGCTTTTTTATAGCCCAAATTAAATTTAACGTATTATTAGAATTAAATATTGGGAATGAGAAAATGAGTGATAACAACCGTCTACGCATTGCGATTCAAAAATCAGGGCGTTTATCAAAAGACTGCCAAGACCTACTTAAACAACTAGGTGTTAAACTAAATTTACGTGAACAACGCCTAATTGCACACGCTACAAACATGCCAATTGACGTATTACGAGTACGTGATGACGATATCCCTGGGTTGGTAATGGACGGCGTGTGTGATTTAGGTATCGTCGGCGAAAACGTTCTCGTTGAAAGCCAAGCTGAACGTGCTGCACAAAGTCTAAATGCCGAGGTTACTAAACTTGCAAAACTCGATTTTGGTTACTGCCGCCTTGCACTTGCCTGGCCGCAAGAGTTAGGTCAGTTGCCGTTGAGTTGGTTTGAAGGCAAAAAGATTGCGACTACCTACCCTGAGATTTTAAAGCAATATCTTAAAAATCAAGGGATCAACGCATCGACTGTGCTACTTTCAGGATCAGTTGAAGTCGCGCCGCGTGCAGGCCTTGCCGATGCGATTTGTGATTTGGTTTCAACGGGTGCGACACTCGAAGCAAATGGTCTTTTGCAAGGCGAAACCATCTTAGAGTCTAACGCTTGTTTAATTCAAAACCCTTCAATGGATAACCAGCAAAAGCAAGCATTGCTTGATACTTTACTACCTCGTTTAAAAGCGGTGCGCCAAGCTAAAGAAAGTAAATATATTATGCTTCACGCGCCTAAAGCGGGATTAGACGAAATTTGCGAGTTGTTACCAGGCACCGGCAAACCAACCGTATTATCACTTGCCGGCACTGACGATTTAGTTGCGTTGCACATGGTTTCTAGTGAAACGCTTTTCTGGGAAACCATGGAAGCATTAAAAGAAAAAGGTGCAAGCTCGATTCTTGTAATGCCAATCGAAAAGATGATGGAGTAAACCGTGAACGTTTGGTCGCAACTTTCCGCTGCACAACAAGACGCTTTATTGACGCGCCCTGCTCAACAAGATCAGAGCGCACTGCAAGCGCGTGTTCAAACTATTATCGATACCGTCAAAGAAAATGGCGATAAAGCGCTACTTGATTTTAATCAGCAGTTCGATAATAACCAAAGTGAACAGCTTATTGTGCCACAAACCGAAATTGATAATTCACCAGCGCTATTAAGTACTGAATTAAAAAATGCTATTGATATTGCGTTTAATAACATTACTAAATTTCACCAAGCACAATTACCCGGTACGAAAATTATTGAAACACAACCTGGCGTGTGTTGCGAGCTGCGTTATCAACCAATTCAAGCAGTTGGAATTTATGTACCTGGTGGTACTGCTCCCCTGCCTTCGTCGGTATTAATGCAAGGAGCGCTTGCAAAACTCAGTGGCGCTAAAACCATTGTGTTAGCAACACCGGTTAAAGGCGATATGGCGATTAATCCTGCCATTTTGTATGCTGCAAAATTATGTGGTGTGACCACGCTTATTAAATCAGGTGGTGCAGGTGTTATTGCAGCAATGGCTTTCGGTACGGATTCCGTACCCAAAGTAAATAAAATCTTTGGCCCGGGTAACAGCTATGTGACGATGGCAAAACAGTTAGTTGCTCAGCAAGCTACTGGTGTTGCAATCGATATGCCTGCGGGTCCTTCTGAAGTGCTTGTAATTGCCGATGAAGGGGCAAACCCCACTTTTGTTGCCGCAGATTTACTATCACAGGCCGAACACGGTGAAGATTCTCAAGTAGTTTTAATATCAAACTGCGAAACGTTAATAAACGAAACCAAACGTGAGATTGACGCGCAACTAAGTACGCTTTCGCGTAAGGCGATTGCTCAAAAAGCATTGTTAAACTCGCCTTTTATATTAGTTGATAGCATTGAGAGTGCGATTAAGGTGTCAAACCAATATGGGCCGGAGCACTTAATTGTACAAACACGAAATGCTGCAGATATTGTAGATAAATTCTATAACGTTGGTTCGATATTTGTTGGCGATTATACGCCTGAATCAGCTGGCGACTATGCCTCTGGTACAAATCACGTGTTACCGACGTATGGCTATAGCCAAGTTTATTCCGCGCTTAACTTAATGGACTTCTTTAGAACCTATACAGTGCAAACCATTTCACAGTCTGGCTTAGCACAACTTGCAAACAGTATCTTGCCGCTAGCGGAAGCTGAAGGGTTAGACGCACACGCAAACGCGGTGTCAATCAGGTTACAGGAGGCCAAATTATGAGCCGTGAATTTGCCCCAGAATATATTCAATCACTGAAAGCGTATAGCTCTGCAAAAAGCGAAAAACTAACTGGTTCAACGTGGTTAAACGCCAATGAAAGCCCTTATGCAAAAGAGTATGCACTAAATTTAGATAACTTAAACCGTTACCCAGATCCGCAACCTGAAAACGTCATCAACGCGTACGCGGGCTATAGCAATCTTGCAGGCGAAAACATTTTGATGACACGTGGCGCAGATGAAGGCATTGAGTTATTGGTACGTACCTTTTGTCAAAATGGTAAAGACAGCATCGCACAATTTTTACCGACTTACGGCATGTATAAGGTAACCGCAGAAAGTGCCAATGTTGCGCTAGTAGATTTAAGCCAAGCGCTTTTAATTGATGCACCACAGTCAGAGCTTTTAGATTGTGTTGGTAACGCCAAGATGGTATTTGTCTGTAACCCAAATAACCCAACCGGTAACGTGCTTCCACTGTCTCGAATCGAAGAGATTGTAAAAGCGTTTGAAGATAAAGCTATTGTCGTCGTTGACGAAGCTTATATTGAATTTTGTGAAGAATTTACAGCGGCAGGGTTAATCGAAAAGTATCAAAACCTGGTGGTTTTAAGAACCTTATCAAAGGCATTTGCATTAGCAGGTTTACGCACCGGATTTGTGTTAAGCAATCCAGAGTTAATTAATACCATGCGCAAGGTGCTAGCGCCGTACCCTGTATCGAGTGTGGTTGCCGCAATAGCCGAACAAGCGCTTACAAGCTGCAACATCAGTAGCGTTAAACGCCAAGTGTCAATTATAAACAACAATCGTGCAACACTTATTAATCAGTTATCCGCGTGCAAACACGTGCGTAAGGTACTACCGAGTTTTGCAAACTTTGTCACTATCCAGCTTAGCGATAAAGCACACATCGCAGCAGCTATGCAAAGTGGCTTAATTATGCGCCCTTTTACACTTTATGGCGAAGATAACTGGCTACGCATCAGTATTGGATCAGAACAAGAGCTTAACGTTGTATTCAACTGGCTAGTAGAAATAAACGGATAATAATTATGGCAGTTCCTTACTTATTTATAGATAGAGACGGTACTTTAGTAGAAGAGCCAGCTATCGACAAACAACTTGATACACTCGAAAAGTTAGTTTTTGAGCCAGGCGTTATACCTGCGCTGTTACAACTGCAAGCAGCTGGTTATAAACTGGTTATGGTATCTAACCAAGATGGCTTAGGCACAGATAGTTTCCCAAAGGCCGACTTTGACGCACCGCACAATAAAATGATGCAGGTTTTTAGCGCATCGAACATCACTTTTGATGAGGTATTAATTTGCCCACACTTTGACGATGAAAATTGCGCTTGCAGAAAGCCTAAAACAGGGTTACTAAAAAAGCTGATGCAATCTGGCAATGTCGATTTAGCAAACTCCTATGTGATTGGCGATCGCCAAACCGATATTCAACTTGCTGAAAACCTGTGCTGTGAAGGTATTTTGTATACAGGCAACTGGCCTGAGATCGTTACTAAACTCACGACGCGTAATCGTACCGGCGAAGTTAATCGCAACACCAGCGAAACCCAAATCTCAGTTAGCGTAAACCTTGATTCGGGTAAACAAGGGCAAGTACAAACAGGACTTGGCTTTTTTGACCACATGCTCGACCAAATTCGTACGCACAGTAATATCGGCCTTAATATTAAGGCATCGGGTGATTTACACATTGATGAACATCACCTTGTTGAAGACGTTGGTATTGCACTTGGTCAAGCACTTAAACAAGCGCTGAGTACCAAAACACAAATTGGCCGCTATGGTTTTTCGTTGCCAATGGATGAGTGTAAAGCAGACGCACAGATTGATTTATCGGGTCGTGCTTCGTTCGTACTAAATGCTAATTTCTCACGCGAAAAAGTGGGAGACTTGGATGTGCAAATGGTTGAGCACTTCTTCAAAAGCCTCACTGATAATGCAGCAATTAGCCTAATTTTAAGTGTGTCAGACGGTAATTGCCATCATCAAGTTGAAGGGCTATTTAAAGCGTTTTCACGTGCACTGCGCATGGCAATTGCCAAAGATGTTACCCAAACCACCGCCAGTTCTAAAGGATGTTTATGATAGCCATAATTAACACCGGTTGTGCAAACATTAATTCGGTTCGATTTGCATTTGAGCGTTTAGGCGTTCAGGTTGAAATTATCACAGAGCCAGAAAAACTTAACGATTTTCCTCGTGCTGTGCTGCCTGGTGTAGGTCATGCTTCTGTAGCAATGAAACGCTTAATTGATAACAACTGGCAAGATGCTATACGCAATTACAAAAAGCCTTTACTAGGCATTTGTTTGGGTATGCAGTTAATGTGCGACGAAACTGAAGAAGGTGGAGTGAAGACCCTTAGCCTCATTCCTGGAAAACTAAATGCGCTTAAAAGCGAGAACCTAACACTACCGCATATGGGCTGGAATAATTTAGATTTAAAATCAGAGCACCCTATTTTAGCGGGCATCAATGGCAACGACCAAGTGTATTACGTGCATAGTTTTGCTCATGTGCCGAATCAATACACATTGGCATCAAGCAATTATAGTACTGAATTTTCAGCTATTATTGCCAAAGATAATTTTATTGGCATGCAATTCCACCCTGAAAAATCAGCCCGCGTTGGTGAACGTTTGCTGAAAAACTTTTTAGCGTTATAGGAACAATAATGATTATTCCCGCATTAGATATTTTACAAAATCGAATTGTTAGACTATACCAAGGCAAGTACGACACGGCACAATTTTATGATTTTGACTTTAAACAACGGTTAACAGAGTACGCAAATTCAGGCGCTGAACGAATTCACATTGTTGATCTTGAAGGCGCCCGTGATCCGGACAAAAAGCAATGGCAGTTCATACAAGAAGCATCAAACGAGCTCAAACTACCCTTTCAAATCGGCGGCGGCATTCGAAGCGAGTCAGACATATCCACTTGGCTGAACGCAGGCGTACATCAAGTGGTGATTGGCTCGAAAGCAGTGACGGACAAGAGCCAAGTAAAGAATTGGATAAACACATTCGGCGCCGCTAAATTTGTAATCGCACTGGATGTTAACAAAGACGGCGAGACCTGGCGCCCTGCTACCCACGGTTGGCTCGAAAAATCGCCTTACGATCTGTTTGAATTTATTGAATTCTATAAAGAATTGGGCGTAAAAGACTTTTTGTGCACTGACATTAGTAAAGACGGCACAATGACCGGCCCCTCATTTAAGCTATACCAAGACATTCTTTTAAAGTTTGATGATATTCGCGTACAAGCATCAGGTGGTGTTAGTTCCCTTGAGGATATTAAGCAGTTAAAAGCGCTTGGCGTAGGCGGTGTCATTTTAGGTAAATCATTACTTGATAATGCGTTTAGCGCTAAGGAGGCTGTAACGTGTTATCAAAACGCATAATTCCTTGTTTAGACGTAAAAAATAATCAAGTCGTAAAGGGCGTTAAATTCAAAGAGCACGAAATCGTGGGCGATATATTGCAACTTGCCGAGGCATATTCGCAAGCAGGTGCCGATGAGCTAGTTTTCTATGAAATTACGGCGAGCGTCGAAAAGCGTTTACTTGATGTCACTTGGGTGGAGCAAATTGCCCGTTATATCAATATCCCATTTTGTGTTGCGGGCGGCATTAAATCGGTCGCCGACGCTGCAAAAGTACTCGAAATGGGTGCGGATAAGATCAGCATTAATAGCCCTGCAATAGCAAGGCCCGAGCTTATTAAAGAGTTACATGATGAGTTTGGTAAACAGTGTGTTGTGGTTGGTATCGACAGTTTTTATGATGAAACCACAGGCGAATACCTCGTATATCAACTAACGGGCGATCCTAACGCATCAAGCCAAACACGCTATAAAACCCATGAATGGGTTAAGCAAGTGCAAGACTTAGGTGCCGGTGAAATTGTACTTAACTGCATGAACCAAGACGGCGTAAGAAAGGGTTATGACAATCGACAATTAAGTGAAATACGCGCGATTTGTGACGTTCCTTTAATTGCCTCTGGCGGCGCGGGTAAAATTCAAGACTTTGCCGACGTTTTTTTACAAAGTAATGTTGATGGTGCACTTGCCGCATCGGTTTTTCACAAAGGCTTAATTGATATAACCGAGCTAAAACAAACCCTGAATCAACAGACTATTCCGGTACGATTATGAAATTAAATTTAAGTAATATTTCAGCGCTAGACTTTGATAAAAGTGAGCTTATGCCCGCGATTGTACAGGATGTGCAATCGGGGCAAATTTTAATGCAGGGCTTTTGTAATCTAGCGGCAGTTCAAACGACTCTAGAAATTGGTAAAGTAACTTTTTACAGCCGTTCAAAACAGCGTTTATGGACAAAAGGCGAAAGCTCTGACAACTATCTGGAATTGGTATCAATGCATACTGATTGTGACCAAGATTCGTTATTAATACTCGCAAAACCGCAAGGTCCAACGTGTCACTTAGGTACACAAAGTTGTTTTGGTGATGCGAGCACCGACTTAAGCTTTTTAGGTACGCTTAACAGTGTTATTGCAAAGCGAAAAAATGACGACCCAGCCGAAAGTTACACTGCAAGTTTATTTGCCAAAGAGTTGAGTAGAAGTTGTCAAAAGGTTGGCGAAGAAGGTGTTGAAGTTGCCTTAGCAGCAATGAAAAATGACAACGAAGAGTTACTCAATGAATCAGCTGATTTATTGTATCACTTATTAGTTTTGTTACAACGACAAAACCTCGATATTAGCCAAGTTGTTAATGTGCTAAAAAATAGACATAAATAAGGTCTACGCTTTAACCAAGGTTGCAATAGCAACCTTGGGCATCAGTTAAAATAGTCGCGCCTAATGCGTTGTGCTCTTTATTGTCGTTGATGTACTGCTCGACAAGGCCTTGGCCTTCGCTACAAAACATTCCTGTTGAATAAGGACCAAGATAGGTTAGCTTACCTTTTTGGTTGATTACTGCGACCGCAGGTACCGAAGGTATATTAAAACGACTAGTACTATTAAGCGTAATAACATGATTTTTAAAGCCGTGTTCCGACGCTAATTTTTTCACCGAAGTTACGTGGCTTTCGGCAACATGCTCACAAAAGCAATTATCCATTGTAAAGTGCACTACTGCCCCATTCCTTGTATCTAGGGTTTCTTCAATAAGCGATGTAAAGCGATGGTCAAATTCGGTGTCCATCGCGTTACTCAATAGCAAGCCATTTACATCAAATTGCTTTGCTTTTAAGGTCGACAAGTACAACACACTGCTGGTTAAAATAATTGACCATACCGCTAACACAACCCAATGTAATTTAAAGCTCAAAGCGTGATAACTCGCGGTTTAAGTTTTCAATATCGTTCTTCATTTCTTTAAAGCGTTGGCCGGACTCATTAGTATTGTGTTTTAATTGCTCTGAATTATGTGATAAGCGCTGTGTCGATTCAGAAATACTCGCCGACACCGTTGCTTGCTCGTTTGCAGCACTTGCAACCGACGCCATGTTATTAACCATGCTTTCGATATTATCAACCACGCCCAGCATCATGTTAGATGCGTCTTTTGCCTGTGCAACCGTGTCTTCTGCTTGAACTAAACACTTGTCCATTTGCTCAACCGAAGACGACGCCTCATTAATTAACGCCGCAGTAATTTCACTGATCTGCTCTGCATTTTGACGCGTTTTCATCGCAAGCTGCCTCACTTCGTCTGCAACAACTGCAAATCCACGGCCGTGTTCACCGGCGCGAGCTGATTCAATTGCAGCATTTAACGCTAATAAGTTGGTTTGATCTGAAATCGATTTAATGGCATTCATGACTTCTTCAATTTGATTACACTTTAACGCAAGTTCACCAATTGTTTGCGATGTCGCCGCTAAGTCACCCTTAAGCCCTTCGATATTTTGCGCTGAACTATCAATAATTTGCTTTGTTTTATCAGTACGGTTAAACGCATCGCTTGCACTTTCGTTTGCTTCACTTGCTTGGCTCGCAACGTTCGCATTTGCTACTGTCATTTGTTCCGTTGCGGTTGCAATTAAGTTGATTTGACTGACATTTTCGTCGGTCGCACGCTCTACATCGTTAGTTAAATCTAACACAGCTTCAGAGCGTAGTAACACGCCTTCACTGACCGTTTTGGTTTGTTTTATAAATCCACTTAATGAGGTCATTAACTTATGATAATCAGAGTCATCTGATTGCTCTTTGGTAAACGCGGTTAAGTCGAACGTACCCTCTTTACTCAACACATCATGTATTGATTTTGATAATTTATATGCACTTACCGCCTCTCTATGCGTTAATTTAGCGACATACATTAATACGCCGCCTTCGGTTACCGCAAAAAGCGCATGAATAGTCAAAATGTAAAACGCTAAATGGCCTTGTTCAAATATGTAAATCGAGGCGCCTTGCGACTGCACAATAAAAAACAGAATATGATGAACGGCTATAAATAATACGCTCGACAAAATCACTTGCCAATCGCGGTAGAAGCTTAAAAATGCCAGCATTACAAATATTTCGAAGTGTAATTCCGTTAACCCCATGGCTTGTTGAATATGGAGTGCTGCAAATAACTGAACCGCTATACCGACAGCATGGCGGGTAACTGATGCAAACGGGGCAGTGTTAATTAAAAATAGTGGCAATGCGACAATTAGCAGGCCAATTGCAATACCTTCAAACCAGGTATCAGTAAAGAATGCGATAATTAACGTAATAATAAACTGGCCAATTAATACGGCAGAGAAGATCCGGTTTGCTTTTTCAATCCAAGGGTAATTCATTTAAACTTCCAAATAGTGCTCATAAATAAACGGTAATACAACACGAGTTGTACGTTTTGTAATGCCGAACGGCTCATTTTCCTATGCCACAATTTTAAATCTAAATTAAAAATTAGTATTTGATTTAGCTTTTGTTTATTGCAAATTTAACAATTAATTTTAAGCTTGATTAAATGCTAAACAATACACTTGTTGATAATTGATAAATCACAATATTGCATACGTTAAGCATAGATTTTCTTTTTAAGTCTCGCTATGCTGGTGACAAATTATTAGGGATAGCATTATGTTTCGTAAAATTTCTGCTGCATCGCTGTTTTTGCTTTTAGTTGGCTGCGGTTCAACACTCACTCCGACACAAACAGCCTACGTCGATAACTTAACCCCATGTGAAAAAATTCAAGGTTTAGTTGATGGTTTTGAAAATCAATTCGAGCCGCTTAAAGCAACACGTGTTCAAACTAAGTTCGGCGATGTGTGGACACCAAAGTACCATTTGCTAGGCAATAGTTGTCAAATTCTCGGTATGAATAACGAAAGAGTGTCTTACAAGTGCGCAAAGCAATACGATAACGAATCACAAAGCCGTGACGCGTTTGACTTAGCCGTAAATCAAGTAGCACAATGTTTGGGCAGCCAATGGCAAGTAAATAACACAGCACAAAATCAAAGCCAACGAACTACATTTAAAAACGCCGAGCACGATGCGGTAATTAGCATTCAAAGCGGACAAACAAACGCCAAGTATAATAAAACGTGGCAAACATCCTTTGAAGTTGGTGGTTTAATTAAAAAATAAGTCCATATATTCATTATATAAAGTCAATAAAAGGGCCCACAGTTGTGAGCCCTTTTTAGTATTTTTACTTAGCTAAACTAATAGGCTAAGTTACTAAGCTAGATTACTTAGTTAAGTCATCAAAAAACTTCTTAACACCATCAAAGAATCCTTGCTCTTTTGGACGATGGCGTGAGCTATCACCGCCCATGCTCTCATCTAATTCACGTAATAATTCTTTTTGACGTTCGTTTAAGTTAACCGGTGTTTCAATAATAACTTTACAGATTAAGTCACCCACTGCACCGCCGCGAACAGACTTAACGCCTTTACCGCGCATACGGAACATTTTATCCGTCTGACATTCTGAAGGAATTTTCAGTTTTGCACGACCGTCTAGCGTTGGTACTTCAATCTCGCCACCAAGTGCTGCTGTGGTAAAGCTAAGAGGTACTTCACAATATAAATTACTGCCGTCACGAACAAAAATTGGGTGTTCACGAACAGAAACCTGCACGTATAAATCACCTGCTGGTGCACCGTGTTGCCCTGCTTCACCTTCGCCAGCTAAACGAATACGGTCGCCAGTATCAACACCTGCCGGAATTTTCACAGACAAGGTCTTGGTTTTTTCTACGCGGCCCTGACCATGACACTTATTACATGGATCTGAGATAATTTGACCGCTACCATTACAGGTTGGACATGTTTGCTGAACAGCAAAGAAGCCTTGGCGCATTTGTACTTGGCCATGACCATGACAGGTACCACATGTTTGTGGCTTAGAGCCTTTCTTCGCGCCAGAACCATCACATGGTTCACATGACACCCAAGTTGGTACTTTAATTTCAACGTCTTTACCGCGAACTGCTTCTTCTAGACTTAAATCTAGGTTATAGCGTAAGTCAGCACCACGTTGTTGGCGAGATTGACGTCGGCCACCGCCGCCACCAAAAATATCGCCGAATACGTCACCAAAGATATCGCCAAAATCTGCACCGCCGCCAAAGCCACCGTGACCGCCGCCACCGCCTTGTTCAAAGGCTGCGTGACCAAATTGGTCGTATGTTTGACGTTTTTGACTGTCGCCAAGTATTTCGTATGCTTCTTTTACTTCTTTAAACTTAGCTTCTAAGTCTTTGTCGCCTGCGGTACGATCTGGGTGATACTTCATAGCAAGGCGTTTGTATGCCTTTTTAATATCACGATCGCTAGCGTCTTTTGCAACGCCTAGTACTTCATAATAATCGCGTTTTGACATAATTACTGCTTTCCCCGTTAGTTGGCTAACTGCATTTGCATTGCCCCAGCGGGGTCTTTAGCCTCAAAATTCATAAAACCTTTAGATACACTAAGGGCGCGTCTGAGTCGAAACCCGCGCGCCCTCTTTAAAGTAAATTACTTTTTATCGTCTTTTACTTCTTCAAACTCAGCGTCAACAACGTCGTCATCTTGCTGTGCTTGTTGCTGTTGGCCTGCGTCGCCGCCAGCTTGTTGCGCTTGTGCATTTGCTTGCGCAATTTCCATTAGTTTTTGCGATTTTTCGATAAGCGCTTGCGTTTTCGCTTCGATTTCAGCTTTGTCATCGCCTTTCACTGCTGTTTCTAGCTCTGAAAGTGCTGCTTCAATCGCTGCTTTATCATCAGCTGGTAGTGCTTCACCTGCTTCTTCGATTTGCTTGCGTGTACCGTGAACCATTGCGTCACCTTGGTTACGCGCTTGTACTAGTTCTTCAAACTTCTTATCTTCTTCTGCGTTTGCTTCCGCGTCACGTACCATTGCATCGATTTCATCATCGCTTAGACCTGAAGATGCTTGGATTGTGATCTTTTGCTCTTTACCCGTGTCTTTATCTTTTGCAGATACGTGTAAGATACCATCAGCGTCAACGTCAAACGTTACTTCAATTTGTGGCGCGCCACGTTGTGCAGGGCGAATACCTTCTAGGTTGAATTGACCAAGTGATTTGTTCGCGCTTGATTGCTTACGCTCACCTTGAAGTACGTGAATTGTTACCGCACTTTGGTTGTCTTCAGCAGTTGAGAATACTTGTGACTTCTTCGTTGGAATCGTTGTATTCTTCTCGATTAATGCAGTCATAACCTGACCCATTGTCTCGATACCTAGCGAAAGAGGAATAACGTCTAGTAGTAGTACGTCTTTTACGTCACCCGCTAAAACACCACCTTGAACCGCAGCACCCATAGCTACTGCTTCATCAGGGTTTACATCTTTACGAGGCTCTTTACCGAAGAAATCAGTAACCGCTTTTTGTACTAGTGGCATACGTGTTTGACCACCCACTAGAATTACGTCGTTAACATCGCTAACAGAAAGATCTGCGTCAGCTAATGCCTTTTTAAGTGGCTCTAGTGATTGCGTTACGAGATCTTCAACAAGTGACTCTAACTTAGCACGCGTTAGTTTAACGTTCATGTGCTTAGGACCTGACGCATCAGCAGTTACATACGGAAGGTTAACTTCTGTTTGTTGTGCACTTGAAAGTTCGATCTTCGCTTTTTCTGCAGCTTCTTTAACACGCTGCATCGCAAGTGGATCCGTCTTTAAATTGATGCCTTGATCTTTCTTAAATTCTTCAACTAGGTAGTTGATAACGCGGTTATCGAAATCTTCACCACCTAAATGCGTGTCACCATTGGTTGCTAATACTTCAAACGTGTGCTCGCCTTCTACTTCATCAATTTCGATGATAGAGATATCGAATGTACCACCACCTAAGTCGTAAACAGCAACTACGTTGTCGCCTTGCTTCTTATCCATGCCGTATGCAAGTGCAGCAGCAGTTGGTTCGTTGATAATACGTTTAACATCAAGGCCCGCGATACGACCCGCGTCTTTTGTCGCTTGACGTTGAGCATCGTTAAAGTATGCCGGTACAGTAATTACTGCGCCAGTTACCGCTTCACCTAAGAAATCTTCTGCTGTTTTCTTCATTTTCTTAAGAACTTCAGCTGAAATTTGTGGTGCAGCGCGTTTTTCGCCTTTCGCTTCTACCCATGCATCGCCATTGTCTGCTTTAACAATTTTGAATGGCATGATGTCGATATCACGTTGTACTTCTTCGTCTTCAAAACGACGACCGATTAAACGCTTAATTGCGAATAATGTATTTGTTGGGTTTGTTACCGCCTGACGCTTTGCAGGTTGACCTACAAGCGTTTCACCTTCGTCAGTGTATGCGATAATTGATGGGGTTGTACGATCACCCTCTGCATTTTCAATTACGCGTGGCTTATCGCCGTCTAATACTGCAACACATGAGTTTGTTGTGCCTAAGTCGATACCAATAATCTTACCCATGGAACCTCTCCTACTTCTTTAATTCTGTATCAAAAAATGATTAATTCGTTTAGATGGTTACTTAATAGGGGTGGGGTAATGACAATTCAACTGTAAAACGTAAATTTTTTTTAAAATTTTGAAATTTTTTTTGCAATGATGAATTTTAATACAACAAGTGGTCATACCACTTCATTTTTGTTATAAACAAACTAGTTACAATAACAAATGAAACTCTTATGCATTTTGACCAATTATTAGACCAAGTTAATTCACGCCTTACCCAGTTAACCTTCCCTGCTAACTGGTGCCAAGGCCGCACAGCCTTCGGTGGTATTTCTGCTGCTATGCTGTACACCGCAATGCGCACAGTATCTAATGACGAACGTACGTTACTGTCACTGAGTACTAATTTTGTTGGCCCGCTGATCGCCGATGTGCCATTTAATATTGAGCTTTCACTTTTGCGTGAAGGTAAAAGTGCATCACAGATTGAAGCAAGAATTATTCAAGACGAAAAAGTCGCGGTGATTGCCCTTGCATGCTTTGCAATAAAACGTGATTCAAATGTGATTGTTGAAAATAAAGCGACATGCCCGTTGGAACCGGTTAATGAAGAAAACCTTACCCCTTATATAGAAGGCGTAACTCCCCAATTTTTCCAACACATGAGTTTTAATATTCAAAAAGGGGCTATGCCGTTTTCAAATGCATCGAATGGCGAACTTGCAGGATGGATGCGTTTAAAAGAAACACCGAGAGATTTAACTGTTGCGCATATATTAGCGCTGACAGATGCGTGGCCACCTGCACAATTACAAATGTATGCAAACGTTGCTCCTGCCAGTTCAATGTCTTGGTATATTGAGTTTTTACCTCACCAGCCATTAGCAGCTGACGCTTGGCTTGGTTTTGATGCGTTTACCCATCATAGTCGCGATGGGTATGCTTGTGAAGAAGCGAATATTTATAATCAGGCGGGTGAATTGTTAGCTATGAGTCGTCAAACTGTTGCGCTGTTTGATTAAGCTAAAAGCGATTAGTTAAGCGCTCATTAAATGGGCGCTTAAATGTAATCAATGCTGGCTTAATGTAACGTAATTAATCTAATTTGCATTGCTCAATAACCAAACCAACAATAAAGACCTTTTAAAACTAATTTACCGCTTCAAATCCTGCTTTTAGTTTAGTTATCATATCGTCGCTAATTTTAGTATTGCATGCAAAATATAAACTCGTTGCTTCTTGTTTAAATTTGAATACCTTGGTTAATTCAGGAGTGGTTTTGTCAATTTCGCGCTGCGTTTTGTATTGCTTTTCGTTCAATACAATAAGATCAAGTACGTGTTTACGCTGCTTCATAATGTGGAACAATCTATCGACATTCTCAATCACTAATAATTGCGCACCTAATTTAAACCCATGTTGCGTTAAATAATGATGGCTAAAATTGTTTTCTATTACCGCGGTTTTGTATTCTTTTGCGGCGAGAATTGACTCTAATTTAATTTGTTTTTCGGGTAAGGCATAAAAATAAGCCGTAAAGTGGCTTAATTTAGCAACCCACTTAAAATGAGGTTCACGCATTGGTAAACGAGCAAGCGAAAAGATACACGCATTTGGGTCGCGTAACACCCCGTTATAAGCGAGTGACCAGCCAAGTACATTTAGCTCATAATCAATATTTGCAGCACTTAACGCACGATGTACTTTATCGAAATTGGGCCCGACAAATTTCCCGTGCTCATTGTAATATTGAAAGCCACTTAAATTTTCAGTGAATACCGTCAGTTTACCGAACGCACTAATAGGCATTAAGCATAATAAGACATACAGTGCAGCTAATCGGTTTACCATCTTTACCTTTTTGATAAATCACGGGGTTTCATACTGTTAAGTGTAAACCCTGTTATTGACTTTAGAAACTATAAGAGCAAAAAAGGTGCCATTTGGCACCTTTTTTATTTACTTACTGTTCATCGCATCGATTAACAAGGCTGAAATTTTTGCTCCCTCTCGCAATGTACTTTCAGAGGCTTGTTTACCACTGTGTGATGCATCGGTAAACGGCGCAATTTCCATCATATCTGCGCCCGTAATTGGAAACTGTTTAGCAAGTGCATTTAAAATTAGCATTGCTTCATCTGGCGTCATACCATCGTATTCAGGTGTACCCGTTGCCGCTGCAAATGTTGCATCAAGAGCATCGATATCAAAACTGACGTAAAGCTCGTCGACATTATCTGCTTTTAGCTGTGCAATTACTTGGTCAACAATCGCTTGTGCGCCCTTTTCTCGAATCTCATGCGCCCAATGCTGTTTAACACCAAATGTTGATTCCCAATGAGTTTTATCTTTACCACTTGAGCGAATACCAAACTGAATTAAATGATGTGGCGCCGGTAAAAACTCCAGAATATGTGTACACCAAGAGCCAAAACATAAATCAATACCTAAACGCTCAACAAGTAGGTCGGTGTGTGCATCAAAGTGAATAATTGCAGTGCGTTTACCCTGCGCACGTTTTGCCTTTAAGTACGACTTAGTTAATGGGTAACTAATTGAGTGGTCGCCACCAATACCAAAAATCCCTTTATCTGGGAAATTGGCGTAAAAGTCATCACAGACATCTTCGGTAATTGATAATGGGCTTACGTGATAATCGCTGCTTTCATCTTGATAAAGCGCTTTTTGACAGTTTGAAATCGTACCGTCGTTTAAGTATTTATCATGTAGCAGGTGTGGAATAACGCGCACATCACCTAAGTCGAATGTTTTCGCATTTGGTTGTTGTTCCATTAAGGTGCTGCGTAAAAATAGCGGTCCCCAGTTTGCGCCGCGTAAAATGCCACCGCCGCAATCTGAACTAATGCCTAACGTTACTGCGCTATATTCACTTTGTTCAATAGTTTGCAGACTATCACGCCACAGCGCGTCGATGTTTTCGGTCTGACCATAGATTGACTGGTGCAGCGCTTCTTTTCGCTCTTTTGCCGTGTTAACAGTGAAAACACCATTACCCGGTGGGCATAAGCAATTTGTTACTTTTTCTATAAATGCGTTTTTAGAGTCGCTCATATTCAGCTCCGAACAAAGCATAATCAGTCATATAATTATGCATAGATTAAAAATTTATTGCTGGAAATACCATTTGTTACTAAATCCGCTCGTTACAAAACTAAGCAAGGTATCATTTAATGGTCTTTAATTTTTAACTCGTTGTATTTGTTAAAAATTGGTTTAGTCGATAAACCCAACAATAATCTACATGCCCCTTTCTTAGAGGCTTTGCCTTTGAATGTCAAATCAACTACTAGAAACAACCCGTAATCACCTGAAGATTTATTCAAGCTAACTGCATAGCTTTTCATATAATTATCAAGTTCTAATTTGTAACTAAATGATTTATAATGCGTTCGCTTAACAATTACATACAATCAGGAAACGTTTAATGGAACTAAACACAGCGCCGCAAACTCGCCGTTCGCAAGTTCAATTCGCAGGTCAAACTGGCCAATTTTTTTCAATCTGGATAGTTAATATAGTGCTTACTGTACTCACCCTCGGCATTTATTCTGCTTGGGCTAAAGTCAGAACACATCGCTACTTTTACAGTAATACCAGTGTCGATGGACACCAATTTACCTATCTTGCTAATCCGATCCAAATTTTAATTGGCCGCATTATTGCCGTCGTATTATTTGCTATATACGTTGGTAGCGTTCAATTTGTTCCAATTCTTGGCTTATTTATTATGCTAATCGCACTATTTTTAATGCCTTGGGTTATTAACCGCAGTATGCGATTCCAACACCGCATGACAAGCTATCGAAATGTACGTTTTGGTTTTAACGGCAGCTATGGCGAAGCGTTTCTTGTTTTCATTATTTTCCCAATTTTATCGGTGTTTACCTTATACCTGTTAGTGCCTTGGGTGATGAAGAAAATTAATTCCTATATTTTAAACAACATTACTTATGGTGATCGCAAGGTTGAGGCAACACTGTCTACAACCGATTACTATGTTGCCGCATTGTTAGTGGTTGTAGTGTCAATTGGTGCCATGTTTGGTTTTGCAATTGTTATCGGTATCGGCGCCGCTATTTTTGGTGCGACTGTTGATATGGCTAATTTAGATTCAGCTGGCATGAGTGCTGCTGCATTTGTAATTGCGCCAATTACGGCGCTGTTGTATGTCGGTATGTTTGCGCTTATTACCGGTATTTATCAAGCACGTATTCGCGCACACAACTTTGCTAACAGCGAAATCAAAGACGTTGCTAAATTTGAGTCAACGATTACTGAGATGCAATTTGCACGTTTAGTATTCTTTAACTTAATCGCGATTGGTTTGTCACTTGGCTTAGCTTACCCGTGGGCAAAAATTCGTGCAGCACGTTATTTGGCAAACGGTACGTTTGTAGAAATCCATGAAAACGCAGATAACGTAATTGATGATATGACCAGTGATCAATCCGCTATTGGCGAAGAAATCGCAGAAGTATTCGACTTAGATATCGCCATCACCTGATGAGTCAAATAGTCGATGGTAAACTCTATCACGCTGGCAGCACACGTTCGTGTGCTGTTAAGCTGGTAGTAACAGAATCTCATATCAGTATCATTCAAGACGGTGTTGAATATGGAGCCCATAATTTAAGCTCAATTTCGTTGAGTGATGCAATTCCCGGGGTCGCAACCGAAGTTCGCTTTGAAAATGGCGACATGTTTATTCCCAATGACAAATCTTGGCGTGTTCAACGCCAAACAGGTTCACTGCTTAGCACGTTAGAAAGTCATAAAATCAGTGTGTTTGCCAGTATCATTTTAGCGCCGCTACTCATTTATTGGCTTATTATGGTTGCTATGCCTGCGCTTGCCAGCAAAAGTGTTGATTGGTTGCCACCAAGTGTGCCGAACTACATGGGCGAGCAAAGTTTTACGATTTTAGAGAAGGCGTTTCTTGAGCCATCTGAACTTGATGAAGCCACACAACAACATATCGAACAGCTATTTTCAAATGCCACAACGGCTTTGCATTTAGACAAACAGCGCTATCAAATATTTACTTACCAAAGTGCGTACTTTGGTGCTAACGCACTTGCGCTACCTGACGGTACTGTAATCGTAACCGACGCTCTTATTACGCAATTACGCGAATATGATGAAAACAAGTTAGATAGCATGTTAATGGCTATTATTTTGCATGAAATTGGTCATGTTGAAGGTAAACACGGTATGCGTTTAGTCGCGCAGTCTTTATCAAATGCCATTGTGTTTGCGCTGTTATTTGGCGATCTCGAAACCGTAGGTGAGCTATTTGTTGGTGCCAGCTCAACCTTAGTGCAAGCTAGCTTTTCACGGGATATGGAAAGTGAGGCGGATGATTTTGCACTTCAACATTTAGCTGAATTAGGTTACTCAACCACTGCCTTTGCCGATGCCATGGATAGCTTTGATGCAAACGGCTCAGGTGATTTTCTTAAGTACCTAAGCTCGCACCCTGCTATAAAAGAGCGAATTGAAAAGGCCAAACGCTTTAAATAATACCAACTGCATAAAAGTGCAGAGGTATACCGAGAGCGTATTGGTCTCTATAGTCTAAATTCTGTTCAAATCCAAAGCTTTTTGGCTGCGGCGTTGCTTTGTAGCCTTGCGGGCTACGTTAAGAAGCAACAACAAAGAACAAAACACTTTGGGTGAAACTGTAAACAGCACTTGCTTGGCGTTTATACTGTGGGTTGCAGGGTAATAGCACAACGCCTTTATCGCTCATTTATGTAAATAATTACACTACAATCTCTCTACTTCGTCTAAATGCCAAACAAACAGCTGTAGAAATCGACTACAAAGGTCAACACGTTCTAATTACCAATATTCTCTAACGGCAATTATTTTACCGTTAGAGAATTCAAATAAACTTACAATATTGTCACTTGAACGCGCATACCATTTACCATTAACACGTTGTTGCCAAGTACTTTTTTGCTTAACAAATGCTGCATTTAACGCGAACTCGATATGTATTATCTCAGTTTTTACATTACGCGTGCGCGTTTGCTTCATGCGTTCATTAAGTGCATTCACCCACTGCTCTTTGTTTAAATGAATTTGGAAACTTGGTTGATAATATTCGAATTGCGTTGCTGTTAACTGAGATAAGCGAACGATTGTACTTTGCTTATCAATTGAATCATTGAGCGTAATAAACTGTGTTACTTGGGCGCGCATGTCTTTTTCAGAAAGTGGCTCAGCTAACGCATAACAAAATTGCGTAGAAAATAATAACAAAACGATTACGTACCAGTTTCGCAATTGATTACATTCCCAAATTGATTTACTGTTAAAAATTATACAATAAACAACTTAAACGTTAAGTCAAAGGTTTTGCGATGGCGAAAGAATACCATTCACTTGCAGCATTTTACCCATTTTATTTATCGCAACACACTAACGTTCTGTGTAGAAGACTGCATTTTTGCGGTTCGTTAATTGGCCTATTTTGTTTGCTTTTTGCTGTGCTAAACCAAAACTACTGGTTGATCTTAGCCGGTATTGGCGTTGGCTATCTGTTCGCTTGGATTGGACACTTTGTATTTGAAAAAAACAGGCCAGCCACATTTCAATACCCTCTTTATAGTTTTGTATGCGACTGGCTTATGTTTCGCGACATACTGTTGCAACGAATTCCTTGGTAAATGAATTACTTGAGTGTATTGATGTTTTCGTTTTAATTTAAACTTAATAACTGTTTTATCACGTCAATAGGCAGTACTTTTTCGACTTCTGTCGCAAGTTTCTCTATCTGATTATCTTTTTCACTTTCATAGTCAAATCCAGTTGCACCGGTTAACCCCGCCCACTCGAGGAGTTGTGATAAAAAGCGTGGGTTGTCTAGTACACCGTGTAAATACGTCGCTTTTATTTGCCCATCTTGTGATTCATAGCCTTCGAATTCACCGTTTGCGAGTTTAAACAATCGTTTTACCGTTGCGGTTTCAATTGTTTTACCTGCATGAATTTCATAGCCTGAAATAGCACTTCCACTCGTTAAGCAATGTGCCTTTGTTTTACTTAAGGTTTTAGCGCCTTGTAAAGTGGTTTCAATTGGCAAGTAATTTAGGCCAACCATTTCATCTCTATTAGACTCAATATGTTGAGGATCATAAAGTCGTTGCCCTAACATTTGCATACCACCACAAATCGCAAATACTTTGCCGCCATAGCGTAAATGACGCGCGATAAATTGCTGCCATTGGTTATCAACAAGAAACGACAGATCATCCATGACACTTTTTGAACCAGGTAAGATAAGCAAGTCGCACTTATCTACCGCGTTTGGCGTACGGGCATATCTTAGATTGACGTTTGGATGCAATCTTAACACATCAAAATCCGTATGATTTGATATGCGAGGGTAAACCACTACCGTAATATTAATTGCATTATTTGTGCTTAATATTTGATTAAAATCGAGTGCATCTTCCGGCTCTATATATAAATCAGGTATATATGGAATTGTTGCGAGTACCGGAATACCTAACTTTTTTTCGAGCCATTGGTTGCCCGGTAGCAGTAAATTTATATCCCCTCTAAATTTATTAATCACAAATCCAACTACTCGGGCTTTTTCTGTATCAGATAACAGTTCATATGTGCCAACAAGGTGTGCGAATACACCGCCTTTATCTATATCGGCAACGATAATTACCGGACAATCTGCCGCTTCTGCAAAGCCCATATTAGCAATATCACGATCGCGTAAGTTAATCTCAGCAGGCGATCCTGCGCCTTCGACAATCACTGCATCAAATTGTTGTGATAATCGTTGATGTGAATCGAGTACTGCACCAAGTAATTGCGTCTTCATTTGATGATAATCAACCGCATCTGAATTACCAATTGCTTTACCATGCACAATAACTTGCGCGCCAATATCAGAATTTGGTTTTAACAACACAGGATTCATATCAACATGAGGTTCTATTCTTGCCGCATCAGCTTGTACAGCCTGCGCACGACCAATTTCGCCCCCCTCTGCGGTAACCGCGCTATTAAGCGCCATGTTTTGCGGCTTAAACGGCGCTACTTTGACATTATGGTTGGCTAATATACGACAAAGTGCCGCAACCAACACACTTTTCCCAGCGTCTGAGGTTGTGCCTTGAACCATCAATGTATGCTTGGCTTTCATACAATTCTCTATACATTTTTTGCAGCACACTAACAAATTAACGGACCATTGTCCTTTACAATTTTGCACGCTAATTCAAACTGTTATTAATATTTGCCAAGTTAGAGCATACAGGATGAAAAAAGTATTCCACTTAGGATTAGATAAAGCACAAGTTGAAGGTGCTAAACTCGCTATCGTACCCGGTGATCCAGCACGCGCAGAACGCATTGCGAACGAGCTTGATAACCCTATCGCACTTGCAAAAACACGTGAATATCATGTCTTTTTGGCCTATATCAATCAACAGCCGGTAATCGTATGTTCTACCGGTATCGGCGGGCCAAGTACGTCTATCGCAGTTGAAGAACTCGCTCAGCTTGGAATTAAAACGTTTTTGCGCGTTGGCACAACGGGCGCAATTCAGCCAAACATTAACGAAGGTGATCTATTAATTAGTCATGCATCTGTTCGTTTAGATGGTGCAAGCCAACATTTTGCACCAATTCAATACCCAGCCGTTGCCGATTTCTTTGCAACCAATGCGATGGTAAGTGCGTGTGACGAATTAGGTGCAACCTATCACTTGGGTATAACGGCTTCATCAGATACCTTCTACCCAGGACAAGAACGTTACGACACCTATTCAGGCTATGTGACAAAAACCTTCCAAGGTAGTTTTGACGAATGGCAAAAACTCGGTGTGATGAACTACGAAATGGAATCAGCTACGTTATTTACGATGTGTTCTGCTCTTGGTTTAAAAGCAGCCTGTGTTGCCGGTGTGCTGGTTAATAGAACGCGCAGTGAGATCCCTGATGTTGACCATCAAATCGTTGAAAAGAAAGCGGTTAGCGCTGTAATAAAAGCCGCTGAATTATTGGTATAGTTTAGCGATACTACACCATAAAAATGAGGAAGTGATTACACTTCCTCAATTGTTACCTTAATATTACTACCAAGACTCATCGCAACCGCATTAGCAACCCCTTGTTGGTTTGCTTTACCTGCTGTTTGCTTAATCACTATTTCGCTTATTCCATGTAATCCAGTTTCTCTATTATGTAACTGCACTTGATTGAGCGCTGCTTGCAAAGGCGATAAGCTTGGACTGTACGCCGCATTTTCAAGGTAGACACCAAAGTATTGGTGCCCATCTACATGCTTAATTTGACACGCTGAAAAATTACCAGAGTATGGCGCATAGCTTTGTTCAACATACGCATTTAAGTCGCGACACTGTGTTAAAGACTGACTAAACAATGGTGTATGGTTATCTAAATCACTTGGGCCAAAAGCGTCGGGCAGGTATTGCTGTATAGTTTTCTCAACACCGTGCACATTTATTAATGGTTGTTTGTCTAACTGAATTTCATTAATAAACTGACGACAATAGCCACAAGGTGAAGCATTAATCACGAGCTTTTTAATTGCTTCAACCCCGTGTAACAATGCGTTATGAATAGCACTTTGTTCAGCATGAACGACCAGACTCAAGGCTTGATGGGAAAATTCTAAATTAGCGCCGAAAAATAAGCGCCCTTCACCACCGCTTTCAATCGCTAGGGCTGCCACTTTAAACTGTGAAACCGGTGCAATTGCATATTCAGACACCCATTTTAATAACGCGTCATAGAATGATTGCTCGCTATCGAACTGAGACTTAAGTGAAATGAGTTCTTGATGAGTTAAGTAAGACTTATTGTTGGTGTAATCCGATAACACCGTTTCAAAATTATTATTCGCTTGCATATTTAATGAAAACTCAAAAAATGGCGGTTCACACTACTGGTATTGTAAATGGAATACTAAGGTCAATTGTCCGCTTTTAAAAATAAATCGATTTATTTAAGTTAATATCAAGTAAAAATTTAAATCATGCCTGCGCCGTTAGGGGCATCTGCAAAGTTGAAAAATAAGTTGTCATACTTTGACCTAACTCAATGATTATAAAGATTTATTTTTCAATATATGCTAAAGTTCGCGGGTAAAATAAAAACTGGTAACGGCGCGTTCATAAACTATACTTGCTTAATGTTAACGTATGGAATTTGCGAAAGCCGTGCAGGATTAAAAAGTGCAAATGATGAAAACTCTCTCCCGCGTTGCGTTATTCACAACTGGGTTTATTGTTGCTATATATTTAGTATTAGCCTTGTCGCTTACGCAAGGTGTTGCATTATCACACCATGAGGATTCCCCGGTAAATACGGTCGAGCTTAACCCTAACGACCTAGATGCAAATCAGCCCAATATTTTCTCCTCTTTATTTAGTTATATTGACATTATTAGCAGTGATGGTGAGTTGTATGTGCAGCTCGAAAGTACAGAAAAACATGTAGTTGCCGTGCCGCTTAGTAAAATGTTCAGTGACATGTTGTTATTTTCCAATCTACCGCTACTCATTTTATTAGGCTTTGCAATCTTAATGCCGTTCGCCATCACATCTAAAAAGCAAAAGTCACTAAATAAAGCGATTTCGATTCTTAATAACAAAACCGATAACTTGCTTAGCGCATTTAATCTGGATTTACCAAAGTACGAAACAGAGAATAACCTAGCACGCTTAAACCATTCTATTAGCTCACTCACCGATGCCGTTGAACGTTATAAAAAAGACACCGAAACCAGTATATTTCAAGATAAACTGACAGGACTTGCTGATCGTCACGCGTATTTAGGGCATTTAAAAGAGCAGCTAAACCATGCTGAGCAAGCAGCAAAAAAACAAGCATTACTGTTTATTGACCTCGACGGGTTTAAACAAGTTAACGACTCATTTGGCCATAGTTTTGGCGATGAAGTGCTCATCCAAGTTGCAGAGCGTTTGCGCACGATAGTAAGAAATCATAACCTGTCATCTCAACACCCAATAAATGGTATAGAACAAAATTTATCGCGCTTAGGTGGTGATGAATTTTCAATATTTATCAGTGATTTACTTGAGCCATCACTGGCTGTTAACGTTGCCCAAAATGTATTACATGAAATTGAACGTGATTTTGTATTGGGCAATAAAGTGGTAAAAATTGGCGCGAGCATTGGCATTGCCATCTATCCGGATAGCGCTTCAAGTCCATTTGCCCTTTTACAAATGGCCGACGTCGCTATGTATCGCGCCAAAACTGACGGGCGCGGTATATTCCGCGTTTACTCGCCTGAAATGGGCAGTAAAATGCGACGCTATCATTACTTGCTTGAAGAAATGCGTCTCGCGTTAGGCAGTAATAACTTTTCGTTATCATTTCAACCAATTGTGCATGTTGATGATTGCAGCATTGATTATTTCGAATGTTTAGTCAGATGGCACCACCCAGTCGAGGGGACCATAACGCCCACTGAATTTATCCCTATTGCTGAAGAGTCTAATTTAATTCTCGAACTTGGTGACTGGATTTTATTTGAAGCGTGCCGCCAAATGTCAGCGTGGTATAACGCAGGTATGACGAAGGTTCGCATTTCTGTCAATATATCAGGCGTGCAGTTAAAACACCGTAAACTCTATGATTGGGTAATAGAAACCATCGAAAAAGCGGGGTTACCGCCAAAAGCACTGATGTTGGAAATCACTGAGTCGTGCTTTATTGAAGCGTCGCGTGAAACCACTGAAAGCCTACAAAAACTTAGAGAAAAAGGCATTACCATCGCAATAGATGACTTTGGTACAGGCTTTAGTTCACTGTGCACTCTCGCTGAATTACCCGTCGATGTTATTAAAATTGATAAATTATTCATTGATCAGGCGAATGATAATCCGAAATATAATAAAATACTTAATTCAATTAGTGAGCTGGGTAAAGATCTCAACCTTAAAGTGGTTGCAGAGGGCGTTGAATGTGCCGAACAATTTGAACTCGTAAGAAAAATGGGTATCCAATGTGTGCAAGGCTATTTAGTATCAAAACCAGAAACTTCAAATAACGTTGGCACCAAAGTATTGCGTACTAATTTAAATCATATCGCGGCAACAGGTACCAATATATGGCTACCGGAAAACGAACCAATGCCGCGACATAAACTTCATTCCGTAAAGTAGGGAAATCAAAAAATGAAACACATATTAAAAATAATCACGATCTGCCTCGCATTTACAAGTTGTTTAGTTAAAGCCGATTTACAACAAGCCATTGATGCTGCGAATGAAGGAGACTTTGAAACGGCGCTATTTCATTTTAATTATTTAGTCGAAAATAATTATGGCCCTGCTATGTATCACTTAGGCCAAATGCATGAATTTGGTTATGGTTTACCACGTAATCCCAAAAAAGCAGCAGAATTGTATGCTAAGGGCGTAAAACTAGGTGAAGCCGATGCGATGTTTGCACTTGCAACCTTATATCAAGACGGCAAAGGCGTTAAAAAAGACCTACAAAAAGCCGTTTCGCTTTACGAGAGTTCGGCAAAAAAAGGTCTGGCTGCAGCGCAATTTAATTTAGGTGTCATGTATGCCAACGGCACCGGTGTTATCCAAGACTTCTATGCAGCAAAAGATTGGTACACAAAAGCAGCCGCGCAAAACTACGCGGCCGCACAATTTAATCTCGCACTACTTTATTTTGAAGGTCAAGGTGTGGATAAAAGCATTGAAATGTCATTTATTTGGAATACAGTCGCTGAATTTAATGGCCATAAAGATGCCAGCCATAGTCGTAAGCTTGATGAGCGAAAAATGTCGCCATCGCAAGTAAAAGAAGCATCTGAAAAAGCGAATGAGCTCTATCAAAAAATCCTAGCAGGTAAGTACTACGGTGACGACCGTCGTATCTAATTGCAATTTATCACAATTACAGGCATGGTTCTTAATTTAAGGACCGCCTGTGCTTAACTTCATACTTTTCCTCGTTATTTGTGCGTTACTTGCGCTTATTATTAAATCTTCAGTTCAAAATGCTAAACAAGCTAAGATAAACATTGAGTCACAACAAGCGTTTTTATCAGAAAACAAAAAACGTAGCGAAATCGTAGAAACTGCGTCAGGCCTGCAATATGAAGTGATCACACCGTGTGATTCGGGAGAGTACCCCACAATGCAGTCAAATGTGACCTGCCATTATCACGGTACATTACTTGATGGTACGGTATTCGATTCTTCGGTTGAACGTAACACGCCTCTCTCATTTAAATTAAACCAAGTGATCCCAGGCTGGACGGAAATGTTACAACAAATGAAGTGTGGCGAAAAAGTAAAAGCCTTTATTCCTTATAACTTAGCGTATGGTAAACGCGCTGTTGGAAAAATTCCGCCAGCGTCATTATTAGTATTTGAAATTGAACTTATCGCGATAGACTAATAGACGTATTTACACTGAGACTTAAAGCGCTACACGCCGTAATAGGCAATTAATCGAAGCGCAATCCCGGGTTCATCGTCATAATCATAGCGCTCTCTAAATTCAACAAATGGTTCAGCTTCAAAAAATAACCAATGCTCAAAAAAGCGCGTTCGCCAGCGATAAGATGCATAATAGCTTCGCTCTCCGCTGAAACTATCTTTTAGCCACACACCTGTTACACCCGCTTGATCATTGTTGTAAGTATGACTGTGGAAAATACCAAGCGACACACGATTAGTCGGTTCACTTTCAACATAGCGGGTGTTAAATGCGACGTTTAGAGTCTGATCGCTTTCTATTTGTCTATCAAGTCGTGTATTAACACGCGCTCCCCACCCATCTTCAAGGTAGTATTCAATGCTTGGCGAAACGGTAAAGCGCCATTTTTCAATTTTTTGCTGATATTTGAGGCGGCTTTGTGCATAAAGATTTGAGCGGCTAACACCGATTCTATGCTCAATGTTTAACCGCTGCTTTTGCAACATATACCAGTTTAATGCTGCGTTAACATGGTTATCTTGATCTTGACCTGAGGTACTTTGAAAAGGAAGTCGATCTTCTTCTGCTTCGTCATTATCGATAATAACGCTTAGCTTGTTTTCTAAATTAGGTAAATCGAGTGATACTTTAAATTGATTATCAAAATCCGATAAGTCTCTTGCTCTTGGCGCAAAACCTAGTGAAACATAGCCCTTAGCTGTTGCGCGTGTTTTTTCGCTACCTTCACTTACCAATAATTGATCAAGCCACTGCGCAGAATTTTGCATATGGGTATTAAGCTGGCTTTGTAAAAACGTTGCGCTATCCGTAACCGTTTTTTTAACTTCCAGTGTTAATGGTGGTTTTGCGGACTTTTCTCTGGAGGCGGAGTTACTCGCTTGAGACAGGAAAGGGACTACTAATAACGTCAGAATAGATAATCGACTACAAGAATTTAATAACACTCCCTCTCCTTATTGGGACGTTAGCTTATCGCCTCTTTTGGTGCCTTAAAGTACTTATAAAGGCCAATTAGTGACGCTGCTATCCAAAACAATTCAATTACAAAACTTGCTAAATTAAAATTATAACAGAGGCTTATAAGTAATAAAATTGCACCAGACAGATTCATCATGTTGTAACCGATACCCGTTGGTTTTACTTTCTCTAACTGTAATAAAAAGAACGCACCAACGACAAGAAACGTACCGGTCATACCGATAATATCAAAAATTATTGAGATCAATTGAAAACTCCAAGCTTTAGCGCCCAAATTTGCTGGCCCTTTCCGTGGGGAGGGCGATTTTCATCCATGAAACAGCTTGTAGTTGAGGCGAATCCTCAAACCGAATAATTTTATCTTACCGGTAGGTCGTTACCATGACATATGTCCCCTATTAGTGCTTATTTGCATTAATCTATTTTGGCCTTACCACCAATGATTTTATATGCAGCGGCTCCACGGATAATCTGCTCACGGGCAAACATTTGATGACAATTTGGGCAGTGGCATGCGTTTTCACAGTAATTTACGGCTATGCGCTCTTTAAAACACTTAACTAACGCGCCTTTACCATTTTTGTGATACTTAAATAGCTTAGCACCACAACCTGCACACACTACTTTAACCACGCGCTCAGGTAACTTTTTGTTCGGTTTAGCCATAATGTTCTGTTTTAGTCAGTTGCGGTTTTTTTTGTAGTTTACGCTGTAAGGTTCTGCGGTGCATACCGAGTTGTCGTGCTGTTTCAGATACGTTTCCATTATTAATTTTTAATACCTGATTAATGTGTTCCCATTCTAGTTGCTCGCTCGATATGGGTGTTTCATCAAAGGCTATTTCGGCTTTTTCGCCCGTTAAGGCAGCAACAACGGATTTAGTATCAGCAGGTTTTGCTAAATAATCATTTGCGCCTAGTCGTATCGCTTCTACCGCTGTTGCAATGCTGGCAAAGCCTGTTAGCAATACAATTTTGCAATTCGGTAACAACGCCCTTAACGGTTTAATTAATGGCAGACTAATTTGAGCACCAAGTTTCATATCAAGAAGAATGTATTCTGGCAAGTACTGCCTTGCCTTGATCAGCACCTCGTCAGCATGAGTAACGCGCTCTACACTAAACCCGTGTTTAGTCATACGCCTGGCAAGTGTTTGACCGTATGCATTATCATCTTCAACAATTAATAATTTCATAGTAATGGCAACCTTACACTTACTTTTGCGCCAACATCTTGATTATTTGCAATAATCAATTTACCGCCTAATTTGTTAACCGTGGTGTTTGATAAAAAGAGCGCTATGCCCATGCCTTTTTGACTTTTAATCGTTTCGTGTCCTAGTGAATCAAGTAGATCTAAATCAAAGCCAGCGCCGGTGTCTTCAATGTCTATATTCAATTGACCGTCACTTTCGCCGACATTTATTTCGATTTGATTACTTTGATTTTGTCTATTCGCATCGACAGCGTTTTGCACTAAGTTAATCAGCGCTGAAAGTAATAAACTATCCGAGCTGATTTTACTTGATGTTGAGGCTAAATTCGTTAACACGATTCGCTGCTCAGGAAAATGTAATAAACACGCATCATAAAACTCATTAATCACCGTATTAACACATTTTTCCTTAATTTTGTTTTCTTTAATTTGGCTTGCGTAATCACGAAAATAAGCCAATTGTTCAGTACATTGAGTCAGTGGCTGCGCCATTTCATTTATAAGTGAATTGTTTTCGCCGATTTCATCGAGTAAATCTTCATAGATCATTTGTAGGTTGGCAATCGGTGTTGCCAAATGGTGTGTCACTTGTGCAGCAGCTGTACCCAGAGCCATTAATTGTTCACTGCGTAACGTTTCTTCCCGCTGTATTGCCATCTGGCGTTCTTTATTGGCATTGGCTTTAACCAATGCACTAATTGTGGTGGTAACAACCAGCGCAGACAATACAAAATTAATCCACATTCCCAGAAAATGCTCTTGCATATCCATATGATGCATCGCGTGTTTTGGCATATTAAACACCAATAATGTGTAAAAGCTAACAGCGGTAAGCGAGCACACAGCAAGCCAGCGAAGCGGCAAACACACCGCAGCGATGATAAGCGGAAGTAATAATAACGAAACAAACGCGTTGGTTGCCCCGCCACTATAAAGTAATAGCAAACTCAAGAACGAAATATCAGCCAATATTTGAAGTGCCAATGCAAAATTAGTCGCATTAAGACGCGAAAAATAAACAATACTTGCTAAATGGAATAAGGTTTCAAACGCAATAACCAGCAGTAGTACACCAACGTAATCATTTTTGCTAACCGAAAAATGCAGCACAATGACGCTAATGAGCTGAATAGCGATAGACACGGTTCGTAAGAATAACAATCGGCTGATCGGTTTTCGATAAGCCTGCGCCGGTTCAGCACTAAGAAATTTAGCAAGCAAAGTCATAACTAACTCGTTTAAACAAAGACAAAACGCACTGTATCTGGTATAACCAGTTCAACACACAAAGAAATCACAATAAGGGTTGCTAATGAAGTATGCCAAAATTACCGGTTGGGGAAAATGCATTCCGCCAGTAAAACTGACAAATGATGATCTAAGCCAAATTATGGACACCAACGATGAATGGATCACCACACGTACAGGAATAAAAGAAAGGCGCATCTCTCATCAAAGTACCGCAGAACTTGCCACTATCGCAGCAAAAAATGCACTTGATTGTGCTGGCATCAAAAACGCAGACGAAATAGATTTAGTACTTTTAGCAACCTGCTCTCCGTCTACCATGGTTGCAAACACGGCATCAGAAGTTCAAAAAAACCTAAATGCAACGGGTGCAGCTGCATGTGATGTAAATGCGGCATGTTCTGGCTTTTTGTACGCATTACAAAACGCAACCGCACAAATTCAATCAGGCATGATTAAAAAAGCAGTTGTCATTGGCGCTGAACGTATGACTTGGTACGTTAATTGGCAACGTCGTGATAGCGGTGTACTTTTTGGTGATGGTGCCGGTGCTGTGGTGCTTGAGGCGAGCGATGACAAAACAGGTCTTCTCGGCACTAAGACAGGTTGTGACAGCGAAGATAGAGAAATTCTACACATTACAAATTCAGGTACCAACACCGATAAATATCAGCCAGTTGGCCCGTCTGACCTTTTATTCGAAGGTCGCGAGATATTTAAGCGTGCGGTAAAAGGTATGACGACTGCAGTTGATGATGTATTAACGCAAGTCGGCAGCGAAATTACCGACATTGATGTACTTATTCCTCACCAAGCGAACCTACGTATTATTCAAGCAATTCAATCTAAAGTTAATTTACCCGATGACGCAGTAATGGTAAATATTGATAAATACGGCAATACCTCTGCAGCAACCATTCCTATTGCGATTTGTGAAGCTGTTGAAAATGGCCTGATTAAAGAAAACAGCCGCGTAATTTCTGCCGCATTTGGTGCAGGTCTAACATGGGCTGCAAGTTTTATTCAATGGGGTGAGCGCGTAACGCCGATTATTCCAGCAAGTCATAGTTTAACCCCTTGCGACAAAAGCGGGCTAGAACTAATAGCCGATGCGGTAAAACACTGCCAATAACCTTTCTTTAAGCCCGTGTTTATGCGGGCTTTCTTATTTGCAAAATTCCCTTTTAACACTACGCTTTAAATAGTGATATATGCGCCATACCAAGTGTAATGGAGTGCAATTTAGCGATTGTTTAAAGGGTATTACTATGCATGAGCAAACTTCCAACATTGAAAAAAGACGCTCATTACGGCTCGACATGGAAAAAGAACTCATTGGATTAGAGTGGCAATGCGAAGATGGCAAAATAATAAAACGCCAAGCAATGTGCATTGATGTTTCGAACGGTGGATTAAAAGTAAATATCGACCGACCTATCATTACAAATCAACCAATTAAAGTCACGTTTCGCGATAAATTGGGTGCTTCGAATCATTTTTATGCAACAGTGTTACGCGAGAGCGAAGTTCACGATTGGTATGATGTAGCTATGGTATTTGTCGAACAAGGAGAGGATAAATGATTATTCTTGTTGGCGGTGAAAAAGGCGGTAGCGGTAAAAGCTGTCTTGCGCAAAATGTAGCTGTATACCTTACCCTACAAAATTATACCGTTTTGATTGTAGATTGTGATCCACAGCGAACTTCATCAGATTGGATACAAGCTCGTAATACGAATCCACAATTGCCACTGATTAATTGTGTGCAACTGTACGGTAAAATCCGCAATGACCTGCTAAGTCTTGAAAACCACTATGATTATGTTATCGTCGATTGTGGTGGGCAAGATAACTTAGCGCTACGCGCTGCGATGTCGGTTGCTGATCACACACTTATTCCACTCAGGCCAAAGCGCAGGGATTTAAAAACAGTTCCCCATATGGAAGATATACTTACAACCTGCAAAATGGTTAACCCAAAACTTAAGCCGCGTTTGTTATTACCCAGTGCCCTTCGTTGCCTAATCAGGCGTCGCGTATTTTAGAAGCGAAAGAAGTGTGTGCGTCATATGGTATACCGGTACTTAATTCAATAACCCACAGCAGAAACATCTACGATGACAGCGAAGAAAACGGTAAATCTGTGATTGAAATTGAACCTGATGGTAAAGCTGCGCTCGAAATTAAAGCCATTGTTGATGAGTTACTAACGATGGAAGTGGTTCACGGTCATGAGTTTAATTGATTTAAAAAAAGGACATGGTAACAACCGAAAGAAAAAGATTTCGGTTGATGAATTTATTGAGCAAGCAAACCTTTATGCACAAGGTAAAGACGCAACCCTTGATAAATCACGCCACATAAAAAAAGGGCGAAAGTACAAAAATGCTACTTTCACCCTTTCTCCTGATCACATTAAACAGCTCGATGCGCTATCAAAGCAATCAGGGTTATCTAAATCTTATATTCTGCGCTTATTAATTGCAGAACTTGCCGAAGGTGATGATCTAACGATTGATTCACTGTTAGATCATATCGGCGCCAAGTAATCTCGCGTTAGCTATATTTATTTTGTAAATACTTCAGAACCGCACGTACACCAAATGCCTCACCACCAACAGGTCGGCCAGGTAACTTACGGATATTCCACGCCATTACATCAAAATGCACCCATGAAATATCTTGTTCAACAAATTCTTGTAAGTAAAGTGCAGCGGTGATCGCACCACCAAATGGGCCTGACGCGCAGTTTGTCATATCTGCAACCGTGCTGTTTAACAAATCTTTGTAGGCTTTATGTAGTGGTAAATGCCATACCGGATCTTGTACGTCATCTGCAGCTAATTCTAGCCCCTCAACAAGTGATTTATCATCACTGAAAAAGCCCGGTAACTCTGTGCCAAGGGCAATACGGCATGCACCGGTAAGCGTTGCAAAGTCAATGAGCGTATCTGGCTTTTCTGTTACCGCTTCAGCGAGTGCATCACATAACACTAAGCGCCCTTCTGCATCGGTATTGTCAATTTCAACGGTAATGCCTTTACGTGTTTTAATAACATCGCCCGGACGTAATGCATTATCCGACACTGCATTTTCAACCGCAGGGATCATCACACGTAAATTAATTGGTAAGTTAAACGCCATAATCATATGCGCTAAACCAAGTACGTGTGCAGCGCCACCCATGTCTTTTTTCATTAAACGCATGCCTGATGCTGGTTTTAAGTCTAACCCGCCTGAATCGAAACACACGCCTTTACCCACTAAGGTTACTTTCGGCGCATTTTTATCACCCCAACGTAAATCAAGTAAACGTGGTTTGTTTGCACTTGCTCGGCCTACTGCGTGAATTGTTGGGTAATTTTGCTCTAATAATTCATCGCCAACGATTTGAGAAAACTCGCCGGAAAACTCATCAGCCATATCAGACATTATTTCTGCAAGGTGTTGTGGCATCATGTCACCTGCAGGCATGTTCACAAGGTCGCGAACAATTGAAACACCTTTTACATACGTTGTAACTTCATCAAACAAGGCTTTATCAGCAATAGCGAGTTTTACGCTTACTGGTTTAGATTCTTTGTAGGGTGTGAAGTCATAAGCACCTAACGCAAAGCTGGTTGCTACCAACTTGTTTGTGTTTGCATCATTATTGAGTAAATAAGTACCCGCTGGTAACTGCGAAGCGAGGTCGCCACATGACCAAAGTTCGTTAGTATCGTTACAAAAGAACACGGCTTCGCTTAATGTGCCACTTTCAAAATTTGGCACTAACAACACACCACGGCCTTCAAAGCTTAGTGATTTAAGCCAGTTTTTAATTACGTCAGATTGTTTTTCTTGCCACGCGTCAAATTCTGAACTTGATTTAATGCTAAGCGGGATCCCCTCAGATTTATTAACTAGGGCTTGCGTCATATTTTGGCCTTTATAATTTACACACTTTGGCTATAGCATAACAAACTATGGTTCGTGTTGTCTTACATTCGCGATAGAATTTAATAGGATAGCGCCTGTTATATCGGCGCAATAAAGGCAATGTTAAAGATTATTTATTATCAGTTTTGTTAAAAGCACTGGGCAATACTTCAACACCAACAAGTTTTCCGAGTTTTACAATTAATGGAATGGTAATAGGCGCAAACGGTAAAATTGCAAAAATACCTAAACCTACGCCTTTAAGTACATCAAGAAACTGTTGATTTGCTTGTTTTAATTCTGCCTTATTTGCTTTGCCTTGGGTGTAGTTGCGGTAGGTGATCAGCATATCGATGGTTTCTTGCTTTTCTTGTGCAAGCGCATGCTTAACTTGCAGCATCTGACGGCGCACTTTCAAGCGACTTCGTTGCTGTTTGATTTTAAGCACCCGAACAGGGGCTTTATGGAAATATTTCATCGTACGCATAATTACATTTTCGCACAACAATCAGAAAAGGTATAAGCGAAATCTGTAAAAAGTTGTTTGTATTGAAAAATCAGGAATAAGCGGAACTCACCTTGAGTACGGCGAGTAGACTGCTTTTAATTGTCTCTCCGTTTTAGACTGCTCCGATGCCTTTATTTGGCTTATTCAAATCGATTAAACCAATTTAATGTATCTAGGTAAGTTTCTTTTTTAGCAAACGGCGACGTGAGAATATTTATATGGTCATAATCAATTTTATGGTTGTAGCGTTTACCATACATATTTAGTACTTGTTCACCGCTTCCGCTCTCTTTGATAAATGCTTCTATATCTATTTTTTGTGCTAGCGCTTTGTCATTTACTGCGCCAATATGTAAAACAGGCGGAAGTGCAATGTCTTCAAGTGCTTTACCGTAATCGAACTGATCAAATGGACATACCCAAGGATTTTTCTTAACCCATTCAACCCCTTCTTTATGTGACAAACGAGTTTCATCATCCGAGCCAAACTTAAAGCGTTTTGCAGGTAAATAGCCATATCTTTTAATTAGCAATGGGGAAATTAAGTACCACACTAAATTTGCTTGAATATATTTTGATGGGTGACGGTTATATATTGTCCGTTTAGAAGCAAAATAAACACACGCTTTTAAATCATCTAGGTAAGTTGGGAAGCGTGCCAATACAGAGTTAAGTAATACCCCACCCCATGAATGTGCGCAAAAATAGACAATAGGCTGTTTAGAATAGTCTTTAATATATTCCAACATCGCTGGGATCTCTTCAACAATGGAATCCCTTTGCCCTGTGCTGCTATGTTTGGAGATTTTTGGTTCACTTAACCCGCGGCCACGCAAGTCAGCAACAAAACAATAAAAACCCGCGTCTGCTAAAAACGGCGCTAATCCTTTGTTTGATTGGGTATAAAAAATGCGGCCATTTTCAACAGCACCATGCATAAAAAAGACAATGGGACCGTTTTGGTCTTTGTAAATTTGGCGCAAATGAACTTTGTCGCCATTTTTTAAAGGAACGAAATGTGAGGCTTGCGTAATCATAAGTATTGCCTTTGAGCTGGTCGTACCAGAACGATACTAAAAACAAAAATGAATAAATACAAGCGTTCAAAGGCTAGCATGTTAAAATCAGCGTTATGTAACACTTTTGAATTGCCCCATAACGATGGAAAAAAAACATCACTCGCGAAATATTCACCTCAATGGTTATGATTTAGCAAAACTAGCGAAATTTAGCCCGACACTTACACCATACTTAATCAAAAATGAATTTGGTAACACGACGATTGATTTTAGCGATTCAAAAGCAGTAAAGGCACTTAACCAAGCGCTTTTGGTTGTAGATTATCAGTTACTCGTATGGGATATTCCAGAAACAAATTTATGCCCTGCCGTACCTGGCCGCGCTGATTTAATTCACACGCTCGCAGATTTACTCGCCGAACAAAATAACGGTGATGTACCGACCGGAAAAAACACGCAATTACTCGATATTGGTACGGGCGCATCACTTATCTACCCTATTTTAGCCAACAAGATTTATGGTTGGAAAGCAGTAGCGACCGATATTGATGAAAACTCCATTAAACAAGCTAAGAACTTAGCGCAATTTAATAAGCTGCCCGTAAAATTGCGTCAGCAAAAATCAACTGACAACATATTTCACGGTGTGATTAACGCAAACGACTTTTTTGATATCACCTGCTGCAACCCGCCCTTTCATAGTTCGTTAGATCACGCTGAAAAAGCTAACCAACGAAAATGGAAAAACCTCTCACACGAAAACAAAGGGTTTAATTTTTCAGGTCAAAAAGCTGAGTTGTGGTGTGAAGGCGGTGAAATCGCGTTTCTTACGACAATGATTAACGAAAGCGTTGACTATCAAGACCAAGTAGGTTGGTTTACATCGCTAGTATCAAAAAAAGAGAACTTGCCAAAGCTTAAATCGCAATTAACACGCTTTGCTAAATCTGAGGTTAAAGTAATGCCATTAGCCCACGGCCAAAAAGTAATGCACGTGTTGTGCTGGCGTTTTAACAACTCACCTACCTAAGCGTATTGGTGTAAAACAAAAAAAGGCTTGCGATACATTCACAAGCCTTTTGGGTAACTAACTTAAGATAGTTAATGCTAATTCGGTATTGCTACCTGATTTTCAAGCCCTTCAAAATAGTGCTTTCTGCACACTGACACATATCGGTCGTTACCACCAATTTCAACCTGCTCACCTTGGGTAATTGGTACACCCTGTTCATTGGTACGAAGCACCATATTGGCTTTTCGCCCGCAATGACACACAGTTTTTAATTCAATTAGCTTATCTGCCCACGCCAGTAAATACTGGGCACCAACAAATAATTCGCCGAGAAAGTCGGTACGTAATCCATAACACAAGACTGGAATATTTAGCCTATCAACAACAATACACAGTTCTTCTACTTGTTTTTTAGTTAAAAACTGGGCCTCGTCAATAAGTACACAATCAACTTTTTTAACTGCATGCTGCGTGGCAATTTCGTCGGATAAATTAGATTCAGGCGAGAACAAAGATGCATCTGCGGCTAAGCCGATACGCGAACTTACTTTACCTTCACCATAGCGTGTATCAATTGCTGCGGTATAAATTAATGGCTCCATTCCACGTTCTTTGTAGTTAAAAGCAGATTGTAATAACGTGGTTGATTTACCTGCGTTCATTGCAGAGTAATAAAAGTACAGCTGAGCCATGAATTATCCGAGAGAGCAAAAACGCTAATGCTATCTGAACTAGCGTTATTTCGCTAGTTCAAAATCATAAAAGCCAAGTTTAAAAGCGTTACGATATAAAGCTTAATCGCTACCGAAGAGGTCCCGTGTATAGACTTTGTCAGCAACATCCTTAAGACATGGCTCCATTCGGTTTGATACGATTACGTCCGATATTTGTTTAAACTCTTCAAGGTCTTTTATTACGCGTGAGTTAAAAAAGGAGTCTTCTTGCATCACAGGCTCATACACCACAACTTCAATTCCTTTTGCTTTAATGCGCTTCATAATGCCTTGTACCGAAGACGCTCTGAAATTATCGGAACCGCTTTTCATAATCAGACGGTGAATACCGACTACTTTTGGTTGCTTATTAATAATTGAAAATGCGATATGATCTTTTCGTACAGTGTTAGATTCAACGATTGAATTAATCAGTGTATTTGGCACATCTTCAAAATTTGCGCGAAGCTGCTTGGTGTCCTTTGGTAAACAATAACCGCCATAACCAAACGATGGGTTGTTATAGTGGTTGCCTATTCGAGGGTCTAAACTTACGCCCTCAATAATTTCTCTTGTATCTAATCCGTGACTTTCAGCGTAAGTATCAAGTTCATTAAAATATGACACACGCATTGCTAAGTAAGTGTTAGAGAAAAGTTTAACCGCCTCAGCTTCTGTAGAACCTGTTAAGAGAATATCAATGTCCTCTTTCAACGCGCCCTGTGCCAATAACTCAGCGAATTTTTGTGCCCGCTCTGATTTCTCACCAACAATAATGCGCGACGGGTGTAAATTATCAAATAGCGCTTTACCTTCACGTAAAAATTCAGGCGAAAATATAATATTGCTAGTACATAACTTTTGCTTAATGCGTTTAGTAAAACCAACCGGCACAGTTGATTTTATTACCATTATTGCTGAAGGATTGACTTTGTTAACTTCATGAATAACCGCCTCTACCGACGATGTATTAAATTTATTTGTTACCTCGTCATAATCCGTAGGTGTTGCGATAATAACGTAATCTGCGTTTTGAAACGCCTTGTTGCTGTCGCTTGTCGCAACTAAATCTAACTTTTTATTTGCAAGGAAATGTTCTATTTCAGGATCGGCAATGGGGGATTTTTTTTGATTAATCAGGTCAACTTTTGTATCGATAATATCATAAGCGATTACTGAGTTATGTTGCGCTAATAAAACCGCGTTTGATAGTCCAACGTAGCCAGTACCTGCGATCGTAATGTTCATTGTTATCCTTTAATGCCCAAATCGGGTCGTTTCCACAGTAATAGAGATTGAGAAGTGTATTGCGCATAAAATTTAATACCCTAATTTTAATTACGAAATGTCAATCACGCAAACACGTTTCGATTAAAATACAATAAGATAGTTAACGTATTATGTTGCCATACCACCATATAAACAAAAAAGGCTTAGCAAATTTGCTAAGCCTTTTTACAAAACCAAACCGAATTATTCAGCGCGACCCATAAATTTTTGCTCAGAGGTGTTAATTTTTACTTTATCACCGGCTGAAATATGCTCTGGCACTTGAATGATTAAACCTGTTGTCATTGTTGCAGGTTTTGTACGTGCACTTGCTGAAGCACCTTTAATTGAAGGTGAGGTGTCTTCAATTACCAGCTCTACACTTGACGGTAAGTCAATCGATACTGGGCTACCTTCAACCACTACGACCAATAAACCTTTGGTATTTTCATCGATGAACAAAAGTTGCTCAGCAATTGACTCTTTGTTTAAGTTGTATGGTGTGTAATCTTCTTCATCCATAAACACATATTCTTCACCATCAACGTACGAAAACACCGCTGGGCGACGATTTAAATCAGCGAAGTTTAACATTTCGTCTGCTTTAAACGTTTCATCAACTTTACCGCCATTTACGACATCATACATACGCATGCGGTATAAACTGCCGCCTGCACGCCCTTGAGGAACTGAACGTTCGATATCACGTACAATCATCACTCGACCGTTGTATTCAATGGCTGCATGCTTTTTAATTTCACTTGCTTTAGGCATTTCTAATTCTCATTGTGTCAATTTATGCAGACCCTACAAAAATATGCTCTGTTAGTAAATACATAATGATGAAAATCAAACTTGTATTTTTTGTTAACTTGATTTTTAATTATTTGCCCCAACGTATCTAAAGCACAATAATAAAGTTGTTAGAGGACACTATGCAGTTAGTTTCGTTAGATGCCAACGACCCACATGTAATTAGTCTATTTGCTGAAATAGACCGCCTTATGAATTCACTCTACCCAATTGCAAGTGACCAATCCTTACCTTTATCTGAATTAAACCAACCTAATGTACATGCGATTGGTTTGTTAACAGATGAAGGCATTATCGCCTGCGGTGCGATTGTAAAGAAATTTGAATCAAGCCTGTATGGCGAAATTAAGCGTGTTTATGTTAAACCAACACACCGTGGTAAAGGCTTATCTCGTCGTATTATGCAAAACTTAATGTACTGGGCCGGCCAAGCGCAGATCCCATTACTACGTTTGGAAACCGGTAGTAAGCAAACCGAATCCATTAACCTTTACGAAAGCCTTGGTTTTGAACGTTGCGAATGCTTTGGTCGTTATCGTGATAACCCGCTCAGTGTTTTTATGGAATTACCTTTATCGGCTGCAAGCTAACTGCGTGTTGATGATTGACCACTACACAATAAATATGCACTTATAATATGGATAATAGTTAACAGGATGTTTTTATGAAATCTATTTCGCTTTTATTATTAACCACATCGCTTTTATTCCCGATTGTCTCGTCAGCAAATCAAACCCCTGTTTGGAAACCAAAAAGCGGCGACTTTAAGCAAAAGTATGATTGGCTTAAAACCGCCTCAGGTGAGTGGTTAAAAGGCGACTTAATTACCCTGTATGATGAAGACATCGAATTTGATTCAGATGAATTCGGCATACAAACAATCGATATCGATGATGTTGCTGAGCTTTATACTAAAGGCAAGCAAAGTATTCGTTTAAACGATGGCACGGTGTTAACTGGCAAGCTAGTAATTCAAAACAAACTTCTAACGCTAACCAATGGTCAGGAAAAGCAACAAATTGCAGTAAATAATCTTTTATCAATCGCTTCTGCAAATGGTAACGAACGTGATTATTGGGACGGCGAAATTAACTTTGGCACTAACTTTCGCCGAGGTAATTCCGAGCAATCTGACTACACATTAAGCGGTGAAGCACAAAGGCGTACCGCAACAACGCGCTTATCTGGCGAGTTTGTTAGTAATTTTAGCGAAAGAGTAAGTCAAGATACCGGTAAAAAAGAACAAACCACTAACGACCAAAGGCTCTCAACTAGTTTCGATTGGTTTTTCTCTCCCAAAACCTTTATTCGCGTCGCCGATTATGAATATTTCGCTGATGAACTCGGCAACATAGATAACCGTCATACATTGGGTTTTGGTGTTGGTTATGAGGTGCTTGATACCGGTAATTTTGTTTGGGAAATAAGTGCAGGTCCTAGCTATCAATCTACTCGTTACATTACCGTTGAAGCCGGCGAAGACGACAAAGAAACATCCGGTGTATTAAACTTAGGTACCGCCGTTCAGTGGGATATAACCAAAGACATTGAATTTGACGCAGATTACCAAGTTAAAATTGTAAGTGAAGAAGCTGGTGAATATATTCATCGCCTTAAAGCTGGCTTTGAAGTAGATCTGATTGGCGACTTTGATTTAGACCTCACATTCTATTTAGATCGTATCGAAAATCCGAAACCGACCGACACATCGACCCCAGATAAAAACGATTATCGGTTTGTTGTAAGCCTAGGTTACGAATTTTAACCGCCTTTTAACAAAATAATACATTAAGTTTTGCTTAAAAAATGGGGTTAAACTGCGCTTTGTTTTACACTAGTTGCCCCAAAAGAGTGTTAGGAAATTCATGAAAAAAGTATTGATAACAGGTGCAACTGGCCTACTTGGTAGAGCGCTGATGCGTATATTTAATGAAAACGGCTTTGACGTAATCGGCACAGGATTTAGTCGTGCACAAAGCCCAATTGTTAAGTTAGATTTAACGCAGCATCTAACGGTAACGCAATTTCTTGATGAAACTAAACCCGATATTATTATTCACGCGGCAGCTGAGCGAAAACCAGATGTATGCGAAAATAACCACGCCCATACCAAAGCCCTTAACCTTTCAGTAACCGAGCATCTATCTCACGAAGCGGCTCGTTTAAACGCACAATTCTTTTTTATCAGTACTGACTACGTATTTGACGGAAAAACGCCGCCATACACTGAAACTGATACGCTAAACCCGCTTAATTTTTATGGTGAAACTAAAGCACAGGGGGAGCAAATAGTTTTAAACACGTGTAAAACACATACCGTTATTCGTGTGCCTGTGCTTTATGGGCAAGTTGAAACCTTGAGTGAGTCAGCACTAACGGTTATCGCACACCAAGTTAAACAACGATCAAACCATGCACATGACAATTGGGCGATTCGTTATCCCACCCATGTTGACGACATTGCCTTAACGCTTGTTGATTTATGCCAAGTAACCAACATAAACATTGGCGGCATATTCCACGTTTCAGATAATCAAGCATACACCAAGTATCAAATAGCATGTATAGTAGCAAAGCAACTTGAAATCGATGAAACAACACTTTCGCCAATAAACGAGCCAAGTCAAGTTGCAAGCAGGCCGCATAACTGTGCACTGCAAGATAGTCGACTAAAACAACTCAATATCTGTCATGGCAGAACATTTGAACAAGCATTTATTGCGTGTATACAGCCCTTATTAACTCATTGACCAAATGGGTGTTTAATCGAAAGCTGAGTGAGCTCATGTCGAATTGGGGCGAGCTGTTTTGCATAGATTACTAGCGCTTGTAAGCAAACTTCTAAACGCGAAAATATGCTTTTTTGCCTGCTGCAAAGCGCGTTATTTTTTTCAGTAAAACTCACAATAAACTCATCGACATTGTTAATGATCACGTGGAATGGCAACCAAACCAAGTGTGAATTTTTAGCACTATAGCCTTTTAATAAACTAACTGGATTGTGCCCACCGCCTGACGTTGATATTCCAATGGCTAACGCAGGCTTATGACCGAGCGGAAAGCCAGAAGCAGAGCCATAAGCACTGAGCAATAAAAAATTATGTAGCACCGGCGGTAACATACCGCCCCACTCCGGTGCCACAATCACAATGCCATCACTTGAATATAATTTTTCAAGAAGTAGCGCTTTTTGCTTGTTAAGTACTTCATCATCATTCGCTTCGTAATGATGCAGTAGTCGCGTCATTTCGCTTAAATCGACTAAATCACATTCAATGTCTAATCGTACAAGGTGTTCGCTTATCTTGTTTGCTAACTCCAAACTATTTGAATTTGGTCGACCGCTTCCACTAACAATCACTATATTCATATTAACTCCAACACCAAGCTTGGATACAATATACACACAGGGTTGTGATTTATAAATGAGAACTTGTTAAAATGCAGCTGTTTAAATTTATTATTTTCGCCTAATTTAGTTATGCCATTATCTTACCGCCTGCAATCCATCGCCAATACAATCAAAAATCCGTATCACCATATTTGGGATACATGTTGTGATCACGGTTACTTAGGCATGTCTTTACTCGCGACTTACCCATCTAGCACCATACACTTTGTTGATATTTCTGCGCACATTATGAAAGGCGTGGAAAATGGGCTAAGTACGCAGCCTGACTCTCAGCAGTTGCCTTATAAAAATTGGCAGTGCCATACAATAAGTGTTAACGATCTTCCACTTGATCAATACCAAGGTTGTCACCTGATAATTATTGCGGGCGTGGGCGGTGATTTAGCGGCGGAATTTATTCAACAATTAACGGCGCGATTTGGTGATGTAGCGCTCGAATTTATCATTTGCCCAGTGCATCATACGTTTACACTTCGTCAGCAATTAATTGCATTAAACTACTCATTAATAGATGAATCGCTTATTTCTGAAAACAAACGGTTTTACGAAATTATTCACGTAACACGCAATAAGCGCCAAGGTGTAGCAATATCCCCTATTGGCGACAAGCTATGGCATCGCGCTGAACAATGCGAAAAAGCGCAGTACCTCATGCGCTTGATAAAGCACTATCAAAACGTAAGCCGAAACAATCAAGACGCACTAGTCGCGTTACATGCGTATCAAGCGTTAGCAAATAAACTTAAATGCAATTAATCGATTAAATTAGCGCGTACGTATATCAACCCGTTTACCTGTTAAGTACAATGAAGGTAAATTTATTCCTTAGGTTTAACATGGCTAAGAAAATTCAATACACATATAACCAGCAGCAAAAGTTAATTAACTTCGCACAAGACAAATATAATTCAATGTTTGAGGCAATCGCCGCGGCAGAAGGATTCGATATTGCGGAGTATTCCAAAATGGAGCATCAAGTAACGTTGTACGCTAAAGACCAAGCGGCAATTCGTAACTTTAGAGATGAGTACTTTAGAAAGCTGGGTGTCACTAACATCACATTTATTAAAGAGTAACTATGAATACACTCATCGTTTGCGCCATTATTGCCGCCTTACTTCCCTATTTAGCAAAAGCACCTGTCGCAATTGCAATGAACAAGCTCGATGGCTATGACAACCGTCATCCACGCGCACAACAAAGTAAGCTTACCGGATTTGGTGCACGCGCATTAGCGGCACATCAGAACAGCTTTGAGTCATTACTTATTTTTACTATTGCACTAGTTGTTGTTTTTGCCTCTAACACCATCACAGCTACAACTGAAACGCTGGCAATTATTTATTTGATTGCACGGGTTTTATACTGTGTGTGTTACTACGTAAATTGGCATGTGTTACGTTCAAGCGTATGGCTTATTGGCCTAGTTTGCCCAATTGCAATGATGGTCGTAAGTATTCAACCTAGCTAACAAAGTGAGATAAAGTAGGCTCAGATTTTTGAGCAGTTTTATCGGCTAACGCGATATCAGATTAACAATTTCCCAAATTGATATCGCGTCAATAAGCGAATGCTAATTGCGATTATTCACCCAGTTTTACACCGGCGTCGTCCAATAATTTCAAGAATGCAGGTAATACTTGTAAGTTTTCAAACGCAACTTCGTTTACTAGCTCGTTCTTTAAATTTGGTGATAGCTTAAGCGCCATATGCAAATCATCCATTGAATCACTTAAACGATTTTCTTGTGCATAGGCACACGCACGCTGCCAATAGGCATAGCCATAATCTTCTTCTTCTTCAATTGCTTGATTGCAAAGCGCAATTGCTTTAACCGTTTTACCTTGCTCTAATAATGCATCAGCTTTGTAGGTAATCGCTTCTACATCATCAGGCTTACGCTTTAAAATTTCATCGTAAATTTCAATTTTCGAATTAACATCGCTTTCTAGTGTTGCACGCATCCATAGCGAATGTACTTCATTGGTAATGGTAATTTTCCGATGGTTATTAATGATCTCTTCTGAGCGTTCTTTTAATTCACTTTCAAGCACACCTAAACGGCTTTCATACTCTTCGGTAATACTTTTCACCCGTTCGTTAACAATGCTTTCTACTTTGTTTTTCACATCGCGCAACGAATTCCAACCAACCAAAATCAAAATTGTCGCGGTTGCAGTAATAATAAACATCACATTGTTTATGGTGTCATTAGTATAATCAAGCGCTCTGTCTGCTGCACTTAATTCCGTATGGGTAATTTGTTTTGTTGTGTCTTCACGCAGCTTTTGCTGGTCTTGTCGTAACGATTTAAGCTCGTCTAATACGTAACGCTCCAAAAGCGGACGATACAGCGGTTCGTTGAGTTCTTTTATTGCCTTTTCTTGCTGTTGCTCTGTCATTGGTTTTGATTCATTTGCAAAAGCCCCAAAGCACAAAGTTGTAAAAATAAACAGTAAGATAAATTTTAATTTCATTAAGTTAGCCTTATTAATTTGAGCCACTAATATACAACAATTCAGTTATAAGCTACACCCATGTTTTATAACTTTCATTGCGTTTTCAATACTAATTACCTGTTTGTTTTGCTACAGTTTTGCCAATTTTTATCACCAAGGTTTAGGAACCAATATGACCATTCAACGCATGCAAACAAAACAGCGCATGAGCCGCATCGTAATTCACAATAAAACAGTCTATTTATGTGGTCAGGTATGCGCAGATGCCACTAAAGGCATTAAAGAACAAACGCAAACCATGCTCGATAAAGTTGATGAATTACTTATTGAGTCAGGTAGCAGTCGCGAACATATGTTAAGCGCAACTGTATACATTAAAGACATGCAGTATTTCAAAGAAATGAACGAAGTATGGGATGCATGGGTGCCAGAAGGTCATGCACCTGCTAGAGCTTGCGTTGAAGCTGCAATGGCGCGCCCTGAGTTATTAGTGGAAGTATCTGTTATTGCGGCACAAATAGACTAATTTAACTAAACTCCACTTATTAATAACCACAGCCACAAGGTTGTGGTTATTCATTTTTATTACGTACTATATCGCTTTGTATACGTTTCCAGCTTCAATACCGCATTGATGGGGCTTGGTATTTTCAAAAACGACGGGTAACGTTTGTCCACATGGTTTTTGGTTATAGTGTGGTGGTAAATTTGGCCCGCATGTTTGCACATCAAAATGTAAATGTGGCCCACCCGATTGCCCAGTGTTACCACTTTTAGCAATGATCTGACCTTGTTTTACCTGCTCACCTTCCTCTACCAGGGCACCTAAATAAGTTAGGTGAAAATAACGCGCTACAGTGCCATCAGCATGCTTAATAAAGACAAAATTTTCAGCTAAATCTTTCCCGTTCCAATCTTCAAATTGCTCGCGAACGGCTACAACCTCACCCGCTCTGGCCGCAACAATTGTTGTACCTATAGGCATGTTAAAATCAACTGCATACAACCCTACGCCCCCATTACTTGCTCGGTAATGGCCTGTCGCCACTTCCACTTTGTAGGATTACCCTTTTTTAAATGGCAAGATGTATTTTGATTTTGCTTGTTCTTCAAATACCGAACAGTCTACGGCTTGTTCTGCACATGCCGACAAAGATAAGGTTAACAAAATTGCGTGTACTAATTTGTTCATTGTAATTCTCCCTTTTGACTTTATTTGTCGCAGCACACCATCAAAAAGGTTTAAACGTAATTTTCTTTTTAACTCAAATAACTAATCAAGTACGCTTTTCGTCAATATTCCTTTATCTATCAGTTTTTGCAGTAGTACTTTAGTGCGTTTTCTGCACTCATCTCGCACTAATCGCACTGCAGGGGTAATTGATTGTCTACTTGGGCAAATAAGCCACAACTCGGTACTTTTATGGGGGAATTTAGGCATTAATGTCACTGCTCTGCCCTCAATCAGGTCGTCGGCAATATCTATCGCTGATTTAACAGCAAGGCCTTTGCCTTTTAAACACCATCGTCTCACCAAATCTCCGTCGTTAGCCGCACGTCGACCTTTCATTTTTACTTTTATTACCTTGTCGTTATCTAAAAACTCCCAAGTGTCGTTGATGCGATCTTGTAGCTGATAAAAAAGCCCTTGATGCGCTTGTAAATCTGACGGTTTAATTGGTTCGCCATTTTGGCTTAAATATTCGGGCGTTGCGCACAGTAGCTTTGGAATATTACAAATTTTAAAACCATATAAGTTTGTATCGCTTGGCTTGCCATAACGAAGCGCCAAATCAACTGAGTCACGATAAAAATCGATATTGCTATCACTTATATGACTGCGCAAACGTAAATTTGGGTAACTATCAAGTAGCTCATCGAGCCAAGGTATTACAATGTTTCGCCCTAAATCGGACGATAAAGCAACGCATAATTCGCCTTCTATGTCTTTATTATCAGCTTTAATATTCTGTTTGGCGATAGAGAGTAAATTTATTGCTTCTTGACATTGCGGTAAAAACCGCTCACCGGAGTTTGACAGCCTCAAATGACGGGTAGTACGAACAAACAGTTCCACACCAAGCTCAGCCTCAACACGTTTTAACGCGGCACTGGCTGTTGCCGCCTGCATATCAAGGGATACTGCCGCACCAGAAATACTGTTAAGTTCAGCAATTTTTAAAATGAGTTTTAAATCGGCTATTAACATATTAACTAATAGTTTTTGATAATGATTCAAACATTACCGTGTTTTTATTTAAATAATCAAGTTTTACAATAGGCTCAAGTTTAACAGCACCTTGTTTGTTAGGAGCAATCAATGACACACCCAATTATTACTGACCTAAATCGTCGTTATACAAGTAAACGTTACGATGCGAGTAAAAAAATTTCACAATCAGATTTAGATATCATTTTAGAAGCTATTCGCTTATCACCATCGTCAATTAACTCACAGCCTTGGAAAATTATTGTGATTAGTTCTGATGAAGCGAAACAGCGCATGCATCAAACATTTGTTAACAAGTTCCAGTTTAATCAGCCGCACATCAAGGCCGCGTCTCATACCTTACTATTCGCTTATAACCCTAAATATGCCCGCAGCGATTATGAAAAGGTGATTGATACTGATATAAAGAATGGCCGTACATTAGCTGAAAATAAAGAACAAGCGTTCGGTGCGTTTGCATTTGTTGATTTAAATACGGACGAACATGGTAACAACGCGCATTGGACTAAGGCGCAAACTTACATTGCACTGGGTAATACAATGCACACAGTAGCGCGTTTAGGTATTGATTCAACACCAATGGAAGGCGTTGATAAAGAAATGATCAGCGAATTATTTGCCGATGAATTAAACGGTTACGTATGTGAAGTTGCGCTTGCGATTGGTTACCATGAAGAAAGCGAAGATTACAACGCCACGTTACCAAAATCACGTTTAGCAAAAGACCAAGTAATTACGATTTTGTAATTGAATAATCGTCGTAACGTTATCAATAAAAGCGCACGTTTATAAAAGTGCGCTTTTAAACTGAAAGTTCTAGCGGTAGACCATATTATGGTCCGTTACGTATACTCCAGTTAATTGATCATCAATCTACAAACACCACAATTGCGCTAAACCCTATATGCTTGCGTTTGCACTCTTAAACGTATCTTCCATTTTCTCGGTGTTAAACGTGAGCCATGATGCAAAAATAAAAACGTAAAAGCGCTTTATTACGCTGATGCACATAATTCAGGGCCTAAATTCCGCGGTGCTGAAATCACCGAACGGGCATGCGCTGTTTTTCGGGCTTGCGTATTAAGTACAAGCATATATACAAACCTTAACGGCATCTTCTCTTTTACATTTTCGGGCAATGCTTGGTAAGAACAAAAAATGGCCACTTTATTAATGCTATTCTTCACTGCTTCAGCCGGTGGCTGAATCATATTCATAATAGATATCATCTGGTTATATGTATCTAATGTAACGCCATCTTGCAAATTCATCGCCTGGTATGCGATACGTTCTAAATCGTCCCTGGTGCCATTATTATTCGTGTCTATTCCTTCAACTGTTGCTATTGCCAACTCTCTATCAGGTTTAGGCGGTAAGGCGACTTTTTTTGCTAAATTACCGATCTCTTTAAGCGCCTTTCTAAGCGCAACTGCCGCTTCTTCTTCTGTCATTGGCACAACAGTAATAACTAATGAATCAGAATCAACCCAACCGTTTTTATCCGTAACGGTAAGTTGTAAGGTGATTTGATGCTCATTCGTTGCTTTTGGTGCACGAAATGAGACTTCTGGACTACTTGGGTTTTCAATAACAACGGCTTTGCCTGATGTTTGTGTCCATTGGTAACTCACGATCGAGCCATCACTGTCAGAACCACTGCCACTAAGTGTGATAGTTGATAGCTCTGTTGCAGTTTGATCTGGACCTGCATTAACAGACGGTAATTTACTATTAAATTTTGTATCAATTAAGCTCGTGTCACACGCAATCAAAAAGCCGAACATTGCTGTGACCGCAAGACTTTTTATAACCTGTGGGGAAATACCAACCTTGCTTGATTTGTAAAACATATTCACTTCCTTTTGCTTTGAGCACCTTTAAGGGTACGCCTCGATATAACCTTTTTTAATAACTAAGCTTTCAATTTCTATAAAAGCGCTTTATTCCGCTGGTTCACATAATTCAGGGCCTAAATTCCGCGGCGCTGACATCACCGAACGGGCATGCGCTGTTTTTCTGGCTTGTGTATTAAGTACGATCATATACACAAACCTTAAAGGCATTTTCTTTTTTACATTTTCGGGCAACGCTTGGTAAGAACAAAAAACGGCCACTTTATTAATACTATTTTCCACTGCTACAGCTGGCGGCTGTATCATATTTATAATAGATATCATGTGGTTATATGTATCTAAATTAACCCCTTTTAACATATTCAAACCCTGATAGGTGATATGTTCTAAATCATCTCTGGTGCCATTATTATTGGTGTCTATGCCTTCAACTGTGACTATTGCCAGCTCTCTGTCAGGTTTAGGCGGTAAGGTGACAACTTTTGCTAAATAGCCGGCGTTCTTAAGCGCCTTTCTAAGTGCTAACCCCGCTTCTTCTGGAGTCATTGGTACAACAGTAATAATTAATGAATCCGAGTTAGTCGCACCCTCATTATCCGTTACGGTAAGTTGTAAAGTAATTTGCTGCTCGGTAATGCCTTTTGGAGCACGAAATGTAATATCTGGACGATTTGGATTATCAATAATAACCGCTTTGCCTGATGTTTGCGTCCATTGGTAACTTACTATCGAGCCATCACTATCAGAACCGCTACCGCTAAGCGTAATGTTTGATTGAACTTTAACTGTTTGGTCTGGCCCTGCACTAACAGACGGCAATCTATTATTTGATTCAGTACTTAACGGTTCCCCTTTATCATGTGAAGTAACGCCACATGCTGATAAAAACACAAGCGACATAACTACTGTAAGATATTTTATTATGTGTAGGGAAATACCAACCTTGCTTGGTTTGTAAAACATATTCACTTCCTTTTGCTTTGAGCAGCTTTAAGGGTACGCCCGCCCTAGTATTACTTTCCTAAATAGCTAAAGGTATAAGTGGGAACTTAGAAATTACAGTACGTACTTCTATATCCAAATGCCTACTTGTCGACCATTAAATTACCTAACTTAATGAATCATATAGAAAAACTGAACAAAATTCGTATTTATAATTAAGAGTAAAACACTTAAGCGTACTATTATGGCGTTCATCTGAATATGCCCCATATGGCGTACAAGAAATGTTTGGCGCTGAATTCAATTATAAGAAAGCAATTAAAACAGATAGACGCTATTGGCCACTAGTTTTGTTCTTTGAACTGTAGTCAATTCATTGGCTAGGTAACGTTGTCTGCTGTTACCCCCAAACCGTATAAATAAAGTTAAAGGTATAATGAGAGCTGCTTATTGGGTTAAGCGTATTTGGTTACTATTCGCAGCGATAAAGTAAACGAAGTTTTATAAACTGTTTTACCAGAGAAACGCTAAATAACGTGCAACGTAATATAATTTTATAGTTGACGACACATCAAAAAGTTATCGTTCTAACTGTTGTTTTAAAAATTGTTATCTCAATAAGCTAAGGAATTTTATAATAAAATTGTTACATCCATTAACAATGAGGTGGTTGGAGGTTTGACCAGACCTAATTTTGTCATATATGGTAGCTATGATAATAAAAAAAACAAAAGGTCACCTTATGAGTCACAACTTCTCACGCCGAAATTTTTTAAAAGCCTCTATGTATGGTCTTGGCGCCGCGACAATTGCGATGTCACTTACTGGTTGTAACAGCGACGACGATAACAAGCTTGCTGAAAACGATTTTGCGATTAATTTTAATCATGGTGTTGCCAGCGGCGACCCACTTAGTGATGCAATAATCCTTTGGACACGCGTTACCCCAAGTGGCGCACCGCAGGGGGTTAATTTAACGCTGCAAATCGCTGATGACGTAAATTTTGACATTAACCGAGTGCAACAAACTGTAGTTGCTTTGGCATCAAACGACTACACAGTAAAAATTGATTTTGCAGGCCTTAACGCAGGTAGTAAATACTATTATCGTTTTGTCACCGAAAATGAAGTATCACCAACAGGTCAATTCAAAACCCTGCCACAAGGTTCGGTTGATTCGGTTAAATTTGCTGTAATGTCATGTGCAAACTACCCTGCAGGTTATTTCCACGCCTACGCAGAAGCGGCTAAGTTAACGGATATTGACGCAGTATTACACCTTGGCGACTACATATACGAATACGGTATGGGCGGCTATGCCACAGAAAATGCACAAGCACTTGGCCGTGAACTAGCTGACGATAATGCGGGCGAAATTATCACCCTAGAAGACTACCGTAAACGTTACGCTCTTTATCGCAGTGATACGTCATTACAACAGCTTCATGCCAATAGCCCATTTATTGCGGTATGGGATGACCATGAAGTTGCCAACGATTCATTTAAAAGCGGTGCAGAAAACCACAACGATGGTGAAGGTGATTTTACAGCACGTAAGCTTGCCGCATTACAAGCCTATTTTGAATGGATGCCAATTCGTCCTTATGTAAAGGGGCAAACTGAAAGTTTGTATCGCCAATTTGAATATGGTGATCTGGTATCGCTTTATATGCTAGACACCCGTCATGAAAGTCGCGCAAAACCGTTAGATTATGCAAACTACATTGATCCAGTAACAGGTCAAATTGATAGTAACCGCTTTATCTTAGATTTAATCGAGCCAACGCAAAAACTAATTGGTACTGACCAATTAATTTGGCTGCAAGATGGCATGATTAACTCAAACGCAACATGGCAAGTGCTTGGCCAGCAAGTATTAATGAATCGTATGCATATTCCAGCAGAGTTACTTGCAGAACTGGCTAACCCAAGTGCACAAACAGCTCAAACACTAACAGAACTTGCGCAAATTAAAGGTCGATTATTGGCAGGCGATCCTACCCTAACAGAAATGGAAAAAGCCCGCGTTACCACTGTAGCACCATACAATCTAGATGCGTGGGATGGCTACCCAGTTGAACGCGAGTTAATTTTACAAACCGCCAATGAATTTAATAAGAATTTAATTGCGCTTGCAGGTGATACTCACAACGCGTGGGGTGGACAACTAAAAGACGGGAAAGGTAATGTGTGTGGCTATGAGTTTGCAACAAGCTCTGTAAGCTCGCCAGGACTTGAATACTACCTGCAATTACCGGAGCAAATGGCATTACAATTTGCGGAAGCACTTAAATTGTTAGTAGACGACCTTGAATATGCCAATATCCATCAGCGTGGTTTTATGACAGTAACATTTACCGCTGAAAAAGCGCATAGCGAATGGCATTTACTATCAAGCGTACACCAAAATGATTATCAAACGAGTTCACAAATGACTGAAGTACTCGCTAAATAGTTAGTGATTAAGTTCATTTATAAATTCATTATTTAATGTTGTTAGGCGATTGAGTTGTTGTAACAATGCAGCTTTATCGCCTTTTTCAACGTTGCAACACAACAGATTGTGTAACTCCAACTGTAACCCCTCAAAGCGTGAGATAAGGGATGACAGTTCGTCATTTTGCTCAACATTCACAGTATCAACATGATTGTTATCACCCAATAACATGGTTAATTCTTCACGGCTTAATTGCATATTCACCTTAGTTTTCCTAAAACGCTTTGTATTTACACACTTTCAAAAGAAAAATTAGCAGGTTAAAAGTTAACCTTAAATGAACTTACTTATTGCAATTGCGATTTAGGTGTAAAAGGCGTAATTAGCGAGGCTATTTGAGATTTGGAAATTACCGGAAAATCTTCTCGTGTTTGATAACGACGGTAAAGCGACGTAAAAATACCTGAGCGTGATAATCTATCGAGCGATTGCAAAAACTGTTTGGCTTGCTGATCACTTGCATATTGTTCGTTTTCACGACAGCACATTTGATACTGCTTAATTAGTGACACTAAGTCAGGTTTATCTTGCGCTTTCAACTGAGATTCAGCTTCAATAAAAAACGCAACACCGGTCCAATAAACGCGCTGATACGCATTACGTTGCCACATGTTTTCACTTACGCTATTTAATTGGCCTTTATTTTGTTTAGTATTAAGTTTACCGCGCTGTAATCCCGCACTGATGCGGTGGATAAATTCATCACGACTGATCAGTTGATTGTGCAACATAACGCGATTTTGTAAGTAAGTCGCCAATCCCTCGGCAAGCCAAAAGTCTTTATAATCAAATAGCGGATGATAAAGATGAGAGAGTTCATGATACAAGGTCCAATCACGTTTTAAGCTTGTAAGCGACGCATAACGATAAAAGTGCAATTCAACGGTATCAAAAACACCTCGATTAATACGCGCCCAGGGTACGGGTTCGGTGGCAAAGTAACGGGGATTTAAATCAAAATAGTAATGCGCTTGCCTCGGTAAACCTAACATACGCTTATTGGCATTAATGCCAAAGTTTAACCACGTTTTTACCTTTGTTTGATGAGACACAGAGAGTGATGACAAATTTTTATACGTCACCTCTGTATCTGAGTTATGGAGCGTGACAGTTTCTGCGCTGTATGCACTAAAGGCGAAAATGCATAAAACCGCTTTGTATAAGTTTATGGTTCGCGCAAATTTACTGTTTTCTGCTCTCAACAACATTAATTTTCGCCTGAATAAAGTCAGCGTGGGTAACATACATTAGACCGGCGATTTTACGAATAACATGATCTTCTTGCCCATCAATTTGACCATCAGCAAATGCCACTTGCCATAGCAGCTCTATAATCTCAATGCGTTCAATATCGCTAGTATGTTCGTTCACTACGTTAACAAACGAATATAGATCAATGGCTTGTTCAACCAATTGCTTTGCTTTTGTTAATAAGCGGCTTGCAGCATCCAGTTCTAACTCACAATAGTGAATCAATGTATTTTGAATATTTTCTAACTCTTCAGTAAGCACTTTGCCATCTGCACGCATCACCTCTACAAGTAAAGCCGCCAAGCCCGTTTCAAAGTCAATTGCAGCGCGCTCTACCGAGGTGTCGTTAAATTTAGATAGTAAAGATTTTAAATGGGCTATCACTGTACATACTCCTAAACCTGTTTTATAAAACGATATTACAAACACTGAAACACATTATGTGTTTTGACACTTAATATTGAAAAAAGTTATCCCATAAATTATCTAATTGCTTTTTGGCATTTTTGAGAGGCAATGCGGTATACCCGTCTTTTTGTTTTGAAACGAGTTTAAAGCGTTCTAACTTAGCTAACGCATCGCTAATTTCAAAATCTAAGGTACATTGGTAATTATGTTCAAACCAGCATTCAATTGCGTTGTCTAATTCGTCTGCGCTTTGCGGTTTGCCAGCGTTAAGTAAAAAGCTATATGCGATAATCGCTTCTTTACAGTCCTCTTCTTCTGCCGCGTCGACTAGTGTATGAAACACGCCTGCATTGTTGTCTAAGTTTTTAAAATAAAGGTTATCTGATAACGCTTTCATAAACTTAATTTTTCGATTTTTAAATTTAGTCCATTCTTTAAAAATAAAGCTGCCAAATACTCCTAAACCAAGTCCAAGGCTGATTAAATGTTGCTGACTAAACTCCACGCCTTCACTTCGTAATCCTAACCAATACGATAACAGCGCAACCAGCAAAATAATCGATGCGCCCAATTTGGTTACTAAGACAACGGCGCCGCCTACAGCGGCTGATGCACTTATAATCACTTTATCTATGGGCCTCATGCGTACTTCGCTATTAGGAAATAGCATTTCTAAATCAGCCTTTGGTACGTTTTGAAACAGCTTAATAATGGTTGAACCGGGCTCAAAACCTAGCGGCGTTTTTTTAGCGTGTTGAAAGTACGCCTCGTCTTTAAAACGGATAAACACCGCTACTCGCTCATAATTGGTAAAGCGAATAGCTTGTTTCTTAAGCCCCCACCAAGTGCGTAATGTTTCGTCTTTTTGAGAGGCGCCGCGGCGGTAAAACACCACTTCAGCAAAATCATCAAACGCTACCTCAAGCCTTACTTTAAACAGTGATTCTTCGCTTAACGCGTCTTTTAAATCTTGGTCGGTGATTCGCTCAAAATTAGCCGCGTTTAGAATATCGCTAAAGGCCTGCGCGAAACGTTTTTGGCACGTGTGCTTATCGTTTTCAGATAACGGCGCTAAAGAACGCGTATCTGCGTTCGGGTCAAACGGCGCATAATTATCTTTCAATAATTCCAAACGTTTATGGTATTCAAAATGAATAATGCTAGAAAAGAGTTCTGCAAACTCCTTAAATGATGCGTGTTTATCATTTGGTAGCAGTGTTTGACATATGCTCACAACATCAGACTTACGAAACGGTATATAACGCTCTAATGACATGGTTTTAGTTAGCTAGCTTGGTATATTTTAAACTTTACCTGTTAACGAACATTAAACCAATTACCAAAACACAAAAAAGGCCCTGAAAACTCGGGCCTTTTATAAATACAGCACAATTACGCAAATGCGTTATTGTTTTTCTCTTACCACAGCAACAAGTAATGCAGGTAAGAATGTCAGCGTAAGTATTGTAGATACCAAAATACCGCTCATTACAATCACACCTACCCCGCGGTAAAGCTCTGTGCCATCCCCAGGGATTAACACAAGCGGCGCTAAACCAAATAAGGTAGTAGCAGTAGACATAAGAATGGGCATTAAGCGTTTTTCAAGTGCTTGTTCAACCGCTTGCTTTACACTTAACCCCTGTTCAATAACAAAACGGCGGGTTTGATCAACAATAAGAATTGGATTGTTAACCACAGTACCAAGCAAAATTAAAAAACCTAACATGGTGATCATATCAAACGGTTGGTGATAACTAGTTAAACCAATACTGCCTAACACGCTATTTACCCCATTAACAAGCACAAGGCCTAATAAGCCGCCAGCCATGCCTAATGGTACCGTTGCTAAAATAAATAACGGATAGCGCCAATGTGTAAATATGGCTACCAATAACAAGTAACTCAGTGCCAAGGCAATAATAAAGTTACTTGAAAGTGCCTCTTTCGTTGCTTCCAATTGGTCAGCTGCACCACTAATATTCACTTTTATGCCTTGCGCGATTTTACCTTGCTGCCAGAGCGCTGGTAACAACTCATTGCGCACTAATTGTTCCGCTGTTTCTAGCGCAACATCACGCGGCGGAATAATGTACACAGTCACAGTACGATTACCATCAACACGACGAATTGAGTTACTGTTATTTGAAATAGTTAAATCAGCCAAAGCGTGAAGCGGTAAAATATTACCCGAAGGCGTTACGATTGGAGAGCTAGCAAGCTCCGCCATATTTTGGCGATTACCAGCACCGCTAAACAAAAACATGTCAATTTTGTCATCGTTTAGAATAAACTCATCTACATAAGCACCATCGCTCATAGCCGCAATCGCATAACCAAAGTCACTATTATTAATGCCTAATTCGGCTAAGCGCTGCCAACGCGGTTTAATTTCAACTAACGGTTGATCAAGCGTTAACGAGCTGGGATCTGAGTTTATTTGCGGCTTATCAAACACCACTTTAGCTTGCTCATAAACGGCTTCTGCCGCGCCGTATAAATCAATAATATTACTGCCCGCAATATCTACTGCAACTGCACGCGTGCCGCCATCATTACTTGATATAATTGAACCTCGCGAACTAAATGCGCGCATATTCGGATAAGCGCGGAATTTATCGGTGACTGCTTCCATCATTTGATTGATATGGTCTGGATTAACCGGTGCGCTTAAAAACCAAATACGCCCCACCGATACCGACATCGAGTAATAATCGAGCGGTGGCATCGCCTCTTTACCGGCAATAAAATCGGCGCTATCGGCGTGAATATACCCATCAAAATATTCCCGTAATTCTTTACCGATTTTTTGCATTTCAGACAAGTTGTAACTTGGCGGCGCAATCATCATAGAAAACGCTTTTGGTTCTTCTCCTTCAGGCAAATATTCTGCCGCAGGGATAAACCAAAGTGCACTACCCAAAATTCCTACCGCGAATATTGCAACGGCAATACGCGCGCGTTTTGTTGATTTGCTGAGCCATGCTGCTGGTTTTAGCCACTTGTTTGACAGTTGCAGCTGCTTACCTTCACTGAGTTCTTGTTTTTTACCTATATTGGCAATAGCCGTAGGGACAATAAATATCGCAACCAACATAGACGCGATAATGGCACCTGAAATCGCGATAGCGATATCAGAATAAAGCTGACCGGCTTCTTGTTGCACAAATAAAATCGGTGCAAATACCATGACGGTTGTTGCTGTTGACGCTAGTACCGCTGGCCATACTTCTTTTACCCCGTTAATTGCGGCGTCGCGTTTACTGGTGCCATTAACCTTTGCTTGCACAATCGCCTCTAGCACAACAATGGTATTATCCACCGTCATGCCAATTGCAAATGCCACACCAGCAAGGGAAATAACGTTAATGGTGCGGCCAAATAAACTCAGCGCTAAAAACGCAGCGATGGTACAAAGTGGAATACCAATAATACCCACCAACGTGGCGCGACCTGAACGCAAGAAAAAATACATGACTAAGGTTGCAAGCAAGCCACCTAGCGCCAAATTTACCCAAACATTTTTTAATGAGCTGCGGACATATTTCACGTCATCACTCATCAATTTTAACTCTAGGCCATTTTGACTCAACAGTTGTTGATTGAGCTCAGCGACAATCGGTAACATCGCATCTTTAATTGCTAATACGTTTGAGCCACTTTCACGGCGCACCGATAAACTTAATGTACGTTCGCCATCGGAAAAAGACATGCCACGTGTTTCAAAATGGTCAAGCGTTACGGTAGCCACTTCTTTAAGCAAAATATTTGCACCATTTTTACGTGCAATAATCAGGTTTTCTAACTCATTTAAGCTTTCAAAGCGCGAGACTACACGCAGCAAATAACGGCTTGTTCCTGACTCAATATCACCCGCTGAGGCATCTTTGTTACGGCTACGAATTGCTGTTCTTAATTCTGGTAAACTAATTCCGCGTTGTGCTAATCGGTGTGCGTTCACTTTAATTTGAATTTGCCTTTGCGCACCGCCGCCCACTCGCACTTCTGAAACACCCGAGACACTTTCCATGCGCGGTCGCACATAGTCTTCAGCAAAGTCGCGTAACAAATCGACATCTAACTCAAGTGGGTTACCCGCCAATGGTTTGAGCGTAAAGTACATAAACGCATTGCCAGAAAATGAGCTTGAAAACAGTCGCGGTTGGTCAACATTCTCAGGGTATGCAGGAACTTGACTTAGCGCGTTGTTAACTCGAATAAGTGCATCGTTGGCATCAACACCAAATGGAAACTCTAATTCAATGCTGGCAGAGCCCATTTCGCTGTAAGACACCATCCGTGACAGGTTCGCAAGGCCGCGTAAATAGCGTTCTTGTTCAATAATGATTTCTTTTTCTACATCCTGTGGTGTCGCACCAGGCCAACCGGTTTGTACAGTTATAGTTCTGACTTCAAGATCGGGGATCATTTGCACCGGAATGTTAAGCGCGGTTACTAATCCCAATATGCTGGTGATCAATACACAAACCGCAACTAACGTGCCGCGTTTTACTGCCGCTGTGATCATTGCGCACTTCCCTTAACTGAGCTGACCGTTACTTTTAAACCATCGCTAAGGGCTTCAACACCACTCATTACAAATGCATGATTACTCGGTGCGTTCGTTACGGCAATGCGTTCTGCTTGCTCTGCAATCACATTAACGATATGCCGCTTAGCTACATTGTTGGTTACAGAAAACACACTGTATCCACCATCTGGGTGGTGCTTTAATGCCGTTTTTGGCAGCCATAGTTTTTCTTGTGCTGATTGCTGGAGTGCTATTGTTGCCGTTGCTGAAATACCCGGAATCAGTGCGATTGATTTATCAATATCAATAAATACTTTAAAGGTACGTGATAATTCGCTTGTTGCGCCAACGACATTAGAGATACTCGCTTTAAATTGGCTTGCGTGTTGTAAATCTGGTGTGATGTTAGCAACTAAATTCGTTTGCTTAAAATTAGCGTAATATTCTTGTGGAATTTCAAGCTCAAGTCGTAATTTGTCATTTGCAACTAACGAAAAAACAGTGGCTTGTGGCGTTACCCATTCACCCACCTCCGCAAAACGATTAACAATAACACCTGAAAATGGCGCACGAAGCGTATGTCGATTTACAATTTCTTTTCGCTCTACAAGTAACGCCTTAGCTTGAGACATAGAAGCTAAGGCTTTTGCACGTGTTGCTTTGCGCTCAGCAATTAATGTTTTAGTAACCACTTGTTGCTTTGACAGTTTAATTACTTCTTGGTAAAGACGCTCTGCTTCTTGATAGGCTATTTCGCTTGCCTCTAAGCTTGCTAACGCTTGCTGATACTGGGCTTTTGCTATACTGCTGTTTAATTCAAGTAATGTATCACCAGCGCTAACATGGTCGCCCGCCTCTACAAATAGCTTTGCCACAACACCTTGTTGTAATACCGTGACTTTGGCATCTTGCTTTGATTTAATCGTGCCCGACAGCGACAGTTGCTCTGAGAATTGATTTACTTGGGGGTAAATTAAATCAACGGCAATTTCCTTTGCTGTTAGCAACGAAGTGTTAAAAGATAAAACGATAAAGGCTAAGGCCAACCTTACGCGCACGACACACATAGCTATCTCACTTTATATTAATGATAATTATTTCTATTTATTCTAAACATCTACGCATGAAAACACACCCGTTTGCGACTAAATACACAATTTTACGTCTGAATGTATGATAATTGTGCAGAATTTATACGTTTTAATTAAGTATTTAAAAAGAATACAAACACTACAATGACTTACCTTTAGTTAAATGGCAAAAATCTAATGCAACAATAGACAGTAACGAGCAACACGCTTTAGTATTAACAGCCATACAGTTACAAACATAGCCAACTATGACCATAAAACTAAACCAACACGATAAACAACAGTGCATTAGCAAACTGCAAGATTACTTTGATAAAGAACTTGACGTTGAACTAGGCCAATTTGATGCCGATTTTCTATTGGACTTTATTGCAAAGGAACTAGGTGCCGCCTTTTACAACCAAGGTATTTACGACGCACAAGCCTTATTGCAAAGTAAAATTGATACCCTAAATGATGGTTTTAGCGAACTTGAAAAGCCTATTCGTTAATTAAATTCATATGCAATTGTTGCGAGAAAAAATTACAATTCTATTCAAATTCAATTGTTAAACTTACTATGATCATTTCAAACCACCAGCACGATATAAAAACTGCAACAGGTATTATGCGCACTTATTGCTATTCTCCTGTTGATTCTGGCAGCTACCCTTGCATTATTTTTTATTCAGAGATTTTTCAACAAACTGCGCCAATAGCGCGTTCTGCTGCCATTTTAGCAAGCCATGGGTTTCATGTTTTAGTGCCTGAGGTATTTCACGAGCTAAACCCAATCGGTACCGTACTTGCATACGATGATGCAGGTAAAGATAAAGGTAATCAAGATAAATGGAATAAGCCACTTGAGTCGCATGATAGTGATACAGTTGCTTTGATTGAGTTTGCTAAAGCATTACCCAATTGCACTGGAAATGTTGGCGCAATGGGCGTGTGTATTGGCGGCCACCTTGCCTATCGCGCAGCGTTAAACCCTAATATTAAAGCGGCATTTTGTTTGTATGCGACGGATATTCACAGTGATACATTGCCAGCGAAAGAAGGTAATAACTCACTAGAACGGATGTCAGATATTAAAGGTGAAATTCACTTTATCTTTGGCAAGCAAGACCCACATGTTCCAGTGGATGGACGTATAAAAATTTATCAAGCCTGCCAACAAACTGGCATCAATTTTCAATGGCAAGAAGTTAACGCGCAACACGCGTTTATGCGCGACGAAGGTGAACGTTACGATGCGGCACTTGCTATAAAAATGTATCAACAAGCCGTCGCACTATTTCAGCGTAAATTAGTGTAATTATTAACAAGGTTAGATTAATGTAGTAATCAGGTTTACATTGCTACATTATTAACCTTACTTTAACCTTTTCTTACAGACCCTTACACTTTTAGACGAAGACTTACAGAAGTAATATTTACCACGTTAAATTCTAGGCCTACACTCCTGCTACGTACTAATAGCAGGAACGCTAATTGTGAATACTTTAGTCTCTGTGACATCACAAAAAACAAATAATGCAGTAATAAAATGGAATTTATACTACATAATCGCAATCATCGCTGTCTGTCTTATTGTTAATGTCAGCATTCGCTTAGATTATTATTTCTTACAAGGTATTCCTGAACTTTCGTTTACCGAAACCTTGCAAGGCTTAGCACTTGTTTGTATCAATCTGTGCTTTTACAAAATGATAAAGGCACCAAACGTTGGTGCCGGTAGCTTACTTGTATTTGGCTTTTTTACCGCCCTGTTAATACGAGAGTGTGACTTTTGGTTTGATAAAATTACCCATGGTTTTTGGTTTTACCCTGCCATGTTTACAACGCTTATTACGTTAGTTTTGTTTTCAAAACGCGGAAAAAGCGGCTTTACCGAGTTTGTTAACTTACTGCGAGTACCAGCCATGAACAAGGTAATAGTAGGCGTTATTGTATTGATTATTTTTAGCCGTATTTTTGGTACTGGTAGCTTTTGGCGCGATGTTGTAAGCCAAGACGCCTTTGTTGTAAAAACCATTATTCAAGAAGGTTTAGAGCTACTGTGCTACTGTTTTATTACAATTGGCGCATGGGAAACTCAGCAACAAGTTAATACCCTAAACAACAACGAATGTGGTGCGCTTTAACGCACCACGTTTAGTTTAAAAGCTAAAATCTACACCTGCGAAAATGCTTCTTCCCACCTCGGCATATCCATAATCGAATGCGTCTTGGTCAATACGTTTATCGAATAAATTCGTAATGCCCACCCTAAAAGCAATTGTTTGCGATAGTGAAAAACGGCTTCCTAAGTCAACCATGACATAACCATCTGCTGGTGTTTTCTGCCATGTTGGTGCCATTTCAATATACTGTTCACCAATATAGTTCAGATTGACATAGGTACTGAGTGACTCAATAACTTGCCAATTTAATTTTGCATTTGATTGGTGTTTTGGCGTTTTAATTAACGGGAGCTTGTCACTTTTGTTTTCACTATCAATATAGCTATAGTTAAAACTAAGATCTAACGTATCAAGTACCTGCCAAAGCACATCGAACTCAATGCCTTTTGTCGTCACTTCATTGATATTGATATGTTGGATCATTGGCTGATTATCTGGCGTTACACCGACAAATGTACTGGTGTCACGTGCAATCATATCTTCAATTTCATTATTGAATACAGTCGCTCTAACAAAGCCAAAATCAGTTTGATAACTTGCTGATAACTCATAACTCACCGACTTTTCAGGTTCTAAATCGGGATTACCAACTAATACACAGCGTCCACCACAACTTATCGTTGCAAAATCAGCACTACTGCGCCACATTGCGGGTGCTTTAAACCCTGTACCGACACCGCCTTTAAACGTTAAATCACTGTTAGCGTTATACACTAAATACGCACGTGGACTAAAATGTGACCCAAACTCACTGTGATCGGTAACACGCCCGCTAAACGTCGCAGTCATTTCATCAGAAAGCGCCCATTCATCTTGTATGTAGGCTGCAAACTGAGTATTTGAGGTTTCTTTTGCGTAGTCTCTAGGGTGACTTAGTGTATTATCAGAAACATCAAAACCCGTTGTGATCAAATGATTTTCGCTTCCAAATACTGCTCGACCATCTACATTGTGATTTGTTTGCGTTCCCGTTGTTAACGCTAAGCGAGCGTTATCTTCTTGAATATCTGTTTGCTCAAAATAGTAGTTAAACTCACTGTTTCCCCACTGCCATTCTCGCGCATAATTAACACCAAAATTAACGCGTTCACTCTCATAAAAGTTAGCGACATACGAACCATCAGGCGCTTGCCATAAATTATAACTTTTATCTTCTTCTAGGTATTCAAGGTTCGCGCTTAACGTATCTTGCGATGTGACATGCCATAACACACTCGTATTTACGCCTGCACGTTGTTGTTTTTCTGTCTTAGAGGTAATTCCATAGTCAGAATCATCTGGTTGCCAAGGGTTGCGATCGCTCCAGTTCACGCCGAACGTCGCTAAAACCCTATCATCTATCAAAGCACCACTTGAAAAAACACCAACTCGTGCTAGCTCGCCGCCGCCATCGATTGGCGTACTGTAGTCAATATTACCATTGGTTTGCCATTCATTGTTTGCTTCTTTTAGAATGACGTTAATTACACCACCAATGGCTTCACTACCATAAATAGCTGACATTGGGCCGCGAACAATTTCAACACGTTCGATTGCGGTCATTGGTATGCTCGACAAATCAAACGAGCCTCTAATTAATGCCTCGCGTGAATTCACTCGCTTGCCGTTAACCAGTAACAATGTGTAGCTCGGGTCTAACCCTCGTAGACTAACGGATGCTTCACCATTTCCAGAACGGCGTACATTAACCCCGACTACGTCTTGTAGGCTGGTTGTAATATCCGTTGCTGGGATCTTGATGATTTCTTCAAAATCAATAACACTCACCGAGGCTGGTGCATTAAGTAATGTTTGTTCACCTTGCGTTGCTGTCACTACAATTACATCATTAATTTGAGCGTCGTCCGCATACACGTAATTACTAACGAGTAATGTACTGACAAATGCTGCAAGCTTATTTAACCTCATCGTTTATTATCTTCCTGTTTGTTAATAAATAAATCAGTCCATCAGCCAATTCATTACGCCAAACATAAGAATCGTGCCCCCCTGAGAACTCGTGGTACTTTACCGTATATCCTTTTGCGTTGAGTACATCACGCAAATGGCGATTACTTTCCAGAATATCAATTGTGAAATAACCTGTTTCAAATACTCCTGCATTCATGTAAATCGACAGTTTTTTGTAGTTATCGCGAGCGATTTTACGCGTTAGCCACTGCGGTTCTGTTTGCTCTTTACTCCCTTCACGTGGCGACCACCAAAATGAACCAGATTGACTTAACACATTGCCAAATACATCAGGGTATTGCATTGCAACATACATTGACGCGAGGCCACCGAAACTAGAGCCCGATAAAACCGTGTTTTGTGCACTTGGTGATAATCCTTTTTTTGTCAGCCAAGGCATAAGTTCATTTGCCATAAACCATGCAAAACCCGGATTTGGTGGCAACTCTTGGCCTCTGGTTTTTCTAGATACATTGCTTACAAATACCGCATTAACAGGAGGAATTTTTTTGTCGTTTACTAAGTTGCTTAGCGTATTGGGTACTTTTAGTTTTGACTGATAATTTTTTCCGTCTAAAAACAAAATTGTTGGTGATTGTGATGTTGCATCTTTATGTTTGTATATGGCGATATCACGTGTGTTGTTAAGGCGAATACTCGCGATAGTGTGCTGCGTCAAGCTGTAAAAATTTTCTGAAACATCGCTAAATACGGCGATTGTTTTGTATCTTTTAGTGTTAAAATTGAATGTGTTGCGTATTTATCGGTACCTTCAAATTGCCATGTTTTCGGGTTAAGCGGGTCTTGTTGTTTGGTAGCCATAATGGCAATTCGCGAAGCGCGAGGTTGATTAGGTACATGCGGCACATCTGGTGCCAATTGATATGAAATCAAACTGTCTGTTGGTAAACGATACGTTTTAAACCAAATATCAGTGCCTTCTATTTTTTCCAAATCTTGATGACTGCCAAAAGGCGCGCCAAATAGTCGTACATTATAACGCGCGCCGCGCCACAAAAATGTTACAAGCGCATCAGTTTGCACGTATTCGACTAAAGGTGTGCCCTCTTTTTCAACATTTCGCCAAAAATCATCTACCACCTTGACCTTGTTATTACCTTTTAACCTTGTTACTAACGATTGCATGATGGGACTAAGTAACGTTTCATTATCTGACACTGCGGGTTGTGAAATAGGCTCAGAGAGATTAATCGTTGCTAGATTTTCATTAGCACTGGTTACGCGTACTTTAAAGTGCTGGTCCCTTTGTGCTAATAAATACAGTTTAAAGGTGTTCTGCTGCTTAGCTAACACTCGCACTAGGCGTTCATTTTCGTCAATTAACTCTGCTTTAATAAAAGGCTGTGAAAACGAAAACTCTCCGGTTATATATTGGTCTTTTTTAAGTTTAATTGAATGAAAAAATTCGTGAGACATACCAACGGTGCTGGCGAAACACACCCCGGCTGACAATAGAAAATATAAATAAACACCAAAACGAAACATTATCAAATCCATGTAATGAGAGTGATTTGCATTATCACTCATGCAATATAGATTTTCAATATTTTTAACGTGATATTAGGCAGTTATGAAATTTTAGGCTGTTAAACTTTCTAGACTAAGAAAGTTTAACAAGTAAAGATATAGCGAAAACGTGCCGCTACTGTGTTAAATAACAGCCTTTAAAGGATTGTGTACAAGGCAAGGTTTCGATTGTCGAGTGTGTGATAGAAAACTGTTTAGCTAACATATCTTTGATTGACTGCAAATCGTCATTACTCAGTGTAATGCTGGCTTCAAGATGAAGGGTTGTGTCGTCCAACTGCCACACGTGCAAATGGTCAACTGCTGACACATTATCTTGTTCTAAGATTGCTGAATACACACTATCAACATCGACATCAGCTTGGGTACCTTGCATCAAGATAATAACACTTTGCTTCGCATAATCAGCGCCATGGTAAAGTACATACACAGAAATCAAGATAGTGGCGATTAAATCGATAATATACCATTGATATAAAATAATTAATGTGCCTGAAATGATTACAACAAGTGACGCTAAAGCGTCTGATAAATTGTGAATAAACGCCGCTTTTAAATTTAAATTGTCCTTTGCTCCAGCTTGGTATGTAAGCCACGCTGTAGCAACGTCAATCACCAACGCAATCGCCGCAATGTAAACAACAATCCAGCCATCAACGGGCGATGGATTTAAAAATTGACTAAACGCTTCAAAAATTAGGTAACAGCCAACTAATATTAAAATAGTGCTATTGATCAAAGCACCAAGGATCTCAGCGCGTTTATAGCCAAATGACATTACGCTGGTGGCTGGTTTTCTTGCGATTCGCCGCGCAATAATTGCAATAACAATGGCACCTGCGTCACTTAAATTGTGAAGTGCATCAGCAACAAGCGCCATACTGCCTGACAAAATGCCACCAATAATCTGCGCCACAGTCAGTAATACATTAATCACAACGGCAAGCGACAATTTGTTATCGCCGCTATGATGATGGTGGTGATGATGTGAATGCGACATCGAATTTCCTTATGCTATTTGGCGGTATTGTTGTGTGTTAACCAGCTCAGTTGCGTCTTTACACTCTAGCGGTTTACTGAACAAATAACCCTGTACTTTATCTACGTGTAAATCGATTAGCGTACTTTGCTGATCGTTGTTCTCAACACCTTCTGCAACAATGGTTAAGTTTAACGCTTTTGCAATGGCACATATTGCTTTTACAATTTGTAAGCCAGCTTCACTTGATAAATCATTAACAAACGAGCGGTCAATCTTCAAGCCATTTAGTGGCAGAGCCTTTAATCTAGCCAATGAACTGTATCCTGTACCAAAATCATCAATGAGTAAGTGATAGCCTGCATCTGATATACATTCTAGTATGGGTATAATATCAGCCTGATTTTCCATCATTGCAGACTCGGTAATTTCAAGTTGTAACAGTGACCTAGAAACGACGTTTTGTGACTCGAGCCAGTTGAGTAGCTCGTTATTTTTTAGTTGTTTAGGAGAAACATTCACGTTCACAAAAAGCTGATTTGATGTATCAAGATTAACACTAGCACAAAAGTGTGCGGCTAATTTCGCAACGTGTAGTCCTACATCAGATATTTTGGCCATATCTTCAATAATAGGCACAAACTCAAGCGGTGAAATAGTGCCAAGTTTATCGTCATGTACTCTAAGTAATGCTTCAAAGCCTAAAAGGCGATTTGACATTAAACAGTAAATTGGCTGGTACACCAATCTAATTGCCGATAGGTAACTATCGCTGCTGCAAAAAGTTTCAATTTCACGTTTACGACGGTTTGCGATAGCAAGTTCATCATTATAAAAAGAATACTGATCTCGCCCCATTTGTTTCGCACGATACATAGCAAGATCGGCTTCATGTAATAATTGTTCTGGGCATAACTCACACGGCGCCGCAATAGTGCGCACGCCAATACTCGCTGTTATACATTGATATGCGGTTTGTTGTTTTCGTAATTGATGTATGGCGTAAGTCAGTCGCTCAAGCATATTCTCAATTGAAACATTTAACCGATTTTGTGCTATGAACAATGCAAATTCATCGCCGCCAAGACGCGCCACTTCACCATAGCTTGAGAATTCGCTTTGAAGTAATCTGGCAAACGCTTTTAACAGTGCATCACCTACCTTGTGACCATAACCATCGTTAACCAATTTAAATCTATCAAGGTCAACATATAAAAGATGATAGCAGCCCTGGTGACTTGTGAGTTCATTACCAACACCATCTAAAAACGCTTGTCGGTTTAATAAATCGGTAAGTGCATCGTGCTCTGCCTGATACCTTAGTTTCTCTTCATGTTGCTTAGTGGCGGTTATGTCGAGCAAGCGCCCTTCAAACAGTGTACGCTCTACATCTTTTATCCAATGCCCTTTTAACAATAAACAATACGTTTTACCTAACTTGTTTTGCACAAACAACTCATTGGAAAACTCATTGTTTTGACATGCTAAAAATAAAGCCTGTTGTTTCTCGCTCATCAGGCCACAAATATTGTTATTTGCGTCATCTGGTAAAAGCAGATCAATAAACGCCGGATTCTTCTCTAATATGTCGCCTTTATCGTTACAACAAAAGAGTCCTTCGGAACAATTTACAAACAAGGTTTTGTATTTTTTCTTGGTTTCTAATTGCTGTTCTAGTGCCTTTACTTTTAGTTGTGACGTGGCTGCTAAATTTTGCTGTGTTTTCTTTAATGAATACGTTTTGATACGCACAAGGCGGTTAATATGTGCATATTGATTACGAATAGTGACTAAATACATGAAAAGCGCAAAACCAAATAAAATAGCTAAGGTGCAAAGCCCCGCACTTATAAGGTAATGACTTTGGCGCACGTAACTTGGGTTGAAGTAAGCAATATCCAGTGTTTTATCAAAAAATGGGATGCGTTGTTGCGCTAGTGGCTCAGCAAAGGACAGACCTAATGAGTTTTGCCAATCTGAATTATAAATGGCTTGATTACCTACACTAATTGTAATGTGCTGATTTTGCGTATCACCTGATGCATGAATGTAGTCGAAAAAGCTTTTAATGTTAAACCTGAGTGACACTGTTTTTACATCAGCGGTATTAAGAATAACGCTCCAAAACTCAGAGTTTGGCCACTGTTTTACAATAAAAGCGTTAGCACTGTCATTGTTAATAGATATTGTACTGCCAACTAAGTGACCAAAGTCAGATTCAGGGTAATTGGCCAGTAACACATAATTTTCATACTGGTTAGAGAAACTAATACTATCGCTAATAGTAAAGTCGAACGCCCCGACTTGTTGCATATAATCTTCAACAAATTCAACATTGCTTGGTGTCAGGCGATAATAGAACTCAATGCTTGAATCGAACGCTAAACCATTAATTTGGTCATCAATTAATGGTTTTACGTGCTCTTTCGACGCATTTGATGAAGCGCTATATAGGCTCGCGATACCTGAAATTAAATTCTCTACATAATCACTTTTACTAACAATAGCCTTACTAAAGCTTGAAAGTTGAAACTGCCACTGCTCAGACTGCTTTTGCTGTAATTGCGATGCAAACCAATATGCCAGCGCAATGCACCCAATCACATAAATAACAAATACCAATAAATAAGGTTTATATTTATTGATGAGCAAAAAATCAGGTTTCATCTATAGACTTATCGCTAGAACTAGTTAAAAATACAGTAACGATAATAATTACTATTGCGATTTATGAGAAGTGTTATTTTCCTTTTTATCTCGTTTTTCGCGTTAACTGCACAGGTATTAGCCAATTCTGTAGTAAACGTATACTCATTCCGAAAAGCAGAAATAATTTCCCCTTTAATAACCGCGTTTGAACAAGAGCATAACGTGCGGGTAAATCTGGTTTATGGAAAACCAAACGCATTGCTCAATAAATTTACTGCCAATGCAGACAATAGCCAAGTAGATGTATTATTAACGTCTGAATTAGGACAACTTCAATCGGTAAAGCACTTATTGCAGCCAATAAATATTCGAAAACCGCCAATCGCCCCTCAATTAGTGGACGATGAATATAAGTGGGTCGCATTGTCGTTACGAATTAGGGCATTGTTTTCTCGAACAAATGAAAAGCCAATCACGTCATATAGCGAATTAGACAGCGAGCAATTTTATGGCAAGCTTTGCAATCGTGATTTTAATCATAGCTACAATCAACAAATGGAAAAATCACTGCATGCGATTGGTAATAAGCAAGATGTAAAGTGGCTGAAAAGTTACGTTTCGCTCTTAAACAAACGCCCTTCTGGCGGCGATCGCGACCAGTTGCGAGCTGTGTTTAAAAAACAGTGTGATTATGCGCTCGCAAATCACTATTACTATCACATGCTACGTAACAGCAAAAAGCCATCGGACCGTGAAGTTGCGGCAAGCTTAAGCATGCATTTTTTAACAACTTATAATGGAAAAACGCCCGTTTCAGCGACTGCCGCAGCAATTAGTCAATACGCGCCAAATAAAGAAAATGCGCAGCGATTTGTTAACTATTTGCTGTCATCTAATGCGCAAGCAATAATTGCAAATGAGCTTCATGAATTTGCGGTAAACAAGCACGTGCGAGATCGCCAATTAGTGCACTACCCAAATTTGTCACTATCGTTGCAAAGTGTAAAACGGGCACTTTAATAGACCAATTCCATTTTCAGGCGTTTTTGTGAGATTGGTTTATACTTTAGCGATTAGCAAAAGTAATAATAAGTTGTTATGCAAAAAGCGTTGTGGTCATTGTTGTTATTGGTAGTGTGTTGTCAGTGTTACAGTGCGCAAACACCACCTGTCGAATGCAAGACCCCGCTTTCACTGTCGATCACTAACGACTGGTATCCCTATGTTAAGTTTTCTAAGTTTGATAGCACTACCGGTGTCGATGTAGAGCTACTGAAAAAAGTGCTCGAGCAAATGGGCTGTGAACTTACCGTGATTCGCTTTCCTGAACGTAGAACCCTATTTGAACTCACTATCGGTAATTTTGATATTGGTCTTGGCGCCAGTAAAACGCCCGAACGGGAACGGGACTTCTACTTTTCAAAAACCTACCGCCTAGAGCGGAATCGATTTGCCTATCGACAAAACGACCACAGCGTTAAGCAAAGCAAAAGTTTTAAATCAATTATTAAACAGCGTAAGCTGATTGGCGTTAATTTGGCGGGTTGGTACGGTGACGAACTAGAGCGTGCCAAACAAGCGTATAACGGCTTTGTTTTTTCAGAAACAACAATTAAACGCTTGGAGATGTTAGTTAAAAACCGTGTCGATATTGTGATTGATGACGACGTTGTACTTTGCAGCGAAATATCAAGACAAAACCATCCTCAGGTGGTTATTCACCCGTTACTACTGTCACAAGCAAGCATTCATTTTATCTTTAACAAACAGAGCGTTTCACCTACTTTTATGGCGCGCTTTGACACTGCGCTCACTAAAGTATTAGCCAATGGCGAGCTTGAAGCTTTGTTCTCGCATTATGTATCGCCAAGCTGTGCTGAGCAGCTTATTTAGCTTTCTTTTTTCTGCAAAACCTTCGTTATAAAATAAAGCGCGCTATCGCTATGTTGTGCCATAAGATAGTGTTAAAATGCCGCCAATTTTGATTCGATGAAAAATATATAATGCTTAGTTCAAACAACATCACCATGCAATTTGGTGCAAAGCCACTTTTCGAAAATATTTCAGTTAAATTTGGTGACGGTAACCGTTATGGTCTAATTGGCGCTAACGGCTGTGGTAAATCAACGTTTATGAAAATCTTAAGCGGTGAGCTTGAGCCAAGCGCAGGTAATATTTCATACGACCCAAATGAGCGCATTGCAAAGCTAAATCAGGACCAGTTTGCTTACGAGCAATTTACCGTTGTTGATACCGTAATTATGGGCCACAAAGAGCTGTGGGATATCAAGAAAGAGCGTGACCGTATTTATTCTTTGCCTGAAATGAGTGAAGAAGAAGGTATGTTGGTTGCTGATCTTGAGACCCAATTTGCAGAAATGGACGGTTATTCAGCCGAAGCAAAAGCCGGTGAATTACTGCTAGGTGTTGGTATTCCAACCGAGCAACATTATGGTTTGATGTCGGAAGTTGCACCAGGTTGGAAACTACGTGTGCTACTTGCACAAGTACTGTTTGCCGAGCCAGACATCATGTTACTTGATGAACCGACCAACAACTTGGATATCTACACCATCAAGTGGTTAGAGGACATTTTGAATCAACGTGATTGCACTATGATTATTATTTCCCACGACCGCCATTTCTTGAACTCAGTATGTACGCATATGGCTGATATCGACTATGGTGAATTACGTATTTACCCGGGTAATTACGATGAGTACATGTTTGCCGCAACACAAGCGCGCGAGCGTTTATTATCAGACAACGCCAAGAAAAAAGCGCAAATTGCCGAACTACAACAGTTCGTATCTCGCTTCTCTGCTAACGCATCAAAAGCAAAGCAAGCAACATCTCGTGCTAAGCAAATTGATAAAATCCAATTAGAAGAAGTAAAAGCGTCGAGCCGTCAAAATCCATTTATTCGTTTTGAACAATCAAAACAATTATTTAGAAATGCACTTGAGCTTGAAAGCCTTGCACAAGGTTATGACGATACTTTATTCAGTGACTTATCTGCGCTTGTTGAGGTAGGTGAAAAAGTAGCGATTATTGGTGAAAACGGCGTCGGTAAAACCACGCTATTACACACCCTAGCGAATCGCCTGCCTGCGAAAAGTGGCAGCCTTAAGTGGTCTGAAAATGTAAACATTGGCTACTACGCGCAAGATCATGCAGATGACTTTGCGACCGATATGGATCTGTTTCAATGGATGGAACAATGGCAACAAGAAGGTGATGACGAGCAAGTAGTACGTGGTTATTTAGGCCGTTTACTGTTTTCTCAAAACGACATCAAAAAATCAGTTAAAGTAATTTCTGGTGGTGAGCAAGGTCGCATGCTATTTGGTAAATTAATGATGCATAAGCCAAATATCTTATTAATGGATGAACCAACAAACCACATGGATATGGAATCTATCGAATCACTCAACCTTGCGTTAGAACAATACCAAGGTACTTTGTTTTTCGTATCCCATGACCGCCAATTTGTATCGTCGCTTGCAACCCGTATTTGGGAAATAAAAGACGGTAATGTAATTGATTTCCAAGGTACTTATGACGAATACCTTGCAAAAAAGGCAGCTGACGAAGCAAAATAACCCGGGTTAGCTTAACCAATTACACTCTTGAAAAGGCGCTATTTATTAGCGCCTTTTTTATTAGCTACGCCAAGCAACGCGAACACTTTCAAAAAACAACGCTGTCATAAAAAATTCATATACTAATTTTGTACATAATAAAATCAACATCGAGAATAAATCTCATTGATTTTAAACAGTTTTATTTAAATATTACGTATATTTAAGCTGCATTTACTTTTGCTTTATGACAGTTTTATTGCAGTTAACGTAATCCTTTCGTATCTTATTCTTGTTCAAGGTGAACACATGTTTATATATTTTAAGGAAATTTCATGACTCGTAAGTTAACACTCTCGTTGCTTGCAGCATCAACCCTCAGCCTTGTCGGCTGCGGTGGCTCATCAACTTCACACGAACCAGCGCCAATCGTACCTAATTCTGGCGAACTTAATATTGGATTTTTAGGACTTCCTGACGGTGCGTCTGCTGATGTGTTGGTTGAAGGCCCCAACGGTTATTCCAATACCGTTAGTACCAGTACCTTACTTACACAACTGGCCCCTGGTATCTACACACTTTCAAGCGTTGCCCAATCCATAAACAATAAACGTTATCTCGGCATAAACGAATCGATATCGCTGAACGTTTCAAATGGTTTGGTTTCAAATGCGATTTATGAATTTGGCTATGCAACGCAAACCATAGGTACGGTAAGTGGTTTTGGTAGTTTGTATGTCAATGGTGTTCGTTACAATACCGACAATGCTGACTTTACAATTAATGGCCAACCAGGCTCAGAAGATGCAATCCGTTTAGGTGATCGCGTTGTGCTTTCAGGTTTAACCAATAACCAAGGCCGTTTTATTGCAAATAGTGTTAACTACGAAGCAACAGCGACTGGTCACATTCAGCGCATTGATTATGCTAATGAGACAATCACAGTACACGGCCAAATATTTGTCTTAACCGGTGAATCTAACTTAGAAGAAGTTACCTTTGATGCGTTAAAACAAGGTGACTTTGTCGAAATCAGTGCCGTATATTCAGAACAAGGTGGCTTTTTAATCTCCAAGCTAGAGCGTAAAGACGACAAAGACACGCTTTCACTTACCGCAAAAGTTACAGCGCTGGATAGTGCTAATAACACCTTAACAATCAACGACACAACTTTTAATACATCAAACGTAACTTTACCCCCAGAGCTTGCTGTTGGTGATATTGTCGAAATTGAGTTTAACCAGCTAAATGATGTTAACGTTATTACTGACATCGAAATTGAGCACTATGATGAACAAGATGGTGTGTCTGTTATTTTAGACGGTCCAATAGTCAATGTTACAGATAGCAGTATTACAATTGCCAACACACAAGTATTGATCAATGACGACACGGATTTTGAAAATATATCATTAGCGCAACTTGTAAATGGTACACGTGTCGTTGTTGAAGCAATCATTATTGATAATCAACATATTGCTGAAGAAATCGCGCTGTATGTTAGCGCAGACAGCGATATTGAAGGTGTAATCACCGATATTAATCTGGCATTAAATACCATTACTGTAAATGAGCGCGAATACACAATCACACCGTTTACCCTGTTTGATGATGAATCAAACGCCGACGATAAACAACTGACGCTTTCAAGCTTAGCGATAGGCGATTTTGTTGAAATAGATTTTTACAGCGATGATAACGGCAACGCCTTTGTGACTAAGTTAGAGCGCGAAGAGCAATCTGAAAACGACGATGACATTTCGATTTCAGGCAAGGTTAGTAATATTAACCTTGATACAAATACCTTTAACGTTTCGGGTATTACAGTATTTGTAAATGCATCGTCAGAGCTTGAAAACCGTTTTGGCAATGATGTAACTGTTCAAGACTTTATGGCATCACTTAGCGATAACGATAAATTGGAACTAGAGGTATTCAAGACATCGGAAGATGGCTACTTAGTGCTAGAAGCAAAATACCAAGATAGTTACGACGATAGCTTTGACATTGAAGGTTCAATTACAGAGTTCACTAGTATTCAAGATTTTAACGTAAACGGTTTTCAAATCATTACCGATGAAAACACGCAATTTTCACATCCACTAGATATATTTCAAAACGGTGTCGAAGTTGAAATCGATGCAGTACAACAAGACGGCAACACCCTGCTAGCACTTGCTGTTGAACTTGAAGATGAGAATGATACACGCGAAATCGAAGGTGAAATTACCGCGATTCAAAATGATACAATTACTGTTAACGACACTGCCATTTTGCTAACTGCCGATACCCAGTTTGAGAATGGCACACGTGAGCAGTTAAGAGAAGGCGTGATGGTTGAAATTGACGCTATCATTAACAGCCAAGGTCAGCTTGTTGCGACTGAAATAGAATTTGAACAACAAGACGACATAGAATTAAACGGTTCAATCACAGAAATAGTAAGCGATTTTCAATTTAAGGTTAACGACACCCTTGTTTACTTTGATGCCAATACGCAATTTGAAAATGGAAATCAAAGTAAACTCGCGCTCGATGTACTCGTAGAAGTTGATGCGATTGAAACCGCAATTGGTTTGTATGCCGCTGAAATCGAGTTTAAAGCAAACGAAGAGTTTGAAATTGAAGGTGAAATTCAAAACCTAACCGACACTCAATTTACATTAAGTGACGTTGTTATCCACTACTCAAGCGATACCCAGTTTGAATTAGAAGGTAATCAACTTGAAAATGGCTTAAGTGTTGAAGTGGCTGGCACAATAGATAAAAAGGGCCAATATATCGCATGGCGAATTGCCTTTGATGACTAGTCACTCATAGATATCACACACAAAAAGAGTACGTTCTTAAAATGAACGTACTCTTTGTTACTTTAATTTAACTCGCTGGCAAGATTGAAATAATTTTACTTTCGTTTTTATTTCGGTCATTTATGGTTAAGTAGATTGTGCCATTTGGCGCGGTAACCACATCACGAATACGCCCTAAACCTTTCAGAATAATCTCATCTTCAATTACCTGATTATTTTGAATACGTAAACGATGCAATTGCTTTTTCGCTAGGCTGCCAACAAACAAGTCGCCCTGCCAATTTTTAAACACATTTCCGGTATAGAAGTTAATACCAGCAACCGCAATTGATGGCGTCCAATGGTGAATTGGCGACTGCATACCTGGTAACTCAGTGTGTTCGGTGATCGGCGTACCGTTATAATTCATACCAAACGTCACTTTTGGCCAACCATAATTCACACCTTTGGTGATTAAGTTAAGCTCATCGCCACCGCGTGGGCCATGCTCTGTTGACCATAAATCCCCTGTTGTTTGATTTATGGCTAAGCCTTGTGGGTTACGATTACCATACGTCCAGATTGTTTGTTGTGCGCCCTTTTCATTATAAAACGGGTTATCTTTTGGAATACGTCCATCTTTAAAAATACGGTGTATTTTACCGTTTTGCGTTGTAATGCTTTGCGCATCATTTTGATGGCCTTCATCACCGTTAGTAAAGAACAAGTAGTCGCCTTGGATAGCGAAACGTGAGCCAAAGTGCCAACCGCGATTTTTACGGTTTTCTGGCTTCGCCTCAAATAAGGTTTGCTCTGAAACCCATTTACCATCGCTTATTTTGCCGCGCACAATTTTAGTAAAGGCAATCTCGTCACCGTTATCGTTTTTCCCTGCAGCTTGGCTAAACGACAAATAAATCCACCCGTTTTGGCTATATTGTGGGTCGGGATATACATCAAGTAAGCCTCCTTGACGGTTATGCCATACCTCAGGAATGCCAATTACTTGCGTTTTTTTGCCGTTTTTCGACATCATCCACAGTTCACCCTGGCGAAGCGTATACAGTAAACTGCCGTCCGGTAAAAAGTCCATCGCCCAGATAATTCCGTCACTGGTCAGAATTTCTTGTGTCGTAACAGTTTGATGCTTTGTGGTGAATACTTTACCAAGAGATGATTCAGGCGCTTTTTCCCTTTCTACTTTAGCGCCCGCTTCGCGAATAAATACAACAAGCGTTCGTACTTGTTCATCGCTTAGCGTTTCACCAAATGCTGGCATGCCAACGTTAGCGATACCATTTTTGATAGCATTGGTTAATGCTTTATCAGTGCCATCTGTTAGCCATGTGTTATCAACTAACGAAGGCGCCATTGCGCCCATTAATGTTTCGCCATGGCAAGACGCACAAGTAGATTTAAACAATTCTTCAACTTTTGCCTGTGATGGCAAACTTGTAATGCTTGCTAACATCGCGCCTAAAATCGATAACTTATTCATTTTTTGATACATATTATTATTTCACGGTAGATCGAATGCACAGTAATTACAGTATAATGTGTCGAGTTTCGGTTTTCAGTCAAGATGCGTTTAAAGGTTTGTTTCGTGCGAGAAGTGTTTAAGAAGTCGTTAATTGTTTCATTATTAAGTGTTCATTTCACATCATTGGCCGAGCAAAATAGCCAAAGTTTTGCCGATATTGAAACCATAGTGACAACCGCGTCGCGCACCAAGAAACGCCATTTCGACCTAATTGGCAATACCAGCATTATCAACAAAGGTGCAATTGCTACCATTAACGCAGAGCACTTAAATCAAGTGTTAAGCTTAGCGTCAGGGGTATGGTTAAGTCGTGGTAATGGCCAAGAATCATTGCTTTCGTTGCGTTCGCCTGTGTTAACAGGAGCAGGTTCTTGCGCTGAATTTTTGATGTTAGAAAATAACATTAGCCTACGGGCACCCGGATTTTGCAACGTAAATCAATTATTCGACAGCCATTTTGAAATAAGCGACCGTATCGAAGTAGTAAAAGGCAATAATTCTGCACGTTATGGTTCAAACGCAATCCATGGCGTAATCAACATTAATAATACGCTCTACGCCAGCAAAAATCAGCTCGCACTAGATGTAGGCAATGATGATTTTTACCGGTTAAATGCAACGGCAAGTAACGATTTTGACAATATGCAGTTAGGTATTGGGGTAACCGTAACGAGCGATGGCGGTTATCAGTTGAGTTCCGGTTATCAACAGCAAAAACTATCAATCTCAGCACAACATCAGCTCGGCAATTGGCAAACAACACACCATTTTAGTGTAACTAATCTCGAGCAAGATACCGCAGGTTATTTACAACAAGGCGAAAATGCATATAAAGATAAATCGCTGTTGAAAATTAATGAATTTCCAGAAGCCTATCGCGACAGTGTCTCTATGCATTACAGCATGCAAAATAGCGCTGAAATAAACAATGCGCTTTGGCAACTAACGCCCTATCTACGTTACACAGATATGACGTTTTTGATGCACTTTTTACCTGGTACTCCCATTGAGAAGAACGATCACCATAGCATTGGACTCCAGTTATCTCGCTACGCTCAAGTTACGGATGCCTTGTCCCTTAAATTAGGTAGTGACCTCGATTTTACCCAAGGTTCGTTACAACAATATCAAACACATGACACCATATCAGATTCGGCATTTTTAAGGGCGGTACTGCCTAAAGGCCAACACTACGATTACACGGTTAATGCAAAAAATTACGCGCTTTATGGTCAGCTTGATTACCAAATAACAGCTGATCAGAATGTTTTTTTAGCGCTTAGACATGATATTACTGAATACGATTACGATAACGCATTAAGCACAGGTAATTTAAAAGATGACGGGACTGCGTGTGGCTTTGGCGGTTGTCGATACACTCGTCCCGCTAATCAAACCAATCGCTTTAACGATACAAGCTACAGCCTTGGCTATTCTTTTACGCTAAACGACAATACGATTGTATTTGCTAAACTAGATAACAGTTTTAGAGCACCACACACCGCCGAACTTTATCGCCTGCAGAACAATCAGCAACAAAATGACATAACCAGTGTCGACGCAAACCAGCAAGAGCTTGGCCTACGCTTTCAAACAGAAACGGTATTTGCTGAGCTTGCGTTTTATCATCTAACTAAGAAAAACGCGATTTATCAAGACTCTGACAGACATTACCTCAATGGTTTATCGACTCAGCATCAAGGACTCGAATTTGATCTAACCTGGCACCTTAACGACACACTAAAAGCGCGCTTAAATTCAAGTTATGCAAAGCACACCTATGAAAATAACCCGACGAACGGACAGCAGCTCAAAGGCAATGAGATAGATACCTCTCCGCGCTTAATTGCAAACCTCGTTCTTGATTGGCAAATAGCGCAAAACATAACCAGTCAGTTTGAACTAAGGCATCTTGACGGTTATTACTTAGACGATAAAAATACGCAAGCATACAGCGGGCATACTGTTTCGAATTTACGTGCTAAATGGCAAATCAACAGCAATTTTTCTCTCGCATTTGCCGTACTTAATGTATTTGATACACGCTTCGCTGAAAGGGCCGACTATGCATTTGGGAATCACCGTTATTTTATTGGCGAGCCACGCAATACCAGTGCAACTTTGCGTTATCAGTTTTAATTTAAAACCGGTGCTTTTAGCTAACGCTAATTAAAACCGTTAAGCGCATTGAACTTAGTAACTAATTGTGGCGTATAAACGTTAGGTATTATTCGGAGAGCACAATGACACGTAAAGAGGTTAAAGTTCCTAGTTCACGTTTGAGTCGAGCGAGTAAGTTTGGTGGGTTATTAGCAAAAGTAGCAACTAATGTTGCCTACAATGGCACCAAGCAACTATTTAGTGGTAATAAGCCGTCCGTGTCAGATCTCGTTTTAACGCCCAGTAACTTACAAAAGTTAACCAATGAGCTCGCCGCAATGCGTGGTGCTGCAATGAAATTAGGTCAACTTCTTTCGATGGATGCAGGTGAGCTTATTCCACCTGAGTTAAGCCATATTTTAGCAAAACTACGAGACAATGCGCACGCTATGCCACACAAGCAGTTAGTCACTGTGCTTCGTGACGCTTGGGGTGATAATTGGGTTGATAATTTTGCTTATTTTAATCTTCAACCCTTTGCCTGTGCATCTATCGGGCAAGTGCATATTGCCAACGACGATAGCGGAAAAAAGCTCGCGATAAAGTTACAATATCCGGGTGTCAGTAACGCCATAAAAAGTGATGTTGATAATCTAGGGCGTATTTTAAAGCTCTCGGGCCTTATCCCAAAACAAGTTGATCTCAACACGTTACTTGAAAAAACAGCCGAGCAGTTAATCAACGAAGCAAACTATCAACTTGAGGCAAGCTACATAGAAACGTTTAACGATAAACTCGACAATACACAGTTTGCTTTACCTAACGTTTCCCCTTTAAGTACACAAACCATTTTAGTAATGAGTTTTATTGAAGGTATGCCGATTGAACAAGCAGCGACACTGCCAGAAGAAACTCGAAATCACATCGTAAAGAGCTTGTTTTCGCTGTTTTTTGTTGAACTATTTGAGTTGAAGCTTATGCAAACCGACCCCAACTTTGCCAATTATGTGTTTAATAATGAAACACATACCATAGGCTTATTGGATTTTGGTGCTACCCGAGAGATTTCACCGGCTATATCTAATGGATATTTATCGCTTTTCAGTGCGTTAAGTAATCAGAAAAACGCTCAAGTAGAAGATGCAGCCCGTAGCATTGGCTTTTTTAAGCAAGATATCGACTCTATATACCTTGAGCAAATACTGGCGCTTTTTGATATCGCGTCAATGCCATTACGATTTGATGGCGAATACAGCTTTGCAACCTGCACTATCGCAACACAGTTACGCGCACAAAGCGTTACAATTAATAAACGTAAAGACCAATGGCACACACCACCCGTTGATGCCCTGTTTATCCATCGAAAAATCGCAGGATTGTATTTGATAGCAAAGCGTTTAAACGCAAAAGTAAATGTTAATCAGCTGTTTGCTAAATACGCGAAAGAAGCAAAATAATAAATTTAAAGAATCAATAAGCGCTATAGCTTAAAGCGGTTTAGTGCATCACTCACTTTATGGCCGAGCTCATTTATCTGACGAATATTTTCACTTAGTGCCGTTAGTTCATCACTATTTTGTTCTGCACTATGTTCTACTTCCTGCATACGCGTAACGATGTCTTGCGCCATGGCACTTTGCTGTGCACTTGATTGATCTATTTGGTTACTTTTATCTGCCAAACGCGATAAACCTTGCTCAATCAAGTCGACTGCACCTGTAAGCGCTGCGCTTCGCTCAGTACACGTCAGCGCAGCCTCTTGCCCTTGGTTAATCGCGCGCTGCGCATCGTTGGTACCGCTTTGTAATGCGGTTATCATTTGCGCTATTTCTTTTGTTGATTCTTGCGTACGCGATGCTAACAACCTGACTTCATCCGCCACGACGGCAAAACCACGTCCCTGCTCTCCCGCACGCGCAGCTTCGATGGCTGCATTCAGAGCTAACAAATTAGTTTGTTCAGAAATTGCGACGATAGTATCTAGAATACTGCCAATATTACTCGATTGGTTTGAAAGCTCAGCCATCAACGCAACCGATGTATTCAAGTTTGAAGCAAGCAATTGTATTTGTTCTCGGTTTTGCGTTGCCAAATTTAGCACAGCATCACTTTGTTCACTTGCTTGATTAATATCTTCGGAGCTTTCTTTGGTTTGTGTGTTTACCGTATTAGCGCTGGTATGCACATCTTGAGCAAGTGCTGTGGTGTGTTTTGCCCGCTCAATTTGTTTTTCGGCATTGTGCGAAACCGTTGCACTTCTTGCTAAGGAATTTTCAAGGCGCGACTCAAGTGATGCCACCTGTTCGAAAATATCGGTGATCAGCTCTTTTAAATTATCAATAACCCGATTCAATTTATCGCTTACTTCACCAAATTCATCATCGTTAATCTTGCGCGCATGACGCGAGAAATCGCCATCAGCTACTTTTGTAAGCGTATGATTTACATAGCCTAACGGTATTATAATCGCACGTATAGTTAAGGTAGCGATAATTGCAGCAACCAATAGAAAAACACCAGCAATGACCATAAGTAACAACTGATTTTCATCTATTTTTTCATCTGCTAATTGTTGATAACGGTTCACTAGTTCACTGGCGCTTTGTTTTATGGTGTGAATTGAACTGTTAATTTCTTCAGAAAGCGCTTCTACGCGATTGTAGTCGTGTTCAAATTGATTGTACTTAGCAAGCTGTAGCGTCTGTTGTTGATACAAATGTGCCGGGTTATCTACGTTACTGTTAAATACAGCCAAGTTTTGTTCAAAACGAGTTTGAAAATCACCGCTTTCAATATCTGTGAGCTGTTGATTGAGAAAATTGTAGTTGTCTTTAATATTTGCCAGTAAAAACCGCGTATCGTTTTGATGTTTAACTTGCGTTTCACTGTCTAAAGTTTGACTAAGTGCATTGGTTACTTCAGTTAAATTAAACAACATGTCATCGATGCGGATCGCGGTGCCCATCACTTCATCTAACAGGCGCGAACTTAATCCTGTTAATGTTTCTAGGTCATATAATAATTCGGAGCTTTGTGAAATAAGCGCAAGCTGCTTTTCAATCAAAGTTTTGTTTGTTTTTTTAGCATTTAAATAGGCAATTTTGTTATCAGTTAAACTTTCAGACGCTTCAATTAATGCAAGTGATTGGTTATTTAGTTTTTCAAGGTCAATGCTGTAATCTGCAATGCTACTTGAAAGTGTTTGTTGTAGTTGATTTTTAAGTGATTGATTTTGTGCTCTGAATTTTTCTATAACATTTAATTTGTTGGTACCGTAAATTGCGTTAGCGTTTTTTGAGTAGTTGAGAATAAGCGTTTGAATGTCATCGGCACTGCGTTGTACTGGTAAAGCCTGCTCTTTAATATTTAAGTAAGCACGCTCAATATTCGACAATGACATATAAAAAAACAGGCAAACACCCGCAAGCAAAATGCCCACTGATGCAAAGCCAAAGGTGATTTTTTGTTTTACCGTAAAAACCATTAAAACGCCCTACTACTTTAATAACTCGGTTTAAGTATAACGTAATATTTATAAAGTGATTTTGTTTTGAAATGAAACGAAAATACGCCAACTAATGTTGGCGTATTTTGACATCATTAAATTGATGGACGAAATAACTTCTGAGGTGTTTGTAACACTAATAAACGACTTTGATCTTTCAGTACCATATTGTTTAAACGATAAGACGAATAACGAGCCTTAGTGGTAAATGGTAGCAATAGTGAATCGTCACCGTTTAACTCTTTTGCCATTTCAACCGTGGCTATGTCGTAAAAACGCACCCCATCATTACTACCTTGTAACGTTGCTTGTAAACTAAAGCGTCCCGCATCATTTACCATCAATGGCACCTTAGCTTCAATATGCGATTGCGACGCACTAAATGTCACGTTAGGTAACGCCTTTGCCGTTTGTTTAAAATTAACAAATGGAATTTTAAGCGAACGCTTAACTGGCATATTAGCGCGCTCGGCATCAATTTGAAGTTCAAGCTCATACAGGCCATTGATTGCTCCAAAATACGCCAGTGCTTTATCAAAATTAAAGTGGTTATTGGTTATATCTACCGTTACTTTTTCATTTGTTGGGCTAATCAGTTTAGCTGACATCGTTTTGATTTGAGTCGCGTTATCAGTAAACGAAAGCGATTGATATGCCAGTTTATTTGCACTTTGAATAGAACGGTTATTCGCTGCAACGGCTAGAACAACATCACTGCGCTTTTCCTTTACGTGCACTAGATATTTCGCATCATCAATCAGATATTGATTTGTTTTTAGCGTTAGTTGCTGCAAAGCGTGTTGCGACTTTACCTTTAGCGCTACACTGCCATCAGTAAAACCTGCATCGTTCATTTCTTTTTGCGCAAACACTTGTTCTACCTGTGCACGATTGCCCTTTGTTAACACTTTAGAATTTGGTGTTAACGACAATGCACTAACATCAAGCGGTTCAACAAATTGTGTGTTTGCAACATCAAATTTCGGCGCAACTCGAACAAAACTATTCTGAGCAGACAACGGCAACTCAACACCTTGTTTAAGCGCTTTGCCAGATATTGTCATCCAATATTCATCGCTTTTTAATGCTTGCTGTAACGGCTGCTCAACAGCTGGTTGTACTTTTTTAAACTGATATACAACCGGTTCAGCATGGATTGAAAATGTCGATAGTAAGCTTGCAAAAAGCGTTAATACAGTAAAATTTTTCATAATTAGATCTCCGTAATTCGATTGCGTAGTAGGCCATCTAAATTGAAACATTTACGACGACTTTGATGATGACTTAAAGGCTCACTGCCACGTGTTTTATTTTTATCTTTAAACCACACACTGCCCGCAAGCGATTGCGAACTACATTCCAAGAATCCGTCAGAGCAATCATCTAACCAGTTTTGTGTAACCTCAAGCGCCACTTGATATTGATAGCCTCCACAGTAACTATCACCATCCCAAATTGCCGAATCAACATCACTACCTACAACTGCCTCAAATGCAGAACTAAGTGCCGGTCGATTAGGCGTACCATATAACCAATTTTGATTGTAATGTGCCATCCAACCAACTTGCTGCTGTTTCACCGCGTCACTGTCGTAACCTAAGATCCAGCCAAGGGTTGTTTCAAATGAATTACCTGCGGTTACCGCATCGGCTAATGGTGTACCACCAGACGACGGTGCAAGCGCTATCGTCTTTTTGACCGTATTTATAATAGTGACAAAACGGCTATCCCAGGTTGGATTAGATAAAATCCAACGCACAACATTACCGCCATTCGAGTGTGTAATGAGTGTTAAGGACGTAATGTTTTTACTATTTATAAAGTTAGTGAGCTGCTCTGCCAAACAGCCAGATGCTCGCGTATCCCACATATACCGATCGAAATCGCAATTGATCACCGTGTAATTGTTTGTGTTACTTAACCCTTGCCTCACTGAGTTTACAAATTCACCTGTCCAGTAGTCATTATATGCATCTGTTTGACTTCCAGTCCCATGAATAAAGGCCAGTCCATGACTTGCCCAAAGAGGCGTGCTTGCGTACAACAACACCGCATAAGCTATTATTTTCGTTATTTTCATACTGTGTGTTCCTAATTATTGTTTGTGATCGGAGGAGTGACCTCCGATCACAAAATAGCCAATTTAGGTACAATTACAACATTTTTTTACACTTTATTAACAATTGGTATGATTAAGCCGATTGTTATTACATAAATATGAAAGCTGGGTTATATATCCATAACCATTTGATATAGCCAAACGAATCGTTTGTATTAAATTTGACGTGGAAAACACACTGTTTTACTAAGAAAAGACGCTAAATCCACTAACTATCTTTAACGGAATCCATTACAACATGGGTCGTTATGGTCGCGACCTGCTCAATATCACCTAACACATTGGTGTGAAATTGCTTATAACTTTTCAAATCTTTGGTTTCTACTCTTAAAATATACTCAAACGCACCGGTTACGTTGTGGCATTCAAGCACTTCTTTTGAAAGTGTAATTGCCTCTTCAAATTGTGTTTGCGCTGTTTTAGTGTGCACCGACAAGCCTACCGTAATAAATGCTTTAAATCCGATCCCTAGTTGCTCGGTGTCAATGGTGGCTTTATAACCTGTAATAATCTTTGCCCGCTCAAGCTCTTGTACGCGGCGTAAACATGCCGATGGCGATAATCCAATTCGCTCTGCCAATTGAATATTGGTCAAACTACTGTCGCGCGATAACTCAAACAATATTTGTTCGTTAAATTTATCCATATCTAAATTTTATTGTGCCATTTGATTTTATTAGACAATATAAAACAGCAAATTGCGCAATAAGTAAATTACTCTATTAAAAAAGGAGTCCACTATGAATACTGAATTACTTATTGCATTAATAACATTTTGTTTTGTTTCATCTATCACCCCTGGCCCGAATAACTTAATGTTATTAAGCTCAGGGTTAAATTTTGGTCTGCGCCGTTCGATTTCGCACTTGTTAGGTGTTGCCATTGGTTTTAGTGTGATGGTGCTATTGGTGGGAATTGGCGTAAGTCAGTTATTTCAAGCCCTACCTGCAAGTTACACCGTATTAAAATGGGTAAGCATCGTCTATTTATGTTACCTTGCATACAAAATCGCGAATAACCATACTATTGATGAAGTCGCATCGGATGCGAAACCATTAACCTTTATGCAAGCTGCGCTTTTTCAATGGGTCAACCCTAAAGCGTGGACAATGGCGTTAAGTGTTAATGCGGTGTATGCCAGTGATCAAAGTCTACAATCTGTGATGTTAGTAAGTGTGGTGTTTTTACTTATTAACTTACCATCCATTGGCTGTTGGTTAGTATTGGGTAAAAGTTTAAAGCAACTTATTGCCTCACCCATTAAAATACGTTTGTTTAATTGGTTTATGGCGGCACTATTGGTTGTATCGGTTATACCTATGCTTTAATCCCCTAGTTACTAGAGGTGTATTAGCGCTTTTGAGCATAATACATTCAAAAGTATGAAGAAATAACAACAGAACAAACGGGTGATTTGGACTTTCTGGCAGCGTTTTCTTAGCGTTTAGCTTTGTTAACTAAAGCGATAACCGCTCTAGTTTATTTCTTAAGCAAGCAAACAAGTTTGAAGATAGCGATTAACGTTCAAAACCCCTTAATAGTTTACGGTACATGTATCAACATTCTGTTTATCGCAATAGTGAAAACCTAAATAAGTAAATTCTCGCTTAGGTTTCACATTGTGTTTTAAATACTGATACAAATATTCGGCGCCCTGTTTTCCCATATCAAACGGTTTTTGGCCAATATTGACTGTGGAAAGCCCCTTAGATAATGCACTCAATTGCAACTCTTCGGTATCGGCTGAAACAATCACAATATCACCCGATTTAATCTTAGACTTAAACTGATTAAGCTGGTCAATGTAACGTGGATTAAACTGAGCAAATCCCGCTACGGCGATAAAAATCGGCGGCGCATCGAGTTTGATCTTACCTACTAACTGACTAAGTGCTAGACCTCGTTTACCCAAGCTGTAAACTGGGCATAATTCATGCTCTTGCCATTGGTAGCCATCATTCAAACGCTGTAAACTTTGGCCACTTAACGCATGGCGTACACCTTTGATTCGCTGGTTTAAGTTTGGCGTAGATGGATGCCCAGACTGCAGGCACACAGTGTTTGTGTGTTTAACGTTATTTTTAACGTATTCGCCTAGGGCAACACCAAAATCGAAATTATTAGTACCAACATACGCTAAACGGTAATCATGATGTTGCGGTAACAAGTCAGAGTCAAAGGTAATAACTGGAATATCAAGCTCAAATGCTCGCTTAAGGGCACCATTTACTAAGTAATCAGAATCAGTAACCGAAATGAGTAACGCATTTACTCCGCTTTCGATCAGTCGGTTAATTTTGAGCGTTTGACCACGAATATCTTGAAAGTCATCAGCGCCTTCATAAATACATCGTAAATCTGGGTGATTTTTAGCGACAGACTCACACCCTTTAAATGATTGGATATAAAAACTATCATTTTTGGTTTTACCGATAACACCAATTGTGTAGCTGGCATTACTGGTAAAACTAAATAAAACTAAAAATAAGTTGAATAAAAACAACAACCAAAAACTACTATTTTGTGCTTTATTCCGCATGGAGATGACTACAATAAATTTAAATACAATCTCAGTATAGAAGCATCATTGTGTTAAATTAAATAGTTATTTACGATTTTTTTAACTTTCATTCATTTTTGAATAATAACCAATCAAAAGTGGCGTTAAAAACACACAAAAATAAAACAGCAATGATAATAGGTGCCAATACATTTTTTTACAAAAGAGTGCCTGACAGACATTACCCATTTATTACAATTCAATTAAATCCACTTAAATCAATTCGATTGTTCACTTTTCAATCCAAATACGAACAATTTATACGCATAAAAAGATTGATCTATATCAATGATGGGATTAGTATATTTTAAAGTTTCAGAAATTATTGAACGTTTAGAATGTTACTAACACCAAAAATCGAAAGTTTTGTAATGCATTGCGGCGAAATGGGCAGCCGTTGGGGATTTAACCGCACAATCGGTCAAATCATGGGTTTATTGCTAATGAGTGAAGAACCTCTAAGCGCTGTTTCGTTATCAGAAACCTTAAATATCTCGCGCGGTAACGTTAGTATGGCAATCAAAGAATTACAGTCGTGGCGACTAGTATCGGTAATTCATAAGCCTGGCGACCGAAAAGATTACTATGCACCCGCTGGCGATATTTGGGAATTAGCAAACCGAGTATTTGAAGAGCGCAGAAAAAGAGAGATGGACCCAACCCTATCTCTTTTGCGCGCTTCAATCATTGATGAACCCGCTAATGCAGAAGAAGCGTATGCACAGGACAAAATGTCTGAGCTGCATGATTTGCTTGAAACCATCACCGTTTGGGCAAGTGAATTACAAAGCATGAGTCCTGAAAAGCTGACAACACTTATGAAGCTCGGCTCTGGTGTTGTTAAAGTACTCGATTTTAAAGATAAAGTTTTGAAAAGCGGTAATAGTAATTAACCGCTTTTTTTGTGCGCACTGAAAAAGTGCATATGTCGTCGTGTTGCTATTTAATTTTTGTTTTATTGAATACCGGAAGAAGTATCGCAAGTAATAAACAAGGTGCTACAAGGCTCAATTTCCCCTTTGTTGTTTGTATACAATGGCAAATACAGCCCAACCAGTACACGTTAACACTTACTAACCAAATCCGTGTTTAAAAAACATTAGATAAATAGCACGTCTATTCTTTGGGGGTCGTTTATGTTGGATACGTTAATGCTTTCACGCATACAGTTTGCTGCCAACATTAGTTTTCACATTTTATTTCCCACTATAACCATCGCGATGTGTTGGTTTTTAGTTTTCTTTAAAGTCAGGTTTGATATGACAGGCAATCCGGTTTGGATGCGCGCATATCGATTCTGGGTAAAAATCTTTGCCCTTTCATTTGCCCTTGGCGTTGTAAGCGGTATTACCATGTCATTTCAGTTTGGTACTAACTGGCCCGGTTTTATGGAAAAAGTCGGAAACATCGCGGGGCCACTATTAGGCTACGAAGTGTTAACTGCATTTTTCCTAGAGGCAACATTTTTAGGCATTATGTTGTTCGGTATTAAACGTGTGCCACCAAAAGTACATACTTTAGCTTGTATTGTTGTAGCAATTGGCACCACGCTTTCAGCGTTTTGGATCTTAAGTTTAAATTCGTGGATGCAAACACCAAGCGGTTTCGAGATGCGCGATGGAATCGCCTACCCAACCGACTGGTTTGCAGTAATTTTTAATCCAAGTTTTCCTTACCGCTTAGCGCATATGCTTTTGGCTTCGGGCTTAACGGCGAGCTTTATGATAATTGGCGTGAGTTGCTATCGTTTACTTAAAGGGGACGATAAACAAGCACCAAAATTAACATTAAAAGTAGCGGTTATTGTGGCAGCGATTTTATCACCGTTACAAGCATTTGTTGGTGATTTACATGGTCTTAATACACTTGAACATCAACCACAGAAAATAGCGGCAATGGAAGGCGTTTGGCAAACCGAAAAAGGCGCACCTTTACTGCTATTTGCAATTCCTGATGAAGAAAACAGAACGAATCATTTTGAAATTGGCATACCTAACATGGCAAGCTTTATTCTTACCCATGAGCTTGATGGTGAAATTAAGGGGCTTGATGAATTTAAAGGTGAGCATCCGCCAGTTAAACCTGTATTTTTTGGCTTTAGAATAATGGTTGGCCTAGGTTTACTGATGATCGCCATCTCTTGGTTTGCAACCTATACCCTTAAAAAACGCGACCAATTACCCACTTGGCTAATGCGTATTCTTGTTGGCTTAACATTCTCAGGTTGGTTAGCTACGTTAGCTGGCTGGTATGTAACTGAAATAGGCAGACAACCTTACCTTGTTAGCGGTGTGCTAAAAGTGTCTGACGCTGCAACACAAATTGCGCCTGCAAATGTTGGATTTAGCTTAGCGCTCTATTTAACTACCTATGCCATTTTGTTAGTCGCTTATCTTCATACAGTGTTTCTAATGGCGCGCCGTGCCGTTGAAATTGAAGAATTTGATATGAGCGAAAAGCCAATAAAACAATTACCGAGTAAAGGGGATAATGCATATGTTTGATCAAGCAACTCTGGCAATTATTTTTGTATCCCTAATGGGCCTTGCAACATTAATGTACGCTGTTTTAGACGGTTACGATTTAGGTGTAGGGATTTTACTGCCGTTAGACGATGAAACCTCGGCAGATACCATGATTGCATCAATAGGACCATTTTGGGATGCTAATGAAACTTGGTTAGTATTAGCAATTGGCCTGTTACTCATTGCGTTTCCAACTGCACACAGTATCGTCTTTCAAGCACTTTATATCCCGTGTACATTTATGTTGATTGGCTTAATCATGCGCGGTGTAGCATTTGATTTTAGAGCTAAGGCCATTGTTGCCCATAAACGTAAATGGGATACGGTGTTTAAATCTGGCTCTTTGCTCGCCTCGCTGGCGCAAGGTTACATGCTCGGTTTTTATGTTATGGGGTTTTCAAACACCTTAGAAGCGCACGGTTTTGCCCTTTTAAGTGCAATTGGAGTTTCAGCGGCTTATACCTTTATTGGCAGTGCATGGTTAGTTATGAAAACCGAAGGCGATTTGCAACAAAAAGCCATAGCGCATTGTAAATCAACGGTTGTTATTACGTTTGTTGGTATATTGCTGGTATCACTGGTTAACTTACTTATTTCACCAGAGATCTATCAAAAATGGTTCGACTTTCCGTATGCACTGATCTTAATTCCCATTCCGATTATTTGTGCAAGCTTCTTTGTACTATGTTGGTTTGTACTAAAGCGCTTAGCTAAACAGCCAAATATTGGTGCAGCCCTACCATTCTTTTTTGCGCTATTGATTTTTACCCTATCATTTTTTGGCTTAGCATTTAGCTTTTTCCCTGAGATTGTGCCGGGTAAATTAACAATTTGGCAAGCTGTTGCAGCACCTGAAGCACTTAACTTTATGTTGTGGGGGGCGTTAATTGTAGTGCCAACTATTTTGGCTTATACCGCATTTTCTTACAGAGTGTTTTGGGGAAAGGTGGACGAACTTCGCTACTATTAACTTCAATTCAGTTATTAAAATAAGTGTGTAGCCACTGGGTTACACACTTATAATAAATCTATTAGAAATATAGGCTTTCAACCGTTTCACCTGCAATTTTCACGTCACACTTGTCGCCTGACTTTGAATTAGATGACTGAATAGCGCCCGCTACAGCACCAAACACACCGCCTTTTTCATTCAGCACAGAGCTAAAGTAACAATAGCTAGAAACATTAACTTCTTGATAGCTCGTATTTAAATTAAGTGTTGGCGTGTATGGAGGAAAACGACCTTTCATTACCGGATCGCCATTTACCGTAAGTTGTACTTCATTTCGTTTAGTATCGTACTGGCCACCAAAAACGTAAGTCTTACCTTGGTACGCAATGGTTTTTTCTTGTGCTTGAATTGGCGGTGTAGAACCACAACCAACAAGTGTAAGTGAAGAAAGTGCAACAAGTGAAAGGGTTAGTGTTCTTAACATAATTGAATTTCCGTATAAAAATAAGACAAAAATTACTCTACGTTAAAGAATATCTAGATTCAAGAAAATGAATGTTAAGATTTGAAATCGTTCAAAATATTAATACAAATAACTACTGGTAAACTCTGTCTTCAGCTGTAGCACTACCCGATAATTAAAGATTTACAAACTAGATAGGTGTAATACGCTTGCATCTTATGAACAAATTAGTGTCGTATTTGATTTGCAATAGGTGGTACAGAATGAATTTACTTTGCGTAAATAATAAAGCCAGCCATAATGGCTGGCTTTAAGGTACCTACTTTTTATTTCGTGCTACAAATAACAACGAAACAAAAAGAAGTAACCAACTTAAAGTACCTGATGATTTTTTCTTAGGCGTTTCAGGCTTAACAACGTCCGGTGTTTTGCTTACACTAATAGTAATTGTTCCTTCAGCTAATGCGCCAAGCTCATCACTCACTTTATACGTAATGATGTCTTCGCCTACAAATCCTTTTTGAGGTTTGTACGTTATCGTTTTAGCTGCTTTATCAATGACAATCGAGCCAGACTCAGCGTTAGCCTCAAGTAAGCTAACGCTATCGCCATCAGGGTCACTTATATTTTCAGCCAGGTGGATAACAATATCGGTAGTATCGTTAGTCTCTAATGATAAGTTAGTTACAACGGGTGCACTGTTAGCTCTGATAATGAGCTGAAGTTTTCCATAATCTGTACCGTCACGACCATCGCTTATACCATAGCCAACATTCGCAATACCGAAAAATTCCGGTAATGTCTGATATTGAAGCTTATTGTCATTAATTGTAACGGTTCCGAAGTCGCTATCAGCTGATGTGATAGTAAGAGCATCACCATCAATGTCTTCATCGTTTTCAAGTACATCAATGATGATTGAGTCGCCCATTTTAACACTAACAAAATCATCGTTCGCAACTGGAAAATTGTTATCACTCAAAGGTATTGCAACCCCACCTGGATCAGTTACACGTCCATTTTTGAGGCCATCGGCATCATTTGGTCCACCATCTTCAATTCGCAATTGAATACAGAAGCTTCCTTCAATCAAACCAGGCTGCCATTGCGCGTCACGAGTCGAAGGACAGTATCCTAGCGTGCCTGGTGCAGAAAGCACTTCATTATTTGCGTTTAATATAAAGTTGACCCATTCCCCCGCTATTAACTTACGATAAACGGCATTTTTTGGTACCGGTATACTCTGAGGAATGACAATTCTGACTACATCACCCATTTGATCAAGGTTTGTTGCTTCGAATGTATATATTCCTCCGATGTTTTTGGCGTTAGAGTCTCCTGTAAGCTCACTAGTCGCTACCGCAGCGCCTCCTGATTGTGCATTCGTAATCACTAAATTACGTTTCAAACATAAGCTCGCATCGCCTTCTAGCAAGAATTGAGATGACTCATCAGCGCTAGCTTGTAACACATTGCATGCATCAATTGCATCAAGGTAATCGGCAATGCCATCACCATCGCTATCTTGGTACCCTTCGGCAAAATCGGCAACGCCGTCCCCATCGGTATCTTTTGTAGTTAGTTCGGGAAGACTTTCAACGACCACTAACGAAATCGATGCAGATGTCGATAAACTTGGCTCACCATTATCGCTTGCAATAAGCCCAATGGTGTAAACGCCGACATCTAATGCCTGAGGTATGAATCTAAATTCACTCTCAGTATCACTGACATTTTCAATCCCGTCGTTAGACGACCATGTATAATTTACAGTGTCTTGGTAATTTGCATCAAAAACAGTCGCTTTAACAATCACTTCACTTTGTTGCCTACTTATTAACGTGCGTAACTCATCATTTTGTAAGGCATAAAGCGTTATCCGCGGCGCAACGTTTCGTTCAACAATATCTATCGTTGTAGAGGACTGAATTCCCAAGTTTAATTGCTCAGATAGTGTAATAACGATTTGTTCGTCGCCCTCATTTACTCCATCTGCAAAAATGGTGTAAGGAATAGCTTTTACAGTACCGTTATCAAAGATCACTTGACCACTTTCTAAGTTATGATCACTACTATCAGCAGAGCCACTTATACTGAAATTAACAGTAAGGGGGTAACTAGGCGCTTTACCATTTAAATGAACAAATACATTGCCTGTTTGCTCTTCACTCATCACCGATGGTTTACTTAATGAGACCTGTGGGTTAACAACAACATTCTGTAATGCAACCGAGGTATTACCTTGGCTGTCAGTAGCCTGCCAAAACACTTCATGGCGTCCAGGTCTGAAGAAAGTACGACCTTCAACAAGCGATACCGACACAGGATTACCTGAGCTATCCACTGCCGTTGCGGCGCCTAAATCTACCTTTGTATACAACCCAGTCGAATCAATAATGACGTCTTCCGGCACGGTAATTATTGGAGCATTGTTATTTCCGTCAGTTAACGTGACTATTGCTGATGCGTTTGCTTCAGCTTTTTCTGAATCACGTACTCGATAATTAATGGTAATTGGTGAATTTATGGAAGGTAATAATGTCAATTGAATGTTGTTTTCAACTAATTCTACCTGACCAATATTCGCATCAGCACCCGATAAAGTTACTACGTCATCTTCAACATCAGTATCATTATTGGTCACATTAATGGTATACACACCAGACTCAGTCACGGGTAATGAAATAACGTCATTAACAGCTATTGGTAAGTCATTAACGGGCTTAACATTAATAGCAACACTCGCTATGTTAGATGTCTTCTTGCCATCAGATGCACTATAGGTAAACGTGTCTTCACCAAAGTAATCCTGATTAGGTGTATAGATAAATACATTATTTTGTATATCGACTACACCAAATTCTGCTTGTGTTTCAAGTGAAATTACCAATAAGTCATCTTCGTTATCATTAACATCTGGGATTATCGATTTAGCTTCATCTTCATTTACAACAACCTGCATATCATTAGCGTTTGGTGCATCATTTCCATCTTTGACCAAAATATTAAATGCAGAAAGTGACGCAGAAAGTTCGCCGTCGGTTACCGAGATAACAATATTTTCGTAAGAACCAATGTCGTTATCGCTAGGGCTCCCTGATAAGCTTCCTACATTTTGATCAAATAACCCCCAACTTGGTTTATTTTGAATTGTGAATGTCAAATTTTCACTATCAATATCGTCGCTGGTAGGCACAAACTGATACATTTGACCTGTTTTTATAGTCGTGAAAGGCGAACCGGAAATTGATGGTGCATCGTTTACTGATGTGATTTGGATGAATACGTTCGCAATGTTTGACGTATTTTGAGACTGATCTTTTACAGTATAAGTAAAGCTATCCGAACCATTAACATTTTCATTTGGTGAATAATTTATCACTCCGTTTAAAACGGTAACAACACCTTTACTTGGCTGATTAACAATATTTACGGATGAAGCTAACAATAGCCCTTCGTCGTCAATATCGTTTGCAATTATGTTAAAAGAAACACTTGTATCTTCAATCGTTGAAACGTTATCGTCATTTGCAACAGGAGCATTGTTTACATTATTCACTGTAATACTAAATGGCGCTAACGAACTGCTCAATAGACCGTCGCTAACCGACACGACAATATTAGATGTCGTACCTGCATCATCAAAACTCGGAGTACCAGTGACCGCACCTGTCAACAAGCTGATATTCGCCCAATTTGGTAAACCAGTTGCGCTATATGACAACGCATCTCCATCTACATCTTCACCAACTGGTGAGAAATTATATGCTTGATTCTCATTCACTGACGTACTTGGTGTGCCTGTGATGGTCGGTGCATCATTCACATTGGTAATATCAATACTTAAAGTAGTGAGCGGAATGTTCCCACTTTCGCCATCGTTACCCAAAATCGTTAAGCTGCCCGCACCTGTGCCTTGTACATCAAGGGCACCGGTAAAGGTGATGTTGCTTGTGGTATCAAGGTAGGTGGTAATGTCGGCAGGTGAACCAACAAGGGTGATACTGGTCGGTGAGACTAAGTTTCCTGTCACACCACTGCCCACGCCTGCACCATCCGCTGGCGTACCAAAGGTACCACCTGTAACGTTTAGGGTAAGTGTAATTGATGTATTGTCTACATCAGCAAAAGAAAATTCAGAGAGATCTACATTACCTTGAATTTCTTCGGTAAAGCTAAGCGATGTTGGTAATGTTAAATTACCTGTATATGCCAAGGTATCAAAGGCTGGGTTAAACGCACCACCATCATTGATGACGGTAAAGGCGGTTACATTCGTCCAATCAGTCGGTGTAATAGTCACACCACTTGCGACGTTTGCGCCCGTTTCTGTGACATTAGAGCCTGTGCCTGAGGTCACATCATAAGTGAATGTGCCGCCATCGGCAGCGCCATTCACAAAGTGTAAGAAAGAATTGACGTCAATCGCACGGTCAAAGTTGAACGTAGTGAGTGTTGGCCCTGTTGCGCCAGTGTAAATTGAATTCCCAATTGAACTGCCACCACCACTGGCATCATTGGTCCAAGTACCGCTATCGAGGCTCACCGTCATGGTGATGCCGTTGTCGGTTTCAGTGAAGGTGCTAGTGCCACCACCTGAACCTGTCATATCAAACTCACCGGTGAAGGTGGAAATCAAAATAGGGTTGTCATTCACGGCACTCACATTAATAGTGCTGTTTGCTGCATTGCCATCTGCTGCACCGTCATTGGCGGTCACAGTAAGTGTAATGTCCATTGTCGCGTTTTCTTCTGGCGTCACCGTAACCGCATTAGCATTGGTCACAAAGGTGTTTAAGTCGGCTTTATCACCCGTCAGCACCAGTGACGTTGTACCATCACCACTCACCGTCACGCCACCTGAACTCCCAAGTGGTGAAGATAACGTCCCGCTATCCACACTTAAGGTAATGGTCAATGCATTGTGATTACCATCGCTAAAGGTCACCGCCGAGAGATCAAGTTGACTTTCGGTGTCTTCAGTGGCCGATAACGTTGCTGGTAGGCCATTGACCACAGGTAATTCGTTTTCATTGATGGTGAGTGTCGCGCTGTTCGTTGTTGATACCACAGCCGTACCCTCAGAGACACTACCCGAAAGGGTCGCCACTAAGGATTCAGCTGGGTCAACTATTACATCATTTACCCCTGTTGCCGTAAAGGTCGTGCTTGAATTACCTGTCGTAATGGTGACCGTATCCGATGTGCCACTAAACCCACTCAAGGTGTAGTCAGAGGTTAAGGTCGCGCTACCGGTGCTTAAGTTCACCGTAATACCGACATTCTCTGTCGCGGTAAATGGGTTACCATTGCCATCCACCAAAGACACTGTAAAGGTCCCGACACCGCCGTTTTCTTGAATATTCGCTGGGGCCACCGCTATGGTGATTTCTGGTAAAGTTGTAAAGTTGTACGTGGTAGTGTCTGAAATCGCAACATGGGCATTGCCCGCAGCATCGGTCACGCTAGTTGCACCAAACTGGATGGCGTATTGAGTGCCCGTTTTTAAATCAACGCCTGGATTTATAGTGATATCACCACTGCCTATTGCAATCGCACCACCCGTGGACCCCGTAGCTGCTGTTGTACTTGTTGCTGTAAACACTTCACGTGTACCACCGTTAGTAACATCCACCAAGGTAATGGTTTGGCCGTTAACTAATAAAATGTCTTCATCAAAATCAAGCACTAAGTTGCTCGCAACCGCAATCCCTTCTGCATTATCCGTTGGGCTGGTATTGCCTGAGCTAACTGTTATCGCAGGAGCAACAGTGTCCACAAGTACACCTGAAGTCGTTCCCACGGAATTCAAAGTGGTCACTAAATCGTTACCAACTGCATCTTTTAACGTACCGCCATTAGCAGATAATGTATTGACGGTAATTCCATCGCTATCGTAGTCACCAGCAAGTATCGTATATCTAAACAATAACGCCGTTGTGGCTGAGCCTGAAACATACACTGCTTGGCGCGTAGCTCCCCCAACAGTTATATCTAATTGTGGGGTACCTCCTGTTGTATTTACTATCACACTCTCTGATGTATTAATTGTAAAGTCTAGCTGCTGCCCCAATGAATAAGTTGCATTCGCTGGTACACTAACAAATGAAATAGTTGGTGCGGCTCCATCGATCACTAACGCTTTATTGGCTCCAACGAATTTGCAGTCCCAGGTGTCGCCAATGTTAATGTTGCATCGTTACCCGCAGCATCTTTAATCGTGCCACCATTCAGTGCAAGTGCAGTAGTCGAGATATAATCTAAATCGGCCGATGTATCACCCGCTTGTACCGTGTAGCTGAAGGTCAGCGTATTGGTGCCACTGCCTGAAGTATAATTTACCGTGCGATCGGTGGTGCCCGTCTCTAATGTAATTTGTGGCGTGCCCGTTACCGTGACAGCGTCATCAAATTGGACCGTAATCGCAATCACATCGCCCGCTTTGTAGGTGCCATTCGCCGTACTCGACGACACTGAAGAAACGGCAGGCGCTGCACCATCAATCACAATCGCTTTATTCGCCCCAAGCGAATTTGCAGCACCAGGTGTCGCCAATGTTAGTGTTGCATCATTGCCTGCCGCATCTCTTATAGTGCCACCGTTTAGCGCTAACGAATTGGTCGCCACATAGTCTAAATCCGCCGTCGTATCGCCGGTTTGTACCGTATAGTCAAAGGTCAGCGTGTTAGTGCCGCTACCTGAACTGTAATTAACCGTGTGGTCGGTGGTGCCCGTTTCTAATGTAAGTTGTGGCGTTCCTGTTACCGTGATAGCCTCATCAAACTGGACCGTAATCGCAATCACATCGCCCGTTTTGTATGTGTCATTAGCAGTGGTCGACGACACTGAGGTCACTATAGGTACATTGGTGTCAATCACTAGCGCTTTATTCGCCCCAAGCGAATTCGCCGCTCCTGGGGTTGCCAATGTTAGCGTAGCATCATTACCCGCGGCATCTTTAATCGTTCCACCATTTAACACCAGCGCACTGGTAGCAACATAATCTAAATCGTTCGATGTATCGCCTGCTTGTACCGTATAGTTAAAGGTCAGTGTGTTGCTGCCACTACCTAAAGTATAATTTACCGTGCGATCGGTGGTACCCGTTTCTAATGTAAGTTGTGGTGTGCCCGTTACTGAAACTGATTCACTAAACTGTACTGTGACCGCAATCACATCACCCGCTTTGTAGGTGCCATTCGCTGTACTCGACGACACTGAAGATACTGTAGGCGCTGCACCATCAATCACAATCGCTTTATTCGCCCCAAGCGAATTCGCCGCTCCTGGGGTTGCTAATGTTAGCGTAGCATCATTACCTATGGCATCTTTAATCGTTCCACCATTTAACGCCAGCGCACTGGTCGCAACATAATCTAAATCGGCAGATGTATCGCCACCTTGTACCGTGTAATTAAAGGTCAGTGTGTTGCTGCCACTGCCTGAAGTATAATTAACCGTGCGATCGGTGGTGCCCGTTTCTAATGTAAGTTGTGGTGTGCCAGTAACCGTGACTGTATCATCAAACTGAACCGTAATCGCAATCACATCGCCCGCTTTGTAAGTGCCATTCGCCGTACTCGACGACACTGAAGAAACTGCTGGCGCTGCACCATCAATCACAATCGCTTTATTCGCCCCAAGCGAATTTGCCGCCCCTGGCGTTGCCAGTGTTAACGTCGCGTTGTTCCCAGCGGCATCTTTAATCGTGCCACCATTTAATGCCAGCGCACTGGTGGTCACATAATCTAAATCGGCAGATGTATCGCCAGCTTGTACCGTATAGTTAAAAGTTAGTGTATTGCTGCCACTGCCTGAAGTATAATTTACCGTGCGATCGGTGGTGCCCGTCTCTAATGTAATTTGTGGCGTGCCCGTTACCGTGACAGCGTCATCAAATTGGACCGTAATCGCAATCACATCACCCGCTTTATAGGTGCCATTTGCCGTACTCGATGATACTGAGGAAACTGTCGGTGTTATCCCATCAATCACCAATGCTTTATTAGCTCCTAACGAATTTGCAGCGCCAGGTGTCGCCAGTGTTAACGTCGCGTCATTCCCTGCGATATCTTTAATCGTCCCACCATTTAATACCAGCGCACTGGTCGCAACATAATCTAAATCGGCAGATGTATCGCCAGCTTGTACCGTGTAGTTAAAAGTTAGTGTGTTGCTGCCACTGCCTGAAGCATAATTTACCGTGCGATCGGTGGTGCCCGTTTCTAATGTAAGTTGTGGCGTTCCTGTTACCGTGATAGCCTCATCAAATTGGACGGTAATCGCAATTACATCGCCCACTTTGTACGTGCCATTTGACGTACTCGATGATACTGAGGTAACTGTCGGTGTTACCCCATCAATCACCAACGCCTTATTTGCTCCCAACGAATTTGCAGTCCCTGGCGTTGCCAGTGTTAACGTCGCGTCATTCCCAGCGTCATCTTGAATCGTACCGCCATTTAACACCAACGCCGTAGTCGACACGTAATCTAAATCGGCACTGCTATCGCCCGCTTGGACTATGTAATTAAAGGTTAATGTGTCTGTTCCATCACCAGAAGAATAATTAACTGTACGGTCTATGATGCCCGTTTCTAGGGTAAACTGAGGTGTGCCAGCTACATTCACTACTTCATCAAACTGCACAGTAATTGCAATGACATCACCTACGTTGTAGGTACCATTTGCTGTGGTGGCAGAAACAGTAGAAACCGTAGGCGCGACATCATCCACAACTGCCGCGGCAATTAGCACCATATTATCCAACCTAACCCCTGTGTTTGTTCCTGCACCAGGGTTGAACCTCAAAACATCAACGTCAGCAAACGACCCTGTGGTCGGGCTGGTTAAATCTATCGTTGTATAACTACCTGTCGTGAGCCCAGTAACACTTTTCGTTCCGACTGAACTTCCATCTTTATATCCGGTAATAGTAAGAGATGATGAGTTATATTGTCGGGCTTGAATCGAGGTGATACCAAATTCACTACCGTCATCTGAACCGATCAGGAACTTTGTTGAACCACTGAGAGCGTCATCATAATTGTAAGCACTAATTCCCACTAAGCCTGTCACGTCTACACTATTGCCTGAGCTCCCCCCTGTAATATAGGCCTTCATGCCTTCCCCTTGTAACGAGGGATTGGCGCCACTGGCATACCCACTATTCCCATCCCAATCAGCCGAACTATCGCTGAAAGTAATTGTTGCTGGCAGCGTAGGCGCAAGCACACTGGAAAATCGATTCAGTACAGCTTGGTTAAACGGGGTACTGGCATCAATCTCACCAACCCTAACCTCTAAGTCCCAGTCACTACCTAAGAGCCCCGAGCCGGTATAGTCATTCGACGCAGCGACATCAGCGCCGGTTTGGGTAGCGATTAGCTCAACTAGCGACTCTCCCTCGCTAGAAGCAGCTAAGTTACAGCCGTAAAGCTTTATATCTGCACCACGGCTCATCGCAGCCCTCAGTACGCCAAGGGAGCTTATATCCTCCCTTAATATTTGCTCAGTAACCTTACTATTACCTAGATATAAAACACCATCATCGGCATGTGAGATTAAATGCAGAGTTGTTAGGTTCTTATAATTTGAGAGAATCTGATTAAGCTGGAATAGGCCATCTTGGTTCGAATTTAGCTCTTTAACATCAACACTAGGCTGTATTTGTTTATAAAAAAGGAGCTTGTCTGGCACGCCTTGATCAATGATCACCAGCTCTTGCACATGATTACCAGCTTGCAAGGTCAGCTCAGGTTGAGTTAATCCCAACCTACCTTCCACTGAGGCTCCGCCTAGCGCACTTTCTAGCGCTAACTTAGCTGGCTCAATTAGCTCAATATCATCCAGCGCACTAGGCCGCTGAATCAGAGCAGATGCAGATAAATCTGAAGAGACGCCAGTTACTGCTTGTTCTCTGTTTGCCTTATTGCGCTTATCTGCTGCTTGCACATAAGTACTTTGCCGACCTGCATTAATACCAATATAAGTATAACTGCCTGCAGGCTGGACAATAGAGCTCTGTATACCAAGTGGCAACAGTGCCACAGTAAACGCATTTAAAGGATACTTTTTCATTTATCTTCCCGCCTAAATTTCCGTTTTACTTAATATTGATTGGTCGTTTAAATAAAATATCTATTGCTAGCAACTTTAGTTCTACTAATCACTTGCCTTTGGCGCAATAATGCTGGCGTTTGTGCCAGCGGTATCTTGCCAAAACGCCATTTCGCTATATTGCCTAAACAGATCTGGCGGCAATATGCTGCGTCTCGGCGTAAATTCGATCTTTTTCTTGACCGTATGTAAATCTTTAACGCCTAGCTGCGCATCAAACTCTGTTTCTTGATAGTCGATATTGTCAAAATCATGTGCGAATTCGGGTAAGTCTAAAAATTGGTAAATGAGTTGCATTGAGCGCTGTGGGTGTTGAGTTAGCAGGTCGTAATCAAGCAGCAATAACTTATCTGAGTGCTCGCCATAATATGCCTCTTTTAGCGCTGTCCATGCAGTCCCTATGATCCCCGTCATACTCATCATAGCTTCACATCTACTGTAGACAGTTTGTCGAGATTGATGGTTATACATACGGCTGTAATCAAAGGGGTTTTTTCGATATATAGATTCAAAACTATCAACAATCCAAGCGGGATTTCTAATACAACAAATCATTTTAAAACTTGGATATAACTCAACGAGTTGATGCATTCTCGCCGTCCAAACACGGTTAGTATCAAAAATAACCGGCTTGCTCTTCTGTTCATCGTAGTATGCATTAAAAACCGCTCGACACATGGCAAGGCGCTTAGTTTGACTAAAAAAACTATAAAACTCTCCACCAGCTCCCATTAGCTCCAAAGATGAATTCATTAACCCTGCGACAGGACTCGATATTGCTGCATGCAATGAAGGATTTTGACGAAAAATGCCGGAAAGCAACGTTGAGCCGGATCGAGGCAAACCTGAAATAAAATGAAAATGTGACAACTATTTAGTTCCTTAATTTATTACTAGCTCAAAACACAATCTCAGCTAACAATTATAAAAATTCATAGAATGAATAGATTAACGAAAAGGGGCAAATCAGTACTTTGCCCCTACTTTTAACTTCGCTAGTTTCGACTTGGGTATAGACCTATTGTCGCAATACAAAAATTTAACGCTAAATACGGCTGGCGGTTCTCATGTGCCTGAGTCCCCCCAGTATACGTCAATGTATTTAATGACATACTCGTATTGGGGGTAGCATTTACTTTAAGGTTACGTATCTTCAGGCCTGCACGCTTGTCTGTTGCTAAGTAACGATTCGCAGGGGCGTTTGTATCACCAGCTACATTTTGCCCATTAATCTCATGATTATGTGCTGGAATTTGCGACTCAACCAAGGTTACAGCTGGAATACCGCCTGTTTGACCCCATACCCTTGGCGTCAGACCTGATCCTGTACCCCAGTGCATGGGGGCTCGACCTTTTAAGTTAGGAAGACCAAATGTAGTACGACCATCACCACCATACGTGGTCCCAACCAATGAAAATAGCGCAGTATTTTGTACAATTTGCATTACTTGGCCGTCACACATACTCCAACCTCGTGGTGCATAGGTATTTGCCCAAATACGAACTTCGGCAATAAACGGTTCTGACATGATAATCTCCTTAGTTACGTGAAGGGTAAACGCCCAATAAACAAATAATGTAAGTTAAACACTGGAAAGGCATTGAGTTAGTGTGTGCTTGCGAACCTCCAGCATTCATAACACTACTACTATTCATAGTACCTTTATCAGCTTGCTCAAATGTTTCTGTATACATTTGATCTGACGCAGCAAAAGTTCCCAACACAGTGTTCGTTGGATCAACCGATGAAACTGAGTCCAGACTAGCCTGAAATGCATGGGTATGTGATGGGATTTGTGTAGGAAGCAAAGTAACTGTCTCTTCACCAGTTTTTTGCCCGATAGGACGTGGTGTTAAGCCCGGACCATTCCCCCACTGCATTGGAATACGACCACGCATATCAGGAATGGCAAAAGTAGAGCGACCATCTCCACCATAAAAAGTACCAATCAACGAGAATAACGCATCGTTTTGTGATATAGCGATCACCTGCCCGTTACACATAGCCCATTGACGAGGAGCAAAATTGCCAGCAAACATGCGAATTTCACCAATAAATGGATCTGCCATTTTTACTTCTCCCTAGTTACGCGACGGGAATAGACCCGTTAATGAAATTGCAAATGATACGGCTAAACTCGGCTGCATATTATTATGTGACTGACTCCCCCCCGTGTAAGTCACTGTGCCAGCATTCAACTGCACTAAGTTGGTCGCAGCGCGATATGAGTTACCTTCCATAGATCCCTTTTGATCAGAGCTAGCAGAAAAGAATGCATCGTTATACTGCGCAGCACCATCCGCTTCTTCAGTTGAAGCGTGCACTAAGTGGGTATGTTGTGGGATTTGCGCAGTGGTTAGCGTGACTTCTTCTTCCCCGCCCTTCTGCGCTCGATCGTAATGAAAACCGAACGGGCCAACTCCAGGATGAATCGGCGTTCGGCCACGCAAATCAGGTAAACCGAACGTGGTGCGACCATCGCCGCCAAACGCAGTACCTATTAACGAAAATAGTGTCTCGTTTTGGTTGATTGGTAAAATTTGGCCGTCACATAAAGACCAACCGCGAGGCGCAAAGTTGAAACCAAACATTCTGATTTCACTTACATAAGGATCCGCCATTGCTCATTCCTTTTTAACTTTACTTTATTTTATATTTTACCCAGAATGCCTACAAAACCTTCCATTTATTAGGGACGATTATGACTACCACACAGTCTTGGCGCGATCATCTACATTTGCGCAAATACACCACTTATGACATTGCGTTTATGCAAACGTTATATGCCTCTATTCGGGAACCTGAATTAGCCATGACTAACTTTAATACCCAAGAGCGACATGAATTTATAAGCCAACAATTTATGGCTCAATACATTCATTACACAAAACACTATTGCACTGACAAATTCTTTATTGTTGAAATCGCAGGCCAACCCGTTGGCAGAATTTTTGTCGACCATTGGGATAACGAAATCCGTATCGTCGATATTGCCCTGATGCCAGAGCATCGCGGCCAGGGGTTAGGTACACATTTATTTCAACAAGTATTGGATGACGGTAAACGGTTGAGTTTGCCAGTCTCTGTACATGTTGAGCGTAACAATCCAGCGCGCTTTTTATACGAAAGGTTAGGTTTCAAACTCAAAACAGAACGCGATGACGTCTATCTGCTAATGGAGTGGCGACCTAACACTTTATTGTAGCGCTAATATTATGTCGTAAACCGTTAAGCGTCGCGTTTACGACTAACCACAATCTCATATTCTGTTTGACTGTTCGGTGACATAAACATGTCAATCTCACCGAGTTTTTCATGTGCAAATTTATAGGTTCCTTGCGGCACATGAAATGCCTCTGTCCCTTCTAAAATCACGTGAAACGAGTCCCACTCATCACCATTAAGAATGGTTGATTCAACTTCAACAACCTTGAGCTCTACTTGGGTACCTTCGGGGTCTATTAGTATTAAATTCTCATTAACCAAACTGTCAATTTCTTCGCGTTTCAGGATGTCCATTTTAGCTCCTTATTCTGTTTATTTTGTTTGATTTCATTACACAGTCAATTTTGAAATAAAACGAGTGAGACATTTTATTTGACGCATTTTAATGCCTTAAAATAACTTACTAATACCGTTAATACCCTTACACCAATATTACACATGGGCTAATTCTCTGATGTTTTCTTCAAGCCAAGCATTACTCACGCAATCAATTACCAAGTGAATGCGGTCTTCTGCACTTTGATTACGTACCTCATGAACTAGATCTGCGTTAATATATGTAATTTTACCCGCAGGCATAGGGACTAACTGGTTCGCCACATAAAAGGTAACACTATTATTAGAAAAGATAGGTACATGGAGGCGGGCCTGGCCATGCGCCAAACCAAGCCCAGCGTCATTGTGTGGTAATATAGACGCGCCTGCTTTTAATCGCATCAGACGAACTGATTGTATCGGGCATTTAAGCGAATTGATAACTTTAGAGAGATACGGAGAGTTGCTCAAAGCGGGCAAATTTACCCACTTACTATTATTTTCTATCGAATACGCTTGCAGAATAGGATGTGAGTCTTCATGAACTACAGCGCATCTTAAAGGGAACACATCCCACTGGCCTTGGTAGGCCCTTTGATTGACATGCGCAACCCAATCACATTTCAGTATTTCATTTACTTCTAACTGAAGTTTTTTTACATCAAACTGAAATTCGAGTGTACAAAAATCCATTTCCTAAATCACATTATCAAAATCTTGATTAATTTAGTTATAGTACAAAATCGAAAAAGTTTTATAACAATCTATTACAGTGTGATTAACGGAGCAAAGGTTGAATCAAATTATTTGATTAAGGAGATAGGTGCCGACAAGAATCAGCACCAAGTTTTCAAACGTTAACTTGCAGATGTATCAAGTGGCTCAAAGCTTTTTACAAGGTCATCAACCGCTTTCATCTGGCTTAAGTAACCTTCAAGTTTAGCAAGTGGTAATGCACATGGACCATCACATTTGGCAAGGTTCGGATCTGGGTGAGCTTCAATAAATAGGCCTGCTAGCCCGAGTGCCATACCGCTTCGTGCAAGTTCTGCAGCTTGAGCACGACGGCCATCGGCTGAATCGGCACGTCCACCCGGACGCTGCAGCGCATGTGTTGCGTCAAATATAACGGGCGCTTGGTGCTTCATATCATCCATACCTAGCATATCAACTACTAGGTTGTTGTAGCCAAAGCTTGAGCCTCGCTCACATAAGATTACTTGATCGTTACCCGCTTCGTTAATCTTTTTAATAATGTGTCGCATTTCATGAGGTGCTAAAAACTGCGGTTTTTTCACATTAATAACTGCGCCGGTTTTTGCCATCGCTACTACTAAGTCGGTTTGACGTGCTAAAAATGCAGGTAACTGAATTACATCTACAACTTCAGCGACGGGTGCCGCTTGATAAGGTTCGTGTACATCAGTAATCACTGGTACATTAAAGGTATTTTTGATCTCTTCAAAAATCTTTAACCCTTCTTCCATACCTGGACCACGATAAGAGTTAATTGATGATCGGTTTGCTTTATCAAATGACGCTTTAAACACGTAAGGAATGTTTAATTTTGTTGTCACTTCAACATAATGCTCTGCAATTTGCATTGCTAAGTCACGTGATTCAAGCACATTCATACCACCAAATAGTACAAACGGCTTGTCGTTAGCAACTTCACAGTTACCCACTTTAATAATTTGTGTATTCATTTAAATTCCTAACAGAATAATTAACTACCGACCAGCTGCAGCACTTGGCCACAGAACCACGCAGCATATGTTCCAAGTGCGTAACCAAGTACAGCCAGTAACACACCAACAGGTGCTAATGCCGGGTGAAATGCAGATGCAACCACAGGCGCTGATGCAGCACCGCCAATATTCGCTTTACTGCCCACGGCAACATAAAACACCGGCGCTTTAATAATCTTGGCAACAACAAATAATAGAATAACGTGAATTGCCATCCAAATTAGGCCAATAATAACGTATTTTGGTGCTTCAAATACTTTGCCGATATCCATATGTAAGCCAATGGTCGCCACTAAAATATATAAAAATGCGCCGCCTACTTTTGATGCGCCTACGGCTTCAAATTGACGTGCTTTTGTAAACGATAAGCTTAAGCCTATTGTGGTTACAACAAAGATAATCCAAAACAATTTTGAATGCAGCGAGAACTTCTCAAGTGCTGGGTAGTTTGCTTGGAAAAAAGGCACTGCAGTGTCTGCAATTAAATGTGCAAAGCCTGTCGCACCAAAACCAAATGCCACTAAAATCATTAGATCACGCAGTTCTGGCTTGCGTGAATTTTTCTTTTCAAACTGCGATACCGTATCGATTAGTTTATCGATAGATGAAGTATCTGCGCCTGTGTGCTTATCAATCTCTTTATGACGAGCCGCTAAATATAAAAGTCCTGCCATCCAAATATTTGCTACTACGATATCTACGGTTACCATAATGGTAAAAATATCGCCGTTAGCTTGATAGATTTCTTTCATCGCTACCATGTTTGCACCGCCGCCGATCCAACTACCAGCCAATGCTGCCATGCCCCGCCAAAGCTCCCCGGCACCATCAACACCTAGCAATTCTGGCATAAAGGTGGCCGCTACTAATAACGCGATTGGTCCGCCAATAACGACGCCAACTGTGCCAGTTAAAAACATTATAATGGCTTTTGGTCCAAGCGCTGCAACGGCTTTTAAGTCAATACTCAATGTTAGTAAAACTAAACAGGCAGGTAATAAGTAATATTTTGAAACCGTATATACGCTATTGCCTTCACCGTCGACAATACCAAATGTATTTAAGAGCGATGGTAAAAAATAACACATCAATAATGCGGGAACGTACTTGTAAAATTTTGCCCAAAATCCGGTTTTAAGATTTGAGGTATAAAACACGAAACCTAAGATTATGGCCAACATACCCATAACGACGGCATCGTTGGTGAACATCACGCTGTGAGAGTCCATGAAGTTGCTTCCTGTATTAAGTTATTTTTAGTGGATTGTTCTAAAGTGCGAGTCCATTTCTTCAATTTGGCTTTGCAGCACATCAATTGATGGGTCATCTGGGCACTCTTCGATAAACTTTTCAAAGTCTTTAATGGCGAGTTCATCACAGTTAAAATTATGTAATAAATAACCGCGATCGCGCAATTCATACGGATCACCATCGGTAAGAACCATCAATTTTTCAACACATTTAAACGCTTCGCCGTAGCGTTTTTCACTAATAAATGCCCATTTTTGATGAGCCAAAAATAACTTCACAACATCGTCTTCAAACAATTGTTGAAATGCGTTATCTAGGCTATTTTCATCGTCATTTTCTGGTTTGATATACCAGCGTTGCCCACCCGAGCATGGGTCGATTAAATACCCTTCACCTTGGCTTACTTCTAGCAATACTTGAATGTCGTTTTCAAATACCAACATCTCAACATCAAAACCAAGTTGTTCCATCACATAAGTTAAGATCATGCCAAGCGATATAGTGCTGCCAGTACGGTAATTAAGTGCATAGGCCACACTATTAAGCAGACTCATCGGCACTTTTTGGCTCGTCCCGCTAAAGGCAAAGTCGCTGTAAAAACTATCGAGTAGCGAATTTAGGTTTTGCTCTATAGTGTTTTCAGACTTTTGCGTTTTTACCGCCATCAGAACCAGTTCAGACAATTTATCCCGACAAAGGGCGTAATCGAACTTAGTCAGCCACGATGATTCATGATTTAGACATGTAAATACCGGCGCTTCTATTGCCGCTGTATATTCTTCCTCAGAGATATCAAACATCAATATCCTTCGGTCTCTCTATAACTAAAAATTAATGCCAGTTTATCGTGTTTTAAAATGAATACCAATGAAGATCGGCGAATAGATAAAGAATAGAGACTAACTTAATGTTCTGTATCAATAATCCTTTAATCGATATAGTTCACTTGTATGAACGTGAAAGCCCAGATAGAAAAGAAAAAGGCTGAATAATCAGCCTTTAGAAAAGAAATGGTGTTTTAAATCTCGCTAAATAAAAAATAGCGAAAATAACGGTTGTAGCAAGTAATAAAAGCGATATCTGCCCTTTTATATGTTTTTGCCTCGCCATAAACACCCCAACAACAATATACGCTACCACAAGTACGATTTTTTCAAGTAACCAAGGTTGATTATGAGGACTCATGCCAAGTGTCACTGCCAGCGCTACGGCTGAGATAAGCAACAAGGTATCAATACTATGGCTACCGATAAACAGTACTTTATTTTTAGCAAGTTGTAACTGCTTGATGCGAGCAAATGCACGCGTATAAAAAAGCACTACACTCAGTACAGCTAACAACATATGTGTATGCTTTAACGCAATATATTCCATTTTACTACCCTGGATAATTATTAAGAATTTGTTCGAATCTATCGATGTTGTTAAGTAACACATCAACTAACTTAGGCTCAAAATGCAGCCCACGTTGATTTTGTAATTCAGTTGTAACCTGCTCTACGCTCCACGCTTCTTTATAACAGCGCTTATGACGAAGTGCATCATACACATCTGCTAACGCGACAATACGGCCATAAACATGAATTTCTTCACCTTTTAAGCCACGAGGATAACCTGTGCCATCCCATTTTTCATGATGGTCGCGGGCTAAAATCGCTCCTGCTTGAATAATATCCCGACGAGACCCCGCTAAAATATTGTGTCCTTTCATGGCATGAGTTTGCATCACTTTCCATTCTTGCTCATCCAATTTACTTGGTTTATGCAAAATGGTGTCGGGAATACCAACTTTACCAACATCATGCAGTGGTGCAGCATAACGCAGTACATCGGCCTCTTCGTCGCTCAAGCCATAACCTTTTGCAAGTTCATAACTAATGAGTGATACACGTTTTACATGATTGCCGGTTTCAGAAGAACGCTGTTCAACCGCTTCACTTAGGCGATAAACCAGTTCTCTTTGAGTATCTTCAATTTCAGATTGCAGTTGCACATTTTCGTAGGCAATTTGTACATTTTGCGAGAAAATTTCAATCAAATCTTTATGTGTTTCAGTGAGACTGCGTGGAATACCCGATACATAAAGCATTGAGTTATGGTTAAAACGGCTTGAACAATAGGCAAAAAGGTAATCTTCTTCATAAACAATGGTTTTGTTACTGAGTGCTTTCTTGCACGCTAACAATTGCTTTTCAGATAGCACCTGGTTAACTGGCTTACCTTCGCTTTTTTCAAACTCGCCTTGTCCTGCAAACACAATCAGCTCTTGCTGTTTTTCATCAGGGCTACTTGCAACAAGTGAGGTTGCATACATCGCTTCATCAACTGACCCTAAAATCGAGGTAAGTTGTTGCATTACGCCATGAATAAAAGTGTCCATAGAATGAGATGAAAAGATATCGCGTGAAGCGGTGATGATTTTCTCAAGACCTTGGCGAGAGTGCTCTATTGATAAAATATCGCGATAAGAACGTAAACTCGACATAACAACCGTAAATAGTTTTTGTGCTGTTAATTCGGTTTTAGATTTGTAGTCATTAATATCATAGTTAACAATGACCTGGCGCTCCGGCGCTTGCCCTGGTTGGCCAGTTCGTAAAATAATTCGCACATGGTTATTTTTAGCAGTTTCGCGAATAAACTGAGCAACTCTTAAACCCGCGTCATCGGTTTCCATAACCACATCTAGCAACACAATGGCTGCATCTGGATGCGCTATAATTTTTTCTTCTGCTTCTTTACCTGAATAGGCGCTAATAAATTCGAGTCGCTTGTCTTGAAATGAGAAATCGCTCAATGCGAGTTTCGTTACCGCATGCACTTCCGGTTCGTCATCAACAATAATAACTTTCCAAGTACCGTGGTTATTTACTTGTTTCGGTGCTTGCTCTGACTCATCAGAAAATAAAAAATCACTCGCCATTCTATCCTTACCCCTTATAACCACTTCACACTCGCGTTAATACCAACTCACTAAATAGCTAATCAGGATCCCACTGCGCTAAAGTTACACGGTCGTTGCCGCCTAAATCTTTTACTGTTGAAATATCTTTATATGCCATTTTTGCAAAAAAATCACGTACTAACTGGCCCTGATCATAACCATGTTCCAATAATAACCAGCCTTTTTTCTGCAAATAGTTACGTCCGGTTTCAATGATATGTTCAATATCAGCCATCCCCTTTTTCGGTGCGACTAACGCCGACAAGGGCTCAAATCGTACGTCACCTTCGAGCAAATGAGGGTCTTGTTCATCAATATAAGGCGGATTTGATACGATGACGTCAAACAATTGCGCATCGAGCGCGCTAAACCAATCGCTTTGTACAATGGTCGCATTTGTAATCGCTAAATTTTGTTGATTTTGCGTTGCCAACGCAACGGCATCTGGTTGAAAATCGCAGCCAATCACCTGCCATAAAGGAAGCTCACTTGCCAGTGACAAGGCGATTGCACCGGTGCCGGTACCAAGGTCAAGTAACCTACCTTGCTTGTTTATTGCTTTATCAAGCGCACATTCAACTAATGTTTCGGTATCTGGTCTTGGAATAAGCGTTGCAGGACTCACCTTAAAATTTAGGCTCCAGAACTCGCGATATTCAGTAATATGCGCAACAGGTAAACCCGTTTTGCGTTTTTCAATTGCTGACAAAAAAGCGGCTTGTTGTTCATCGGTCAGTAATTTTTCAGGCCACGTAAAAAGGTATGTACGCGATTGTGAAATGCAATCTAGCAGTAATACTTCTGCGTCAAGTTTGGGGGATTCTGATGTCTCAGTTAAAGCACTTGCGCCAACGGCAAGTGCTTGTTGTATTGAATAATTACTCATCGCCCATCGCTGCAAGCAAGTCTGCTTGATGCTCAAGAACAAGTGGGTCAACAATGGCACCTAAATCGCCTTCAACCACTTCGTTTAGCTTATAAAGTGTCAAGTTGATACGGTGATCGGTAACGCGACCTTGCGGATAATTATATGTACGAATACGCTCAGAACGGTCACCACTACCGACAAGGTTACGACGCTCAGAGGCTTCTTCTGCCATACGCTTCTCATCTTCAGCTTGCTGTAAACGCGACGCAAGCACACTCAGTGCTTTCGCTTTGTTTTTATGCTGTGAACGCTCGTCCTGACATTCTACAACAACACCCGTTGGAATATGGGTAATACGAATCGCTGAGTCGGTTTTGTTAACGTGCTGACCACCGGCACCTGATGCGCGGAAGGTATCAATTTTAAGATCAGACGAATTGATTTCAATTGCTTCTGCTTCCGGCACTTCTGCCATAACCGCAACTGTACATGCAGACGTGTGCACTCGGCCTTGCGATTCTGTTTCTGGAACACGCTGTACGCGGTGTGCGCCTGATTCAAATTTCAGTTTGCCATACACACCTTCACCAGAAATATTCGCAATAACTTCTTTAAACCCGCCGTGTTCACCTTCGTTCGTGCTAACAACGTCAACTTTCCACTTTTGTGTTTCAGCATAACGGCTGTACATACGGAATAAGTCACCAGCAAAGATTGCCGCTTCGTCACCACCTGTACCGGCACGCACTTCAAGAAACACATTGTTATTGTCACGAGGGTCTTTCGGTAACATAAGCACTTGTAGTTCGTCTTCTAACGCTTCGATATTTGCTTTGGCTTCTTTGAATTCTTCTTGCGCCATTTCACGCATATCGGGATCGTTATCTTTAAGCATTTCTTCGGCTGTCGCAACGTCATCTTCTGCCTGACGGTACGCATTAAAAGCCTTAGTCACATCTTCAAGTTCAGAATATTCTTTTGAAAGCGAACGGAAACGGTCTTGATCAGAGATCACATCCGGATCGCTTAATAATGCTTGTACTTCTTCGTAACGCTCAACCAGCGTTTCTAATTTTCTGTAAACGGATTCTTTCATCTAAGCTTGACGCCTGTTAATTATCTAAATCTAAAACTTTTTTGATTTGTGCAAGCTTGGCAATATCATCTTGCTCAGCAGCTTGCTTAATCGCTTTGGTTGGTGAATGAATAATTCGATTTGCTAATTTATTAGCTAATTCATTCAGCACTTTTTCTGGGTCTTTACCTGATTTTAACTGACCTTGCGCCTTTTGTACTAACTCTAATTTTATTTGTTCAATATTTTTGCGGTAAGTACGAATAATGTCGACTGAATCAAGCGCATTTCGCCAAGTTACAAATTCATTGGCTTTTACAACAATTATCTCTTCGGCTTCAGCGGCCGCACGCTCACGTGATTCCATATTCTGATTAACAATTTCTTGTAAATCATCGACAGAATATAAATACGCATCGTCAAGTTCAGCCACTTGCGCTTCAATATCGCGCGGTACGGCAATATCAACAAGCAGCATTGGTTTGTAGCGACGCGCCTTTAACGCCTGCTCAACCATACCTTTACCGATAATTGGAAGTGTGCTTGCCGTTGAGCTGATCACAATATCGGCATCGATTAAACTCTCTGGCACGCGCGATAGCGGCACAACATGTGCGTTGAATTCATCTGCTAAATTTTGTGCACGTGATAAGGTACGGTTTGCCACCGTCATATGCTGACAACCGTTTTGATATAAATGCCGTGCTACAAGCTCTATGGTTTCGCCCGCGCCAATTAACAATACTTTGGTTGGTTCTAAATTACCGTAAATGTGTTTAGCTAAATTAACCGCTGCATAGGCAACTGAGACCGCACTCGCTCCGATATCGGTTTCTGTACGCACTTGTTTAGCGACAGAGAAACACTTTTGAAAAAGACGCTCAAGTAAGGCATTCACAACGCCTGCTTGTTTTGCCTTAGCGTAAGCTTGTTTAATTTGGCCAAGAATTTGTGGCTCACCCAACACTAACGAATCTAATCCAACCGATACACGCATTAAGTGCTGAATAGCATTAAAGTCTTGATGCTGATACACGTGTTCCGCCAATTCGCTTTTATTGAGTTGGTGAAAATCAGCCAACCAATCAATAAGCACTTGGGGTTGTTGATTTTCAACGATACAATAGAGTTCGGTGCGATTACAGGTAGACACAACCACAGCTTCGTTCACGCCATTCTGTTGGCAAAGTTGAGCAAGGGCAACGTCGATTTGATCAGGAGAAAACGCAACGCGTTCTCTTAATTCAACAGATGCGGTTTTATGATTAATGCCTAAAGCAACTATGGTCATTATGTCTACAATTTGTTTTTAGCACGTTTTAAAGCGATTAATTTTACGTAAATCAAGTCAATAAAAAAAGTAAGGATTTAAGATTTGATGCAATTACGCATGATATTTGTCATATTTTTGGTTTTTTTAACAGGCTGTGCAAGTCAATATTACGACAATGCAACAGTTAAAGAGAATTGGCAAAGGGAATTACTGCAAAAACAGTCTTGGCAGGTAAAAGGCAAATTGGCGATTATTCAGCCAGAAAAACGTCAAAGTGCTAATTTATTTTGGGCCACTACCGCCAAAAAAGATGTGCTTAATCTCACATCATTTGTTGGCACCTCAGTCCTTTCACTTGAAAAGACGCAGACCCATGCCACTTTAGAATTAGATGGCGAAACCCATGTTGGAAAAAATGCACAGCAACTAGTGTATTGGCTAACGGGTATGAATCTTCCATTTTTAGATGACCCTAATTGGTTAAAAGGATTGCCTGATACCCAAACATTTCTTGCCGATGAACTAAATCGCGTTAGCAATGCCACACTTATTGATTCGCAAGGTAAACAATGGCAAATAACCTACAGCAACTACCAAAAACACGGGGGGTATTGGTTGCCCTATTCCATTTCACTCACTCATGACACAGTTAAACTAAAATTAAAAGTATATACATGGCAGATTTAACAACGCTTTCGCTTATTGCACCCGCAAAACTTAATTTATTTCTACATATTAATGGGCGCTTACCGAACGGTTACCACGAACTTGAAACCTTGTTTGTGTTTTTAGATTATGGCGATCGTATACATTTTAAACGCACAGACGACGGCGCGATTACGCTAAAAACCCAAATAGACGGTCTGCCAGACGAAGAAAATTTAATTTATAAAGCGGCAAACGCATTAAAACTTGCAACAAATACTGCATTTGGTGCAGAGATTTCATTTGATAAACACCTGCCAAGTGGTGGCGGTGTGGGTGGTGGTTCATCCGATGCGGCAACTACATTGCTTGCTTTAAATACACTTTGGCAATTAGTATTGCCACTTGAGAAATTAGCGGAAATCGGCGTTGCACTGGGTGCCGATGTGCCCGTATTTATTAGCGGCCAGGCCGCTATAGCACAGGGTATCGGAGAAAAATTAGCCCCAGTAAATTTACCTGAAACCTGGTATTTAGTAGTCCACCCAAATGTACACATTAGTACGGGCGTAATCTTTAATAATGCCAATTTGCCACGTAACACACCTAAATTATCAGGCGACTGGCAAAGCTCTCAACATCGTAATGACTGCGAAGAGTTGGTGAAAAAGCACTATCCCGAGGTTGAAAAGACCCTTAACTGGTTGTTAAAATACGGCTCGTCAAGAATGACAGGTACAGGAGCATGCTGTTTTGTCAGTTTTGAAACGCAGCACGCAGCCCTTGAAGCATTAAAATCGCTCCCTGAAACTTGGCAAGGCTTTGTAGCAAGAAGTACGAACATATCTCCAGCACATTCGGAGTTACGTACTAAACTAAATTAATTATTGGTAACTACTGTTACCCAAAAAAGTGCCTGAGGAAACCTACCGTGCCAGACATGAAGCTCTTCGCTGGTAACGCAACGCCTGAGTTAGCTCAAAAAGTTGCAAAACGCTTATACATTGATCTTGGTGACGCTGAAGTTGGTCGTTTTAGTGACGGTGAAATTAGCGTTCAAATCAACGAAAACGTACGTGGTTCTGACGTTTTCATCGTACAATCTACTTGTGCGCCAACAAATGACAACTTAATGGAATTAATCGTAATGGTTGACGCACTTCGCCGTGCATCAGCTGGCCGTATCACAGCGGTTATCCCATATTTCGGTTATTCTCGCCAAGATCGTCGCGTGCGCAGTGCTCGTGTTCCAATCACAGCGAAAGTAGTTGCTGACTTCCTTTCAAGCGTTGGTGTTGACCGTGTGTTAACTGTTGACCTACACGCTGAACAAATTCAAGGTTTCTTCGACGTACCAGTTGATAATGTTTTCGGTAGCCCAATTCTACTTGAAGATATGAAAGAGAAAAACTTTGAAGATGTTGTGGTTGTATCGCCAGATATCGGTGGTGTTGTACGTGCACGTGCAATTGCAAAACTACTTGATGACACTGATCTTGCAATTATCGATAAGCGTCGCCCACGCGCTAACGTATCGCAAGTAATGCACATTATTGGTGATGTTGAAGGCCGTGACTGTATCATTGTTGACGATATGATCGACACAGGTGGCACACTTTGTAAAGCTGCAGAAGCATTAAAAGAACATGGCGCTCGTCGCGTGTTTGCTTATGCGACACACCCTGTACTTTCAGGTGCAGCAGCAGAAAACATTAAAAACTCTGTAATTGACGAAGTTATCGTAACTGACTCAGTACCACTTACAGATGAATTAAAAGCAATCGACAAGATTAAAGTGTTAACGCTTGCTGATATGCTTGCAGAAACAATTCGTCGCGTAAGTAACGAAGAATCAATCTCTGCATTATTTGAGCACTAAAATCTGCTTAAATAAATGATAAAAACGCAGGCCTAGCCTGCGTTTTTTGTTTTAACAGCAACACTATTATCGCCCACGTATATCTTTTTATAAGTTACACATTTAATTTACAGTTTGTTTTAAGCACTCGCTTTACCCCTCCCAAAACGCTTTAGATTAATTCAAAGCACATCAACTAACACATTCATATCTAGTAAATTTTTAGCAATAATGAAGAATTTACAGTGTGCGTTAAATTTTCTACCTATACTTAGTTAAATTTATCTTAAATTTAATTCGTCAGATCTAATGAGAGTAGCGTTTATGTTCACTAAGTTAAAACTGGTTCAACAATTATCTATTTCATTTGGCGCCATGATAGGACTAATGGTTTTACTTGCCACTATTTCGTTTTTTGGATTACGCAGTGGCTACAATGACTTTGTCGAATATCGCGGGCTCGCACGCGACAGTAATTTAGCAGGCTTAGTGCAATCTAATTTATTATCTATCCGTTTACATGCCCTTAAATTTTTAAAAGAACAAAATGACGAAAACATCAACGACTTTAAAAAACGCGCTAAGCAACTAAACGAGCAACTCGACATTGCAAGAACCGAAATTATTGAGCCCGGGCGTTCAAACCTTATTAAACAGTCATTTGATAAAGTTATGGCTTACGAGCAAGGATTTTCTGACGTAGTAGATTTATATGCCAAACGTGATGATATTGTTAAAAATCAACTTGATGCAAACGGTGTAGTCATTCGAAAAAATATTAGCGAAATTATTCGAACCGCTTACGAAGATGGCGATACAGATGTCACGTATTTTGCCGCCATTGTTCAAGAACAGCTGTTATTAGGTCGTTTATACACAAGCAAATTTCTCGTTTCAAACACTCAAGATGACTATTTGCGCGCCATCGCGGAATTTAAAGAAGTAATGAAGTCGGTAAAAGTACTTAAGGACAATATTCAATCACCTAAAAGAATCGCACTTCTAAATGAAGCTGCTACTCGTTTAACAACTTATCAGCAAGGCATTAACAATGCTAATGACGTAATCAACAAGCGCAATAACATCATTACCAATGTGTTGAATAAAGTCGGCCCCGAAATTGCCGAGGCTTATGAAGAAGTGAAGCTATCCGTTAAAAATGACCAAGATTCTCTTGGTCCTAAAGTTCAAAGCCGCAGTGAAACCACCACAACCACAATTATTGTCGTCTCAATAGCCGTTGTCGCTGTGGGCGTATTTTTCAGTTGGTTTATCTCGATCACCATTCGCAAACCTATTGGCGGCGAACCAAAAGACATTGAATACATCGCAAACCGTATTGCTGATGGCGATTTAACCATTTCCTTCACAAAATCAGGTAACGAAACCGGCATATATAAGGCCATGGGCGAGATGGTTGGCACACTACGACATATTATTGATAGCCTAAAACACGCAACTACCGAACTAATACGCTCAACGAATATATTGGATGAAAACACTGCAAGTTCAATGCAAGGTGCAGAGCATCAAATGGAGCAGTTAAATCAAGCCGTGCTGTCGATGAATGAAATGGCGGCCACAGTTGCCGATATCACACAAAGTGCCCAACTTGCAGCCGATGCAGCAACCAATGCCGACGATCAAACTCATACTGGTAAGCAAGTGGTTGATAATACTCGTAGTGCGATAAACGACTTAGTTGATAACACTGAGCTGGTGAGTAATTCAATTAAAAACCTTGAAAACGAAACCGAATCAGTTGGGTCAATTTTAGATGTGATCCGAGCAATTGCAGATCAAACAAATTTATTGGCGCTTAACGCTGCCATTGAAGCTGCCCGCGCAGGCGAACAAGGTCGTGGCTTTGCTGTAGTTGCTGACGAAGTAAGAAGCCTTGCGAGTCGTACGCAAAAGAGCACAGAAGAAATTCAAGCAATGATCCATAAACTGCAAAGCGAAGCTAAGGCGTCAGTTGATCAAATGAATGCAAACCTAGAAAGTGCGCGCGTTACCACAGAAAAAGCTAACGAAACCAATGAAGCGCTTGACTCAATCTCTAATTCTGTTGGCACAATTCGCGATATGAATATGCAAATCGCCGGTGCGTCAGAAGAGCAGAATGTGGTGACTCAGCAAATCACCGACAGTGTTGGCCAAGTAAATGAAATGGCAGTGCAAACCGTTGCAGGCGCAGAAAAAGCGGCTGAAACAGCACGTGGATTAGTTGAAATTGCCGCTAATTTAGAGGGGCTCGTTAACCGCTTTAAAGTGTAATTCAATGCTTAAAAAGTACAGCAGCACACCAGATGTGCTGTTGTACTGTTTACTTTGTTTCAAAGACATTTTTTGCGCTTTTTAGTCGTTGCTAACTAACCCTTTTTGACAAATAAGTTCGCTCTGAGGCGCTATAAAAAGATAAAGCCTGCAGGAATAGCAAAGCCCGCCAAAATAAAAAGGCCACGTTTACCAAATGGTCCGTATTTACCTCGGATCATAAAAAGTGAACTCATTGCCAAAAACAACAACAAAGCGGCAAAAATATCAGATACGATAATCCATGATTGATGTGTTTCGTTCAGGTGCAACCGATTAAGTGCTTGGAAAATTGGTCTAGGCCATATTTGTTCAATAGTAAGCGTATTAGTATTTAAATTTAAGCTAATATTCGCGTCATCATGTAAAAAAACCTTAAATTGATTTGGCGATTGCCAATAAGACGCTTTGACGTCTAATTGTGTATTAGCGAGTGTCAAAACTTGCTTAATTAAAACCTGGTCGTCGTTTATATTCCAATCAATATCACGTGCGGTTATCTTAGTAGTATGTACTGCGTAGTTCGGATTCCAATCATTTTTATGATTAACCGCGATACCTGAAATCGCATAGATCAAAATAAAGCCAATACAAAAATAACCAACATCGCGATGTAAACTGCGATTTAATCTAAACCAATTAATGTGATTGGGCTTACTTTTCAACATTGTTATCAATAATCTCAACACCTGTCGGCGACAGTTGGTAGACTACATCTGGCTCAGTTACTGAATCGGGATTAAAGTCTTTACCTGCTTTTTGAGCGCGATGAGCGAGTAATCGTTTTGTTTGATCAAGGCTTAGTTCTATTTTTTCAAGCGTACCCGTTGCAAGCGCTTTATTTCCTTTCGCGGTCATCGGAAATACCATGTGCCCATCTTCTACTTTGATACGTAAATTTTGAAAGCGCTTATCTGATGCAAGTGTCATCCAGCAGCCTCGCTTTTCGCATACGCCGACAATGGTCCCTTCAATGGTAATTGGCGAACTTAAATAATTATCTGGGTTTGCCATCACAGTTGATATTTTAATTAGTTTGTCGCTATCAACCTCTTCACCAAACGTAAGCGTTTTGGCAAGCGCTTCAACTTGCACCAGCATAAGTGCAACAACCAATGTTATTTTTGTAAAAAACGGCATAAGAATTCCTTTTCAAGGTTTACTAGTTAACTGGAATCTAATCTTAGGAATTAAATCTACCGTCATTTTTATCAAAAAACGTCAGTGTATCAACTAGTTTTCTTTTTATTGGGTAATATTTAGAGAATGATGCCAACAAACGACGTATCAATAATATTTTGAAGTTTATGTGTTGATATAAGTAAAAATGCGCCTATCAAAACGTGATAGACGCATCGTTAAAGCCTACTAGCTATTCGTTTAATTTCTTAAACTTAACCGCCTGGCTTTGTACTCGTTTATACATTTTAGTAAGCGATTTATCGTGCGCTCGGCGTTCACGTAAAGATGCTGTATTAAATTGGTTTTCTTTACGTAACTTTTGGTAATTTAAAAAGCGTCGCTCTGTTAAACTACCATCGCTAATTGCTTGCTGTATCGCACATTTTGGCTCATTGCTATGTGAGCAGTTAACAAACTTACAACTTGATGCCAAGGCTTCTATTTCGCTAAAGGTTTGCTCTAGCCCCGCGGTTACATCGCTAAGCTGAAGCTCTCGCATTCCCGGCGTATCGATTAATACTGCGCCTGAAGCTAACTTAAGTAAGTATCGCCCAGTAGTAGTATGACGGCCTTTGCTATCTTGCTCACGAATGGCACTTGTTTTCTGCTGCGTTTGCGCCAACGTATTACTTAATGTTGACTTTCCTACACCAGAAGACCCCAACAGCACGATACTGGTTTGTGGTTTTAACCAATCTGACAATTGATTAGCCAGTGTAACATCATGGCAGTCAATGACTTCGACCCGTAACATTGAGCTAAGGTTTTGAACTTGCTCACGCTTTTCAAAGCCATCATTTGCAAGATCGGCTTTAGTTAGTATTACCACAGGTTCGCAGCCCGCTTCATTGACTAGCGCCAAATAACGTTCGATGCGATTGAGGTTAAAGTCATCGTTCAATGAACACAACACAAACGCAACGTCGACATTTGCCGTAATTGCCTGTTTTTCTAGTTTGCTGCCGGCAGCGCGTCTAGCAAAATACGATTTACGTTCAAAAACACGATTTACGTCGTGTTTTTCAGTAAGTAACAACCAATCGCCAACAACACACTGCGATACCTTTTCAGTTACTGGTAATTGAAATGTGTCGCTACCAGAATCAACCACTAGTCGATTTCGATGTTGTTCAACAACCCTAACAGGAACGCTGTTGTACCATTCGTCGATATCAAGTTGTTGTTGAAAAAAGCTTTGCCATCCAAGTAAGTTTAATTGATTAATATTTAACATTTTTGCCCTTAAATAAAAGAAAAATAAGGGGCTTTTAACCCCGGTTATACAAACCGGGTGTATTAATTATGCTTTACACCCGGTTGGGTTAACTACAATCATCAAAATCTCCTGTTTACATTATTTACTGTGTAATTTACGACATTAATCTACTTAATGCGTTAGTTATCTACTGATACACGTGTTTGATATGCTTTTGTACCATACAAAGGCACTGTCGACAAACTGTGCTTAAAACTACCTGACGTTTCTTTCGTTGAATACGACAAGTACATTAAGGTTTGATTTTCTTTATCTAAAATTCGTCTTATCTTCATCGATTTAAAGAAAACGCTTTTCGATTTTTTGAAAATCACTTCACCTGAATCTGAGCTATCTATTTGCGCTATCATCGCTTGGGTGATTGGCCCTGTTTGACGACACGCAATTGAGCTATCACTTGGATCTGAAAAGCTTAAATTAGCTTCAACAGAGGCAACATGACATGTTACCCCTGTTACTATTGGGTCTTGAAAATGGTTTAGTTTAATGTCTTTCAGCGTAAAAACACCAAGCGACACATCACCTACCTCACTTGAATCACAACCAACAAGTAACCCAAGTAACAGTGCTAAACCCATTGCCTTTTTCATTTGTTTATTCCTTGCTTAACGCGTTTATTCATATCTTAACGCATCAATTGGGTTGAGTCTTGCCGCTTTTATCGCAGGCACTAAACCAAAAATAACACCAATTGCTGAGGTAAAACCAAATGACAATAATATCGCCCACATTGGAATATATGCAGCAGGCATGCCTGGTACGATCGCTGATATGGCAGCAGCAGCGCCATAACCTGTTATAAGGCCAATTACGCCACCAAATAAACTGAGTACCACGGCTTCTACTAAAAATTGCAGCATAATAAAGCCCGGCGTCGCGCCAAGTGCCTTTAGCGTGCCAATAATACGGGTGCGCTCAGTTACAGACACCAGCATAATATTCATTACACCAATACCGCCAACTAACAAGCTAATGCCTACAATACCAGCAGTAATTGCCGTTGCACTGCCCGTAAACTTATCAATATTCTCACGCGCTTTTTCAGCGGTTTCAAACTCAAAATCGTCGTGTTCATCTGGGCCAAGTTTATGATTCTGACGCAAGATACGTTTCATTTGAGCCAAGGTTTGCGCTTCATCCACATCCGGCTTTAAGCGAAACATAATTTGAAAATATGGTTTACGCGCATTGCCTTCTAGAATTTGCATGGTACTGATTGGGATATTGATATAATCATCCTGATCGAATCCCAAAAAGCTGCCTTGCTTCTCTGCAACCCCAATAATACGAAACCATTCGCCACCGAGTTTAATGTATTCACCCACAGGGTTTTCAGGTAGCTTAAGCTTTTCAATCAGTGTTTCACCTATAAAGGCGACGCGACGGCGTTTATCGTCATCTTGTGGGCGAATATAGCGGCCCATTTCAGGATAAATGCGATAGGCCTTTTGATAGTTTGATTCTGTGCCAACTACCCGCGTATTGTGACTTTCGCCTTTGTACTCTACCGCGCCTTGAAAACGAAACGCCATCATTTGCGCAGTGATAGTATCGAACCCTTGTACTTTACCTTTTAGCGTTTCAAAATCACGCACTGTTAAATACGAACGTTTACCAAGCATTTCTTGCTGTGGTGTGGTGTACGGCTTAATGCTAGTCACATCCGGCGCCATATCAGCCAATTGGTCGTTAATTTGCTTGGTAAAGCCTTGCATCACAGCAACAACCGTAATAACTGCTGCAACGCCAATAATTATACCTAAACACGTGAGTGCACTGCGCATCGCATTAGCACGAATCGCCTGAAGCGCGGCTTTGGTTCCCTCAATAATCGCGAGAAATGACTTAAACATACGCTCTCTCCTCGCTATTTCGTGTATCCGATACCACTTTTCCATCAACCAAGCGCAATACACGCTGGCAATGTTCAGCAATTTCTTGCTCATGGGTCACTAAAATAATGGTATGCCCGTCATTATGAAGCTCATCAAATAAACTCATAATTTCATTGGTTGTTTTGCTGTCCAAATTACCAGTCGGTTCATCTCCCAGCAGGATATCAGGCTTTGTCACCAACGCTCTTGCTATTGCCACACGTTGACGTTGACCACCTGAAAGTTGTGATGGTAGATGGTGTAATTTATCACCAAGCCCAACTTTCTCAAGCGCCTGCGTTGCCAGCTTTTGACGCTCTTTTGCTGAGATAAAACGGTAAATCAACGGCTGCATTACATTGCTTAACGCACTGGCGCGAGGAATAAGGTTAAAACTTTGAAAAATAAAGCCAACACTTTTATTTCTCTGCCCCGCAAGCTCAGTTTCAGTCATTTTTTTTACTGGTTTACCTTGCAACACATACTCGCCACTGCTTGCGACATCCAAGCAGCCTATAATGTTCATTAGGGTCGATTTACCAGAGCCCGATGGACCAATAATCGCAAGATACTCATTTTCATCAATGTTTACGCTTACATTATCCAAAGCCAAAAAGCTTTGTTCACCCATTTTGTATTCTTTGCAAATATTACTAAGCGCGATCACTGACATCTTTAGCATCCTTATCAGCTGTTTTCAGCTTTACCTTATCGCCCTCTTTTAGTTTGCTAACTGCGCGCGCTGGCCCTACTACAACCGTTTGCTTTTCTTCAAGACCACTTTCGATCGCTTGTTCAATATCTGATGAAACACCGAGTTCAACCGCTTTCTTAGTTACTGTTTTATCGTCGTTTAATACCCAAACATAGTGATTTTCATCTTCGCTGTGCACAGCTTCAATTGGAATTTTAATGGCATCTTTACCAATCGCTGTTGCAATTTCTGCACGGCAACTCATACCTGCATACAAAGTGCGTTCATCATCGTTTAACAGCACTTTCACTTTAAATGAACGTCCTTGTGAACCAACAAATTGCTTGGCTGACGTACCAATATGAATGACTTTGCCAACAAATGGTTTATTTGGGTAGGCCGCAGCGTAAATTTCTGCCTCTTGGTTTAATTTAATGCTAGCAATATCTGTTTCGTCTACTTTTAGCTCAGCGAGGATTTTGCTTGGATCGGCCAATAACATCAGATCTGAACCAACAATATTAGTGGTACCCGCAATCACGGTTTCGCCTTCTTTAATATCAACCGACGCTAATAAACCACTCATTGTTGCTCTAAATACACTTTTACTCAAACGGTCTTCAGCAATTGACAATGACGCTTTAGCTTGATTTAGCGATTCTTTACGCGCCGATACATCAATTTCAGCCAGCTCTTTTGCATTTTTAATGTTATCGTAAACTTCTTGCTGTGATAGTCCTACATCGAAGAGTTCTTTTTGACGGTTAAGCTGAGAGATTAAATTCTTAAGACTTGTTTGCGCACGCTCAATATCAATTTCGCTTTGTCTTACTAACGCTTGATAACGGTCCACTTCAGCTTCAAAGGCTTCGGTATCAAGCTGCATTAACATGTCGCCTTTCTCTACGCGCTGCCCTTCTTCTACAAATACTTTTTCAACGCGGCCGGTTACTTCTGAGCGTAATTGAACTTGGGTGTTAAAAACCAAGGTACCCGACGCTAAAATTGAATCTTTAATTTTTCCTTTTTCAGTAAGTGTGGTTTTTATCTCTGGTAATTTACCATCGCCCTTGATTTGTTGGCTTACAATCATGGCGACAAATGCCGCCACGGCGACTACTACGATAATAATTTTTTTCATATTCAACCCCAAAGCAAAGCAGCACCTTAAAGTGCTGCAATAATTGCCCAAATACCATAAATTAAAATGCTTGGTAGTAATGCAAATAGCATTGCTTTGTTGTTGTTAAAGTTAGTCCATGACTTTAAGCCAATATACGTCAGCGCAAGAGACCAAATTGAGAAAATATTGATACTCTCTAGCAAACCCGCAAATGCGTGGTTAGCGTCAAAGCCAAAAATAAGTTGGTTTAGTGAGGAGAATGTAAGTACTGTTGCAGGAATTTCACCGCTTGAGGCAGTTAACACCAATGCCATGGTACCAATTGCTGCAAAAATTGTTGGCAAGCTCGTAAAAGCGGTAAAACCAAACCAATCACCAAATGTCATATGACACTCTGGGTCTTGCTTCCCAATTAAATAGTAGTACAAAGCAAAAATACAGAAGATAGTTGGAATGCCAATTAACACACCGACTGCAGAGAAAATCCACATCATCGGAAATTGCTGTGCGGTCATCGCTTCTGCTTGTTCAAGTTCTGCAGGATTGTAATCGCCACTTTGTTCCATCGTAGCAATTTGTTGTTCAACAAAATATGCTTGGTCAACAGAGTTAAAGTAAATAACTTGTGCCGAGATACCAAACACAAATAATAATATCATCGCAAGCCAAGACCAGCCTTTTGCATCTTTTAGGCCGTTAAACGCCTTGGTGGGGGCTAAAAATGTATCGCCAATCGCGCTAATTGCATTTTCTGATTTCATAGTTTTACTCGTTTTTAGTTGTTTTGATACACAAACCATAACAACCTGAAACACTTTGAAAAACTAAAAGTGATAAACGGTAAAATACGATTTTAAGCGGTAAAATATGCCTAGCTACGTAAACGATGTCACGCCGTGAAAACAACTATTGCTTGAAAAAGCGACAAATTCACTGGGGCGTAACATGCCCTCTAATCGACATGTGATTGTCTTGGCTCATTTGAATCGCAAAATCCAAGTTCACATTTGTGGCTTTCAAAGTAACTTAGGTTTTCCTCAGCCCATTCATAATCCTGTATTGCAGGATCTTTTCGTCCTTCATCACGTGCTTTTTGATATGCCAAAACCGAAACTAATAGCTCCATAAACACCTCCGACATCAAAAAATAGGAATTTAGTACTAATTACGCTTTAAATAATAAATTGGATCATTAACCGTTAATTTTTCAAATACAGCGTAAAAGGCGCTAAATACTTGACTCGAGCATAAGACATAGTTAGCCTTTGCCGCTTTTTAAGGGCGCTATTATGAATAAATCCCAACTTATTGAACTCATCGCAAAAAACAACGACATGCCAAAAACGACCGCTAAACGTGTTGTGGATAGTTTGGTTGCGACAATCACTCAATCATTATCAGAAGGTGACTTAGTACAATTACCTGGTTTTGGCAGTTTTTCATTGAGTTATCATCCAGAAAAACAAGGGCGTAACCCACAAACTGGAGAAGAGATCACCATAGCCGGACAAAACAAAATAGCGTTTAAAGCAGGCTCGAAACTAAAAAGCGCGATTAACGAATAGCCTTTAATAATTAGGCAGAACACCTAATCCCGAAGTGAATCGTAAACTGGTAGCACTTTAAGCGCCGCCAGTTTACTTAACAATCAACACGCTAACAAAATATCACTTGCCAATCGGTCGACGGTCTTTTATTTCTATTTCGCTCAGCTCGTTACGTAAATGATCAAGCACTTGATTTATAAAACGGTGATTGATAAAAATATCGACCGAACTTTTTGCTGTGCGCAAAAACACATGCGTATTGGTAGCTTCAATTGCACGAATTTCATCAACCGACACTGTAACAGCAAGGCCTTTAATCAAACGTGCAATCGGCGTATCGCGTACAATCAGCTTGCTATCTTGATGCTCAATTAAATGCTCAACGCTATTTAGTCGTTTTGAATACGTAAGCCAAAGCATAAAAAGCCACATAAAAAAGCAAATTATGATCAATACAATCATTGAGGCGCCTCTTCAGACACTAATTTAAATCGCGTAAATAGCCAGCCTAACGCAACTAACGACAAACCTAAACCAATAAACGAAATCGCACGATACAGCCCGTCTAGGTGCGCCATATCAAATAGGAAGGCTTTTAAAATAACCACAAGTAAAATTGCAAACCCCGCTTGGTAAACCACAGACTTGGCAATACGCTGCCCAAACAAAATAAATCCTGCCGCGATAATTAACCACACAACAGAATAGCTGTAAATCTCAGCTTGACTCGTTGGTAACGAAAGCCGAATTTGTTCGGTTTGAAAATAACTGCGCACAACACCGTTAATAAATAAAAAGCTAAACCCTGCAGCTATTGGCAACAACACTTTATTTTTATTTAGTTTTAACTGCTTTGGCACAATATCAAAGTAATACACAAGAGCAATTATCACCGCAGGCACAGCCCACATCACCATTAACCAATTAAACAAGAAGATATCACCAATCAAAATAGCTTCTAAGAACGGATTATACTGCGTATTCAAAACTAAATGACACAAACCACTCGCCGCAGCCAGCGCACAGCCAGCGTACAAATATAAAGAGCGCGAACTGATTTTGAATCGCCACCAATAAACCACGGCTAGTATCAACCAGTTCATTGATAACACGCAAAGTTCTGCGAAGTTTAAGTTACTAAAGTCAGGGTAATGGCCGACTAAGAAATAACTGGTTTCGGTCGTTACAAATAACGCGATTAAATGCAGTAATGCGCCTTCATACCACTTTTTAAGTTCAGAATTGGAATGTAACCGATAAGCATAAAACACCATGGCAAACATCATGGGCAGTACCACTAAACTCCAGTGCACACCAAACACGAGCTCATTACTGTATTGCTGAGTCCAAGGAGCGAGCGTGATACGCATAAGCACTAGTGACAGAGCTATTTTACTCAGCCACAACGGCAACTCGACTTTAAAACGCTGTTGCCCATAAGCGATTAACACTAGTTGTGCACAAATTGCCAATGATAACGTACTAGCATTCAACCACATGGTAAATACTAACGCTAAAAAACTGTTCGCAGTAAGCCAAAACGTGATTGTTGCTAGCGCATGATGTGCTTTGGTTATTTGCCACAGCGCATAGCCTGCCATCACCATCAGGTATACCGTCCAAAGCGGGTATAAGGTTGTTTCAACTGTTTGCGGCGTTACTATGTAGGACACGGCAAACACCAACAGCGGCGCAATGCCTAACAACAAACTATAACTGGCACGCTTAATAAATAGTTTTTGCATTACCACGCTATATACAAAATACGCTACACCCACTAATTGCGCATATAAAAATACACTGCTAAAAACCAGCATAGGGTCATCGAGCTGATGCACGATAGGATAGTTTACTATCGCAAAACAACTGAAGATTAACGATACAAACGGCCAAGAATCAAATGCACTGTGCCTTAGTGGCAAATACATGCAAAGTGCACTTAATAACACACTTACAATCAATAAACTGCTACTAAAGCCGTGCAAACTATAAAACAGTACTAGCAGTAGTATGTTAAGCACTAAGGCTAATTGCTCTTTGCGTGGCATTAATAGTACTTTTATTGCTAGTGGCGTTAAGTTCTTATTAGTTAAGCGCCAACCTAGCACACTGGATAATACATACAGGTAAAATGCAATTGCCATAGTCGCTGCAATTACCCAAATATCGCTTTTATCTGCAATCGCAACACTAATGGTAAGCCATACGAAATGACCGACAAAACTTTGCCACCACAGCCACTCTCGTTTGACTTTATTGGCAACCCAAATCGCCGCAATTGATACAAAGTTAACGTACATTAGTAAGGCAAACACATTGTTGCTGCCAGTATTAACCAAAGCAGGCACCGTATATGCGCCAATAATACCTATCACCGCAAGCAGTGGACCAAACCGTAATGCGAGCGCAGTAGCGATTAAAGAAATTGCTGCAAGTGCAGCAAAGGCAACAACAGGCGAGATAAAATGATAATAACTAAAGGTAGCAAGTACCAATGCAAACCCAGTAATAATGCCCCCGCTGGCAAGTGCAGCACTGGTGTTCGTAACATGATTGCTGGCACCGTGTTTGCGATACAAATATTCCGCCAATATCACTAATGCCAAAGCAAACACACCACCCAAAATTAAGCGTAACGTAATTGAAATAAGTCCTGATTCTATTGAGTACTTGGCGAGGAAAATACCACCGAGCGCTAAAATACCAGCACCAATCCAAAGCAAACCATTATTTGCTAAAAATTGCTCTAATCGCTGCGCTAAACTTACAGTCTCTAAAGGCTTGGGCTTAGATCTTGGTTCTTCGTTTAACGAGGTTTTTGCCTGCTGTTGGTGAGTTGCCAGCGCTGCGTTCACATTGCCTGTGCTATCCACCTGTGGTGTTTGCGGTTGTGAATTGTCGGTAGCTTGTGTGTCGCTTTCTGCGCTTTGTTCGACAACAGATTCTTGCGCTGACTCTTCAGATGTTGCGCGTAGTGTATTAGTTTCGCTTAACTTTTTAACGAGCGATTTTAAATGTAATACCGCGAGCGTTAATTCCTTTATTTTTGCGTCGGCGCTGCGTAATTTAACAAAGCTGTACCAGGCAACGATTAAACCGCCTAACATAAACACAGCAAACACCAGCGCAAAAAGTCCTAATAGAGTTTCCATACTTTTTACGATAAATTAAAACAATCTTGCACTAATGTACCTTGAATGGCTGACGAAATGAATAACTATAAAAATAAAACCGTTTTAATAACAGGTGCTTCGAAAGGTGTAGGCGCTGAAACAGCAAAGCAATTTGCCAAACTTGGGGCTAACGTTGCACTGGTTGCTAGAAACAAAGCGCCCCTTGAGGCACTGGCAACTGAAATTAATCAATATGGTCATGCTGCGGTATTTCCCTGTGATATTGGCGAGATATCAAGCCTTGAAACCCTAGTAACGCAAGTGGTCGACACCTTTGGTGCAATCGATGTGCTCGTGAATAACGCAGGGCTACACCATCGCGGCGATTTTGAAAAACTAACGCCAGTTCAGGTTTCAAATATGGTGAATGTGAATTTAAATGCGCCGCTAACACTCACTCACCTATTTTAGATCAGCTCAAACAATCAAATAATGGCGCGGTAATTATGGTAGGGTCGTTAGCGGGACGTGCGCCACTGCAAGGTGCCGCGGTTTATTCAGCAACAAAAGCTGCACTAAGGGCATTTAGTTATGCGCTACACGATGAACTCAAGCCTCACCAGGTTAAAGTGGCGGTAGTGTCACCGGGTCCAATTGATACTGGTTTTATAATGGATGAGATTGATCACGTTGAAGACATTGTATATTCTCAGCCAATGAGCAGCGCATTAGAGGTTGCAAATGAGATTGTCGCATTGTCGATAAACGACAGTGAAGAAAGCGCTATGCCATGGTTTAGCGGCAAGCTAACCACCCTCGCCTATCTATTTCCAAAATTGCGACGAGCCCTGCGCCCCTATCTTTATAAAAAGGGCGCAAAAGCGAAGTTAAAATATAAAAGCCGACGCTAACTATCAAAAGGTGAATCGTCGCTGATTTGGTGTTTTATCGCTACTAACTCACAAAAGTGATCTGTTGCGATTTTTGCGAACTGCGGGTCAAACTTAATACCCGCATTTTGCTCAACATACTGACGAATTTGATCATCGCTCCACGGCGCTTTATAACTACGTACACTGCCCAGAGCATCAATTACATCCGCAATCGCGACAATACGTGCTTCAAGTGGAATATCGTCACCTTTAAGCCCCTGCGGATAACCACTTCCATCATAATTTTCATGATGAAAACGCGCCATCGTTGCGCCTAGTTTTGCAATTGGCATACTTGATTTATCGAGCAGTTGGCCGCCCTTTTCAGCATGTGTTTTAATTAACTCAAACTCATCTTGCGTAAGCTCTCCTTGCTTATGCAAAATGGCATCAGGAATGGTCGTTTTTCCAATATCGTGTAACGGCGCAGCAATGCGTATTGCATCACATAACGAATCTGGTAATCCCGCTTTTATCGCAATAAACTCAGCCATTGCGGCAACGCGCTTAACATGACTGCCTGTTTCTTTGCTACGTGCTTCTATTGCATCACCCACAATATAAAGTAACTCTTTTTGTGTAGTTTGTGTTTGATGTTGGCGCACTAAACTTTCAAGCATCAACGCAATATTATTTATAAATAATTCCGCGATGCTGGCTTTAAAGTCACTGGGTTGATGATCAAATTCAATATACAGCACTGCTTTCGAATCGGTAGATGTACTAATACATGCCACATAATAGTCGTCTGAAAAGTGACTGTGGCCACTGCTCAGCGCTTCTTCCACAATAGCATTAACGTTTTTAGGGAAGGGTTGATTAGCTTTTTTAAGTTCGTTAAAGCGACCAGAACTTGCGAGCAGTATTTTATGAGATTGATTAAAGATATCATTTTCATGGCGCATTATGTAAATTGCCGAACTTTCCACTTCCATTAACGATAGAAAGTTATCAAGGGCCGCACATGTGAAATCGTTTATATTCTGAATTTTAAGTAAGTCACCAGACACTTCTATTAAGTTGCGAAATGACTTCAGGGATTTTTCAACCGTGTTTAAGTCGCGAAATCCGCGTAGCGCCCCATACGTACAGCTTACCAACTTAGTCGCTGTTAACTCGGTTTTTGTTCGATAATCATTTATATCGTACTTTTCAATCACTTCTTGCTCGGGTGCATAACCAGCTTGCCCTGTACGAATTAATAACCTTACTAAGTGATTGTTAAGTGTATTTCTGATCCAGTTAACCAACTCCAATCCTGCATGGGTAGACTCCATCACAACATCAATAAATACACATGCCCAATTAGTATCGGACATCAAGAGTGTTTTAGCTTGCTCAGATGAAAACGCACTGGTGCAACTAATTGTACGCCCCAATATTTCTTTGCCTTCCAGCACTAATTTGGTTACATCATGAATATTTTTATCATCATCCACGATCAAAATATGCCATTTAAGTGTTTTAGGCTTTTGTGTTTTCTCTGGCTGCTCGCCCTGACTAAACAGGTAATTATCCATAAGGTAATGTAATATATTTGACTAAACTGTTGGCTGACTGCCGCTGATTATTTAAGTTGAACCAGTCCGATTAATACGCAGTACGACAACGTTAAAACGTTAAGGTGAAAGTGTAATTTTAATCTAATCCCACACTTTAAAAAAGGTTATTCACATTTAATCACATGTGAATATTTCATATGTACCCACACTATTTCTAAAGTGCTATTACATTCACAATAAGTAACATACGGTACTACGCATAAACTTTCATTAAGCAATTGATATTAAGTAATTTTTATAAAACACCAAGTCCATACTAAAACCAACATTATTAAAATAACGCTTAAATAAATTCGATTAAAAGCGTATTCATTTTAGGGCGACACGTTACGTTTGTAAGAATTTTGAAAATCGTTAAAAAATGCACATCAGATTGTTAACGCACTGTTTTAATGCTATTTATTATTTCAATATTTTGCTAACGTGATGACAGTTTGAAGAAAAAGGTATTTCACAATGAAACAATTATTGATCCTTATTTGTTTTATCGCATTCAGTGCCGTAGCTAACGACAAAGCCTATGAACAAAGTGCAAATAATTGGCTTGAACTGATTGATAGTGGCGATTATCAGGCTTCGTGGCAAGACACTAGTGATCGCTTTAAAAATCAAGTCAGTGAAGCACAGTGGCAACTTGCCCTAGAACAAGTACGCACGCCATTAGGTAAAGTCGTAAAGCGAAGCCCGCTTGATAGTACTCGTCACACTAGCCTACCCGGTATGCCAGATGGCACATACCAAGTAATGCAATTTAGTACACAGTATGAAAATAAGCGCGAAAGTATCGAAACCTTGTCTATGACACTGATTGATGGAAAATGGCAAGCAATCGGGTATTTTATTAAATAATCACTAGCGCATGTAGCCAGTTCGTTTTTGCTGCGCATTAATTGTTTTTTTGTGCAGCAGCTTATAACGCTAAAGCGCCCTAGCGGTAGCTTATTGCATAATTGTCATTAAATGTAATTGCTTTTCTAATCCTTTCTACTAATATTTGCGCACTTTACTTAAATTTAAAATAAACAGGGGCGCAAATGAAAAGGATATTTAGCAGTATAATCGTGCTGTCGCTACTGGGCTGTAGCGACTCAGACAACTCAGAAACAATCGATGAAAAAGCGGGCTTGGTAAGTGACGTTCGCACTTTAATCGAACCATATCAGTTACAAGGTCTTTCTCAGCATGTAGCTAATCTACCTAATATTGAGCAACCAATCGCACAATTAGGCATGCAACTCTTTTACGCTAAATCACTCAGCGGCAATATTGATACCGCATGTGTAAGTTGCCATCATCCGTTTTTAGGCGGTGGCGACGATTTAGCGTTGCCAATCGGTGTTGATGCCGTTGAACAGAACCTATTGGGACCGGGGCGAGAACACATGCCATCAGCAGCGCATGCCGACGGTGGCCCGACTGTTCCGCGGAATGCGCCATCAACGTTTAATATCGCTTTTTACAACAAAGTCATGTTTCACGATGGCCGTGTTGAGAGCCTTGATACCCAATGGGCATTAAATGGCAGCAATCAGTCGATCAGAACGCCTGATAGCCAATTTAATACCAAAGACAACGTGGCAGGTGCAAACTTAGCCGCTGCACAAGCACGCTTCCCTGTTACCTCGACGGAAGAAATGCGCGGATTTAATTATGCCGCGGGACAAAGCAATCAAGTATTACGTGAACAGTTAACTTCACGACTAAAAGGTGAAACCAACGAACTTGCCCATAACGAGTGGTTTAATGCGTTTTTGAATGGCTTTGAAGCTGACATTAATGACGTTGATATCAACCAATTAATCACCTTTGATAATATCGCTTTTGCGCTCGGTGAGTTTCAGCGTTCACAAATTTTAATCAACTCACCGTGGCATAATTTTGTCGAAGGGGATGACAGCGCATTAACAGAGCAACAATTACAAGGTGCAAAGCTGTTTTACACCTCCTATGAAAATGGTGGCTTTAATTGTGCGTCATGTCACTCTGGCGATTTTATGACAGACGAATCATTCCATGTAATTGCCATGCCTCAAATTGGTCGTGGCAAAGGTAATGGTTTAACTGGCGATGAAGACTTTGGTCGTTTTCGCGAAACTAACGAAGAGAATGATCGCTTTGCGTTTAGAACACCACACTTAACTAATATTGAAGTTACCTTTCCATACGGTCACAGCGGCGCGTTTTTAACCTTAGAAGCGGTGGTTAAGCATCACCTCAATCCGGCACTTTCGATCGCAAATTATGATCCAACCGAGTTACAACCTGGATTACAAACTAATAATTGGTTAGCTAACACGGAAAAAGCCTTACATCAGCTTACGCAATTACAAGCTACAGGTGAATCAAAACTACAAGCTGTCGACTATACTGAGCAGCAAATCAGTGCCGTTGTGGCATTTTTAAAGGCGCAGACAGATCCCTGTGTTAAAGATCAGGCGTGTATGTCAAAGTGGGTACCAACACGCGAACAAGATGTCGATAACACTCAGTTAGTCGCTGAGTTTAATTAAACCTTGGATTAGTATGAAAAGGAAACCTCCCTTTTCATACTAGCTCACCTTGAAAAAGTTCACTTCATCCACCATGCGTTTAGTTTCTTCATTTAGCGCGGCTGCGGAGCTGGCAATTTGTTCGACCATTGCGGCATTTTGTTGCGTACTTTCTTCAATATTTGTAACGGCAATATTTATTTCATTAAAGCTTGCTGTTTGTCGTTTATTTGCTTCGGCAATTTCTTCCATTTTCTCGTTAGCATTAGTAATCGAATGTGCGATACCGACAAGTGCTTCACTTGATTGATCAACATGCAGGTTGCCATGTGCCACCTGCTCAACACTCGATGTTATCAAGGATTTTATTTCGTTTGCTGATTGTGCGCTGCGTTGTGCAAGGCTTCTTACTTCGCTTGCCACCACACTAAAACCGCGACCGTGCTCCCCCGCTCGTGCAGCTTCTACCGCCGCGTTCAGTGCAAGCAAATTAGTTTGGAACGCAATTTCATCGATAACTCCAATAATATTTTTAATACGGTCGCTTGACGCACTCACTTGTTGCATCGTTTCTTTTGCTTCAAGCGCAATAACCTGCCCGTTTTGCGCACTAGTTTGCATGGTTAGCATTAGTTGTTCGGTATCAAGTAAGTTAGATTGCGCTACTTTTGCTGATTCATGCACTCGTTGCACACTCACACTCGTTTGTTCTACTGCGCTTGCTTGAGATTCAGTTCGGCGTCTTAAATCCTCATTTGCATGTGCGATTTCATGCACACTATTCGACACAGACTGCGCTAGGTTTAGTAAATTTGATAACAGCGAGTTCAACTTACCAACTGAGGTATTCGCGTTATCTTTTAATCGTTTAAATTGACCATCATAGTGAGTCGTAACATTGGCTCTTAGATCTCCCGCAACCAAGCTTTCAAATAGGTGGTCTAAATCGTTGAGTACTCGGCTAACAACCACAATAATCTCATTGACACCCTCACTTAGTTGCAAAAAGCAGCCTTGTTTATTGGCGCTATCAATGCGTTTATCTAGGTTGCCTACTTGTAATGCGCTGATAACATCTTGAACTTCGACCTCAATAACCTGGCTTAGCTGTTCAAGTGATTTATTTATATTCATTTTTAGGGTGTTGAATTCACCGGTATAGTCGCCATTTACATGTATGTGTAGATTGCCATTCGCCAGTGCATTAGCAACCGAGTTGAGCTCATTAATAACATTTTGATTAAGTGCTACTAAGTTATTTAACGAATTACTTAACGACAAGAAAAACCCTGATTTATCATCGGTATTTATACGTTTCGTCAGTTCGCCCGATAAACAACTCTGCACTATTTCAGTAATTTCATTCTCTATGATGTGATTAAGCGTAGAAATGGTTTTATTGGCGTTAAGTTGTAAGCGTGCGTACGCACCTTCATATTCCCCGTCTATTGTTACTGCCAAGTTGCCTTGTGCTAAATTCGCAAAAACATTGTCGACTTCATCTATCACATTGCGATTAATCTGTTGTAATTTGTTGATGCTTTGCGTAAGGGTTAAAAAGCCGCCTTGTTTATTTTTCTCATTAATAGATACATCTAACTCGCCTGAAGTCGCACAATCCACCAGCTGTTGAATATCTTTTTCAATAATTTGCTGTAGCGTATCGCGACAATCGATAGCCGAATCCAGTAAAACCGCAAACTCCCCTTGGAGTTGGTTAGTATACTGATTGCTTAAATTGCCGCGCGCTAAATCGTTAACAACCGTTGATATCGCACTAAACGAGCGATTGCAGGTATTAACTGTGCTGTTTACATCGTCTTTCAGTTGCCCTAGCTGCCCTTGTAAATTCTCGCTAATGGTATTTGAAAAGTCACCCTTTTTTACCGCCGACATCACTTTTCGTATTTCCCCAACGCCTATGCCTACTTGATTGCCTGCAGTTTCAATTTGCGATACTACTTTTGCCAAGTCACCATTGTACTTTCCGCTAAAGTTAATTTGGTTGTATTGGCCACTAGCTAACGCATTACTCATATTGCCTATTTCACAAAACGCATTGCCTAAGTTTTCAAGTAATGCGTTGATGTTTTTAGCTGTTTGACCTATTTCATCGTGTTGATTAACTGCAATTCGTAAACTGTAATCGTTGTCTTGTTGTATTTGTTGAATGGTTTGTTGAATGATGTTCAACGCCTTTTTAAATGAATGCGCAATTACAAAACCAACAATTAAACTGACCAGTAGAAATGTAAGCGCTGTATAAAACGCATTTTGTAATGTCTGCTCTGTGCTATTTAAATTTTGTTTTGCAGTATTAGTTATTTCGGTTGCCAAGGCCTTAATAAGCCCATTAACCAATTTTATTTCGTCCGTGGCACTGGCAAACCAGGTTTTTGCATCAACATGTGGCAAGATAACGGCGGTAGCGAGTCGCTTACTAATGGCGCTTTTTTGATTACCTGTAATGTCTCGATCAGCGCTTAATCGGCTCACATCATTTAGAAGCGCCGAAAATACATGCGCGGGTAAATACGGCTTCATATTCAATACAATCGCATTCAACTCATCAATTGACTGCGCGCTCAAATCGTCTTGACTGAGTAACAGCAGTAATGATTTTTTATCGTTCCTAAGTGCAACGTTATTAGTAAATGTAGCGGTCATTGCCTTTACGTTTACCACTTGTGGGTCAGTTTTTAGTGCCTCAAAACGCTGCAAGTAATCGTTATTGGCATAATGGGTAAACTGTTTTTCACGCTTTCGGATTTCGGCTAAAAAACGATTTACGGCTTCTGCACGCTGTGGCGTGTAATCGCCTTTTGCAAATACCCCGTTTAAGGCACCGCGCACTTGGCCCAAATGCTCTTTTAACCAAATTAACTGAATTGACGATTTAAATTTAGCTGACAACTCTGGCTCAGTAATATAAACCGATAGCTTTTCAGTCAAGGTAATGGCATCTGCGTTAATTGCAGAATAAAAGTGAAAAAAGCCAGAGTCAGGTACTAGTGCATCCACTTTTTCTCTTATGTCCATGCGTTCAGAAAGCGTCTTTTGTAATTGCTGTATAACGTCGAGAGAATGTTTGTTCAGTGAAAGGGACTGTATCTTATCGATTTTCAGTAAGAGTGCGTCTGCTGCGCTATCGGCATTTTTACGTTGCGATTGCAATGCTTGTTTACCTTGAGTGCCACCAGAGCCTAAGTACCCGGCACTCAACCCGCGCTCTACCGCAAAGTTATGTGCTAAATTATTAAGTAATTGTGTTAACTCAATAACCTCGTTTATATGAGTTTGAGCTGTCACTTGTACTTCGCTGTTTTTATTTAATTGGTAAATTAAAAATCCACTCAGCACACTGGGAATAAGCAAAATAAGAAGGAGCTTAAGAACAATCGGTAGGTTTTTTAGCATCGTGTGCATCCCTAAATTTGGCAAGCAAAGCAGTTAAATGATACGACTCCTCTTTCACAATAGTTTAATTTCAGCAAAACAAAATTTATTAATACAAATAAATTAGTTATCTATTCGCAACGGATAACAAAGGCAAACAAAAAAGCGCGTAAAACGCGCTTTTAGATAAATTACTGTCGTTATTAACGACCAATAAATTTAGAAACAAACACGTGCACAGTTAATTTTTTTTACGGCGACGATTACTGCGTTGACCTAAAATACGCTTTTTATCTCGCTGTTTGCGAGATTTTGTTGTGTTTTTTCTATTGTCTTTTGGCTCTCGGGTTAAATCCGGCTCAAATCCCGTTAACCATTGTGGGGTTAAACGTTCATCCAGTAATACTTCAATTTCTTCCAACAACCAATTTTCGTCTAGGCTTACCAGTGAAATTGCAGTTCCTGCTTTACCTGCACGCCCAGTTCTCCCAATGCGGTGTACGTAATCCTCAGCTATATACGGCAATTCAGCATTAATCACATAATCCAAACTCGGAATATCGATGCCACGCGCCGCAACGTCGGTTGCCACTAAAACACGTAACTCGCCGGCGCGAAACTGCTCTAGCGCTTTATTTCGTGCGCCTTGAGATTTGTCGCCATGAATAGCCGTGGTTGGTAAACCGTCTTTATTGAGTTCTTTCGCAAGTTCATCGGCATAATTCTTGGTACGCGTAAACACCAACACTTGGTGCCAGTTGTTTTTTCCTATGGTGTAAGCGATTAACTCGCGCTTTCGTTCATCGTCTACAGCATAAAATAATTGCTCAACTTTGGTCGCTGCGGTGTTAGGTGCATCTACCCCTACGCGTTTTGGCTCATTTAGCCACTGCGATACATTATTGAGTACTTGCTCATCAACCGTTGCCGAGAATAGCAAGGTTTGTCGTGTTAGTGGCACATGACGCATTATGCGCTTAATTTCACCCATAAACCCAATATCCAGCATGCGATCTGCTTCATCGAACACTAAATACGCTAAATCTGACAACGAAAGCGTGCCTTTAATCAAATGGTCGAGCAAACGGCCGGGCGTTGCTACAACAATTTGCGCACCTTGTTTAAGTTGTTTTTCTTGTGGTCCAATATTTGCGCCACCATACAAACACGCAACGTTCAATCCGCAGTTTTCACTGTACTGAGTACTGGCCTTTGCAACTTGTTGCGCAAGCTCTCGTGTTGGCACTAAGATTAAGGCACTTACCGTATTCGATATCGGCTGACGTGATAACAGCTTATCGATAATGGGTAACATAAACGCTGCCGTTTTACCGGTACCTGTTTGCGCGTGCGCAATGATGTCGTGGCCGGCCATAATCTCTGGAATAGCCAATGATTGAATAGGCGTGGCCGTATGGTAATCCAATCGCGTTAAGGTCTCGGACAAGTGAGAATTTAGGTTAAATGCTGAAAATGACATGAGGTTACAAGTGAAAAACACATGCGAAAAATTATACCATTAATCGTTGTGAAAAAAGCTAACTCACTGGCTTATTTGCCTAAAATCTAACAAAAAAACTAACATACACATATCACCTGAAATTTAAGCCACTGATTTTCAATAACTTTCGTTTTGGCTTAATTGTTGCCATAGTTAATAAAAACACCAAACGAGAATTCCTATGATAAAAAATAAATTTCTATGGTGCGTTACTGTGTTGGTAGCATTGTTACAAGCTGCTGTTTTATGCTGGCATTACTTTAATCCTAAGATTGTATTTATTGGTGTATTGGATGCGCCTTACCTACTTGATGTGCCATCTTGGTTTTCACTGATTATCATGCCTATTTTTTCATTGTGCTGTTTGCTTTTAATGCGAAAACGCCTTCAAAGTACGACTGTGAATCGTGGTAAAGCAACCACCTACGCACTAATCGGATTTGTATTTTCATTTAACTATGGTGCAACACTTGCGGGCAGTTACTATTGGGCAATGGAGTTATACACTGTAATGTTAATTATTGGCATCGCTGTGATTTCGTGTATCGTAAAATCATATCGTGCGGAATGTGTTTTTGGTTTTGCCTTGAGCCTTAGTTTTGTAGTTGGCGCAGTTCAAGCCTTGGTATTAGCATTAGTGACTGCCACAGTGTGCTGGCTGCTTTACAAATGCCGCAAACTGCCATTACACTTCGCCCGAGATAATTCATTTACATAATCATAAAAATATTAATGAGTTCTAGGTATAAATTGACGATCTGCGCTATGATTTCGCTGCTCGCAGGTTGTGCATCAAACAAGATCACAACATTAAATAACCTTAACGCAGACGGAGCAAGCCTTAAGCAAGGGCGCTATATCAATCGCTACCCCGGTAATAAAACATACCCCTATAGCTGTGAAGAAAATTGCTACCCTTCTACTGACGATATTCACTGCGAAAGTGATATGGAGCAGTGCCAATACAGAGGTAAAAACCCAAAACTAACAACACACTCAGGCTATCAAATTCACTGGCTTGGTCATGCAAGCTTTGAAATTAAAACGCCATCCGGCAAGCGATTTTTATTTGATCCGGTATTTGGTGAATTTGATTGGCCTGTAAATTGGGCGTTTCAGATGGCGAATGGCTTTGAGCGTCAATCACCCAAAAGCAAAGTGCAAAACCTAAGCGATGTCGACGCTGTGTTATATTCCCACTTACATTATGATCATTTTAATAAGCACGATATTGCGTTAATTGGCAACAAACCAAAATATTTGGTGCCGCTAAATTTTGCCACGCACTTTGACCGCAACCACTACACCATTCACGAAATGGATTGGTTTACAACGCATCTCGTTGCACAAACCAAAATCCACTTTGTGCCTGCCCAGCATTTTAATAGTCGAATTTGGGTGCCCTTTTTATACAACGACGATAATCAGGCACTGTGGGGCGGTTGGGTGTTAGAAGAAAACGGCAAAACTTTATTTTTTGCTGGCGACACCGGTTATTCAGATCATTTTAAAGATATTCAACGTCAATATGGTGATATCGACGTGTGCTTACTGCCAATCGCATCTTACTTTCACCAAGAGCACGAAACTTGGTATCGCTATGTACATACACGACCAGAAGACGCTATTGCGGCCGCAAACGATCTTAACTGCAAAGTGACCATTCCTTGGGGTTATGGCAATGCTAGCTGGCAAATGGGCGATCACAGTTCTCACTCCGCACTTTTTAGGCTGTTGCACACCTTGAAAATTATTGAAACAGACAGTCAATTTTATATTATGAACGAAGGAGAAAGGTTGTTTTTGTAACACTCACTGCTGTAATAAAGTGTGTTAGCTTTTTGGTTTGTTTAACGGTATAAATACTAAAAAAGAAGATGCCTTTAGCTGCCATGTTGGTATTTTTACTATTATTTTTTAGTTTTTCAGCAACTGCCCAAATTACTATAAACCAAGATCAAATTGCATTAACGCAATTTGATACGCATTATTATATTGATGAATCTCGTTCGCAAAGTATTGCTGATATACAAAATGCGCCGTTTTCCAGTGCAACCAACCGCCTTACCCTAGGTACAAATGCAAAAACAACTTGGGTTCGATTTGCTTTGCACAACTCATCGGCTCAAAAAAAACAACTGTTTTTGCATGTGCCAGAGGCTTACCATACCGAGCAGTTAACCCTTTATCTAATTAGAGATAGCAACACACAAATACGCCATTCGATTAACCTAGAAAACAATCAAGCTCAAGAGATGTTATATGGTGGAACCGCAGTGTTTCCATTAATACTTTTACCTAACGAGCGGTATCAGGTTTACTTAAAAAGTGATGTATTTTCACACCAATGGTTTACGCTTGCCATATACGATGAAACACAATCTAAACATGCCCTTGTAAGCGAAAATTATGATATTGCCATCATGGTCGGCATGCTGTTGGCGCTGATGTTTTACAACGTCATATTGTTTTTATCATCACGTAAAAAAGAAAATATTTTCTATGCGCTGTATTTAGTCTCGGGTACAACGTGGATTGCCCTTTCCTATGGTTTTTTAGCAACCTTATTTGGCATTTACGGCAAATCCATGATGCATCTACACCTTTCGCTACTTACCATGCCAAGCTTTCTGATCCTATTTATGATCAGTATTTTTGAAACCAAACGCCTATACCCGACTGAGCACAAAGCACTTATGTTTGTTTTACTGCTACTGGTATCTGATTTAGTGTTTGGCGTATTTGATATTATTGCAGCATTAAAACCAGCAAGCACATTAGCCGCAATAATGATTGTAGTGACATTAAGTGTCAGCCTCTCAATTCTAAAAAAAGGGAATCCGTTGGCAAAATACTTCTTATTTGGTCACGGTTTGTTTTTCACTTTTAACCTATTAGCCATCGGCTATTATAAAGGCATATTACCAAATACTTATGTGACAAGTCACGGTGTCGGCATTGGCATTATGCTCGAATCATTTATGTTAGCGTTTATTATTTCGTACCGTATTCGTGTGTTAGAGCGCATAGAAAAGCAACAGGCGGCGCTGCAAGTGCAAGCAAACACCGACCCGCTAACGCAACTTTATAATCGTCGTTACTTTGACCAAGCTACCGAAGCGGTATTAACTGATGATACGCGAACCCGTCCTGTTTGTATTGCCATCGCTGATATTGATTTTTTTAAAAAGTTTAACGACAAATACGGACACCAAGTAGGTGATGAAGTACTTGTGGTTTTTGCCGATATATTGCAAAAATTCACGCCTGATAATGCCATCGTCGCGCGACTTGGCGGTGAAGAATTTATCATTGCCCTGCCTAATTACAGCGAAAGCCAAGCATTTGCCTTAATTGATAAAGTACGCAAGCAAATCGAAAACACCACCATTAGCTCGCATACTCATGATGCCTTATCAATAACGGCAAGCTTTGGTGTGTGTGAAATTGAGTCATTACTGAAACCAGCCATTATTAATGCTGACAAAGCACTTTACCGTGCAAAAGAAAATGGGCGAAATCAGGTGATGCCTTTTAGCACGCTGAGCGAACCTAGATTATCGTTACAAACACAATAACTTAAGCAATAAAAACATATTTATTTACAAAACAGCGCGTTGTTAAACGTGTTCTATTTGCTATCTTGACGTATTTTCGTTAAAAACAAGCTAAGTTTTGCAGTTTTTAACGCAAAATAGAAATATTTAACGCTAAGGGAAATCTTAATGAAAAAATCAATTCTTGCAGTTGCACTTGCAACTGCGTTTCTTGGTGGTTGTGGTGACCAACAAGCTGATACCGCTAAAGTAGAAAAAGAACAACAAGCGAAAGCACCTGTAGCCACAAAAACAGCAGCACAAACTAAAGCAGAGCTTGGCAGCTTTGGTGTTGACCTGACTGCACGTAATTTAGACGTGAAACCAGGTGACGACTTCTTTATGTACGCAAGTGGTACATGGTACGACAACTATGTAATGCCAGCGGATAAAACGCGCTTTGGTGCGTTTACTGCGCTTGCTGAACGCAGTGAAAAACAAGTTAAAGAAATCATCGACGATATCACAAGCCGTAAAGACCTAAACGCAGAAGAGCAAATGATTGCTGATTTCTACAACGCGTATATGGATGTTGAAACAATCAACAAAAAAGGCATTACGCCAATCCAAGGTTTACTTGATGAAATTGGTTCAGTTAAAAACACGGATGACTTAACGCGTATCTTTGGTAATGCGTGGCTAACAAGTGTGTCATCACCGATTGGCGGTGGCATGTGGTTTAACCGTTTAGACCCGAATCAATATGAAATGTCGATGGGCGCTGGCGGTTTAGGTTTACCAGATCGTTCATATTACCTTGAAGACAGCGAGCGTTTTGCTAAAACACGTGACGCATACGTTGCGCACATTGCAAGTGCACTTAAGTTTGCTGGCGTTGACAACACAGAAGAGCGCGCAAAAGCAATTTTAGCGCTTGAAACTAAAATTGCCGAAGGTCATTGGCCACGTGAAAAGCGTCGTAATCGCGATTTAACATTAAACCAAATTAAGCGTACCGACCTTGCAAAAGAATACCCTGGTTTTAACTGGGATCTGTATTTTGAACAAACAGGTTATAAAGTACCGCAGCTAAATATGGCTCAGCCAGAACCAATAAAAGCCATGATTTCACTGATTAACGGTGAAGACATTAACGTTTGGAAAGATTACCTAACGTTTCATGCGATCCGTGGTAATGCAAGCCTACTTTCTGAAGAAATCTATGCAAATAATTTCGAATTCTTCGGTAAAGAATTAAGTGGTCAACAAGAGCCGCGTCCACGCTGGAAGCGTGCAATTGGTGCAATGTCAGGCACTGAATCAATGGGTTTTGCGATTGGTAAAGTATACGTAAAACGTTACTTCCCTGAATCATCAAAAGCGCAAATGGCTGAGCTTGTAGAAAACCTTCGCACTGCACTTGGTGAGCGTATCGATGGTTTAGACTGGATGGGCGCCGAAACTAAGGTAAACGCAAAAGCGAAACTTGCAGCGTTTAACCCTAAAATTGGTTACCCAGATGTATGGCAAGAGTTCGACGGCCTGAAAATCGCAAAAGATGATTTAATGGGTAATGTACGTAACACGCGTCAATTCTTCCGTGCAGAAAGTGCAGCAAAAGAGCTAGAAAAAACAGATCGTAATCGTTGGGGCATGACACCACAGCGCGTAAATGCATACTACAACAGCTCGTTTAATGAGATTGTATTCCCAGCTGCTATCTTACAGCCGCCATTCTTTGATCCAAACGCTGACGCGGCCGTTAACTATGGTGCGATTGGTGCGGTAATTGGTCACGAAATGGGTCATGGTTTTGATGATCAGGGTTCGAAATCTGACGCTAACGGTATTCAACGTAACTGGTGGACTGATTCAGACCGGTCTGCTTTTGAAGCAAAAGCAGACAAATTAGCAGAGCAGTACAGCAAGTACGAACCAATTCCAGATAACTTTGTAAACGGTCGTAACAGCTTGGGTGAAAACATCGGTGATGTAGGCGGCCTTGCAATGGCTTATCACGCGTATAAATTAAGCCTTAACGGTAAAGAAGCCGAAGTAATTGATGGCTTAACAGGCGATCAGCGTTTCTTCTTAGCGTGGGCACAAGTGTGGAAAGAAAAACGCACTGAGCAAAGCATGCTAAACCAATTACGCGCGGGTACTCACGCACCAGGTCGTTTCCGTGCACTTGCGCCACGTAACCATGATGCTTGGTACAAAGCGTTTGACGTAAAAGAAGGTGATGCACTTTACCTTAAACCAGAAGAGCGTGTTCGCATCTGGTAATCAAAATAGTACGTTTAAAAGCCCGGCTTAAGCTGGGCTTTTTTGTTAACACCACATGTTAATTTAACAAATGGCTGGATACTTTCATTTTACTTTATTCTAAATCGCCTTTATCACCTTTATTTTTGTATATGGCGTAATCACTTAGCATTAAACGCTCGTCTACTTAGCGTGGCACTCATAAATCACACATTCTTTTGATCTATTTCCGCTATTTGTCAATATTTTAGCCACTTAGACCTCTGTACTATGCAACTTGTTAAATATTTGTGTTAATGTTCGCGCGCTTTTTAACAAACGCTGCAATTTTAATACAAGGCTTCACTCATGAATAACAAGCTGTTTTTGTGTCTACTGTTATTCAGCTTTATGCTGTTTACTCCGACTTCAATGGCCGCCTCCACGGTAGGCTCTCCTCTTGATTTAACTGCGAGCACGCTGGGCTACATCTGTATCGCAATTTTCGTTTTAGCATACGCATTTGTGATGCTTGAAGAAAAATTACATATGCGTAAGTCCAAGCCAGTACTGGTTGCCGCAGGTTTGATTTGGATTTTAATTGGTAGTTATTACGTAAATAATGACTTGCCAGGGATCACAGAAGCCGCGTTTAGACACAACTTGCTAGAATTTGCCGAGTTGATGTTGTTCCTATTAGTTGCCATGACCTACATTAATGCACTTGAAGAACGTAGAGTATTTGATGCATTGCGCGCGTGGATGATCCGTAAAGGCTTTAGTTATCCTGTGCTTTTTTGGTTAACTGGTTGGTTATCATTCTTTATCTCACCAATTGCAGACAACTTAACCACCGCACTACTCATGTGTGCTGTGGTAATGAAAGTGGCAGAAGGCGACAAGAAGTTTATTAATTTGTGCTGTATTAACATCGTTATTGCAGCCAATGCGGGTGGCGCATTTAGTCCATTTGGCGATATTACAACACTTATGGTGTGGCAAGCAGGCAAAGTCGAATTCCTTGAATTCTTTGCGTTATTCTTACCGTCAGTAGTTAATTACCTTGTACCAGCTGCGATTATGAGCTTCTTTGTTGAGCGTAAACAGCCAGCTGCAGCGCAAGTAGATGTTGAACTAAAGCGCGGCGCTATCCGCATCTTATGCCTATTTTTACTTACCGTAACCACAGCTGTATTGTGTCATAGCCTACTTCACTTACCACCAGTACTTGGCATGATGATGGGTCTAGGTTATTTACAATTCTTTGGTTATTTCCTGCGTATGACATTACCAGGCTCTCTTGCACGTAAAAAGGCGCTTGCTGAAAGTAAAGGCGATGAAAGACGCTTAAAATCATTGGGTAGCGTAGTACCGTTTGATGTATTTGCTAAAGTATCACGCGCAGAGTGGGACACCTTATTATTCTTCTACGGCATCGTAGTGTGTGTTGGCGGTCTTGGTTTCTTGGGCTATTTAACATTAATGTCTGAAGCGCTATACGGCGGTATGTCAGCAACGACGGCAAACGTATTACTGGGGATGATTTCTGCGGTTATCGATAACATTCCAGTCATGTTTGCGGTACTTGCCATGTCGCCTGAATTATCACACGGTCAGTGGTTATTAATTACGCTTACAGCAGGCGTGGGCGGTAGCTTGTTATCCATTGGTTCTGCGGCGGGTGTGGCATTAATGGGTCAAGCTCGTGGTTACTATACCTTCTTTGGTCATTTAAAATGGGCACCGGTGATTGCGCTTGGTTATGCCGCAAGTATTTTGGTGCATTTGTGGGTTAACTCTGAGTTATTTACCATTTACACCTAACACACATTAAGGGAAGCAAATGCTTCCCTTTTTTATTAACACGCTAATTTTTCACTAAATACACTTTCTAAAAACTGCAGTAATATTTTTATTTTTGGTAAGTTTATACGGTTTCTAGGATAAATCGCGTACATATCTGAGGGCGTCAATTGCCAATTTGGTAATACCTTAACCAAACGCCCAGACGTTACATCATCTTGACACATATAATTGGGTAAGGCGGTTATACCTAGCCCGTCAATACACGCTTGCTTAATCACACTAAAGTCATCAACAACCAGTTTGGGCGAAAAACTAATTTCCTGTGTCTGACGTTTATTTAATAGCGTAATGCCCGACACGCTAATACTACTGCTCATCACGAGCCAATTTAGTGTGTCTAGAGATTTAATCTCGGGTTTAGTTGCTAACGCGTTTAAGTATTTTGGACTTGCGTACAACCCTCGGGTCGCGCAGCCTAACGTTTTAGCTATTAAGTTCGAATCCTCAAGCTTGCCAATGCGCACTAACATATCAAATCCACCTTCAACTAAATCGACACGTTGATTAGTTAAATTAAGTTGCAATGAAAGCTCGGGATATTGAGATAAAAATTCAGTGACCTTGGGCTTTAAAATCTCTTGACCAATCGATACAGATGCGCCGATTTTTATGTCACCCGAAACTGTATTTCGTGCCTTATCAATAACCGCATTGGCTAGTGCTGCTTCTTCATAAATACGTTTGCAGTGCGCTATGTATTGTTTGCCCGCTTCTGTTAATTTTTGCGAACGCGTGGTTCTTTCAAGTAAGGTAATACCTAACGTTGACTCTAGTTTTGCTATTTTTCGACTGACGTTAGCTTTTGGCATTGCTAACCTTTGTGCTGCAGCGGTAAAGCTACCGCTTTCTACCACAGCAAGAAACACCATCATGTCATTTAAGTTAAGCATTGATCCCAATTGTTGTTATAAATGAATTTATCTTAATCACAAATAGGTATTTTTAACACAATAATTTCACTCTACTATGTATCTATCAAAGTAGAAAATGAATAGGAAATACCATGCAAGTATTAACACGTAACGAATTACCACTTGGTGGTTTTGCTGGTTTAGTTGAGCACCGTTTTGTCACGGATAGTCGATTATTCGGTTCACGTAAATCGCCGTTAACATTCGAAGGATTGGGTCAATTTGTTTATTTGGCTGATGCGAAATTTAATCCTTTTGGTGAAACCACAATGCACCCTCATAAAGAGATAGACGTCATCACTATCATGCTTGATGGGCAAGTTACCCACGAAGGTTCATTAGAGCACGGTAAAAGTTTGCAGGCGGGTGATGCGCAAGTACAGCGCGCTGGTGGTGAAGGCTTTTCACACAATGAAATAAACCCAAATTCGTCAACTAATCGTTTATTACAATTATGGGCGTTGCCAGAAACATTAGGCGAACCCGCAGCGTATAAATACTATAAAACAGCCAAACAAGGCATTACACATATTTACGGCGGTGATAAAACTCAAAACGCTACGTTTGATAGTAAAACCCATATTTACATCGTTAAACTCGCCGCTGGCGAAAGCTACCGTGCTGATACAGAAACATTAGCATATCTCTATAAGGGTAACCTTGATGTTGAAACTACAGAGCGACAAATAATGGCAACTGATGGCACGCTTGTACGTACTAAATACGCGACCTTTAGCGCACTAACACCGAGCGAGTTTGTAGTAATAAATCACGTAGAATAGTTAAAACGCCAATGCCAGTAGCGGCACATTTGACACAAACACAATTGCCGATGTAAGTGTTAACACTTTAATTTGCGTTGAAAGCATTCTCATTGAAGGAAAAAGCAAGGTCGCTGCTACTGTCACAAACGGTAAACCAAATGTGGTACCAAGAATAAACGCAATTTGTTTGCTGGGAACATCAAATGCACCATGGTTTATTGTGGCGTAATGAGCAAGATACGCATTTGCGATAATTAACACGGTTAATAACAACACCATTACCCAATCGAGCTTACGTTGAAAGGTGGGGTTAACCAACGAGTGTGAACTATTGGTTTGTGCTGACGTATTCATAAGTCATCCTTGATAAGTTAGGTAGCGACTGGCTTAATATTGCGCGACTCCATTTGCAATAATTTAATATAAGCAAAGGGTGTACCTAATTTCAAGGAAATACGTCACTTAAAACATAATGCGTGATTGTGTTTATAAGTACGCCATGTTGTGTCGCTTTTGCATTAGCGCAACAAATCCTTATGCAACGCTAATTTTAAGCAAATTAACCTTTTTAAAACCGGGTTATTTAAAGATTTTATTCGCCCACTTCGTTAAACCAGCAGTTACACTACCAAAGTTGTCACCATTTAACATTGGGATATCACCCAAAGCCTGTTGTAATGCCTGTTTGAGTAATGGCGATTGTGCACTACCGCCAGTTAGGTAAATCACATCTGGGCGAGTACCGGCTGCACAAATTGCGTCGTTCGCAAGATTCACCATTTGCTTTAAACTGTCATTAATCGCATCGCTCAAATCATGATGTTCAATTAACTGCATAAGATCAGATTCAACAAACGAAAGATCTGCATAATGCGTGCTCTGTTCCGATAAACCAATTTTAGCCAACTCCCCTTGCCTAACGACTTGATGAGATTGTTTATTCTCAAGCACTTTAATTAAACGCGAAAGTAAATTTGGCTGCTCTACATCACGCAATAAACGCGTTAATTCGCGATGATTTGTATCGCTGTAAAACTCACTTTGCAAATGAATATCGTTGATTTTACACGCTTGCCAATAAAGTGGATGTGGCAAAGGTAAACCCGATTTCATTTGTGTTCCTAAACCAAATTGCGGCATCAATTTATGAAAACTTAGAGCGATGTCTAAATCGTTTCCGCCAATACGTTTACCTGTATGCGAAAGAAAGTCGTTGCTGCGATCATGGTTTTCGCGAAACGATGGACCCATTTGCACGAATGAGCAATCCGACGTACCACCGCCAATATCAACCACCAACACTTTAGTATTTTCAGTGAGGGAGGTTTCAAAGTCGATACCAGCAGCCAGTGGCTCATACAAGAATTCTACGTGTTTAAACCCTGCTCTCTGTGCTGCCTTGGTTAATATACTAATCGCTTGTTGATTGCTTTCTTCTCCGCCAACGGCTTGAAAGTTAACTGGGCGACCTATTACCGTATGCGATAAACTATGTTTTAAATGGTTTTCGGCGCGGGCTTTGATTGCCATAATCATGGCTGTAGCAATGTCTTCAAAAAATGCGATTTGCTCTGGTTTTAATCCGGTTGCACCGAAGAATGATTTAGGAGATTTAACGTAAAAGCCTTCTTCGGGGAATTCTATATACTCATCGATGGCTTCTCGCCCAATGTAAATTCCGCTTTCATTATTTGCTAAATCAAGATCGCTGCGAATAGCAGGAATACCCGCCAACAGCCCTTTTCGTTGACTAACGTAGGTGTCAGCCAGGTCGCCCTTAGCTAAATTTTTAGCAACATAGTCAACAATTAAACTGTTGTGCTGTGCATATAAAGTCGATGGTAAGTACGGTTTGCCATTCTCTAGCGGAACAAGCTTAGGAACACCTTGCTCTAAAACACCCATAGCGCAATTTGAACTACCATAATCAAAACCAACAATCATCGCATACTCCTAAGCAAAAAAAAGGTCGCGCAGAGTAGCACAGAGCGTTAGCAAGTACCATGGTTTTTAAAGTTGATTGTGTATCATCCAATACAAGCCGCTCTAGTGAGTTAAATAAGGCATTAGTTTTTAACATGTGCTTATTTCCGAATAAATTTAAATAGTGAACGTATTACTTAAAACTCGATTATACGGCACATAACAAGTTGAAAATGCTTACTATACTATTAGTTAAATGACTAAAAGAGTTAAGCAACTTGTTCTTACGCAATCATGGTTAAATATTTACTGCTTATAATTATCAGCGTTGCCTTCACGTTGGCGCTAATTGCAATGTCGTCGCTTTCAGCCACTTATTATTGGCTTGATTTAGTGACAAGTTTTATTCCACACCTATTGATTCTGAGCCTTGGCTTATCGTTGATACTCATTTTTATAAAGCCAAAATTAGCAACTAGTATCGCTGTAATTACATTCACCACACTGTTATTTAATCTACCTATAAATCTTTCATTTAATTACTACAACGACCCCAGCGTTACGGTTAGTCAACTTAACCTTAATTATTACAATGCTGACATCGAAAGCGTTTACTACATACTTGGCAAGGAACGTAGCGATATAACAGCACTATTTGAAGTGAATGATACTGATCGCGCACGCTTTATCGCGCTGCGTAGAGATTACTTTGATTATGGCTCTGCCGAAATCGAAGGGTTTCCAGATGGTATCGGTGTCATTACTAAATTCCCAATTTTGCAACGTATCACCCACTCAGTTTTTGAAAACAGCGTACGGGGTGTTATTGTCGAACTGCATTTAGCCGTAGGACATCAAAAGTTGCGTGTATTTGCGCTACACCCACCCTCGCCGCGTAATCAAAAATTGTGGCATAAACGCAATATGATGTTGTTGTACTTAACAAACCTATTAAACCAACCCCATGACATTGAACACACATTAGTATTAGGTGATTTTAATACCGGGCCATTGTCACAACACTTTACGCGTGTTGAACGTTTCAACGCTTGCTATCAATTAGCTGGCCATTATGCATCTTGGTCACCTGTTAAGTTACCGCAGCCGATATATTCGATTTTTGGACTTACCATTGACCATTGCTTATTAAGTGACTCACTTTTACTCGACACATTAACCACCCAATATATCCCAGGTAGTGACCATGCTATGTTGAAATATAACATTGTATTATCAAAACAATAAAAATACGTTGAGATATGGCAGACTATGCTAAACTCCGCGGCGATTTATTATGTGAGAAGACTATGAACCGCCGCAAAAAAATTTATGAAAAGCTGAACAAGAAAGACAAGAAAGCAAACGAAAAGCTGAATAAAAGTAATAAGCCAAAATACATCTCGAAAGCAGAGCGTGAAAAGCTGGCACAAACTACACCTGACAACAATCAGTCAGAAGACTAGAGCGTAAAGTAAAACACGCTCTACATTGTTTATGTTGGGCTTTTTTAAACAGCAATAAAATAAAGTAACTCTGGTGTGCAGCAAAGCGTTAAACGCACCGAATACAGAAACAAAGAAGTAACACATTAAATAAGAATTTTGTCGGTTTATTTAGATTTAACTACGTTATATATTAATAACGGGAATAATAGTTAAATTATGCCGAACACTAAAAACGATTAATTGTTATATAATTGAATGTAAAAGCGTTTTTAACTGAAAGGTACGTTATTAAACACATAACGCATGGAGTGGGTACGAGTTTGTATCGAATAGCTATTTTTAATGTTTGTTTAATACTTTGCACGTTTTCGCTGTATGTAGCGGCAAGCGCAAAGCTCAATGTGGTTACCGAAGAGTGGCGACCATATAATTATACAAACGAGCACGGTGAAGTTGTTGGTCGCGCGACTGAGCGCGTCAAAGCTATTCTAGACAGTATTAATATTGACTACCAAATTACGTCTTACCCGTGGGCGCGCTCTATGATTTTAACCGCTAACGACGAAAACACCCTTATTTATACCATTCTAAAAACAAAAGAGCGCAAAAACTTGTTTCAATGGGTTTGTCCGCTTATTGGCCCAATTAAAGTTAATTTGTACAAGTTAGCGAAGCGCAAAGAGATAAATATAACCACGCTTGAACACGCCAAGCGCTATGTTACATCCATCGAAAAGGGCGAATCAGATCATGAGTATTTGTTGGCAAATGGCTTCAAAAATGGCGTTAACCTCGATGTAACGAGCGATCCTTACGCAGGCGCACGAAAGTTTTTTGCAGGACGTGTCGATTTGGTATTACAAACAGAGTGGGAAATGTCAGAGAATCTGCGTCATTTTAATCATACCGAGTCTGAAATCGAAAAGTTGATTGAGGTAACTAAGGCCAGTGACGCCGAAGGATGCTTAGCGTTTAGTAATAAAACAGATAAAGCATTAGTAGAGAAAGTTAGAAATGCATTAAAAGCTTATAATCAAAAACACGGCTTATAATTGCAACTTAAACCAACAGCAACCCGCTTCCCGGCAATACACATTTGTTAACATTTATTGTGATGAGTTTATAGTAAAGTGCTTTTAGATTTGGTAAATATATCAATCATATAGAAAGCCCATAAAAGTATATTACTTTAACTTCAAAAGGATTTGACCTTGCAATACGTTGAAATTTTCACGCTCGTTCTGTTTGTTGTGCTCTTTAGCATTGGTTACAAAAAAAATAACCGCAATATGATGTTAACCGCCTCATTATGTTTGTTAATTGGTTTTGCTATCGAACCATTTGTAATCGGGTTTGAGCAGGGCATAGCAGATGCGCGAAATTAAAAATTAACAGTATCACATTAAACGGACATTCAAATGAGACTTAAACTGGCTCCCCTATTCGTAATCTTTCTGTATTTTATTACACACTCGATGAGTGCAAATGCTGAAGACTGCTCTGTAAAACTCAGCGCGAACGAACAAACGCGTTGTTTAGAACGAAAAATTGTTAAATTAGAAAAAGTGATTGAAACATTAAGCAAACAATCAAGTTTGCTGCCAAAAAATACGATTGTTGAACTTGATGCGACACAATGCCCACTTGGTTGGACTAAATATGAATCACATCAAAATAACATTAGCAGTCGTTCTGTCGCGCCAACAACCATTAAATGCAAAAAATCCTAGCGCATCCTAATTGGTGACTATGAAAGCATTTACTTATATCGCAATTTCTCTGTGCGTTGTGACTTCGCTTATTTTGATTTTAAACGGCGAAAACACAACGCAAGATATAACAAATACGTCGCTTAAAACGCAGCAGAACATCGAACGGTTTGAGCATGAAAAAATCACCGAAATTCAGCCTATTACTAACGCGTTACCCATACAATCAAAGCACACCAAGCAAGGCCATTTAATTGAAATTACCAAACCACAATGGCGTTTAGAAGATGGCATAAAGAGCCAGTTAAGCACATTAAAATTACGTGCAAAATCGGGGGACGCTGAAGCGAGTTACCTTCTTGCCCGTAATTTTCGTTATTGTTTATTTGCACCGTTAAATGAGCAAGTGTTTGAAGACAAGCTTGAGCAAACCTACCAGTTTACGGACAGCACCGTGGCAATTGAGCGAGTGCGTGAACAGTATACCTATTGCCAGGGGCTTGAGTCAGAAAATTTAAACGCCTTTTACACCTACTTAGAAACTGCAGCAACTCAAGGATTTGTGCCTGCGCAGGAAACATTAGGGCGCGTCACTGCTGAGTTTTACATGCAATCACAAGGCTATGCATCATTATCGCGCGATGATTATATTGCAACGCGCGATGCATTTACGACACAAAAACTAGCGCTGTTGGAGCAAGCCGGTAAAAAAGGCAGTATTGATGCATTAATTCAATTGTCGAATCTGCATCATTCACAAAACGCGGGAAAATTTGGTCATGTAAAGTCATTTGCTCTAAATCAATTGATCACCCAATTTACCAACAATGACGAAATTTATAATCGCTTCTCTTGGTTCGTTAACAGACAGTACGATAAGCTCTCGGCTGAAGAGCATGAGAAAGCGAGTGAACTGCTGGAGCAGTGGTCAACGGATATTTATAAAAACGGTACGCTCTATCATTAGCGTATTTTTATAAAATATAACGCTAAGCGAGTAGATATAAGGTTAGTGAAAACACGATTAAAATGCGCGCGTTATTTAAAGGTGTGTGACTTTGTCACACACCCGTATAACAGATTGAGTACAACTATTTAGTGACTTTGCGTACCCTAAAGTTACGGCCTTTCATTTTGCCTTCGCTAATGGTTTTTACAGCCGCATTGGCAATTTTTCGTGTTACCGCGACATACGATGTCATCGCCGTTACTTTGATTTTACCAATTTGTTCTCCGGTAATTGCACTATTCGATGTAAGCGCACCCAGAATATCGCCTGGGCGAAGTTTTGCTTTTTTACCACCATCAATTTGCAGCGTAATATTTGGCGCGCGCTCAATCGCGTTGGCAAATACCTCATCGCCTGGCAAATCAGTAGGCAACGCTTCAATCTTTAAATAGTCTTCTAACGCATTCACCTTATGAGATTCTTTATAACTCACAAGCGAACAGGCAATACCTTTATTACCGGCGCGGCCGGTACGGCCAATGCGGTGAACATGCACTTCAGGGTCGTGCGCTATGTGGTAATTCACCACCATATCAACATGGTCAACATCGATTCCGCGGGCCGCAACATCGGTTGCAACCAAAATAGTTAAACTCTTGTTAGCAAAGCGCACTAAAGTACGGTCACGATCTTTTTGTTCTAAATCACCATGCAGCGCAGCACTATCAAAGCCAAAATGACTTAATTCATCGCATACATTTTGACATTCACTTTTGGTATTACAAAACACCACCGCTGATTTTGGCTGAAACTTAAGTAATAAGCGATTAACCGCATCTAAACGTGCATCATTATTTACAACTTCATAAAAATATTGGCTAATTGAGCTGTGATCATGCGTTGCTTCGACCACGATTTTTTCAGGATTAACCATCACATGCTGTGCTAACTGCTCGATTTTAGTTGGGTAAGTGGCACTAAATAATAAATTTTGTCTTGCTGTTGGTAGGTGCTCAATGATGCAATTAAGTGACTCTTCAAACCCCATTTCTAGCATACGATCGGCTTCATCAAGCACAAAGGTATTTACTTCATCTAGAATTAAACGCCCTTTTCGTAAATGCTCTTCAATACGCCCTGGCGTACCAACCACAATGTGGGCGCCATGTTCAAGCGAGCCTATTTGCGGCCCCATCGGTGCGCCACCACATAATGCAAGCACTTTAATATTGTGAATCGCACGTGCGAGCTTTCGTATCTCTACCGCTACTTGGTCGGCAAGTTCACGTGTTGGGCACACAACCACTGCTTGTACGCGAAAACGTTTAACATTTAAGTTATGTAACAAGCCAAGTGAAAACGCAGCCGTTTTACCCGAACCTGTTTTGCCCTGCCCAATCACATCTTTACCCGCAAGAATAAGCGGCAAGGTTTGCGCCTGAATATCGGTCATGGTGGTATAACCTAAACTGGTTAAGTTTTCTAAAAGCGCGGGCGATAGCGCCGTAGTTGAAAAACAAGAAGTTGAAGACAAAGCGAACACTCAAATATTGCAAAAAGAGAAGTATATCACAGCATGCCATCACTGTTAGTCTCAAACTATGCTTGCTATAGTGTCACAAACAATAAAATGAACTGATCACTTTGAAAAAAATCGCGCTCTTTGTAGATATTCAAAATATCTACTACACCACACGTCAAGCCTATCAACGCCAATTTAATTACCGTGAGTTATGGCAACAATTATCTAATCAAGGGGAGATTGTACTCGCTAATGCATACGCAATCGCGCGCCAAGACGACCAACAGCATAAATTTCAAAAAGCACTTAAACACATTGGCTTTGACGTAAAACTCAAACCCTTTATCCAACGCGCTGACGGCTCAGCAAAAGGCGATTGGGATGTGGGTATTACTATTGATGTATTAGAGCATGCACCCAATGTCGATGTGGTGTGTTTACTCTCTGGCGATGGGGATTTCGATTTACTACTGCAAAAAGTTGCAGCTAAACATGGTATAGAAACCTGGGTATATGGCGTTGAAAAACTCACCGCACAGTCACTCATTTACAGCGCGAGTCGTTTTCAGCCCATTACCAATGGATTGTTACTTTAGATGACTAGTCATGGCTAGAAAATTGACCCTGAGACAATATGTAAAGCGTCGAAATGGTGTACCGCTCGGTGCATCAGGTTCGCTTTCAAACATGCTTAAAAATGCCCTTGGTGCTAATAACTTTTCGCAGTTTTGGCTTTATTGGAACCCAATTTGGGGCTATTACTTAGCCACAAAAATTCAAAAACCACTAACGCACTTTTTGCCGTACTCTCTCACGCTAATTTTAACATTTAGTATCAGTGGACTACTTCATGATTTAGCGGTAAGCGTAATCAAACAAGAAGTATTTTTTGTTTGCACACCGTGGTTTTTTGTAATGAGTTTAGCCGTTATAGCATCGACTAAATTGAACATTAATGTGAGCAAGTTTACTTTCGTTATCCGAGCATTTATACATTTATCAACCATAGTTATTTGCTACTGGCTAAGTGATTTCATTTTGCGATTAATGTAACAAAATAATTCTAAGCCTTTATTTTTCTTGGCTTTAAAAAATTAAGTCGCTAGATTAGTTGATGTTTATAAAATCAACAGGAACTAAAATGCGCTTAATTATTATTTGCTTATTATCATTTTTAACAATACCTACGGTGTTTGCAGATACAAAAAAAATTGACCTAAAAGCATTCGCCACAGACTACTACAATGCAATGGTTGCAACTCAAGCACCAAACGCAACATCAAAAGAGTTAGAAAATTACTTAGCATTTTTAACCGATGATATAGGTCACACGCATTTACCTTATGTGACTGACGATACAAGACAACCCTATGGCAAAGAAGCAATGCGTAAAGGCATGACGTTTTATTTAGGTGCACACACAGAATACAACTCAAAATTACTCAATGTCTTTGCTTTTAATAACTCTGCCGTTGCCATTCGTTACACATCAAATGCCAAAGGCATTCACCCGCAAAATAAGCAGCCTCTTGCGTATTCAAATGTGATGATGGAAGTACTCGAAATTGAAGATGGCAAAGTCGCGGTTATTCGCAAATACCATGAATAACGGTTCGCTTCAGAGCAGTGATAAGAATACTTAAATGATTCGTTAGATAATAAAAAAGCGCGGTAAGCAGAACTTACCGCGCTTTTTCGTTAAATCGGTTTATTAAACCATTTTAACTGGTACTGCTTGCTCTGAACCGAACTTAGTCGTTAGTTCTTCTTCAAGCGGTGTAAACGCTGTTAGGTCAATGCCTTCAACTGCTGCTGAGTATTCAGCCATAGTTGGGAAACGACCAAGAATTGACGATAGTACTACTAATGGTGTTGAACCAAGTAGTGACTCACCTTTTTTGTCAGATGTATCAGCTACTACACGGCCTTGGAAAAGACGCGTTGATGTTGCGATAACTGTATCACCTGGTTCTGCTTTTTCTTGGTTACCCATACATAAGTTACAGCCTGGGCGTTCTAGGTAAAGAATGTTTTCGTACTTAGTACGTGCAGCTGTTTTCGGATTTGCATCGTCAAACTCAAAACCTGCGTACTTAGCGAGCACTTCCCAATCACCTTCAGCTTTAAGCTCATCAACAATGTTGTATGTTGGTGGCGCAACAACCAGTGGCGCTTTGAACTCGATTGAACCGTTTTGCTTTTCAAGGTTACGTAGCATTTGCGCGATGATCTGCATGTCACCTTTGTGAACCATACACGAACCAACGAAACCAAGGTCAACTGGTTTGCCATCGTAGAAAGAAACTGGACGAATAACATCGTGCGTATATCGCTTAGAAACGTCATCGTTGTTTACGTCTGGGTCAGCGATCATTGGCTCAACGATTTCGTCAAGGTTAACCACAACTTCTGCGTAGTACTTAGCGTTGTCATCTGGTGCAAGTGCTGGTTGCTCACCAGACTTAATACCAGCGATACGCTCGTCAGCTAAGTCGATAAGACCTTGAAGCGTCTTCGCTTCGTTTTCCATACCCTTGTTGATCATGATCTGGATACGGCTCTTAGCAAGTTCAATTGACTTGATAAGTGTCTCGTCATTTGAAATACAGATTGACGCTTTCGCTTTCATTTCTGCAGTCCAGTCAGTGAACGTGAACGCTTGGTCAGCCATTAGCGTACCAATGTGAACTTCGATAATACGACCTTGGAACACGTTCTCGCCGCCAAATTGCTTAAGCATTTGCGCTTGCGTTGCGTGTACTACGTCACGGAAGTCCATGTGCTTAGCCATTTTACCTTTAAACGTTACTTTAACTGAATCAGGAATTGGCATTGCTGATTCACCTGTTGCTAAAGCAAGTGCTACAGTACCTGAGTCGGCACCGAATGCGACACCTTTAGACATACGCGTGTGCGAGTCACCACCGATGATGATTGCACGGTCGTCCACAGTAATATCGTTTAATACTTTGTGGATTACGTCAGTCATTGAGTGGTAAATGCCTTTAGGATCACGTGCAGTGATAAGGCCAAACTTGTTCATGAACGCCATTAATTTAGGAATGTTTGCTTGCGCTTTTGCATCCCAAACTGATGCTGTGTGACAACCAGACTGATAAGCACCATCTACAAGTGGTGAAATCGTTGAAGCAGCCATCGCTTCAAGTTCCTGACATGTCATAGGACCCGTTGTATCTTGCGAACCTACGATGTTAACTTTAACACGTACGTTTGAACCTGCGTGAAGTGGCGTTTCAGATTGCACACCTACCGCATTACGGTTAAAGATTTTCTCAACAGCAGTAAGGCCTTGGCCTTCGTGTGAGATTTCTTTTGACGGTGCGTAAACTGCTGGTGCATCAACGCCTAGCGTTTCAGCAGCTAGCGTTTGAAGTTTCTTACCGAATACAACCGCGTAAGAGCCGCCCGCGCGCATGAATTCAACTTTCTGTGGCGTGAATGCAGATGACACATCTACAAGCTCTTTGTCACCGTTGTATAGTTTCTTCGCTTGGGTATCAATTGTTAATACCGTACCCGTTGCAACTGAGTAAGCTTCTTCTAGTACTGGGTCGCCATTTGCGTCTGTAACTGTTTTACCGTCAGCGTCTACTTTCTTAACCCAGTTTTTAAGGTCAAGACCGATACCACCGGTTACGTCAACCGTTGTAAGGAAGATAGGCGCAATACCATTCGTACCCGCAACTACAGGTGCGATGTTAATAAATGGAACGTATGGGCTCGCTTGCTCACCCGCCCAAAGTGCTACGTTGTTCACACCAGACATACGTGAAGAACCAACACCCATAGTTCCTTTTTCTGCGATAAGCATTACTTTCGCGTTAGGGTGCTTTTCTTTAAGTGCAACAATTTCTTGTTGCGCTTCAGGTGTAATCATACATTGGCCGTGTAATTCACGGTCAGCACGTGAGTGCGCTTGGTTACCTGGAGAAAGTAAATCGGTAGAGATATCACCTTCACCTGCAATGTAAGTTACAACTTCAATCTTCTCTGGAATGTTAGGAAGTTTTGTGAAGAACTCAGCATTTGCGTAGCTTTCTAAAATTTCTTTAGCAACTGCGTTGCCTGCTTTGAACGCATCTTGTAAACGCGTTGTATCTGCATCGTATAGGAATACTTGTGTTTTAAGTACATCAGCAGCTTGTTTTGCAACTGCTTCATCATTACCTAGTGCAAGATCAAGTAATACTGCGATTGATGGACCACCTTTCATGTGTGAAAGTAGTTCAAACGCAAAATCAGCTGAAATTTCAGCAACACTTTCTTCACCAAGAATGATTTCTTTTAAGAATTGCGCTTTAACACCTGCCGCTGGTGTAGTACCAGGAAGCGTGTTGTAGATGAAGAATTTTAATGAATCTTCACGGTGCTCATTTGTTGTATCTTTGATTTGAGCGATGATTTCAGATAGTAGCTCTGCACTATCAATTGGCTTTGGGTTTAAACCAAGGTCTTTTTTACGAACCTCAATTTCTTCCATGTATTCTGTGTACAAACTCATAAAAAACTCTCGACGTGTTTTTGAAAAGATATGAACTAAGTATTTTACATGATTTTTACTCACTCACTAAACTGTCGAGTCTAAAAAACATGAAAAACTCAGTAAATTAATACTAATTGATAACCTTACTGGTCATAATCGTGAAGTCGTCAATAACTCATTGATAATAGTTATTATTACCAAACAAAACCTAACCACTTTGCAACCAATTAAAGCACGTTAATGGGATTACGCAATAGTCTGTTTTATCTGTCGGCTTCACTTTAGATATTCATTTTCTGGCATTGTAACACGAGGATATCACAAGCAGGATTTAGCCAAATAATACCCATTATAAATGAAAGTTATAGTGGAAAGAAAAAATATAATTTAGCTTAATATTTGAACGCAACAGAGCGTTAAATAGCGTTTTACCACCAGATCCGTTCGATATTTATATCTTTCATAATTCTGCTCCCAAGTAATATTTGGTGCTTATTTGTTATGTCCATACTGTGAATATTAAAATTGAGCTTACTGACATCGGCTTCTTTATCACCAGCTTTAAAACGATAAACCGTTTTAATTCGGTCAGTTGCGTAAAAGTAATCATCTACAGAGTTAAATCGCATATTTAAATCGACAATAACATTGTCAGGCAGTGTGACTAATTCTTTAGTGTCTAGATTAACTAAGCCTTTATCAGTTGCAGCATAAGGCACACCATTATTACTGTTAAATAGTGACAATGAGTTTACTGATAATATGGTTTGATGTTCCTCTGTTATAAAATCATAACGCTTTACCCGTGCATCATCACCTTTTTCTACATACAACAAAGTATTACTGTTTTCGCCCCATATGATCGACAATAGTTCTTTGTTCGCTAAAAAATCAACGCTGCGCAATTTACCCGATTCTACATTTAAAATTTCAATGCGGTTATTACGTTCAAACAACAAATGGTTGCTATTTGGGCTTAATTTTAACTTTGATAATGCAGTTGCTTTATCTTCAAAATGGGTTAATTGCTTAACGCCTAATTTGTTACCATACCATACCTGCGGTATGCCACTTCGTTTAGAAATAAAATAGGATTGCTGGCGCTGATTATCGTACTGAATAAAATATGAGTGGTGTTTTGATTCATAAATACTGTACGCATCATGCCCACGGCCAAAGTCATCAACTTGTTTAAAACCGTAATGCTGGGTGTTACCTGTTGTGTAATAAAGATCTGTTTTGCTTCTGTGACTTATATAATAAGGAAACACAAAATCAGGTAATGATAAGCGTTCAACGACACTTGATGAGTTAATATCGATTGTTACGATTTGATCATAATCGATAAATCGCAACGTTTTTGCGTCGACCCAATCTAATGCGAATGAATACGTTGCTGACTTATTTTGATATAGCCTTTTTGACTCTAGCGTTTCGAATGAATGTAAAAACACTTGCACACGCTTATTTTTCTCAAAAATTAAATAAGCCAACCACTTTCCGTCTTGCGACAGCTTTGGCATCGATGGGCCAAACAAATCAGGGCGTGCCGGAACCAAAGCGTGTGATGTTTTGGTTTCTGTATCGTACTTTAACAAGGCTTTTGTTTTTAGTTCGTTATTGCTCGATGTGTAATACAAATAGCGTCCCTGTTTATCGAGCGCTACGTAGCCATCTGTTTGGTAATTACAATCTGATAGATGAGTAAAATCCGAACGAACTGTAAAGCCCGATACATCTGCCAACAGAAACTCGCATTTACCCAAGCTGATATCTACTGCCTGCACAATTATACTGTGCTGCTGATTTTGCCACGCTAATGCGGAAATCATCATTGTTGGGTGAATTAACGTAATTTCTTGCTTATCCGCCATGCGTCTAATATGGACTTTTCTCTCTTTGGTATCTGGATAAGAGCGTGTGTAAGCCATAAAGGCTTTATCAAAACTAAATAACGGAAGCATTTCAGCGCGCTATCGTTAGTTACAAGTTCGGTTTTAAAATCTGCTGTCGCCACATAATCGCTACTTTGTTTTGGCCAAAAATACCAACAAAGTTGCCCAACAACCAACAGCAATACACCAATAACAAGCAAAATATTTGGACGTGCATTCGTTCGCGTTGGTTTCTCTTTTTCGTTAACTTCAGTGTTTTGAGTTTCAATTATTTTTGGCTGTAGTTGTAAGCTATACCCTTTACGATAATGGGTTTTGATTAGCGGCGCTTCAAGCTCAGAATGCTGGAGTTGTTTTCTCAATTCAGACATTGCACGATTTATCGCATTGTCATCAACAAATGATTGCTGCCAAACATTATCAACCAACATTTGGCGAGAAATAATTTGCTTTGGATGTGCAATAAAATACCGCAATAACTTAACAAGAAGTGGGTCTAATTCCGTTTTAGTATCATCATTCGATAGCAAACATAAATCGCTATCAAAAAGCCAAGGTCCTAACTGATAAATCACGTTGCTCGCAGTTAACAAAAAATAAACGCGATATTAGCATAACTCACTTTATTTTCTATAAGTAATATTATTTATTTAAAAAACAACCAAATAAGATTTCGTTTAACACATTGAAATAAATAAGCAATTTCCAGCCAAACCTTATATTTCACGATATAATAGTTTGATAAGAGACAAGGATTAATTTAATCGGCATCATGGCCCCACAAACGTAATTTATGTAAAGCGGAAACAACCAATGTCACTTATTGCACTTATTTTTTCAGCACAATTAGCGTTACCTGAGGTTAATCAAAATGAAGTGTTACAAGCTTCAAATACAAACCAGTACACACAAACAAAGCAGACGAATACGCAACAAGTAAAAAAGAAGCAAGTTGAAAAGAAAAAAGACACTGGTAGCCTGTTTTCAGTGTCCTTTAAGATTAGATTTTAACAAATTTTAATATCTAGCTTTGACACAATTAAGCGCTCGTGTTTTCGACATTAATTCATTGACATTTGGGTTCCAGTTTAAGTTTGTTTAACATTGGGTAATTTTGAATTTACTTTGCCACACAAATTATATTTAACGAATGTTTAAAACAACTAAGCCCATAAGTTTCAATTACACTAAGCATTTTTAATTAACGGTACACAAACAGTATAAGTTCACGCCCCCTCTGCGATAACAGCAATATAAATCGAATTTCATTTAAACTTGTGCATTCAAATCAGTTTCTTACCTTTTACCATGTGAAATCGACTAAACAAAAAGTAACAAGACACGTCCAAACATACCTTCATTAATATTAAGTTAATTAGACCCTAATAACTTATCCTAATTTGTAATTAACAAGCGCAACATTTTAATTGACATTAACCTTTGCTGAATTAGAATAACGCCATTCGAATATCATTCGAATGGCGTTACAAAAGAAAATGAGCAAGAGGTTTAGTAATGGCACCAGCACCAAAATATAGCCTGCAAGAGCAGGAAAGAATGATCTTAAATGCCGCAGAACAGTGTATTAACGAGTCGTCAGTTACCGACTTTACGATGGCTAAGGTCGCGCGTTTGGCCGGGCTTTCTATGGGTTCTGTATATAAGTTCGTGCAGAGCAAAGAAGATATTGTGCTTGCCCTTGCCTATCAGTCATTTGATCACGTATCAAAGGTTTTTGAACGTGTGCTTAGCTTGCCTTTATCAACGCCAGAAAAAATGCTCGCGGTATGTTTAATATCCCCTAAAGCCATGCAACGCTTTGAATTTGATTACGAACTGCAATCTTATTCAACCAATAAAGCGGTTATTCAACGCGCTTCTAGTCGTTGGACTGAAAAAATGATCGACGCCTGTAACTGTTGTGAACAAGGTTTTAAATTAGCCCTTTCCGATGGCATCAGTGCAGGCGAGCTGCAAAATGTGCCTAACCTAAGCGAAGTGATTGAAGAAATACTCATTAGTGGCTGGGCTATAACTGTTGGCTTTGAACAAGTACAACGGGTTAAACAAACGCAAGAAATCGTCGAAGGCACAGACTCATTACTTGAGCCATTGCCGCTTAATCATCCTATTATTAGAAGCACAGTGCGTTTGCTTAATAGTTATCCATGGAAGAAACCCATCGATGATGACTCACTTGTCACCATCGAAAACGAATTAAAGAAATTAACATTGCGTTAATGCAATACAAACGGAGAAAGTATGAAAATTAAACGCTGGCTCGCAGCCATTATCCTTATACTTGTTGTTATCTCGGGACTAGGCTTCGCCAAGTTTAGTCAAATTCAAGCAATGATTGCCTTTGCCGAATCATTTCCTGAACCTTCCGCATCGGTGAAAAGTACCTATGCACAGCCAACTCAGCACATTAAAACCGTAAAAGTTATTGGCCAAGTGCAAGCACCGAATACACTAACCGTAAGCAATGAATATGCTGGCAATATTACCAAAGTAGGTTTTAAGCCGGGTGATATAGTTGAAAAAGATCAGTTGCTTATAAAACTTGATACCAGTATCGAAGAAGCCAACTTAAGTGCTGCTAAAGCACGCCTTACACTTGCAGAATCAACCCTATCGCGTGTTGAAAAGTTGTTATCGCAAAAACGCATTAGCCAAGATGAAGTGGATAAAGCGCTGGCAAATGTCAATGTTGCTAACGCTGAAGTGGCTAATTTAACGTCAGTTATTAATAAAAAAACCATTAAAGCGCCGTTTGCTGGTCGCGTTGGCTTAACACAATATCAAGTCGGTCAGTTACTTGATGTCAATAGCCAAATCACTACTTTGGTTGGCTTAAATGATAATATTTGGATTGATTTTGCTGTGCCACAAACCCTACCACGCTTAGCAATTGGTGATGCCCTAAGCGTTGCACCGGTAAAGCAGCAAAAGTCAAACACCGCGTTAACAGCTGAACTTATCGCTATTGCGCCAAATATCGACATAAATTCACGCCAGCAAAGCTATCGCGCCATTGTAAACAATCAAAATAAGCAGTTACATCACAACCAAATGGTGAGTGTGTTTGTACCAATTGAAGTGATTGACGCAGTAGCAGTACCGACCAATGCAGTAACACGCAGCCACTTCGGTGATTTTGTTTATAAATTAGAGAAAGACGATAAACAAAATTGGCGCGCCAAGCCAATTAAAGTAGAGCTAGGCGACAAAATCCAAGACCAACAATTAATCTTAAGTGGTTTAAATGCCGGTGAGTTTATTGCCAGTGAAGGTGCGTTTAAACTAAAAGAAAACCTCTTGGTTTACACCACAGAAACTGCTGAAAGCACAACGCACACTGGAGGCTTGTAATGAGTTCATTACACGAAAACAAGCCCTCCTTTATGGACATTTTTGTCAATCGACCCGTGTTGGCAATTGTACTGTCAGTATTAATTGTGCTCGCGGGTATTAACGCTGCGCAAAAAATCTCGGTACAACAATATCCGAAAATTGAAAGTGCCTCGTTAGTCATTAATACCGTTTACACTGGTGCATCAGCCGATGTTGTAAAGGGCTATGTTACCGAGCCTATTGAGCGTGTCACCTCTACGGTTCCTGGCGTAGACTACGTTGATTCAATTACCACAGCAGGCCTAAGTAAAGTAACTGCGTGGCTTGAACTAAACCACAATACTACCGATGCTTTAGCAGAGCTCACGACTAAATTAAATCAAATCAAATTTGAACTGCCAACGGGCGCTGAAGATCCGGCAATTCAAATTGTACGTGCCGATAGCCCGTACGCGGTGTTTTACCTGGATGTGCAATCGCAAGGTTTACCGCGTAGCGAAGTAAGTGACTACCTAACCCGTAACATCGTGCCGCAAATGAGCGATATTGATGGCGTGCAAAAAGTAACCCTTGAAGGTGGTCGCGATCCAGCGATGCGTATTTGGCTTGATACCGATAAACTCGCTGTTTATAACGTGAGTGCGGTTGATGTGTTTCAAGCACTGCAAGCTAACAACACCATTGCAACATTAGGCTACAGTGAAAACAACCGTCAACGCATTGATTTAATGGCTAATACGTCATTGAAAAGCGTTGCTGACTTTGAAAACCTCATCGTAAAAGAAAGTGACGGAGTGCAACTTCGTCTTGGTACTATCGCCAATGTCGAAATTGGCGAAGCCGAAGGCATGGTAACAGCGCGTTTAGATGATCACGATACGGTATTTTTAGCAGTTTGGGCGCTGCCAGGCGCTAACGAAATTGTAATTGGTGATGCACTTTATAAAAAGCTAGATCAAATCAATGAAGTATTGCCAAACGGTATGCACATTGAAATTGGCTACGATGGCACGCTTTATATGCGTGACTCAATTAAAGAGATTTTTACCACGCTGGGTGAAACCGTACTACTTGTTGGCATTGTGGTTCTTGCCATGATGGGCTCATTTAGAACGGCTATGGTGCCACTTATCACCATTCCTATTTCAATTTTAGGTGCGATTGCCGTTATTTATGTGGTTGGTTTTTCACTTAACCTGCTGACAATTCTTGCAATTGTGTTATCCGTTGGCCTTGTAGTAGATGATGCCATTGTGGTCGTTGAAAACGTAGCACGCCATATGCGAGAAGGCAGACCTCGCTGGCAAGCGGCGCTCATTAGTTCACGTCAATTGCTTGTGCCAGTAATCGCCATGACCTTAACCCTTGCGGCAGTGTACGCCCCCATTGGCTTTTTAACGGGTTTAACGGGTTTCTTATTTAGAGAGTTTGCGTTTACCCTCGCCATTGCTGTACTTATTTCCGGTGTTGTTGCAGTTACTTTATCACCCATTATGAGTGCGTGGGTTAACGCAGAAGGTGGTAAAGAAAGTAAACTAACGAAAAAAGTAAATAGTTACTTTGATAAGTTACAAAATTTCTACTTTAACGCATTAGACACCCTATTTAACTGGCGTGCTCAAGTGTTCTTCGTCGCTATTGTGTTTTCATTGTTGTCGGCACCTTTTTATCTTTTATCACAAAAAGAGCTCGCGCCAATTGAAGACCAAAGTAGTATACAAGTGGTTGTTGAAGCGCCGCCTGAATCATCGCAGGCGTATACTTCAAGCAAAATGAATGATACCGCTGAGGTAATGAACGCGACTGAAGGTGGTCAGTTTACCTGGCAAATTATTACTGCCGCGGCCGGTTTTGGTGGCGTTGAACTAGCACCCTATGAAGAACGCGAAAACTCGGTGCACGACTTACTGTTTGACCTTTACGGTCGACTAGGCAGTGTAACGGGCTTAAGTTTGTTCCCAATTCTGCCAGCGTCATTGCCTACCGCAGGACAGTTTGACGTTGAAGTTGTATTGCGCGCGAATGATAAGCCAGAAACTATGAAGCAATACGCCGACGAGATTATTGCAAAAGCAAACGCCAGCGGCAGCTTTATGTTTATTAATACCGACTTAAAAATCGATTTACCGCAGGCAGAGCTAGAAATCGACCGCGAATTAATCGCCGATTTAGGGTTAAATTTACAATCGGTGAATGATCAGCTGAGCATTTTAATGTCGAACAACTTTGTTAACTATTTTAATAAAGACGGCAAAGCCTATCGCGTGATCCCAATTGTTGGCGATAATGAACGCTATAACCCTGAAAATATTCTCGATATGAAAATACGCACCGGTAGTGGCGAACTTATTCCTGTGTCGTCATTTGCAACATTACGCACATTTACCAGCCCGCGCGTATTGGGCTCGTTTAACCAACAAAGTTCATTTCGAATTTTAGCGGGTGTTTTACCTCATATCACCAAAGAGCAAGGTTTAAGTACTATTGAACAAATTGCAGCTGACGTTTTACCAAAGCATTATTCTATTGATTATGCAGGTGAATCACGCCAACTTCGTAAAGAAGGTAATACCATGGTTGGCGTACTGTTAGTATCAATGATTGTGGTTTACTTCCTGCTGACAATTCAATTTAATAGCTTCCGTGACCCGCTTGTTGTATTACTTGGCTGCGCGCCTTTAGCACTTGCTGGCGCACTAATGTTGCCATTTTTATCATTAACTACGGTGAATATTTATAGCCAAATTGGCCTTATTACCTTAATCGGATTGATTGCAAAGAACGGTATTTTAATTGTTGAATTTGCGAATCATTTACAGCTTGAAGGTAAATCTAAACTAGACGCTGTAAAAGGCGCTGCCGCAACACGTTTACGCCCAATTTTAATGACCACAGGTGCAACCGTACTCGGTCACTTCCCATTGGTACTCGTAACAGGCGCGGGCGCTGAAGCGCGCAATAGCATTGGTATTATTTTGGTTGCCGGAATGTTGATTGGTACCTTCTTTACTTTAGTGGTGCTGCCGCTACTTTATGAAAAAATAGCAAAAGATCACCGCGGCGAAATGGAAACAGAAGAAGCGTTATCTCTTACGCAATTTCAAACTAGCCTTTAATAAAAAAGCCAGTCAGAAGCCCTGACTGGCTTATTAGCTTATACCAACTCTGTTAAGTCTGTGATCAGAGATAGCGCTGGATAAATGACATAGTAACAAAGCGGAATTTTTCTTATGTAGTTGTTCTACATTGATAAATTCTAACGCAGTTAGCCTGACATTTAGTCCGCTAGGATGAATAACGACTTATACCAATTCTGTTAAGTCTGTGATCAGAGATAGCGCTGGATAAATGAACTGGTAACAAGGCGGAATTTTTCTTATGTAGTTATTCTACATTGATAAATTCTAACGCAGTTAGCATGATATTTAGCCCGCTAGGATGTTCTGCTACTTAAGTGAATTGGTATTAAGTGAATTGGTATTACATCACGATTCAATAAATAACTTCTCAACTTCACCGACAAACCAATTAATTGCTGCATTATTTGATTTGGATACATGCCAATACAACTGTAAATGATAATTTGGAATATGAATTGGTGGCTTAAGCACCTGTAATTGCAATTTATCAGCCACTAAGGTTGCTATGCGTTTAGGCATGGTTAGTACATATTCGCTGTTAGGCACTAAATACGGCGCAACCAACACACTTGCCTGTTGGCAGCTAATTTCACGGGCCAAATCTAAGCTTGCAAGCACATGATCAACCACACCGGCATTCTCACCCCACGGTGCTATTAAAATATGCTTATGCGCCAAAAATTGTTCAAGCGTAATTTGATGTTGAACATGCGTATTATGTTTACACGTTACAGTTACATACTCATCACTTAGCCAGGTTAAGTGCCTAACGCCTTCCATTTCACTATCTTGATGTTGAAAGCCCAGGACAAAATCCAAATCACCTTGTGATAATTGCTGCTTAACGGGCAACGGGCTTGCAGGCAACACTTGCAATTTAACCTTAGGCGCTACGGTGGCAAAGTGCTTGGTTAATTTGGGTAGTAAACAAAATTCTGAAAAGTCGGTTGCAGCAATACGAAAGGTTTTTTCGCTTGTTAACGGTTCAAAAGGCGTCACACTACTTAAGCCTTGTTCAATAAGCGGCAGCGCTTTTTCTGTATGCTGAGCTAATAAGTGCGCGCGCTCTGTTGGTTGCATATAATTGTTTTCACGAATAAAAAGTGGATCGTTCAGGCTTTTTCTTAAGCGTGCTAAGGCGTGACTAAATGCAGACTGGCTAATACACATCTCATCTGCGGCTTGGCTAACCGAGCCCGTTACGTAGAGTTTATGAAATAAAATAAGTAAATTCAGATCAAACTGTTTTAGATTCATATACCATGAGCACCTTTCATATATTTATGATTATTATGCACTGGTTTCATTAGCGCGTTAATCTTAAACTAGCAAAAAAGTTTAAACGATGAGGTTTCAATGAGCTTAACAATTCGCCCGGCAACACTAAGCGATGTCGATACAATTTTGCACTTTATTAAAGAGTTAGCAATATACGAAAAGGCAGAACACGAAGTATTAGCAACCCCAGAGACCATCAAACAGAGCATGTTTTCTGAGCACTCTGGTGTTTACGGTTTAATTTGCGAATTAGACGGTCACGCCATTGGCTTTGCCGTATTCTTTTACAACTATTCAACCTGGCTTGCAAAACCAGGGTTATATCTTGAAGATTTGTACGTATCACCTGAATACCGCGGCAAAGGCGCGGGCATTGCGTTACTTCAGCATTTAGCACAAATTGCTGTTGAAAAAGGGTGTGGCCGCTTTGAATGGAGTTGCTTAGATTGGAATACCCCATCGCGTGAATTTTATGAATCACTTGGCGCTGAGCCTCAGCATGAGTGGATTGGCTATCGTATGAGTGGTGAAACGTTAGAAAAATTTGCTGAAAACGGAAAATCTTAAAACCAAAGCGTTACGCATGAATAGATAAGAGTGAAAGCGACTTAAATATGCCGCTTTCACTACAATAAGCCAGCTGTTATTACGTTACAATAAGCTGGCTTTTTTCTTATCCTTTACTGCAATCAACCAATAGGTAACGCCAAGCGCAAGTACTAAGCCTGCTGTGCTCCAAATGTATTCAGGGGCGAGTTTTGTAAAGTCGAGTACAATTACTTTTCGCGCTATCGCCATTAATGCTGTCGCGATTACTAAGTTAACGTGTATTACATCGTCACGCAGATACATAACAATGTTGATAAAGATTTCAATTGCAATCAATACAGCCAAAAACGCGCTGAACACTGCAAGAATGTCACTAATTGATAGTAAGAAATAAGGCGGTGAACTCAATTTCATGTACATCACGTAGACAACATCTAACACCCCCCAAATAATGAGCAACGTCATTAAAATTGCGAGTATTTTTACGCAAAAGCGAATAACAGTATGGCTAAAACGGATCGCTTTATCATCATAACTTGCTTCATCAAAGCCACTATCATGCTTTTCCATTGCATCTCCTTAATGCGGTAAAATTTAACAATGATAACTTATTGAACTTTACACGTTTATTCGTGTTCTTCAATAGCACTACCAGAATTAATATCAAGGCGCATATTCACCCGAACTTGCTCAACAAACTGGGTGTCATGACTCACTAATATAAACGCGCCTGGATAGTTTTTTAACGAAATCGCCAATGCGTTTTTTGCAGCGATGTCCAAATGATTATCAGGTTCATCAAGTAGCAATAGCGCGTCTTTTTTTGCGTGGCTTACGCATAGCATCGCCAGCTTCATTTTTTCGCCGCCACTTAGTGATTCAACAGGTAAAAAAACGCTATCGCCTCGAAACCCAGCAGACGCGAGCAAGGTACGCGCGTTTTGTTCACTTATCTTTGTTGTCAAAGCCATAATTGCGGTCAGTACATCACTGTATTGATCGAGCCAGCGACAGTTTTGTTCAAGATAAATCACATCGCAATTACTATTAACTGTTAGGTTTGCCTTACTCAGGTTCGCTATGTTTTTAAGTAAGGTAGATTTTCCTGAACCATTACGGCCTTGAAGCCAAACACGACTTGTTTGTTTAATGGTAGCGTTCAGTGGTGGATGATGATTAAACTCACATTGCCAGTTGTTTATATTAACCAGTACCTTATTTTTATGAGTGTTTATATCGGCCATGTGGAATGTGACTGGTTCGTTTAAAACCTGATCATCGCATACCGCACGCAACATTTTATTTGATGTATCAATACGCGCGTTTTGCAATTTCACTTGTCGACTATGGGATTTGGACGCAGCTTCTTTTTTACTATCGAGTAGCACTTTAGGCTGACTGCCCGATGCTCTTTTTTGCTTGCCCTGGGCCGCACGCTGATGTGCTTTTTCTAAGCTTAGTTGTGCAATGCGCTTAAATTGCGTTTGTTCGCGTTTAATGTGCTCTTGCTTCGCTCTCAGTGCTTTTTGTTCGGCATTAAACTGTGCTTTAAATTGATGATAGCCAACACCGTATTCATTTACCGTACCATTAATTACGTGCAATGTACGCGTGCTGTGATCCAACAGATTTTCATCGTGACTTGCCATAACCACAATGCCCCTAAAGGCTGTAATCTGGCCGCTTAACCATCTTCTGGCATTTAGGTCGAGGTGATTGGTTGGCTCATCCAACAATATAATATCTGCATCACTGTTAAAGCACCGATGTAGCATTAAACGAGCTAGCTGCCCATAGCTTAATTTATTACACGATATGAACGGGTCTTTTGGTAATGCAAGTGCCGTTAACAGTGCTATTGTATCTCGTTCGCAATGCCAATCATCTTGTAACGTTTGATAGTCGTTAACGTCGATGCTACCCGCATTGATGCGCGACAACGCGTTTAGTTTATCGGCAATACCCAAATAGCCTGCAACCGAGCAATTTGGTATAGCATTGAGCTGTGAAAAAATAGCGGTTTTGCCAGTGACTTTAATCGTGTTATTACAACCATCAAGCTTTGCTATTGCGTTTATAAGTGTCGACTTACCGCTACCGTTGTTACCCACTAAGCCGTAAACGCCAGGTGTTAGTTGCAGAGATACGTTTTTCAAAATGTGTTTTTGCGCTACGCTGTATGAAAAATTTGAAATCGAAATATGTGGCATAAGACCATCCTTTTACCCAAGTAAAAGGGATCAGCATCACCTGCGAGAAACGTCTAAGCATAATTGTACTTAGCGTCAATATTGATTTTCAGTGAAAAATTGGCAAAGCAACGCCTACTAATCCCTAACATTAAACAGAAAGTTAAAATTGTTTGGGGAGTTAGTTGTTCATGTCGGCGCTTGCTCCAATAAGAAAAGTAGGTTTACTTTGCCCTAAAACGACAAAACGCGCAAGTAATCAGCAATACGAAACGAAAAAAGCGTTGAAAATAACGTTATTATCAGCCTTCAACACATTGATATTTAAACAAAGCACAGGTATATTGCGCGATTATTACACAGGGACTTTTCTACCTCCCTAATGGACCTTTCAAAAATAAACTGAAGTTAAGCCAACTTAACCAAAAAACGATATAAATTAATCAAATACAACTCGAATTACGAGTAGTTTAAATTTTAAAGGATTTAAAATGCGATATTGGTTTTTTGTTTTAAGCATCGTGTATACGTATTCGCTTGGGGCAAAAGAAACGCTTAGAATTGGTGTTCAGCTAGAAGGCCAAAAACATGTCGAACAATTTATTGCGGGTCGCGAAATTAGCAGTATAGATGATTACTCAGGCGAGTTTGCGTATCGCGATGTTGTTGAGCAAGTATTGTTGTTACAAGCGCTTCACTTTGGTGGATTTCGTGGCAACATTGAATTAGTGCAAGCAGATCACTATAAACGTCGCTTGCGTCTGCTCGAACAAGGACTTCTTGATTTAAGCGTTACCGGAGTTTGGCTAAGCGACGCTCTACCCATTAAAGATAATCTCTATATTTCAAGGCCGTTATTACGTGATGGTGAAGCCGAGGCAGGTTTTTATGTACATCAAAATAACACACGCGCACGTCAGGTAAATGACAAATTTGGCTTACAACGCCTAAACGCCATTTCCAATAAAAACTGGCAAATTGATTGGCGAATCATGTCGGCAATTGGTTTTGCTCATTTAGATAGCGTAAGCCAATTTACACAAATGACCGATATGATTATGAAAGGCCGAAGCGATGTTATGCTTGCGACATTTTACAACACCGACGACCTGAGTTTTTCACAAGACAATGAAACCTTTGTACCAATTCATGGATTGAAAGTTAAGCTCCCCGGTAGCAGGCATTTTGTTGTGTCAAAAGCCGCGGGCAACTCAGAAATATTTGCATATGTGCAACGGGGCTTAAAAGAATTGCGAAGCCGCGGTTTAATCAATAAAGCGTATCGACAAAGCGGCTACATAAATGAAAAAGTGAATCACTGGATGGTGATTCGTTAACCGTACCATGCAAAAGTTTACATTTTTAGATTGGTTATTGCGGAATTAACCAGGTAATCATAATTCGCGCCCCCATTCCATCAGGCCCATTTTCTGGGCCTTTTGCCCAGTAATGCAAGCCTGCACCAAGGCTAAATACATTATCGCCGATGGTTATCACTTGACTGGCAACCAAATTGATTGGTACCGACTCTACATCATTTTCCCAGTCGATTGTTGTTTCACTGTTTAAGAATACTGAGGTTGCACTTGGCCATGTATAACCGATAAACGGTTGAATAAAAGTGGCATTTACATCCGTCTGGCCTTGGTCCTTATCTGCACCAAAACCCCAAATGTGATTTGCCAATGCACCAAAAGTCCAGCCATCACTTTGTTTAAGCAGTACCGCCGTTGGGCCTATTCCCCAATTATCGCTACCAAACATAGGCTCAGAGGCACTCGGAAACATTAAAACAGGCCCTGCCCCCCAAATCCAGCCGCTGTCGGTTTGTTGTTTAGGTGAAAAGAAAAAGCTTTGAACTATATCGCCAATGCCGTCTTCACGAAACGAGCCAAAGTCTTGACTTACTATGGGAATAATTGTGCGAGAGATTAAATTCCAATCATCGTTTAAATCGTACGGTACAACAGGCTGAACATTAGTTAACCAACGTTCACCTTGCTCGTTCTGGCCAATATTCGGGTCGTAATTAAACTGTACTGGCACACTGATCATATCGGCAACAGGATTTTGTAATTTTTTGGCGATATCAGCGGAATTGTTAGCTGTGGCAGTAAATGAGCTTAGTACAAGCAACGTACTGAGAATACGGTATTTCATGCGCTTCATCCTTAAAGACTAAAAATCGTTTTAGTTTACTATTTACACACTTACACTAACGCAGTTTGTCTTTAAGAGATAGATTTTTCGGAGATTTGTTTCCATTTGCTGTACCAACGCACAACTTCATTAATGGGTTTTGGCCGACAGATAAAAAAGCCCTGTAACAAAATGCCAATTTCACTTTGGCGCAAGTATTCTAAGTCTTCAATATCTTCGACGCCTTCCGCAACGAGCTCTACCTTTTGCTCTTTTGCAATATCGATAAGCGACTTAACAATTACCTGAGAAAATTTATCATCACGAATACTCGAAATAAAACATCTGTCTATTTTAATCTCGGTAAACGGCAAGGTTCTTAATTGATTTAAATTGGTAAATCCCGTACCAAAATCATCAAGCGCAATACCATAACCATGCATGCGCAAGCGGTTTAACGTTTCCAGTTGTTCAGGCGTACGCAACGCATATTCTTCGGTTACTTCAATAATAAATTGGCTTGGCTCTAAACCATTTACACACAAGATGGTCGCCATTTGCTCGGCGCAAAATGAATCTTGCATTTGTTTGGGTGATAAATTAATTGCCAGTTTAAAATCGTGGTCAAAAATCACCTGCAACTCGCAATAATGCCGTGCGGCTTTTTCAACAAGCTGAAAGGTAATAATATTTTCGATACCAAGTGATACTGCAGTCGGCAAAAAATGTTGCGGTAAAATGGCGTCAATACGACCAGGCTTTACGATTCTTGCAAGAATTTCCAAACTGTCGACGCGGTTAGTTTGGCTATTAATTTTAGGTTGGTAGTAAGGTTCAATTTGCTGGTTTTCAATGGCTTCTATCAGTTCTTGTTCAGAGAGGTATTGCAAGGTTTGCATTTTAACAACATTGAGTGTTTTTAGCCGGTCTAACACCATTTCAATTTGTTTAACGCTAACTGGCTTTGACAAATTGCCAATAAGCCGGACTTTATGAATTTTAGCGAGGTCAGCGGCCAGCGAGATAACACGTTCATCCATTTCTGAAACAATTGCCACACCGCCATTAAAGCCAATTTCACCTAACTGCCTAATAAATGCCATACCGTCTAATTCAGGCATATTTAAATCAGTTAATACGCAGTGATAAGCTGAACTATCTTTTTTGATTTCGTCAAATGCAAGACGCGCGGAAGAGAAGGTCTCGGTATTTTGATAGCCGAGGCCATTGAGCATTGCTTTTAGCGTTAACAACATGGTTTTCGAGTCGTCAACAATCGCAATTTTAATTAAATTTTTATGCATGTCGCATTCCTTGCAAGTAAGAACATCTTTGACGCCAGCCCTTTCCTTTATAAGTCTAGTAACAAACTGAAAGATTACAAAAATTTAATCGTCAAATTGACATCAAATAGTAGGTCATCTTGCGTTTAGTTTATTCATTAAAAATGATTAACAAAACCGAAAGCTCACATTAATTTGATCTAGTTAAATTTTTAACCCGTACAAAATCTCGCCAGTTAATTATCAAAATAAAAGGATAAACAAGGTGAGAAATTTATTAAAAATAGCACTTTTAGTGTCATCAACGCTTGTGGTAACTGGGTGTAACGACGATGACGACGATCATAAAGTGGAAACGCCAACGACGCCTGTTGCCACACCAACAACAGTGGTCGACGTTGCTGTGAGCAATGGCAACTTTACAACGCTAGTCGCTGCGCTTGAAGCAACGGGGCTCGACGAAACGCTTGCAAACGCTGATGCCAACTTTACCGTATTTGCGCCTACCGACGCTGCTTTTGCGCTGTTACCTGAGGGCACTGTTGACGCACTTTTAGCCGATACAAACACGCTTTCTGACATCCTCACATACCACGTTATTGCGGACAAAGTCGATGCGGCAACGGCCGTATCAAGCGCAGGATCAAAAGTAACCATGGTTAACGGTGATTCGGTCGGTTTATCGCTCGACGGTGATAATTTGCTGGTCAATACAGTAACTATTACAGCAACCGACATAATGGCAGACAACGGTATTATTCATGTAATTGATGCTGTATTAATGCCACCGAAAGAAAATACCATGCCGTCGGCAAATATAGTTGAGACAGCGGTTGCCGCTGGGTCTTTCAATACGTTAGTAGCGGCACTACAAGCGGCTGGGTTAGACTCAGTTTTAGCTGATGAATCAAAACAGTACACTGTTTTTGCACCTACTGATGATGCCTTCGCCATGCTCGGTGAAGAGACCATTAGTACCTTGCTAAACAACACCGACGTTTTGAGTAATATCTTGCTGCAACATGTCGTGATGGGTGAAATCGATTCCATCACCGCATATACACTAAACGGTATGGAAGCTGAAACAGTTTCAGGTGCTACCTTGCCTATTGCTATCAATGCGCAAACCGACAGCTTAATGTTTGGTGGAGCTAAGATTGTTTCTGAAGATATTTATACTTCCAACGGCATCATTCATGTTATTGACGCGGTAATCGTCGGTGACGTAAGTGTACCTGAGCCTGTTGGCAATATTGTTGATGTCGCCTCACAAGCTGGATCATTTAATACCTTATTAATCGCTGCGGCAGCTGCGGGACTTGATAGCGTACTTGCGGACGAATCGGCAACGTACACAGTGTTTGCACCAACAGATGCTGCATTTGCACAACTTCCTGAAAGTACGCTGAATGCCCTACTCGCCGATACAGAAGCGTTGAAAAATGTGTTGCTCTACCACGTTATTGCTGATGCGAAAGTGATGTCTGATGGTGCCGTAGCAATTGCTAATAGCGACGATAACAAAGTGGCAATGGCCAATACACAAATGGCCGCTTTATCACTTTCTGGTTCTGACTTATACATAAATGCTTCAAAAGTGTCTGCTGCCAATGTTGCAGCGAGTAATGGTATTATTCATGTTGTTGACCAAGTAATTCTACCTCCATCGATGAAAGGCGAACCGACACAAAATATTGTAGAAGTTGCGGTAAATGACCCTAATTTTTCAACGCTCGTAAGCGCATTACAAGCGGCAAACTTAGTTGATGCACTCGCTGATGAAAGCAAAACGTACACGGTTTTCGCCCCCACTAACGCGGCGTTTGATAAAATCCCTGACGACGCGTTATCAGTATTATTAGCTGATAACACAGCACTAACAAACGTTTTATTACAGCACGTTGTAGACGGCGAAATTGACTCTGTTAGTGCCTACGCAGCTAATGGTAAAACAGTCAACACGCTATTGATGGAAGATGTCAGCGTAGCTTTAGTTAATTATGCTAGCACGTCCAATACGGTGAGTGACGAAGTTGCTTATAACGCCGAAATGCAAATGCTTGTCGGCGGCGCAGGTTCAACAAACGCCGGAAATACACTGTATGTTTTCGATAACGACTTAGGCCAATCGACAAGTACTTGCGTAGATGGTTGCAAAGACGCTTGGCCGCCAGTATTAGTCGATGATGGTATGGTGGATAACATTCAAGGCTTAAGCCTTATTACTAGAGCAGATGGTACTAAACAAGCAGCCTTTATGGGTCGCCCGCTATATTTTTATGCACAAGATATGGCACCAGGTGAAAGTAAAGGTGACGGCGTAAATAATCTTTGGTGGAAAGTGTCACTGCCACAAGTTGCGCTGCAAGTGCAAGGGGCTAACGTGGTGACTACCGATATTTACACTACTAACGGTGTTATCCATGTGATTGATACCGTGATCACTGAAACCTTAAACTAAACACTCCCTTCGTGTTAAAGGGGCGTTGAAGCCCCTTTTTTTACGCATTTTTACAGGCGTTGATTTTACGTGATACATCGCTTTGGAATTCATCACTTAAAAAGGTAGTAGCTGGTACCGGCTTGGCAAAGTAAAAACCTTGAAGGTTATAACAGCCTAAGCGTTTTAACACACTGACCTGCGTAAGCTCTTCAACCCCTTCGGCGATACAGTAACTGCCTAAATTTTTCGCTAAATCTGCGATGGTTTGTACAATTGCTTGGTTTGTACGGCTGGATAACATTTGACGAATAAAACTCTGATCTATCTTAATCACATCAATTGGAAATTGATTGATATAAGTTAACGACGAATACCCTGTGCCAAAGTCATCCAAATACAGTTTAAAGCCCGCTTTTTGTAAGCGCTCTAGTTGCTCAAGGGCGTTCACTGTATCTTCAATCAAAATACCTTCGGTAATTTCTAAGCGAATTTGACGTGGCGATACGTTGTTGTCGGCTAAAATAGTGACAAATCGCTCAACCAAGTTAGGCTGGGTAATATGTAGTGCAGATAAGTTAATTGATAGATAGCGGTTTTCATTACTTGCTAACCATGACGCTAGCTCTGTTGTCGCTGTTTCAAGCGCTACTTCCGTGATCGCAACAATTTGCCCAATTTGCTCAGCCAACGGAATAAACACACCCGGTGAAATCATGTCACCGTCTTTAAACCAGCGCAATAGCAACTCTACACCCACTACTTTTTGTGATTGCGTATTAATAATAGGTTGATAGAAGTTAGTCAGTTGGCGGTTTTGTACCGCGTTAACTAATTCGTTTTCAAGCAACATACGGTTGCGCGCTTCTTTATTAAGCTGCTCAGTATAAAAGCGATAACAGTTACGACCGCTGTTTTTCGCGTGGATCATCGCAATGTCTGCTTTTTGTATTAGTTCTTCAGTTGTTTCTGCATCAAATGGATAAAACGAGATACCGATTGATGAACTAATATTGACCGTGTTACCGCCAATTTTATAAGGTTTGGCAAGTTCACTGTTGAGGTCGTTAGCATATTGGCTAATTTCCTGTGGCGAAACCACATCTTCAAATAACACAATAAACTCATCGCCGCTTTGACGACCTACACTGTGTTGCTCACCAACAACCGAGGTCATGCGCTCGGCAACTTTAACTAATAATCTGTCACCGACACTGTGGCCAAGCGAATCGTTCACTTGTTTAAAGCGGTCAAGGTCTATAAATAACACCGCAACGACTTTGTTTTGAGCATGCAGCAAGGCTTGTTCAATACGATCGTTGATTAAACTACGATTAGCTAATTGCGTTAGGTGATCAAAATTAGCCATTTGTGTAAGTTTCTTCTCTGCTGCTTTTTGCTGCGTCAAATCCGACACAACAACCACATAGTTACTGACACTTTCTTCACCGATCGCTGAAATTGATAACAATACTTCAATGGTTTCGTTATCAAACACCCAAGTTTCTTCACGACGTAAATGCTCGCCAACCTTAAGACTGGCTAATTGCTCAACGTAAAATGCTTGGCGTTGCTCATCAAATAACGCCAATAAAGTATCTTGAGTCGCATCTTCTGCATGTTTTGAAAAGCGTTTATTAAACGCTTCATTTGACGCAACTAATTTGAATTTGCTGTCTAAAATAATCAGCCACTCGTTCATTTTACGCAGTGCTTCACCGTAGAGTCGCGCTTGGATCTCTTTATTTTTGGTTTCGCTAATATTGGTGTACGTCCCAGCATAAACGGGGTTTTCTTCATTTTTACTTTCTTTAGAGCGCTTACCTAAGTCTCGATACCAGACCCATTCGCCACTTTTTGCGCGCATACGATACGTAACGTCCCATAAATTGGTCGCGCCACTTGAAAATGCCCGCCACTTTGCTTCTAAACGAATACGATCTTCAGGATGAATAAGTGACATATGATCATTGAGACTAGTAAGCGTTTCACGCTCATAACCCAAGTCAGACACAATGCGTTCTTGATCCAATTGCTGGTTATGACTGTTATAAACCCATACACCACTGTTACTTGCGTCAAGCGCCAAGCGCGCACGCTGCTTCGCCGCCATCGATTCATTATGAAGTTGTTGCAGAATATGCTGCTGCTTAACGCGCTTAATATAAATTAACGTAAAGCTACCAAGAAACAGAATAATGTAACCAACAATGGCATATGGCGATGTCCATGGGTTGTGCTTTACATAAAATGAAAAAGTTTCAGGCGTGCCTAATTGGCCATCTTTTAATGAATAGGCTGCTACGTTAAAGGTATAATCACCGGGCAACAAGCGGGTAAACTCAATGTTATTTTTACCGTAATGTTCATACACCACACTGCTGGGCCCTTGTAAATCAACGCGGTACTTTATTTGTTTTTGGTTGGCAAAATCAAAGTTAGAAAAGTGAAACTTCAAGCCAAAATCATCATGTTCTAGCGATAATTGCGGCTCCATTAAGCCTGATAACGTCAGTTTTTCATCGCGAGATTTCACCTCGACATCAAGCAACCTGACCGGTTTGTCGTTTCGAGTTTTTTCAATTTCTTCAGCATTAAATAAAATAATGCCCGCGGGTGTTGTAAACGCAATGCGGCCATCTTTTAATTTATGCGGCGCACTGTAGACTTCATCACTTATCAACCCTTGTTCGTGGGTATACTGATTAAGTGCATCTAAGTCTTTATCATATTTGATTAAACCACTTTGCGAACTAAACCACAGTGCGCCGTTATCACTTTGCGTGACACTAAATAATCGATTATCAGGCAAACCATCGGCAAAGGTAATCTCTTTTTGTTGTTGGTATTTATCATCAAGGGCCACTATGCCGTGTGCGTTATAAGCAATCCAAATTGTATTATCTGCATCTCGTGCCCAGTCAGATACAAACTTAAAGTCGTGTACTTGATAATTCTCGAGTTGATGAATTAAATCAAATGTATCTTCTTGATAGTTATATTGATAAATCGCACCACCAACACTATAGAGCACGCCAGACTCATCAACGAAGCTTTTCATAAAGCCAATTGATAAATCAGGATCAAAGTGTTTATCAAGATTCTTAAGAGACGTGAGGGTATTTTTCTGTGTATCTAAAATAAAATGCCCTTTGTAACTAACAAAAATCAAACGATGTTTGTCTAGTGGGTGAACACCGTAAGGATATAGCTCAGTAAATTCTTTATTAACCTCTGCAGATAAGTTTGTCGGCACAACAACTTCTTTTTCAGTATCAAAAAGCGTCAATCCCTCACTGTGTACCAGCCAAATTTTTCCATCACCTGCGTCAAAAATATACTGAATAAAATGCTTTCCCCATTTATTTTTGGGGTTATCTTCAACGAAGAAATGTTTAGTCTCTTTTGTTTCGGTATTTAGTTTTGTCAGGCCGTTCTCGGTTGCAACCCATAGCGTACCTGCTTGCAATTCAATAAAATCGGTCACCGATGAATTAGACAAATCGATACCAGACGCTTTGCTGTAACTTGAAAATCGTTGTAAATCTGGATGCCAGTAATAAACACCTTTTGACTCAGACGCAAGCCAAAGTAGCCCACTGTCGTCTTGATAAATGTCTTTAATAGCGTCGTTACTAACTAATGGGTGACGTTTTGAATACTGCGCAAGAAGATTCAATTCAAACGACATTGGATCAAAGCGATACAACCCTTTTTCAGAGCCAATATAAAATGCATCTGCATTTCTAACCACACCCCAAATATTTAAATCGGGAATCAGCTGCATGGGTTTAGCATCTTGTTCATCGAGTTTAAGTGCAAACAACCCTTCAACCGTGCCTATCAATAAACCTAGGCGATGATCCCATGCTAAGTATTTTACATTGTTGTTATCATCCGTATCCTTGATGCTAGAGGGTTTATGATGGGTTAGCCCAGCCCCACCAGTTTCTAAGTGATAGACATAAAGGCCTTTTGACGTACCAAAATAAATGTACTCACCTTTTTGAAATAAGGCGCGAATAAGGTCTTGTTTTTCACTTAATGAAAACAAGATTTTAAATTGCTTATTTGCAACACTATACGAAACCAAATGACGACCAATTGCTAATATCAAGTCACCTTTTACTTCAATAACACTTTCTATACTTAAATACTCGTCTTTAGTTTCAACTAATTTACCGTCATAAAACCGTGTGGCTTCAAGCGTAAGTGGATCAACAAAATACGCACCTGTATAATAAGTGCTAACAATTAAACTGCCATTTTTTAGCGAATGGAGTGCAATAATGCCATCGTTTGCAAATACGTTGTCAGGACCCGTTATTTTTTCAAATTCATAACCATCAAAACGATTCAAGCCATAATCTGTGGCAACCCATAAGTAGCCATAGTTATCTTGCAGAGTTTGATTGACATAGCTTTGCGATAACCCTTCTTCAACTGAGTAATTTTTCAGATAGCGGCTATATTCCGCAGTAAACGCATTGCTGGATGCAAAGAGTAACACAAGAACAAAAGATAAGACTTTATGAAACAAAAAATTAAACCCTAGTCACATGAATCCGTTCAGAATATGAGAAGTAAACCAACGAGCCATCACTGCTGTCGTTTCATTAATACAGTGTAAAACACAAAGCATATTCAAAGAAGAAAAAATTGATCTTATTTAATACAACTTCTTAACATTACAAAACGAACTTTAAAGCAAAGCCAAACCCGTAACAAGCTGAAATAGCTAATTATTAACGATAAAACACATAATACGGAATAGTCCTTTTGTCGTATCAAAGTACTTTAAAGCTAACCTATGCTTATCAAGTCCGATCTTGCCCTGGCACTATAACTTTATATTTGCCATTCATTTATAATAGCGCTTATTGGCCTAAGTGCGCGTATTTTGGCCATAAAACACAACAAAACATACATATTTAACCTACAATCAAGTAAACCCATTTTAAATTGTGCAATTCTTCACCTGTTTTAGTGCTTTTAAATCGCTAACTTTGTGCTACTACAGGCTGTGTTAAGGCCCTCTGGGTTACACATTACTCAATCAGTAAATAGTTATTTTTAAGCGCTTTTATACAGGTACTGTAGCCAAGCGCAATCATTTCAGCGGCTTTATCAAACTCTAATGTGCCACAGGCATTACGGCTAATCTCAACCAGTACATCAGGCGGATATGCCGCTAATTTAGCAGCAGCTAAGTGAGACTGCATGGCATCAAATGCTTTATCAGCTACTTCGTAAGCCCCCAGTTTATTCACCTCTTTCTCTTCTTTATCAAATCGCAATGAATCAATAAAACGTGAAATTGGGGATGCATCATCATGGGTTTCGACTTTTTCGATGGGCTCTGGTGGTGTTGCTTTTTCACTGCCTAAATTAACCGCTATTTTATAATCACTGTCATCATTAAACGTAGGCGCAATCGGCACAGGATTTAGCACCCCACCATCAATTAAAATTCTATTATTGGTTTCAATCGGTGTAAAAAACAAAGGAAGTGAAATCGATGCGCGGATCGCGTCGAATAATGACCCCGAATTTAGCCATACTTCTTTACCGTTTAAAATATCAGACGCAACAGCCGTGTAGCTAATTGGTAACTCGGCAATCGTAATATCCCCTACCATTTTCTTTAAGGTGTTGATTATTTTGTCGCCCTTTACCAACCCATTATTGCCCCACGCTAAATCAAGCAATGACACAATATCGTATTTGTCTATTTCTAAAATCCATTTCTCAAATTCAGGTAACTTACCTGCCGCATAAATACCACCGATTAAAGCACCAATTGAACACCCTGATATGGAACAAATCTCAAAGTTGTGCTGTTCTAGCGCTTTAATTACCCCTATGTGCGCAAGCCCACGAGCACCACCACTGCCTAAAATAAGTGAAATGCGTTTTTTCATCGTATTTATCTAATTTTAATGAATTTTTACTATTAATACATAAGATTACATACCGATACAATAAGATCAGTTAAACTTATTAGCTGGGTTAAAAATCGATACCGTCATATCAACTCATTTTGGAATAAGCGCATGAATACACTGCTGTCTAATGTCTCAGTTCGTAACAAAATAAATATCATCTCTGGCGCACTGCTATTTGCCTTAATATTGTTTGCGAGTTTTGAGATCTATAAGCTCAATTCAATCAAATCGAGCTTTGAGCAGTACAGCCGTGTCGCGGTTAAGTTAGAAGTGACTACACTCAAAATTAATCGCGATGTAAATTACGTATCGCGCATTAATCGCAGCATTATGCTTGGTGACGATTATCAATCAAACCTTGCTAAAATGCGTGAACGTATCAAGGATATTCAATCGCATTTTTCACAGCTAAATTCATTAGCCCTTAACGACAACACCGAACAAAAAGAGCTCAAGCAACTGATTGTTAAATCACAATCATCCACCGAAACATTTTTATCAAAAAGTCTTCAGCTGGTTCAAACGCTCTCATCGACATCGACAAAAGCAGAACTTGAACAAGCATGGCAAACGTATAAACGTGATTACAGCCCTGTTGCTGCAAAATCTCGCGAAGACTTTGCCGCGCTTAACCGCAAAATGAATCAAGAAAGAGAAGTCATTTTTCAGGCAACGACCAACGATATTGACTCATCGATTTCCGTTAGTATTTATTTTGCTGTGGTTGCTGCTTTAGTTGCGGCAATATTAAGTTGGCTTGTCACAAACAATATTATTGCCCCGCTTAATACGTTGCGAAATTCCATTAATGATATTGCAAAGAGCAACGATTTAACGAAACGCACCCAAGTTAAATCGAACGATGAACTTGGCGTAGTGAGCCATGCATTTGATACATTAATTGATAATTTCCACGGCACATTACAACAGGTGGTTAACGCCACTGAACAGGTACATCAGGCGTCTAACATGCTGGCCCAATCAAGTGAAAATACTAGCTCGTTAATAAGCGAACAACGCCAAGAAACCGATATGGTTGCGACTGCAATGAACGAAATGGCGATCACCGCTAACGAAGTCTCTCGCAACGCTGCCGACACAGCAACAGGGGCGATGGATGCAAACACTCAAGCGTCCAGCGGACAACAAGTTGTTGGGTCAACAGTCACCAGCATCGATAAGCTTGCGCAACAAATCGATACGGCTTCACTTTCGGTTGATAAACTATCAAACGATAGCCAAGAAATTGGCCGCGTACTCGATGTTATTCGCGGCATTGCGGAACAAACCAATCTACTTGCGCTAAACGCAGCAATAGAAGCGGCCCGAGCTGGTGAGCAAGGCCGTGGTTTTGCTGTGGTAGCAGATGAAGTGCGCTCGCTTGCATCGCGTACCGAAAGTTCAATTCAAGAAATTCATCAAATGATTGAAAGCTTACAAAATGGCAGTAAAGACGCAGTCGCATTAATGCTGCAAAGTAAGCAACAAGCAGAAGACAGTGTAAACAATGCAACGCAGGCAGGTGAAGCGCTTGATTTGATCACCACTGCGGTGGCAAAAATAAACGATATGGCGGCACAAATTGCAACCGCTGCAGAAGAGCAAACCAGTGTTAATGAAGAAATAAATCGCAATGTAGTGAATATTTCTACTATCTCAGACAACACCTCGCAAGAGGCCACAAACACCAGCAGTGCAAGTACTGAACTCGCCGCACTTGCCAGCGAATTAAAGAACCAAGTATCGCAGTTCAAAGTGTAACGCATTAAAAGTGTAACGCGATTAGCTACGCAGCGTATGCCTATAGCGATAAGCATGGGCGCACTTGATATCAGTGAATATTGATACTTGAATTAATAACCGAGCCCCAAATTGTATACAATTTAAATCTCGGTTATTATGTCTGTTATTTCTATCGTTTAAAATGAGTTCGCTATGTCATTAAACTCTCTTGCCGAGCAATACGTAAAGCTTGTACTGGCAATTGGCCTTCATCACCCGCACTATGTTGACGCTTACTATGGCCCAAGTGACTGGCAACCAACTATTAAAGAGCCGCTTGAAGCTATTCAACAGCAAGTTACAGAGCTTGTAGATAGCTTAAAAAATACAACACCAAATGAAAGCGAAACACTCAGACATACATTTTTATTAAAGCAAAGTGAATCAATACTAACCTTTATAAATGTGATTTCGGGCAATGCACCGAAATTCGATGATGAGTCGCTTGCGTTATACGATGCCATTTCGCCCAATAAGACGGAGACTGAGTTTGATAACGTCCTACTAGAGCTTGAAAACCTGGTACCAGGCGACGGTAGTTTAAGCGAACGCATGGTGGCATTTAATGCACAATTTGAAATCCCCAAAAACAAACTCGATGACGTATTTAAAGCCGCAGTAGCGCGCTCAAGAGAAATTACCAAACAATTTATTCCCCTTGCAGATAACGAAAATTTTCAGCTGGAGTATGTAACTAACCAAATTTGGAGTGGTTATAACTGGTATAAAGGCGATAACTTTAGCCTGATTCAAATGAATACCGACTTCCCGATTTATATTTCACGTGCAGTCGATTTAGCCGCCCATGAAGGCTATCCCGGCCACCATGTGTTTAACTCATTGATGGAAAAACACCTAGTAAACGAAAAAGGTTGGATGGAATATTGTGTTTATCCATTATTTTCCCCTATGTCACTTCTTGCCGAAGGCTCTGCTAACTATGGCATTGAAGTGGTTTTTCCAAAGCATGAGCGCATGGCCTTTGAAAAAGAAGTGCTCTTCGTGCTTGCCGGTCTCGATGTCTCACAAGCTGAGCGCTACTATCAAGTACAAGCGCTAATGCAAAAACTCTCTTATGCTGACAACATGGTTGCTAAACGCTTACTTGATGGCGAAATATCAGAGCAACACGCAGTCGAGTTATTAGTTAAATACACCTTAGTGAGTAAAGAGCGTGCAACACAGCGATTAGGGTTTTTTAAAGCAAACCGCGCCTATGTGCTTAATTACAACCTCGGCCAAGATATCGTTAAAGCCTACATTGAAAAACATGCCAATATGCAAGATAAAACCTCCGTTTGGCAGGTGTTTGCAGATTTATTAGCAAATCCAAAGCCCGCTAGCTTGCTGGAATAGCACATTCAAAAAGGCTTTATTTTTGCTGTAAGCCTCTCCATAAAATTCCTAAACAGCAGTTACAACCTTAATTCTTTGTGACTGCTTTATTTTATATACAATAAAATCAATATATAAATAACCTGAGCTAGGAATAACAAATTACTTTCTAGCAGCTACTTTTACTTATTACTGCGTTAAATTTGTTTGCAATAGACTCGCTATTGACGCACAAATTTGCCTTGTACTAAGAAAAATTATCAAGCTAGAAGGCTTAAAATAAAAAATATATGTATTAAAAATTGTTAGTTAACTTCTTATCCCAAGTTCAGGTTAATAAAAAACCCAGTCGATTTTCTATTTTTCACACAAGCGTAACCGATTTGTAAAAAACTCTCGTTAGACTGTTTTTCAGTTTCTGGTCTAGACCATAATAATTTTACTAACTGAGAAGCCTTAACATGAAAAATATATCGCGTATTGCCGCCAGTATACTGCTAATAACAAGCCCCCACATTCTTGCCGCAGAAGCAAAACTGACAGGCATTGTAAAAGATCAACATGCAACACTGCCAGGTGCCATGGTGAAAGTCGTTGGTACTAATAACAGTGCCGTTACCGACTTTAATGGCCGCTTTGAACTACCTAAATTAACACCAGGTACGTATCAACTGGAAGTTAATTACATGGGTTACCAAACAAAGTTACTGAGCGTTTCTGTTAAAGATGATGAAATGAAAGTACTTGAAACCATTTTCCTCAATGCTAACAACACCAACAATGAGATTGAAGAAGTAGTTGCGATTGGTCAAATTCAACGTGGCGAAATGGCCGCAGCTAACAGCCAAAAAAATGCCAGCAATATTATCAATGTGATTTCAAGTGATGGCATTGGTAAATTGCCAGACCGAAATGCCGCAGAAGCAGTACAGCGTATTCCAGGTATTTCCATTGAGCGCGACCAAGGTGAAGGCCGCTTTGTTGCTGTGCGCGGTTTACCATCACAATGGAGTTCAGCATCAATTAATGGTAATCGCTTACCAACCGCTGAAGAAGAAACCACCAGCCGCGCTACCGCATTTGATTTTTTTCCAAGTGAACTTATTGAATTTGTTGAAGTATCTAAAGCCATCACACCGGATATGGAAGGTGATGCAATTGGTGGTAACGTTAATTTCATCACCAAAAAAGCCCCTGACGAATTTACCTTAAATACCAATATCGCGCTGGGCGCAAATGAACTTGCCGAAGGTACTAACTACTCTGCGAGTGTGCTATATGGCGACCGTATCGCCGATGACAAACTCGGTTATCTAATTAATGCTACTGCATGGAAACGTGATTGGGCAACGGATAACTTTGAACCTCGTCGCGGAAATGATGGTATTGGTATTCGTCGTTTAGAGCTTCGAGACTACACAGGCACGCGCGAAACCTACGGTTTAAATGGCTCTTTAGAGTATACCTTAGATCAGGGTAAAGTTAGCGCCAGCGCAATGTACGGCACCTTAATCGACGATGAAACCCATTACAAACACCGTATGCGCTTTGACAAAGACCGCGTTGAAGTGCAACACATTCGCAATGAACTTATCACTGAAATGCGTGGCGGTGAGCTTGCTGGTGAACATTATTTTGGTTTTGATAAAACACTTTCTTGGTCACTGTCGAGTTACGAAAATGAGTTCCGCTACGGCAATATGCCAAATAGTGAAGACAACAGTTACTTTGTTGTGCGTTTTGATCAAAAGAACGTTGGCTATGTTGGCCTTGAAGACCGTGGCACAGGTAAAAACTATGCCTACAACGAAGTGGACGGCGGCAGTGACCCATGGAATGCCATCAGTAACCACTTGCCAAATGGTTTTCAAATGTCACCAAGCGATACCAAGCTTGCATGGGTAGAGCTCTACAAGGTATTCGTTAATGAAAAAGACAAAATCGTTTTCAGCAGTGATTTTGACTGGCAACTAGATAACAGCTTATTACTTAAATTCGGTGTAAAGTACCGTGATAAAGAACGCGTTGCCGAATTTGCTGATGAATTTTACGCATGGGATAGTGAGAACTATGGCGATGCGCCTACGCTTGCTGACTTTGCGTTAAGCGACCAACCAGGTCGAAATGATTACTTAAACGAACTCAGCATTGATTACGCAAGCCAGTTCTCTCAAGTGGCTTACACGGATGCGTTAGCACAGTTTTGGACACAAAACCGCAATAAATTTAAGCTCGATGCTGGTGAATCAGCGCTTATTTCAAACGGTGGCGCCCTTGGCCGTAACTTTGATGTAAACGAGCAACATGCCAGTGTTTACGGTATGGCAACATGGCAAGCTAATGAACAAATCGAAGTACTCGGTGGCCTGCGTTTAACCCAAACCGATACCGAAGTATCGGGCTTTACCTATCTTGCCGATCAAGACAAAGTGGTTGAAAGTAAAGCCGAGAATGATTACCTCTCTGTGCTGCCATCGCTTCATATTACCTATAAAATGAGTGATATGACTAATTGGCGTTTAGCGCTCACGCGCTCCTTTGCCCGTCCGGATTTTGGCTCATTATCGCCAGGTGCAACTTACCTAGAAGCAGATAACCAACTGTTTTCAGGTAACCCTGAACTGGATCCAACCTATTCAAACAACATTGATGTCATGTTTGAACATTACTTTGACCGCCTTGGTTTAGTGTCAGCCGGCGTGTTCTATAAAGATATCGAAGATCCAATTTTCCAAAGCAGTTCCATTGGCAGTTACAACGGCCGTGAAGGCGTTAATTTAATTCGACCAGAAAATGGCGACAACGCATCGTTAGTGGGATTAGAACTTGCGTTTAATCGTGATTTTGGCTTTATCGCGCCAAGTCTTGAGAACTTTGGGGTAATGGCAAATGCGACCTTTATGGATTCAGAAATGACCATCCCAGAGCGCGATGACAAGGTGAGCATCCCTCGCCAAGCCGATGAATTATTTAACATTACCCTTTACTACGATAACACCTTCTTTGCTGCGCGTTTAGCTGTGAACCACAAAGGTGAGTACATTGAAGAGCACGGCAGTGATAAACAAAGCGACAGTTACTACGGTGACTATACCAGCGTTGATTTCACTACTTCGTATCAAATTAATGACGATGCCATGGTTTACCTTGAGCTTAATAACTTAACGAACGAACCCTTAATGTATTACCAAGGTCAGCAAGGTCGTCCACTGCAAGTTGAATACTACGGTATTCGCGGCATGCTCGGCCTTAATTATCGTTTCTAACGAATGTTCTAACGAACGTTTTTAACGCGAACAAGCTAACAGGGGTAAGGGTGCATCACATGGCAAACTTAACCCCTTTGGTTACACATTAAGTTCACATAACACTATCACAATGGGTTCCCGAATAAGTTACCCTAAATTAACACTGATTTGTTGATAGTACCGAGGTTGCAAAGCACCTGCTTTGCACCCTTTTTCAAACGCAGTCGAGACGTATTATGTTGTTTAAAAATGCTAACTGGTTACAAAAGACACAGGGCCCCGCGTTCGTATTATTCGCAGCCTCAGCTGCCTTTATGACTTATTTTTGTATGTACGCATTTCGAAAGCCATTTGCCGCATCAAGCTATCTTGCATTTGAGCAAGAGAACTGGCTTGTAAGCTTTAAAGTGGCGCTGGTATTAAGCCAAGTATTTGGTTACATGCTAGCAAAATTTATCGGTGTAAAAGTGATTTCCGAAATGCAATCGGGTCAGCGAGCTAAAGCCATAATTTTAATGATCTTAGGCGCAGAGATCTCGCTGGTGTTATTTGCACTATTGCCAATTGGCCTTAACATTATTTGCCTATTTTTTAATGGATTATCTCTTGGCATGATTTGGGGGGTCGTCTTTAGTTATTTAGAAGGTAGACGCACCACCGAAATCCTCGGTGCCATTTTAAGCATCACCTTTATTTTATCATCCGGTGTTGTAAAAACCGTTGGCCGCTTTATTACCAACAACCTAGGCGTTTCTGAGTTATGGATGCCTGCCCTAACTGGCCTACTCTTTTTACCCTTATTGCTGCTCAGTGTTGTGTGTTTAAACGCCATTCCAAAACCAGATCAAAGCGATATTGCTGCAAGACAAAAACGCACACCAATGGATGGTAAAGCACGGTTTAATTTCTTTAAACAATATTGGTTTGGTATTACAGCGCTCGTTTTAAGCTTTTTACTTTTCACAGGCTTTCGCGACTTTTTAGATAATTTTCAAGCAGAACTTTGGATGGCGTTAGGTTATGGCGAAGAGCCTACCATTTTTGCTTACGCAGGCATTCGCATTTCATTTATCGTGCTGATTGCCCTTGCCATGATGGTACTGATTAAAAACAACAAAACCGCGTTTTTAGTCAATCATGGTTTTATCTTATTTGGTACATTGTTACTCGGTGCCAGTACTTATGGCTTTGAATTAGGCATCTTAGATGCCAAAGCATGGATGGTGTTACTTGGTGCAGGACTTTATATCGCGTATATCCCCTACAACTGCTTTTTATTCGACCGCATGATTGCCGCCGTGGGCGGTGTTGCCAATGTGGGTTTTCTACTCTATTTAGCTGATTCTGCAGGGTATATCGGCTCGGTCAGTATTTTGCTGTATCGCACCTTTGCCGAGCCTGAGCTGTCATGGCTGAGCTATTTTATTGCCACCAGTTACTGGATCTGTGCAGTTGCAAGCGTATTGGTCATCAGCTCCCTTTGCTACTTCAGCATTATTTTATCTAACAAATACACCTCTAAACGAGCACTTAATGCTAAGTCGCTCGCACCAACTCATTAAGGACTATTTATGAAACAAGTAGAAGCGCTTATTCTCGACTGGGCAGGCACCGTTGTTGACTATGGCTCAATCGCACCCACTACCATCTTTGTTGAAGCGTTTAAATCAGCCTATGATTTTGACATCACGCTCGAAGAAGCACGAATTCCAATGGGTATGGGTAAATGGGACCACATCGAATCACTTGGCAAGCTCGACAGTGTTAATCGCCGTTGGTGTGAACAGTTTGGTAAGGCAATGACAACTGAGCAAATTGATCATATTTACCAAACCTTTATGCCGCTGCAAAAAGCCAAAGTTGCAGATCGCTCAGCACCTATCGAAGGGGTGCTACCAGTGATACAACGCTTACAAGCAAAAGGAGTTAAAATCGGTAGCTGTTCAGGCTACCCGCGCGAAGTAATGACCGAACTTGAAATTGCCGCAGCTGAACATGGCTATCGCCCTGATTACTGTGTGGCAAGTGACGAGTTAACAGCGGGCTCTCGCCCCGGTCCTTGGATGGCATTGGAAAATGTTAACAAGCTGGCAATCAATTCTGTCAATCACTGTGTAAAAGTCGATGACTCAGTCCCCGGTATTTTGGAAGGGTTAAATGCGGGAATGTGGACAGTCGGTGTGGCACTGACGGGCAACGCTGTGGGCAAAAGTGAAAAAGAGTGGAAAGCATTATCAGCAAGTGAACAAAGCAATTTAACACGCGAAGCATATGCCCAATTATCAAGTGCAGGTGCCCATTTCGTGATTAATAGCTTAGCCGATATTGAACCGGTTCTTTTTGAAATTAATGCACGCTTAGCAAGAGGCGAACGCCCTTAATGACGTATCAACCCTTTTGGTTTGATCAAGCAATGGCTGAAGAAACAACTTCTGTTTCTTCAGCCAGTATTGATGATAACCCTTATGACATTGCAATTATTGGTGGCGGATTTACCGGACTTTGGACGGCAATAACCATAAAACAACGCGCGCCAAAAACGCGTATTGTGATCCTTGAAAAAGATTTATGTGGCCAAGGTGCTTCGGGTCGAAATGGCGGTGCCATGCTGACGTGGTCAACCAAGTATTTAAGTTTGAAAAAGCGCTTTGGTGAGTCACAAGCCAAGTGGCTAGTGCAACAATCTGAAAACGCCGTTCATGCAATATCCCAATTTGCAAAAGAACATAATATTGACTGTGATTTACGTGTTGATGGCTGTTATATCACTGCATCCAATGCTGCGCAGCAAGATGTGCTTACACCCTGTCTTAATGCCCTTGACGGTGTTTCGCTTAATCAATGGCAAGTGGTAAATAAAGAGCAGTTAAAACACACTGGCTCACGTCAGAATCAACACGCGGTCTTTTCACCTCACGCTGGCAGTGTGCAACCGGCTAAACTGGTTCGTGGGCTACGCCGTATTGCCATTGAAATGGGCATAGTGATAAGTGAATCTACCCGTTATGTTTCCCACGAAAAGGAAAACACACCACAAAACGAGACTATTAGCGTTTGTTATAGCGATAAAAGCCAGTCAATAAAAAGCCTTAAAACTGAAAAATTGTTATTTGCCGTCAACGCCTGGTTACCAGAGTTAATGCCGCAATTTTCGCGAAATGTTGTGTTGGTATCATCCGATATGGTGATTACTAAGCCGATGCCTGAAAGGCTAAAAGCACTTAACCTTAACCATGGGGCAGCAGTTATCGATTCGCGTATTTTTGTGAATTATTACCGCACAACAATTGACGGCCGTTTAATGCTCGGTAAAGGCGGTAACTATTTTAGTTTTGCCAATCAGATGAGTGATAAATTCAACGCACCCAGCCAATATCAAGCTGAGTTACAACATTCACTTAATTATTTCTTTGGCGATCATGGCTTTGAAATTGACCGCACCTGGACAGGTCCATCGGATCGCAGCGTAAGCGGCTTTCCATTTTTCCAAGAGTGCGATAAAAATGTAGTGGTTGCAGCAGGTTACTCGGGTAATGGTGTGGTGCAATCGTATTTAGGCGGGCAAATCCTCGCGTCTATGCTTTTAAATACGAACGATGAATGGCAAAAGTGTGGCCTTGTAAACCAAAACCTTGAACGTTTTCCCATCGAGCCTTTTCGCACACTTGGCGCTTATGTTATTCGCAACGGGATCAGGCGAAAAGAGCGTGCGGAGGATAACAATTTAGTGCCAGCAAAACTCGATAATTACTTAGCTAAGCTTTCAGGTGCTGCTGCAAAGGCAGATACAAATTAACGCGCGATTCATACGCTTGACATATTTCTTAGGCCTAATAGCATAGGCCTCGTTTTCTGCAGATTTTAAAAGCCGCTTTCTATGTTGCTATATCAAAAAATACAAAAGTATATTCAAACACATATCGCCAGTGGTGAACTTGCTATTGGTGATAAACTACCATCAGAGCGCACACTGCAAGAACACTTTAATTCAACCCGTATTACTGTGCGTGAAGCATTAAACCGCCTTGAAGCTGAAGGCTTAATTTACAGCCAAAAACGTCGCGGCTGGTTTGTTACACCCAATAAACTTAAGTGGCGACCTGCAACTAAGGTTAATTTTTATCAATTAGCGCAAGAGCAAGGCTTTACACCAACACCCATGTATTGAGTATTGAAAAACAAGAAAATCTGTCGCTTAACCAGCACTTTAGTGGAGATACGTTATATAAAATCGAACGTGTTCGCAGCCTTGATGGCCGACCCATTATGTTTGAGCAGATTAACTGCGATGCCAGCCGTTTTGATGATTTAGAATCACAACCGCTCAATGGCTCAATCACCACGATTATGACCTCTCATTATCATGTGGATATTAACAACGAAGAATGCGTTATAAGTGTTACAGTACTGCCCGATGATGTTGCCAAAAGCCTTGAAAAAAATAGCGGTGCGCCGTGTTTAAAAGTGATTCGTCAGCGTTATGAATCAAGTGGTATTTTAATCGATTACAACATTGAATACTGGCTGCATGATGCCATTGAAATGATAGTGATTGGCCAATAAAAACTAACGCGTAGGGCTGAGGTTTCTTATATTTTTCTTTAAATTCTAAGCGCTAACATTTTAACTATGCTGGATTTTTACTAAACTCAAAGCATAAGTTGCTAAGCGGCAGAGTTAATGAGTATCAGTTACCAAGAAGCTGTGGGTGTTAGCACCACCATAGAGATCATCGCCTGTATCTTCGCGCTATTTATTTTGCGCTCGGTAATGAAAGACAACAAAGAAACCCCCTACCTTTTTGGTTACTTTATTAGCTCATTACTGTTCTTTTACTTTCTCAATAAATCGACCTTAGAGATTGGCAATACAGGTTGGTACATTGAAGACTTATTGGGGAGCTTAACATCGCTCTTTTTTGGTTTAACCATTTGTAAAAAAGGCCATAGCGAATGGCTTTGTAAATTATTAATCGCAGCATTTATTGCGTTTTCAGCGTCGATATTATTTGTTGCAAACCACGTTCATTACACCATGTCTTTTTCGGCATTTTGCATTCTGCTTGCGTTTGTTAGCCTTGTTCGTAGTAAAAATTTAAACCAAGCAGATAAAGGCTTAGCCATATTTATCGCTGTGTCTTTGCTGGTTATATTTTACGAATTAAATAGTATTCCCCATAACATTAGTCGAATTGAGTATTACGCATCTGATTTCTATTATCCGCTGGTTTATTTTTCATCGTTAATATTAGTATTAACGGTATTTATTTTTACCAGCCAATTAATAAACCTTACGCTGAAATACAAAACGCTCGCCACGCAAGACGCACTCACCGGTTTATATAATCGGACTTCTGTTTATGATTTAGTTAACAACCAGCTGTCGCTCGCAAAACGTAATAAACAAGCTTGCGCTGTACTTATGTTAGATATTGATCACTTTAAACAAGTAAATGATCAGCATGGGCATCAACAAGGAGATGATGCAATTAAGCTTGTGGCACAGCAAATACAACACTGCACACGTGAATACGACATTAGTTGCCGTTATGGCGGTGAAGAGTTTTTTATTTTTTTAACCAATACTGACAGTAATCTTGGCTTTCAAATTGCCGAACGCATTCGTGGATCGGTGACGGAACACTCAAAAGATAAAGCCTACGGGCCATTAACCATCAGTGTTGGATTAACACAGTTTAATGAAACCGTGTCTTTGGATGATAATATTGCACAAGCTGATAAAGCCTTGTATCAATCTAAACAAGCTGGACGTAACCAAACAACCATTAACTAACAAAACAAAAGGCAATAACCTTAGCTATCACCTTTAGCTTATCAACAATTCTATCTTAAGCTTCTAACCAAAATCGGCTGCGCTTTATTGCACTAAGTAATCGCGTTATATCGTCAGGGTAAATTTCGCCAATATTACCAATGCGGAAACAATCAGCATCTGATACTTTACCCGGATAAATTACAAACCCTTGCTCTTTTAACGCACTATAAAACAAAGCAAAATTGTATTTATTACTGGTTGGTGAATAGAACGAGGTGATAATCGGCGAATGCAGCTCTTTCGCTAGCAAGGTCTCAAATCCAAGTGCGTGCATACCATCAACTAAACGCTGTTGATTTTCTTTATAACGGTTATAGCGCGCTTTAACACCGCCTTCCTCTTCTAATTCCAAAAGCGCCTGATAGAAAGCTCTTACCACATGAGTCGGCGACGTGAAACGCCACTTACCGTTATGATCTTCCATGGTTTTCCACTGCGCGTACAAATCTAAGCTAAGCGAGCGTGCAATGCCTTGGCACTTTTCAATAATGGCTTTCTTAACAATCACAAAGCCAAAACCCGGTACACCTTGAATACATTTATTAGCAGAGCTTATAAGCACATCTATGTTAAGTTCAGCCATATCAAGCTCAATACCACCAAAGCTACTCATTGCATCTAATATAAAGGTTTTATTGTATTTTTTAGCAAGCGCGCCCATTTCTGCAACCGGGTTAAGCATGCCTGTGGTGGTTTCACAGTGCACCATGGCTATGTGAGTAATATCACTGTGTGTTTGTAACTGCTCTTCAACCTCAGCCATATTTGGTAACTGGGTTTCATTTAAATTTACTACCTGCGCATTTATATTTAAGTAATTTGCAATTTCAGCGATGCGCTTACCATAAGCGCCATTATTAATAATAAGCAGTTTATCGGTGTTTTTAATTAAACTGCCAAGTGCTGACTCAACACTTGCAGTACCACTTCCTTGCATTAATACACTGGTATAATCGTGAGTGTTACTCGCAAGTGCCGTGAGTTTTGCACGGATCGCCTGCACAATCTCAATGTTATAGTCGTCATCCCAGGTACACCAATCTTTAAGCATTGCTTGCTTTACTGTATTACTGGTTGAGAGTGGGCCCGGCGTCAATAACAAGTATTCATTCATTTCATCTTTTCCAATCTGGTATAGTCCAGATTATTTAAGCATAAAAATGGCCTTGAATTATGAAACTTCAATGACAAATAACGGTTCGGGATAAACCTTAGGTAGGAGTTATTCGGCTTTTAGTGGTACAAACTGTCCATTAGTCAGTGATAAAAGATCACTTGGTTGAAGTTCAATCTCCAAACCGCGACGACCGGCGCTCACATAAATAGTGGATTGTGCTTTAGCAGAGTCATCAAGCAGGGTTTTAAGGCGTTTCTTTTGTCCTAGTGGGCTTACGCCGCCAAGTACATAACCGGTTGAACGCTCAACATCGAGCGGTTCGGCCATTTTGGCTTTTTTTGCTTTACTCGCCTTGGCCACAGCTTTTAGATTTAATTTTCGATCGACAGGAATAATCGCGACAACCAGCTCGCCATTATCTAAGCTTGCTACCAGCGTTTTAAACACAGTGGCCGCAGATACGCCAAGCTTTTCACTGGCTTCTAACCCGAAAGATGCAACACTGCTGTCGTGTTCATACTGGTGTACGGAGAAATCTATCTTCGCTTTTTCTGCTGTTTTAATTGCTGGCGTCATGATTTTACTCATAAAACTAAGATGTTATAAGCAGCTTACATAAGCCAATTCAAAAGCAAAAGCATTTTTAATGTGAAAATAGTGCGACCGTAAAAGTATTCATGTCCAACAAAAAATAGTTCAGGTCGCACTAGGGAGGGTTGATACGGGGTTATCCAGTGAATCTGGCGAATTCTTGTGGACTTAACTCGCCATTATTATCGCGGTCTAAATGTGTAAATTGTTCAAGTAGTGCGTGATTGCGTTTCGCCTCGTCTACGCTGATGGTACCGCTGTTGTCAGAATCGAACAAAGCAAACTCTTCATCTGCAACGGCTTTTACGGTGGCAAATAACATTACATACATTGAGATTGCGATAACTAAGGCTTTTTTCATTTCACTTCACTACTTGATTTAATAAAAAAAGTTGGACTCACTCGGCATACTGATTGACAAGGAGTTAAGTGAGCCCAACTGTAAAACGGGATATTTAAGAAGCTTTAAACTTATGACGCTTTAAACTTCGAAAATTCCTCTTTGCTTAACTCGCCACTGTTGTCTACATCTAAGTCAGCAAATTGGTGAACTAGCGATACGTTTTGCATTGCTTCGTCTTTGCTGATAGAGCCGTTACCGTCTGTATCAAGTGTTGCGAAATCGTCCGCTGCAACTACAGAGAATGAACTTGCGATAACAAATACTGACATTACTAATTTTTTCATTTTAAATTCCTTCATCTTTACTTTGGGTTTGTTACTTAACGTTGGAAAGTAGCGCACTTCCCCTGGTACGGATTAGCCTTTAAATGCTGCAAACTCGTCTTTGCTTAGCTCGCCGTTACCGTCAACATCCAGTGTTTTAAATTGCTCTGAAAGTGCTTCATTTTGTGCCGCTTCCTGCTGGCTGATTGCACCATTGCTATCACTATCAAGTGTTGCGAAATCGTCCGCTGCAACTGCTGAAAATGAACTTGCGATAACAAATACTGACATTACTAATTTTTTCATTTGGAACTTCCTTTCATTTTAACTTTGAATATCTAAACTGATTGGAAAGTAGCGCACTTCCCTATTATTAAGTGGTAAGGCGTTTATTAGCCTTCAAATGCTGCAAATTCGTCTTTGCTGATTTGCGCATCTTCGTTTGTGTCTAACTCTTGAAACACTTCAGCTACTTTGCTGTTTGCAGCTGCTTCTACTTCAGAAATGAAGCCATCTTTGTTAAGGTCAAGCTCATCAAATAATGTGTTTGCTTGTGTATTAAATGCTGCTACACCAAGTACTGCTGTTAAATATGCAATTGCTCTAATCTTCATGGGTATTTCTCCCTATATTTGGATGTCTGTTAAATTTTTGCTTAACGCAAAATACATTTGTTAAGCTAGTCTCGTTTTATGCTTTCGCATTGTCGCAAAGACTATTACAAACATGATGCCAACTTTTAAAAAAGCATATAAAACAAATAGATAGGATTTTTTTGAGGTATTTCGCTCGAAAATAAGCTGTTTATTTGTTGCTAAATTGCAACAACAAAACAGCCATCATGTTTTTATCTTTATAAAACAATTAGTTATATTGTCGCAATTTTGCAACAACTAATTTAATTTCTACTTTTAATCGAGCAAAAGCTGTTCGGTTCAGCCTGTATTTGCAAAGGTTTTTTTTAGTGAAACAATTTTTTTCTCAGTCGTTACAAAAACAAGCGCTAGTTGCCATGTTAGTAGGTGTACTTCCGATCGTATTGCTTACACTGTGGTATGCCACCAGTATCTCGAAACACCAGCAAGAAACGCTTATGATTTACGATGAAAATCAGGAGCTTATACTCGAATACAATTATATAAAAGCAGACGTAAATGGCATTGAAAAGGCGCTCAAGAACAACCAACTGTTAAAGAGTGAACAATTACAAATTAGTATCGAACAAAAATGGCAAACCACGCAAAATCGCATTGAATTACTAAAATTAAAACTCGCGAAAAGTGATTTTGTTGCTAAATTGCAACAAGCGACATTATTAGACCCAAAAAGCGCTGACGAATTTGCGCAACTGGTGGCGCAACTTAAACAACTTGATGCCAACTTTGATGACACACTAGATACCCGCCTCGCAAATAAAAATGAACAGTTTAAGTCGTTACAAACCGAGTTTGTTGTTGGCCTTATTGTGTTACTGCCGATATTAGTGATTATTAGTTCGTTTTTAATCTTTCGCATTTGTCGTCAACTCAATCAGGTTGAAACCGTGTTATCTGATGTAGGTAAGGGGCAGTTAGATCAGCCGATAAAATTATCAGGTAGCCATGAGCTGCAACAACTTGGCAGGCGACTTGACTGGCTTCGCTTGGCACTAAAACGCGTGCAACAACAAAAGGAAACTTTTTTACGTCATGTCACCCACGAACTGAAAACACCGCTAGCCTCGATTAATGAAGGCAGCAGCTTATTAAACAGCGGTTTACTTGGCGAGGTAAGTGATAAACAAGGTAGAATTCTAACAATAATGCAACAATCGGTAGAAAAGCTTGCGCGCATGATTGATGATTTACTTAATTACAGTGCAGCCAACCACCCTGACGGATTACAACAGGTCACCTCTTTCAACACACTTGAAGAAGAAATTAACCGTCACTTAAGTGATACTATTGCGAATAAGGACGTCGCTATATGTTGGCACATTAGCGCTACAAATAAGGTACCTCACTTACCGTGTAAATTGATCCTTACGCAACTAGTCAGCAATGCGCTAAATCATGCGACAAGCACAGTAGATATTTACATTAGACAAAATCATAATACCATTGAACTTAACGTGGCGGACGACGGACCAGGCATTAATCAAGAAGAAGCACACTTACTTTTTCAGCCTTTTTACCAAAGCGAACACAATAAAAACAAGCAAGGTTCTGGGTTAGGGCTTGCCATTGTGTCAGAATGCGTCAATCAATTAAAAGGCGATATCACATGGCAAGAAACAGACTCAGGTGCAAACATACTAATTACATTCCCAAGCCAATGAAGATATTTAAACTCATTACACATTTAAGTGCAGCACTGTTTATTGTCGCATGTACAAGTACACCACCTGTGCAAAATAACAGTGAACACACTCAGCCGACAACAAATAAAGCGGCAGAACAAACCCATCAACCGATTACCGCAGTAATAAGCGCCTTGCTTGCAAATTGTACTCAAGCGCCAACACGCCCAACTCTTGAAAACAAGGCGTTACAAACATTTATTGGTGAATATTGTACAACGACCTCTACCAACAAACAGTTAAAACTGATTGAGGACATTAAAGCCAACGCGTTATGGCCAAATGATTACGTGGTTTGGTTTGATTCGTTAACTTGGCATACGGAAAACTTACGAAAACAAAAGATCACTAACTTTTATTCAGATTCAAAAGCTCAAAAACACGAGCAACAATTGCTCGAGCTGCAAAGGCAATTAATTGAACTTAAACAAAAGCTAGTCGACATTGAAAAACAACGCCTTGAAACCTCTCTTTCAGAAAACAGAACACAATAAAGGACACCTATGAAACATTTGGCTAGCGCTGCCAATTTATTACTGGTTGACGATGACACTGCGCTTGCAGAACTGCTTGCGATTCGCCTTGAAGGCAACGGATATAATGTCACTGTGGCTGAAAATGGAAATCAAGCACTTGCCCTGTTAAAGCAAACCGCCATTGATTTAGTGATCACCGATTTTAAAATGGCGAATATGGATGGCTTTGCTCTTAATCAAGAAATCAAAAAATTTTACACTGGCATGCCAGTAATTATGATGACGGCACATGGCTCTATTCCCGATGCGGTAGATGCCATGCACCAAGGGTTTGTTAGCTTTTTAACAAAACCTATCGATAGCCAACAAATGCTTGATGTGATTGAAAAAACGCTTGCCGGCAAAGTAAGCCAAAACAGCAGTGTTGAGCCAGATAACTTTCATGGCCTCATTTACCAAAGTGAAAAAATGCACCAATTAGTGCAGCAAATAAAAGCGCTGGCAAACAGTAAGGTTAATATCCTTATTCAAGGTCAAAGCGGTAGCGGTAAAGAAGTCGCAGCAAAATCCATTCACTTAGCCAGTAATCAAGCCAACGGTCCTTTTATTGCTATTAACTGTGGTGCAATGCCTGGTCACTTGCTTGAATCAGAGTTATTTGGTCATAAAAAAGGCGCCTTCACAGGCGCTGTAAGCGATAAAGAAGGATTAGTACAAGCGGCCAATGGCGGTACCTTATTTTTAGATGAAATTGGCGATATGCCGCTTGATTTACAAGTTAAATTATTACGGGTGTTACAAGAGAAAAAAGTTCGCCCAGTTGGCAGCCAAGTTGAACAAGAAGTAGATATTCGTGTGGTCTCGGCAAGCCATAAAAATATTGTGCAAGCGGTCAAAGATAATCAATTCCGTGAAGATTTGTATTATCGCTTAAATGTGGTTTCAATTACCTTACCGAGCTTAAAAGAACGCTTAGATGATATCCCCCTGCTTGCCACGCGATTTTTAGCCAAACTCACCGACGATGCCAAACAGTTCAATCCACAAAGTATCACGCGCATGCTAAGTTACGATTGGCCGGGTAACGTGCGTCAACTGCACAATATCGTTGAACATTGTATTGCCATTAGCGCTGGAAATATTATTACCGAAGATGTTGTTGCAAACGCATTGCCTGATTCAGACGAAACGCATAACGCCTTTGTTGGTTTAAATGAAGCCAAACGTCAGTTTGAATATGACTATATTCAAAAGGTGTTAGCACTGTCTGGTGGCAATGTGTCTGAAGCTGCAAAACTGGCACAACGAAACCGCTCCGATTTTTACAAATTAATGAAAAAACATGAAATTAATAATGAATAGTGCAGCTCTAAACGGTTTAGCAGATTTAATTTTGGCGTTAAATTATTGATATTTTATTTGATAGTAATTAATATGGTTTTTTATGGATAATCTAACCTAAATAATGTTAAGGATGACAATGTCTAATGTAATGCAAATACTGAAAGCCCAAGATGAACTGTTTAATTTACGACTTTCAGTGATTCTCACTATTTTTACAGTAGCAATTTCATTTTTTGTAATTGGTTTAATGTATGCTCAAGTGCCACAACTAGCCTTTTTAGTTAAACTAATTGTGGCTTTAGGGATCCCTAACGCAGTTTTGGTCTTTTATATTTATAAACAACTTAATGCTGTAAGCAAAATATAATTTTATTCAAATCTCAATTGATGTGATTAACAAATCACATCAATTAGAAATCTCTTCTTCTCAGAATTTCAACTTTGTTGTAAACCCCGATTACAATTTAAGGACTTTAGCAAAGTCCAATGCCATCGGGAAAGTGATCGTCCAGCTAAAAACCTTTAAATACCTTGCTAAATAGCATTTTCAAATTGCGGCATCGCTATTAAATCAACTTTATCTAATGCTTGATCAATTTGACTCTCAGGATAAATCCAATAATGCCGGTTTGAGCGCGAAGCCATCAGCACATAACCTTCGATAAATTGCTTAATTTTTATAGCGTGATCGTTAATGATAAACACCACATTTGTGGACTTACTTGATGAAATCGAAACGGCAAACTTTGCAAACTCTTCATGATCAGATAATGAACCTTCAATGCTATCAACACAGCGCAAATCATGTAGGTAATTAATATCGCGTTTGAATGTTGGTTTAAGGCTAATTCGTTTAAATTCATTTAAATAACTCGGTAAAGTTAATGCGCCACTTGACTGAGTAACAACTATGTTTTTTTCCGGTAGTATTTTAAATTTAAATTCGTAAGCATTCATAAACAAAATTAGTTAACGGGTTATACAATTAACTATATATGCTTAAAATCGAATGATACAAATACGATACTCTGTATTTAGTTTAATAAGCATTCCGTGACTTAAAGATTTAATTAAACAAGTCACGGAAAAGTTTTTGAGGTGCTTAACTTAAAGAGTATGTGGTTTAACAAATTCACCTGCTAACACAGCCTTATAATTACCGTCTTGAACCACATATTGACCATTTATAAACACGTCATTGAAGCCAGTTGATAATACATTCCATTGTTTAAAGCTTGCGTTTACCTTGACAGAAGTAGGCTCAAAGATAATTAAATCAGCATTTAAGCCAAGTCTGATAGCACCTCTATCATCAATATTTAATGCGTTAGCAGTTGCAGTAGTATTTTGAAATAGAAATGTTTCTAAAGTCATCAGCTGCTGTTCAAGAACATACGTTTTGAGCTTTTTTGGAAAACTGGCATATTTACGTGGATGACCATTACTCCCATCTGATGAAGTAACAACCCAAGGCTTAACCATAAAGTTTTTCACGTCTTGCTCTAACATATTAAAGGATGCAACTTTAACAACAGGCCCTTTTGCTAATTCTATCACTGTATCAGCTGGGCTTTTCGAATGAGATTTAGCAACTTCAGCGAGTGTCTTCCCAGAGATATTAGGCTGCTCTGTTACTGTAATAAGTAATCGTTCAGCCCCGCCACGGCGGCGAATATTTTCTGTAATTTCAGCGTGGATTTTTTGATAGAGAGTTTTATCATTTAATCGTTCAATTGTGGCTTTTTTCCCGCCTTCTCGAACCCAGCTGGGTACCACAGCACCACTAATGGATGTGCCAGACGCAAGCCAAGGATATTGATCGGCCGTAATTTTTACACCACGCTTTTGAGCAGCTTGCACAAGTTCGATAGCCTTTGTTGATTGGCCCCACACATCAACCCCTAACGCCTTAATATGCCCTAAGTGCAGTGGCATTTTTGCTTGTTCGGCAATAGCTATGGCCTCTTTTATTGCATTCAGAAAACCAATATTAAAGGTACTTTCATCACGTAAGTGAGTTTCATAAATACCTTGGTATTCAGCAGCTATTTTTGCCAACTCAACTACTTCTTCAGTGCTTGCAAACGTGCCCGGTAAATAATAAAGCCCTGTTGATAAACCTAATGCGCCAGCTTGCATATTGCGCTCAACAAGGGCTTTCATTTTATTCATTTCTCGCGTACTAGGTTGACGGTCTTCTTTTCCCATTACCGCATTGCGCACTGTATTATGGCCGATAAAAAATGCGACATTTGTACCAATACCGTGCGATAACAGCTGCTTTGTAGTTTTAGCAATTGAGAGCGGACTTTTGCCATCGTTACCATTAATTACAGTGGTGACACCTTGCGTGAGGTAGTTCAAATTAGCGCTCGTTTTTTCGTTTTTCAGTTCAGACAAACTGTGCGTATGTGGGTCAATAAAGCCTGGACTAATCACTTTAGTGCCGTAATCAATATAATTTACATCTAAAGAACGGTATTTAAAGCGTTGGCCGATATCACATATTGTTTTTCCACAAATTGCGATATCAAGGGCTTCAAAGGATTTTTTATCGCTATTGAATACGCGTTCGCTACTGATCACATAATCAATTTGTGGCTTGGCAAACACACTAAGACTCAACACACTCAATGTTAATAGTAGATACTTCATGGTGTTTCCTATTTTGCTGTTTTGGACTGATTAAGTAAGGTTTCACTCAAGGTGTTCGCTGCCGAAATTGCCACTTGCTTAATCACCTTACGATTGGTGTTATCACCCATTTCGTATGTAATGGCGTGCACACCATAGGTATCTGATAACCACTGTTTAAATACGCCGCGCCCTGGGTTATGTCCCGGCTTATCAAGCACAGTGAAATTTGGTTCAGCAAGCGCTAAGCGTTCAAGCCAATTAACGGTGGTATCATCAGGTGTTAAACCTTTGCCTTGCGGCATAGTGTAAAACACATCGTGGTGTGTTGAGTGAAAATCAACACCGTAGATTATCTTGCCGCCACGTTTAACTATCGTATCTAAATATTGCTTAATTGCCGCGGTTTCAGGTTGCTTAAAGTGCTTCCAATCGCGGTTGAGGTCAACCCCGTTAACATTGTGTCGCCAATGACCAAGTGCTACACCATCAGGGTTAATATTTGGTACAAACACAATATTGTAGTGTTGCCTAAAAGTTGAATTTTCTAGCAGGGTTTCACTAAATGGGAAATACGCTAAAGCACCGGTAATTTCTGGTGGGTGCTGGCGTCCTATCACCAATAAATATTTGTCGCTTTGCCCTTTACTCAATAGCGCTGTAATGACGCGTCCTTGAACCGATTGGCCAAGAGAAATTGAGGTTAATTCAAACCGCGTTTTAATGGTTTGCATCCAATTTTCATACGCGTTATTAGACACAATTTCTTGTCCTGCAACCAATAATGGCGTGTCGCCAAGTGTCACTTGGAACACTAAATCACCGTTTTTAATACGGTACGGTAGCGCGGTCCAATTTACGCCATCGACACTAGCCTTGGGATGATAACGATGTTTACCACCATAGTACTTCACCCTAACGGTCACTTCGCTTGCGGTTTTTGCCTGTAACTTAAACGCGTACCAAGGGCTGTCATTAATCGGTTTATTTTCCGGTTTAATGCTAATTGAGACATGGTTGCCATTGATTTTGCAATCATTCACTCGTGCACTTTCAAAATCAGTCGTTAACAACAGTGACTCACTTTGACAGCTTGCTTTACCATCAAAATTAACGCTTGCGTGTAACGTGCAGCAAATGAATAAAAGCGATGCAGATAAGAGGTGTTTATGAAATAACATAATGTGCCTTAAGAATACGAGAAATAGCGGCATTTGTTCATGCCGCTGGTTGCTTACATCACGTTTCAGAATTAAAACGATTTGCTGATATCAAAATAGAAATAACGGCCTCGGTTAGAATGCACACTTGAGAAGTAACCAAAGCTTTCATCCGCAATCGGTGGCTTCTCGTCAGCAATGTTACGAACGCCAACACGTATACGCGTTTTAGATAACCAACCTGCGTCTTTAAAACGATAGTCGCCGTATAAATTTATGGTCGTAAAACTATCTATTGGCAAAGGCTCACCATCTGATGTGGTAATGCTAGTATCGTAAAAATCACTTACATAGTTTGCAGTGGTACCAACTGACCACTGGTCGCGCTTAAAACGCATTGACGCATATGCGCGCCACTCAGGTCGGCCATTTTGCTGGATTAAATCGCCAGCGCCCGTAATCACAATAGATTCTGGTACGGCTGGATCGCCAGCTTGCTGCGCCGCTAGCACTTGCGCTGTTATGTCATCAGGTTGTTGTTCAAAACGAATTAAGCGCGCTGCGTTCACCTTAAAATCAAAATTACCAAAGTCGGTTTTTAAATCATAAAAAACACTAAAATCAACGCCTTCAATTTCTCTTGGGCTTAAATTGTCATATTGATTATTAACATGGATCACTTCATTGTCATCGCCGCGAATAACATTTGGGTTACTGCCACCTTGCGAGCGCAATAATGAATCATACAGTAAGTGCGTTTGACTGTTTAAAATACCTACCACACCATCTTGTTCGATATTCCACCAGTCGGCAGTCACAGTGATGTTATCAAATGGCATCAGTACTAAACCAAACGATGTATTAGTATCGTCTTCAGGTTTTAAGTTTTTGTTACCACCGCGAATTTCTGTTATGCCATAAGAACTGTCGGTAATCGGGTCGTAGCGCGTATTTGAACGTGAAATTCCTTGCTCAACAACCTGTGGTAAGTTTGGCGCTCTAAACCCTTCGGCATAGGCGGCACGTACCTGTAACCAATCGCTTGGCATCCAGCTCAATGCCACTTTAGGTTTGGTCACTGATCCCACATCAGAAAAGTTTTCATAACGCGCAGCAAGTTGAAGCTCTAAATTTTTGGCAAACGCTCTATCCATTAATAATGGTGCGACAAATTCAACATAGGCTGAAAACACATTGCGTGAGCCATTTGAGTCTGGGGTATTGCTAGAGCCTAACACACCACTTTCAGACAACATTTCGCCGCTATTTTTATCAAAAAACGCTTTACTACCATCTAACAAGGGGTCACGATCATCTGAATAGGTTTCACGGCGAAATTCTACACCACTGGCCATTCCCACTTCGCCATCGCCTAATTCAAATAGCGCAGCGTTTGAAACTTTAAAGTCCATAAGTGCCAGAGATGTTTTACTTTCTCGGTCAATATTTACTAAAAACTGATCAATCACAGCTTGTGAATTAGGTGTTGCATCACCTGAGTTTAAGTTTGCAGGGTCTGCACCATTAAAGATGTTATATGCTGTCGCTGCATCTGTACTATTTACCGCGTCAAAAAAGGCATTCGCATCAATACGGTTGTAAGTTTTATCATGGGTTTTCGCTTCGCTGTACAGTACCGCACTTTCCCAATCCCAATCCTGATAATAACCAGACAAACCTGTTAACACCCGAAAGCTTGTATCTTTAACCTGAATGTCTCGCAATCCTGTATCAACTGGGCGGTAACGGCGCATTGTCACTGTTTCACCGAACGGGTTGTAATACGCATCAGGACTGATAGTAAAGCGTTGTGAGGTTAAATTGCCAGCTTGTTCACGCCAGCGCTGAGTTTCTGCATGGTAATAAATGGCTTCGCCAAATAATGTGATGTCGTTATCCAAGTCGTGATTTAAATAGCCGTAAAAGTTTGCACGTTGCACGTCAGAGGTCATGCTTTGCTCGAGTGCACGATCATAACGCATGTCGCGCGACAAACTGCCCTTATCAGCACATAAACCGCCACCTAACTCAACAACACAGCCTGACATTGTATTTGGTTGAATATGAAATGTTTTTAGCGTATCTGTTGAAAATTCACCCCAAGGTGATGAGGTTGAACGATTATCAAGTTGCGTATCGCCAATATATTCTTCAGGTAACCCTGCGTATTCTCTGCGGTCTTGCGAAGCCGCATAATCTCTGTCTGACGCGGGCATGCCTTTTCTGTCATATAGGCTTAAGCTCATTGTTAGGTGGGTTTTGTCATCATTAAACGATAGCCCTGTTGCACCAGAGATACTTGTTTGACTAAGCTCTGTACCTTGTGACGTACCGTGGTTTACGCTGAAACGTGAGCCTTCATAATCATCTTTTAATACATAGTTCACAACACCCGCTACGGCATCTGAGCCATAAATTGCCGCAGCACCATCACGTAAAACTTCAACACGCTTTAAACCACTTACCGGTAAGGTGTTTGCATTAACCGTTGACACTGGAACAAAGTTTTCAGTTTGCGTGCCTGGGTGTAACACTAAACGACGACCATTTAATAAGGTAAGTGTATTACCAGTACCTAAGCCACGTAAGTTAATTGACGATACATCGCCACGTGCATCGTTTACACCACCAATAGCACGTTCGTTATTAAACGCCATTTCACCGATTTGTGGAATTGAACGTAACAACTCTTCACCGGTTGCCGCCCCTGTTGCTGCGATATCGTCACTGCTCATTACTGTAATCGGTAAGGTATCTGCCACTTGAGCACGTTTGATATTTGACCCAAGTACTTCGACACGTTCTATTTCAGTGTCTTTTGCCGTTTGCTCATTTGCGTTTGCTGTTATGCTGGTTATCACAGCCAGTGCCATTGCACTTAGCTGAAATCTGGTTTTGCCCGTGTTGTTCATAATGAATTACCATTTATTGTTATAGTGACGCTACCAAACAGGGTTAGCTGTTCATTTCTGAATAACAAAAGTTACAGATGGGCTTCAAAATAACAACTTATAGTTTTTTACCACCCCATAACCTAAAGTTATGCATAGCGATTATTTCGTCACTACCAGGGGGGATTTCACCTTTGTTAATATGACGTTACATCTTTCTCACAGAAACTCGTTTTATTGCATAAAATAATATACAAATATAATAAATCGATACGTTGAGCAGACTTTTGGTTTACAACGAGTCCAATTTAGCGACTTGCTAAGCATTAAATTCAGCATTAAAAGAACGAGAGCACTATGCGATTACGACACATTGAAGTATTTCACGCCATATACACAACTGGTTCAATCACCAATGCGGCGCAGTTTCTTCATGTTTCTCAACCATCAGTAAGTAAGGTGTTGGCTCATGCCGAACAACAATTGGGTTTTGCACTATTTGAACGGGTAAAAGGACGCCTGATCCCCACTTCGCAAGCAGAAGCCTTGTTTAGCGAAGTCGACAAGGTATACAAGCAGATCCGCGGGGTTAGAAATACCGCAGAAAATATCAAGAAAAGCAGCTCTGGGCACATTAATATTGGCTTTACTCCAGCGCTTGGTTTTGATCTTATTCCTCTTGTAATCAGCGAATTTAAAAAGCGCTACCCAGGAGTACATATAAACTTGCAAACATTACATAACGAAGATGTACAACAAGCATTGATGGAACATAAACTCGATTTAGCGATTATGTTTTCTCCACCACCGATAGCCAACATCAGCGCAATTCCACTTTGTAAAAGCGAGATGGTAATGGTTGCACCCAAACCAATTTTACCGTCGCAGCAAACTGATATCGAAACCAGTGAGCTGGCAAAGCATGAACTAATCGGCATTTGGGATAGCGGACCGCTCGGTGACTTATTATGGAATCGCTTATCCGAAAATGAAGTCAGTGTGTCAAGTTCGATTCAAGTACAAACTTATTTCATTGCGTCGCGTTTAGTGGCGCAAAATATTGGCGTATGTGTGGTAGATGAATTTACTGCGCGAGGTAATTTAACAAATGATACCGACTACGCAGGATTCAAACCTAAGCTGGAATTTGATGTACAAGCGCTTCATTTAAGTGATAAACCTTTATCGGTTAACTGCCAGGCATTTATCGATATTTTAATGAAACAGGTTTAGTTAACACATTCAAAAATAACACCTATAACCTTTAGTTATAGGCCTAAAAAGGCTTGGAAATAGGCAAGGTTTGTACATTCACTTAGTGTAGAGTTATCAACATTAAGAACAACGAGACCCACTATGCTACAAGCCCCTTATTTAGTTTTCCTTGGCGATGCCACCGATCCACTTTCCATCAAAATGGCCAAAGGCGTAGCCACATGGAAGCCAGAGTTATGCGTTGGTCAATATCGTTTAGATGGCTGCACTGAAAGTGCTAACTTACCCGATATGAGCATTGCCGAAGCAGCTGAAAAAGGAGCGAAAACCTTTGTACTAGGGTTTGCCAATTCTGGCGGAAAAATTGATGAAAGCTGGCTGCCCTATATAAAAGAAGCAATTGAAAATGGCATGGACATCGTCAGCGGCCTTCACGATAAACTCACCGATTTTCAGGAGCTTGTAGCGCTAAGTTCACAACATCACTGCAAATTAATCGACATTCGCCACCCAACTGAAAAGTTCGCTACAGGTACTGGCTATAAACGCAGCGGTAAACGCCTATTGACCGTTGGTACTGACTGTTCGGTTGGCAAAATGTATACTTCGTTAGCCCTTGAGAGTGCAATGCGTGAAAACGGCATAAATGTGGATTTTCGCGCAACAGGTCAATGCGGCGTACTAATTGCGGGCAAAGGCCTTGCAATTGACTGTGTAGTGGCTGATTTTATTAGCGGTGCAGCGGAAACATTATCACCCAATAATACTGCTGATCACTGGGATATTATCGAAGGTCAAGGTTCGTTATCGCATCCCGCTTTCGCAGGTGTCAGCCTTGGTTTATTGCACGGTTCACAACCGGATGCGCTGGTTATTTGTCATGCGCTTGGACGCAGTTCAATGCGCGGGCTAACAGATCGCCCTTTACCTACCTTGAAGCACACAATCGAACTTAATCTTGCGGCGGCCAGTATCACTAATCCAGCGGTTAAAGTTGCTGGTATTACAATTAATACATCCTCGGTAAGTGAACAACAAGCCAATGAAATCTGCCGTAATTTAAGTCAAGAGCTGGGACTGCCCGTGGTTGATCCATTACGTCATGGCGTACAATCAATTGTGGACAATTTATAATGGCAATTTCGATATCCTTGCATCAACAATCTTGGCCCTTAGCACAGCCGTTTCGTATTTCACGCGGGGTTAAAAGCCATGCACAAACGATTGTTGTGACAATTTCAGACGGCGAATTTCAAGGCTTTGGCGAAGCTGTGCCCTATGCCCGCTATGGTGAAACCTGTGCATCAGTAGCAGCACAAATCGAAGCGCTGGGCTGTGAATTTTCATCGGAAGCTGCGCTCCAGCACGCAATCAGTGAGTTAAAAGCAGGCGCCGCTCGTAACGCGCTTGATTGCGCACTTTGGGACTTTAACGCGAAGTCACAATCGCAAAGTGTTAGCAAAATGCTGAAAATACCATTACGCCCCTTAACGACAGCTCAAACAATTAGTTTAGACAGTACACAAAATATGGCTGTTGCGGCAAAAGCATTAGCCAATGCACCGCTCATCAAGGTCAAACTTGATGCCGATTCGGTGCTAGATAAAATGAGAGCAATTCACGTAGCAGCGCCACACAGCAAGTTTATTGTTGATGCGAATGAGGCATGGAATTTCGATTTATTAAAAGCTGTACTGCCTACGCTGAAACAGTACAATGTTGCATTGATAGAACAACCCCTGCCAGCCGGTAATGATCAGGCGCTCACTCAGTTAACGCCGTGCGTTCCAATCTGTGCCGACGAATCATGCCATACACGACACCAATTAGCAGAGCTTAAAAACCGCTATCAGGCAATCAATATTAAGCTTGATAAAACTGGCGGTCTAACCGAGGCACTAGCTTTATTAAACGAAGCAAAACAACACGGCTTTATTATTATGACCGGCTGTATGGTAGCGAGTTCGTTAGCGATGGCACCCGCCTTTCTAATTGCACAGCACGCTGATTTTGTTGATTTAGACGGGCCTTTGCTCCTTAGCAGCGATATTGTATGTGGCTTTGAGTTTCATGGTACACAAATGTCTCAACCCACCCCCTTTATTTGGGGGGAAGCAAAAGCACACTCAAGCAAAATAGCGGGGCTTTAGTATGAGCAAGCGTGACTTTTATACGACATTTGCCGAAGCCAAGCACGCAGCACACACTTTTAACTTTACCAGTGCTATCGACTATCGCTATCGGCGTTGCCAATGTGATAGTCGTTTACATTCTAATCCGCAGTCTTATTACAAGAATGAGTGGCAAGGCTGGCATGATTTTTTAAACACAGCCCCTGCCACAGAAAGACTTTACAAAGATTACTCCAGTGCAAAACGCGTTGCTGCAAACGCAAATTTTAAAAATGCCCGTGCATATAAGCTATTTTGTAAAACAGTTGACGAGCGCCTGCCCAAAGTGCCCGAACAGTTTTACGCAGAGCAATGGCAAGGTTGGTCGCACTTTCTCGGCATCAAAAGAAAGACCTATTACCAAGACTACAAAGAAGCCCAGCAAGCTGCAAAAGCGCTCGGTATTTCAAGTTCGCTTGCTTATTTTGCAACGCGTAAAGAACATGACGAAAAGCTGCCTCCTAACCCAATTAAACATTATGTGAATGACTGGGTATCTTGGTATGACTTTTTAGGCACTAAACGTGAAGACAATAAGCTTTACAGCGAATACAACACCGCCAAATCGGTTGCGAAACAATTTAAATTTACCTCAGCCAGTGATTATCAAAAACGCGCGAAACGTTGTGACATTCGTCTACCCTGTAAACCGCGCGAAAAGTACAAAGAGGACTGGATTAGTTGGCGTGATTTCTTAGGATTATGCGATTGTAACCAACACACACTACCTTCGTTTTCAACACTTAAAACGATGGTGCGCGAACAGCAATTTCGCAGTATTAATGATTATGTTACCAAGCGCCATTTCATTGCAGATAACCTGCCGATTTTACCTAACGAAGTATATGATGAGTGGCAAGGCTGGCGAGATTTTTTAGGTGCGAGTTACCGCACCAATCCGTATTTTTCTACGCTGATTCATAATATGCGCTAGTTAGACGCAAGTAACTGACGAGCGGGTTGATTGTAACTAAGCGTTATGGCATTTGATGCCAAATCATACGATGACAGGTATTTCGCTATGCTCGTAAACGTGGTGGTATAAATTTTCGTACCATGATCATCGGTCGACACACCATCCATAAATAAGTTTCCCATTGCCAACTTTGCACGGTTTACTCTAATACGCTGCGGCTTAAAATATGCTTTGGTGTTCGCTTTTAATTGCTGTTTATCTGTAGTTTGATAAATCGCCGAGTTAATCAGATCTAATAAATGTTCGTTGCAATTTTGATATTTTGTTGTGTAAGGGTTTGATATAAGTGAGTAATTGCTATTGTGCAAAGTAACATTATTACCGTTAACAACGGCTTCAATTAGTCGAGATTGTAGGTCGCTGTCAGGAATAATAATACCCGCAGTAAGCTCTGGCACACCCCAAAAAAAATCCACAGGATAATCGGTCACTAAACTGCTTTTGTCTTTATCTTTTGGCTCTTGATACAAGTTATAAATAGCATACCCTTTTGCAGTCTCACCGTTATCAAGGGCGATTTCCGAATAAACCGCTAATGCCGAATGGGTGAAATTGACACCTTTTGGTAAATCTTTTTTCGCTTGCCCCATACGCGCAATAATAAATGCACGCGCACCTTTTTTAGCGGCATAGTGTTCAACTTGTTTAGCAAACGCGGTTACATCCTCAACCGGAAACGTTTGCTTTTGTTGTTGCTGGCTGCCTGCAATGGCAGCCTTCGATAACAACAAGCAACTAAATAATGCATATGTCCATTTCATAATGTTTCTCCCTTAATACTATTTAACCCGGAAATAAGTAACAGTAGCTGCTAGTAAGTCATTTGTTATCCCGAATTCAGATTACTTAACTACTGCTTGCACTTTTTCTTCATTGCATGTGCAGGTGAACGGTCTACTGTGATAGTCACCTCGGTAATTTCAAGCGGTGCATCTGGTTTTTTGCTAAGTGATTTTGCAGTGCGCATTGCTTTATCGCCCGCAGCCATACTCACCATGCCAACACTGCCAGCGGCAATTAAAGGTACCGCGACTACACCGCTAGCAACTTGTGCTGAGCCTTTTACTGAATGGACCGTAGCAAGCGATGAATGCTTGCTCGCCTCAATAAAATTATCTGATGCTGCATTTGCGTGATACGGCATTGCTGCGAAAAGTACTGAACTGATTACAATTGATTTAATAAACTTCATGTTAATTCCTCTTGGGTGGTTCCGTTTACGCTTTTTAAATTAGGAGAAAGAATTATCTATGTAAACCAAAATGGTTGAAGTATGAAATTTAAAGACTTAAAGTATCAAAAAATAATACCAAGGATGATTATGAGCCAAATTAAAAGCGTCACCTTAACGCTTAAACAATTGCTTAAACAACATAAACTCACCTACCGCGATGTTGCAGCGCATCTAGATTTAAGTGAAGCAAATGTAAAGCGTGTTTTTGCTAGTAATAACTTTTCGCTAACGCGGCTTGAACAAATTTGCCAACTGCTCAATATTAGCCTTACTGATTTGTTTTCATTAACTGAGAAACAACAAAGCCAATTATCACAATTAAACTTAGAGCAAGAACAACAGCTGGTTGATGACCCTAAACTGTTACTTGTTGCGGTATGTATTCGCGATGGCTGGCAATTTGATGAAATTATTGACCAATACGACATAGATCAATTCGAAGCTATCCGTTTGATGGCTAAGTTAGACAAACTCAAAATTATTCAGCTATTGCCCAATAATCATTATAAATCGCTTATCGCACAAGATTTTCGTTGGCAAAAAAATGGACCATTAGAGCGCTTTATGGAAAACGAAGTCATGACTAAGTTTATGGCTAACAAATTCGATAACATTGATGCATCTCGCTTTTATTTACGTGGCCGTTATTCACAAACTTCCATCGATTACATTAAGAAGAAACTAGAGCAGCTGACTAAAGAAGCCGCACAACTCAATATTGAAGATGCCGATCTGACTCTTGATAAACGCAAACACATGGGCATATTGTTTGCGATGCGCCCATGGGAGCCATCGTTATTCGAACAGTTTAGACGCACAAAAAGTTAATTTAGTAGCACAAATTAATACCATTAAGCGTAAAATAAGCAACTTTCAAATATAAAGTTTACTTATTTGTAATTATCCCGATACTTGTATGTAACTTAATTCACAAGCATGGATAAATATTATGGATAATTTAAAACCAACCAGCGCATTTAAATTAAGCGCGATCGCAAGTTTAGTGATTGGCATGGGCGCGTATTTAATTGGCTTATACAATGCAACCTTACTGTTGAACGAGAAAGGTTATTACCTAATTATTTTGCTTTACAGTTTATTTGCCGCAGTGTCGTTACAAAAAGTGGTACGTGATAAACAACAAGGTTTACCTATATCAAAGCCGTACACAATGATTTGCTGGGTATCACTGGCAATTGCTATCGCATTACTTGCGATCGGCCTTTTTAACGCCGATATGTTACTCAGTGAAAAGGGCTTTTTTGCCATGGCTTATACCTTATCACTGTTTTCAGCCATCACAGTACAAAAGAATATTCGCGATATGTTAGCGTTCAAACCGGATGAAGATACCCCTGCATCGCCAGAAATAATTGAATAATAGTAATTAAAAAGGGAAGCTCGCTTCCCTTTTTTTACATTTGTAACCACGTAATTACAACAATCACCAATAACTACAGGCTTACACTTTTCATTACTCTACACTAGCGCGAAATCTTACTATAAAGAGTAACGTCCGTGCTTATTAGAAAAACACTTATCGCATCATCGCTAATGATGGTGTGTGCAAATGCCACCGCTGGCGCTTTTCAACTCAATGAACACAGTGCATCAGGTTTAGGCCGAGCCTTCGCAGGTGACGCTGCAATTGCCGATGATGCCAGTATTGTTGCTCGTAACCCTGCAGGTATTAGCAAAATTAAAGACGCACAAATCAGTGGTGTTGTGTCATACATTGCGCCCGATGTGTCGGTATCTGGATTAAGTGCCTCAAACGGCAGTGATATCACAAGCTTAAATGACAACAGCATCGCGCCTTCAGCTGTCATACCAGCAGGATATTTTGTGTTACCAATCGACGCGCGTTTAACGCTTGGTGGTGGTGCGTTTTCAAACTATGGTTTAAGCACCGAGCTAAATGACGATTACAACGCGGGCCAACTAGCCGGCGAAACATCACTTACCACGGTCAATTTTAACCTAAGTGCTGCATACAAGGTAACAGAGCAACTGAGCGTAGGCGCAGGTTTAAATTTAGTCTATGCCGACGCAAACTTAGTTCGACACTTTGGTGAAACGGCATTTAACCTACCAAATGAGTTAGAAGCCGCGAACTTAGAAGGTGATGATATTGCATTTGGTTGGAATATCGGTGCATTGTACGAAGTAAACCATGACCACCGTTTTGGCCTAAGCTACCGCTCTCAAGTAGAGCTCGATCTAGAAGGTGATTACTCTAATCAACTACCGACTATGATTGGTGGTTTACAAGGTAAGGTATTACCAGGCGAACTTGCCATTACCTTACCTGATATTGCTGAGTTTTCGGGTTATCATGCATTAACTCCGGCATTGGCTATTCATTACAGCGTGCAATGGACCGACTGGAGTGATTTCCAAGAGTTAGCCGCTTATGTTGAAGGCAAAGAAGACGCAGTATTTACCAAAACTGAAGATTTCAGTGATGCATATCGTGTATCGCTCGGTGCGAGTTATCAGCTTACACCGACAGTAATGATCCGTGCAGGTATCGCCAATGACGCGACACCGACTAACTCGGCGCACAAGTCAATTTCAATTCCAGATAGCGACCGAATTTGGTACAGCACCGGCTTAAGCTATTCGCCTAACAAACAGCATAAAATTGATTTTGCAGTCACCTTCATTGACGGTGAGTCGGTTAGTTTTGAAGAACGTGATGGTTTAGGCCAAACTTGGGGTTTTGAATCGCACGGCGACGCCAGTTTAGCTGCAGTGCAATACAGCTATACATTCTAATCGTAAAAAAGAGGCATTAGCCTCTTTTTTTAGCGTTGTTTTATCACAAGCCCTGCAGCTTTTTTCAATGGCTGTTCAAAGCCAATATAGGTTGCATGGCCCGCCCCATTATGAAAGTGCGCTTGCTGTTGTTTTGGCAGAAAAGGGGTTCGCCACTCGATTAAGGCTATATCGTCTATAAACACCTCTCCACTGTGCTCAAACTCAAACAACACGCGAATACTGCGATACCCTACTCTTGGCGTATTAAATTCACTGGCTATTTCTTGCCAATTTCCATTAAGCTCAATGCTATCTATTCGATGTTTTTTACCATTTTTTAGTGAGTCGAGTAATTTACCTCGCGTTTTACGCCCCTGCCAATAAACATTAACTCTACCTTTACCTTTCACCATTGCACTGACGGTTGCTGGGTTTCCTGCTCGGTAAACACGCGTAAAGTTAGTCATTGCCAGTTGCGAATGCCCATTGTCACCTTGGCTTTGTAGCGCATAATCGCCACTGAATGCCTGTTTATCACTGATCTGAAACGAACTTTGATCCAAATTAAATCCACGATCATGAGAATAATATGCCATGTGGGTTTCTAAATTCGCGTTGTTAATCAAATTTATCCCTAATCGATAGCGGTTTATTTCACTCGTTTTAACGGCCGTAACATGTCCTTCGCTTGCACGATAAGGCAAGGCTAAAATACGTTTATTTTGTGCTGAAAGTGTAATTTCAAATTCTTTCGCCACTTTTGTGTTTGGTAATATAACGCCATGGCCGGCATTTCGTGCAAAATGGGTATTGCGTTTACTGGTTAGCTCATCAAGACGTGTCAAAATACGCGTACGATGACTGCCTGTTGCCGGTGTTGGCACATAGCCCTGTAGATAAACCGGCACAACTTCAGCACGATAGAAGCGCTCGCCATCCATCCAAACGTACAACATAAAAGAGTGATTTGTCGCGTAAAAAAACTGATCAAAAATAAAGTTGCCCATTGAATACGCAATCAGCTTTCCGTTATACACTTCAAAACCCTGCGCAACGTGCGGATGGTGTGCAATTGCCAGATCTGCGCCGGCGTCAATTGCCGCCTTTAAGCGTGTCTCGGTCATCATTGACGGTTCATCTTGGTATTCCAGACTGCCATGATATTGCGCAACCGTTACACGATTATCTGCCACTTCGCGTTTCACTGTAGCAACAATATTGTCATAAGAGCCATAGGCTGCCCCGCCCTTTACCTTTGCTGCTGTTTGACTAGGCTGTGCACTGCCTTCCCATCCAACATAACCAAGCATTGCGTACTGATTACCTTGAATAGATGTACGATACGCTTTGAGCGCTTCCGCTTCATTAACGCCTGCGCCTGAATACGGCATTTGGTAATAATTCAGCGCTTCTAGGGTGGATTTTAGACCTGAATCTAAGTAATCGTAAGTATGGTTGTTTCCAAGAGTGACGTAATCAACACCCGCATCTTTAAGTGCGCTAATCGTCTCTGGTGGTGAGAAAAACGTCACCGATTTAGGCGCACGTTGCGTTGGTGTTTTATCCGCTATTTGGCTTTCTAAATTAACCGCTGCAAAGTCGGCTTTTTTAATGTAAGGCGCCATATACTGAACAATTGCTTTGGTATCAGTGGCGATCGTTTCATCGTGAATGAGAGTAGGATTATCAAAATACGGTTTGGCATAACGCCTGCCCATCATTACGTCGCCGCCAAACGCTAACAGAACCCGCTCTTTTTTCTTAGCAACTAAGGTGATTTTGCCTAAATCAACATTGCCTGTGTGCCTGTTTTCAAGTTCGAAGTGCGAATAGCTAAAGCGCATACTATAAAAATTAGAAGCACTAATATCGAGCGCATATATGGCATGTTTTGACAGCTCTAATGAAAAGTCACCTTCACTTGAAGTAACAACGGATGTGTCGCCAATTTTTAAATGTGCATTGGCAATTGGTTTATTGGTATCTGTAACAACCTTGCCCGACAACATCATTAAGCTCTCTGCTTTGGTCACAAGCGGCAAGAGTAAACAGACTGTAAACGCTATTCGTAAAATCATTTTTTTAAGTTTGTTTTTTTGGTTATGAAGCAACACGCTAACACGGAAAACACACCAGCAAAAGTGACAGAATAAAGGGAGTGCATAACCTGAGGTTATAGCCCTGTATGGAGTTAAAGTATAGTATCAAAAACACTTTGCTATTTGATGCGCTCATCCATCACAACAAACCCACTCACGTTAGTATTAGCAAAATAGCAACCATTACTAAACAACTAGACTTTATGCTCTAAATCTGTGATGGTGATAGATGGTAGTGAAAATAATAAATGCTTATGCACACTGAAGTACCTAATTCAATTCCTCGCACAAACAGCCAACTTGGTCGTTTTATCGGACGCAACTTTCTTAAGTTATTTGGTTGGCATGTCTCTGGGGCATTCCCAGATCAGTCAAAATTTGTTGCGGCTGTGGCACCACACACATCAAATTGGGACTTTATAATCGCAATCGCCGTTAAGCTTTCGTTGGGTATCGAGATTAAGTTTCTTGGTAAACACACCATATTTTTCTGGCCGCTGGGTGTTTTACTTAAAAAGTGGGGTGGCATTGCCGTTGAGCGCTCTTCTAAGCACGGTTTGGTTGCGCAGGTTGCCGATGTATTTCAACAACAAGACAAACTTATTCTAGGCATTGCACCAGAAGGCACTCGAAAACACACCGATGAATGGAAGACGGGCTTTTTACACATAGCCTATGCTGCTAATGTTCCTATTGTGCCTATGGCACTCGATTTTCGCACCAAAGAATTTATTGTAATGCCACCGGTTACACTAAGCGGTGATATCGAAGCTGACTTAGCCCTTATCAGACAACAATTTCCAAAGGCGATGGCCAAGTATCCAAGCAATGTATCAGGTTAATTAATACACTGTGTTACGTGTGCAAGCGCAACAAAGTTGAACTTACTGTGCGCTGAAAACGCTCTAAAATAATAAGGGTTGGCACTTTACTTGCTCATATTTTGTTCCACACAATACGTATGAAAGGAACTCAATCATGAATGTATACAGCGCAAGTAACCTCAGTGCGGTTAACAAACCTCAATCGTTGCGGGTGACACACGCAGATCAGACGCCTCAAGATACAGTGAACAAAAGTGTTAGTGATTCGGTGTCAATCAGTGAACAAGCCCATAAAATGAATGAAAACTGGCAAACCATTGCCTCTCAGTACGATTTACACAGTATCTATGGCGATGAAATTCGCAGCCTATCTAAAGAGTTATTTGAAGGTGGGTTTATTGGCCGCGGTGAAATGATGGCGATTGGTGCCCCTACTTCAATGAATGAATTACCAAATCAAAAACATGATTTGCTCAATGATATGAAGCACACCTACAAGCTAAGCACATCATTTGGCGGACAAAACAGTGGGTCGAATGAGGTTTATCTAAATGCCATTGACGTACTGACGCGGCTAGAACAAACGCGCACCCAATAACCTGTTACTGACTTCATCTATTCGCGATGTACTATTCGAACTAACGCGAACAGAAATAAAAAAGCCGCGATTTCGCGGCTTTAAACTAACAACGGGCTGTAAAATGCCCTGTTTTAAAATGAGTAACGTGCAACAGCTTAACTTACGTGCGCGACGACTCGGTTTCGTCCTTGCTCTTTGGCTTGATAAAGCGCCTTATCAACACGTTTAAACATGCTATCGAAAGTATCATCGTCATGTTCTCGCATCACTAAGCCGATACTCACTTTTGCCAACACGTCATCTTGCTCCGTAGCTATAGCATGAGATGATTGATAATCACGAATGCGCTCAGCTACCTTACTGGCTTGTTCAAAGTTCGTATGTGGCAAAATAATCGCAAATTCTTCACCACCAATACGCGCTAAAACGTCTTCGTCACGTAAATTTCCAATCAGGTTTTTTGCTATTGTTTTAAGCACTTCATCACCTGCTGGGTGACCAAACTTGTCATTTATGCGCTTAAAATGGTCGATATCCAGCGACATTAACGCAAATGGTTCGCCACTGCGCATTGCTCGCTTAAATTCCCGTTCAGCAACTTCAACAAAATAACGGCGGTTATACAGTCCAGTCAAATAATCGGTATTTGCTTGTTTACGAAATTGCTCTTTGAGCTCATAAAGTTCTGTCACTTCGGTTGAAAAGCCAATTAGTGAACGGCGCCCTTGTTGTTCAAAGGGTACTTTTACACTTAAATAGTGGCGCGTATTACCACTTTCATCCGTAACAGTTTCTTCAATTGTTTGTTTTTTGCCGCTGGCAAATAACTCTGAATCACTTTGATGGAAATGCGCAGCCATTTCTTCCGGCAATATATCTTGTTCTTTCGCACCGATAATTTGCGATACCGGCAAGCCAAACAACGACGCTACTTTAGCGTTAACATACATAAACTCACGGGCATCGTCTTTCATATAAATATGCGCTGCTACATTATCTAATACAATATCAAGCAATTGGTTTTGTTCATGTACTTTGCTTTCTAATTCACGTTGCTCGCTAATATCATTGGCAATACCAAATAAGCCGATAATATTTGCGTCCTCATCATAAATTGGTTTTTTTACAATGCGGTAGGTTTTCTCTTTATTAAACGATTTAACAAAATTCGTTTCTTCTTTTTCCAGTACTTTGCCTGTTTGCATTACGGCGCGGTCATTCTCGATGACTTCTTGAGACTTCGCTAAATTGAAAAAGTGACTATCGTCTTTTCCGAGTACATCTTCTTCATTTAAATCAAACACATTTAATACGGCTTGATTAACATAGGTATATCGTCCATCTAAATCTTTACTAAAAATACAAGCACCCACGTTATCTAACATCCTTTCTAAAATAGCGATTCGCTTCTTTAATTCAGCCGTCATTGGTCACCTAATGTCAGTTTGCTTGGAATTATTTACCTGCGCGACATAATTAATCGCCACACTAGTGTGTACGGGCATGAAACAATAGCGTGTATATTACTCAAGTATATCTTACTTTGCGTTTTTCTCACACTCTTAGACACGAAAAATTAAGTAACAATATCAATTAAGTCATACACTTATATTTAGTGCGGTTTTTAAATAGGTAAACTAGCGTGAATCTGGTGATTTGACTAAGCACAGCGCTTTTGATTGCATAATTATCAATAAACTAGGTACAATTTAGCGGCCTAAAAAAATAATAATAAATGCGCGTAATGTTAAAACCTTGTTTGTTTTTGCTTGTTTTATATTTGAGTGTTAATTCCGTACTCGCCAAATCGAATGCCCCGTGCACGCATTGCCCTATTGTCGAGACCGTTAAAGACGCGAGCTTATTTGACGCAAATATATATTACCGCGACAGTTACCGCGCGCTTAGCGCAGGGCCACAAAAGCTCAAACACGCAATTCACAAAGACATCAATCGCGAATTTCACACTCTTAAATATAAAGAAGTATGGTCGGTACTTACCTACAGCGATGAAGAGCCAAATAATCGCGAAAATATTCGGTTAATTTATAAAAACACCTCGATTTCAAAACAACATAATGGCACCGGTAAATTTAGTCGTAATCAAGATTATTGGAACCGAGAACATATTTGGCCAAAAAGTCATGGCTTCCCTAAGCGCTCGCAACAAGGCTATACCGATGTTCATCAAATAAAACCCGCCGATGTGTCACTCAATACTCAGCGCAGTGATAATGATTTTTTTAATGGGGGCATGCCTATTAAAGAAGCCCCCTGGAATAAAAAGTATAAATCACAGTCTTTTGAGCCACATAACGGGGTTAAAGGCGATATTGCGCGCATGATTTTTTACATGGATGTGATGTATGAAAATGGTTCGCACCATGATATGCCAGATTTACAAGTTGTAACGCATCACGATACTGCACGCAGCAAAATCGAAGACGGCGTTGGCCAGATAGGCGATTTATGCACGTTATTGCAATGGCATTTTGCTGACCCAGTTGATAGTTTTGAAATAAACAGAAATACGGTAATTTATACTTTTCAGGCAAATCGCAATCCCTTTATCGACCACCCTGAATGGGTTACGTTATTGTATAAAGCCGATTGTGATTAAATCGTCTAATTTAACTTTTGCACGGTCTAAACAAACACGTATGTTGAATTTGCAACACCAGTAAACATAACTGCTAAAAAAAGGAACAATTATGGATTTTGCACTTTGGATAAGTCTTGTTGGTGTTTGTGCAATCGGTGCTATGTCCCCAGGACCCAGTTTAGCGGTGGTGTTATCCCATTCCATGACACGCGGGTTAAAACAAGGTCTGATTGCAAGCGTCGCCCATGGCGTTGGAGTTGGCATTTACGCAACACTTGCTGTTGTTGGATTAGCGGGTTTTATCCATGAATTCCCTATTGCGTATAAGGTAATTTTATTTGCTGGCGCCGCTTATTTAGTTTATCTCGCAGTTAGTATTCTGCGACAAAAAACAAATCATTTTGAGATCGCTAATAATGCAAATACAGGGAATTTAGCTGCAGCGCAAGATGGCTTTGCCATTGCATTTTTAAACCCCAAACTCGCCATTTTCTTCTTGGCGCTATTTTCACAATTTATTGACCCAGATAGCATAACAATTGGTTCAGCCGCTATTATGTGCATTACTGTTTTAGTGATCGACACACTGTGGTATTGCTTGGTCAGCCTTATCACTAGTCATGCAAATCAAAAATTTGAATTATTACGATACGGCAAAACCATTAACAATATGCTTGCCATTGCGTTTATTCTGTTAGCAATACGCGTTGTAGTAACCAATATTTAGTAGCTGGCGTGTATTAAGTTTCACGCCAAAACGTTGTTACATCAAAAGAGATTAATGGCCGGGTTAGGTTGTTGATCGACTAAGTTAAAACAAAGACCGACCGCAATAAACTTAATACGATAAAAAATTGAGAAAGATATATGGCGTATAACGTAACAGTGATTGGTGCAACAGGCCTTGTTGGTAGCAAACTAGTAAAGCAATTAATTGAATGTGATCAAATTAAGCACATAAATCTACTGGTAAGGCGAAATGTTGAGTTTCATCATGCCAAAATAACCTGCCACAGAATTAATTTTGACGAGCTACTGCAACATCACGCATTGATAAACGGTGATATGTTATTTTCTTGTTTGGGAACAACAAAGCGACAAGCAGGTTCAATTAACGCACAACGTATTGTCGATGTTGATTATCAATATACAGTAGCAAAAATTGCAGCGGAAAATGGCGTTAGTCGCTATATTTTAGTGTCTTCTAGTGGTGCTAATAGTAAAAGTGTGAGCGCATATCTCAAAATGAAGGGCGAACTAGAAACAAAAATAAAGGCGTTACCTTTTAACCATATTAGTATTTTACAACCGTCATTGCTTTTGGGGAATCGAGATACATTTCGCCTTGGCGAATATATGGCAAGTTTAATATTACCTACACTGTGTAAGTTTGCTTTTCTAAAGCGTTTTAAACCGATAACCGCATCACAAGTAGCAACAAAAATGCTTGATGTGTCATTTAATCAAACGTCACCATTAGCGATTTATTCACTCGACCAACTGTTTGAGTTACATAAAGACTAATCAGGCTATTTACTACAAGCTCTTTCGAACTTTTAAATTACCAACATACCAATTTTCCTGAAATCACTGTGCGCTCAATGCCTTAAGTAGTACTGCACTCAAGCCTTTAATATTCCCTTTCCATACAAATTAACGTTCAACCTCAAAATAAGGCCCACTATTCAAACACCAAAAATGTAAGACGAATCTAACCTAGTATTTGATGTTAATTTTATGCTTTGCATTTTTATATGTTTTTGTATTTCGACATAAAGCAACACTGTTACTTTATGCATTTATCAGAACATAAACGTTTTACGCGTTAACAAAGTAAAGTTAGCAGTGCCTTGCAAATAGACATACGTGTAAGGCGCGATGTCTTGATAAAACACCTGCCATGTTTGCCATAAAACAAAATCAAAATAGTCTGTTTTTTACTAAAAAGAAAAGCTCTGCTTTTATGTACATTGCCTAAATTTGATCTCAATTCTTAGCATATCCAATTGACTAATGTTCGCATTCTTAAACACATTTTTTACATCGACAATCTTGTAGTACCGCTAATTAGGTAAATTACTATTGTTTAAATTTCACCCGAAGATACATTAACTTAAAATACATAACCTTTTGTATTGTTTGAATTTTAACTTTTTCACTAGGGTTACATTTCGTCCGCAAATGTAAACCAACACAAAATATAATGTATACAATCTTTACACGGCAAGCACATCCATGTTACATCTATTTACATAATGTATACATTATACCTTCGTAACAATTCAGGATATGCAACAATGATAAAAACAAGCAACTTACTTAAACGTTCGGCATGCGCCCTTGCCGTTTCCGGCGCAATCGCAATAAGCGCACCAACGTTTGCAAATGATACCTTCAACGGCACTGTCAAAGGTGTTGTGTCAAATGCGCAGCAGCAAGTACTCGAAAACGCTACGGTTACACTAAAACATAAAACAAAAGGTGTAACACGTACTATCACAACCAACGAAGACGGCAGTTATACCCTACGCAAACTACCTGTTGGTGAATACATTATGACCATTGAAAAAAATGGTTATGAACAGATCATCGAGCAAGATCTTCTGGTGACCGTAGGTGGATCAGTTGTATTTAACAATACCATGTATTCTGTCGGCACTGATATGGAAACCATAGAAATTACCGGTAGCAGCATTGCTCGCGTTAATATGGAATCATCTACTGGCGGTATCGTTGTTACAAAAGCTGAACTAGAACGTTTACCTGTGGAAACAGGGTTTGAAGCAATCGCTTTACTGACACCAGGTGTTGTAAGTAACGGTGAATTTGGTGCATCAAGCATTGGCGGAAGTTCGTCTGCTGAAAATGCCTATTATTTAAATGGTATTAATATTACCAATATCAAAACCGGTATTGGCTCTATTGGTTTACCGTGGGAAGGTGTTGCGCAAACCGAAGTTATGACAGGCGGCATTGACCCTAAATTTGGTGGCGCTTTAGGTGGTATTGTAAATGCCGTATCAAAATCAGGTAGCAATGAATGGGAATTCGAAGCATACGCTCGTATCGACCCAGACTTTACGCGTTCACATCACGACAATTTAATCGATAGAGAAGGCAATTACTTCTCAAATACAGCGCAAGACGAAAGCACGTTTACCCGCTACTCAATCTCGGCAGGCGGCGCTTTAATTGAAGATACCCTATTCTTTTATGGTGTTTATGCGCCGCAAAAGAATGATTACGAAAACGGCAAAAACAACACGATAGATATCGGTGAAAATACATCAGACCGTTACCTTGCTACTGTTGACTGGTTTATTACTGACGATCACTCAATTACTGCGACAGCCATTGGCTTTACTAACAAAGGCAAAGGTAAAACTTACGCAAACGATTGCAAACAGAAGACGTTGGCGAGTTCCTAAGTGATTATAAGTCGCGTACAGGTGGCGATATCTATGGTTTAACATATTCAGGTATTCTCAATGACGATATGTCGATTGAAGTGGTTGCTGGTCGCACAGTAGATAAAACGTATAACTCAGCGACAAGCTCAGATCCACTCGTGTGGTCACAACTCTCAGGTAGCTGGAACAAAATCTCACAAGAGTCAGCATCATCAATTACTGAAAGTGAGTTTATTCGCGATCAGTTCCGCGCAGACTTTAGCTGGACACTCGACGACCACGATATCAAGATTGGTTTTGATTACGTAAATATTGATGTTGATTACGAAAACAGCCCAAATGGTGTTGGTGATCGCGCTGGTTGGTGGGAAGTACTTTACGCGTGGGAAGGTAACCCAGTTGGACACCCTGCGGGCGAAGCGTTTATTGATCAACGTGTAAGAACCGACTTCACTAATTCAGAGGTCAACTCAACCGCATTCTACATCCAAGATACGTGGATGGTTACCGATCAACTAACCTTAAACTTAGGCTTACGTTACTCAAGCGTTTACAACACGGTTTCTACGGGTGAAAAGTACGTAGATGTTGACGACCAAATCGCACCTCGCCTGCAAGCGATTTATGATTTAGGTGAAGGCACGTCAAAAGTATATGCCACCTTTGGACGCTACTACCAGCCAGTATCAGCAAACATGAACATCACGCAAGGTGGTCAACGCCGTGATATTCATTACTATTATGAACTCGGTGATTTAGATGCAAACGGCGAACCAATGCTACTTGCTGATGGCTCACCAAGTACAGGTGCATTTTTAGGTGAAGATGTTGTACAAACTGGTGAGATCAACACAGGTATGATTGTGAGCCAAGACCTAGAAGCCATGTATTCTGATGAAATTACAATTGGTTATCAGGGTGAATTTTTAGACGGTGATTTAGTTTATGGTGTACGCGGTATTTATCGCGACTTAAAGAAATCAATTGAAGACACCAACTACGGCCCTGTAATGCGCAAATGGTTTGCAGAAAACGGTATCGACAGCGATCCGGGTTATGCTTATATCTTGAATAACCCGGGTACTGACCTTGATATTTTCTACGATACAAATGGCGACGGTGTGGCCGAGCGCATTGTTATTCCAGCAGAATACATCGCATTGCCGGACCCTAAACGTAAATATGGCGCAATTGAAAATACCTTAAAAGGCAATATTGGCAACGATTTCCATTACAACGCATCATACACTTGGTCGCACAGCTGGGGTAACACCGAAGGCCTTGTACGTACCGATAACGGTCAAGCGGATCCTGGTTGGACTACCTCTTATGACTACGCTGATTTAATGGACCATTCAAGCGGTAACCTGCCAAATGACCGTCGTCACTCATTTAAAGTAAATGGTTATTACAACATTACTGAAAATCTTGTGCTTGGCTTTAACGCACGTGTTACTTCAGGTGTACCAATTAGCCGATTCTCACGTCACCCAGAAGGCATTGATAGCTGCGCAGCTAGCTCAGTGTGGAGTGAATGTAATAGCCGTGGCTATGACCATGTATCATTCTATGATGCTGATGGTAACCCTGCTCCACGTGGCACATTTGGCGAAACAGATTGGCTAAAAGAGTTTGATTTAAGCCTAGCTTATAACATTTCAGTTGCCGGTAACCCACTTGAGTTAAAAGCAACAGCATTTAACGTGTTTAACTTTGATACGCAAACAGCTGTTGTACAAGAGCATGCGCGCGACGGTGAAAACGGGCAAGAAGTGAATCCGAACTGGGGTATGACATCATCACGTTTAGGTGCTCGTTACCTGCGTTTTGAAGCACGTTATACATTCTAATTTACGTACTTAAAAAACTAAAAAGCCCGAAAATTATTTCGGGCTTTTTGTTTTACATAATTAAGTTAAGTAACCTAAGTTCAAGTTACGTAATAGACTCAAAATCATCGTTTAATATTAGCTGGCCTTGGTCATCATAATGAATGTAATTTTCTTGCGTTAAATATTCGATTACCGTATCAACATCGCTATCTGCCACTCCAGACAGAACTAATTCATGGCGCTTAATTGGCTTTGGGTGAGATGTCATCAACTCACTTAATACCACGCGCATAATTAATTTATTTCTACGACACATAACACTTCACTTACGGTTGTTTTATGTACAACCACTTTGTACCATAAAAAATCAAATTCGCACACATTTTATTCAAAGCAAATTTTACGCAATAAAAAACCCGAGAATGCATCTCAGGTTTTAATTTTAAAATCAGTTAATTAACCTAGCCTTTTGGCTTATCTGCTGTTAACTTCTCAATTGCTAAAATTAAGCCCAAACCAGCCATTGCTAGCGCAAAACAAATTAAGGTTTGAGGGTCTTGCCCTGTCAGTGTGTGGTATGTTTCCGGCCCGATATTTGTTTGACTAAGTGGCTTTTCAATACCTTTTGAATTGGTATAAGTCGTTACCACTTGTTTCCAAGGCCACAATAAATTTAGTGAGCCAAACAGAAAACCAGCCAGTAAAGCAAAGGTTACATCCCTAAAACGTGCTAACAACCAGCCTAAAAAGTGCGAAAATGTCATTAAGCCAACAACACAACCCGCTAAAAATAAACCGATTAGCGGTAAATCAAAAGAGGTAACCGCGCTTAATACATGGCCGTACATGCCTAACAACAACAAAATAAAACTGCCAGAAATACCAGGTAAAATCATCGCGCAAATGGCAATTGCTCCTGCGACAAAATAATACCACCAGCTTGCATTGGCCTCTGCTGGCGCCAGCGAAGTAATCGTAAAGGCAATTAAGGTTCCGATAATGCATGCAATAACGGTTTTTATATCCCAATTCTCAAGCTGTTTTGCGATATGTAGGAAAGACGCGATAATTAATCCGAAAAAGAAAGACCAAACAAACGTTTGATGATTAGCTAATAAATAGGTGATTACTTTCGCCAAAGAAAGCGCACTTAATGCTAAACCACCAAAAACAGCAACCAAAAAATTACCATCAATATGTTGCCATAATGCGTTTATTCCATTTTCCTTTAACACCTTAAACGCTGTTAAGTTAACGCTACGTATTGCGGTTAACAAGCGTTCGTATATGCCGGTAATAAATGCGATAGTTCCCCCTGAAACACCGGGAACTACGTCAGCCGCGCCCATTCCAGCACCTTTTAAAAAGGTCATTACATAGTCTCTCAGCGTATCTTTGTGCTGTGACATAACCTTAATTTTCTCCATAAATAAAAACTAAGCGTATATTAGGGTAAGTTGCAGCAGAATACTATCGTGAGTTATCACCCAATAACATGAAATCTATTGAATTTTGCGTACCGAAAAACGAGTAATTATTGCGCTAAATCAAAAGCATCACTGGTAAAACCACTACTATAGTAGTAAAGGAAAACACTAAGGTGCAGGGAGGTACAGGTTTAAATAGGCGGATGTATATGCTTACCCCCCAACAAGCAAGACAGCGACTGCGTCGCGTTAGCTCATTAACGATTAATGAAGCATCAAATTTAGATAGTTTATTAACCGATTTACTATCTGAAGGCTGTCACTTTTTATGTGTCGATCAAATAACTGTTTGGCTAATCAATGACATTGATTCGGCTGAATATTTACATTGCGTTGCCAGCAGTTGCGAAATTGATGTGCAAACAATACCCAATTTAGATATCGCACAACACCCAGACTACTTTGAACGCATGTTCAAAGGTGAAACCATTATGGCAAACCACCAGCTGCAAAGTACCCACAATGATCAGTCTGATAACGTGGCTAACACAATATTAGATACAGTTATTTTTCACAATGGTAAAGCGCAAGGGGTGATCAGCTGTAAAACAAAAAGCCCTCACTGCTGGAGCAACGAAGATATTGTATATGCCGAATCACTGGCTGATAGCTGCAGTCGGCGACTTATGGCGCTTGAAACACTAAAATTACAAAACAAGCTAAGCGAACTGGTGTTTGTTGATGCACTAACAGGCCTCAAAAACAGGCGCTATTTTAATGAACGCGTACAAAGTGCTAAAAATTCGCAATACCGCATGCAAACACCCCTTTCACTTATCATGATCGACCTAGATCATTTTAAGCATATTAACGACGAATTTGGCCACAAAGCCGGCGACATCGTACTTTCACAATTTGCTAGAACGTGTCAAAAACAATTGCGCTTGGAAGATTGTTTATGTCGATACGGCGGCGAAGAATTTATTATTATTTTGCCCTACACTGGCGAACAACAAGCAAGCCAACTCGCTGAAAGACTGAGAGTGACCATTGAAAATATGGTAATTCAGCACGAACAACGAATAATAAAGCTTACCGCTAGTTTTGGTGTTGCAGAAATGGCGTTAGAACATTCTATTGAAGATACAATTAAAAAGGCTGATGTCGCGGTTTATCAGGCAAAAAATGCAGGTCGAAATTGTGTAATTACCCTTTGTTAGAAGTGCTATTACACCAACTTCACGTTAAATACAGCTTAACTACGATTAAAAACTAAGAGCTGACTTATACTAAAACGACTACGTAAAACCTCTGATGAATTGCGGTTTTAAAAGCAAAGTGATAACAATAGCTCATGAAGTTAGGTTAACTAATTCAGATTAACAGACCGTGGCACTTAAGGTGCCACGACACTGCACTTAATTTCTATCAGCGCTTAACCAAACTCATTTCAAGGCTTACTCAAACTTTCACAATCAAACATCGTATCATTTGGCACACACAGCCCTTAGCACATATTAAGAGTTATTGTTTTAGCTGTTGTAAAAAAGCAATGCTGGCATGTTCAATCAGATCAAGTACCCGATCAAAACCTTGGTCGCCGCCATAATAAGGGTCTGGAATTTCATCAACCTCGTTATCACCGTAACTTAAAAACAGTTTCAGCTTGTGTTGATACTGCTTTGGGCAAATTGCTTGTAAGTCCGCCAAATTTTGCTTATCCGCACAAAGAATCTCATCGAAGTATTCAAAATCATTAGCCGTCACTTGTCGCGCGCGAATTGATGAAAAGTCATAACCACGCGCCTCTCCGGCAGCACGTGACCTAGGATCTGAACGCTCTCCAGCGTGATACGCAATAGTACCCGCTGAATCTACCTCAACATTAACACCTAACGAAGCCGCTTTTGCTTTAAGCACCGCTTCACCCGTAGGCGAACGGCAAATATTACCCATGCATACGACTAGCACTTTATATGGCGTATTTCCTTTATTCATAGCAACCTTTTTCTTAAAAATTCATGATTAGCGTACGACTTGGTTAATGAACATGCCTCAAATCACTTAGCGATTCAAGTAAAGCAATATCATCTACCTAGCTTGAATCTGTTAGGCGTTCAAGATTCAGCTTCTTTTTCCTCTGGCAGCCACGCGCGCAGTTTAGTTTTAAGGTTGGCTTCAACAATTGGTTTAGTAATGTAATCATCCATGCCGGCTGCAATACACTTTTCGCGATCGCCAACCATTGCATTTGCTGTCATTGCGATAATTGGAATGCGTGTGTTGTGCTTTCCTGCCTTACCATTTCGAATCGCCTTGGTGGCATCATAGCCGTCGAGTTCTGGCATTTGGCAATCCATCAAAATTGCAGTAAAGCTGTCTTCGCTTTCGTTTAATATGGTTAGTACCTCTTGCCCATTTGAGGCAATTTTAACGTCCGTTAAACCTAACTTTGCTAAGGTGCTTTTGGCAACAATTTGATTTACTTGGTTATCTTCGGCAAGCAGTAGTTTAATATTTTTCGCCCATTTAACCTGCTCATTGGTAGCATGAGTTTGTAGCGTTTGAATATAATGGCGAGTTACTAAGGGTGTTGCTTGCTCAAGTGCATCGCCGCCGTCAACCACAATCGATAACGCATCGAGTAAGTCTGAGGTAGTCGCGGGTTTTGGAAAATAACCCGCAAAACCAAGCTCTGCGAAATAAGATGCATCGCCTTGATGGTTCATTGAGGTCATCATCACCAATTTTGTTGCATGAAAATCTGGATGCTGTTTAATTGCTTTACCTAATTGCGCACCATCAATATTCGGCATTTGCATATCCAAAAACGCAATATCAAAACACCGTTGGTAAGTTTCAAAATAGGATTTACACGCCAACATCGCATCATCTGCTGAAAGTGCTTCTGTTACACGTGCTCCCCAAAACTCAAATTGACCACGTAAAACGTCTAAATTTGTTTTATTGTCGTCAACAATCAAAATATGTAATTTACTAATATCAATCGATGGAATACTGGCTTTAGCCCCACTGCCACAGCCAAGCACTAAACTAAATTTGAAGCTGCTTCCCTTGCCCTCGAGACTACTCACCTCAATACTGCCCCCCATCAATTCACATAACTGCTTTACGATGGCCAAGCCTAACCCAGTACCACCGTATTTACGTGTTGTAGATGCATCTACCTGAGAAAATGTTTTAAAAAGCTTGGATTGTTGCTGCTCAGGAATACCAATTCCGGTGTCATTAACCTCACAATTCAGAATATATTTATCAGAACCTTTTAATTCTAAGGCCGCTTTTATCACGACTTCACCGTGTGAGGTAAACTTAATCGCATTACCTACTAAGTTGTATAGTATTTGCCGAAGACGGTTCGGATCGCCCATTACGGTTTGCGCATTAACCTTAGTAATATCAAGTATCAATTCAAGGTTTTTTTGATGGGCTTGAATCGCTGCAGCCTCTGCAAATTCACCAAGCAAGGTACGTAAATCAAATTCTATAAATTCAAGTTCGAGTTTACCTGCATCAATTTTTGAAAAATCCAAAATATCATTTAACAAATTTAATAATGCATTTGCACTACCAATTGCCACATTTACCCGATGCAATTGCTCTTTCGATAGCTCACTTGTTTGCAGTAAATTAAGCATTCCCAACACCCCATTCATTGGTGTTCGGATCTCATGACTCATTGAAGCCAAAAATTCACTTTTCGCTTTATTGGCATTTTCTGCTTGATGCTTAGCTAATTCCAGCGCTTTATTTATTTCAATACGCTCGGTTACATCGGTAAGCGATCCTGCCATACGCGTTGCATTGCCATTTTCATCCCAAATTGCGGTACCTCTTGCACGATAAAACCGGTACTCCCCACTTTTTGTGCGCAAGCGGTATTCAATATCGTAAAGCTGCCTTTCTTTTAAATGTTGTTCGATTGCTTTATTAACACGTTCTTTATCATCGGGGTGCAGGGCATTTTCAAAACTCGCAAAAGTATTAGGAAACGCCTCATCGTATGACGAGTAGCCTAGTAATTCTTTATAGCGCGGCGCATAATAAACCGTTCCGGCTTTAATATCCCAATCCCACAATCCATCGTTACTTCCAGCTACAGCCACTTTATAGCGTTCTTCACTGAGTTTAATGGCACGCTCAGAAGCCGCTAAACGCCGATAGGGATCGAGCAATAATCTGTGGCCAACGAGATAAAGTACAATCCAAGCCACCAAAAGGCTTATTAAAATTGACGACGCAATTTTAATAATCACCGCCATCACGCGCTGCTCAATAAGTTGCATATTTAAATGATAATTGAGCGTAAGCCCCGTATTACCAAGTGCCAACGTAGCAACTGATAAATATTCGGTATTGCTCATTAAACTTGAGAAATCTAACCATTTTCCATTAAGCGTTACGCCATAATTCGCACTGTTTATTACATCTTGAAAAAGCTCGGCGAGGGAATAGCGGAATTCAACAATCATTACCCCTTCGGTAAAACCGTTATACTTTACAGGTACCGCAATTAAGAAATGATCACCTGCTTGCAACGTATTTAAAGTAACTACGTGTGCAACGTTCTCACTCAAAAGTTGTGCAAGCCAAGGGGCGTTTAAATCTGGAGGCTCTGCTTCACTGTTACTATAAACAAGTTCACTCGCAATATTCACAAGCCAAATTGGATGCTTTTTACCGACTAAATGGTAGTCATCTAAATAATCTGACAAAGATGCAGCAGACACATCTGAGCCCATAACACCATTTACTAACATAGGTTGCTTAGCCAAGTCATGCAGTAGCTGTAATCGTGTTTCTACAAACTGTTCAATGTAACTTGCACTCAACTTAGCTTCAGTCTTGGCGTTATTAATCTCATATTGACGCATATTTTTATCGGTGGTGAAACCAACAAACACTGCGCTCACCAACACCGACAATAACAGGCTTAGCACCACAAAAGATAAAAATGCGCTGTTTGCTGATAGCTGTGTACTTAACTTATTATTCGCCATTTAGCGCTCTTTATTGTTAAACACACGAATACCGCCATTCTCTTTGTACTCGGCCATGCATAAGTGTTCAAGTCCTAATGCGTCGTGAGCGTCGGGCTGTGCAGGGCTCCATTGAGAAAACGGCTGTTCATACGTTTTAATCAAACCTGTAATGGGCTTCTTAATACGCTCCAATTCATTACGCAAAGATAAACGAATATCACTAATATCGCCCTCAGGTTTAACATTAGCGAACGCCGTGACAAATATTTTCGCAAAATCGAAGCTATGAATAAATCCAGCTGGCGCCGATAAATTTTCCAACCCAGTAAATTTATTTGGAAACAACTTTGTGGCTGTAATCGCGGCCTGTTTTGCAAGAGGAGATTGGTTTTGTGGTTCGATAGCGAAACACGTTTGAATAAAGTTTAGTTTAACGTCAGTGGCTAGATGTTGCTTAACATGGTTAAAAAAGTCGCCGCCAGTGATCCCCCAATGGCTCACTATTGGCACGCGTTGGTCAGCCGGTAGCGCCGCCATTGCATCAACAAATTGCTTGCCCTCTACTGCATTACCAACAAACAAAATACACTCTGCGCGCGTCGAGGTAATATCTCGCAGCATTATTTTGGCTTGATTAAGTTTTGTATTCCAACTAAACCAGGTTACAGCACTATCATTTTCGCTGCCTAGCGCCTTTCGCATGGTAGTGTGGTTAGACTTGCCCCAAGGCGTTTGCTCAAGCAGCATGTGTGGCTGCTCACATCCTAATTGGTCACGCGCAAAGCTTACGATGCGATACCCAGCTTTAGTGTCATCAACCGACACACGGAAAACCCAATTTGTCGGCTCTGCATGGCGAGTAATTGGCCCACCTGCGGCCCATGGTACTAACAGCAACACTTCATTTTTACTAATAAACTGTTTGTACTTAATATAAGGTGGCGAATGTAAGCCGCCCAGCATAAACAGAGCATTTGGGTCTGCTAAAAACTGCTTCATATGCAACAAACTACGATTACTGTTGCCGCGATGATCTTTTTCAATAAAGTTAAATTCTATGTTGTTAAACTCGTTTTCGTATTGCGAAAGCGCAGTTAAAAAGCCCATTTTCATCGCATTGGCGGATTCGGCATGATTTGAATAGTCAGAGTCATGGTAGATATTAAAAACGCGCTTTTGTGCAATTGCGTGACTTGTGATAAACAGGGAAACCACCAGTATCCCTCTTACTAAAACTAACATCTGTTTACCTGCAAAATTTCCAGTAATTAAACAATAGTCAACATTTCAAGTTTAGAGTAGTGATAAGCAATTAATTTTGTTCAATAAAGCCATTGTATATTTGTTATTACGCAAAAAGCTGTCAAAGCTGAAATCACGTGAAAATTGCGTTCCGAGCGGGGATGCTGTACCCTGCTCGGCCGCCGTTATAAGAGTTACTAAAAATGCATTTCTCAGACTTAAACCTGTGCCCTGAAATAAACCAAGCAATTGAAGAGCAAGGTTATGAAAACCCAACGCCAATACAACAACAGTCGATCCCTGCGATTTTAGCTGGTCGCGATGTCATGGCCGCGGCGCAAACCGGTACAGGAAAAACCGCAGGGTTTACTCTGCCAATGCTAGAAATGCTAAGCAAAGGAGAAAAAGTTCGCAGCAATCAAGTGCGTGCATTAGTACTCACACCAACGCGAGAATTAGCAGCGCAAGTTTGGCAAAGTGTTGCAACCTACAGCAAACACCTCCCCCTTTCGTGCCAAGTTGTTTACGGTGGTGTTAAAATTAACCCACAAATGCTGAAACTGCGAAAAGGCTGCGATATTTTAGTTGCCACACCAGGGCGATTGCTCGATCTCTTTCAGCAAAATGCCGTAAAATTTGACCAACTTGAATTGTTTGTGCTCGATGAAGCCGACCGCATGCTCGACATGGGTTTTATTCATGATATTAAACGCGTTATTAAAGCGCTGCCTTCAAAGCGCCAAAACTTGCTGTTTTCAGCAACCTTTTCTGACGATATTCGCGCACTTGCTAAAGGTCTAATTAACGACCCAATCGAGATCTCAGTTGCTCCTGCCAATACAACAGCTAAAACAGTGACCCAATGGGCCTATCCCGTTGATAAAAGCAAACGTACTAGCTTGCTTAAACACCTAATTAAAACCAATAACTGGCAGCAAGTATTAGTGTTTACGCGCACCAAGCATGGTGCAAATCGCTTAGTTCGTGACCTTGAAAAAGCCAAGATTAACGCAGCTGCAATTCACGGTAATAAAAGCCAAAGTGCGCGTATGAATGCACTTAACGGCTTTAAATTAGGTGATGTAAATGTACTGGTTGCAACCGATATTGTTGCGCGCGGACTCGATATTCAAGAGCTACCTTATGTGGTTAATTTTGATTTACCAAATGTGTATGAAGATTATGTTCACCGTATTGGTCGTACTGGCCGTGCGGGTGCATCAGGCGAAGCGATTTCATTTGTAACCCAAGACGTCGCTGCCGATTTATTTGGTATTGAACGACTTATCCAAGAAGTTATTCCGCGTAAAATTGAAGCTGGGTTTGAACCACAAAGCCCTGTGCCAGAATCAAAGCTAGATACGCGTCCAATTAAGCCTAAAAAGCCGAAGAAACCGAAAAAGCCAAAAGAAAACGCGAGTACCAACGACAAAGTAAAAGCTGAAGCAAAAGCGGCAAGTAAGCCAAAAAAGAAAAGCAGTTCACACAATGCTAAGCCTAAAAATGGCGAAAAACCAAAGCAAAATAGCAAAGGCAGAAGTGATAATAACGAACAAGCTAAACGCCCGAAACGAAAGCCAAACAATGTGAAATTTAAAGCTTAAACCACTTCGATTGGGAGTATAGTTGAAAGAACTTGCTAACAAAGTAGCCTTAAATGTGAAGTGTGTAATATTAACGCTGCCAAACTTAGTTTAGCAGCGTTGAAAAATAAGAATTACGCTAAAGTTAAAGCTTAATATCAGAAAGTTGTGAAAACTTAAAAAACTCATCAGCCTTTAAATCTACACGTTCTTTGTTCTTAAATTGTTCCATTCTTAGCAACGCAAACAACATATTATGTGGTGCTTTATCCCCACCAACTTTAACAATATAAAAATCAGAACCCGATGGTAAGTTGAATGTACCATCAGGTTGAATAGTCGACTCTTGTTCGATATTTTTTAATAATTTGCCGTACAGATAATATTGTTTAGCACGCTCTAACTGAGACGCTAATAACGTTAACTTGTCTTTTTTGATGGTTTCTTTTGTAACAGCTGAGGCCTTCGCTATATAGTCTTTCCCTTGTTGTGTAGTGCGTTCAAGCTTGTTAAGCTCGTGTTTCTCTGCAAAGTCGAAACTGCGTGATTCTAGTACTAACGCTGGATTATTTCGATTAACGCTATTTCGTTCGGTATCCAATGCAATTTTTTCCTTTCTATAAATCGCATAAGACGAAGCTGCACTGCGGATTAAATCCTTTTCCGTTTCACTTAAAGATGCAAAAAGTTGCTTTTGCTGCTCAAGGGTTTGACCTAACGTTTTAAATACTGGGCAGAAAGTCTTATTTTGCACTGTTACGCGTTTACTGTAGATATAAGCCTCGAAGCGTTTTACGTCAAAGCGATTATTCTCAATCATATACTCTCGACAAGATTTGGCTGACGGCTTACGGTACTCGTATACTTTATATGGGGAAGCTCGCTCAATCACCGTTGTTGGTATAGTCGCGACACCAATATCATTTGGACCAAACTTTTTAAATACGTTTACCACTTTCTCATTATGTTGGTTAAATTCATTTAACAGCTTATCTTCTCGCTGCTGAATATCACTTCTTATATTATCAAGCTTCATTTTTGCGTCATTAGCACGCTGCTTTTTGGCTTGCAATTCATCAAAACGAGGTTGTATCGATATTAATGCTTGCTTCATTTTATTTATGTTATCTTGACTCTCTTGGTATTCCGCATCAATGATCGATTCTAAATCAAAGTTTGCATCAGCCAACAGGTTTGAGTTGCGAGCATTAAGATCAACATACTTTGAATCTACAAATTTATTTCTTAAATCTAATAACTGCGGTTCAGTTAACGTAGAAATGTCATTTAACTCAGCTTCGAGTGCCTTCCAGTCGGCAAACATTGCAGGAGTAACTTTAAAAATGTTTGACGATTTAGCAACATATTTTGACGATATAAAATGATTGCCTTCGAATTTACCTGACTTTGGGTAACTATCGAAGCAGCCTTGTAACGTAAATGATAAGCATACAAGACCTGCGACCTTGAGGAAGTCCTTTTTGATTTGCATATTAATATCCTTATTAAATTTTTAAGCGGGTTATCGAAGAACCTAGAATTTTTAAATCCGATCCTGAAGCTCAGTCGATACCACAAAACAACCTTATCATTAAAATTTATTGAAGCAAATCAAAGATTATTGCATGCACTTCGCCTATCCATTACCTAAAAAACTATATTTTTATATTAAATAAATACTATTGTTTATAAATAATCAATAATAGTATTGCGATCGATTATCATTTGGATTACGATAAGCAGCAATTTTAGTCACTTGTGAATTTAGGTCCCTGTTATGAAATCGCGTGCTTTTAAACTAAGTACTTTATTTGTCGCCACATCTTCAGTATTCGCTACCCCACTTTTTGCTAACGATCAAACGGATAAAAGCATCGAAAAAATTGAGGTGTTAGGAAAGAACCACTCAAACTACCTTGCCGTTGAAGCAGAAACCGCTTCAAAACTTGGTATTTCAATTAAGGAAACGCCACAATCGGTACGTGTAATTACTCGTGCCCTTATGAACGACTTTTCACTTGATGATGTGAATCAAGTACTTGAAACAACTCCGGGCGTTTCGGTAGAAAAAATTGAAACCGATCGTACTTACTACAAGGCGCGCGGTTTTGATATCACCAACTTTCAAGTAGACGGGTTGGGATTGCCGCAAGAAAGTGGCGCACTGCAAGGCACACTTGATACAGCCATTTATCAACGAATTGAAGTGGTTATGGGTGCAAACGGCATGATGACAGGTGCCGGTAACCCATCAGCTACGGTTAACTTTATTCGTAAACGTCCAACCGATGATTTGCGCGCCAATGTGTCAATTACTGCGGGTTCTTGGTCAAATATGCGTTTGGATGCAGATGTGTCAGGCCGCTTAAATGAATACGCAGCAGGACGTGCTGTAGTTGTTAAACAAAAACGTGATTCATACCTTGACCGCTACAGCGTTGAACGTGACGTATTTTATGGTATTGCTGAGTTAAACCTCACTGATAGCACCACATTAACAACAAGCCTTACCTACCAGCAAAACGATGCTGACAGCCCACTTTGGGGTGCACTTGCATTATTTGATTCACAGGGGAACCCTACAGATTACGATACGTCTACCTCTACCGCAGCTGACTGGGCGTATTGGAATAACACGTCAAAACAAGCATTTGTAGAATTAGAACAACTTGTGGGTGATAACTGGAGTGTGATCGCACGTTATGCGCATACTCAAACTGAGCAAGACTCAAATCTATTTTATGTTTATGGTACGCCAGATGCGCAAACGGGTTTAGGTTTAACCGGTTATGCCAGCGATTATCAACTAACCGACCGCCTTAACCTATTTGATGTGTATGCCAAAGGGAGCTTTGAATTATTTGGACAAGAGCACTTAATTGCAGCTGGTGCGAGTGTTGCTGATATGGCGTATCAAGATAGCTCGTTATACGATTACACGACCGGAAATGGCTTCCCAGCGATGCCAAATCTAAATGATTGGGATGGTGTAGCACCAGTACCAGTATTAAAAGACGGCTTAAATGGTTCTCGTGTAGACAGTGAACAAGTTTCAGAATATGTCTCTGCGCGTTTCTCGATTACAGATGATTTAAAACTACTTGCAGGTATTCGTCACACCGCTTGGGAAACTAACGGTTTATCATACGGTAAAAACAAATCTCGTGATGTGAGCGACACAACCTCTCACTTAGGTACTGTGTATCAAATTAACGACGATATTAATGTTTACGCATCGTACAGCGAAACCTTTGCTCCGCAAGCAGAACAAGATAATAACGGCCAAACGCTTGACCCTATTAGTGGCGATACAAAAGAAATTGGTATTAAAACCGAGTTATTTAACGATTTAATGATGTTAAATGTGGCTATTTTTGATGCTGAGCAAGAGAACATTGCTGTTGCTGATACTGTTAATTCAACCCCTGATAATACAGTGCATAGAGCTGCACCGGGTATTCAATCACAAGGTTTTGAACTTGAATTAAGTGGTGAAGTTGGCTTTGGTATTAGTGCGAACCTAGGCTACACCTACACCGATATTGACGTATCGGATACCTTTAATTCAGGCAATGAAGACGCGCAATTAGTAAAAGACTATACGCCAAAACAAGTATTTAAACTTGCTGCTAAATACGATGCGACTTTTGTTGATGGCTTATCATTTGGCATGAACATGCGTTGGCAAGACGATATTAGCCGAGTGCAAAACGATACCCCACTTATTGTTACGAAACAAAACGCCTACGCACTTGTGAATATGATGGCAAGCTACGAAATTAATTCGCAAGTAAGCGTTACAGCTAACGTAAACAACGTATTTGATAAAAAGTACGTGAATTCACTTTACTGGGCACAAGGTTTTTATGGTGCACCGCGTAACTACGCATTGTCACTTAACTGGTCACTATAACAAAACTCAAAACGTAAAGGTCGCGCTATGCGGCCTTTTGTTGTTTTTATAAACGGACGTCACCGAATTATGAAAAAGAAACTCCATCTTTGGCACCGCTACTGCGGGTTAGTCATTGCCCTGCCACTTATTATAATTTCGCTTACGGGCAGTATTTTAGTTTTTAAAGAAGAAATTGATCACTTAATTATGCCCGAACTGGCAAGTGTGAATGCTTCACCTGGAACACGCCTTAGCTACGATAACTTGCACACAACCATCAAACACAATTTGCCTAACTATGAAATTGGCAGCTGGGAAATATTTGATGATGGGCAAACCGCTGATCGGGTATATGTACTCAAGCACGGTACAGATGAGTGGTCTAAAATTTATTTAGATCAATATCAAGGCATTGTTCGAACAACGCCACAAGCGGTCGACCATTACCTCACTGATTGGCTGTTAGACCTACATTACAAGTTTTTGATTGGCGAAACAGGCCTTTGGTTTACTGGCACTATTTCGCTTATTTTAATGTTTATGGGCATTTCAGGCCTCATTATTTACCGCCAGTTTTGGAAGAAATTTTTTACCTTGCGCTTAAAGGTTAAACGCATCGCTTTTTTTAGCGATCTACATAAACTAGTCGGAATCTGGTCTGCGCCAGTGCTGCTTGTTTTAGGTTTTACAGGCGTATACTGGAATATATCTGAAATTATTCATCATGAATTTGAGCACGCTGATGAGCCACCACATTTAGTTAAAGGCCCACTGTACAACCACCAGCTTTCACTCGATAACTTAATGCTAACCGCAAAAACACAAATGGGCGGCTTTAGGGCGACTTATTTAATGTTCCCTTATGAACCCGACTTACCCCTCACGTTTTTTGGCGACGTTGCAAACACCAGTTTTGTAACGAGTGAATACGCGTCAACGGTAAGCTTTGATAAAGAGACAGGTAAACAACTTCCCAATTACGATATTCGTGAAGCACCGTTCTTTTTAGTTGCAGTAGATAGCTTTCGCAAGCTACATTTTGGCTATTTTGCAGGGTTACCGAGCCGTATAATTTGGTGTTTAATCGGTTTAACACCGCTTATATTTTCGGTTACCGGATGCTATTTGTGGCTTAAACGCAGAAAACCCAAACGCCGAATGCAACATAAAAATGAATACGTTACCTCGTAATTATGTGTTTTGCCGAATATAAATATATTCGGCAAAACTAAAACCGTAAATACGACTTAAATTCAGTAAGTTACAACTCAATATAAAAATAAAATAAACTTTACATAAAATAAGTGTTGAATTATCAACCAAACAGACCCACTATTAAAGTAACAGTAATTTTTAAGTTGTAAATTATGCTTCGTTGGTTGTTTGTCGTTACAGTAGTTGTTTTGGCGCTTAGCTTAAGCACCACGACAACTATAGCAAGCGATAGCCAAGCAACTGTTATTAGCTTTGATAACTCTGAAGACTTAAATCCAAACCAACTTGATTTTGACGATGTCGCGTTAGACGTCAGCACAAAAAACGCCATAGCGTTAAGTTTTTACCAACCCAACCAGCTATTACAACCTGCGATTCAATCACGCATCGCGATTAAACTAATAAGAGCACCGCCTACAACCTGTTAGCTTTTCATATTTATCTTAATTCTAACAGTTAATAAATAAGGTGGTCGTTATGAACCAATTCACTTCATTTTCAACAAAACCGCTTCTTGAAGGCGCAAGCTTATTTGCACAAGTTCATGTAGACACTAGCGTGTCACTTTCAAGCCCTGCTTCATTTGTAATGCATGGCTTTCACCTTGAGCCTTTGCAGTATATTGATATCGATACTAATTTAGATGATGCAAACCGCATTTTGGAAAAAACCCATATGCGCACCAGCTTTGTAGTAGATGGACAAAACCAACTTAAAGGCGTGATTTCAAAGGCGCGCTTAGCAAGCAGTTATGTACTTAAAATAGCAAGTAAAAAAGGCTTAACACGCGCGCAACTTACGATTGGTGACATTATGGTGAGATTAGAAGAAATTGACACCGTGTCGGAAACAATACTCGCCAATGCCAAAGTAGGCGACGTGTTAAAAACCATGGAAAAAGCCAGTTACGAATATTTATTGGTAACCGGTGCTAATCAAAACGAATTGCGCGGCTACTTTGATTTAATTGATATTGCAAAAATCACTGGCTATTCACTTAATCAGGCAAAAAGTGCCAAGACTTTCAGTCAATTGGTTGATTCGCTAGTCAATCACAGCGAAATTTAGATCAAAAATCGCCCAGTATTTACTGGGCGATAACTTAACGAGTTTAACAACAAGGAGGTGGTTTACAATCAGCTAAGTTGTGAACGTCTACCCGCTTTTACTTTTAAGGCAATAAAAACCAAAAGTAATACACTACCTAACATAAACAAGCTCAATGGAATGGGAATAAGAAAAAATGCCTCCCTTAAAAACCCATTTTCATCAACCGTAACTCCATTAAATTGATAAGCAAAATACGCGATTAATGAGAAACTAAAACACACTATTGCAGGCCAAACTTTTTTAAACGACATTTTTATCTCTAATGATTGTATTCTTATCAATAGAGCTTGTATGTGCTAAAAAGTTGCAATAATTTTCACGTACTCATCACGAGTTACAAGTTAAAGGCTCTACCAGCAATATCCACATTAAAGGTTTCAATGACGCCGCGTTTTTGCATGGTTACAAACACGGTTTTACCGTTTTTGCCACCAAACGCCACATTAGTTGGAAATTGCCCGTTTAGTTTTATTTCTCTTAGTAATTTACCTTTTGGAGAAACCACTGCAATAACACCTGCACCGTAGCGTGCAATATATAAGTTACCTGCTTTATCTGAACGCATGCCATCAAGGCCAAAATCATCAAATTCAATAAACAGTTGTTTATTAGAAACATTGCCTTGGCCGTCAAGATCATAACGCCATACTTTGCGCTGCACGCTTTCATTCACATACAAGGTGTTATTACCTGGGCTTACTTCAACACCATTAGTGGTGCCCATATTCGCCTCTAATAAACTTGTTTCACCTTGTTGGTTTATACGCCATAAGTTACCTGTGCTAGTTTGCCAGTTTGGGTCGCTCGCAAATAAAATACCGTTATCCATAATGGCGAGATCATTTGGTTGATTCATTTTTGCATTATGGGAAAACACCTTAACTTTGTCTGTGAGTTCGCCGCCTTGCGCTAAGTCTTTCGCGGTAATTGTCAGTACATTGTGATTAACGTAGTCAGCAATATACATGTTGCCTTTTTTATCAAAGCGAATGCCATTACCGATAGAGCCATTTTTAAGCGTAACAAGCGTCTCGACTTTATCTTTACCAAGCACTTTACCGATAGTGCCTTGGTGGTTGTAATTCACTGCATATAACACACCTTGCGAGTCAACCGCAGGGCCCTCTACGCCATTGGTAAACGCATTCTCTTTCACCCAGTCACTGCCCTCAAATAACGTGTTACTGCTTGCATGGGCGGCAAATAATGCCAAAATTAGTGCACTTGCTATGTTTAATTTCATTGTTATTCCTTATTGTTCGGTGCAAGCAAGATAGAGATCTCGCATTGGATAAATACCTGCAATCACAAGTTCATCTGTGAGTTTTTGTAAATCAAGCAACTGCTTATCTAACCCGGCTCCTTTTATTTCACCTTTACAACTGCTTATTACCTGTTGTGAAAGCCCAATAAATTGCGTTAGTGATATAAGCGTCGGTTTTAGCACGCTTAATTTTTTACTTGATGAGAGTGTTTCAAGCCCCATTTCAAGGCCTTTTTGCCATTTTATTAATTGCTTATCTAATTGCGTAAGCGAATTAACATCGCCTGAGGTATAAGCTAACACCCAGCGTTTAATTTGGCGTACTTGCTCACTTTCAACATTTAAATAATCAACAAATAAATTAAGTGGCGCCTCTTGATGATATTCATCGTTTAAATATTTAATATGGTGGCGCGTGTAGTAATGTGCAGGTTCAAGCAGTGCTGCCATCGTATTAAGAAGCGCTAAGGTAGTGGCTTTTTCTTCTTTACTAAGCGACTTAGAGAGCAGACTTTCAAAGCCACTTTGTTGCTGAGATAAATGCGCTGCCCCAATCACATTTGCAGCAAATGTATTGATAAAAGCCAAGCGCAAATACATGCTGTTTTCATCTGTATTTTCTTTATTTGACCACAAGCGCTCGCTTATCACATACAAACGTGGCCAAATGCGCAAATCAATATTGTCATCGGTCACCATCTCGCTCCAAATAGTCGCTTCAGCACCTAAAATATTCACTGCATTTGAGCTTTTTAATGGTTGAGATAGCGATACGGAAGATGGCGTGTTAAGCGTTGATAATTTAACTGGGTAACGGCTATTACCAATCATCACAGCGCTATTTTCACCCTTCAAATCAAATTCAAAGGTCAATGGCCCCATCCAACTATCCATTTTGGCTTTAAATGCATTTGTTGCTTGATTAGGTGCTTTATTAACTAATGCCAACTGATGGTGGTTATTATTAAGTTTAATTAAAATTTGCTCACCTAAAACAACCAGCTCACCTTTAACATCGCTGCCTTTTAAGCGGTCAATCACAAACGACTTTGCCAATACCTGCGGTTTTGATAAATCAACTTGTGGCAATTTGCGTAGTGGGTCATTACGATAGTGGTAGTCGCTGTATTGTGGCTGATCAATGTAAAACCCTGTCGATAAAATACCTAAATGGCCGCTATTAGCTACTTCATTTAATGAGTCATGACCGCGCCATGATTGAACCACAATATCTTTTGGTAAATCTTGATGAAAAATCTCATCCCAACCCATCATTATGCGCTGGTGTTTAGCAATAATAGGTTGAATTTGGGTATTAAAATAATTCTGCAAATCATGGCCATTTTTAAGGGAGTGCTTGGCCATTAGCGCTTGAATATCCTTATTATTTAACCACTGCTCAGGTTCCACTTCATCACCGCCAATATGTAAATACTTATCAGGGAAAATAGCTGTCATTTCTTCGATTAAACTATCGACAAACTGGTATACCTCAGGTTTTGAAATATCAAGTAACGGCTTAAATACGCCCCAATGACGCTCCATTTCATAGGGTTTTACCTCTGCCATAAGCTCAGGGTATGCAACGGCAATGGCACTTGCATGACCCGGCATACCAAATTCAGGCACCACTCGAATGCCTAAAAGAGCGGCATACTCAATAACTTCCTTTACCTCACTTTGGCTGTAATAGAGGCCATCTGATGCCTTTTGCGTAAGCTTTGCAAAGCGTTTACTTTCAATGCGCCAACCTTGATCGTCCGTTAAATGCCAGTGCAGCACATTTAATTTGGCCGAAGCCATGGTGTTTAGCTGACGTTTAATTGTGTCAGTTGATAAAAAATGCCTCGCACTATCAATTAATAACCCACGCCAATCAAAACGTGGCGAATCAGTAATCGTTGCATGAGGTAATATCAGTTGATTGTCAAAATGGTTTGCCGCAAGTTGTGTGAGCGTTGTTAAACCATGCTGCGCGCCAAAAACGGTATTGGCGTTTAGTGTGATGCCATTTTGGTTAATCACTAATTGATAACTTTCGTCGTTATTAAGCTGTGGCACCAATAAATCGCTTTCCTTGTCGCGCACAATGACTTTAAGGGTTGCCTTATCTGGCGTTTGTTTTTTGTTATTAGCTAAGTCTATTAAGGTGATTTTATACTTTGCTATACGTGTTAAGTGCAACTCTAAACGCTTTGCTTGAAATTCTTTTCGCTTGTCACTAAATCCTTCAAATGAGAATTCAATTTGACTAGGTAAGTGCAGTTCACCTGTTTGCCTCTCAAATGATTGTGGTTGTGGCATTAAGCTGGTTTCGGCAAAAAGTAATGAGCTAAACAGCAATAAACTACACAGCTTTGAAAATACACATGCTTTATTAATAAAATGTATCGACACCTAAACACTCCTGGTTCGAAAGTTTGGGAAGAAAATGAGTTGGGATAAGCGCACCATGCTGCTTAATCACCGAGGCAGCTACCTTATGCGCAAAATGCGCGGCACTTTTCGTATCACGCCCAAATAACATTGCCGCTAAAAAACCTGCAGCAAACGAATCGCCTGCGGCGCAGGTATCGACAACTTGCTTTTGGGCAAGCGGCTCTGCTGCCACATAAAGCAATGCGTCTTTGCCAACTTCTTGAATCACACAGGGCTCTGCACCTTGCCTAATAACAAGGGTTTGCCTAGAACTTTTCCCTTTGAAGTGTAAATCAATTATATCGCTCACCGACTGCGTGCCATAAACAGCATATTCATCCTCATTGGTTAAAAATGCGATGTCGGCAAGTGCCATTAACGAAAAGTAATCATGAATGGGCGATATCGACTGCCAAAGCGCTGGGCGATAGTTATTATCAAAATAGATAATGCCACCCTTCGCTTTAAATTGGTGCAGTGCATTTATAAGCAAAGCTCGTTGCTTTTCATCTAAAATGGCAAGGCTTATACCCGACAGATAAATGGCATCCACTTGTTTTGTTTCAAGTGCTGTAAGTAGTTTGTGTGACAAAGATAAATAATCCCTAGCCGCACTATTTTGCCTATCGAAACGAAAAGAGCGCTCGCCGCTATCACAAACATCAACCCAGTATTGCCCTAATGTTTTGGTTGGGTGGCGCTCAACAAAATCAAGCTGCATTCCAGATTGTGTTATTAACGCTTTTAGCATTTCACTTTGGTTATCATGCCCAATTGCCGTTGCGTAATAAATTTGAATAGGTTTTTCGCTCTGAGAATCAATTAGTTGACTTAGGTAATAGGCAGTATTAAAGCTATCGCCACCAAAAAACACATCGCCATCAGCGCGATGCTCAATCATACACTCGCCTAAAAACACAATGGAATTAAATGGTTGCAACATCACATTAGCTCCACTGTATTTTTCTGCACTATTTTTGATGGCGTTTTTACTTGTGTCACTAGGCTCACAACAATGCCAAAAAACGCACCGCTGATTACCGCAGGTATAGAAGGGTTACCAAAAAATGCGAGCCACGTGGGGTTAAAACCTATCAGTGCTGCCGTTAATGTACTCGCCACTAAAATTGCAATACTGCCTTGCCATGTAAGCTTTTGCCAAAAACGACCAAGTAGCCCCATCACAAACAAACCGCATAGTGCGAGCGAGATCATTTTAGTGATATAGGTAATAATATTATTTGATAAAAGGGCAAATAACAGTGCGATGGTCACGGTTAAAATCATGGCAAAACGTGACAATACAAGTTGCTGTTTATCAGTGAGAGGTTGCTTGCTCAGTGATTTTTTGAAAAGCCAAGCATAAATATCACTGACAAACACACTCACACCAGCAATAGCATCAGAGCTTGCGCTTGAAAGAGTCGCCGATATGCCCGCTAATAAAATAAGCCCGCCCAGTAAGAGTGGCAGAGTATTAAGTGCAATATACGGAAAAGCATACGCAGAATTATCTAAATCACCCTTAATCAAATAAGCACAAATACCGATAATTGCAGGTACTAAAGAAAACCCTAGATAAAGTACGCCCGACATCACAAACGATTTGCGAATACTGCTTACATTGTCACCTGAATAAATGCGCTGGCGAAATGAAGGTGTTGCCATTACCCCAACCAATACTGCAAATGACATGGAGATTGCTGGAATAAGGCCGATATTCTGATAAGACAAAAAGCCACTACCGTTTATCAGTTGATTGTTTTGTATCGCTTGCCAACCACCGACAGAATCAATCGCAAAATAAGCCATTAATAAAAAGCCTACAAATAAAATCACCGCTTGAATGGCATCGGTCCACACCACTGCAGAATAGCCCCCTAGGGTGACATAAATGGCAAGGCCAATGCCGATAATTAGCTTCGCCGTTGTATCATCTATGCCCGTAAGCCAGGCTAAATACATACCACCGCCAATTAAATGCGCACCTAACCAGCCAATACTTGCAGCATAAATAATCACAGCGAGTATTTTTTTTACAAGTGGGTTATTGCCAACATAGCTCGCAAGCTCTTCACTCATGGTGGCAAATTGTTGTTTGCGCACAGGTGCGAATACCCACGCCAATAACAGTATTCCCACTGCACCACCTATGCCGTAGAGCGCACCCGCCCACGCATTTTGATAGGCAAAACCCACAGCCCCCATAGAAGAGCCGGTGCCGACCATAGTTGCAACCGTGGTGCCGAGCGTGAGAAATAAAGGCACTTTTCGCCCTGCTAACAAAAAGTCGCTACCGGATTTTTGCCAGCGAGAAACAAACCAACTAATTGCAATCATGGCAAGCAAATAGGCAAAAAATGCAGCCAGAAACGTCATTTGTTGTGATGTCATAAGTGCCCCTATTTTTTATTATTCTTTTGAGGTTTTAGTTCCCTTATTGACCTTTGTAGCAGGTCACATCAACTTCTACTTTACAGTCAACAACTAGGTCAGCCACCATGCAAATGCGCGCAGGCGGGTGCTCACCAAATACTTCTGCAAACACTTTATTAAATGACTGAAAATAACGAGAGTCAGTTAATACCACCGACACATGGGTTACTGTTTCAAGGCCGTACCCTGCTTCAGTCATAATGTCGATGCAGTTTTGTATGGCAAGACGCGATTGCTCAATAATGCCGCCTTCAACAACTTCGCCATCGCGCATCGGGGTTTGCCCCGATACTTTTAACCAACCACCCGCTTCTACTGCGCGGGAAAAAGGTAAATGTTGGCCACCTGTACCTGTGCCGCCTTCTGCGCCAATACGTCTAATTGTCATAATTTCCTCTTTTAAATGCTGCGTTGAGAACCTTTTCTCAACATTTCAAAATTCTTATTTAGTTGGCGCTCATATTAAGTGCGCGCTAAAAATCGCCCGGCTCGCCCAAATTGCGTAATGCTTAGATCATCAAGACCCTCAATAAAACTTACTTTGCCGTTGACCCATACACACCTAATACCGTCAGCTTGTGCTTGAGGGTTTTGATAGCTGGCGTTATCGATAATCACGTTTGCATCAAATAACACTAAATCCGCAAAGTAGCCTGTGGCAATTTTGCCGCGATTGTTGAGCTTAAACTTCGATGATGGCAACGCTGTCATTTTATGAATAGCCAATGCCAGCGACAGTGTTTGCTGCTCTCTTGCGTAATGCCCTAACACTCTTGGAAACGACCCCCACAATCTTGGATGAGGATGCGGATCACACGGTAAGCCATCCGAGCCAATCATGCTATTTTCAAAACTTAAAAACTGTTTTACATCATCTTCTAACATACAGTGGTAAACCGCACCTGCTGGCATTAATTTTTTAGCAGCTTCCATTAATGGTAATTGCCAAGCCTTTGCAATATCAGACAGTGTGCGTTTTGCCATTTCAGGATGGGTTTCAGACCACGTAATATAAATTTCAGTACTGTCTGTTACTTGATTTAAATCGAGTGTGCTTGAACTTGCAGCATATGGGTAACAGTCACAGCAAACTGGTTGTGATTTTCGTTTATCTTCTAAATGCGCTAAAACCTCTGCTGCACGGCCCCAATTCTCAATGCCTGCGCATTTTAAATGAGAAATAACCAGCGGCAGATTTGCTTGTTTCGCTGTTGCAAACGCCTCATCCATTGCATCAATAATGCCTTGAAACTCAGTGCGTAAATGGGTGGTATAAACGCCTTCAAATGGTGTTACTTGTGCTGCTAGCTTGTTTACTTCATTACTGCTTGATGCTTTAGCATTGGGATAAGCAAGCCCAGTGCTTAACCCTAATGCGCCTTGTTCCATTTGAGTACGCAATAAAGACTGCATTTGAATAATTTCATCTTCTGAGGCTGGTTTACTCAAATCATTCATTACTTGGGCACGAAGGCTAGTATGGCCAATTAACTGGGCAAGATTAACGCTTGGTTTTGCCCTTTCAAAAGCATTTCTAAAATCAGCTAAATTGGTGTATTTGAAATCTGCTTTTTGGCCCAATAAATTAATTGGATCTACCGGCTCAATATCAGCAACATAGGGCACACTACTAATACCACAATTGCCTGCAATTACCGTAGTTACACCTTGGCTTACTTTACAAAGCATATGCGGATTACGGATCACTTCTAAATCGTCATGGGTGTGTACGTCGATAAACCCTGGAGCTAATGTTAACCCCGTTGCATCAATGACTTGCTCTGAGTACAAGTGTGAACAATCACCTAGCGCAATAATGCGCTCACCAGCTATGGCAACATCGCCAACAAACCATTCATTTAGCTCGCCCGTGTAAACAGTCGCATTACGAATAACGGTGATATTAAGGTTGTTATCACTCATCTTTAATCACCGAGCGGGAAGCGAGTGTCAGCTGGTGGTGCGTCGCTATTTTGGTTACGGTGCTGATCTAATTGAATTTTTAAACGACGTAACTTTTCTTTCGAGCGACGCTGGTTTTTAGTCGCCACTTCACTTGATAAAATATCAATCGCAGCCATCATGGCGTAACGCGCTGCGCTCGGTTTGAAAATATAGTCAGATTCTTGTGTTTTTATCGGCAAATGCACATCCGCGATTTCGCCAAGTTCACCTTCAGGGCAAATCGCAATTATGCTGGCACCGTACTCTTTTGCGATACGCGCTGCAGCAATCACATCTGGCGACACGCCACTTAATGATAAGCATAACACCACATCATTTTTATTAATGGTTGATGCGGTCATCCGCATCATCATAGGATCAGAGTGGGCGTTACATAACACATCTAAGCGAAACAAACGGTTTTGACATTCGAGCGCCAGCATACTGCTACCGCCACCCACACCAAAAATGAGGCAATGACGAGTATTACAGATTGCCTCGGCTGCAGCATTAACCGCGTGCTCTTTAATCAGCCCCGCATTGAGCGTTAAAATTTCTTGGATCGATGAATAAACATGGAAAATATCTTTCTTTTCAATCGGTTCTGAATTAGTAAAGCGCTCACCGATCGCTGCTGACTGAGTGATCTGAAACTTTAGATCGCGCACATTTTCACATCCTAAGCTTTTGGCAAGGCGCGTAATACTGGCGTGACTCACATTGGCTTTATCGGCCAATTCATTAATTGAAGCCGTGGCTGCAAACTCAAGATCACTCAGAATAAGATGTGCAACCTTGTCTTCTGCAGGGCTAAAGTGCCCTAACCCTTCTTTAATTTTGTTAATAATATCCATCTGTTACTGCTTCCTAACTAAAAAAAGGTGGAAATGGTTTTGCGAATGACCCAATCATCATCGGCGATTGCTACCTGACGCCATTTATCAAAGGTTAAACATGGGTGAGACGTCGAAAAGCATACCATATCACCCACGTTAAGCGCGCAATTTTCAGGCAAGGTCAGCATCACATGCTGATCCATAATTTTAACGGTTTCAATTAAGGCATCAGCCGGTTGCAATGTTTGGTTATCAACATGATAGATTAATTCTGCTTTTGGTAAACCTGCGTCAAATGCCACATCACGTTTACCTAAACCGACAATGGCAAGCCCTACTTCGGGGCGCGATACAACATAGGCCCACACCGTTAAGCTTGATGCTAAATCACCTGTCACATCACAAGCCAATTGACTACGTGCCATTACCGCATTTTGTGCATCTTGATAAATGCCAGTGTCATGAATAAGGTAACAACCAGGGCGAATCACTAAATTAAAGTTCTCTTGGTGATTATGTTTGCCGAGTGTATTCGCTACGATGTCATACCAAGCAGATCCCGCGCCAGTAATAATGGGCTTATCTAAATCAAACGCATTTTGCTTTTTAAGTGTGCTTGAAAGTTGATAGATTTCTTCAACAAAATTGGTCACTTTTTCAAGAGCATTACTACCACTTATCACCCCTTCATAAAAACCAATTCCTGCAAGTTTCAAACTTGGATGCTGTTTACATGCAGCTAAAAATGCCTCTGCATTATTCACATCGCGCCAACCACAGCGGCCACCTTGTGCACCAATTTCTAAAAGAATGTTAATTGATACTTTTCGCGCATCAAAAAAGCGGCCTATTTGCTTGACGTTTTCTACTGAATCGACAAAACAGTAAAATTCTACATCGGTGCTTTCAAGTAAATTAGCTATATGTTCAAAGTGGTATTTTCCTACCAATTGATTTGCCAAAATAATTCGTTTAACACCGTGATTTACTGCGTTAAGTACTTGCGCGACCGTTGCGAGGGTAATACCCCAGGCACCGTGCTCAAGCTGCATTTTAAAAAGCTCGGGTGCCATAGTGGTTTTGCCATGAGGGGCTAAGTTCACTTTAGCCTTTTGACAAAAGTCGCTCATCCACTTTGCATTATTATTAATGGCCGATTGTGATAATACTGCAACCGGAAAACTCACTTCTTCACGCAATATATGCCAGCCACCGTGTGCAAGAGATTGTGGATTTCCCGCACCTTTAACTACTTCATTCATAAAACTTGTTACCAAATTGCTAACAGCGAAACACCCAACTAATACAATTCTATTCAATCTAGATGCATTTCAAACAAATTTGTTATCAAAGTGTTGCTTTTTTAATTATGTTAATGTTAAAAAGTAACAAGTTCAAGATATTTATGTGTTACTTTTTAACATCACAAAGGAACAGACATTTACATCTGGACGAGGTGAGTCAACTTTCAAGTATCAGCTAAACTGGGCTGTTGATAAGAGTTTAGCGCTGCGTGAATTGAGCTGTAAAACGCATTAATTACTGTCGAAGTTACGACCCTTTTATTATTTTTTTGACAAGCAATGACAACGCTGTCAAAAGATTAAACAAGTAATCACAACAATAAGGTTTCTCGGAATTATTTTCTGATAGAACTAAACACTAATAGGGGAAAACTGTGTCCAACAGAACATTTAAACGAAGCGTATTGTCTTCAACCATAGCGGTAGCTCTCTCTGCCGGTTTCGCACAAAACGTTATCGCTGAAGAAAAATCATCGGCAGACGCCGAAATGGAAGTTATTCAGGTAAAAGGTATTCGCGCCAGTACAGTTAAAGCAATTAACGTAAAGCGTTTTGCACCTTCACAGGTTGATGGCATTGCATCAGAAGATATTGGTAAGTTACCCGACGTAACAATTTCAGACTCACTACAACGCATCACTGGTGTACAGGTTGAGCGTACAGCAGGTGAAGGTGGCCCGGTGCAAATCCGTGGTCTACCTCAAGTAGATAGTACACTTAATGGCGAAGTATTTTTAAGTGCGACAACCATTGACTCATCCGGCGCGGACTTTGGTGACTTACCAGCGCAGCTTTTCTCAGGCGTTGATGTTTATAAAACCAGTGAATCTAAGCGTTCTGCTGCGGGTATTTCAGGCTCTATTGATTTAAAAACGCGTCGCCCATTTGATATGAGCGAAGGCTGGACAACTAACGTTAGCGCCGATGTGACACAAGGCTCTATTAGTGATGAAGCCGATCCAAATATTAACGGTCTTGTAAGCTACAACGCTGATAAATGGGGTGTTTTGTTCTCTGCGGTAACACAAGAAGCAACCCTTGCGACCGATTACAATGGTTATTTTGATACCTCTGAAAATGGCGGCATCGGTGCGGCAAATAACAACTTCACATGGGGTCAAAACCCTCAAGGTAACGACATTCGTCACGTTGTACCGCAAGGTTTTGCTGCATTTAACAAACAAGAAAAACGTGAACGTCAAGGCTATCAATTTGCTTTTCAAACTGATTTAAGTGAAGGCTTTGAACTCGTATTTGAAGCGTTTTATACCGATCAAGAGCGTTTTAACGAGCGTCAAGGTTTATCACAAAACAACCGTTGGTACTCATTTAACGATTATGCATTCCCAACTGATTCTGGTTGGACAGGCGATACGTTTACAGATAAAGATGGTAATCCATGGGGTGCAGTAAATGACTTCTATTTAAAGCCATGGCGTTTACAAACATTCACTCAGGTTAACAATAACTACGAAACATCTACCAACTTAAACCTAGAACTAAACTTTAATAATGGTGGTCCACTTTCAGGTCAAGTACGTGCAACGCGTGCTAAAGCCGATGCAAGCATGCGTCACGGCTATGGCGAAGGCGACTTATTAAGCATCGACCAAGGCACTTTAGTTACGGGTCCAGGTCAATTCGCTCCATCTGAATACTGTTCAGGTCAAGATGCTGTTGGTGACCAAGGCGGCTGTTACGCGCAATTTTCACCAGGCGGTATTGAAGACGATTCATTCTTACTTCGTTATGACGCACGTGGCGAATCTCCAGTATTTAGTGGTTTTGACCAAATGGTTAACGGTGGTCAGGGCTTAATGAGCATTGCTGATTATATGGGCAGCTTAGATTCATATCATATTGGTGCATTCTCATCAGAAGGTAACACAGACGATGAAGGTGAAATCAATACATTCAGCACGAAATGGAATTATCAATTTGACGATATGCCTTTCGTAACAAGTGTTGATTTTGGTGTACGCTATATGGAACGTAAAGTGGATCACGACCAGTTCACATACACATCAGAATTTGGTGATGGCTGTGATATCGCCCAATGGAAGGCGGTTGACCAATACCACACAGAAAAAACGTGTACCGGAAACAAAGCTGCTGGTGAATTTCTAACAGAAGATGTGGGTGATTTAACTGCAGGTACTTGGGTGCCGTATACATTACTTAATCCAACTCGCCTTGATACGCATACAACAGTTAGCCAAATTTCTAATTTCGGTAGCGTGAAAGGCATTCCGACAATGTGGGCAATTGATCCATCTAACTTCCGTGACCCACGCCAGTTCCATTTAGATACATTTGGTAATGTACAGCGTACTGAAAACGCGGGGGCATCATATGATGTTAAACTGAATGAATTTAGCTACTTTGCACAGGCTAACTTTGAGTGGGAAATGATCCGCGGTAACTTTGGTATGAAGGTTGTTGAAACCGACCTTTATGTTAAACAAAACCTTGCAGGCTCCAACTTACCTCACTCAGGCTTAGGCCCAGATATTGGTGATGTAGTAACAGAGCGCAGCTACACAGACTACCTACCATCATTAAACGTTACCGCGGATGTTACAGAAGATGTAATTGTACGCGGTGCATACGCTAAAAATATGCAATCACTTGATCTTGCTAGTTGGGGCGGTGGTAAAACAGTTGGTAAAGCTATTGATGGCTCATGTAACTGTCTACGTGTAAAAAATGGAACCTTAACAGGTAACCCAGCACTTAACCCATGGCGTTCAGATAACTACTCGCTTTCAGCTGAGTGGTATAACGGCGATGCGTCAATGATGTTCTTATCACTTTACCGCATCGAAATTGAAAGCTTTACAGAAAGCGGGACAGTTGAAATTGATGAGCCAGATGATGATGGTATCAGCCGTGGACCTTGGCCTTTCAGTACACAAGTACAAGGTAAAGGTGGTGATGTTACTGGTTTAGAAGTAGGTATTCGCGCAGCAATGAGCGACTACACAGATATAGCCATTCTTAATAACTTCGGTATCGATGCTAACTACACATACAGTGATAGCAAACAAGAGAAGAAAGATGTATTTGGCAACGACTTACCATTTGTTGGCATGTCAAAAGACACCTACAACTTTGTACTTTGGTATGAGCAAGAAGAGTTTTCAACGCGCTTAGCATGGAACTCACGTAGCCCGCGCTTAATCACTCAAGGTTCAGATGCTGTTGGCAGGCAATCACTTTACCAAGATACGTATTCACAACTTGATTTCAGTGCAACCTACCACGCAACTGATTATCTAGATATTTACTTACACGGTTCGAACATTACTGAAGAAGTTCAACAAACTTACCTTGAATTCTCTTCACAAAAAGCGTTCCGTAACGAGTATGAATCGCGTTGGACCCTTGGTGTTAGGGCAACATTTTAATCCTTAGAATTATTAGGATTTAGGTTGAATTAACACTTTCTGCCCAAGACTGCCGTCATTTGGCGGCAGTCTTTTCTTTTGGTTTCATCACGATACAATGCAAATACCCATTTGATTAACTAATTGCCTATTTACTTAATCAAGTTACTTAATCAAATTGGTATTGAAGTATAAGCACGAGTGTGAACCATGACAGAAGCAACAAAAACAATAAATTCCATCGTCATCGTTGGCGGCGGCACATCTGGCTGGATGACAGCTGCAGCCCTTGCTAATCACGCCCCGCTAAAACACTGTAAAATAACCCTAATCGAATCAAGTAAACTTGGCACCATAGGTGTCGGTGAAGCCACCATTCCAACTTTGCGCCGCTTTTACCAAAAGTTAGGGTTGAGTGATGTTGAAGTATTAAAAGCCACAAAAGGCAGCTGCAAACTTGGCATTGAATTTCAAGGCTGGGCAGGTGAAAACTCCCGCTTTATTCACCCGTTTGGCATTTACGGGCAAAATACGCCGACTACCCCATTTCATCATTATTGGTTACGCGCAGAGCATACAGGTGCACACAGCGATTTAACTGATTACTCACTTGGCGTGCAAATGGCAAAGCATAACAAATTTGTGCCACCCAAAATAAAACCACAAAACCAGTTAGAAATTTTTGATTGGGCACTGCATTTTGACGCCAGCCTGTTTGCAAAACTGATGTTTGATTATTCAACCAATAAAGGCGTTACACATATTGATAACACCATTTGTAGCATTGAAAATCATCCTGATGGCAGCATCAATCAATTACATTTTGAAGATGGCTCAAGCATCGCTGCGGATTTATTTATCGATTGTTCTGGTTTTAAGGCGCTGTTAATTGGTGAAAACCAAGCTGTTGAATATGAAAATTGGAGCCATTGGCTATTAAATGACAGCGCTATTGCAGTGCAAACAAGCGCAACGGCTGAGCCCATCACCCGTACCCTCGCTATCGCGAAAAAAGGCGGCTGGCAATGGCGTATTCCACTTCAGCATCGCGTTGGCAATGGCTACGTTTACAGCAGCAAATACCTTTCCCATGAAGAAGCAGAGCAAAGTTTGCTTGCATCAATCGATGGCGACATTTTACAGCCAGCGCGCAAGTTTAGTTTTACCCCAGGAAGGCGTAAAACAGCGTGGCATAACAACTGTGTCGCCATTGGTTTAAGCTCTGGCTTTTTAGAGCCATTAGAAAGCACCAGCATTGCACTGGTTGAAACGGCAATCGAAAAACTCTTACTTACTTTCACGAGCAATCAATACTCAGCGCAAGATGTCGCTAAATTTAATGATGTGAATGCACAAGAATATGAGCGCGTGCGCGACTTTATTATTTTGCACTATAAGTTAAACGGCCGCAGCGACAGCCCCATGTGGCAGTATTACCGCGATATGGCAATTCCGGCAACACTTGAAGAGAAAATGCTGACCTTTGCTAGAACCGGTGAGTTAAAACGCCTGCCTTGGGAAATGTTTGGCCCTGATAGTTGGCTGGCTATTTACCACGGTTTAAATTTTTTACCCGAAAACTACCAAGCAAGCGCCGATAATATGCCGCTCAATTACTTAAATGAACATTTATCCAAAATGCGCGAAATGGTTTCAAGCCAAGTAAACAATGCACCTACCCACAGCGAATTTTTAGAACAATACTGTGGCTATCAACCAATCAAGCAACAGGAAGCGGTATGCAGTTAACACACAATCCCATTGAAAAGTTTGTTATTGTCGGTGGTGGCACCGCAGGCTGGCTCGCCGCCGCAACGCTTGGCAATATTTTTAAAGACAGCAACACCCAAGTAGGCTGATTGAATCAGACGAAGTGAATATTATTGGTGTTGGCGAAGCCACGATTCCACCGCTCATTGATACGCTTGAAAGCTTAGGCATCGATTTGGTTGAATTTATAAAAGCCACTCAAGCCAGTTTTAAATGGGGAATTCAGTTTGAAAACTGGTATCAAGAATCACACCGCTATTTTCACCCCTTTGGGGAAGTTGGCCAAAAAATTGATGGTCACGAGTTTTTCCAATGTTGGCTAAAACAAAAAGCTGAAGGCGATACCACACCACTAATGGCCTATTCGCCAGAAGCGGTATTATCTGAAAAAAATCGCTTTTTTGTACCGCACCAAGCGATGAATACGCCGCTTGCAGGCGCCCGCTTTGCACTGCACCTTGATGCTGTGCTGGCAGGGCAATATTTACGCAAATTCTCAGAAAATATTGGCGTAAAACGCACTGTCGGCCACGTCGAATCAATCAACAAAACCCTTGACGGCAATATTGCCTCTGTCACATTAAAATCAGGCGAGACAATTAACGGCGATTTCTTTATTGATTGTACAGGCTTTAAGGGCTTATTGATTGGTAATGCACTCAATACCGAATACCAAGATTGGTCGGAGCATTTACCTTGTAATCGCGCGGTTGCCGTGCAAACTAAACTTACGGGTGATACCAAACCGTATACTATTTCACGCGGGCAAAAAGCGGGGTGGAGTTGGCATATTCCGCTGCAACACCGTACTGGTAACGGCTATGTATTTTGCGATAAATACATCACCGATGAAGAAGCGATTCAAACTTTGCTCGAAAATGTTGACGGCGAGCCGCTAACCGAACCAAGAGTGATCCCCTTTGTTACCGGTGTGCGCGATAAAGTATGGAATAAAAACTGCCTATCACTTGGTTTGGCACAGGGGTTTTTAGAGCCGCTAGAATCTACAGCAATTCATTTAGTCTCTAAATCGCTGGCTTTGTTTGTACGTATGTTTCCGACTAAAACAGCAAACCCAGTACTACAAAATGAATTTAACCGCCGCATTATTGGCGATTACGAAGAAATTCGTGACTTTTTAGTGCTGCACTACTGCACCACAAAACGTGACGACTCGGCGTTTTGGCGCGATTGGCAACAAAAGCAAATTCCAGCAAGTTTAGCCACACGCATCGAATTTTTTAAACAAAGCGGTGGCCTAATTCCCGGTGTCGAAGAACTATTCCAACCCACCAGCTGGTATGCGGTGTTCGATGGTATGGGAGTAGTGCCTAATGGTTACAACCCAACCTTAGATGCGCTTAACAGCGAAATGCTTGCAAAAAGCCTAGCGGCTGGCAGAAATGCCCTTGAAAAATGCGCTGAAGCGCAGCCCAGCCACGATGATTTTTTACAAAAGTACTGTCCTGCCAATGAGGCGATTTTTAACTAAATCGCCCTTTGCTTTTGCACAAAGCTCAGTTAAAGTGAGAGAAATTGTTTCACGTATGTTGTAAAGGGCTTAGTTATCATGCGTTTATTGGCTTTTATTGTAGGACTATTTTTTTCTCAAGCGGTGTTTGCAACACCTGACACCCTCTTTTTGCTGCGCCACGCAGAAAAGCGTGATGGTATTAATCCAAACTTGTCTGAGGCGGGTAAAGCCCGTGCAGAGCACCTGGTTAGCATGTTAAAAGACAAAAAAATTAAGCACATTTTTAGCACTAATTACAACCGTACCTTAGAAACCGTAAAACCGCTTAGTCAAAAATTAGGCATTGTAGTTACCCATTATAATCCGCGTCAGTTAACCGCCTTGGTTAAACAGCTAAAAACATTAAAAGGCAATACCGTAATTGTGGGGCACAGCAACACCACACCACAACTTGTAAAGTTATTAACCGATCACGATGTCACTATTAATGAAGATCAGTTTGATAAGCTGTTTGTGGTTAAAAATGGCACGTTAAGCCAGCTTAGTTCTAACAATTAAACCATAGCTTTAAGGTGCCCCCTTTGATTATAAATACGGGTAACTCATTATTGAAAGCCCGTATTATTTAGCTTAATACCAATTCTGTTAAGTATGTGATCAGGGATAGCGCTGGATAAATGAAATGGTAACAAGGCGGAATTTTTCTTATGTAGTTGTTCTACATTGATAAATTCTAACGCAGTTAGCATGATATTTAGCCCGCTAGGATGATCAGCTATTTAAGTGAATTGGTATAATAATACAAACGCACATTGTTAGCTCTTTACGCTATTACAACCACCAACACACCGCGCAAATACCGCCAATTATTGAAACATACGGTTAAATCGCTGTGCTAATTCACTAAATGTGCAAAAGCCAAGGGCCAATGGGTAAACTTGATTATGTCCATCAAGGTAAAACAAGGCAGGAAAACCGGTTACGTTTAACTGCTGTGTAATAGCAAGATGTTGTGTCAGCGTTTTTTGCGTTTGCTCAGAATTAAGAGCATGAACAAACTCATCTTTATTTAATCCAATTGTAGCGGCACATTCAATTAACGTGTTTTCTAACGATGGGTTTTGCGCCTTTTGGTAATACGCTGTTTGAATTGCATTGACCATTTTTTTGGCCCCATTTTCCAGTGAATCATTTGCCACAATCACCGCACGACACGCTAAATAGGTTGAGCGATACGGCGTATTGCAGTGCCAATAATCATGATTAAATGTCACCTGTGTTTTCGCTTCAATTTGCTGCCAATAGGCGGCAATTGTCGTGCGCATTTGCTCGCTCATGGGCTGGTTGTTATCAGGGGCAAGTCCGCCCATAACCCATTCAACATTTATATCTGAATGTGTATTAAAAAACGCTTCCAGTTCAGGTTTAAACCCGTAACACCAAGCACACATTGGATCCATTACATAAATAAAACGCATATTTTGCCTTAACTACACACACTGGCTTTACCTGCTTTACGCAGCGCATAAGGACCACCCTGCTCATCTAATACCAACGCTAACCACTGACCCGTGTGCGTAGTATCAAATAAATTCGAAGACGCCATTAATTCAGCAACAACCTCGCGTTTTATTTTTATTAAAGTCGAACCATCACAGCTCTCTAAATGCCAATCTAGTTGCGTATTAAGCACCTTAACGGTCATTATATTTGTATTATCTAATGCGTTGTTAAAATGTCGATTTAAGTTCGCTATTTGCGCATTACGGTCATTTTCTAACGCATTTTTTTGAGTCGTAATAAACCAACTTAGTGTTTCTGATTGACGTTCTACTACAGCCACTTGATAGTAATTCGCTTCATTGATCTGGCTATATTGAGGCGTAGCCTCACGCTGCACTTGGTTAAACACAACAAATCCGAGCATCGTTAACGCAGCAATGCTCATGGCAAATTGAAGACGGTAAAAAAGTTTAGATTTTGGTTTTATTGTCGACTGGGCAATAATGTTATCGCTAAATTCACGCCTCTGCTGTACGCTTGAGTGCAGTTGTTGTTTGCGCTTTTCATAGAGCGAATCAATTAGTTCGTCTGCTTTATTACTCATCTGCGTACCCTTTCAAGATATTGCGTAAATTTTGTTTTGCGTAGCGTAGTCGTGATTTAATTGTCTCAAACTCGCACCCTGTAATATGTGCAATTTCATCAACCGAAAACCCTTCTTTTTGTAGAATAAACGCTTCTCGTTGGTAAAAGTTGAGCGCGTTAAGCGCACTATCAAGCACCGCCAACATGTCATCGCCGCTCACGTCTTGTGATTGGCCGCATACTAACTGCACATCATCTAGCTGAGTGAGTTTATTTTGGCTGCGAAATTCATCAATCAGTAAACGCCTGGCAATCATAAACAACCAAGATTTAAACGAAACTGATGTTTTAAATAGCGCTTTTTTTTCAATCACTTTAAGCCATGTTTTTTGACTAATATCTTGTGCAAGCACTTGATCTGACTGACTTACCAGAAAGTGATATAAATCGTCATAATAAGCATCTACCAATTGATTTAAATACCGCTTTTTCCCTGAATCACGGTACCGCACCATGATTTCCTCTGCGCTGAGGTCTGCACTAAGCCAAGTAGTCAAAGTTAACAACATCTATAACGACTCCTTTTGCTCGTTGATCCAACTTTTGCGTAGGCGCTGTGTTAGAGGTTAAGCGTATTTATGAAAAATACGCTCGTAAGGTTTTTTAAAACAACACAATAAGTCTTTTACATTTGCAAAAACAACCCCTAAACATAACAGCACTTTATTCTTGCGCTAATTTAAATTCAAGCAACACTGACTGGTTTGTCTGAATATGTGCCACCCCGTTATCAATAGAAGGTTTATACTTCCAGCGTTTCAACGCCTTTAGTGCAGCTGTATTAAAAACACGTTTAGGTTCAGCAGCAGTCACTTGCGCATCGATAACACGGCCGGTTTTATCAATACTAAACGTCAACTCTACCCAGCCCTCAATGCCATCGCGAGCTGCGCCTACAGGATACTTGGGTGGCACACGCACAATTGGGCTTGCCTGCCCACTTTGCGACATAAGGCTAGGCCCACTGCTTGGCATACTACCAATAGACACATTTAAGTTGGGTGCAAATGTTAACGGAACATTGCTCGACACATTTGCTGGCGCTTCCATAACACGTTTTGGAGGCTCCGTTAATTTGGGTGGTGGTTGAATTTTAGTTTTCTGCTTAACCTCTGAAATTTCGCGCGCTTGGTATAAAGCAATATCAATAATTGGCTTGGGCGCATCAACAATGCGATTTGGCGATTTAATTAAAAACTGCATAAACGCGAACAAACTAAATGTCACAGCCAACGCAGCAATAAAGCAAAGTGCTAGTTTTAGTATCGGCGTTTGTGTCTCGAAAGTATCAAGTTGCAATAACATAGGCTTTCCCTTTTTTAATTGAGTTACCTATAAAACGCAGCGCCATATAAAAAGGGGTAAAATTTTTTTAATAATTTTGAGTTTAAACCTCAACCTTTCAAATTATAAAACTTTATCAACGCATTACGCCCCGTTTTGGTCCAATAAATTCAATAAAAACTTCGCTTACTTAAGTTAACGCCCATTTCTTTTCTAAAACTTTTTAAACCTTTTTAAGCCCTGCTACGACTTATTAAATAACCAAAGCGATAAATGCTTTACTTAACACACAATAGGAATAGCGATATGAACACTTCAAATGCGTTTGATTTATTATTTACGGCAGGTTTAACTACATTTGTTGTTGCAAGCCTGATTACTGCGGGCATGACATTAGCACTGGTAACAGGAACATTAATTGGCGCAAGCTACCTCGTGTTTAAATAATTTAACACATAGCTTAAACACATAAGGGGTTATTTATGGCACTAAACTCTCTAAATTAAAAAAGCACTTAGCTTGGCGCAAAGTGCTTTTTTATTGTGCCTGGTTTACCTTAAATTCGATTGTTAACGTGTTTACACGCATTACTCGAATCAACTCTTATCGTTTTCTTAACACCCAATAAATATTAAACTAATAAGTGCTAAAAAGGTGCACGCATTTATTTATCGGCTTGCTTAATTGCCAATGAGTATTTTGAGTCTGCTTTTACAATTTCCACCCACGCTAATTTTTTAGTGTCTGACGGCTTATCGTAGGTATACACGCAGCGTAATACTTTCTCATTTTCACTTTTAAGCACCGCACCTTGCGAGTATTTATGTTGTTTATCGTCGTAGCAAAACTGTGTATTTTCATCTTGCTTTTTTACTTCTGCGCTTATGGTAAATGATGTAAAAGCAGTAAAAATGGCCAGCACGGCTAATATTTTTGTCATTGGAATGTTTCCTTACATTGATTAATTTTTTTAAAAATAGTGTGTTACCGTATTTTATCTTTCAACTGAAATAAGTCTTATTTCACTATGCCATAAGTGAGTCATCGTACTCGTAACCCGCCTTAAACATTATGAGCACGGTTGATTATTGAGCGAATAATTTTAGATTCAACCGTGTTACATAACCTATAAATAGCGAGTTTTACTCGCTACGACGATAAACGGTGTCACCGCGGCTAATGGTTTCAATCACCTGTAAATCTTTTAACGTTTCAGGTGCTACTTTAAGCGGGTTTTTGTTCAAAATGATTAAGTCGGCCTGTTTGCCCTCTTTTAAACTACCTTTACTGTGTTCTTCAAAGTGCTGATAGGCAGGCCAAAGCGTCATTGATTTTAAACCTGTGTAGGCATCTACACGCTGATCGGGTCCAAGCACTTTATTTGTGCGCGTAGTGCGATTTACTGTGGCATCCAATACTCTAAAAGAGCTTGGCAGTGCGACAGGCGCATCATGGTGGCTACTAAAAACCATTCCCGCATCGAGTATAGCGTTAGTCGGCGAAATAAAATCAGCGCGCGGAAGACCTAACACCGAGTCGCGATGCCAATCGCCCCAATAAAAGGTATGCATTGGGAATAGCGCTGGGAAAATACCTGCATCTTTTAATCGTGCTACTTGATCTTGTCGTATTGTTTGGCCATGAATTAATACCGGGCGACGGTCTTTTTTGCCAAGTTTGCTGTTAGCTTTTTCTACAGCAGTAATAAATTGTTCAATTGCCGCATCACCATTGGCGTGGGTCAATACTTGCCAATCATTTTTAAAAGCTGTTTCGACATAGTTGTAGGCAGTTTCATCTTTAAATGTTGGGTAGCCAACATACTCATTATTTTGCCCATGAGGTGGATGAAAATAGGGTTGTGTTAACCACGCTGTTTTGCCTTGTGGTGAACCATCAAAATTTAACTTAACACCACCTATGCGAAAATGATTTGTGTACGTTGGCGCATTGTATAACGAAGTCATAAAGTCACTGCTCGTTACCATATCGGCATATGCAACAACATCTATTAGCAGTTGCCCTTTGGTTGATGCGCGTTTGAGCGCCTCGTAACCTTCGGTAGTCGCGCGCCCTTCTTGTGCCGTAGTATAGCCAAATTTCGCATACATTTTTTGCGAGGCTTCAAGCATCACATCTTGTAAATCTTGGTCTATCAATTGATTTAAGCTGAATAACACCGCAAAGTGCGCGTTCTCTTCGAGCACGCCATTTGGCTCTTTGCTACCTTCAATACGGCGAATAACACCGCCCTCTGGGTTAGGTGACTCTGCGTTAATTCCGCTTAGTTCGAGCGCCTTACTATTTGCCACACTTAAATGGCCCGAAGTATGCACAATCAACACCGGCTTGTCGGTACTTACCTTGTCCAGGTCCTCTTTAGTAGGATAGCGGTCAAGTTCTGCATCGTCATAACCAAAGCCTAAAATCCAACCTGTTTTCTCGATAAATAAGCGTTGCGTTTGCTCTTGGTCAGCCGCTTTTAATATCTCAATAATGCTGTCTACTGTATTTGCTTTTCCATCAGGCGGCGGTAAAACATTGGCCACCACGGCTTGAAGCCCTACACCATAAACATGGCTATGCGGGTCAACAAACCCCGGTAACAGTGCTTTACCTTTTAAATCAATCAGTGCAGTTTTACCAAACTTATGCGCCATAGCACTTTGTTTATCACCGACAAAAATGATTTTTTCGCCAAGGGTTGCGATTGCTTCTGCGTATTGAGGCGTATCACCTTCCATAGTTAATATGTCACCACCAAAGTAAATTCTATCGGCTGCTGTTACTGCAAGCGGTTTTGAAACTGCCTCACTTTGTGTTGGTTTTTCTGAAAAACAGCCTGTAAGTGTAAGCCCAACAGCGCCTGCTATCATCCAATGCCATTTCATAACGTACTCTCCTTTACTTAAGTTTATGAACTCGCTTTATCAATTCGCACTCACTAAAACCAGTAAACCGCATCTCATTCAAAAAGGGAACAAATTATTTAAGCGATTGTTATTTCAGATCAAAAATTAGTGGCTGTCGGTCTCTCAAGTTAGCTTTTCTTGTAGTAGCTCAACAAACTTTCTAACTTTTGGCGATAAATGCTTACGACTCGGATATACCGCATACACATGAACTTCCGTCGTTGGAAAATCGGTAAACAGTACTTCAATATCGTCATTCTGCAACGCCTCAGCTAAGAAAAATTCGGGCAGGCGCACAATACCATGGCCGTCTAACGCCATAGCCAATTCCATATGGCCGTTATTACTGCGAATACGTTCTTTAACAGGCACCGTAAACTCGCTGCCATTTTTATCGATAAAGTCCCATTTATCGGCCTTCTTTAAATTGCTATAACAAATGCAGTGATGATTGGACAGCTCACGCGGGTGATGAGGTTTACCATACCGCTCAATGTATTTTTTACTGATTACCGTATAAGTTGGGTAACTGGTTAAACGTTTACAAATTAATGTAGAATCATCCAGCGCGGGCGTTGCGCGAATAGCTAGGTCGTAACCTTCATTAATTAAATCGACTTTTTCGTCACTGATATTCCACTCTAAACTGACATTGGGATAAAGCGATAAATATTCCGACAATGCAGGCTGTAACAACCCTTTACTCAAACCAAGCGGACAGCTCACTTTTAAACTGCCTTTCGGTTTTTCATCACTTGGTGAGATCGATTGCAATGCCTGCTCAGTATCATTCACCAGCTGCTCGCAGTGATTAAAAAACACTTGCCCCTCAGGCGTAAGTGAAATAGAGCGTGTGGTTCGATTTAATAAGCGCACGCCTACACGCTCTTCTAACTTACTGATTACTTTACTAACATGGGAGTTTGAGTGATTCATCGCCTCAGCAGCTGCACCAAAACCACCCAGTTTTACCACTTGCACAAAAATGGGAATACCATCAAATATATTATTAGCCATATGGAAACAGTATTTTAATTTTATAAGTATTAATATCGTAAAGGAATTAATATAACCTTATATTCAACAAGTCAAGGTAACTACTTAATTAGAATTCGTGTCGGAGAGCATTATGAAATTATTAGCATTCGCAGCAACAAACAATAGCCAGTCAATTAACAAGCAACTAGTACAATACGCATCATCATTAGTAGATGCAGAAGTTGAGATTTTAGATTTAAACGACTTTGAAATGCCAATTTACAGCCAAGATCGTGAACAACAAGGTGGCATTCCAGAGCAAGCACAAACCTTTTACAAAAAAATTGGCGACGCAGATGCCGTTGTAATTTCATTTGCTGAGCATAACGGCTCTTACACAGCGGCGTATAAAAACCTATTCGATTGGACATCACGCATTAATATGAAAGTGTACCAAGATAAGCCAGTTGTATTAATGGCATCATCACCAGGCCCTGGCGGCGCACAAAGTGTATTAGGCGCAGCAGCAGGCTCAGCAGGTTTCTTTGCGATGGACGTTAAAGGTAGTTTTTCACTACCAAGCTTTTTCGATAACTTTGATGTAGAAAAAGGTCAAATTACCAATGATGAACTTGCAGATGAACTTGCAACTGTTATGGCGCAGCTTGGTTAATTAAAACGTAACATTTACGTTTTATTGTGAGGTTAAAACACCCTCCCCTTCAACAGGTGCATTGCACCTGTTTTTTTATGCTGAGCGTTTGATACTCTGAAGTAATTTTTCAACTTCTAACCCAAACTCACGTTACTTTTAAAACCACGCTTTTAGCTTGCCTGCCATTTTTTACTACAAAATAGTAAAAACCATTTGCATCTTTCAGTTTAAAAAACTATTTTGTAGTAAATTAAGCCTTGATAGTGTCCATAGGTGGTTAGTGGGTAAAAGTGATAAATTTTTAGGTGAGTTTGAACAAATGGTTTTACTCGCCTTATTACAACTAAAAGAGAACGCTTATGGCGCGGCTATTCGTCAACTTTTAGACCAACAAATTAAACGCACTGTTGCTCTGGGTGCACTTTACGCCACCCTTGAACGGCTTGAAAAAAAGGGCCTAGTGTCATCAAAACTAGGAGAAGCAACGCCTGAGCGTGGCGGCCGCCCAAAGCGTTTTTTTAAAGTAACGAATGATGGATTAAAAGCGTTACAGCGGGCAAAAGATGCTATGGATACCCTTTGGCAGCACGTGCCAAATCAGCCCTTTGAAGTATAAACGGTGAACACCATGGCTAAAAACAATGTAAATCCACCTAAGCTCGCTGCTTGGCTAATTGCGCGCTTTACACCAAAACACCATCAAAATGCCCTATTAGGCGACTTGTACGAAGAATATTCTCTACTGCAAACGCAAAACCCATCAATGGCAAATTGCTGGTTTTGGCATCAAACCTATCTTTCAGCTCAAACGGCATTTCATCGCCTAGTTACTAACGCGAATGTTATTAAAGGCGTTATTTTTAGTATCGGACTTAGCATTTTTACAATTATTGCCCTCTTGGTAATGTGGTTAAGTAGCATGGATAACGTTGATGGCTTTAGTGACGGTTTTTGGCACTCACTGTTAAATGGCAATATCCACCTCGCTTTACTCGAAGGGGCATTTTGGTCAGGCACACCTGAATATGTGATGAAAAGTGTCGATGATGGCATTTGGTCGTTTATAAAACTGTTTATTGATGTTCCGGCTGTGATGATGGCGACAGCATCCCTCTTTGCTATTCGTTATTTAAGTAAAACCGCATCAATGCGACTACTTTGCATCGCGTCTTTATTAATGGTGTGTGTGCCCTACTTGTACGGTATGTATTTACTTAGCAATCACGATTACGCGGCAACGCAAACTGGCCCTGTACTGGCTTGTATGTTGCTCAATGTGTTCTATTTAGTGCTGCCAAGCTGTTATTTTATTGCGAAACGCTTACACGTCGAACACAACAAAGTGTGGCAATCCAACAGTTAAATAACGCAAGAAGTATCGTCATGGAAAACCACGAATTTGTAGATGAAAAAGCCAAAGGTGCGCCTAATTGGATGACGACGTTTGCTGATTTAATGTCGCTTCTGATGTGCTTTTTTGTATTGCTGTTATCTTATTCAGTGATGGATGTCGAAAAGTTTAAACACATTGCGGGCTCAATGAAAAAAGCCTTTGGTGTGCAATCAGAAGTAATGTTAGAAGATATACCTAAAGGCACATCTGTTATCGCTACCGAGTTTTCGCCTGGAAAACCAGAACCCACACCAATAAAATCTGTGCAACAGCTTACAACTGAAAATGAACAACGTGACTTACAAACGCAAAAAGCTGAAAGTGATGTAGCTAAAATCAATCTAAAGTTAAAAGAAACCTTAGAGCACTTACTTAAAAGCGAAATTGACAACGAACTAATTGAACTTGAAATGCTTGGGCAGCAACTGATTATTCGATTAAACGAGCGCGGCAGTTTTCCGTCTGGTTCAAGCTTTTTGCAACCGCGATTCAAACCCATTTTAACGACGATAGCTGAGCAACTCGTGCGTATTCCGGGGCAAATTTCCGTATCTGGCCACAGTGATGACTTGCACGTGAGTAATGAACTGCATGCCAATAACTGGGAGTTATCATCAAAGCGAGCGAATGCCGTGCTACAAACCTTACTTGGCTCAAGTCATCTTAACAGTAACCGCTTGCATATAGCGGCTTACGCCGATACCAAGCCTTTGCTGCCCAACACATCGCAACAAAATAGAGCTAAAAATCGCCGCGTTGAAATTGCAATTTCGCAAGGAAGCGCAGTCGAACTTCAACCTTCTCAGTCTTTTTAGGAAAACCCATGGATTCAGCAAGTGGCTTTGGCCTTTCAATCATCATTTTAGCATTGATTTTTGGCATTTTTGCCAGCGGCGCAGCACCAGAGGCATACGCAAATCTATCGTCTATTTGCATTGTACTTGGCGGCACCTTAGGTGCGGTAATGCTAAGTTATCGCTTATCTAAATTTATTGCAGCGATAAAACACATTAAATGGGTATTTTCTAAAACCACGCCCGATCTCTTCAACACCATGGATGAACTCGTTGAATTAGCTGAAATTGCCCGTAAAAGTGGCTTTTTAGGGTTAGAAGAAAAACCGATAAACGACCCGTTTATGGCTAAAGCAATTAACTTACTGGTCGATGGTCATAACCCTGAAGCCATTGAATTTACAATGAATCGCGATATTTTGCATACGCGCCAAAATAACAACGATGCCATTAAAGTAATGAACAGTTTTACCGAACTTGCACCTGCTATGGGCATGATAGGGACATTGATTGGCTTAGTTGCGATGCTAATTGCAATGGACGACCCAAAAACCATTGGGCCGCAAATGTCAGTCGCGTTATTAACGACCCTTTATGGCGCATTGATTGCCAATGGCATCACAGGTCCTTTCGCTAATAAACTGGGCGAGCGCGCAGAAGAGATAAAGCATCATATGTGTTTAGTGCGTGATGGTGTGATGCATATTGCCAAAGGGGATAACCCAACAACCATGATGAATTTGTTAGCTGGCTACTTAGGTGAAGATTTAACATCTAATGCAAGCTTTGTTGATGAAAAAACTAGCGCCAGCCAATAATCATTTTGTTATAGTAAATCGCTGATAACAGAACCAATTATAGGTTGGCCAAAATGATTTTAGGCTTAAATCATATCACTATTGCGGTGAGCGATTTAGCTCGCTCCCTTGAATTTTACATCGATGTACTCGGTTTCAAAGGGCATGTGAAATGGCAACGCGGCGCATACTTATCTGTAGGCGATTTATGGTTTTGCCTAAGTGTTGATACACCTTCAACCCGAACTGACTATTCGCACATTGCATTTGATATTGCTAAAGCGGACTTTGATAGCTTCAGAACGCAGATAGCTGAGCACAATATTCCCCTTTGGAAGAATAATAAAAGTGAAAGCGACTCGCTTTACTTTTTAGACCCCGATGGTCACCAATTAGAAGTGCATGTCGGCTCGTTGAAAACACGCCTACAAGCACTTGAACTCAGCCCTTACGATAACCTTGAATGGTTATAAACGTTCAGATTTAACGGAGTAAACATTGAAACCAATTTTATTTATTTTAACTATGCCATTTGAAGATGGACCCGGAAAAATGTGGGTATGTTCTCATTGCGCGATGATAGAAGGTGCACTACAGTTTAATCCGCATTGGCAAGAACACCTGGATATTCGCCGCATTGATTTTGCTAAACCAAGACAGCAAGTGGTTGAATTACTTGGCGAAGAAAATCAGTGGTTGCCAGTGCTTATTCTAGAAAATAAGCGCACCATCACCGACCCAGTAGCTATTATCAACCATCTAGCGAGCGAGTTCGGTGGCGCTGCGGCGCATCCATAAATAAGATACAAAAACGAGGCACACTTTATTTGATTTAAGTATGCCTCGTTATTTATAGAGTTAGTGTGTTATTTATCGCTCCACACAGCAAATTCGTTGCCACAAGGATCGCTAAAGTGAAAACGTTTTCCACCTGGAAACTCAAACGTTTCCACTACAATTTTACCGCCAGCTGCGGTAATTTTGTCTTGAGTTTCAGCCAAATTTGCACTGTAAAACACCACTAATGCTGAGCCTTTAGCTACCGTCATAGCGTTGTCACTTAAATAAAAGCCACCATCAATACCGGCATTATTAAACGCGGTATATTCAGGCCCGTAGTCGGTAAACTCAAAGGCAAAAACCGCATTAAAAAAGGCTTTTACCTGTGATAAGTCGCTGGCTGGAAACTCAAGATAATTTATTTTTTCGTGTTGCATACGGCCTCCGTGTCTTCGCTAAAAATACTAAATAACCTGAACTTGGCTTCATACGTTAACTACCAATTTGTCATAGATAGATTTTTTGGTTTAAACCTTCTAGCTTGATAATTTGTTATGCCAAATCCAGATCAAATTATAAAACTGCCTACCACAACGTACAGTAATAAACTGATTGCAGCAATCACCAAACAATACGGTAACTGGGTTTTCACGTGCTCAATATGATCGCACCCACTGGCGATAGACGCCACTATAGTCGAATCTGAAATTGGTGAAGCATGATCACCAAATACCCCGCCGCCCAAAACGGCTGCTAATAAAAACGCCGGCTCAATGCCTGTTTGTAAAGCAATAGGTAGGGCAATTGGGAATAAAATGGCAAAGGTTCCCCACGAAGTGCCCGTAGCAAATGCCATAATACCTGCAGTAATAAACAGTAACGGTGCAATCCAAAGCATTGATACTTCAGAGCTCATAAGGCCGCTAACATAAGTGCCTGTGCCAAAGGCTTTTACCGCATCGCCAAAGGCAAACGACAACACTAACACCGCAACCGCTGGCACTAAGTTTTTAATACCTTTCAGGCTGTGCGATAACAGATGTTTAATTGAGAACACCTTATCAAGTAACAACATCAACACAAGTACAAGGTAACTCGTCACCACAGCCCAAAGCACCGAGAACGAGCCACTGCCGCGGCGTAAGTCTCCGTCACCTGTGTAATAGAGTAAACCCAAGGTAATAAAAATAATACCAAGCATCGGAATAACAAGGTATCGCGCTTTGCCAATCGTATCATTTTGTTCAAATTTTGATTCGACCTTGCTGCTGGCTGTTTTTAAAGGGCCAAACACGCGTCCGCTTAACGCCGTGTAATACACCACACAAATAACGATAATCGGATAAAAGTTATAACCTATGGTGCTAATCAAAACGCCCACTTCATCCGATAAATTATATCCATCAAGCAAGCCTAAAATGTATGCGCCCCAGCCATTAATCAACAATAAAATACTAATTGGCGAACAGGTAGAATCGAGAATAAAAGCAAGACGCGCACGCGATAATTTGTATTTATCAAAAATACTTTGGGACGCAAGACCCGCGGTAAACATACTCAAATTAGTATCGGTAAAAATGGACGACCCGATCAAAGTCGGAACCATCGCGGCTTTTCTATCGTTATCAACCCAATGCTTTTTATTCAGCGCATTAATAAAGCCAGCCACACCACCACTGGCATTTACCAGCGCAAGCACCGCACCAATCAATAAACTAAATATAATAATGCGTTGGTTATAGGTGGATGTTGCGACATCAATCACGCCTGTAGTCATCGCGCTGACACTTGTTAATGGCGCAAAATTTGATGACATAAAGTATGTAAGTACTAACCCAACTACTAGAGCTTGAATTGCACTTTTGCGCCAAATGGCAACTAATATAGCCACAATCGGCGGGATAATGGTATAAATTGAATCGTTCATTATTATTCTCAGCACGCAATAAGCGGCTTATTTTGAACAGTTAAAAACATAATTGCAAAAAAATGCACTAAACCAAGGTACTGAGCCAATTTTGATAGTTAGTATCTATCGGAATATGCCCTTGTTGCCAATCGTTATCGTAATAGGTGTTTAAATAACGCTCGCCACTATCACAAATCAAACTTACGATAGAGCCCGACAGCCCTGCTTGATGCATTTGTTTTGCTAGGTGTAACATGCCAACAAGATTAGTGCCTGTTGAAGGGCCAACTTTTCGACCGAGCAACTTGGTTAGCCACATCATCGCTGCAATACTTTGTCCGTCAGGCACTTTTAACATATCGTCAATCACACCAGGTACAAATGAGGGCTCTACTCGCGGGCGACCAATGCCTTCAATGCGACTACCCGTTTGATTTGTCAGCGTGTTATCACCATTTTTATAAAAGTCATAAAATACCGAGTTATCTGGATCTACTACCAACAACTGTGTATCAACACCTTGATAGCGCACGTAACGACCAATTGTTGCCGATGTACCGCCGGTACCTGGACTCATCACTATCCAGCGTGGAATAGGGTTTGGCTCTTTAGCCATTTGTGAAAAAATACTCTCAGCAATATTATTATTACCACGCCAATCGGTTGCCCGCTCAGCATAGGTAAATTGGTCCATATAATGGCCACCAAGCTCATCTGCTAAACGTTGTGATTCGGCATAAATCTGTGTGGTATTTTCAACTAAATGGCATTTTCCACCATAAAACTCAATTTGCTTTATTTTCTCTTTCGCAGTGGTTTTTGCCATAACTGCAATAAAAGGTAAACCTAGTAATTTTGCGAAATATGCCTCAGAAACCGCCGTTGAACCGCTTGAAGATTCAATAATCGGTGTATTTTCATTGATCCAACCATTGCTAAGCGCATATAAAAACAATGAGCGTGCTAAACGATGCTTTAGTGAGCCTGTTGGATGCGTGCTTTCATCTTTTAAATAAAACTCAATATGAGGAAATGCCGTTAAATTAAATGGAATTAAATGGGTATCCGCTGAGCGGGTATAATCGGCGGCAATTTTAGCAAATGCCTGTTTTGTCCAATTGTTATTCATTTTATCCCTATTCATTGTCTATTAAGATAAAAACTGTAGTCTTACCATTAGCATAGAGATTACAGTTCCTAAAATCTATGTTATCTTTCTTAAACAAAACACAACTTCGTTAGCTGGCCAAGGAGCTTGATTATGAAAAACCTACTAATCGCATGTGGCGTGTTACTGTTAGCTGCCTGTGCAAAAACCCCTGATTGGGACTATGACCGCACAGCAAATTTTGCAAACTATAAAACATTTGCCTTTGTTGATAACGCCGATCTTGCTAAAAACACCACTAATTACCAAATTAGCCCGCTAATGGAACAACGTGTGCGTGCAGCAGTTGCACGAGAATTAAAAGCGAAAGGCTTTACCCAAACATCAACCGACTCAGCTGACGTACTGATTAACTACCACGCATCAGTTGAAAAGAAAATTAGTACCGACACCATTTCATACAATACCGGTATGGGTTACCCGTACAGCGCGCGCTGGGGTTACTGGGGTGTAGGAATGGAAACCCATACATCAACTCGCGAATATGAAGTAGGAACGCTGGTATTAGATGTTATTGATCGCAATGAAAAAGCCCTTGTTTGGCGCGGCGCAAAAGGCGGTAAGTTAACTAAAAATCAATCGCCAGAACAGCGTACAAAAGCAGCTAACGAGCTGATCGCCGAAATTCTATCAAACTTCCCACCTGAATTAATGTAGGATAAGCGGACACAAAAAAGCCATCAATGATGGCTTTTTTGTTATTAAGGGCATGTCCAATTAGTGAAAGCGAAATTAGGTTGCACCTTCAAGATAGCTAATAATTTTCATTGCATCGTCATTGGTGTCACCACACACATCATGTGTCGGCTTAAAGTCTAAACAGACTTTAGGGCGGGTTTTATCTCCAAATAATCGACATAAGTTATTTTCGTCCAGTTGCACACAACGCACACCCGCAGGTTTACCCATTGGCATACCCGGTATTGATGATGAAATACTTGGCGCGATGCAGCACGCACCACATCCTAATCGACACTCCACGTTTAAAACCCCTTTTGTTTCTCGGCTCGCATTATAAAACATTCTGCTTAGGCTTGCGATAGCGTCACTTCAAGTGCCAACGGCCTGATAAAGTGTAACAAAACATGTTTTTAGGTTATCTTTAGATAACATTTAGAAACTAGGTATTTCATATACTTATAAGCGTATTAAAAATCATTATCAAAAATCACACATAGTTTGTTACATCTAGCTCATCTTCGTAAACATTCTCTTCTCTATAGTAACGTCGTCATCAATAGAAAAATGTAGGGATTTACAATGGCGAGCAAATTAAAACTCACCGGGATCACCCTAGCTGTTTTGCTAGGGTCAGTTGGCGTTGCAGCAGGTTTAGGTGCAATGAAAAAGCCACCGGAAAAAAAAGAAGAAAAAGATTCAATTCCAGTTGTTGTCGTTGAAGATAACAGTGTTGAAACCATCACACTAAACGTTAATTCTTACGGGCTAGTTAACCCTAAGTATCAAACCTCACTTACTGCGCAAGTAACCGGCCAAGTAACTGAAATTTCAAATGCCTTTGTTAAAGGTGGCTTTGTTAAGCAAGGCGAAGTGATTGCCCGTATCGATCCAAACGATTACGAAGCAGCGCTGACAGAAGCAGAAGCAAGTCTCGCGCAAGCGCGCGCTGCACTTGAATTAGAACGCGCACAAAAACGCGTTGCCGAATCCGAATGGGAACGTATTAAAGAAAGTGCCAAAAACGAATTTGTGCCAACCGAACTTTATTTGCGTAAACCACAACTTGCGGAAAAAGTTGCGCGCTACCGCGCAGCAGAAGCCGGTGTTAAACGTGCAAAACGCAACCTTGAGCGTACCTACATCAAAGCGCCTTACGATGCGATAATTACCGCGCGCTCAGTGGCCCTTGGCTCAGTAGTAAATTCAGGAAGCCCAATCGGCGAATTAAGTAGCACGGATTTTGCCGAAGTGCGCCTGCCTGTTGCGGATAAAGAATTACAATTCTTAATGCAAGGCGGTTTAAACGCTGAGGTTGATCTTGTTACAAATTACCAAGGCAAACTACACCATTGGCAAGCAAAAATTGTACGTAGCGAAGGCCAAGTGGATAACAAAAGCCGAATGTCTTATTTAGTCGCAGAAATTAAAGACCCATATGGTTTAGAATCTAACAATACGCCACTGCGCTATGGTTCTTATGTAAATGCAGCAATTTCAGGCTTATCAATTGAAGGCGTAAGCCGCGTTAAGTCACACCTTGTTAAAGATGGTAAAGTTGCCGTGTTAGAAGACGGCGTGCTGGTATATCGCAGCGTTGAAGTACTGCGTGAAGAGGGCCGTGATCTAATTGTTAAAGGCGACTTAGGCGATAATGAACAAATTATCGCGTCTAATATTAAGCGCCCTAAAGTAGGGATGAAACTTGCCAACGCAGCACTCACAAGCGATATCAAGCCTGCAAAGCCTGTTGCAGAACTTGCGATGAAAAACGAGGACTAAACCATGATTGATACAAATAAAGGTATCATTGCATGGTTTACTCGCAACCCTGTTGCTGCAAACCTGCTAATGATCATTATTTTGGTCGGTGGTTTATTTACCGCTATGACCATTCGCAAACAAATGTTCCCGCAATTTGAAATTAACTGGATGTCAGTTCAAGTTGCCTACCCTGGCGCTGCCGCCCAAGAGGTAGAAGAAGGCATAACCATGAAAATTGAAGAAGCATTAGAGGGAATGCAAGGCATAGAACGCCTTATCACCTACTCTAATCGCGGCTTCTCGCAATCGTGGATCCGAATTGACGAAAGTTACGATGCCAAAGAAGTACTTGATGAAGTTAAGATGCAAATCGACTCCATCTCAACCTTCCCAGATGGTATGGAACGCCCTATTGTTGCAAAAGAAAAGTACCGTCAAGAAGTGATGTTTTTATCACTACATGGCCCGCTTTCGCAACGCGAATTAAAAGATTTAGGCTACAAAATTCATGATGAATTATTAGCATTGCCCGGCATTAATATTGCCGAGTACTATAGTGGCTTAAACTATGAAATTGGCATAGAAATTAGTCCTGATAAACTGCGTGAATACGGCCTAACGTTTAGAGATGTTGCCAATGCTGTGCGTGCATCGTCAGCTAATATGTCGGCTGGTCAAATTCGTGCTGAAAACGGCTACATTTCAATGCGTGTTGAAAATCAAGCTTATCGTGGCAAAGAGTTTGAAAAACTCCCGCTTGTTAGCTTAGCCGATGGCAGCCAGATCTTACTTGGTGACGTTGCAACAGTTAACGATGGCTTTCAAGAAGGCATTCAATTTTCTAAATTTAATGGCGACAACTCACGTACCTTCTTTATCGGTGCGTCAGAAGATCAAGACATCACTAAAGTTGCTGCAACAATTAACACTTACTTAGAAAAGAAAGCAAAAGAGCTACCTGAAGGTGTAACGTTAGAATCATTTGTTGATATGACCTATTACCTTGAAGGTCGTTTAAACATGATGATTGAAAATATGGCATGGGGTGGCTTGTTGGTTATCCTGAGCTTAGCATTATTCCTTCGCATTAAACTGGCGTTTTGGGTAATGATGGGATTACCTGTGTCGTTCTTAGGTGCATTGTTACTTATGCCACTAGGCGGCCTTGATATCACCATTAATATTATGTCGCTATTTGCCTTTATTCTGGTACTCGGCATCGTGGTGGATGACGCCATTGTCATCGGGGAATCAGCGCACAGTGAAATTGAAAAACACGGCCACTCAACCGATAACGTCATTCGTGGCGTAAAACGTGTGGCAGTGCCTGCAACCTTTGGTGTACTCACCACCATTGCGGCATTCTTACCAATGATGCTAGATAGCGGCCCAGAAGCTGCGGTGTCAAAATCCATTGGTGGTGTGATCATTTTATGCTTAATCTTTTCACTGATTGAATCAAAGCTGATTTTGCCTGCCCACTTAGCAAAAATGAAATTAAAGCCACATAACCCTAAAAACCCACTACACCGTATGCGTGAAGGGTTAGATGGTGGTTTAAAACGCTTTATTGATAACAGCTACCGCCCAATGATTGTTAAATTTATTGAGTTCCGCTACCCGGTTATTTTCGCTTTCGTTGGCTTAATGATTATTAGTGGAGGCCTATTTGCAGGTGGCTTTGTTAAATTTGTTGCCAATCCTAAAGTGCCGCACGATTTCGCTAATATCAACATTGAGATGGAACAAGCAACTGCCGAACGCACAACGCTTGATACGGCGTTAAAAATTGAGCAATTGATTTTGAACGAAGACAAGCTGATTGAACAAGAGCACGGTCAAAAAATGATTGAAGCAATCTCAGTGCGCTTAGAAGGCCGTACCAATGCTGAAATTATGGCAAAACTAGTTGACCCAGAACTGCGTCCGATGGATACCTTTGAACTTGCCGATCGCTGGCGTAGTAAGATGCCTGACTTTGCCGCGGTTAAAAACCTAAATATTCGCGACAGCATTGGTGGTAACCAACGTGACGACGGCGATATTAGTTTCCGCCTTGAAGGCAAAGATATGGAAGAGCTGCGTTTAGCTGCCGCAGAGTTAAAAACACATCTAAATACCATTAAAGGTGTGGGTGATGTAAATGATTCAATGCAAACAGCGACCGATGAAGTGCAGTTTGAACTGAAACCTGTTGCCTACAGCTTAGGTTTAACCTTAGCGGATGTTGCGTCTCAAGTAAGCTTTAGTTTTTACGGCTTAGAAGCACAACGTATTTTACGTGACGGTGAAGAAGTACGCGTAATGATCCGCTACCCAGAGCAAGAACGTAATGCAATCAGCCGTATTCACGATGTACGCATTATCACGCCACAAGGTGCTGAGGTACTGCTATCAGAAGTCGCTGAAGTAAAATTGGTTGAAGGTGTAAGCCGCATTCGCCGTGAAAATGCGCGCCGTACAATTAATGTATGGGCCAGCATTGATGCAGAGCAAGTTGAACCGTTTAAAGTCGCAGACGATATTCGTGAAGAGTACATCCCAACATTACTTGAGAAATTCCCAGGCATTAGCACCAATTTAACAGGTCGCGTGCAAGAGGAAATGGACTCAATGATGGAGCAAATTAAGAACTTCATTATCTCATTAATGGTGATTTACAGCTTGCTGGCAATTCCACTGCGCTCTTACTCGCAGCCGCTGTTAATTATGTCGGTTATTCCATTTGGTATCATTGGCGCAATGTTCGGCCATATGGTCCTTGGCATGACCATGAGTGCCCTGTCGATGTTCGGTATTATTGCCGCAGCAGGTGTGGTAGTAAATGACTCGCTGGTTATGGTGGACTTTGTTAACAATGCTCGTAAGCAAGGTGTTGCCATTAAAGATGCGGTGGTTGACGCTGGTTGTAAACGCTTCCGCGCTATCTTACTGACTTCAGCAACCACATTTATTGGTCTTATTCCAATTTTGAGTGAAACCAGCTTACAGGCACAACTTGTGGTGCCAATGGCAGTATCACTCGCATTTGGTGTACTATTCGCAACGGTCATCACTCTAGTTCTGATCCCATGCCAATACGTTGCACTTGAAGATATAAAAGGTCTTTTTAGACGAGACAAAGAGAAAAAGGAAATTTCTCAATCAGACATTGATGACGACGCTACTGTAAAAATCTGATTACTTGTCTAACCAACCAAAGCCCACACCTGTTGTGGGCTTTTTATTTACTAAATACTAATTTTGTTAAACGTATTTTGATCATTCAACAGCTCATAATACCAATTCACTTAAGTATGTGATCAGGTATAGCGCTGGATAAATGAAATGGTAACAAGGCGGAATTTTTCTTATGTAGTTGTTCTACATTGATAAATTCTAACGTAGTTAGCATGATATTTAGCCCGCTAGGATGATTAGCTACTTAAGTGAATTGGTATAAAAGTTTAAATAATAAAAATATTCCTTATACTGTCGGTAAAGGTGCTGTCATCTAGGTGATAATAATATTTGTACTTAGAAACACAGCACCCGTCAGACTGCAAATTAACGATTTATGGAAGAGAATGTGGTAAAAAAGTACAGCGTAATAACCTTAATTATTGTGCTACTTGGCGTACTTATATGGTTTGCCAACTTTTATTCACTGCCTACACCAGAAATTGATCACGCTTTACCTAACACACAGATTACCGATGAAATAATACTGGAACAGGTAAAAGCCGCCCCCGAAAAAGCACAGACACACACAAAAATCGTGATAGCGGAAGATTCAGCTAAAAATAGTTATTGCAAGGACCAAACACGCTACATTGCCAAATTTGAGCGTGACAAAAAAGGTTATTTAAGTACGCTTGCTGTAGCTTGGAAACTACAAGGGCAAAACCCACAAACCATAATTCATGCACTTGAAACGACAGTATCAAAAGACGCCGCACAGCGTTTTGAGCGCGACTTAAAACTGGTCTCATCGTTTAACGAAAGTAATCAGAGTAAAAGCCAACAATACCTCAATGAATTAACTTTTAATGATTATGCGAAAAATAAACACCGTTTACACTTTTTAAAATGGCGTCAACACGCGATTAAAAACGACTTTATAGAAAGCTATCGCGAACAAGCAGAGCGTTACCCTGATATCGCAGCCGATATACTGCAACAAGCATTTTTACAAGCAATCAATATTGATAACCCCAAGCCCGATTTTGATCAATTGCTGTTACTTTACGATAGTTATTACTCACTTAACCCTGTTCCAAACAAATTGATTACGTCACACCAACTATCTTATTTACTAAGCGGATTAACGCCCGATGTTGCCAATAAAGTGCTATCTCGTTTATTGCTGATTGAGCAATTAGACAGTGAAGAAACAAAGTCTATTGTGCTAGCGCGCATTGGCGGTATCAACAAGCAGTTCGCCGAGATAATCAAAGGTGCAACGGTTAGCGCAAAACCAGTTGTTGAAAGTGATGAATTAAAAACCCGTATCGCAAATATTATCGAAAAAGAAAAACTGAGTCTCAGTGAACAAAATGTTTGTCAGCTTTACGATGTGGCCGAAATCGACAGCCAAATAAATGTTACGTATGTAGATGCATCGACCCTTGATTATGACCACCCGAGTTGCGATCGTTTGCTGTCAGAACAAGCTAAAGAAATTGGCATGTTGGCGTTATTTTCTGAATTATCAGCTCAGTTTTTAGCGGCGGGTATCGACCTTAGTAATCTAAATAATGCAGAGCAGGTAAAACGAGCAGATCTTACTTTGATCCATGAATACCTTGCTAAAAAGCCTGAGTTCGAACGTGAACTTGCGTATTTATTAATTTATTCAAGGCCTATGCATAGTCAACGTGTCGCAATCATTGATGCGCTAGTCACGCAAGGGCTTTATCCGAAAGATGCCAATGCCGTTGCCGTAATTCAGCGCCTTAACAGCGAAGATGCACTGCGTATGCTTGATCGCATGGGTAATATCGATAAGCCAAATCAACGCGGTGAAAGTGTGGTGTATAACCTGATGTTTATCAATCCAAGCCTAACCGTCGAATTAATAAATCGTGGTTATGTGCAGCAACACAGCGAGCACCATCCGGATCCGCTACTGAAAATGTTACATTTTTTAAAAGAAAACCGTGCATCAGATCAATGGATTAGTGTTGTCGATGCGCTTATTAACAACGGTGCAAAACTAAAAGCGCGCCACCTAGACGAAATGTACCGCATTAAGCTGACCTTACCGGAAATTTACCAAAAGCTAATAGAGTTACACCCCGAATTAGCCGCTGAAAAAGCAGGTTCACTCAAAGTAATACAATGTCAGGGCGTAAGCGACGCACACTAAGCGTCATTATCGTGTTTTTTTGTCATCGAAAGATGATTTTGGTGCATTATATTTAGTCGTGAACCAACTAAACTGGCAACTAATATTGTAAGGTATAACTGCCCTACCACTGCTTCAAAATACACAAACACCCTAGAAATTGGAATATTAGGGGCAATATCACCAAAACCCAGCGTGGTTAACGTAACAAAGGAGAAATAAATAAACTCTGGAAATAACGCGAACCACTTGATGGTCGAAGGTACGTTATTAAAAGCTGGCATAAAGTTAATATGGATAAGGCTATAAATAATCGCCCAAATAATACCCATCATAAAATAGAGGCAGATTGCGCCAAGGATTTTGTTGCCGTCTACAACACCTGAAAACAGTACCTGCTTTGCCGTTTTAATTGCGGTAAATGTAAAGAAAACAAGCATTAAGCCCAATGTGACATTATCGCCCATCACATTATCAATAAACAAAGTCAGCCAAGAAAATGCGATAATCACAAACGGAAACAACATCTTATATTTAAACAACTGATTGCTTGAATCTACGCCCCACACCGAAATCACCAAGGTAAACATAGTGCACGATTGCATCATATGTTGCATTTTACTGCTGAAAAATTGGTGACACAGGGCTGTACCAAACAGTAGCAAAGTTAAGGCGATGGTTAGATAAAGAAAGTTATCTCGTTGGCTCATATTAATTCCTTTGAGCGTTGATACAATAAACGGTATATAGGCGCGTTGTTTAACTAGCGTTTTGCTGCAAAATTAAAGTCACTTGCAACACGAATATAAGGCATCGCAATATTATACGTTTGCACTAACTGCTGAGCACGTTTTTTAGCCGCGGCATATGTCTCAAAATCAAAGTTAATGGCGTAATAAAAACCTGCCATTTCAACAACCTTACAATCAAGCTGTTGCGCCACTCTTAACGCATTTTCACGTTCTGCATATTTACCAAACTGTAAAACAAACCCACTTAAATTTTGACTTGGTTGTGGTGGCTCAAAGGTTAATGCATCGTGCGAACGAGTGCTGGTTTGATGTGCTGCGGCAGATTGATTGCTGTGCTCGTTAATAAGGAACATTTCCGCTTGAGGCACACCTTGCTTAAGGGCTATTAGCGCGTATTCATGGGCTTTGTTTTTATCTTGCGCTAGGTATTCACCATTAAAGTGTAACGACGCCAAGTTATGCGCTGCAAAACCATTGCCTTGTTTGGCGGCACTTTGGTAATAACCAATACTTTTTTGTGGCTCAGTTTTAAAAACCAGTGTGGCATAAATAAATTGCGCTTTATCATATCCTGCATCAGCAGATCCTTTGATAAGTGCTAAGCCCCGTGCTTGATCTTTAGAAACGCCCTCGCCTTTCAAATAAAGCGCGCCTAATTCTAATTTGGCTTTATTATCACCCTGTTCAACAGCCGCAGTTAACCACTGGGCTGCTTTCTCCGGTTGATAAACAACACTCGTCTCATTGCTATAGCGACTCGCCAATTTACGCTGCGCATTAATCGAGCCATTACGCGCTGCTTTCAAATAATAATCAAACGCCAAGCGCTTACGCTTTTCAACATCAACGCCAACAACTTTTCCAAGTTCAAACGTAAGGGCAAGATTAAACGTTGCCTCGGCGTGACCTTGTTCATCGGCAAGGGTTAAGTATTCGAGTGCTTTTTGTTTGTTTTTAACGACTCCTTGTCCTTTAGCGTACAAGCTTGCCAAGATAAAATTTGCTTCTGCGTTATCATCTTCTGCTAATTCGGCACATTTGTAGCGCGCGTTTATATAATCCGCATCGTTAAACGCACGGGTGCATTCATTATCAAACTGGGGCGTGTACTGGGCTTTAACAGCCATAAATGGCGTTAAAAGTAGCAAGCAAAACAGGAAATGTATTTTCATAACGCTAAAACAAAAAAGCTCGGTAATAACCGAGCTTTTAAAAGTTAGATGTATTCTACTTCTGTGATTTCGTACTCAACCGCACCATTTGGGGTTTTGATTGTTACTGCATCATCGATTTCTTTACCGATTAATCCACGGGCAATTGGTGAGTTAAATGAAATCAGATTATTTTTAATGTCTGCTTCATCATCACCAACGATGCGATAAGTCGTTTCTTCGTCAGTATCAACGTTGACGATAGTAACGGTTGCACCGAAAATCACTTTGCCGTTATTTTGCATTTTAGTAACGTCAATAATTTGAACCGTTGATAGTTTTGCTTCAATCTCTTGAATACGGCCTTCACAAAAACCTTGCTCTTCACGCGCTGCGTGGTATTCAGCATTTTCTTTTAGGTCACCGTGTTCACGCGCTTCTGCAATATCAGCGACAATTTTAGGACGGCGTACCGTTTTTAATTCATTTAACTCGTCACGCAGTAATTGTTCACCACGTACTGTCATTGGTGTTTGTTGCATTATTCTTCCTAGAACTCTTTCACAATAAAAGCCCGGATTAACCGGGCTTTTTATCATTTCTACATTAATTGTCTTAGTCTATATCAAAAAATATAGACGGGGCAATTAATTTACACGCTTGTGTAGCTCTTGTACCGACGATACCGTTGAACGGTCATCAGCAGCATGTGCTTTACAGTTAGCAAATGCGGCATTAAGCGTTGTTGTGTAGTTTACTTTACCTTGCAGAGCACCACGACGAAGTACTTTAGAATCTTCAATCGCTTGACGACCTTCAGTGGTGTTTACAATGTAGCTGTACTCACCATTCTTGATACGGTCAAGAATATGAGGACGACCTTCGTAAACTTTGTTTACACGACGCGCTTCAATGCCTGCTTCTTCAAGTGCTTTTGCTGTGCCGCCAGTTGCGTCAAGCTCAAAGCCTAAATCACGCATGGTACGTGCTAATTCAACAATACGCTTTTTATCGCTGTTACGAACAGATAGTAACGCACGACCACCACGTGGCATTACGTTACCTGCACCAAGCTGTGCTTTAGCAAATGCGTCAGCGAATGTGTCACCCACACCCATAACTTCACCTGTTGAACGCATTTCAGGACCACGCATTGGGTCAACGCCAGGGAATTTAGCGAACGGAAGTACTACTTCTTTTACGCTGTAGTATGGAGGAATGATTTCTTTCGTTACGCCTTGGCTTGCAAGAGACTGACCCGCCATACAACGTGCAGCTACTTTAGCAAGTGCAACACCTGTTGCTTTTGACACAAAAGGAACAGTACGTGCAGCACGTGGGTTTACTTCAATTAAGTATACTTCGCCATCTTTAACAGCAAACTGAGTATTCATTAAGCCAACAACGCCAAGCTCTAATGCCATGCGAGTTACTTGGTCACGCATGCGGTCTTGGATTTCAGGGCTTAGTGAGTATGCTGGTAGTGAACACGCTGAGTCACCTGAGTGAACACCTGCTTGTTCGATGTGTTCCATGATACCACCGATGATCACTTGCTCACCGTCACAGATAGCATCTACGTCGATTTCGATTGCGTCATCTAGGAAGCGGTCAAGTAGTACTGGCGCTTCGTTTGAAGCTTGTACCGCTTCTGTCATGTAACGACGTAAATCGTCTTCGTCGTATACAATTTCCATCGCACGACCACCCAGTACATATGAAGGACGTACAACTAGTGGGAAGCCGATTTCAGCAGATTTAGCTACCGCTTCTTCTAGTGAAGTAACTGTTGCGTTTTCAGGCTGAAGTAGGTCTAAACGCTCAACCATTTGTTGGAAGCGCTCACGGTCTTCTGCACGGTCGATTGCATCTGGCGAAGTACCAATGATTGGCACGCCATTCGCTTCAAGTTCACGCGCTAGCTTAAGTGGTGTTTGACCACCGTACTGCACGATTACGCCTTTTGGCTTTTCAACACGTACGATTTCTAATACGTCTTCTAGCGTGATTGGCTCGAAGAATAAACGATCTGATGTGTCGTAGTCGGTAGAAACTGTCTCAGGGTTACAGTTAACCATAATCGTTTCATAACCGTCCTCACGCATTGCAAGGGCTGCGTGTACACAACAGTAATCGAATTCAATACCTTGACCGATACGGTTAGGGCCACCGCCGATAACCATAATTTTGTCTTTGTCAGACGGGTTCGCTTCACACTCTTCATCGTACGATGAATACATGTAAGCTGTGTCTGAGCTGAATTCTGCCGCACAGGTATCTACGCGCTTGTAAACTGGTAATACTTCAAGCGTGTGACGCTTTTTACGTACTTCAGCTTCGCTCACGCCTAATAGTTCCGCGATGCGCGCATCCGCAAAACCTTTGCGCTTTAAGCGACGTAGGAAGTCTTTGCTAAGACCAGCCATGCCGCCTTCAACGATTTTTGCTTCGTCTTTGATGATGTCTTCGATTTGTACTAAGTACCAACGGTCAATCTTAGTCAGTTCGAATACGTCTTCAACGCTCATGCCGTGACGCATTGCATCAGCAACATACCAAATACGCTCTGCACCTGGCTCACGTAATTCACGTACGATTTTCTCTTTCGCGTTCGGGTCGTCAAGCGCAACGATTGGGTTGAAACCCGTTGCACCAACTTCTAAGCCGCGAAGTGCTTTGTGTAATGATTCTTGTTGGTTACGGCCAATTGCCATTACTTCACCAACAGACTTCATCTGAGTCGTTAGACGATCGTTAGAACCTGCGAATTTTTCGAAGTTAAAACGCGGGATCTTAGTTACAACGTAATCAATTGACGGCTCGAACGATGCAGGTGTTGCGCCACCCGTGATGTCGTTTTGAAGCTCATCTAACGTGTAACCTACTGCTAATTTTGCAGCGATTTTTGCAATTGGGAAACCTGTTGCTTTTGATGCAAGTGCAGATGAACGTGATACACGTGGGTTCATTTCGATGATAACCATACGGCCATCAGCTGGGTTTACACCAAACTGTACGTTTGAACCACCTGTTTCAACACCGATTTCACGAAGAACCGCCATCGATGCGTTACGCATTAGCTGGTATTCTTTGTCTGTTAGTGTTTGTGCTGGCGCTACTGTGATTGAATCACCTGTGTGAACACCCATAGGGTCGAAGTTCTCGATAGAACATACGATGATACAGTTGTCGTTTTTGTCACGAACAACTTCCATCTCGTACTCTTTCCAACCTAGTAAGCTTTCATCAATAAGAAGTTCGCTTGTAGGTGAAAGGTCAAGACCACGCGTACAGATCTCTTCGAACTCTTCCATGTTATAAGCAACACCACCACCGGTACCACCCATGGTGAAAGAAGGACGAATAATACATGGGAAGCCGATACGCGTTAGCGTGTCACGTGCTTCATCCATTGAGTGTGCGATTTCTGCGCGAGGACACTCAAGGCCAATCGCCTTCATTGCCGCATCAAAACGCTCACGGTTTTCTGCTTTGTCGATTGCATCAGCAGTTGCACCGATTAACTCAACGCCGTGCTTTGCAAGTACGCCATGCTTATCTAAATCAAGTGCACAGTTAAGCGCAGTTTGACCACCCATAGTAGGTAGTACTGCATCTGGCTTTTCTTTTTCGATGATGCGCTCAACCACTTCCCAGTGAATTGGCTCGATGTAAGTTGCATCAGCCATTTCTGGGTCAGTCATAATAGTAGCAGGGTTAGAGTTTACTAAGATTACGCGGTAACCTTCTTCTCTTAGTGCTTTACACGCCTGTGCGCCTGAATAATCGAATTCACATGCCTGACCGATAACAATCGGACCTGCACCTAAAATTAAAATACTTTTTATGTCATTACGTTTTGGCATTTTAGTCTCAGTCCTAATTATTTACGTTCTTGCATTAAGTCGATGAAATGGTCAAATAACGGTGCTGCATCGTGAGGACCTGGGCTTGCTTCAGGGTGACCTTGGAAGCTAAACGCTGGCTTATCAGTGCGGTGAATACCTTGTAATGTGCCGTCGAATAATGAAACGTGCGTTGCACGTAAATTTTCAGGAAGTGTGTCTTGGTCCGCTGCGAAACCGTGGTTTTGCGCAGTGATCATTACCACATCGCGGTCTAGGTCTTTAACCGGGTGGTTACCACCGTGGTGACCAAATTTCATTTTTACTGTCTGAGCACCTGACGCTAACGCCAGTAACTGATGACCTAAACAAATACCAAAGATTGGCGTGTCTGTTTCAAGGAAAGTTTTAATTGCTTCAATTGCATAAGTACACGGCGCTGGGTCACCAGGGCCATTTGATAAGAAGATGCCATCTGGGTTAAGTGCAAGTACATCAGCAGCTGGGGTTTGTGCTGGTACAACAGTTAACTTACAACCGCGGTCAACTAACATACGTAAAATGTTACGTTTTACACCGAAGTCGTATGCCACAACGTGGAATTTTGCATCTTCATCGCTCAGAGTTTTAAACCCTTCGCCTAACGTCCAACTTGTTTCGTTCCAAGTGTACTGTTCTTTTGTACACACTACTTTAGCAAGGTCCATACCTTTAAGGCCTGGGAATGCTTTTGCCGCTTCAAGTGCTTTTGCTTCATCAACATCACCTGCGATGATACAGCCGTTTTGTGCGCCTTTGTCACGTAAAATACGAGTTAGCTTACGCGTATCAATATCAGCAATACCTAGGATGTTGCGTGATTTAAGATACTCATCTAACGATTGCTCATTACGGAAGTTGCTTGCAAGCAGCGGAAGGTCGCGAATAACTAGGCCTTTAGCCCAAATTTTTGAAGCTTCTTCATCTTCGCTGTTGGTACCTGTGTTACCGATATGCGGGTAAGTTAAAGTAACAATTTGTTCAGCGTAAGATGGATCAGTTAAAATTTCTTGATATCCAGTCATTGAAGTATTAAAAACTACTTCACCAACTGAGATACCCTCAGCACCAATGGCAGTACCGCGAAATACCGTGCCGTCTTCAAGGACTAACAGAGCGGATTTAGACAAGTTGACCTCCTAACAGTAAAAAACGGGCAAAATTTGCGTAAAATTCAACCCGTTCAATCGACCTAACGCCCTAGAGAAAGCGCTAGATTATAAAATTTTGGCAAATTCCAAGTATTTTAGATGAAATCTGAAAAAAGGTCTAATAAAAAATCAGAAAAAATTAAAAATAACGTGTTTAACAGAAAATTTACTTTAACCTGCCAAAAAATTCAGTTATCTACCTAAAACCAAGCACATCTTGCATAGTATAAAGTCCAACTGGTTTATTATGTAACCAAGCCGCAGCCCTTACAGCGCCTTTAGCAAAGGTCATTCGAGAGCTTGCTTTGTGAGTAAGTTCGAGTCTTTCGCCGTCAGCCGCAAAATAAGCCGTATGTTCACCAACTATATCGCCGCCACGCATCACAGAATAGCCAATTTCTTTTTGACTTTTCGCCTGCTCATCTTTTGAACGGTCAAAAACCGCGACTTCATCGTGTTGCCAGCCTTTTGCCTCAGCAATGGCTTCACCAATCATCAATGCCGTGCCAGACGGCGCATCAATTTTGTGTTTGTGGTGCAGTTCGAAGATTTCGATATCAATATCGTCTGCCAAGGTTTTTGCTGCAGTTTTAACCAGGTTCTCAAGTAAATTGATTCCTACTGAATAATTGCGAGAAAAAACAATTGGGATTGATTTTGCAGCAGTTTCAAGCTCCGCCATATCATCCGCGGTTAAACCGGTCGTACCAATCACCATTGGAATGTTATGCTCCACCGCGTAGGCCAAGTGTTTTTTCATGCCTATTGGTAATGTGAAATCAATAATGACGTCAGTGTCAGCGTTTACACTCGTTTCATCACTAAAGGTAACTGTGCTGTCGCCTTGGTTAATAAAATGCTTAACGGCTTGTCCAAGTAATTCATTGTTAGCGCGCACTGCGGCACATACTAATTCTGTTGACTCATTGTTGATGCTTGCTTCACAAAGTGCGCGGCCCATTCGGCCATTCGCCCCAAACACTGCGATGTTTGTCATAATTTTCTCTACTTTTGTTCGGTTAAATGCGTTAAACCTGACGCTTTCACAATTTCGGATAAAGTTTGTTTGATATTACCCTTTAAAGAAAGCCGACCTTAGCATTTTTTAGCGGTTAATTTTATTCCTTTGCCAATTATAACAAGTTCAATTTGACAAAACATCTAGACATCTATACATTCGCACATCCATTTTTATTCACTCTATTTGTTTGCCAATATCGCTTAAAACTTGCGCTCACGCGCAAAACATGGAACTAATAGAACTGAATAAGAAGAAGAAATTTCAGTTATTGCCTGTTGTTAGCAATAACTTACAAAGTTTCCGTTTGAGGTTTTTATGGATACGCACATTAACAAAACCGCAGCAAAACTCTCGTTGCTGCCGTTACTTACATTTGTCGGCCTATTTTTAGGGGCGGGTTTATATTTGCAGTCGCAAGGCGTTGATTATGCGTTTTATCAATTGCCAGCGCCTGTAGCGATTTTACCTGCAATTTTACTGGCATTTTTACTCAATAAAAAAACCATTAACGAATCGGTAGACACCTTTATAAAGGGTGCGGGCCACAACAATATCATCACTATGTGTTTGATTTATCTGCTTGCTGGTGCGTTTTCAACAGTTGCAGGCGCGACTGGTGGTGTTGATGCTGTGGTAAACGCAGGCCTTGATTTAGTACCTCCTGCGTTTTTATTGCCAGGCTTATTTTTAATCTCAGCAGTGGTATCAACGGCAATGGGTACATCAATGGGTACCATAGGCGCCATTGGTCCAATTGCCTATGCACTCTCAGTCAAAACAGGACTTGATCCTGCGCTTGTTGCCGGTACGGTGGTGTCAGGTGCATGTTTGGCGACAACTTATCAATTATTTCAGATACCACGATTGCCGCTACGCGCACGCAAGGCTGTGAAATGAAAGATAAATTCCGCGAGAATTTAAAAATTGCGTTACCCGCCGCTGCGTTAACCGTACTACTGTTAGCATTTTTAACGCCTGAACCTGAAATCATTGATGTTAAAGACTACGACTTATTATTAGTATTACCTTATGCATTTATTTTGGTGCTTGCAGTAGCTGGCTTGAATGTCTTTGTCGTGTTGTTTAGTGGCATTGTGTTTGCTGGTTTAATGGGCTTTACCGGTGACTACCAAGGTGGTCAATTTGTTAAAGACATTTACGAAGGCTTTAAAGGCATGCAAGAAATTTTCTTGTTGTCGATGTTTATTGGCGGCCTGTCTGAGTTTATTCGTGTAAATGGTGGCCTTGATTATATCGCTCACAAAATTCAAAAAGGCACTGCTGTTATTGCTAAATGGAATCGTAAAGTAGCCGACCAGTTTGGTATTGCTGCGTTAGTACTTACTTCTAATTTATGTATTGCAAACAACACTGTGTCAATTATAGTCGCAGGCCCAATTGCGAAAAAGCTTGCTGAAGACGGTAATATTCCGGCTAAACGCTCGGCAAGTTTGCTCGATATTTTCGCCTGTGTAATGCAAGGCAGTTTGCCATACGGTGCACAAGCACTATTACTTGGCGCAACTTTCCACATTACGCCTTGGGATGTTGCAACTAGCTCTTACTACTGCTTTATTTTAGCCTTTGTTGCGCTGGCAATAATTGCTTTATACAAGCGCAACGAAGCCTAGTTTCGCTTTTTACGATTCCGTGTTTGGCGCTCAAATGAGCGCCTTTTTTTAATCTTTTAACTGTACTTGTTGTTCAAAGGGAGCAACCTCTATTACTTATTACCGAGTTAAAAGGAAAACCTAGGCTATTTTAAGGCTGAAACACCCTCTGTTATTCCCGCTTTTTTCATAAGCACATCGTTTAGTTTACGTTCTCTTGTACCTTAAATTATTTACAATCTCGCTATGTTAAGAGGTAAACAGATTCAGTTTTGGGTAACGAAGCATTGCTATCAATTATTATTACTGTTATCAGCTTTAATTTTGTCTGCAATAAAATGTGATAAGAAAAGTCGCCTTAAACTCTGTAATCACTACGCCCTATAACTATTTAAATACCCTTCTACTATTAAATTTAGACAGTTGTAATATTCCTTATTCAGATCTGCTGCCAAATAACACTTGCAATTAATTGTTATAGTATAACATAATGCAAATGTTACTATATAACATTACAAGGATAAAAAGATGATACGTAAAGCGCTTGCAAGTGCTATTTTGGTTTCCCTACTGAGCGCCTGCGGTTCAGACAAGCACACCGTAATTGACAATACGCCGGTTGTAGATCAGCCTTCTGAGCCTCATCCAGAGCTTGAATTACCTGCGGGTCGCTTAGCGATTAACTCTCCCGATTCAAATCAAGTTAGTATTTATGATTTAACCAGCAATCAAATCATTGATACATTTTCTGTTACTAACACTGTATCTGCGCTTTTTGCCAGCCCGAATGGTCGCTATGCAGTAGCGATTCAGCGTAACGATAACCTAGTTGAATTTATTGATGGCGGTATTTATTTAGAAGAACACGGCGATCATCATGATCTACATGAAGATGCACCATCAGCTAATTCATTTGAATTACTCGATGTAAAACCAACGCACTATGTCCCTGTTGGTGAGCAAGCACTGGTATTTTTTGACGGTGATAAAGACGCGTCTGCAGATGCCGGGTTTGCAATTATTTCTGACGAGAGTATTACTGAAAGCCGCATTGTTGCTGAACACCATTATGAAACCTATCAACACGGTACAGGGCAAATTCGTGACGGCTTCGTACTTGCGACTATTCGTGATGTAAACAGTGAAACATCGTTACCTGAAACAATTGGTTTATTTGAAGTACATAACGATCACTTCCACCAAGAACAAACATTTGAACACGCCTGCCCTGATCTTCACGGTAGTTTCCAAACTGAGAACTATATCGCGTTTGCGTGTAGTGATGGTGTTGTAAAAGTAAAACAAGAAGGCGAGTTATTTACATCTAGCAAAATCGCTAACCCAGAAGAATTACCAGCAGGAGTGCGCATTGGTAAATTTATTGGTAGCAAAGAAAACAACACGATTATCGGCTTATCACGCGGTGGCGTATTTGCTGTTGATTTAACTACTGATGAAATTAGCCCATTCCAATGGCAAGCTGAAGGCATTACTAGCTACTTAGCATACGGTGTTAGCGGTGATGAAGAATCAATCGTCGTATTAGACGAAGCTGGCTATATTAATGTGTATAACCAAGAATCGCAGTGGCAAAGTGTCGCACGTTTCGCCGCGATTACGGAACTAGATGCAGAAAAAAGCGCTAAGCTTATTGCGAATAAAGCAAATAATCACGTTTACCTAGCGTACGGCAATACCGTGTATCAAATTGATATTGAGCAGCAAACAGTCGCTGAAATTACAACCTTTGAAGATGGCATTGGCAACCTAACTTGGTTAGGCGCGTTTGAAGAAGAAGAGCACGAACATGACCACTAATAAGCGCAGATTTTATTTTTATAAATAAAAATACGCTTATCGGTTTAACGCTTTCACTTTGGTTTCCCATTAAAGTGATCTTAATGCCGGCAAGGCTACATTGCCGGCATTTTTTATCTGAAACACCCTATTAAGATTTCAAACAGTTAAATATAAGCTGACTGATTTACGCTAAACGTGCCAATACGTCTTTCACAAACGGCGATTTTGCTTTTCCATAGTCATCTTGAACGGTATTACCTTCAGCTAGTACCGCTTTCTTTTTTGCTTCATAGGCAGCTCTATCTTCTGGATTTTCGAGCATATGGTGTTTGTAAGCGACTTGTTTTAAATGCTCTTCGCTATTGTATTCAATAACATGTAAATGCACATTAAACACTTCACCATTATATTTAACGCCTATGTCTTTACGCGGGCGTGTTGCTGGAAAAGGCTTATTACTGTGTTGATCAACAAAACCAAACTGCTTGATGTATTCGACTGCAGATCCCAATTCACCTGGTTGATATAAAATAGAAATATCGATGATGCCCTTGCCGGCAACATAAAATGATGACGAGCCAAAATGTAAAAAGGTAAAACGAGGATCATCAAGGCGTTGCATAATATGCGTTGCGACGGTTAAAAATTCTTCTCGCCAAGGATTAAAGCTAGCTGGCACTAATTTATAACTACAAAATTCAATCATTGAAATGTCTTAAAAACAATTTTGTTTAATATAACGCTTTGTTAGTTAGCGATAAATAGTTTCTCGTTAGATGAAGTTTATTTGTTACAGATCAATAAACATCATTGAGAATAATTATCAATTCACTTAGAATAAATATCAATCTGATACAGTGTTTTTGTCTAAAATAAAGCCAATTCAGTTAGCGCAGTTATATTGCTAAACACCTTATGTGCTAACAATTCGTGATTTCGGTGAAGTGGTTTAACTGTGCCTGTATTTACACACCTCCCCTGGTTTTTAGTAACGATGGGCTGTATTTCAGCCTATTCCACTAAGTTAACAAACCAAAGGGCACGCACGTGCCCTTTTATCTTTCAAATGCATGGGCTGTTGCAAAAACTAACAATCTCAATTAATTAAGTTGTGGTTAATGAGTTGTTGACGAAACTTACGCGGCGTACATCCTTTAAACGCCAGAAAACGACGATTAAAGTTAGACACGTTATTAAAACCGCATTGGTCGCTGATCACCGAAATCGGCGACGAGCTACTTACGAGTAACTTACACGCTTTACCAATGCGTAAACGATTAATAAACTCAGTGAGCGTGCATTCGGTGCGCTGTTTAAAATAGCGATGAAAGTGGTTGGTTGACATATGCGCCAATTCAGCAAGTTGATCGGCGTATAAATTATCTGTGTAGTGTTGGTATATAAACTCAATCACTTGGTTAAGTTTGCCGTTATCTTGTTCCATCTGCTTACCAAATGCGAACATTGGGGTTGATAAAGTAACTTGTTCGACGTCGTGCTGCATTTTATCTAGCAAATCGAGTAATAAAAACAAACGCTGAGTTGCCCCCGCATTATCCATAGCTTCAAATAACGCTTTTGCTTCAATTGCACATTCTTTTGAATACTTAATGCCTTTTAGCGAACGCGCTAACATTGGCAATAAGCCTTGCAATTCTTTATGGTCACGCGCTAACTTATCGAGCCATTTTACGGGAATTTGCGCTACATACACGATTTGCTCTGAGCCATCTTGGTTTGCTTCAGATTGCCATGTGTGCGGTAAATTAGGCCCGACAAAAACCAAATCTAGCTCACCGTATTCCTCAATATGATCGCCAATATGGCGCATACCTTTACTGTTTAATGTTAGGCAAATTTCGTATTCAGGATGGTAGTGCCAACTGAACGGCAGATATGGCATCAGGTATTTATGATACCGCCATGACGCATCGGTAGGCGTTATCACTTTTTCACAAAATGCACGCATAATTTAATAACTAACTTAATTCAATTACTACAAACCATTTCAACAGAATCGCGCATAACAAAAGATACTATTCTATCAAGTAACGATACTTTTCAATTTTATCGTTAAGTTGTATTTCAGACTATTCGCTAAAAGTCGAACAAGTATGTACCTATAAAATTAACGGGTTACTTATTAAAGTGGTTTAAAATAGCCTAAATGCTGTAATACCGGCTTCAGCTCCTGTTTTGTTTAGAGTAATTTGCTTCGATATTTACATTAAAAAACTCCCTAAACTCACGACATTTTAGCGGTGATTGGCGCTCTCAATTAACGCTCCGTCAAAAGTCAAAATCACGCCTGAAATGATCGAAAACTGCTGTTAGCTTGATTGAAAAGTATTATTAATAAATAGAAAAATACCGCTATCTAATTCTTTATCTTGGCACACTAGATAACGTTTACAGTCTACTCGGTATTTCCCCCTAAGAAATCACCTCACAGGACATGTAAGCGCGAGGCTGTGGCAATCCCCTTGTTTTTGTCTGCCCGTCAAAAATTAATTTTTGTCGCAGCCTCACCTATACGCTCTTGGCGAACGAAAAATACTAATAAACGAATAAAACCAATAATAAACAGGAAATAATCATGAAAGCCTATCCCGTCGTGCTCTTAGTCTTAATCACCTTTTTTGTGATTTCGTTTGTTTCAAACCTACTCGGCCCTATTTTTCCCGCACTGATTGAAAGCTATCAAATTGGTCTGATGTTAGCTGGATTTTTCCCCTTTGCCTTTTTTGCCGCATACGGCTTAATGTCAATCCCAGCGGGACTAATCGCACAAAAAAAAGGGGAAAAATTTGTTATTTTACTAGCGTTTGCGCTGGCAGCACTCGGCGCCATATTATTCGTATTACTGCCTAATTTTGCTATGGCAATGTTTGCGCTGTTTACCATTGGCAGTGCGATGGCACTACTCCAAGTAGCGATTAATCCGCTGCTTCGACGCGCCGGTGGTGAGCAAAACTTTGCCGCTTATTCTGTATCGGCTCAATTATTATTTGGTGCAGCAGCGGCATTATCACCATTAGTGTACAGCACTTTGGTTAGCCACATTGAAAATGGTACACCAACTGGACAACTGCTGGCGACCTTCACTGAACCAAATAAAGCGTGGCTAATTATGTATGCACTATTTGCGGTTATTAGCTTAGTGATGTTAGCCGTTACTTTTATTACCCCAATCGCGCGCGAGCCTCAGCAACAACAAAACACCAACCTTGCCGATTCGTTGGCACTTTTTAAAGACAAAACCGTATTACTGTTTTTTATTGCAATTGCCTGTTATGTCGGCTTAGAGCAAGGCATTGCAAATTCAATTTCGGTCTTTTTAGAGACCTACCACGGGCTTGATCCCAACACCCAAGGCACTGAAGTGGTCAGTCAGTTTTGGTTATTTTTAACCATTGGCTGTGTATTAGGGTTAGTGCTGTTAAAAGTACTCGACGCTAAATTAGTACTAAAACTGTTTTCTCTGGGTGCTGCAGCGTCACTTGCTTGCGCTATTTTTGGCAGCAAGCAAGTTGCGCTGGTGGCGTTTCCAGCAGCAGGCTTCTTTTTATCAATTATGTGGTCTGTACTGTTTTCACTTGCGTTAAATTCGGTTGCAAACGGGCACAGTGCGGTGTCTGGTATTTTATGTACTGGCATTATTGGTGGTGCGTTGGCATCGCCAATTATTGGCTTTATCGCAGAGCTTTCAGGCAATTTACGTGTTGCACTGCTAGTGTTGTTTATTCCACTGGGCTTTATTTTCAGCGTTAGCATTTGGGCTAAACCGCTAATTAAAAATCACACCATTCAATTTAATAAAAAACGTATCGCAGTAGATTAAGAGAGCAGTAATGACTAATTGCAATACCCCGTTTATTACCTGTGTTGACTTAGGCGGCACTAAACTTGCCATCGCAAACATTGCAAATGGCGAGATTATGAAATCGCATACCGTGCCAATTGATGCGAGCTTAAGTAAAGACGACTTTAACGCGTTTTTATTTAATAATTTAACCCCCTTTGTAACCAAGGCATGCCGTGGCATTTGCATTGGTGTGCCAGGCTTAGTCGAGAGTGATAGCGGCTTTGTTATTGAGGTGCTCAATATTAAACACTGGCAAAATGTGGCACTTAAAACGCTACTTGAAGCGCGCTTTGCTCGACCTGTTTTAGTGCATAACGATGCCAATTGTTTTACCTATGGCATTTATAAAAACAAAGCCTATCAAAGTTATGAAAATTTAGTTGGCGTCACCTTAGGCACAGGCCTTGGCGCGGGCTTAATCTTGAATGGCCGCCTTTATACCGGCAAACAATCTGCCGCTGGCGAGTTTGGTAGTTTCCCCTATTTAGACGGCATTATCGAAGACTATTGTTCCAGCCAGTTCTTTAAAAAACAAGGTTTAGATGGCGCTGCTACTTATCAGCAAGCACAAGCAGGTGATAACCGCGCTCTGGCGGTGTTTGCCGAACTAGGTAAGCATTTAGGCCACGCACTAGTGCAAGTAGTGCAAGCGTTTAACCCTGAAAAAGTGGTGTTTGGCGGTGCAATCGCCAAAAGTGCCCCACTGTTTATTGATGCGTTACAGCAAACATTACTTAAGCAACTGCCGCAAAGCGTTTACAACGCACTGCAAATTCATTACACCCAAGATACAAATACTGCGCTGTTTGGCGCTTATCAGCTTTTTTTAGACGAGGTAGCAACAGGTGAATAAGTTATTAGCCCTTTCTGTTTTATGTTTAGTAACACCGAAGCTTGTCAATGCCAATCAACACACCATTGATACGCTTGCCAACGAGCTTGATGTTAACTATCGCTTAATTAGTGCCAGCCCTAAAAGTTGCCCAGGCGATGAAAAAAAGTGTTACTTATCTGAGTTAACACTGACCAACCCAAGTGACCTTAAAGACACCAACTTTGCCATATTTTTTAGCCAACTAATGCCGATTTATGCTGTGGAATCAACGCACTTTGATATTAGCCATATCAACGGCGACGTTCACAAAATTTCCGCAAAAAAACACTTTAAAGGTTTTACTAAAAATACCCCTGAGGTGATCCGTTTTTATAGCAAAGATTCGCAAATTACCCGTTCCGAATTTATGCCAAACTACATTATTAGCGATAGAACTGCGAGCGATAAGATAACTGCACGCACCATTAAAAGCACCCATACGAGTATTGATCCTGACACCGGCCTTGAGCGCCAGCCCTACCTTGCGCCATTTACTTCACTTGCGCAGTTACGCGTAAGCAAACAAGACCAAACGCCGTGGATGTCGCCACAATATCTCTATCAAACGCAGTTAAAACCGAGCCTTAACACCGCACCAGTGAGTTTAATCCCGAAACCAAGTCGCCTTAACATTAATTCAGCCGATAATCTTGTAAAGCTCAGCAAAGGGCTAAACCTGTCACCTGAGCTTGCCAACAATAACGCGCTGTCTGCGGCGTTAACGCGCCTTGAACTGTTCGGTATTGGCCATTCCAAAACAGGCATTCCAACACAACTTAACATTGATAATACACTCGCCAATGAGGCCTATCAGTTAACCCTAGCGCCCAATGCTATTACCATCACAGCGAGCAGCAACACCGGTGCATTTTACGCACTAATGTCGATTGCGGGCTTAGTCAGCCTTGATAATTTAAGCGTACCAAGCCTTACTATTATTGATGAACCGCATTTTGAATTTAGAGGTTTGCATATTGATGTGGCGCGAAATTTCCGTAGCAAACAGTTTATCTTAGATACCTTGTCACAAATGGCGGCCTACAAACTCAATAAATTGCACCTCCATTTGGCCGACGATGAAGGTTGGCGCTTAGCCATTAACGACTTGCCAGAGCTTACCGAGATCGGCGCATTTCGCTGTTTTGACTTAACTGAAAGCGAATGTTTATTGCCACAATTAGGCGCAGGTATCGACAAATCGAGTCCAGTTAACGGCTTTTATAGTAAAGCAGACTACCAAGAGATTTTAAAATTTGCCGCGCTTAACCATATTGAAGTCATTCCATCGCTGGATATGCCAGGGCACTCACGCGCTGCCGTAAAAGCCATGGATGCGCGTTACAAAAAATACATGCAAGCGGGCGAGCAACAAAAAGCCGAGCAGTACTGGTTAAGTGAAGCAAATGACACCACCCAATACTCATCAATTCAGCATTATAACGACAACACTCTCAATGTATGTTTGCCAAGCACTTATACTTTTATTGAAAAAGTGATTGATGAACTTATCGCGATGCACCATGAAGTTGGTGTAGAGCTTACCACTTATCACATTGGTGCGGACGAAACGGCTGGTGCGTGGCTTAACAGCCCGGCATGTAACGCCCTTAAAGCCAGCACTCCTGAGCTAAGCTCATTTAACGGCTACTTTATTGAAAAAGTATCGCAATTAGTTGCCAGCAAAGGGATTAAAGTAGCGGCTTGGAATGATGGTTTAGGTGATACTAATCCACAAAATATGCCATCAAAAGTACAGTCGAACGGCTGGTCGATGATCACCGAGGACGGCTACAAAGAAGTACACCAGCAAGCTAATTTAGGCTGGGATATGGTACTCTCGACCCCCGAAGTTACCTACTTTGATTTCCCTTACCAAAGCCACCCTGAAGAGCGCGGCAATCATTGGGCGGCACGTGCCATTGACGGTTATAAAGTGTTTGGTTTTATGCCCGAAAACTTACCTACTCACGCAGAAATTTGGAAAACCAAGGAACATCTCGCATATCGCGCTGATGATAACCAAGCGCGTCTAAACCAAGGTATTAAATTTAAAGGCTTGCAAGGCCATTTATGGAGCGAAATGTTACGTTCAGATAACCAAGCTGAATACATGCTTTATCCGCGCTTATTAGCGCTGGCTGAACGCGCTTGGCACAAAGCCGACTGGCAACTTAGCTACGCTGAAAAAGGGCGTATCTATGATAAGCAAAGCGGTGTGTTTACAACACAAAAACAAGCCGAGAGAGATACTGATTGGCAGCGCTTCGCCGCGTTGGTTGGCTTAAAAGAAATTGCAAAGTTAGAACAGCAAGGAGTGTTTTATCGCGTACCAACCGTTGCAGCAGCGTTTAATAACGGCAAGCTAGAGGCATTTACACCTTACCCTGGCTTTGCAATTGAGGTGCAAGATAAACAAGGCACTTGGCATGCAATTAACCACATCAAAGATGTAAACGATGCTCATTATATTCGTGCGCGCAGTGAAACACGCGTTGGCAGAAGTCTTTCGTTAAAATAGACTGTGTGCGCCGCTTTACGTTTACGCTAGCCTAAAGCGGCGCAAATAATATATACCGATTTGCTACAAAGGGGTAACTTTTAGTTATTTATAACAAAAGTATTAGCTCACCTAGCACCATGATTTAAATGATAAAATAGTACTTTTAAACAGCTTTACACACCTTTTCTGGGGATAACCCTCTAATGATTATGGATGAAGGTATTAGTTTCCAAATAGACCAGCGATACTATTTAAATAGCAAACAACCATTTCATCATAAAAGGCTTATTTGTTTTTTGCATGTTAACCCAACTCAAAGGTGGTAATGCCATAAATTTTATCACGTGCGGTAGCGGGTATTGTTTTTTGATACATGCGCATTGTGGCAAACACTACATCCATGCGTTCCGATTCAGCTAAAGAGATTGCCTGTGGGTTGTTTTCGGGCACATCTAAAATAATCTGTTCACCTTGAATATCCACCTGCAACGCCTGAAAAAGCGATAATGCAATATCTGGCGAATCCGCAAAAAGCGGCCCTACTTTATAACCTTCCTGACACTTGCGCCTGACTGCATAACCTTTAATTTCACCGTTTTGTAAAAAGCATACAGACTTACCCTGAGGTTGTAATAACCACGCAGCTAGAAATTGCTCACGCGTAGCACCAAAACATGGCTTATCGTAAGTTAAAATATCGGGAATATGTTCTTTTGTCACCTCAACAACCTGCGCCGAACGAGTTGTCGCATTGGCTAATTTTTGAAAGCGTTTATTCTGATAATAAGGCACGTAACCGATGCGCTTGTATATCTCGACATTTTCCAGCACACCATCAATGCCAACATTTCGATCGCCGCAATATGCTAAGCGGTGTTTGGTCAGGGTTAAACCATAGCCTTTACCTCGATGCTCAGGTGCAACAATATACAAGCCACAAAACGCATACGTGTGATCGTAAGTGACCGCACTGCCAACTGCGACAATTTCACCGTTTAACTCGCCAACAAAAAAACCATTGGGATCTGCCAAATAAAACAGCTCAGCATCGTTTAAACCTGGGTTCCAACCTTCTCTTGCAGCCCAATCAATGGCGATTTTTAGCTCATCAGCCAACATTGGACGAATTTTAAATTCTGACATGGGTTCAACTTGTAAGGTAAATAAAGCATTTATTTAAAGTAACAGAAGTTATTGTCGATAAGATAGCGATAACTTTTAACCAAGGAATGTTATGAGTATTTCCAGCATCAATAAAATACCCTTTGCCATTCACCAAACAAGCTCTGTTGTCACTGCAAATGAGCATGATAATGACGAATCGAGTAACGAAAAAGACGGAACAACCGTGTCAATCTCACCTGAAAGTTGGCAAAAACTAAAAGAAAGTGAAGAGGAGAAAGAAGCTAAGTTAAACGCTTTACCCAAACATATTAAAGACATGATCAAGGCAATTGAGCGCATAAAAGAGCAAATCGAAATGGCTGAAGAAATGCTAGCAAAAGCTAAAGAAGCTGATTATTCCGATGAAAAAGTAAAAAAAGCAGTCATTGACAGCCAACAGAGTTTTTTAAACTCTTTAGAAATTGCACGCTTCGATGCAATTCAAGCACTGCAAGATGCGATGAAAGAGGCCGGTATTGAAGACGTTAGTATCATTACAGACTTAATGTCTTAAAACGATAAACCGTGTATACCTTGTTAAGAAACTGGCGCAATTATAAAAATTGCGCCCTAATGCGTTATTCACTCAAACTTACTCGATAACCATAATCAGAGTGTTATGTATTAAACACTTACACATACGGATTTTCTGATTATAGACAGCGTGTTCTTTAAAAGACTAACGCTCCGTTCTCTTACTTATACCGTAAGCATGTTTAAAACGCATTTAAGTAAAAAATAAGTGATTCGGTTAGATGCCTTTTAAAATCCCAACCCTATTGCCACATCAAATGACGAATGCAGTTAACGTATTTTGAGTGCCGAGAGGGTCTTAACGGGCAGGTAGCCAATAAATCACTTAACGCAGCTTCATTATCTGCGTTTGTTTTAAGCTCCAGTAAGACATAATCACCCAAAGCTGCAGCACGCGTTAAATTTGCCTGCTGACGATACCGTTGATCGTATGATTCAATGTTACTATCAAACGTTGCACGAATAGACTCATCACCTGAAATATAATACTCCCGACGGTAGCGGCAGATAATAATTGGAGAATGTTCTGTATCCCATAAATACTGAGCATTCACTGGCAAAGATTGGTAAGCGTTTTTAAGTGCGTAAAGCCATGAAAAGTCGGGGTTTTCGAACTGTAATGCGGTATCAAACGTGACCTTAAACCCTTTGCCACCTTGGCGGTGCTTAAATTCAAGTTTGGCCTGGTGAGCATGATGCAGCTCACCATACCAGCGAATGCGTACTTTTTTACGCGTACTAATGCCACTTAAATTTTCTTCAAAGCGTGCTAAAAACGGCGTATCTAGGTACAAACTATTAATATCTCGTGGTGCAAAATGTTCACGAAACATCATCGAGTGCGCCATTAACCATATATACACTTCTTGTAATCGATTTAAAGGAACTGGCACTTTAACCTCAAACCGATATTCTCTTTGCTGTAGGTTCATTTTGGTTTATCCGATTTCATTACTGTGTTGTATAAGTCTTTCACATCAAGCGCTTCAGTGCGCACAGCTAGCCCATTCACGTGTAATTGACTGCCCAATTCCGCTGTATTCTTGCCACTGCAGTTGGGATCAGAACATAAATAATCACTAACTCTCATTATCGCAGGGCCAAAAATCCGCTTTTTCGAATAACTCATTAACGCTTTATGTTGAATGTTAGACGCACGCACTCCGTCAGCTTCAATTAAGGAGCTGTCTTTGGCAACCAAGCCAAAATTTACATCGTCAAATTCAGTGTCACTGACAAACAATTGACTGCGCTCACCCGCTGAAATGGCTTTGTCACGCACATTGTTAAACTTGGCATGTTTTACCGTAAGCGTTGAGCCACTTACATCTAAGCCATCGCCACCAGAGCGAAAACCAATATTGGTAAATTGACTGGTATCAAGCACACCAGTGCAAAAATCGCAATCAAATGCATCAGACAACGCGTTTTTGATGGTTAAGTCGAATATATCCACCTTTGCATTAATAATGTTTAAGCCATCTTCAGATTGATTATCAGTAATTTGCACCGAGCGCATATTCACCTTGCCTTTAACAAAATAAATAGCGCCTCGTGGCTGCCACAAGCCGAGTTTTGGGCTACTGGCATAACTTATTTGCAGATGTTCAACTTGGTTAATGGTATTTACGTCATTTGAGAAAACACTTAAGCCTGACCACTTTGAAGTATCCGCTTGGCGCGTCATAACAACGGGTTGATGCTGTGTTCCTTGACTATGAAGTGCACCAAACACCATCAAACCTGCATACCGGCTAAATTTAAGCGTGGTTCCTTTAGGGATCACCACATGTGTATTCGGCGGCGTCACTAAATATTCATTAATAAGCCATTGGCCCGGCTTAAATACCCATTTATTTTCGGTTTGCGTAATAAACGCTTGATAATGAGATGCGTTGAACGGTGTGATGCCACCGCGAGGAATAAATGCCAATGGAGGCGTGTCTTTTTGAAAATAAAAACTGTCTGTGCCTTTATCTTCAAGTCCCGCACGCACCTTGATTGCATGTAAACGCTCTGGCAAAGTAACCGCTAATGTTTCGCCTGCGGCAATAGTAACGGGTAACTCATCATTAATTTGCTCAAGTGGCGAAATTTCTTGGCGTTTTGTAACACCTTCAATGCTTTTAATCGTCAGTGGAACTCCTTGGTTATTCACCACCGACCACACAAGTTTACCATTTTCATTTTTTAATCGACTTAATAGATCCCATGGCGCTAGCGCGCTAAACCGATCCATTTGCTTATGCAGCTCTTCGCTCACTTGCACAATACTCTCACACTCATCAGTTTGGTAATTAGCAGCCCAGCAGTTCGCTTGTTGCTTCATTACCTGATAGTTAAATGGCGTAGTGAGTGGACTATCACTGTGCAGCGATTTGATAAATTGCTTGTCGTAATCAGCCAGTGCTGGAATAAGCGTAGTATCAAGGCTCGCAATTAAATGCTGTTTAGCTGTTAAATAATGTTGCTTGATATTAGCGTCTGCAAGCATTGCCCTACTTAGTGCGAATTGATGACTCGGCGGTTTCATTAACCAAATATGCGCAGCTGGCGTTACCGCTACATCGCTTTGGATCGGTTCGAGTTTGGCGATATGCGGGTTGTAATACCAACGCCAGTTATTCCATGTCAGCGCATGCCATGCTCCCCATAAATCAACCATCGCAAGATATTGCCCCATGCGCTGCGCATCAAATACATCGCTTGCTGGGCGTTTGCCTGTTAAAAAGTCATCTAACAATGCCAAGGCAATTTGCCGTTGATTAGCAAGCGCTGGATTTGCCAAAATGGTTTTACGCTGCAAAACTCTCGGCTTCAGCGTACGAATCACCTTGCCGTTTTCATCTGTTGTTTGCGACACTAAATCAAGTCGTGTAATCAAGCCTTCCGTGCGGTTATTAACCGCCAACAAATCTTGACTAAAGGATTGTTCAAACAACATAACGCCCCAATCTGCACCATTAACAATTAAGCGCACAGGAATATTTTTCGGCGAAATAATGTCAAAGTTGCTGAGCGCTAAACTTTTGGCAAACAGGTTCGGTCCCTGGTTTACGCGCACACTTGGCGCAACTAAGGCGAACTTACGCGATTCAAACGAAGCTTGTTTTTTCTTAAGTTCAACTTTTAGGGACCAGCGTATTTGTTTATTCACGTGATCTAACATATCACCTTGCAAGCGCACTTTTGCAGTATGGCGTTCCTTACCATATACAATGGTAGCTGGCACTTGGCTACGCAGTTCTGGGATCATGCCACGCTCAAATGCAGTGCGTCTGTCGTTTTCAAGCTTAAGCCAATCTTGATACTTAATATCGACCTTGATGAGTGGTAAATCGGTGTTGGCTGATAAGTAACTATGCGGAGCCTGCACTACACTGCGCATTAATTGCAACGCTTTGTCTTTGCCTGAAACATGCTCAGCAACAAACCCTTTATCAACTAAGTATCGTTTGACTGCACCTGCAGATGGCATTAGCAAAATTGCTAACACCAGCAGGCCACCTAATAGTTTTATGCGGTCACCTTTCGTTGGTGATTGAATCGGAGTATCTAATCGCATGGCTAAACCCCCGCAATATTATGTTGCTCCAGCAGCGAAATATTGATACCAGAAAACGCGTTTGACAGTGCCGTCATACACAGGTCAATTTGGCTTTCATCGCTTACTGAAATAAAGAAGTTGGCGTCGAAACGATTATCTGCAATATCAATACGGCGTAATTCAATTCTATCGGCATGTTCACTCAACAAACTTTTAAGTTGCGAGACCAGTTGCGTATCTTTTAGACTTTGATCACTAATAAAATTAAGCGACAAGAACAAACCGTTTTCTTGTTTGCTTTTATCGTCGCGTTTTTTAACCCAACCAATTAACAACAGAGTGACAAAACACGCAACTACCGCGGCCAGCGTTTGTCCTGCACCGAGCGCAACTGCCACACCAATATTCAAAAAGAGGTAAAGCAGTTCTTCCGGTTCTTTTATAGGTGTTCTAAAGCGTACTATCGATAACGCCCCCACCAAACCAAGAGCCAGCGCGAGTGATGCTTTGACTACTGTGATAATTAAAATCACGCTTAACATTAAAAGTGGAAACAAACGCGAGAAATCTTGGCGATTGCAAAACGCGCTCGCATATTTGCGAAAGTGCACACCTATAATGCTGGCCATTACAAATCCAATCAACAGATTGAGCACAAGGGCTGCAAGTTGCACACTTGCGTATGGGAAGAACATGTTGCGTATATCTTTTGGTAGAAACGCGATTAACATTGGGTCAACTGATTCCATAACGGCTCCTATTATATTGCTAACGTAAGTCATCGCGCAGTTAGCAGTGATAACAGTGTATTAACCCAACTGCGCTATTAATGACTCAGGCATAAAGCAATCCATAACTCGCAACCTTTCCTAGCACGCTATTAAAAACCACCAAAAAAGGTTAATTAAACAAACAGTTATGATTTAAACATTAACACTGCTCCGCGCGAGCTTTTCAATAACCGGCACCGCAGCTAGATAAAAATGCGTTGCAATTTGCGAATTTTCCGCCGAATTTTGCAAAAACGAGTAGTCGATAAACTACAATGGTTAACGCTTGCTACGCTGAAAATGCTCAGTCCGCTAGTTATTTTGAGAAAATTACACGCGATAATTCATAGCGTTAGAAAATTAAAACGCCACATCATTAACGCTTGAAGACGTTCGTGTAACTGCCATTGGATTTGTTTTTGCAAACATTAACCTACTCCAATCTGGCTAAGGCAACGTTATGAAAAACGACGCAAAATATTCATACTCGCTATTGCACCTCGCAATTATGCTTAGCTGCACTTTACTGGGTGCGTGTAAATATGAAGCGGTTGAGCAAAGTGCAGCACAAGTAAATGACGCAAACACGTCGCAACCAGCTCCAGCTGATTTTCAGCTGCCACTATGCGATGGCGAATGCACATGTGATGAGATGAGCATTGCATTCAATGATACTGGGTCGCAACTTGCTGGGGATTTTCCCGCTGGCAATTTTGCTAGCTGCAATAACCAATCGGGTTTCTTGCAAGATTGCGATATAGGTGCGGATGCTACGCAAAACCAAGACCTAGACGGCCATGCTGGGTTTAGTTTTGCCAAGCTCGATAACGCTGGCAATAGAATTAATGATATGAGTGAAACTGCATTATGTGTACTTGATAATGTAACCGGCCTTATTTGGGAAGTAAAAGCCTTTGCTGGCTCTGGCGGCCTGCAAGATGCAAATCATACCTACACTTGGCGCGATGATAATTTCGGCGCATTTTCAAGCATTAACGGCGGTGACTGTGATCGTGATTGCGATAGCCAAAGCTATTTAAAACGACTAAATCAACAGGCTTTGTGCGGTTACAATGATTGGCGTTTACCGAGCAAAATCGAGTTACAGGAAATCGTTAACTACCACACCAATACACCAGCAATTGATAGTAATTTTTTCCCACATACCAAAACCGCATTTTATTGGAGCAACACCCTTGATGTTGATGATGAGGGCAGCGTTTGGGCGGTCGATTTTAATGTGGGCCGTGTGGCTGGTGGCGTTAGTTCTACAACGCGCCATATTCGTGCGGTTCGTGGTGTTGACCGCATTCTTCAACAACTTCAACCGCCAACAAATGAAGAACAAGAAATTGAAAGCCGTCGTCGCTATGCACCACAACAAAGGTGTAATGCAATTGAAGAGAATACCGCACCTACTATACGTTACAAACAAGATCAAAACGGTAATGTACTCGATACCCTAACCGGACTAATTTGGCAAAAATGCGTTGTTGGCTTAAGTGGTGACAACTGTGAACAAGGCGAAGCAGAAAAACTAGATTGGCAACAAGCATTTGAATACGCTAATACACTAAATGATAACACGCCAAATGCGCAGCCATGGCGCTTGCCGAGTATCAAAGAACTGCAACAAAATATCGAGCTTGCCTGCGAGGAGCCCCCACTAAACCCGTTTGCGTTTAAAAACATTCCATTCGGTGAAGTGTGGAGTGCTACTCCAAACCCACGTAATGATGACACCAGTTATCACTACCAGTATCAAAATAGTATTGTCTTTTACAGCTCCCGACAAACAAAACACCACATTCACTTGGTGCGCAGCTGTCAAAGCACTTTCTAAGGAGATAACTCATGAAAACACTAATTTTAACCAGCTTAATACTTTGGCTAGTCAGTGCGCATGCATCTGAAAAGCAAAACGTGAACTTCTACGACTATTCAATTGGCGTAAGTTATCAATATTTAGCCGCTAGTGATTATCAAGCTACCAATGACAGTGTCACAATCGATGGCGGTAATGCGCATGCAATCGGGTTGTATTACAAAGGTGAACCACATCGCTATTTGCAGTTTGCTACCGGAATGGATTACATGTACATGGAAGATACGTCACCGTTTGCGCAAACCGTAAAAAACGAATTTACCGGCCAGGTCAGTAGTAAAGAGTCATCAATTACGGGGTTTGCAATGTATGCTGAAGCTGGGTTTAAATTCGCACCGCAAACTGTTGAGCGTATGTCATTTGGCGTACTCGCTGGTTATCGCTACAACAATATTGAACGCGCCGTATTTAACTGTGATAGCTGCGAAAGCCAAACATTAGATGACTTTGAAAGCTCACTATATGCTAAAGCGTTTTTTGAGTATCAGTTAACACAAAATGTGCATATTCAGCTCAATTATTCAAACTTTTTTGCTGACAAGGGCTTTGATAACGCCATCGGCTTACATATTAGTTTTATGGGGCTATAACTGTGAGTTGTTATGAGGTGGAAACGCAAATAAAGCGATGCAATGAGCATCGCTTTGCTATTTTATGAAATGATTACTGGCAGTCACTTATAAACTTCCACGGATCACCCGCAGTCGGCACATTATTTTGCGACCACCATTTGGCCTCGTATATTTTGCCTTGATAAGTCACTTGCATACCGCCCGTGTAAACCTCTGACGAAAGCCATGCATTTGGACAAGAAACCCCTTGTTCAAAGCTCACAGAAATAGTGTGATTACTACTGATAGCATTAAAGGTATAAGCATTTGCTGCGCTGACCGTTACCCCATCAAGTGTAATGTTTGCCACGCGATAACCACTGTCTGCAACAAAATTAAGTGTGAAGTCAGTGTTACCTTTTGCACTTAGCTCGCCATTTGCATTAGGTAGTGGTGAAATACTGCCACCATTACCCACCACTACCGCTGTTACCGTGTAATACACTGGAATATCGATTGTCGCGTCACTAAAGTTACCATTAACAAATGAAAAGTTTGCTGCACTTAGTGTTGTGACATCGGTATTTTTGAGCACTAGTCGTTTTTGATCGCCTTGCGACGCCGCTGCATCTAGTGTAATAACCGTATCCGCCCCCTCTTGCGTTAACACTAGCATCGAAAAACTGTAGTTAAACAGTGGCATACTAATCACTGTTTTTGCAGCATCAAAACTATTAACCGACAAGGTCATGTTCCAGCCCCAGTTTTGACTATTAAGTGGAACAATAAAGCCTAAACGGTCATACCCACCGGTTACATTATCAAACATACCCGGTGTTAAATCGGCGATGGTTAACCCCACCAACTCAACCGAACTATAAATGCCGCCATCTGCTGCTTGCACGCCAACCACCAGCGCATTATCCGTTTCGTACGCTTTTAAATGTTTAAAACCAATCCCTGCGGTGCCCCGAATTTTATCTAAGCGCGGATTAAAGTTATTAACCGTTTGCGAACCCGACCAAGCAATTTCATAAATTTTTGATTCTGCAATCACAGCACTTGGATTTGCGCTAATTTCAGCGGCGCTCACCCCTTCAATCACCACACGTTGATTAGAAAAACTAAGCTCTGCACCTGCAGCGACATCAGCTATCTGTAAATTTGCCAATGGCGCTGATGCTGTCCAATCTCTTAGCACAATAAAATCTTCTGCAAGGGTGAAACCGCGCACCGTAGTGATAGCGCTGTCATTTTGATGTAACGCAAGCGTATCCACTCCGCCACCTAATATTACAAGATCATTACCCCAACCTGCAGATAATGTTTCTGCGTAGCTTGAGCCTTCAATTACATCGTCAAAAGGCGTATCGAAAATGGTATTATAACCACCAAATTTATGTACATATTTAGTGATGCAAGTGCCTAATTCGTCACACGTAATTTCATCCTTTGTTAATAAACGTGCTGTGCCCCACGCACCGCGTAAATGTGCTGCGGCTAACAACCCCGACATAGTCGCTTGCACTTGCACTGGATTGCCATTGTCATCAACACCCGGCCAGCTTTTTGTAAGTGCTTCTGCCCATGTCATATTGGCATCACTTAACAATTGCGTCATCACACCGTAATTAAAATGCATGGCATCACGAATAACCAATTCTTGTTTTTCTGGCTTTATTAAGTCGGCAAATGAGTTAACACCGTTTTTGCCAACAAATGTGCCTTGCCAGTTATTAACATCCGTTGCTAAGATTTTATTACCACCAGAGCCGACGATTTCGACTAATGCTTCAGTTTCGCAACCAATCCACGTCGAATCATCAACAAAGACATAAAAACTGTCGTATTCAACACCGTCTACGGTAACCACTTTTGGGCTGTAATACCCTGCATCGATTAATACTGCTTCACCTAGCTGATAACCAACAAAGCCCCACGCATTCATTGAGTTGTACTGCATGCTCTTAAACATTTCTGGGTCATTAGGGGTTTGCGCGTTGTAAAAATGGTCGACCCCCAGTTTAGTGAAAAACTCATTGATAGTCGTTGGCTCGGGAATCATGCTACCAGTTGAGCAATCACGCACCATACGACCGGGTGCACTTACCCGTGCATAGTTATAAACAGGATTATTGAGGTTTTCGAGATAAAAATCGGCGAGATTTGGGTTTATACCCGATTCAAAGTTTCGCAATGAATCTAAAAAGTCTTGAATACCAGTACCTGCATTAACATTACAGCTAATTAATACAGCCAGTGCGCAAGTAGTCATTTTAGCGTGACGCATTAGGGTGTCCTTCTTAAAATTGTTTACAAGTTGCTAATTTTGCAAAAGTTAAATTTAAGTATGCTTAAACAATCGCATTGTCTTGGTTAAACCAGAACTGCGCTAAATCTAATGGTCTAACATAATTCACACTAACGCTTGACTAAAATTTAGTCAATATAATTTACTTATTGATTTAACTTTTTATTTACATTTTAAAATGGTGATAATTGTGAGATAAAGATAAGGCAAACTGGGCAGCTTGCCTTAGGGGAACACGAGCCACTAATCTAAACAACATAATTCGGCCCATCTGTGTTAGACGGATAAACGTTGCTGATGTGGTATTGGTAATACTTTTGCATTCAACAACTAGGAATATAGCGGTTTGAGGCACATTAGCCTCAAACCTTTTATTTAAAAGCGAATGCTGGCGCCAACAAAGTAACGGGTACCGAATTCATCCACACTGTGAACAATATTGCCCGCCTTAGGTTGACGCAATACCAATGCTTCGTTGAGCAAATTCACCGCTTCAAATGACATATCTACATTTTCTGTAACATGCCAAATAACCGATGCATCTAACTGATCATACGCATCATTTAGGCTGTCTAAGCTACTACCATTGTACTGACGGACCCAGTCATCACGGTAGTTATAAGCTAAACGTACACTAAACATTTCGTTTTCGAAGTAACCTGATAAGTTAAGTGAGTTTTTAGACACTTCTTCAATTGGTACTTCTTCACCGGCTGAGTTGGTACGTGCACTGTCGGTATACGTGTAATTAAACTGAGCACCAAAACCATTACCAAAGTCATGTTGGTATTGTAATTCAATACCTTGCACATCAGCAGTGCCTACGTTACGAGAACGTGTCACTAAACACTCAGGACCACACCCAGCATAGTTCTCTTTTGCTGTGGTTTGCTCTATGTAATCACTAATATTTTTTATAAAGAAAGTCGCACCAACAATCGATGACGGATTAAAATAATACTCTAAACCCATATCGTATTGATCTGATTTGTATGGGTTTAATTCAGGACTGCCTACATTAGCTGTTTGAAAACTTTCAGAGATAATGTCTGCTACTTTCATATCGTCATAGTCAGGACGCGACACCGTCGAGCCTGCTGCAACACGGAAAATAAGGTCATCTGATAGGTCCATTGCCACGTTCACACTTGGCAAGTAATTGGTATAAGACTTTTCAACTTCGCCCGCTACGCCGTTAATTTCGCCAACTGAAAGAATATCGGTGTCGACGATACGCAAGCCTACGTTACCGCGAAAGCCTTCACCTGAAAAATTAGCTTTAACATAGGCCGCGGTAATGTCTTCTTCTATTGAAAACGCGTCACGCACAGAAATGCTACTGGGTTTGTTTGCCTCGGCATAACGCCAAATATCGCGACTCGCTACTGGAAACGACGACATACTTCCCGCACGTCCTTCTGCTGAGTGCAGACCAGATACAAAACCGCCATTAAAATCAGCTAATGAAAGACCCTCAGCCATTGCCGCTGCAAGGTCAAGATCTTGGTAATTACCTTGTGATGAAAACGCTTGTTGTTGATATTTTAAACCCGCTTGAATTGACGTTACTAAGTCGCTCTCTAGCAAGAAAGTAAAATCAGCCTGGGCGTAATCAATTTCGTTTTCACGAATGTAATTGATATAAGTAAACTCTTGAAATAAATCAAAGTTACTGTGTGAATCAAGATAGGCTGGATTCGTTGGAATGAGTTCCAGGGGACCAGCGACATCAAAGCTAAAACTTGAATTTTCGGTGTTGGTGATATCGCCCCACCACGTACTCGACTGCAACGTTTCACCTTTGGCATCCGATTTACCAATTACAAAATCAGCAGACCAAGTATCCGCTTCATATTCAACGGTAAAGTTAAGCGCATCTGTTTGCATATCAGGTTTACGCAATACCGCATTGTTAAAAAGTGGCGCAAGTCCAGCACCTGATGCAAGCGATGTTGCTTGAGTAACAATGCCGTTTGCATTTTCAACTACCGAATCACCTTGCATTTGGCCAAAACCAACAATGGCAAACATCGCTGAATTGACGTGATCGTTCTTCAATTCAAATAAATTGTAATTTAAGTTAAACGATAAATTATCGCTTGGCGCGTATTGCAATGTCAGTTGAGAGCTTGCACGCTCGCGATCTTCATCGAATAAAATAGATGACATAGCGCCATAAGAGCTACGCTCTACGCCATTAGAATCAGTAAACGTGGCGTTTCCAGCGGGGCCAAAATTCGACAAGGTTTCGCGGTATACCTTTGACTCTTCATTGGAATACGCGAGTAACACACCAAACGTTTCGCTGTCATTCTTCCAACTGCCTAACGTTGAATACGCTGGCGACCAGTCTTCAGCATTGTTGTGATACATGCCTTCAACCGACGCAAATACAGTCCCAGCATCCATATCGAGCGGTTTACGGGTTTTAAGATTAACCGTACCGCCCATCGCGCCTTCATTAATATTAGATTCAACGGATTTATACACATCCATGCCAGCAATCTGCTCCGACGCTAACATTTCAAAGTTAAAGCTGCGGTTCATACCGCCCAAGTCAAACCAACCAACGCTTGCTACATTTTGACCGTTTAATAGCACCATACTGTGCTCAGGCGCCGTACCGCGAATGGTTACTCCGTTCACTTCACCAAATGTTCTAACAACTGTCACACCAGGAATACGTTGTAGTGCATCACCGATGTTTTTATCGGGAAACTTACCAATATCTTCCGCTGAAATTGAGTCGACAACAGCATTGGCAAAGCGCTTTGTATTGAGTGCTTTGGTTAAACTTCTGCGAATACCACGTACTTCAATGGTCTCAATGTTGTCATTTTCAGCCAGTTGTTTGCTTTCTTGCGCTGACAAATTAAAGGTCATGGCACAAAGCGCTGCACCAATACACAATGACAGGCGCGTTGCTTTTAGTGTTACCGCAACAGGTTGGTTAGTCTTCATCTTGTTGTCCTTATTATTATTTATAAGTTTTCAAATGTTATGTGGTCTCACTGCCGCTAACCAACTGAAATATCTTCGCATTCTCAGTCAACTCGCTCCGTCAAAGCACTGCCTTCTCCCCAGACGCATGCAATTACCACTTAAGTTTATTTGTATTAGTAAATTATTTTGATTAATTATTTATTAAATCATTTTGACTAATTGTCAAGCAATTCTCATTCTTTTTGTTTAATTTCTATAAAAGTGACGCAATGTATTTTGCGGCACAGACACGGCTTGAGTAAGCACAAATGTAAGTCGCCAGTTCTGCATAGTCCGTTAGTTCGTAATCAGAGCGCATTGCAATCACCACTACTTGCTTGCCAAAGCGCTTTAGCGCGCGTTGTACTAATTGCTTTTGCTCCGTTACATCAAAGCTTTCTCCGGGTAACGGATAATCTTCGGTAACAATTACGAGCGGTGTTGAAATTGTCTCTTCACAACCTTCAAGCAACGTTAAAAACTCATCAAAAGGTAATAAGTTAACTTTACTTGTGCGCTGTTGTAGGCCCTGAATAATTGTATCTTTTGCAGATCGGGGATCGTTTGGCCCAATACCTCGACTATTTACTAAGCTGTCATATTTTTTCGGATGCGCGGCAAAGGTGAGAGTAAACTCACGACCAGTAAGTGGCCAATTACCTACCTCATTACGCAACACCGAAACGCTACTGCTAACCGCCGTTTCAATTAACGCTTCAATATCGTCTGCAGTTAAGTGCTCCGGCGTTTTTGCAACATTGAGCTTGTCGTATTTAAACGACAACACACGGTGTAACCGTTCGTTTATCACTGCTTCATCAAGTTGCCCTGATTCAACTGCGTGGATCACCCCATTTAACGTAGCAAGTTGCAGCGCTTTATAATCAGTTGCACTGTTTTCATAGTGCTCTTCGCTTAGCATCACTAAGTGCGCACCTGCTTTTAACGCTAAAATCGCGGCTTCAGCAGGTTGGTAGTTTTTACGCATTGCCCACATATTCATACTGTCGGTTATGATCAGTCCATTAAAGCCCATTTGTTGCTGTAGCAAGTTGGTTAGGATTTTTGATGACAATGTTGCAGGGTAAGTATCGTCAAGCAGTGGGAAGCGAATATGGCTTGTCATAATCAGCGATACACCGGCATCAATTGCCGCTTGAAACGGTAACAAATCACCCTGTTGCAGTTCGCTCAACGTTTTGTCGACGGTTGGCAAACATTGATGGGAATCACTATGCGTGTCGCCATGACCTGGAAAGTGTTTTGCCGTTGCCAAATTACCGCCGCGTTTAATACCCCTAACTGCTGCTGCAACATGCGTTGCGACTTGCTTAGGCGTTTCTCCAAATGAACGCAAACCAATAATCGGGTTGTTGGGATTGGTGTTAACGTCAGAGCAAGGCGATAGCAGTGTGTTGTAACCGATTCCATGCATTTGCTCAGCAAATACCTGATACATTTGCTCAGTTAGCTCTGCTTTATTGGCTTTGCCAAGAGCCAAATTTCCCGGCCCTAAATCGGTGTGCTTGGCTAAAATCCCCCACGAGCCTTCTTGGTCAACACACAGCAATAAGGGGGCATCGCACGCACGTAACTGGGCTTGGTGTTGCAGTTCGTCAGCTAATTTTTTCGCATCTTTAGGTGTGGCAGCGTTGTCATCGGTAATATAAAAACCACCCACATGATGTGATTTCACCAACTGTTTCGCATAATCAATATCGGGCCCAGCAAATGCCAATACAAAGAGCTGCCCAATTTTTTCAGCTAACGTCATAGTGCTAATTAGCTGAGTTACTTTACTGTTATTATTCATGATTTCTCCAAATTTAGGCCGCAAGAGACCGCTTTTATGAATTAACATAAAAGTAAAAACATTGGTTAAAGTGAAACTTTTGCTATTTGGCTTAGCGCTAACAATCGCGCAAAAGCCAAAATCCGTTAAGCAACCTTGGACGTAGTAACGTCGAGTGCTGTTTTTGCGCCCGTGATTAAACTGACTAAGTCTTCTTTCGTAACATCAGAAACAGATACGTCGGCAACAGATTGTCCTTGATATAGCACTACAGCCCTATCGCAAGTATCAATCACATGCTGCATATTGTGGCTGATCAGAAGCACTGCCACCCCTTGCGAGCTAATCACATTAATTAACTCATTTACCTGAGCACTTTGCTCAACCCCCAGGGCCGCAGTCGGTTCGTCCATAATCACAATGTCCGCGCCCCAATTGACCGCTCTGGCAATAGCAACCGCTTGTCGTTGCCCCCCGGAAAGTGATTGAATTTGCGCCTGAAAGCATGGAATACGACTGTTTAAGCGATTAATCGCTTTTTTGGCGCGCTTTTCCATGGCTTTTTTATCAAGCCAACCAAGCGCACGTAATAGCGGGTTTTTATGCTTTATTTCACGGTTCAAGAATAGGTTATCGGCAATATTAAACTCTGGCACCATGGCGAGGTCTTGAAACACCGTTTCAATTCCCGCATCACGCGCTTGCTCTGGGTTGGTTATGTGTACGGTTTTATCATTCACCAAAATACTGCCACTGTCGGGCGCATGAATGCCTGAAATACAGCGCACTAATGTTGATTTACCCGCGCCGTTATCACCTAGCAAACCCACTACTTCACCTTTGTTGATTTTAAAGCTGACATTTTTTAACGCAGTTACTGCACCAAAGCTCTTTTTAATGTCTTTTAATTCCAGTGCAACTTGATCTAATGCTGTTCTAACCATTTTTAATCTCCTTAACACCAATTGCTACGGCAACAATTAATATTAGGCCTCGTGCTATCATTTGTTCATTGGTCGAAAAGCCAGATAAAATCAAACCGTTATTAATTAAGCCCATTAACCATGAACCAAGCACCGCACCAATAATACACGCACGCCCGCCAAATAAACTCGTACCACCAATGGCAACTGCAGCAATCACGGTAAGCAAATCTGCCTCGCCTAATGTATAGCGCGCGCCATGTAAACGGCCCGCATATAAAAGCCCTGCGAGCGCTGCTGCCATAGATGAAATGACTAAGGCATAAATACGAATGTGCGTTACCTTAATCCCCATAGCAAGCGCCGCTTTAGGGCTGCCGCCAACCGCCAAAAGGTGTCTGCCAAAGGCCAGTTTGGTTAACGCCACATAACCAATCGCAGCAATAACAACCGTCCATACTAATAACGATGGAATGCCAAAGATTTCGCCTGCGCCAAAAAATCCGGTGAAGCTACTATTAATAATGGGTACCGATTCTAAATTAGTGAACTGACGCGCAAGCCCTGTGATAACACCCATTGTGCCAAGTGTGATTAATAACGAAGAAACCTGTAATCGCTCAATTAAAAAGCCATTTATTAAACCGACAAACAAGCCTACGCACATTGCGCCAAGTACCGCCAATGGTATCCCGGTATACTGCAACAAAACCGCACCGACTAAGGCTGATAATGCCACCACGGCGCCAATAGATAAATCGATATGACCCACAGCGAGCGCAAATGTTAAGCCAACAGCCATCACGGTAATAGGCGCTGTTTGACGAATAATATTCATAAAATTAGTCAAACTAAAAAATGCGGTGTCATGCAGTACAACGGCGAAAAGCAATAACACGGCGACGAAAATATAGTAAATAAATAGTTCGCGCTTAAAGGCGTATTTAGCGACAAATTCGGCAATGCGCGATTTTGTCTCTATGGTAGTTAAGTCACTGGCACTCATTATTTTTCCTTATTGTTTTAGTGCAAGGTCAAGCATTTTAGGCAATGGCGCTTTAAATGCTTGTTGCCAAATATCAGCAATATTGTCTTTCGTAACAGCATCATATGGCACCAAAGTAAAGTGCGGTGCAGGTAGGTCTAATGTTGCTAATGCACCTAACTTAGCCATCGTTGCGCCAATAACATAAGGCCTATCGGATATAGTTGCGAGCATGTTGCGCTGCATCGCCATATCGAGCAAATTATTAACGCCAAGGTCGTGTGTTACTACTTTAATATCGCGATTACCAAATGAACGCAGTGCCTCAATAACACCTTCTGCTGCGGCATCCCAAGATACATAAATCACATCCAGATCAGGATGTTGCAAAATCATTGCCGCGGCGATTGCACTTGTTTCATGCTCTTTAACAAAGCCTTTTTCGACAACAATTTTATGACCCGCTAAGGTGGAAACTTGTTTACGAAATGCGCTATCGCGATTATTGGTAATAAAGTACTTTGCATCGTGAAAAATCATGCCTATTTTGGCGTTCTCACCAAATGCCTGTTGAATACTTGTTGCTGCAGCTTTGCCCATTCCGAACATATCGTCGGTTACAATGCCAACATACTCTTTGCCATGGCGAAAGCCTGGTATTGGGTTACTCAACAGTACTAACTCTGCACCTGCATTGATGGCTTTTTGGTAACTTTGCTTAGTGCTTGTGCCATCAACACTGAGTGATAACAAAATGTTAGGTTTTAACGCGGTGATATTTTCAAGATCAGCAACTTGCTTGGCCGGATCAAACTGTGCATCAGTACTGGCAACCACTTTAATGCCAAGCGCTTCAAAAGTATCGCTCGCACCGCGAGATACTGCGCTTATCCAAGGGCTTGCACCATGCCAAGCCATAGCTGCTGTAAGCGATTTTTGTTTAATCTTTTGGGCTTGTTCTTTGCTTATCGTAATTGATTTTGCTTGTTTTGCCTGTTGCCAATCGATATTTTGCTCATCGGCGTGAGTTGGCATGGCGAAAGAGATGAGTAATCCCGCGGTTATTGGGATTAGTTTTTGTAATTTCCTAATATTTCGCCAAATTGGCTGTCCTTGCTCTTTCATTTTTGAATTCTTTTTATACAATGGATTGTGTTATATTTATGCAAACGGTTAATTATGTCAAATGTTTTGACTAATTAATTCTGGCGAAAAATACCAGTTAATAATTGCACATCCATCATTACTCAATATATCATCGTTTAAACTTCTGAATTTTGGGATAAAAGCAGGACATTTCTTTTGAAAGGATCAAACGCAAAGCAAAATAAAGCGCTTAATTTACGCTTAGCCCTGTCCCAAATTGTTGCTTTGGGTCCAATCTCCCGCGTTGAGATCGCTCGAAATACTAATCTGACCAAACAAACAATTACCAATATGGTTGAAACCTTATTGGAGCATGATCTGGTGTCTGAAGTTGGCATAAAAAAAGCCGAAGGTGCCGGTAAACCCTCAAAAATGCTCTGTTTTAATGAGAAAGCGGCGTATTCGATTGCCATTCGCATTATGGAAAATGAGTTGTTTGTGGGTATGTTTAAACTCAATGGTGACTGCATCAATAGCTTAACTACGCTATTTTCACCTGATGAGCTGGTGAGTAAAGCCACTTATTTAGTTAACACCTTAGTTAATATTGAAAATATCGATAGCAGCAAGGTACTTGCCGTAGGTCTTGCCATGCAAGATAGCAATAACTTTGCATTAGATGCGCACAAAGTAGCAAAAGAAACCCAAGTCGCCCTTGCCGAAAGCCTAAACCTACCTGTTGCGTTAGAAAGTACCGCATCGGCGTGTGCCGCTTACCAAATGTTGTTTGGTGAAGCTCAAACACTGCAAAGTTTTGTTTATGTACATATAGGCAATCGGGTTGAATCATCCGTTGTTTATAACCGCGACATTCTGCTTGGTCAAAACGGCCTAACAGGTGCGTTAGGCGATATATTTGTTACTCCCGAAACGGATAACGATACTGGCGAACTGGGCCGTTTAAATGACTTTTCATCGCTTAATTCATTAAAAGCGGCGCTCAATATTGATAATCAAAAGCACGATGATTTTTTAGCGAATTTAACTGCCGATAATAAGCTTCTTGAAAGTTGGGTTAATCGTGCGGAAGAACCAATGCGCATCGCGATTCATACAATAGAGTCTATTTTTAATAGCCAAACGATTATTTTAGGCGGCGATATAAACGAATGGTTACTCGATACCTTAATCAAGCAGCTTCGCCCTTACATTCCAAGCATCGCACAATATGGCGAGCGTCAAGTTATCCGCTTAATTAAAACCCCAGAAGTTAGCCAAATCACGCAAAAAGGTATCGCTACGTTACCACTTTATGCGGCATTAGGCTTTGAGAACCATCATATTCTTTACTGCCCAACCGCGCTACAAGCAACGCCTTTGCAGGCGCTTATTTACGCATTAGACGCATAAAAAAACACTTGCTGGTTGAAGGCAAGTGCTTTTATGGTTGAGATACTGTAACTGTAAAATTATAAATGTTATTTATGACGAATTAAGTATGTCGCTAATGCTGCAACTGAGCCGATAACTACTGCACTTGCCATACCTGCACCCACTAATGTGCCAATGGTTGCGCCTAATGCAAAAATTGCGATACCACCTTCTACAAGGTGTGAAACGTCAAAATCGAATGTTGTGTTATCTGCTGTTGTCATGGTCTTAATCCTGTTGTGTTGATGGGTTTAGTATAGGCAGATCCACGAACTGAAAGTTGGCTTTGTGTTTAGCGGTAAATTTAAGTGATATTTGGTAAAAGCAGAGGATAAAGCGTTGAACAGGGTTAAAAATAAAAAAGGCACAAATCTAGTTACTTGCGCCTTTTCACTCAAACACCAAAGCGTGTTAGGTTTTTAATTGTCCAAGTTGTTTGTGTTTCTCTTCAACTAAATGTGTTAGTTGTTGCGCCGCTTGTTCAACGGTATCGGCCAGCTGTGACAGTTCCGCTGCGGCATCTGAAATACCCGTCATATTAGCACTTAAATCTTCGGTTACTGCACTTTGCTCTTCCGCGGCTGTAGCGATTTGCGTTACCTCATTTGAGATAAGGGCCAGCTCATCAACCATTTCTCCCATTTGCGACGCGGCTTTAGCACAGTGCGCCATCGCATCGCTAGCTTGCGATACTGATTTTTCGATAATTGATTCAGATGTGCCAACCTCACTTTGCAGGTTATCGATCAATTGGCTAATTTCATTGGTTGATTCTTGTGTTTTCGATGCGAGCGAGCGAACCTCATCAGCAACAACCGCAAAACCTCGCCCTTGTTCACCTGCACGCGCTGCTTCAATTGCCGCATTTAATGCTAGCAAGTTAGTTTGTTCTGCAATCGAGCGGATCACATCAAGAATATGCGTAATATCATTACTACGCTGAGCAACGGCAACAATTGATTCTTTAGCACTACTTACATATTCGGTCATGGTTTCAACCGAGTGAGATGCTGCCACAATACCCTGTTCGCTCTCTTTTACCTTTAAATTGGTATTGTTTGTGGTCATCGCAGCATTTTCTGATGAGCGAGCGACTTCACTGGCGGTCGCACTTAATTCATTAATCGCCGTAACAACACTGTCAATTTCCATATGTTGCATATTTACTTTGGCTTTTATTTCCTGCGCAGCTTGTGAAGTGTTTGCGGATTGACTAAACGAGTTATCCGCCAACTCTTTTAAGCCATCAACCATAGTACGCAACTTTTGCGTAAACATATTAAAACCAGCCGCCAGTGAAATGAGTTCTTCGTGTTGCGTAACCGTTAAGTTCACGGTTAAATCCCCTTCACTGCTGGCTAAGTTTTCGATGCGCTGTTTTATATCGGTAATTGGCTGGATAATAGTGCGTAAAATGACGATTGAAATCGCAATTGCAATTACCGATACCAAAATACCAATAAACATCATGGTACGGCCCACAGACGCGGTTGCTTTGGCTTGGCTTTGTGCAAGTGCTACCGCGTTTGCCAATGCGATATTTTTAGGTAATTCTAAAATTAAGCTCCAAGTAGTATTAGCCGCTTTAATATTGATTGGCATAGAAAAAACCAAATTCTCACCAATCTCAATGTTATCTTGGCGCTTGCGTATTGCCATAATGTTTGTCGCATCACCATTGGTAAGTGATTCGCTTAACGGGCGCGCCAGCTTTTTATAATGACTTGAGCCCACAACTAAACCAATATCACTTAAAATAGTCACTTTAGCTTGCCCGTCGTAAAGGCTTTGCGAAATACTTTCGGTAAGTGATTGGAATTTAGGTAAATTAATATCACTGCCTACCAAACCAATAAACTTGTTATTGCGGATGATTGGCACTGTTAGTGACGTCATCAATTCAGATTTGCCAGGCTCAATTTCATAGAGATACGGTTCCATAATACAAGGCTTACGCGTATCCATGGCACACAAGTACCATTCACTTTCTCGAAAACCGAACTCATTTTTTGCATGTAAGTATTTTTCAGCAGCATCTTCAACTTGGTGTTGTAATAAGCTGCCATCGTTTTCACGTGTAATGTAAATTTCTAGCGTACCGGCTCCTGGCACCGAGTGTGTAAATCCAGTGGTAAATTCACTATCGCGTTGGTCGTAGCCATTTGCTTCAAATTGCGCATAAATGGACGAAATATCAGGGTTTTTAGCAAGGGCACCGCGTGTCATTTGATAAACACTATCACGTGATAACGGAGAGTTTTCTGAAGTATTGGCCAAGCCACCCGACAAAGTTAGTGGAATTTTATATTCTGTATTGATGTAGCCCGCAATCTCCGTGGCATAAAATTGCGTTTTGGCCATTAATTTATCGTTTATTTCTGCAAGCAATACGTCCTGTACTTTAGCGCTTTGCGTATCATTATTAGTGTTTAATTGAGACCAACTAATAGCAACCAAAGTAATAACCAGTAAAGCCAAGGTTATTGAGATAAACGCTATTAGTTTTGTTTTGATTGAGAGGTGATGCATAGATGTAGCGACTCTTTTGTTTTTATACTCAATTAAATATAGTCAAACATCAGAGAAATAAGAATTTTTTTGCGCTAAGTGGCGACTATTTGAGCAAACGTATCAACGGCAAAGTTACTGCAATTAACTAATGCGATGTTAAATAACAAAAATACGGTTCAGCCAAATGTTTTTGACGTGTTTAATATGCCTTGCTAGCTGCTGCTTTTAGCTTGTTTTCTGACTAAAGTCACAACTTTTTACGTAAGCAAACCAAGGGGCGTCAAAACGCGATGATTGCACTTTCGGCGCTTCTAGTACGAGTAAAATCCCCATTGGCTGAGCAAGGTATTTTTCAACAACCACTTGCTCGCGATAGTCCACTATATAAGCAAACTCTTGTAACAATTGAGTGCGCTCGGCTGCTGATGGTTTTTGCTCTCTTAAATCTAAATAACGAGCGTGACCCAAGTGAGTAACGCGTGTGACCGTTCGTTTGGAAATGCCTGTGCTTTTCTTGAAATAGGCGCATACAAACGTTGAAAATTAGTGAGCTGCTCTTGAATTACAAACGTCAGTAGCAGATATGTGCCAGTGTTAATATTACCCGCGCGTTTATTGATTGAGGTAAAGTATTCAAGTGCGTCTCTAAAGCGCTGCTCTGCAACACTAATTTGCCCCTGCTCTAACGCTATTAAACCTAGATTGTGGCTTGTCATCCCCATCATATTTACGTTGCGACTTGCCTTCGCTAGCTTAAACGAATATTCAAACAGGGATTTAGCGCGTTCCAAGTTATTAACCTGGCGAACTACCAACGCCAAGCTGTTGTTTAATATTAACTTTAGTCGATCATTTTTAGCATGCTGATAGGAACATTCAAAGCTCAACTGAGCATCTTCCAAATAATTATTTTTTCGCAGCCAAATGCCCAGTGCACTTGTTACTGTCGTGATATTCTCAGTAAAATACGGATGGTTATGATATTCAAACAAGCCTTCAACGGCCAAATAAAGCTCGTCTAACTTATCTAACGGCAATGCAGCTCGCGCTATCAGTATATTTAAGTCAATTTGTTGTTGCGTTGTTAACCCAGTAGTTTGCTGTAACCTAGTTAAAATTTCATAACTTTTTGAGGGTTTAACTGTTAAATAATCCTTGGCTTCTTGCAGCTGTTCATCAATGGGATCTGCACTCAATAACGTTGAAAATGTAATTATCAGCAAATAAATAAAGCGCACAATTAAACCCCATCAGGTACCACAAAAATTTAACCTAAACCTATTTAGGTATAACACATAGCATCAATAAACTTTATAACTCTGGCAAATTATTTTCATATGGCTTACCAGTAAACTCTGCCATATTTTTACACACGTTTACCGCTACACCTCGTTCTTTGGGGTTTGCCACCGCAACATGAGTGCCATCGTTTAAAACCATATAAACACGGTACCTCTGAGTTGCGGCTTGAGCAGTCATTGCTCTAAAACCCTTTATGTCTTTGAGATGATAAACACGGTTAAAAACGGTGTATAAATTACTCGCCTTAAGCTGAATTGTTTGTGAGCTTAAATTCATACGGCAAACATAGCCGCCAAACACGCCGAGCCAACCCAGCCAACAAAAAAAGCCTGATACCCAAATTGGTAAAGACCTTGCAGAATCAGAACCTAAAACACTTACAATGCCAACAAATAAAATCACTAAACTCAGCAATCGTAACAATAATTTAGCAATACCTGTAACGCGATAAACCGCTTCATCATTTGATAGTTTGTTAAAGTACATTAAAGCACTCCATACTTAACCAATGCGCCGAGCACGGTAAAAAAGAAAAAGGGCAGTGACAACCTAATGATTGATTTACGATCCCATATTTCAATATACACATCGCTTTTATCATTAAGAGTTTCAGTTTGGTCAAGTGGCGTAATATCAGCAGCCTGCATATTGTCAAAGCTAAGCGGTGTTTTGCTAGGCCAATTTGAGATGTTTTCTGTAACAGGCAACTTATAGTGCAAAGACAAAAACGCCAACAAAGCGTAGGCATCTTGATAGTCATCGAATACGTAGTTTTGCTCTGCCACGGTTACTTGATACGGACCTTTCGTTCCAAGGCTGGTTAATTCGCATGTCAGCGCACTAAAAGGTGCTATCGCACTTCGTTTTTGAAAAAAATGCCAAAGTGATGTTGATAAATAAACGTGTTGGGTGGCGCTATCAAACTCCAATAATCGCTTTCGGCCGAATAGCAGCAATGAAATGCCACAAAAGAATATAGCGGAAATAATAAAAGCAAGTCCGGCTGTTTGATGCAATGCAATTGCCATCACCACACTCGCAATACCAGGCACAAGCGCAACCAATGCAAACAATTTGGCGGTCATTTGACGCCTTGATGGCAACGTAGTATTGCCATGTGCCGTTATTTTTAGCAAGCGTCTGACCAATTTGGGCAGAGTTTGATAATCCATTATTTCAACCAATATAATTGAGACTATTGACTCTGAAACTAGTCACGAAGAGAAACCGAGCCAAGTTTAATACCGATAAAGGTTACCATAAACAGTACGTTAACTGGCTAAAAAGTTACTAAGCGCAATTAAACTACCCTACAAAAACGCACGTTAAATAATTAACTAGCGCGCTAATCACTCAAAATGGCAGCGTAAAATATAATGTTATGCCGACATCAGGTTACTTAACCACTCACTAAACAAGCGAGCGGGAAGCGTCGCCAACGCGCTTTTATTAGGAATGTAATAACAAAGATCAGACGCAACAGGCAAAGTAGTTAGCTCACACAATTCTCCGCGTGCCACATAACTTTTGGCTAATGTTTGTGAGCAAAACACGTACCCGCCATGAGCTATGGCCTGTTGCAAAGCAAAAAGCTCTTGATCGTACTGGGTTAAGGCTAACGCTTGCGTTATGCCATTTTGGTTACACCATTGAGTTAATGGCACAGGCGGTAAATCGGGATTTTTCCATTTACAGGTATAAATATGACTTAACGAGGCTAAGTTGTTTTGCTCACCCGCCGATTTTGCGCGATACACATTAAATACATCGCACTGCAAAATATCTTGGCTATTCACCATGCGTTTATCGCCTAAACGAATAGCCACAGCATATTGATTATGCTCAACGCTCTCTCCCGTTGAAATCGCAACCTCAATATCACCATGCTTTGCGTTGAACTCTGCGAGCGACGGTAACAACACTGAGGCAGCAAATGACGATGTCGTGTTTACATTAACCAACTTACCAATATGCGTGATTTCATCTAACGCCTGTGCAATTGTTTGAAAACCCGAATTGGTTGCTTGTGCTAAGCGTTTTCCTAATTCGGTCAATTCTATTTTTCGCGTTTTACGCACAAATAATTGGGTATTTAAACGCGCTTCTAGCTTACTTACATGATGCGAAATTGCAGTTGGCGTTAATGCAAGCTCACTTGCTGCTAGTTTAAAACTGCCATGACGCGCCGCCGCATCAAATGCTTTTAACGCTTGTAACGATATTTGCAAAGACTAATCCCACCCTGTTTATAAATAAGTTTTACTCATCTATAAATGATATCAAATCGTTTGTCCAAAGCCACCTAGAAACGCATTATTCAACACACATTGTTAATAAAGGAAACATCATGACCACAATACTACACATAGATTCAAGCGTTAGAGCGATAGATAACGATAATCCCGCACACAACTCACTGTCTAAAAACATTGCTAAAACATTTTTAGACAGCTGGCGAGAAAGTAATCAGACAGATGAATATATTTACCGTGATGTAGGTGTAAATCCACCTCATTTTATTTCCCAAGATTGGATTGGCGCCGTGTTTACGCCAAGTGACAAAAGAAGTGCAGCGCAATACCAACAATTACAACTGTCAGATACCCTAATTGATGAACTAACGCGCGCCGATATCATTTTAATGTCAACACCTATGTACAATTACGGCATGCCAGCACAGTTAAAAGCATGGTTCGACCAAATCATTCGCATCAATAAAACGTTTGATTTTGATTTAGCCCGTGGCGATCAACCTCTAAGACCTTTACTTAGTGGAAAAACCTTAGTGCTGATCACCTCGTGTGGCGAGTTTGGTTTTGGTAAAGGCGAGGTAAACGAAGCGCACTCACATCTCACACCACATATTCAAACCTTATCGAAATATTTAGGGGTACAAGTGATGTTTGAAATTGCCTCTGAGTATCAAGAATTCAACGATAAAAGACACCAAGATTCTGTTGCTAAAGCGCATCACGATGCAGCCAAGTTGGCAAAGACTCTAAGCACGCAACGACAGGAAATACAGCATGCCAGCGCAGTTTAATCAAAGTCACATAAGTGCCATAATTTCGCTCGCAGAGAAAAACGTGGCACAAGCTGGCTTACCTTTTTCTGCCATGATTCTTGATGACAAAGGTGAAATATTAAGTACCGGTGTGAATCAAGAATCACAATGTCACGACTGCACGGCTCACGCGGAAATTCAAGCCATTAGAGCCGCAACGAAAAAATGTCGCCGCTTGAGTCTTGAAGGCAGCACATTAATTGCCTCGGGTGAACCATGCGCCCTTTGTTATATGGCTATGTATGTGGCGAAAATATCGCATATCGTGATTTTAACCGACCGCCATCAAGCAAGCGCCTATGGGTTTAACTATCTCGCGAGTTACGACAACATCAATGCACAATTACTCGATAGTTTTTCCATAACCTACTTGCAAAACAGTGATGCAATACGCCCATTCGAGCAATATCGAAAGACACTAAATCAAGGTTAAAAAAGGCGCATTAAGCGCCTTTATACACTGTAACTTTAAAGGGTTGCGATAATTTACACGTTAACGCACACTATCCAAGCTGCAACGACAACCCAGTTAGCCAAATTAATTGTGCACCATAAGACAATCGCTGATGAATGCCTGGGTTTGTTTGCTGATTAATTGCACGCGTCATAGTCAGCAAAAATACAACAGCCGCGACCACCATAATCCAAGAAAACACCTTAAAATGCTGTGAAATGACATCACTGGTTGGGCTAAGTGCCACCAATACTGGCGCCACAAATAACGACAACAACATCACGATGCCTGCGACTGTGTGTATTTTGCAGTTAAAAGAAGGATGTTTAGTAAAAGGGTCAGCATCCATCGGGAAATAACCCGCAACCCAAGTCGCGAGGCCATGTGCAATAACACACCAGCCTGCACCAGTGACTAGCAAAGATACATTTGGTAACTGAGTTAAGTACCAGCCAAAAAAGCAAAAAAGTAAACCCAATGGGTAATTATTGATACGTGGTGACAATTTTTCTGTTGGGCAACCCGCAGCACCAAGCTCACTGCAAAACTGCTTTGCATGGTTATAACCCGCATAATATCGCCCAGCAATAAACACACCGAACACAATCCAGACCGTTGCAATAAGTCCTGAATAAACTGCCACTTTTTCAAACATAAACCACCTTCCTGTGTTATTTCAGTTCCATTTATTTACACTTTCTAATGTCGTTTTTAAAAAGCGTTATTTGCTATGCGTATTTTGCCAAACCATTGGCACAAAACGAATTCCATTTACACTCATTTGAGAGCCTGTTACCACAAAACCTTGAGACTCATAAAAAGAAACCGCATTTAACGATGCTTTTAAACTTACCTCGCCAGCGTGTGACGTTGCCATTAGCCGTGCAAGTAATGCTTTACCTACGCCCGTTGCCTGATACTGATTATCGACAAACAAGTGCGTTATATAGTTGCCCTCTCGCATTGCAGCAAAACCAATGAGTTTATTGTTAATAGACGCTTTAACGCTTTGATACTCACTGCGATTGAGCACAGTATTAATGTCTGATTGAATGCTAGCAACATACGCGTTTTGCCCGTTGGATTCTAAATACGGCAAAATCGATTGTTGTGATACATCAAGCACCAATGTCGCCAGACTACTGGCATCACTCTGTGTTGCTGTTTCAAATGTTATTTTCTTAAACACGATTCATCCCTTTTGTGTTTAACCGCATAAAACAATAATTACTCAAGTAGCTGCTTGATACTTTTGACTACAAGGTCGGCATCGGCGATATGAAGGTGATGCTTGTTTGACTTTGAGTACACGATTGCGCTTTGACTTGAAAGCCTCAAAAAGTCGCGTTCAGCGCCTGCGTAAAGCGTATCCATTTTTAGCGCAATTTCATCTGGTACAAAGGGCGGATCGTAGCGTTCATCCGATGCCTTAGCGCGTAACACGATAATCGGTTTATTTGCAAAACCGCCTGACTTAACCAGCGATTGATAGCTTGCGATATGGTCGACATTTTCCGGCAATTTTTTATACATTGGATCACGCACACTTTGCTCAAATTGATAGTAACGCGCTAAGTTTTCATCGTCTGTTTTAAAATTTTTCGGCCAACGTGTTGCCATTGTATAAAAGTAACCAAATGGCGGAGGGTCGATAAATACCGCGCCTTTCACCTTGTCTGCATACTGGTTATTAAACGCTGTGATAATGTAAGAGGCGTACGAGCCACCAACAAAATAGTATGGTGGTTTAACATTGGCATTGTGCAGCAGCGCGTTAAGGCGTGTTGCCATATCAGTAACAGTAAACGGTACTGGGCCTTTTTCACTTTTACCTAACCCTGCACGGTCGTACAAACAAATACTAAAATCGCTGTGTAAACGTTTTACATTGTCGAGCCAAACACCATCAGAGCCTGAACGACCAAAACCTTGTTCAATTATGAGTGTCGGTTTATCGTTTTCATAACAGGTCAAATACAGCTTAAATCCACCAACATCAAATAATCCTGACTTTGTTGGTTTCAGCTCTTGCGCAATTGCAGTAACACTCATCACAAGTGCACATAACCCAGCAATAATCTTCATGTAAGTTCCCTAAATAACATGTTTTAGTATATTTTTTATTAGGCTCACGTGAGCACTACGTATTTCTTATCCAACCAATACTTAGTATGTAACGATTACCTTTAATTACTTTAGAAACTCAATGTTCACATGCATCGGGGCGGAAAAATTTAATACGCTCACTGTCGTAAATCGGTGATGCACATATAAACTCACCACCTTGTTGTGCTTTTTTAAGCACAATATTCAATCGATAATGTTTGCCCGACGCAACGCTATCGGTATGCGCGGGTATTTCACTGCCGGTTGGGAATTTCAGTAGATAAACATCAAATTTAATTGGCCACACGGCCCCACATAACAGCATTTTATCGTAGCCACTATTTTGCCGCCCACGTTGCCAACGAAAAAGCCGTGTTGTAAACGGCATTTAACAACCAACCTTGCTGTTAACTATGGAAGATGCTGCCTCTAGCGCCTGCTGATTTAGTTCGCTCAGGCGCAAACTAAACTCAGTGCACGCCAAACTTTGTCCGTTCAAGCGTAAAAAATCGGGTTGCGTACTAGCAGCTTGAAAAGCAAACTTGTGCAATACGCGCTCTGACGCGGGGTTATTATTGAGTACCTGTGCACGCAGTGTTGTTAAACTAAATTGCTGCGCAGCAACCTTAATTAGCTGCGCTACACATAAACTGGCGATACCTTGCGAGGTCATGTTTTTTGCTACGCGATAACCGATGTATGCTGTGTCACCTGTTATATCTTTTAAATTTGCGCGCGCCACAATTGCATCGTTTTGTATTAATACCGCAGAATAACCGCTTTTAGAACGCATTGTTGCCTCAAGCACAGCAACATGTTTAGAAACGCCAACATTGGAATAAAAATCGGCATCTCTTGGTGCAATAAATGATTCAAACCACGCTTTATTTTCTAGTTCAAAGTCGAGTAACTGCTTACTATGACTGCTATTAAGGGTTTCAAATTTCATAAATCACCTTACTACCGCGCATCTGCTGCCTTATTGCACTTTGTTATGGCAATGCTCATAGCAGCAAAACAATTGTTATCTGAAAAATGATTTTTTACTCAACGAATTATTTGCTGCTTTCGATGGTTAAATACTTGTTTTTACCGAATGAAATGTAATACCAAGCGAAAAACATTGCTTCAATAATATTGTTAGCAAATGTGTTTTTTACAGTGATTTTTGTGCCACTTAATTCACTCACTTTCACCTCAGCACTGCTACACCAATCGATTTTTGCTTGAATAACGTGGGTATTCGCAGGCAGCGACACGGTTTGAGTTTTACCTCGTTTAATCACAGCAACTTGTTTACCATCGGCAAATAGTTTGTAATCTCGCGCCATATCTTGGAACTGTTTAGGTCGGAAAACTTCAATATCCATATTTATCCTTGTCTCACTAAAAACTACAAGTCATTAGCAAAAAAGCTTAGAGTAATTACCTAAAGACCTATTTTTGCTAATTTTTTTAGAATTTTAACAAGACAAAAACGTATTTACTATCGATTAAAAAAGGTTACGTTATGCGCTTGAAAAGAGGACTCAAGCGCTATTAGGTTTAAAGTAACAATTACCGAGTACGTTTTTGCTGAATATACTGATTTACCTCAGCAACAGGTGCTAACCAAAAGCCGTTTTTAGGATCTTTTAAATATACGATTAACTGATCTAATGCCTTGCTATCGATAGTGTAAAGCGCTCTATCACCAACTTCGTGACCGGCAAGTACTATCCACGCATCATCAAATCTAGCCCGCTCGATAATCGCCTTTATTTCTTCAAACGATTTATTATCGATATCAAACGCGCGGATTTGTGCTGTGTCATAATAATGCGGGTCATTTGCCGTTTCATCATTCCACGTTCTGCCATATTCAAATGACTTAGCAATCAGCGGCACATAGCTTTTTACCGATTCACCGCGACCCACAAATTTATGACCACACGGATAGGCATAACCCACAGGCGCCACACCTGTAATTTGCTCAATTTGCTGTTGCGCTGTTTCAATATCTTTTTCGATAAATGGCAAATCGACTTGTTCTAGCCCTTTGTTCTTTTCCCGTAACCAGCGAAAATTGCCCGTACATAAATGGCTAGCACTGTGATTCGCAATTTCATGCCCCGCTTTAGCGGCGGCTTGCCACTTGGCTTCTTTGCCTTTCATTTGCACTGGCATCAAGTAAAACGTGCCCTTAACGTTATGTTTATCTAAAATTGGCAGCCCAACATCAGCTTGGGAGCGGCGCGCATCGTCAAAGCTCAAACTAACCGCATGCCGCGCGTTATTGGGGTAAAAATCGCCAGCAACTGAAGCGAAACTCGATAACGTGAAACAAATTGCAAAAGAAGAAATAAGTCGCATAAAACACAATATAAAAAGAATAAGTTAGACACAAACTAACTAGCCATTTTAGGAAATACAAGTGAAAAAATTTGTATAAACTGAGTTTTAAACACCATATTTTAATGCCCTTAAACACCGTAAAAATAATCTTTTGGTCTTTTCCCTTCACGTTTACTGTAAATAACAGAAAATCAGTAGTAAACCGTGCATATTTTTGTATGAAATTTTTAAAAATCGCCTATAGTGTAAAAAATTTTTTTGGATAAATTTATGTGTCGTTTTATTGCGTATAAAGGTGAAGAAGTCACTTTAAACGATATTGTTATTTCGCCAACGAATTCGCTTATTGAACAAAGTAAAGACGCGAAAAAGCGTAAAAAGCCGCTCAATGGCGATGGATTTGGCTTAAGTTGGTACCCAACTCACAGCGATCCTTTTCCCGCGCGATTTGTCAGCATTGAGCCTGCGTGGAGCAATCAAAACTTGCAACAAATTGCGAGCAAAGTGCGCAGCCAGTGCTTTTTTGCCCATGTTCGTGACGCATCTGTTGGTATGCCTGTCTCGCAAGCAAATTGCCACCCATTCAATTATCACAAATACACCTTTATGCATAATGGCCGCCTCGACCAATTCGCAAAATTTAGGCGCAATTTACTTAATCAATTATCAAATCGCGCCTTTGATTTAGTGAAGGGAAACACCGATTCTGAGTGCATTTTTGCCCTCTTTCTCGACACCATTGAATTTGCTGATAATTTGTCGACTGATGATCTAACTCAGGCGCTATATCGTGTCATTGAGAAAATTATTCAAATAAGACGCGAAGCAGATGCAAACACCAATGCATTTATTAACTTAGCAGTGAGTGATGGCACATCTATGGTCGCCACGCGTTTTGCAACCGACCGCGAGAGCCAACCTGCTTCATTGTTTTATGGTCAAGGTAAATTGGCGATTGCAGCAGGCAAAGACTTTAGTTTAAACGGAAATTCAGCGCAAAATACGGTAATCATTAGCTCAGAGCCTTTAACGAGTGAACCGCTTACAAGTGAAAAAAGCGATTGGATTAAAGTAGCGCGTAACCACGCGGTGATTGTTGACGCATACAATCAGGTTGTCACCCAAGCAATCCCAATCGATTACCAAACATAGCTAAGTAACTACTGAGGTAGCTGTAGTCATTTATAGCTATCTCGTGAGTTTATTGATATCTAAGTCAAAAAGAAGCGATAAGCGAAATTTAATAATTAATAAAACAACTTCACTTAAGACATTCGGTTTATCATTCAAAGTTAATTCGGGTTTGATATAAACGCGAAAGAAGCTTAGCGGCAACCTTATAGGTGAGAAATGAGCGACCTGCGGCCGTTGGTTGTATGCTCAAAAATAAATCCTATGGATGATTTACGAAACACTACTAATAAAATACTCTAACCCTATAAATAATATGGATTTATATAAGTGATTATAATGGAAAATAACACAAAGCACTGGCAACTAGACAATAAAACATGGGTAAAAACACGTCAAAAAGAATGGTCAGACTATCAATTTAACTTAAATCGCTATGTAGATGTTTTTTATGATTTTGATGATGAAGATCAATCTGCCATAAAGTCATATTTTCTAACTGGCGATGATGAAAGCTTAAAAAAAATATATAAAATGCCGCGTAGTTTATTGATTGAGTTATGGATATACCCGAGCGATGATATTGAAGTACTCAATAGAGTAAAGGAGAGACACTGTAAAGAAAGATTAAATTATTCTGAGTTTGAAGCAATGAATGATAGTGATGCTGGACTTATTACAAGGTGCTCCCACCATCGTAATTTAGGCGAATTTAAAGGGACAAGTAAACTCAATGGCAGAGATTGGCTATTAGAACAATTATTGGTGCCACTTTCCATAGATGAAATACTTGCTGCGAACCCTAAAAAAACGCGAAACGATGTTATACGAGGTGAATTTGATATATTTTGTATGGAATTTGGCGACTTTTTTTACAGAAAGGATAGGCTTGATACTGACCCATGCATTCACAAAATACCTTATTGGCGTGAAGCCATTGCGGAGTCATTTGCTAATTTAAAAGATAGCGAGGACTTTGTTTATTTACTCGAAGATATGGATAATTTAGTAAAGTCTAAAACTGAATTACATCCAAAACAGGCGAAACTAATTAAAGATATTGAAGCCGTTTTTAATGACCCAAGCATGCCGGAGTTGTTAAGACAACGAGTTAAAGAGATTAGAGACTCAGGCTACGCGGTATAATTAGAGCTTAAAGGTATAAATAAGGAAAAATAATATGGAATGTTACGGCACAGCGCTTTTTAAAATGCCCCCATCAAATGATGGTATGTTAACAGAAATCAAAAATTACATTGAAAATGAGCTTGATTTGCATATAGAAGGGAAGATAAACAATGTCGGAAGTGTTTATTTGATGAGTTTTATCGGAGGTTCATCCCTTGAAGATGAGTTATGTGAATTACTCAACAAGCTATCTACTTTAAAATGCCCGACAGTAAAAGGGTATTGGCAAGGCGATGAAGACCCGTTTGTAGAATTGCTATGGGTTGATGAAACAGACAATAGTATTGACTCATTTTCAGTAGACTCTGGCGTTTTCGACACCATTGCTGAAATGGAAATAGAGGATGCCGATGATTTATGTGACTACAAGGATTTACAAGTTGCTTATCAGCAAGGTCCGCGAGATTATTTTATGAAACCTTTTACACAATGGCAGCAAGGTATTCCACCTGAACTTATTTCAGATTTAAATGAGCTAGTTGAAGAAGTTATAGAGTCTTCAAAAGAGGTGATTGAAGAGTAGTTTTCAGAACCAACTAAAGGAAAGTTGTAGGTTCTATTTTACGCTTCAATGGCCGCTAATGACACCTTTGCGTCTGTCATTCTTGATTTAGTTAGGTTAGATACATAACACAAAGCTAAAGACTTGCTAGAGTAAATAACTGGGCTTTTACATACCATTAGGGCTGGTTTTTCTTAATTGAACTATCAACAAGAATAAACAAGCCCTATGGTTTTTGTGTAGATGAAAACGTGAGTACTACTCGTCACTCCAGTCATCATCATCAAACTTTTTGCGTTTAGATTTGTGACTTAATTTAGCTTTCGGTTTTTCCTTTTTTGCTTTCTTGTGTGCTTTATTCTTCTCAAGATAACTACCTTGATTTTGCTCATGCTTCATCGAAACTCTCATACGACCGTGTTACTTCATTGCGAGAACTATTTGCACTCGCTCTGTGGCTCACTTTATATAGCGCTTTTAAGTACTTGCGCCATAAGCGTACCTCGTATAATCCAGACTCAGCATCCACATTGATGTTATCAACAAAGTTTTGCTCCGCCTCGTTACTCGGTGCCAATTCGCCACAATACAAGCCGTTTAACGTATAGCCATAATTAATTAAAAAATTTGCCTCAGGAATAGTGAAAAAGCCAGCCCTATCGATGCCACCAGGAAAGTGTTCATCGTCATAAAATTTTCGACCACCTAATCTAATTTCAGCTGCCATATTTTTAATCTCAACATGTTAGTAAATTAAACCTTGCCCGCATCAACTATTGATGCGCTCGCAAGTGAAAAATAGTTAAATTTTTCAAAGAAGAAAATCAAAAAATTATTATCGTGAAGATAAAAATTAATGGTGATAAAAGAGAGCGAAAAAACAGCCCGATTTACGCTTAATTAACGGTCATAATATTTAGATTACAAACAAGTACTTTTTGAGTTGCTATGTAGCGAACCAGTGAAATTACCTCTTATCAACGTAAATTTTTGAAACATTATTAAACAATTTATACCACATAGATTTAAAAACATGCTTTTAAGCCCATACATGCTATTACACGTTTCTATAAGCAATAATTTCATTTAATATCAAATGGATAATTTTAAGTTAGGTGCACGCATGCGTTTCATTTTCATCTGTTTTCTATTTTTCTTTAGTCACATTAGTTTTGCTCATACCCTGTACAGTAGAATGAGTGAATGTATTCCCGATTTACAAAGGAAAGGAGCTGAATTTAGTGCAACCGTAAATTATAAAAAAAATAGTTCAGAGGAAGAGCAACTAGAGTTGGTTCGAAAAAAGTTGTTTGCACGTATCCAAAAAAATCTACCTAAATATTCAAACGGGTTAATTGAGCAAACAGTAATTTTTAAAAAAAACATTCAACATCAGCAAATAACTGGCATCGTCGCCTTAAAGCAAATTAAAAGTTGTAACGGTAAAACGTATAAAATAACTCAAAATAACCTAAAGCTATTAAGTGTGATAATAGCTAAAAATCAGTTTCCAACAATAAAACTTAAAACCGAGCACAAGTTACCCACCCACCAACCGAAAAAGTTAACTCCGATTCAAGCACAGGGGTACATATCAACTCAGTCTATTTTTGGGATATCAATTGGTGACAGTTTTGAAACTGCCGTTAACAAATTGGGGCGATTTACCTTAGTGTGGCCTGTAAGTGACTCTCTCAAGCTTACATTAATTGGTCGCAATCATATGTTTTTGTTTGAAAATAATAAATTCACGCACTATCAATATCATAGTCAACTCCTGCCAACATCTTTGGCAAATCAACTAGAACTTACTGCAACAAATAATAGTATTAAGCTACAAAGCTCAGAAATTAATTTGAAAGATTTGCTTTCTAACGAGCAAAAACACGAGTTAACAAAGACATTTTCTTCAGTTGTTTTTCAACAGATGCGGGTTGATGGCCAAAGAACGGCAGAACGCATAAAGAGCCTAAGTGTGGGGGAACCAATAGCAATAGATAACTACGCTCAACTACCATGCTTTGATGGAACAAACTCTTTCAATCAATTTATAAGTACAAATATAAACGCTTTAATATATTTTGTTGATGTAGATAACAGTCCTGCTTTACTGTCGGGTTGTTTACAAAAATTCGTTTTATCCACTGACAACAAATTGAAACACATTGAACTATTAGATGTGATCTCTGCAAGTCAAACCGAGACTAACGTTATAAACACCTTGGTTAGCGCTTTTAAACCTTGGTCTTTTGGAAAAGTTAAGCATGGCCAGAAAGTTACTTCACTTGTTTCGCTAGGAGCCAAAATTGAGTGGCGACAGGCAATGCTTGAAACCCCAAACTGGCAAGGAATATTCGAGATTTATGATGAAGCTATTTTTAGCGGAAAAGTGATTCCATTTACCACAAGCGACTAACGTACATTAAGTATTAAAAATAACTATACTGCGGCCTTAATATAATCAGGAAGCTGATAACATAAGAGGCATTACACACAACACTAGGTTGCGTGTAATGCCGCACTATTTAGTGCTAAAGTGCGCCGAATGCCTCGACTAAAATCCCTTTACCAAAGTGATGCAAAATCTCGTCTTCAAAATAAGTTTGCTGTTGCTGAGTAAATGCCCCTGTCGCGTCGGTTACAACATACGTTGTGTAACCTTTGTCGTGCGCTTCTCTGAGCGTAGATTCAACACACACGTGCGTTGCAAAGCCAGCAAGGTACAATGTTGTAATATTATTGTTTCTTAGGTAACTATCTAAACTACTACCAGCAAACGCCGATGCCCCCGAGCGTTCTGAAATAACAAACTCACCTGCTTTTGGCTGAAAATTATGGTGAATATCTGCCATACCACCTTGCCATGTTTTGGCTTTTTTAATGGCGGCACGCAACCCAAATTGCGCATTGCCAAAAATTTGATAATTAGCATCGGGCTTTAATGTAACGTGTACAATATGCATTTGATGCTGACGTGCTTTTGCTAACAATTGCTGAGATTGGCTAATGGCCTGTGCAAATGCCTTTTTATCTTTAACCAATACGTTTCTTAGTGTGCCTTTTGGCGATACCCATTCATTTTGGTATTCAATCAACACTAACGCGCTTGTGTTTACCTGTTCTTTTGCCAATACATGGCAACTAAAAAACAAGCAGCAGATGACTATTTGGCAGTTGAGTAAATTTTTCATAACTATTCCTACAAAGTAAATGTAGCAATAGTGTGATTTGATTAACCTGCGTTTGCCTTAACATTTGATAAGGCATTAATTTTTGTTTTTTACACGCGATAAGGTAACGTCTGTCATACCAAGATACGAAGCGATGTGTTTAAGCGGTATTTGCTGACAAAGTGCTGGGTATTTTTTTGAAAAGTAAGCGTAGCGTTTTTTCGCGTCTTGCTGCAAAAACATTAATTCGCGCTCTATTTTCTCTTCGAGCAATTGCGCTGTTAAGCACTGAAATAAGCACTGACTAATACTGCAATCTGCTAATAACTCAACTACTTTCGCATAAGCCATATGGTAGCCATGCACCTCAGTCAGAGTTTCAACATAAAAATTCGATGGACCCGTTATTGCCGACGGCGCGATTGGTGCCAATATGTCACCTTCACCAAAAAAACCTTTATTTGATTCTTTACCCTCTGAGTCGAGATAGTACAGGCGCACAAGTCCGTGTGAGATAATGTAAAAATCTTGCCAGTGCTCACCTTGAGCTAACAACGGCGTGGTTGATTTAAAGGTTACGGGCTTTAATTCTTTGGTAAGTAAAGCCGCTTTTGCTCTACTAATGCCTTTAGACTCTAAAAATACGGAAAGTGGCATATCCATTTGCGATACCTAAACAACTTGTGTTGGCAACTATACTATTCGCAAACAACCGACAATGCAGTAACACACTACAAATTATATCCAACCTTTGCTAAAACACCGAATGTTGTGCGCTTCAAAAGCATGACCTACACACCAAATATACTGAGGAAAAACCCTATAAAAAAGGTGCTAGCAATACCAGCACCCTCAGAAGCTTAAAACGTATAATTCGCAGATAACGACACAAGGCGTCCGTTGCCCGGCGCTACGCCCCAATCCATGCCCTTTGCGCCAGCCGATACCCAATATTCTTTATCAAATAGGTTTTCAACTTTAAAGCGCAGCATTAAATTAAGGTCGCTAAAGTCATAACGCACACCCGTATCAACGCGCGTATAGCTTGGCAGTGATAAGCTATTTTGTAAGTTTTGTTGGCGCTCACCCACGTAAAAAACACCAATATTGGCGCTTAACCCAGACAAGCCTTTAAGCGACGCAAAGTTATAATCAACAAATAGGTTGCCTTGCGTTTTCGGCACATTATGTGGCTGATTACCATTGATCTCTGCTTGCCCCGCTAGCTCTCTAATTTCTGCATCTATAAAGCTGGTTGAGAATACTAGCGATAGGTTCTCGATAATTTCACCATTGGCGTTTAGCTCAATACCGCGGTGACGTTGCACACCATCTTGCACAAAGTAATTGGTAGCGCGATTATGATACTCCAATGACTTTTCAATTTGATAAATCGCAGCGCTAAATGTGGCCTTGTTGAAGCGATACTTTACACCTACTTCCATTTGCTCACTTTCTTGCGCACCGAGGTACTGGCCTTCGTTTTCAGCGCCACTGCCAATCACCGCAATGCCGCCTTCGCCTGCGCCTTCGGTATACATACCGTAAAATGCCAGCGCATCATTTGGGTTGTAATTAATACCCAGCGTTGGTGTGGTATAACTATCATCGTGAGTGCGTACTCGTTGCTCGCCAGGAGCTGTTTTATCACGCTGATAGGTTAAATGCCTCACTCCTAAGGTTGCATACACATGATCGCTAAAGTGCACAATATCTGTAATAAATACCGCACGTTCGCGCGATTTTTCTAGATTCGCATCTGGGATCTCTGGAAACTCAGGGCGCGCTGTATACACAGGATCAAATAAGCTTGCCACGGGGTTATTAAGTTCGAACCAACGACCCGAAATAGACTCTAAATCACGGTAACTTACGCCAACCACCAGCTCATGATTTATAAAACCAGTTTCTACTTCGCCACTTAAAAAACTGTGGCCAGAGCGCGCTTTAAACGACTCATCAGGCGTGACCAAAATAGCGGCACTCAGTACCTCCCCTTCAGGTGATGTGGCATAAATATCTGGGAAAATGGTAAAGCGATCATTGTTGCTTAGCGCCACCTGATTAACCCATTGCCAATTATCGTTTAACCAGTAATCAACGCGTGCGCCAATATTATAGGTTTCTGTCTCGTACAACGCCCACGGTTGGCCTAGCAGTACCTCTTGGGTGTCGACATACTGTGGTAAAAAGGTTTGCCCATTTTCACCATACACTAAGCCAATTAGGGGTTGCGAGACAATCGACTTATCGTGAAAATCAAAATCCAGTCTGACAAGCACGTGATCATTTAACTGCCAATCAAATGCACTGCTTAAAAAGTAACGTTCGGTGTCATCACCGCCGGTAAAATCACCATTATCCTCTATCGCTGCGTTCACACGATACCCCACATCACTTTGCGCTGATAGCGGGCCGCCCATATCAAGCGACAAATAACGACCATCACTGCTGTTAAGCTCTGCACCAAGCTCAATAAATTGCTCAGAGGTAGGTCGTTTGGTGACGTAATTAACCGTGCCCCCAGGATTGTTAAACCCTGCAATCACACCCGAAGGCCCTTTTAGCACATCAATGCGTTGAACATTTTCAAGTGCTACATCTTGGTATGGCGCAAGCGATAAACCATCACGTCGCAGGCCATTATTCCAATCCAGTTGAAAGCCACGCAAACTGACAAAATCAAACACAGTACCTATCGAGGTGTTTTGTACCGACGCATCATTACTTAATACCTCACTTAACGTACGCGCAAGTTGATTATCGATAAGTTGTTCTGAAAACGACTGAATGGAAATTGGCAACTGCAAAGGATCTTTAATGCCCAAGGCTGCGGCGTTTACATCGCGGGCATCATACATTGGAGCACGTGTGCCCAATACTTCAATATGTTCGAGTGACTTTTCAGTATTGGCATAAAGGGAGAGCGTCAAGAGAGAAAGAGGTAAGGCACACACGCCATTATTTAACTTCATGGTTTTAAGGTCCGTTTAAAAAAACAAAATGATACATTATAACATATTATTTTGAAAGCATTAGCCAACACACATCTGCCGCTTGTGCCTTAATATAAAAAGAGAACATCGTTAATTTCGAATTAGCCTGATCGTTGATTAGATTGCATTGCCCGCCAAGAACCATAGGCGCAAACTTCGAATATCACTTTTAAATACAATAAAGCCTGTTTTTAAACAGGCTTTATTTTTCACATGCACTTTTGTGCGCTGGTAATGTTAAACACGGGTTAAAACCAAATAATGTAGTTACCAAATGCTGCAATCATTACACTTACCACAATACACAATGTATTGAATAAATAGTTAACGAAACTTCCCTTTACGTAATCGCCTGCGATTTGCCAACCTGCCAGCATGCTATTAAGGGATAACACAATAAGGCTTATACTTGCGATTACTTTAAACCAATGTGCGTTTAACAAACCGATTAACGATGCATAATCGTCGACAGGAAAAGTAGCGAACACAAAAACAAAACACAGACTAAGTAGCACAATTAATAAATTAGCAACCCGCTGAAAAATCCACTGCTTTGTACCGTGACGATTAATGTTTAAACTAACCAAACCCAGCCCCCTGCAATAATGCTTAACACCAACGCCAAACCAATCGTAACGCGAGAGATCGCAATGCCGCCTGATAACTCTTCAAAATAACCAAATTCCTGAATAAAGTGTTTAACACTTGCAAGGCAATAATACGCCAATGCGGTTAACCCACCCCAAACTAAAAATTGGATAAAAAATACGTCATTGAAATAGGACTTCACTTCGTCAAACTGCTGTTGCGTTCGACTCGCATAATAAATTACAGGGATTAAAGCCACTGAATAAAACCAAATGATCACTGCACAAATTCGATGCAAAATTGATGCGTAGGCAGTAATCGGTAACGCCATGGTATGAATTGCCAAATTAACTGGCCGCTTATTTTTCATAACATAAAACCAAAATTAAAGAGTGAAAACAAATTAACACTAACGATAATCATTATCAATCTCATGCATTCAAATTAATACCTAATCTCACTGTGTTGATGATTAATCAGGCAAAGTTTGATACGTTTTTGTATGAAGTTGAAAAGAATGGATTTAATAAACACAGTGCACCGACCACATAAAGCTTGATTTTGATAATAGCTATCATTAGCATTAGCGACAAATTGACTGTTTTAATGATTTCAATGCAGCCTCCCTATACTGCCGAGCGAATTTATCAACATTGCATGCCGTTAATGCAGCAACACCTCGCCAAAAAAGTAGCATGTAGCGAAACCAGAAAAGATCTTTCGCAAGAGCTTTACCTCAAGCTTATGCTCGTTGAAAACTGGCATAGCATTGGCAACATTAATGCCTATGTCACAACCATGTTGAACAACTTAATTATTGATTTTTATCGCAAAAGTAGTAAAGAGTTAGTTGATGATGTCGATCTGGATTCACTTAAAGCCGATACTTGTCCAGAACAATATGTTGGCCAGCACCTGGCCATTGAAAAAATTCAACAACTGCTCGATAAACAAAAGCCCGAAATGAAAGATTTAATTTGGCGCGCTAAAATCAATGGCGATAGTTGTCGTAATATAGCGTGTGATAAAGGGCGCTCACTAAGTTGGGTTGAAAAGTCATTGGCTAATTTGCAAAGTAAATGCCGTCAGCTTATTTTGGGGTCGCAGCATAATGATTAAACGCTGGTTAATTCGAGTACAAGCCAAGCGCTGGTTAACAAAAATGCGCGCTGAGAATGTAACTTACGAGCAACAGCGCGCTTTTGTCGCTTGGTGCAAAAAGTCTAAACAACATCAAGATACCTATTTTGCTGAGCGCGACATATTACTAAACAGCAACAGCAATAAAGCGCCTCGTTTAGGTCATTCATTGGCGTTTTTATCGTTAGTGGCATTTGCGCTGACAATTTGGCTTGTGAAAACGCCCAACACCAGCAAAATAGCGCCATCATTGGTGTACTTTAGTGCCGAGCAAAGCCCTGTAACCTTAAGCGATGGTTCGGTAATTGAGTTAAAAAAAGCCACTAAAATTGCCGTTGCGTACAGCCAAAACGAACGCATAATCAAATTGCTTGAAGGAGATGCCTGGTTTGACGTTGCAAGCGACGCTAATCGACCATTTCGCGTTGAGTTTAATAATAAGCAAGTCACCGCGCTAGGTACGTCTTTTTTGATCAATACGTTAGGTGTGGCAAAAGTGGTTGTAACCGAGCATAAAGTCAGTGTTACCAACACCCAAACCAAGCAAATGCAGCAACTTGCACAAGGTGAAGGGTTAATTTTATCAAATAAACATTGGCTGAAAATGCACGCAAGCGAAATTAATGCGGCACTGGCATGGCGTGATGGCAAACTGATCTTTAATGCAACTCCCCTTGGCGATGCAATTAAGCAGTTACAACCTTTTGTGGATTACAAAATCAGCGTCGTTAATCAGCAACACCTAAATTTAAAAGTAACCGGTAATGTAAATACACAATCGCCTGAGTTTGCGCTTTCTTTGCTATTGGAAAGCTTAAATTTAAAGCAAATGCGCAATGCCAGTAACGATCTCATAATTTATTAAAAATAATTTACGGTTTTTCATTTTTAACGCGTTATAGATAGTAAGAATTATTTTTATTAAGGTTAAAAATGAAAATCCTCCCACTTGCATTAGCTATTTCAGCAGCCTCTCTTTCTACGATTTATTCACCTGTTGTGCTTAGCAATACGCAAAGTGTCAATCAGCTTGTTCAATTTGATATTAATGCATCCTCGCTACGCCAAGGTTTAGCTGAATATACACGCGTTACTGGCATTCAATTATTTGTAAACGATGCGCTATTAAACGAACAACAAAATGCACCGCTTAAAGGCCAATTTACAGCGGCTCAAGGCCTCACATATTTGCTCAACCAATCAAATTTATACGCTGAGTGGAAATCACCGCAAGCTGTGGTGCTAAAAGCAAAAGCACCGCAAAATAAACGTTCACAAACGACGAACAAACCATCAACAACTGCGCCATTAGATAACATTGAAGTAGTGCAAGTAAATGGCTCTCGTATGCAACAAGGGCTGACCAGCGTTGCACGTCAAACCAGCTATTTTTCAGCAGCCGATATCACTAATGCAATGGCCGCGAATGCAAACTTAGCTCAGGTAATTGGCAAATTAGTGCCCGGTGTATCGCCTGCCAGTCAAACCATGACGAATTTTGGTTTAACATTACGTGGGCGCAATTTACTGGTGCTGATTGATGGTGTGCCAATGAGCACTAACCGTAATGTGTCGCGCGACCTATTTAATCTTGATCCATCACTGATCTATTCAATTGAAATTGTACGTGGTGGTAACGCCATTTACGGTTCAGGCGCAAGCGGCGGTGTGATGTACATCACAACTAAAACGGCTAAGCAATCAAGCACTCAAACGCGTGCAGAATTAAGCACTAGCTTAACTGAAATTTCAAGCGATGCCGCCACTTATAAACTTGGTCAAAGTATTGCTGATCAACGCGATAAGCTGTCGTTTGCAGTGGACTTTGATATCGCATCGACCGGTGGCTATTTTGATGCAAATGGTGACAGAATTGCACCAGAGCCAAGCCAAGGTGATCTGTTTGACAGCACTCAATTTAGCCTTCACGGCAAGGTCGGTTATCAGTTTAATAAAAATGCAGAGCTGTTTGCCAGTGTTATGTGGTTTGATTCAAGCCAAGACACTGAGTTCGCGTCAGATCCAAGTGTTAACTCGCTGCCATTACATAGCGTAAGTGCAAAACCGCGCAAAGGCCTGGTATTAGCTGAACAAAATAGTGCCGACAACTTAATGTTTAACCTTCATTATGTTGATAACGATTTATGGTCGCAGCAGTTTTCTGGCCAGCTTTATTATCGCGACTACGAAACCCGCTTTTATCCGTTTGACGGTCGCCCATTCGCCTCTTGGAATCATTTAGGGCAAGTTTACCTTAATGCGCAAGTGCTTGGTTTTAGAAGCGCATTTAGCCTGCCAATTAGCAATCACACCGTTATTTATGGCCTAGATGGTAATTTTGAGTCAACTAAAATGCCGATCACAGCATACGACCCAGAAGTATTTGATAACAGTAACGGCTTAGAGTTTGTCAAACTCGAAGATAAAACCTTTATGCCAGAAACCGACACCAATAACATTGCTGCATTTGCGCAATACAAATACCACACAGATTGGGGACTTAATGTAGACGCCGGTGCACGTTTTGAACATATTCGTGTTTCGTTCGATGATTTTACAACTCTTGGCCAAGGTAATTCTGTTGATGGTGGCAGCAAAAGCTACGACGGCACTATGCTAAACGCTAGCGTAAACTATAGTCTAACCGACAATGTAAAAACCTATATCGCATTTGACCAAGGGTACGAATTACCTGATATTGGTCTGCTACTTCGCTACGCATCAAGTGATTTTGACATCGCAAGCAGTGAACTAGAACCCGTTACCTCAGATAACTTTGAAGTTGGTTTTAACTATCAATCGGATAACGTTAGCGTTAATGGTGCGCTCTTTAATTCAACGTCAGACCGTGGGCGCGTTAAAAGTAGTGGCTTTGGTTTAGATTTGCGCCGCGATAAAGAACGAATTTCAGGTATCGAGCTGGACATAAACTATTACCTAACTGACACCTTAAGCATGATGGCGTTAGTGAGTAAAATAAACGGTGATGAAAAACCTGAAGGCACCGACACGTGGCGCGAAATGAATGGTTTTAGAATCGCGCCGTTAAAAGCAACATTCGCAAGCCAATATCAGTACGATAACATCAATCTGCAAGCGCAACTAAACTATGTTGACGGCCACGATTACCGTTTAAATGGCAACACCGGCTTTGGCCGCCATCAAACAGATTCGTATACCACACTCGACTTATTCGCAAGCATTGAACTAGACCAAAGCGTTGTAAATATTGGTATAGAAAACGCCACTAACCGCGAGTATTACCCGCTTTATAGTCAATTATTGCGCTCTAACGCTAATACCAGCCATATTCCTGCGAAAGGTTCGATGGTGAAACTCACTTATCGCTATAACTGGTAAATTAACACGTCAATTTATTAAGCGTTAAGGGCATACGCCCTTAACGTTTTAGCGCGCTACATTGGTGTAATTTGCTCTGTCTACTTCTCGCTCAATATTAATGCGCGATGGGATAAAAGTGTTGTAACCCGGCTGCCCGCCAAACCACAATTGCGCATCACGCTCTTCACGTTCAACAATGTAAAACACTCTATCGCCGTTAATAATGGTACTTGCGATGGGGTACCAATAACGTTTAGCAAAAGGTAGACGGTTAATTTCAATAGTCTGTGCCCCAACCTGATAACTCACTGCATCACTTAGCACAAAATTGATGCTGCTTAATCCGTTTTGGTCTGGTCCCTGCCATGCAACACCATCGATATTTTGCACTGTGTTACTGGTAAACAACCAGCCCCATAAGCGTTCTGGAATAAGCAAACCATTGCTATCAAACGAACCCGGGATCCACGAATTAATTTCACCATTCCAGTAATGATTGCTACTTGTTGGCTGCAAATAAGCACTATCGAGTACAAAGTTAGTTTGCCCTTTTACCCAAATATCATAGGTAGCAAATTCCCCTTCTGGCGTACTGAACTGAGAAAATACACCGTATTCTAATCCAAGTTGATCAATGATTTCGCTCGTTTGCACAGCGCCATTTGGATATTGGATCACTAACTGACCCGCATTATTTACCTGCCAGTTTGCGCTAATATTAGATATTTTGCCGTTTGCCACGCCATTTGAATCAAACATAATTACATCAGCATACGAGGTGGTAGGATAAATATAATCATCATAAGCGCGTTTACCTTCCGAGTAATTATATTGCCCGCCCCACTGACCAAGCACACATGCAACGCCATTGCTGCAGTCCGCTTTAAACGCAATCGGCTCAATATCAAGCGCAGAGCGGAAAGTTTGCTGACCACTGCTAATTTCAATTTTATTATTTTGCAGCGTTAAGGTATCGCCATTCGTTAATTGAATTGGTGGCGTTCGCTTTTCAACGCGCGTTTCAACATTAATTACATCAACTAACGCACCATCAACAACACGAGTGTAATTTTGTGACAGCGTTGATTGATAAAACACGATTTGGTCATCTACGCCGCCGCCCGCATAAAATGCATCAATTTCAGCCTGATCGTCAGTAAGCGATTCAATATTGTAAGTTAGTAATTCTTGCTCGATAGGGGTGGTATAGGTTGTTTCGATTCGGCCATTGGCAACATGCCACGAATAGCCCGCGTTAATTGCTTGCCCATTCCATGAGGTAAAACTGAGCTTGCTTCCAGTACCTGTCACGTTAAATTTAAGTGCTGAGCCACTGCGTGATAAATATCCAGGTTCGGCGGTATCAATGGCGTAATAAAAACTTGGAATATCACTTTCATCGAATCCTGCCACTAAGTCACTGTCGGCTAAAATCGCGTTTTGCGCTGCGATTAGGTCTGCTTCAGGTGTGTTCTCAATAAAACTCTCAACCGCACTTTGCGATGAAACAAATTCAATTATACTGCTGTAACCATCGGGCAATTGATAATTCGCATCATCAACAATCAATTTAATTACCGCGGCTAATTCAATTAACTGCGATGCATCGACTGCGGTTTCAGCTTGCTGCAATTCTGTAATATTAGTCGGTTCTTGAAAGCCATTTGCCGCAAGAGTTAATACGTAACTCGCAGTTGTTACGTTCGTAACATTATGAGAGTCATCTTCTAGTACTTTTTCAAACGACCCTAACAAATTAACGAAGTTAATTTCATCGCCAGTTTGCGCATCAAAGGCCGATGATTCTATTTTCACAAGTGTTTCGAGTGTAGTGGTTAAAATCGTCAGCGAATAAGCGCCGTTTTCATCGGCTGTAGTCGTAAAGGTATTACCATTTACGGTAACACTAACGCTGGCATATGGAATAGGTTCATCAGTCACTAAACCCGATAATGTCGCACTGTAACCGCCGCAACTACTAACATCGGTCACATCTGCGCTATCAATTAAAGTGGTATTGTTATTCGCAACAGCGGCGATTTTACACGGTACGTAAATCAGATCTTCAATTTGCACTTTCGCATTAAAGCGTTTGTTTTTCACGGTTTCTGAATGAAAAATAACCTCTAGGTTGTCGGCATCTCGTAAGGTTAACGACGTATTTTTACCAAAGCCTTTTAGTTCACCCTTAACCTTGAGCCAAGTTTGCTTGTTGTTAACCGACACACTTTCGATTTCAACCGACTGTGAGCCCGCCCAACTCGCTGGTGAGATTGCGGCGGCGCTCAGTAACGCCGCCATAACTAACTGTTTAATCATTGCTTTTCCTAAATCTGAGTTGTTGTCCTCAGAGTTAGACCAGACGTTGGTAGGCAGTTGAGATTTGTCGCAACTGAACATGCGCTTTTAAATCACTTACTGTTGCGAGAAAGGTGGCACCAACTTAAACAAGTTAGTGAATAATTAACGCAAAAGCAGTAAAAACGCTCTCATCCAAAACTGAGGTTATTTAGTTTATTAAGTACCACTTAAAAACAAATGCATCCCTACTGCTCAATGCTTCATTCAGCCTAACAACTGTTTGTTAATTGATCAAATTATTGCAATAGTTTCACATTTTAAAAACTCAAACCAAGGCAAAAAATGTGCTTTTCACATTATTTTCAAAAAATCGTTAAACATTAAATATTTTACGTTTATCATAAAATTTTATTTGACAAACATAAATCATGCGATTAATTTATAAGCATGAGTATACGAATCAACCTAGATATAGAACTGGCAAAAAATAAAATGTCATTGAAACAATTATCGCAAGATATCGGCATTTCAATGACCAATTTATCGCTGCTTAAAAATGGCAAAGTGAAAGCCATTCGGTTCTCAACATTAGAGGCAATTTGTTCGGCGCTTAATTGTCAGCCGGGCGATATTTTGCAATATGAACACGATCATTCAGACACTGATCTGGATACATAACAAAAGGACGTATTATGACTTCTCGCGATAATTTTATATCCGCTGGGGTGGCTGCTTTGCTAGCAGTGTTATTTCCATTTTACTGGATCACGTTTTTGGGCCAAACCTTTGATGGCTTTGAAGCCGCTCTTAAACAAGATCTACTCACATTCAATTGGCGTGATTTACTGTTTGTATTGATTGGCGCATTAGAAGTGTGTGTTTATTTGAGCTTAAGCAATCACCTGAAATCTCACTTTAATGCCCGCTCCGCTCGTATTTTGCTGTGTGCTATGGCCGCAGTCGTCACCATATTTCACTCAACTGTGTTATTTGATATTTATTTAGCCTTAACCAACCAAGATATGCTTTCTGAAAGTACAGGCATCGTAGCGATGGTTGTAGCGTTTGGTTCTTTGGGGCTGTACACATTATTCGCGGCTGTATTTTCAATTGTATGTTTAATTAACAAACATTTGCCGCCACTGTTGAAAGTATTCTCGGTGTTAATGTTATTAATGAGCATTCTACAAATGACCCTTGTTTTGTCTTTCACCAACGTATTCCTATTCCCTGCTGCACTACTGGTACTGTCTATTTACTTTGTTAAAGACAAAGAAGAACTGGAAGTAATTTAAGCCGTACAAGGTAATGAAACAAAACAAGGATATGTTATGCGTTTAGTTAAAGTACTTATAAGCTTTATTGTACTCACTTTGAGTTGGAGTTGCGTTTGCCTTTATGGCGCATTAAATGGTTGGTGGTTAACACCACTTGCCAAACAAGGTGATTCGGCCGCATTTATTGCCAGGGTTCAACAGCGCTTTTTAAACGAGGCAAAAGGAAATTTTGCCATGGTTATCATTGAAGATGGGCGGGTTGTGTCAAAGCAATTCACACCATCAATAAATTCGGTAAATGGCGATACCCTCTTCCCTGTGGCGTCAATGAGCAAGTTATTTACCGCATATGGTGTGTATCAATTGGCACAACAAGGCGACATTGATTTAGATGCACCTATTTCTAATTACCTAACAGCAGCATGGCAATTACCCGCATCCAGTTTCAATCATAATAAAATCACCTTGCGCAGTTTACTGTCCCATACCTCGGGCTTAACCGATGGCTTAGGCTTTGCCGACATGAGTAAAAGCCAGCCAATGCCTAGTTTAATTGATTCATTAAACCACCCAAAAGGCGCACGCGGTGACGTTAAACTTGAAATCGGATTCGAACCAGCAACTCAGTGGCAATATTCGGGCGGCGGTTACCTAATTACAGAACATATCATCGAGAATGTGACTAAGATGTCATTTGAAGATTTTATGGCAAAAACCGTTTTCAGCCCGCTTTCGATGTATCGCGCCAATTATGCATTTATCGAAACGCACAGTAATGTGGCACACCCTTATGATTCGGCCGGCAACAAAGCGCCTTTTTATCAATATGTAAGCCCTGCCGCAACAGGGTTACTGGCTAGCACTAATGATCTTACTCAGTTTGTATTGGCCTTACAGCAAACGGATAAACACACTAAAAATGCCATCAACACATTAAGTAAACCTCTCGGTCATAAACTAGGAGCGCCAATTTGGGGCATGGGTGCAATGCTATATGCCCTGCTACCGGATGGTAAATTTATTCTCGGTCATGATGGCGCAAATGAGCCCGCAATTAACAGCGCACTTCGCCTCAATCCAACTAATCACGATGCAATCATTGTGTTAACCTCTGGCGGAGAAAATCTTGCAACCGCTATCGCATCTGAATGGACCTTTTGGCAAGCAGGTATACCCGACTTTTTAACCTTCGAACGCGCGATTCGCAGCGCCTTTTTACCCATAGGTTTAGGCGTAGTCGTAATTTTGCTCGCTCTTGCTCTCGTTTACCGTTAACGGGTTATCTCAACCTAAAGTGACGAGTAGAATACGTGACAGCATAGAGCATGGCTGGCACGTAAAAGGTATTAAAACGATTACTTGGTGGCGTCACTGACCAGCACTTTACTGGCTAAGCCCACCAGTAGCACGCCGGAAATGCCATCTAAAACACGGGTAAAACGCGCTGAATTTGCTCTTTTAAACAGCCAACTGCCCAATAACGCGTAAAGTAAATTACATGCCGTTGCTAATAGACTGAAAACACCCCCCAATAACAGCAGCTGAAACGCAACATCAGCAGACGATGTGTCGATAAATTGCGGTAAGAACGAGAGAAAAAATAACGCTACTTTAGGATTTAAAACACTTACAATTATTCCTTGCAAAAATACATTGTCTGAAGCGCGTGATTTATCGTTTAGCACGACCTGACTTTCACCACGCCACATCGCGTAAAGTGACTTAATACCGAGGTAACATAAATACGCTGCTCCTAACACCTTAACTAGGGTAAATGCCAGTGCAGAGCTTAAAATTATCGCCGACAAACCAAGACATGCAGCTAAGGTATGTGCAAAATAGCCAACGCCTAGCCCCATTGCCGCTTTTAATCCCGTTGTCATTTTACCTTTCATTGTGTTTGATACGATGTAAATTACATCGGGTCCGGGAATTAAATTTATTGCCAGGCAAGCAATAACGAATATAAGTAATGCGTTTAAATCCATATATTTTCCTATTCGCGTTTCTTAAGCGGTGTTATGTCAGGTTAATCTATGCTCGGGGGCTTAAATTAACACTCTTTTTCTTCAAGCTTAACGTAAAACTATCTTTTAAATTTAGTATGTTATTGCGCATTTTTATTTAGGACTATGTTAAGCCCTTCATGCTCTTTCGGGGGCTCAAAATATTGTGTCACATGATGAAACATTGCTTCTGTATCAAAATGCGATCGCTCAGGTTCTGAAATACGACGCTTGGCGATTTGTGCAAGGCACGTTGCATTACTCACATCTAAGTAGATAACTTTATGTTGGCCATTAATTTCATCACTCAATGAACGCAACCAAGCGCGTTGCTTTACGGTATTCGCAGGAAAATCCATTACCACATGACTACCCGTTGCTAACATACGCTGCACATGCGTTTTCATAAACGGTTTTATCAGATTTGCATAATGAATATAGTCATCAAACGACTTAATTTGCTCAGGGAAGTGCGCACTTAACCATTCATCTTCAGAAATCAATACTCCGTGCGTTTGCTTCGCTATAAGCTTTGCTTGGGTTGACTTACCCGCTCCCATCTTGCCGCAAAAAAAGGTTAAGTTACCAAGATTATTCATAAAACGTCCTGTAAAAAGGGTACGATTAAAGCGTTAACTTTGCGCGTTCAATTGCTGCTGCAATGGCCATTTTAGCCTGCGGGCTATTCTTCCAACAGCTCGTTCTTAACATTGAGGCGACCATTTGGGCAATATCATCAACACTGTATTGGGTTAATTCTGCAAATGAGTGAATGCCTATTTCTTCAAAGCGCTTTATCACGGTTGGCCCAACCCCTTTAACGGCAAGTAATGCCGCCTTTTCTTGGCTTGAAAATGCCATTACGACTCCTTGTAAACATCAAAATAAATTATTAAAAAATATCAGCTCTAGAAGGTTATTAACCCGCGTTCAGTTCGTTAATCACCGTTGGCGGCAGGTAAATCGTAAATTCGTTGATAGGTTCGATTAAAACACTGTACGGCGACTGTTGCTCTTGGATATTTACCAAGTTTAAATCCGATAACAGCTTAAAGTTTGCAGATTTAAGCTGACCGGGTTTTACACGCAATTCGTCATGCCATACCCGATACGTGCCAAGCTTTCTATCACGACGATAATAAAAACCCGCGAGCGGATGGGTTAAATAAACCAGCGCTGATTCTGTATCGGGAAAGCCGGGGAAATTTAAACTATCGCTATCAGATTGGCTTAACTCGACCGATGCCGCAGCCCATTGGGAACGTGTTTCCATACGATATTGCTGGTACAAGCCTGTCGACTCATCAAAAATGCAATCAAACCGAATATTGCCCGCATGCCATGGCAAATTCCACAGATAACGCGGTACCGCTAAGGTCCATGAATCAAGCGTGGTGCCTAAAAACCACACACAACGCTCGCCCGTTTCACCATCGATAATATAGATACGGTAATTGGTTTGTCCCATAGTGAATTTGGGAAACGGAAACACTGCTGAGGTAAAGTCAACATCAACAAAGGGCACTACTGAGATGAGCGCCATCTGCTCGCCATTTAATTCAATGGTGTCGAGTAAAAAACGCTTCGGAAACAAGCCTGCAAATCGCTCTGCCGGCACCGCATACGTTATGATGGCAAAATGCTTTAAGCCACATAACACATCAATGCCTGTAGGTTTCGGTCGAGCGGTGAGATAATCCTTAAATTTACGTGAACTTTGCACGCTACCTCCTTGAAATTCTTACCTCGATTTATAACACGTTAATTACACCTGTGTCACTGCAATGTAAAAGCGGCTAAGAGTTTGACATAAAAGGCCTATATTTACGGTTCAAGTTTATAATCGCGAATACCAAGGGTCTGCCCACCTTTGCTGTTCTATTTTCGTTCTCTTTGAGCGTGCTTTTATCGCGGCGCTCGATATGTGGCCTAGCAATCTAACTGCTGCAAAAACGAACTTGAAAGGTCAACAGACCCTAAAAACTGATTTCAGATTGAGTTTTGCTTAAGCCTTTTGGCATTTATGCAACACTATATCAAAACACACTTGCACCTTTTATCGCCACACGATACCATGCCGCCACCTAAATCTAAATGATAACCATTATGAAATGGAATTTATTATTGTTTCCAGTCTTTGCATTGAGTGCATTGCTTAATACGCTCAATGCGTCAGAGTCCGATGACAAGAAAACAATAGAAGTAATTGAAATTACAGCAGATCGCCCTAACAGTTATAGTGCTAAGTACGTGCAAGCTGGCACCTTTTTTAACGCTAATGTACTTGATACCGCATTAACAACGAACATAATCACAAAAGAGTTATTGGACGCACAACTCGCCAGCTCTTTAGCAGACACCATTAGAAACACTGCAGGCGTCAGCGCCGCGCAAATCAACACCACCATTTACAGTAACCTTAACATCCGTGGTATTCGACTTGATCCCACCACCAATTATCGTCTTAATGGCATATTACCCATTGCCAATTACGTGCAAACGCCAATGGAGAACAAATATCGCGTTGAAGTACTTAAAGGAGCGGCTGGCTTGTATTACGGTTTCGGCTCTCCCGCCGGAATTGTAAATTTAGTAACTGAACGTGCATATCAAGACCAAATAGCGGGGAGTTTGTTTGCAAATCAACACGGTACCTATGGCGCATCACTCGATATTAGTAAGATGTTTGACGATGCCGGTGTGCGTGTAAACTTAGTTGCGGCAGACGAAGAAATCGGCATTGAAAGAACATCAGGCGAGCGCCAATTCGCTTCAGTTGGTTATCATTTTGATATTAATGACAAACTACGTTTTGAATTTGATGGTGAGTATATTGCCCGCGACATTACCGAGCCGACCCAATATTATTTACTTGCAAATCAAGATGGTTCTCTCTCGCTCCCTCCTTTACTCGATACAGATATCAATCACGGTGCTGAATGGTTTAAAGCAGAAACAACGGCGCATAACCTACTCGGAAAATTAAGCTACGCAATCACACCGAATTTACACATTAATATGTCACTTGGGCGTGCTTATGCAGACACAACGCGTCGTTATTCTGCCTTTTTTGGTTATGATATTGAAACAGGTAGTGACGGGTTAGTCAGTTTATCTACATTTCCTGATACTGAGTACGAAAACAACATTGCCGATGTAAAACTTACCAGCAGCTTTACGTTATTGGGCACTTATAATCAATGGGTTATGGGTGCAAGCCGTCGTGAAAGTGAGTCGATTATTGCTGATCGTGTGCGCCAAGGTAAGTGGGCGCAAAATTTGTATCATCCTGTCGATATAGCAAAGCTGCCAACCCCGCCCAGAAGTATCAAAAACACCATTGAAAAAACCGATATCGGTTACTTTTTAAATTTGAAAACTCACTTTAATGAGCAATGGCAAACCACCTTAGGTTATCGCTATGCTGATTATAAAAATACCAGCGACTTTGCTCAGTACGATGACACCGAAGACACACTTTCAGGCAGTGTGATATACAAACCTCAGCCAAACTTTGCGTTTTATACAAGTTACATTGAGGGGCTTGAAGAAGGCGGTATCGCCCAAGGTATTGCGAAAAATGCAGGGGAAGTATTACCCGCAGCATTAAGTGAACAATGGGAATACGGTGTCAAATTTGAAACATCAGAACAACTACTACTAACGCTCGCTTATTTTGATATTGACCGCGCATCTGCATTTATTCACCCTGAAACTGAATTTTTTGTGCAAGATGGCCGTGCAAACTATGCGGGCGTTGAATTAAGCGCCTCAGGCGGCATAACTGAGGGCTGGTCAGTTTACACCACCGCAAGTTATATTGATGCAGAGCAGCAAAAGTCTTCCAGCGCGCAACTAAACGGCAACGCGATTGAAAATACACCAAAGACCACAGCATCAATATTTACCACATACCAATTAAATAGTGTGCCGGGGTTAAGCCTATCATTAGGTGCCTATTACACGGGTAGCCGCTATGTTGATGCGCTTAATTCAGCAAGTGCCAACGCATACACACTATTTGATGCAGGGATAAACTACCAATTGAACCTTCGCAATCATGATGTTGCGATTAGTCTTTACGTTCAAAATATTGCAGACAAAGCTTATTGGGCGGCAACGGGGTCTAGACTACTGGCACAAGGTCACCCTAGAACAATCAAATTTGAGCTAAAAACAGCGTTTTAGTAACCAAAAATAAGCAAAATGGGGCGGCCATTTTGCTTATTTTATTACAGCTGTTAGCTAAAATGCACTCCGGTGATGTCATATTCGCCAATGTATCTCTCACCGTACATATCAGCAAAGAAAAACTCCATCCGACTTTGTGCCTGCCTTGATGGTTGAGTAGCTCGATTACATAAAAGGTTTTTTTGGGGCCTGAATAGGTTTTAAGATCGCTCGATTGCACTATTTTGAAATCGCTCGGATTACCTATCTTATCAAAATATTCATAAAGCACATTTAAGCCTCGCGAATAAATGTCTATTTCTCGTTGGCTTGCATTGGGAATGTGCTGCGCCATCAAAAATGCAGTATTTTGGCTATTAATCGCATCAATAAATTGGCTAATTAACTGCTGATGCTCAACAGGCGGTACAACTTTAACCTTTGTTGCTAACGCTTTTAACTTATCCGACGGCGGCATAATGCGATTTTGATACACCGTGAAATCACGTGAGTAAGCAACAAAATTCAAATAGCTTTCTAGGCTTTTTTGGTATTGGTTGTGAAATTGTTTAAAATCTTCCGCTAGGTTATTTTCCAAATCTAAGTAGAAATCATAACCAGCTTGCCCAGTTAAATGAAGAATATCTCTATGGTCAATGAGTAAGCCAAATAACAAGGCATTAAAATCAATCACATTGTCTTGTTGGTTAAATAAAACCAGATCACTTGACCAGGTTTTATTACCTTTTTTTATTTCAAGCACATAATCTTTAAAGGGTGCTTGGCTGCCAAATTCTAGGTGTATTTGGTTAGATTGAAACGGAATAGACTCAGATTTGAAAAATTTTTCGCGTAAATGTAACTGAAAACCTTCGCTTGCTTTAGCAAACTCAGCTGACTTTTGCACTAGGGTCGTCTGTGACGAATGCACCTTAGTAACAAACATAATAAGTACGGTAACAATCAGTAGCTTAATTTTCATTATCACTCCTTGATAACTTGCACATGCGCTTTGATAGTATAAAAATCAATCGGCAAAATAAAGCCTTAACCGTTAAATTTGCATCTATCATTAGCGCCTGTTGACCTCAAAGCGTTTTGATCTTTGTTGTTACTTTTTGACTTAGCCCGCTAAGCCTACAAAGCAACGCCGCGATCAAATAGCTTTGGACTTGAACAAAATTTAAACCACAAAGACCAACACGCATTAGTTCGTCACTAAGTGTCTGTTACACAGTTACTTTGTTTAAAAACGAAATGACAGCGTGATTGAACATATTTGGCTGCTCCCATTGCAATGCATGTCCAGCTTCTGCCACGACTAAGGTTTCACAACCCGGTAATTGCCTTGCTGCAGCGCGCATCAGGGCAGGCGGTTGATACAGATCTGCGCCGCCTGTTAACAAGAATATAGGTAAGTTAAGATCCCGTAGCTTTTGCCATGTAATCGTATTTTTATCTTTCTGACGATTTCTAAGACCGGGCTCTTTCGCCTGTTTCTCCATCGCTATCCACGCTTTTACGCCCTCAGCATGAGCAAAGCGATACGAGGGACCCAGCTCTTTAAATTCAGGCGGCAAATCGGCAAACCCTTTTGACAAAATAAAATCTGAACGGGTATCAAGATCCTTATCCCACATACCAAACAAACTGCATGCTATGGTGATACTTAACAACCTGTCTGCAAATGAAACGGCAAAATCAGTAACTGTAAAACCACCAGCTGCTAAGCCAACAATATGAAATTTACCAATGTTTAAATGGTTAATCAGCGCAAGTAAATCATCGGCATCGGTACTAGGCTGCTCGGCCGATTTAATTGGCGAGCCTTGATGGCCGCGCCTTGAATATGCGATGGTTCTAAACCCAGCTTGCGCAAATGCATCTTGTTGATACGGCCATGAATAAGCACTGCCCCGCCCTGGATGCACCAAAATAACCACAGGCCCGTTGCCACCGGTATCCCAATAGTAAATTCCTTGTTCATTTGACACCTGAAATACACCTTCTTTTGCAGGTGCATGCTTAGGTACAGGTAAAAACGGCGCTTCGTCAAAACTGTTCGATACTAGGCCGCTATTTTCTTTTGCATTTACTTTTGAGGTTAGCGCCAAAGATGCGCCAAGCGTGCCAACCGCAGCGCTTTTTATAAACTGGCGTCGTGACGTTCCTTGCTGAATATGCTCTGCCATTATTATGTGTTCCCTTTTTATTATTGTGTACTATTTAAACGCCACCGGATTTCAATAAACAAGCCAGATACGATAAAACAATGCGTAAACGAGATGGAATCGATAAATGTAATAAAACGTGTCATAACATACTGAAGTTTTGATTATTTTTTCTGTCACTTTTTATTTTTTCAGCCACTCTAAATAACTCAAATAAACGCCGATACAAGCGCATTAGATTAAAGTCTAAGTGTTCTAAGCGTGGTATTTGTTTTAAATCAAAAAGGCGAAAGGTTTCGCATGTGACAATCACCGTCGCAATAAAGTAACTCTCACTAAACAAAGGACAAATCATTATGACTACTGCATTTTATATTCCTACCGTTAACTTAATGGGTGCAGGTTGTTTAAAAGATGCCGCTGATAATATTCAAGCAAAAGGATTTAAAAAAGGGCTTATCGTAACCGATAAAATCCTGAACCAAATTGGTGTTGTTGAAAAAGTTCAGTCGCTGCTTAACGAGCGCGATGTCGCAACGGCGGTATTTGATGGTACCCAGCCAAACCCTACCGTTAGCAATGTAAACGATGGCCTAAGTATTTTAAAAGACAATGATTGCGACTTTGTAATTTCACTTGGCGGCGGTTCGCCACATGATTGCGCAAAAGGCATTGCGCTTGTTGCTGCAAATGGCGGCAAAATTGGCGACTATGAAGGGGTCGACCAATCAGCAAAACCAATGTTACCGCTTGTCGCAATTAATACAACAGCCGGTACAGCTTCAGAAATGACGCGTTTTTGTATTATTACCGATGAAGAGCGCCACATTAAAATGGCCATTGTTGATAAACACACCACGCCGTTAGTATCGGTTAACGATCCTGAGCTAATGCTGGCCAAACCTGCATCGCTTACTGCCGCAACCGGTATGGATGCGCTTACCCATGCAATTGAAGCGTATGTATCAATTGCTGCAACGCCAATCACTGATGCTGTTGCAATTAAAGCGATTGAACTAATTCAAACACATTTGCGCGAAGCGGTGAATAATGGCGAGAACATTGAAGCACGTGAACAAATGGCCTATGCGCAATTTATGGCAGGCATGGCGTTTAACAATGCATCACTTGGTTATGTACACGCGATGGCGCACCAGCTAGGCGGTTTTTACGATCTGCCGCACGGTGTATGTAACGCAATCTTATTACCACACGTGCAACGTTTTAACGCGAAAGCGGTTCCGGGTCGCTTACGTGATGTTGCAAAAGCAATGGGCGTTGATGTGAGCAATTTAAACGAACAACAAGGTGCAGATGCAGCAATTGACGCAATTGTTAGCTTAGCCAGTGATGTTGGTATTCCATCTGGTATTGAGCAATTAGGCGCAAAAGCTGACGATATTCCAACACTTACTGAAAATGCGCTAAAAGATGCCTGCGGATTTACTAACCCAATACAGGCTACATCTGAAGAAATTGCAGAGATATTCCGCGCTGCAATGTAGTGATAACGCAATAACTCCTTAAAAAATAAAAAGGTTAGCATTTGCAGCTAACCTTTTTTTCTTGCCTTAATAATAATGTGGCTTGGCTATCTAATCTAGCGCGTGTTGCTCTTTACGTTCTACATAAATGCAAAATAAATTTTACCTTTACGACAATTATTTATCGTTTTACTTAAAACAAAAATAGCCCTAATTTGTCGGTGTTAAAAATATCAATCCAGTTAATTGAAAAAGGGTAAATATGAAGATTTTTTTAATGGTATTGGCATTAGCAAGCACTGTAGTTTGGGCAAGCGAAGAACAAGCGAGCGTAGAAACAGTGAAAGATTCTTATGAATTTTGCCTAGATATGGCTGAAGAAGAAGAGAATAAAGACAGCGCCGTGCTATTTTGCGTAAACGATGAATTAAAATCTCTTGGTTACAAAGGGTTTGATTCATTACAAGCAATCAAAAGCTTTATTAAAGCAGATTAAGCGTTAAACGCTAACACACATGATACAGACGAATAAAGGCCAGCATTTGCTGGCCTTTTTGTTTTTTAAGCTTTTGTTTCGTCTAAAAATATTGCAACCTTTTAAAAACAATTTGCGACTTAGTTAAAAACAACAGCTAAACAAACAACTATGAACAAATTTTTACTCGCACTTTGTACACTCGCTATTACCTTTTCAACAAACGCTAGCGCCGTACCAGCCAGCATTTTTGATATTTCGATAAGTGAATCATTTGATTCATCTCTAACTAAATTACAAGAAAATTGCCAAACAAACGTGCGCGTTTTGTCTAACTTACCAGTGCGCTTTCCACTCGCCAAACACACAGAGCAACATTTAGTATGTGACACTGTAAAACACGGCGGAAAGGCTGCTATTGTAGTTGCCGACGGTAAGGTTGCGCACATTAACACAAATAATATCAGTGAAAGTGCCGTTACCGGCTTAAGCGACAAATATGCTGAGTACTTAGCGTATCAAGCACACAGCAATCATTTACTGTGGTTAAATACAGACACCAACAGTGCTACCTTAATCGGGCAGGATGCGCTTCACCCAAATTTATTTGTTTGGTCTAACCCACATATCAACAATAACCAGCAAAGTGAGGTTACGTTAAATACCTTACTTAAATTTGGTGCGTCAATTGATGCGCTTATGCCCATATTTGAAAAGCACTGCCAACCGCTAGTGATTCAAGACACTAAACCCTGGTTGTTAACCAAGCCAAATGCGCAAAAACAAGTTAACTGTTTTAATTTTTCGGCATTTGGTTTTCCGCGCAAAATTGAAGCCGTATTCGGTGATAACCACCTAGAACTCGCTTGGATTTTAACCGCAAGCGCTGAACAAACACGTGTGGCGCAATCACTTAGCAACACCTACGGCAAAGCAATATTTGAAAATGCTCAGTGGCAGGCATATCAAAATGGTGAAATTTATTTACGCAAAGACAAGCCAGAGGTCTTAGCGATATCAAAAAGGCTTATTCCTCTTATCAAAGAAAAATACGCAATTACGTTTTAAAACAAAACACCGCATGTGATTCGTGTGCCAATTAGCTTACCTTGACGCTAACTAATTGGCATGCCAGCCATTTTGATATGCTAAACTGCCCCAAAGCGCATGTGCCAACGCCACTTTCGCCTCATTATGATCGAGTGGTTTTTCACTCATATAATTATCTGCGCTATTAAAATCGAACATTTTCGGTTTTTTCCCTGGCTGCAAAATGGTGATACCTTTGTCGCTGTAGTAGGCAAAATTATCCGCATACTGCATTAATGCCCTGCCAGTTGTGGCACTTTGTGTTAAATCGCGCCCAATCATAGGCGATTGATTAGTTACCCCCATTAATGACAGCAAGGTTGGCGCTAAATCAATTTGGCTAGCAATGGCTTTATAGCTCTGATTATCAAACTCACTGTTTAAAATAATCGCTGGAATATGAAAATTGTTTACCGGCACTAGAGCCTGACCTAACGCGCGAGCATCGTGGTCAGCAACAATCAAAAACAGCGTATTTTGCCAATACGACTGTGTTTTTGCTGTATTAATAAACTCACCTAAGGCCAAGTCTGCATATTGAATTGCTTTATGTCTTGCGCGCTCTTTATCATCATACTGAGCAAGCTGAGATGGTGTGTAATCAAACGGTTTTATCGCCCCGTTCGGAATTTCAAATGGATCATGATTGCTTGAAGTGAAAATCAGGCTAAAAAACGGTTTTTCTTGTAACGCCAGCTTATTAAGTTCTGTATTCGCTTGTGTGAATACATCTTGGTCACTTGCACCCCAAGAGCCGACAAAATTTGGCTTATCAATATCATCAAAATCCACAATTGTTTGAAAGCCATTGCCGAGAAAAAAGCTTTTCATATTGTCAAAGTGGCTTTCACCGCCATAAATAAACTGCGTGTTGTAACCTTCAGATTGCAACAAGCTTGCAAGAGTAAAAAAACCTTTCTGTGACTTGTCTAACTTAACCACCGCCCTTGCAGGCGTCGGCGTAAAGCCAGTAACAACAGCCTCAATGCCACGTACAGAGCGCGTGCCCGTTGCATAAAGCTTGTCAAACCCCCATCCCAGTTGATACAAACTGTCGATATTAGGTGTCAGTGGCAAGCCGTTTAAACGTTTAACATACTGGGCGCCGAGGCTTTCTTCTAAAATGATCACCAAATTCTTTTTCGCACCTAGGTAGCTAGGTTGCTGTATTTTAAACAATGGATTATTCGGTAAAGTAAAAGCCGATGTTGGTAAGCCTGTTTCTTGGCGAACAATGTTTATAACCTCGCGCTCAGGCATCGCGCCATATAGTTTGCTCGCATTTTTTTCATTTAGCAGCGCTTTAACTGCATGGAACACACTATAGGTGGAATTAAGCGTTAGCGAATTCACTAGTGCATCATTTGAAAAAAACACATACGCGGGATTGATAGGTCGGTGTCCCAACGTGCCACGTGCAAACAGTATAAGTGCAGCAAGTAACAGTAAAATAGCGACGAGTTTAACCTTTGCTGTAGCGTGAGTTTGCCCAGTAGTTTTAAACACAAAATAATTGGCTAGCGGCAGAACAATTAACTTAATTGCAGCGACCAATAAAATAAGTGTTACAAAAACAGCGGCAGAATGCCCGCTCATCAACATTGAAAACACTTCTTTTGGATACACCAAATATTCCACAAACAAACGATTTGGTCGCAAGCCATACTCTTCTATGAACATGGGTGTTGCCATTTCTAAAAACACCAAGATTGTTAGAATTAGCACTAAGTAGCTTTTAAGACATGCTAGCCATATTGGTTTTAGAGCTTTAATACTTAATGCAAGCGGTGAGATAAGTGCAGGGATAAGCAGTAAATAACCCAACGTACTTAAATCAATGCGTAATCCACCAATTAATAAATTTAACAACGCATTGGGGTTTGAAAAGTGTTGATACTGCCAAAGGCTAAAGCCCAAACGAAAAGTGCTAAGTACACCAAGCACACACAAAGTTAATACCAAATACGGCATTAGATGTTTTTTAAGATCTGTCAGCATTATTAATCTCAGCTGTGACTACCTAGAGCGTTCTATTTGTTAGACCTTAAACGGCAATACTTAAGAAAAGCTTAAGAAACGGTTTGCTGCAGCTTATTGCTTAAATAACCTTGTTAACGTAAGGCAAAGGCAATTAGCTGTGTGAAAGCTGAACAATATCGCTATTAAATGCAATTTCTTTGATGTAGCGCTAATTCTTAAACGCAAACGCGGTTAATTTTTAGCGCGCATTAAACTATAATTTGTGTCGCTAATTACCTTTTACTCGCGTTCTCTTTGCGCTGCACTTTTTGACTACCGGCTTTTAAATAATGACTACGTTTCTTTCCCGCTTTGCTATGGTTTTTTTGCTAACGGTTTTTACCTACAACGCGACTGCACAAACGGGGAGTAATATTAAATGTGGTATGGCGACAGGCTATCCGCCTTTTCAATTTATCGAGAATAACCAACCCACTGGCTTTGATTACGATGTGCTGACGCGTGTGTTACAGCAAGTTAATCAAGAACTGTATTTAGTTGCAGATACATGGGATGAGGTAGTAAACCACTTACGTTTTGCCGAGCTTGATTGCGTCACTGGAATGGAAATCAATCCGCTGCGAGAGAAGTACTTTGATTTCACCATACCCTATTATTTTCGCTACACCACAGTGTTTGTAAAAGAAGACAGTAAAGACATTGAAATTGTACGTGACCTCTACGGAAAAAAAATTAGCGGCGACAAACACTCGCTCACCGAAACCATATGGCAAGAAAAGCACATAAAAGATAACTTTCGTTTAATCCAAACCGAGTCAAAAGAGCAAGCTATGTTAATGCTTGCCAACGGTGAAACTACCGCTGCTATTATGCCGCGTTCAGTGGGGCTGTACCTCGCTAAACAGTACGGTGTTAAAGTTAAAATTGTGCAATCAAATTATCGCGGTACCCCCGTTGCCATTGCGGTCAGAAAAGGCAACAAAGTACTGCTCGACAAACTGAATTCAGCGCTCCAAACACTGCTTTCGTCAGGCCAGTTAGACACCTTGCAATCTAATTACCAAGACTAATTTAACAATTGATTTAATTGACAAAATTTATTTAAAGCGTAGCCTAACGCCACATTTTATTTAAAATCACTACAAGGACTGTAATGAACTGCTCTCATGCGCTTTATTGTGTAGAAGACTTCCTTCAAATTGCTTACTTACTTTCAAATCCTATCTTTGCTAGTGGCATCGTCATTCTTGCTTTTATGCTACGCAATATTCCAGGTCGCCCTTGGCTAATTAGTTTTGCTGCGCTGTCGTTATTTTCGAGCGTGTTTTATGCTGCTATTCAGATTGCGCAATATACATTATGGGGCGATTTGCTTTATTTATACAAACTTTATAACAACACGATGAGCGTACTAAATTTATTAAAATTTAATATTCTACTGCCCTGTTTTTTACTTAATTTATGGACTCTGAAAAATCTAAACATACCAATTCATACCTTGTTCTTTTCGTGGCGAGGACGTGCTACTCGAAGCATGTTTTGGGGTATATCGCTGCTTTACATAGTATTATGCTTAGGGTTATTTAACGTATTAAATAATTTCTTTAAATCCAACTCTAGCCTGCCCGTTTACGCTGAAGCGATTTTTTTCTTAGTATTTTTTTTCACCCTGTGTGTGATTTCCTGGATGACCTTAATGATCCACATAAAGCGTTGGCACGATTGTAATCAGTCGGGTTGGATGATGTTTTTGAGTCTGATCCCTGTGATTGGTCCTATCGGTTGTATATTATTCCTAGGTTTCGCCAAAGGAACCGATTTAGAAAATAAATATGGCCACCCAGTTTCAGTAGGTGCAGGCGTTACCAATAACCCCGTACCTAACGAAATAAATAACGGGTAAAAATAAAGCAGCGGTTGCCTTAGCCTTGTTTTATCTTTATAACACTAAAGAAAAAACAAACAGATGCTGTTAAGGACAATTTATGGCTATTTATCAATTTCTCGATTTCACGTTTTGCGCAACAACATTTGCCTTAACGCAATCAGGTAAAGAAAAGCCGATTCGCCCTAAAACTGCACAAGCACTGCTGTTTTTTTTAACACAGCCAGAGCAATTAATATCAAAACACGCATTGTTTAAGGCGCTGTGGCAAAGTGAAAACGTGCAAGACTATCGCCTTTTCCAAGTGATCAGTGAATTGCGTAAACTGGCACCAGAACAACAGCTTATTCGCACTCAACCTAATCAAGGTTATATTTGGCAAGCCACGGTAACACAGGTAACGTCGGTTCAAAGAACACAGCTACCTTGGCGCGCCATTGCTGCCGGCCTAACCTTAATGATATCAACAATTACCAGTGCTATGTGGGTATCACATAGCGATACACCGCTTACAACAAATTTATTGCCGGCAATGAGCAGCTACTCAAATGCGCTAATCGCTTTTCAAAAAAGTGATTTGGAGGTTGCCGAAAAGTGGCTTAACTTTAGTTTGCAAGAAAACCCCCACTCCATCGAGGCGCAACTACTACTCGCTGAAGTGAAATTACACAAAAAAGAGCTCACTCAAGCAAATCAGCTTGCGTTTAAGATTATTAATCAAACGCCAACTTCAGATTATTATCGTACGCAAGCACTCGACCTATTAAGCCGTATATCATTAGAAAACAGTGAAATAAATGATGCACTCAACTATGCAATTGAAAGTAAAGCGCTACTTAATTCAAGTTTAGCCGTGTGCAGCAGTGAAGTAGTTAATCAGCGTATTGCGACGATTATCACCAACAAACCAGCAACTGCAAGCACGACTCAGCATAACCCAGTTAACAGAGAATCTCTGATTGCAACAATAGTGACAAATAACAAGCAGCAAGCCAACACAGAGCAAAGTGCTGAACACTTGGCGCTTTGCCACCAACTAAATCAACCAACCAGTTTTAATTTCACAAATAGCACCTTGCATAGTGATATTTTTAGCTTACGACAACGCACTATGCGCACTTAAAACTGCCTTAGCATTAAAAATATAAAGCTTTAATATTAAACAAATTATAGCTATTTATAGATGATTATAGATAGTTTTAAATGCGTCTAACACGGTGACCTTGTAAGTTGGCCTAATCCAATTTTAATAGGCTAATTATATGCAATCAGTTAATCAAATTATCGCGTTATTGTTCACACTTTCACTCTTTTTTTGCGCTGCGTTTGTGCACTCACAAACAGTGCAACCACTTGAAAATAATCACTCGACTCTTGCAGCGGTAAAACAAAAGTTGTTTGATTTACTCGGTGAAAATACACAGTTTTCCGTCGAGCCCTATAACAATGAGCTCCGCTTAGTCACAACACAAAACCATACGTTTTTCGCAAGCCCCGATGGTAAATATTTATATTTAGGACAAGTTATCGACACCGAAAGCAAAATAGATCTAACTGAATTAGTAAAGCAGCAGCAACGTGTAACACTTATCAAAACCTTGCCTAGAGAGGCACTACTAAGCTATCAAGCAAGTAACGAACAGCATGTCATCACGATTTTTACCGATATCGATTGCCCATTTTGCCGCAAATTGCATGGAAAAATTGAGGAACTCAATCGCCAAGGCGTTACGATTGACTATGTAATGATCCCACGAGGCAAAGTCGGCAGCAGCGCATTTGAAAAAACCGCCGCCGCTCTGTGTGCACGCAATCCACAAGAAGCCATGAACCAAGCAATGCAAGTTGGCCACTACCAAGGTAATGTTACAAACGTCTGTGAGAATAGCTTAGTTACACAGCAACAGCTGGCACAGCGATTTGGCTTTAGTGCAACGCCTACTATCTTGCTACAAAATGGTGAAGCCATTTCGGGGTTAATCAAAACCGATGAGTTGCTACAGCGATTAGCAGATATTTAGCTCTTTTGCTTTGTTATGTTGCTGTACCACATTATAAATTGAGGGTCTATTGAACCCTCACTCCCCATTGCAGTTCGGTTTATAAACACATTGTGTGTAATACCATCATCTAATCATAAAACCACAACATAGTGCCGTTTTTTGCTTTCAAACCCAGCTTGTACCGATTTACAATATGCCTTGTGCACCACTGAGCAATGTAAAACTTACAAATTGCGACTTTTTTACCGAGTAACTCTTTACACAGTTATTATTAAAAAACTAAGAAGCCTTATTAATCCATTGAAATATAAATGAAAAATAATAGGCATAAAATTTGTAAGCCAGTTCGTAAAAAGCAGAACGAACATATTTACTTCGCCACTGCAACAATCTACTAAACTAAATGACGTTTATATGAGAAAACGGAGATCATTAAATGAAAAAACACACTATTGCGCTATCTATTTTGGCAGCTGTAACAAGCATGCCATCACTTGCTGAAGATAAGGAAATCTGGCTTGGTGGCTTTGCCGAATATTACTATGCAGACAAAGATAAATTCCAAGCAATGCCAAAAGACCGCATTGATTGGGGTTGGGGCTTAGAGCTTGGCGAACGTTTCACTCCTTCATGGGGTGGTCGTTTTGAATATGCACGCATCGACTTAGAAGCATATCCAGGTCAAGAAAGTATTGACGGTCATCGCTACGGTTTAGATGCGATGTTCTTCCCATTCCAAGGCAATTCATACGTATTTGCAGGTTTAAAACACGAATCACTTGATACAGGTTATAACCTAGGTAATTTAGGTGTAGGTATGCATTGGCCAGTAGCCGACAAATGGAAAGTGATCACAGAAGTAGCGGCTTACCATGACTTTGGCGAAAACCACAAAGATTACAGCGGTAAACTTGGACTGCTTTATCAGTTTGGCGGTAACAGTGCGCCTGCAACCGAAGCACCTAAAGCAGCACCGGTAATTGACAGCGACAACGACGGTGTTATTGACGCAAACGATCAATGCCCGAACACAAAACAGGGTGTACGTGTCGACAGCACTGGCTGCGCTATTGTGCTTGATAGTGATAACGACGGTGTTAACGACAACGAAGACAGATGTCCAAATACACCAACGACAGATAAAACAGACGCACAAGGGTGTACACTGTTTAAAGACATGCAAGACAGCATTAAATTAGCGGTACAGTTTGATAACAACTCAAGTGAAGTACTTGATCCAAACAGCACTGACTTACGTCGTTTTGCTGATTTTATGAAAAAATACCCAGAGCAAAATGTGCAAATTGAAGGCCACAGCTCAGCGCCAGGTAACGCGGTTTATAACCTAAAACTGTCAGAAAAGCGTGCCAAAGCAATTAAACAAGTGTTAATTGACACATACGGCATTGATGCGTCACGTATTAGCGCTGTAGGTTACGGTGAAACGCGTTTATTAAACGACGCAAACACAGCTGAAGCACACAGTGAAAACCGTCGCATTGAAGCGAAATTGATGATTGAAAAACGTGTAAAAGTAACGCGTTAATTCTAGTAAAAACTAAAAAACGGCGAACTTAGGTTCGCCGTTTTTATTTAATGACTATCACGATTATTTTGCCGCAAGATATTCTGCAAACGTGATAAAAAATGGCACACCAATCAGTACGTTAAATGGAAAGGTAATACCTAAAGATGCGGTAATCGACATACCAGCATTAGCTTCTGGCAGGCTTTGTTTCATTGCAGCAGGCACCGCAATGTAAGACGCACTTGCGCCTAGCACCGCCATTAACGCAATACCACCGCTACTTAGGCCAAGCATTAACCCAAGCCCTGTGCCCGCAAGGCCACCAATCATGGGCATCAGTACAGCAAAGCTAATTAAGAACACACTGTTCTTTTTAACCGTTACAAGCTGTTTGCCTGCGATTAGCCCCATTTTGAATAAAAACAGCGCAAGAATGCCCGAAAAAAGCTCAATAAAGAAAGGCGATAATTTAGCAACACTTTCACCACCCAAATAACCAATAATTAAGCTCCCGAGCATCAGTAGAATGCTTTGGTTCGCCACAAGCTCTTTTTTAACAAATTCACCATTGATGATTTTCAAGCTGCCTTTAGCTAACACTAAGCCTACAACGATCGCTGGCATTTCTAATAGGACAACAAACAGCGGGAAGTATGCCTCATACGAAACATTGTTCGCCTCAAGAATAGCAATTGCAACAGCATACGTGGCCACACTCACCGAGCCATAATGTGCGGCAATTGCCCCAGCATTAATTTTATCGAGCTGTCCGAAGTAGCGTAAAAGAGGGTATGCGATTAACGGTAAAACAAGGCCAAAAGCAACGACGGCCAGTGACATTGTAAGTAATGCGGGATCGATGTATTTTTGCAGTGCAAGGCCCCCTTTTAAGCCAATCGCAATCATCAAAAACATGCTTAGCGACTTATACAGCCCGTCAGGAAATCCTATTTTGGCACCTAATAATTGACTAACGATACCCAAAATAAAAAAAGCGACAACGGCATCAATAATCATGGTTTATTTTTCTCCCACGCGTTGCATATAGTGCTCTGCGGCAGGTCGAGACAAGCCTAGCTTGTTGCGTGCGACTAACTGTGAATAAAGTGAAAAGCTAAACAATAACGCTGCAACAATAACAAATGCCAACTGAGGCTGACCAATTTGACTGCTCAGCGCATAGAACGCCAGCAGCATTGCACAGGTAACAAGAGACAATATAAAACTTCGGTTCTTCATTTTACTTTCCCATCCATTAAATTAAGCGACAGAAAAAAGTTTACACACCGTTTTGATTAGATAAAAATAGATATTAACTATCTTTGGATTAGATTTTTATCTAATTTAATATTTTGGAATGAGTATGGCATCACGATTACACGCGCACATTGGCACCTTTCGTCAACTTGAAATTTTATTAGCCGTATTTGAAGGTGGCAGCATTAAAGCTGCAGCAGAATCATTATTTTTGACACAGCCTACGGTCTCCATGCAACTTAAAAAGTTAAGTGAAGCCATTGGCTTACCGCTTTATCAACAAGTAGGACGGCAACTTAAATTCACCGATGCGGGATTGGCAACCGTGGCAACAAGTCGGCAAATAATGCAGCAATGCGAGGCGCTTGATATGCATTTATCTAACTTGCGAGGACTTAAGTCGGGTACGCTTCGTATCGCCTGTGCCACAACAGCAAAATACTTTATTCCTCACTTATTAGGCCCGTTTTGTAAGCGTTATCCAGGAATTGACATTCAATTTACCGTTGCTAACAGGCAACAAGTCATTGAGCGATTTGAACAAGGGGTAGATGACTTTTATGTATTTAGTTACGTGCCGCAAGAGCTTGATCTTGAAGTTATTGAGTTTATGTCGAACGACCTTGTGGCAATAGCCAATGCGGAGCACCCATTTGCAAAACGTAAGCAAGTTTCATTAGCAGAGTTTTCAGCGGAAAGTTTTATTATTCGTGAAGAAGGCTCAGGTACACGCTACGTCACCGAACAATTTTTCAAAGCAAACAATATAAAACCTAATGTTCGCATGACGATTGCCAGTAACGAAGCTATTATTCACTCAGTGCTCTCAGGCATGGGCGTAGCCATTTTATCAGCTCATACATTGGCATTTGGCGACAGCTATAATGTAAAAGTGATTAACGTATCGTCCTTACCTATTCAATCCAAGTGGTCTTTCTCTTGGGCCAAATCGCAGCAGCTTTCGCCCATTGCCAAGGTATTTTTAGATTACGTGGAAACCGAAGGTAAAGCGATGATGACAAAAGCCATTCGCTTGTAGCCAAATGCAAAGCAAACATTACAATACAATTTTTAAAGCACGCTGCTCCATAATTACCAGCGCAAATACACATAAGCAACTACCAATATGGAGCAAGTGTTAACGTTACGTGAGACATTGTGCAAACCACCAAATCTCACGCTACTATGCGTTCAAAACACATGAAAGTCCGACAAATAACGCCTTCTACTGCCAATTTAGCAATTACATCCCCTAGCTAAAATCAAATTACTGCTTGAAATAACTTAAATATTAATGATAATAGTTTTTATTTGAATTAACTGTTTGAGATGCCCGATACTAAAACCTGTATTCATAACGAAATGCAAATTTGGCAACAGCATGTATCAAAAGGTAACCATGCTTTCGATAGCTGCCAATTTTCTTACGCTAACCTCTTTTATGCCGATTGTTTAAGTGCGTTAGAGCAAATAGAGGCAGAAATCGAATCTGATTCACCTCCACCAGAAGCCTGGATTGTGGATCAATATATTCCCGCTGTAGTGGTGTCGTATTTAAACTTAGTAGATTCCAATATCGCACAACAAAACATAAACAACGCCTGCGATCTGTTAGTTGAAGGCTACAAAAGCGTATGCAAATGCGCCGCACATATTTTTACATCAACCCAATCTTCGCATCAGCTCCTCGTATTAAAGCATCTCTCGAAACTAAAACACCATTGCTTCGTTTTACTAAAACAATATGGCGATGATGCAAATATCGCCAGCAAGTTAAATACCATCATGAACACAATCAGTGCTCAAAACAACACGATTCACTAGCGAATAACGCTAAATTATAAAGGAAATAAATATGGCATTTATACTACCGAACCTCGACTATGCATATGACGCATTAGAGCCGCACATTGACGCAAAAACAATGGAAATACATCACACTTTGCATCACCAAACTTATGTGAATAAAGCTAACGAAGCGCTAGCAGGTTCTGAGTTTGAGCAAAAAACTGATGAATGGCTGCTAGCTAATATTGCTGCTTTACCACACTCATTACAGGGGGCCGTAAGAGATCATGTGGGTGGTCATCATAACCACAGCTTGTTTTGGCAAGTAATATCACCCACTGGTGGTGAGCTTCATAAGGGGACGCTCGAAAATGCGATTACCGCAACATTTGGCTCATTTGATGCGTTTCATGATCTGTTTGTTAAAGCTGCATTAACTCGCTTTGGTAGTGGCTGGGCATGGCTAGTTGTAAACGCAAATGGCGAACTAGCAGTAACGAGCTCTGCAAACCAAGATAGCCCGCTAATGAATAACGAAACGCCAATTTTAGGTTTAGACGTGTGGGAGCACGCCTATTACTTAAAATACCAAAACCGCCGTCCAGAATACATTAGTGCATTTTTCAATGTAATAAACTGGCAAGAAGTAGAGCGCCGCTATTTAGCTTTAATCTAACCTCGATAAAAAGGCTTACCAAATGGTAAGCCATTTACCATAATCAATAAGAAAACTAAGAGGTTTACTGTGCTACGCACCAAACTTTCATTCATTGTGTTATCGCTTAGTATGTTGTTAACTGCTTGCCAAAGCACTCATCTGCCAAGCCATGAGAAAACCGTAAGCGCGCTTGTGCAAAACAACGAACAATGGTACTTAGCTACACCGCTAACAAGCTTATATGACTATCAACTGATCGATGTACGTTCAGGGCGACCTAAGACTGTTGATTTAGCAAAAAGCATTGGCGGGTTGAGCGATTATGACGTGATATTTATTGGTGAGAATCATCGTCATCCAGGTAACCATTTAGCACAGGCAAACATTTATCAAGCGCTACTGAAAGCTAACCCTAAAATCATCCTTTCGTTAGAACAATTTGAGCGAGATACGCAAACATACCTAAATGCGTATTTAAATGATGAAATTGGTGAATGGTCATTACGCCACTTTGGCCGTGCATGGGATAATTACCAAAGCAGTTATCGCCCCCTTGTTGAAATGGCAAAAACACATGGTTTACCTGTTATTGCCGCAAACGCACCGAAAGATACTGTGGTATGTACCGGAAGACATGGCTTAGGGATACTAGACAACTTACCAGAAAAACGAAAACACCAAGTGGCGCAGTCGTTTTATACGCCAACCGAGGGGGCTTACTTTAATAAGTTTTCCGCCAATATGGGGCACAGTCAGGAAACAATTCAACCAAGTACGTTAAATCGCTATTTTGCCCAAGTAGTTCGTGACGATACCATGGCTGAATCAATCCATAATGCATTAGAAAATCACCCAAATCATAAACTAGTGCACTTAAATGGTCATTTTCACTCTGCATCACATCTCGGAACCGTTGAACGGGTAATGCTGCGAAAAAAGCGAAAAGTCGCGGTGATCCAACCTATTTTAGTAAATAACCCCAGCGCTCCCTCATTTTCGGTTGATGATATGAACAAAGGCGATTACCTACTGTTAATTCACCCACTGCCAGAACAAGTTAAAACCAAAGAAAACCGGCGTATTTGGATGAAAACCGTATTTAAACGCTCCGAACAAGACTGTACTTTTGGCACTAAATAAGCCTAATCTAAGCTGTTAGATAAAACGTACAGATTAAAGGGTAAATGGTTGTGGAGCGTAAATACGTTGCAGGCAAACTCATTGCCCAGTGTCTTAGTTTAAATTGTTACGCCACGTTCAAATAAAGCAGGATTTAAAGCATATTATGAGATTTCTAAACATTTTCGCTGTTTTTTCGCTACTTTTAACCTCATGGGTTAGTGTTGCCGAAACTGCAAAGCCGACATTAACCGTAGGCCAAACACTCTCGTTGCCCGAGCTTAATGACCAATTTGATAAAAAGCAGACACTTTTACCTAGTACAAAATGGCTGGTATTCAGTCACGATATGGATAGTAGCAAACTTGTTAAAGCGGCATTTGAAAATAAAAAAAGTGATGATTTATTGGCTGCAAATGTTCAATACTACGCCGATATTAGCGCCATGCCATCACTTATAAGCCGCTTTATTGCTATTCCTAAAATGAAGAAGCTCGCTTATCCGGTAATTATGGATAAAGAAGGCAACGTACTAAATGCTATTCCCAAAAAAGATGAGCACGTTACTGTGATAACACTCAATAACGGCAAGATAACGCAAGTAAATATAGTGGACACTAGCAAGGCTTTAAAAGCCCTTATAAAGTCCTTTTAATTTATTTACATATGGTCTAATATTAAATGATAATGATTATCAATTGTAATTTAATGTTAAGCCATGTTAAACGAATTCATTACTCGCTCGTGCCCATGCTGCAACAAGCCGCTTAAACTAAGTGACCGCCTTGCATTATTAAATCGCGAGCCACTCAACTGTAAGTATTGCGCTAAGCCGCTTAAACCAAATGTAAACATCACTTTGTTTAACGTATTTTGGCTAAGCATGAGCATTTCATGGCTAATTAAAAATACCACCAGCTTACATTATTTATACGCTCTCGCGGCGGCGCTATTTACCGTCAGCGTGTTTCTACCAGCGCTCGATCTGCTCTTTACGCTCGAACCAGATGAATCAGACTAAATCAACAAACGTCTATTCAAAATCTTACGTTACCCTATTTTCTCAAGGACTATCATGAAGTACTTTGCTATTGTATTAATTGCTGCCTGCTTAGCTGCATGCGACTACTTACCGAAAAATGCGACGCTAAATCTATCGCCAGAGCAAATTAGTCAATTACAAACACAGCTACAGCCAAGCGAACAGGTTGTCGTCGATGCACTCTCAACCCATCAATTTGTTGCACTTGGTGATGCCCATTACTACCCTGGTTTTATGCCGGCAATAAGCGACATTATTACCTCACCAAAAATTGTGTCACAACAGCCAATTATTGTGCTGGAATTTGGCAATCAAAACTACCAAGACTATATAAATCAGTATATTAAAGGTGATACTGTTGATGAGTCACAGTTAAAACAGGTACTGCGCGAAACCCTCTATTTCACCGCATGGCTTGGCGACGGATATATGGAATTATTGCAATCAATCAGGGCCATAAATCAAACATTGCCCGATGACAAAAAGCTAAAGGTACTGTTGGCAGAAAAACATTTTAACTGGGAAAATGCCACCGCCGAGTCGTGGCAGCGTGCTGCATCGAGCAAAGTAGATGGCTTTTACGACACACTCACACCAATTATTCAGTCTAACCAAAAAGCGATTTTAGTGTTTTGCGGTTTTCACTTATTAAAAGCTGCGCATCCAGAAACGGTTAATCAGCAGAATTTGTCGCTGGTTTCTCGTATTGAGATGGCTAAACCTAACTCAGTATTTACTGTGTGGCCTGTTATTCAAAACGTGTTGTATGACGTGTTGCCTAACTCAGGCACGGCAAAAATTATTAAGCTAGACGATAATTCTGTTCTCGCCGATGTCCCATTTCGCGACATAATGCCAAAAGCGCGACCTATGCTTAGTAAAATAAACAGTAAAGATGCGACACTTCAATCACTTGCCGATGCCTTGCTGTATGTGGGTCACACTAAACGCGATATGACGTTTTCAAAAGATGTGATGAGCGATGAAAAATGGATAACAGAAATGAAAAAGCGTGTTGCGATTATCGGTGGCAAGCTTGAAACCCGCTTTAATTCGTTACTTACCGATAATCACATCAAGTAGCGAGTTACACCGTACTAAACATGTGTTGTTAGTACGGTGGTTAACTTAAATATTTTGTAAGGTTTCTGATTGCGGGAAAGTCGTTTGTAATCGCTGTTTATAAACCTTAAATTCAGGGAAACGTGTAAACAGCTCAAAACTTAACACCTGCCCCCAGCCTAAGATCACCGCAAAATATAAATCCGCAAGGGTTGGTTTTTCGCCTGCTAAATAAGGTGATTGAGCTAATCGGTCTGACACAAAGTTAAGTAACTTAACAATCTCTTCTTCCGCGTTTTGTTTAACCGAATCATGATCCGTTGACACTTTTTCCGGATGAAATATTTTAGTGAAATGGCCATGCAAACTACTGGCAACCAAATTTAACCACTTTAACGCTTCCATACCACCAACACTTGCTAAATCTGGCATTAGCTGTGCATTTTTATGCTTTTGCGACAGATAAATTAAAATTGCTTCTCCCTGCGTAAAGGTATGACTGCCATCTACCAACACTGGCAATTTACCAAGCGGATTAACAGCCAAAAAATCGGCGTTGTGCTGCGCGCCTTCAAATAGATCCACTACCGCAGTTTTATGTTCTGCACCAATCACTTCTAGCGCCATCTTTACCGCCGAAGAACATGAAATTTGAAAATGATAAAGGGTATACATAATTAGCATCCTGTCTAAAGTTAAATTGATTACGCACTCACTTTACGCCACTTTAGCGCTAAAAAAATTAGTGATTTACGCATTTTTATTGTGCAATAATGCACAGATGAACTTAGATGATGATTACCAATACATAGTTGCACTTTATCAGTCGGGTACCTTATCGGGCGCTGCCAAGCAACTAAAGGTTAACCACACAACCGTTGCACGGCGTATTCAAGCATTTGAAAATCGCTTTAAAGTTAGGCTGTTTGAACGTGTGCCAAAAGGCTATCAGCTGACGGAAACCGGCAAAGCGGTGTTACCTGATATCACGCTGCTAAAAGAGCAACAGCGCAATATTGAACGCAAATTATTCGGACAAGACCAGCTGCTAAGCGGCGAGGTAAATATAGCCTTAACACCTGAACTAGCTAACGATTTTGTGGTACCCGCACTTAACGAGTTCAATGCGCTTTATCCTAATATTCAAACCAACTTAATAATTGGTTCAATGCACAAAGACTTGCGTGCAAGAGAGGCCGATATTGCACTGCGATTCACCCCAGCACCGAGCCAAGACGACCTCATTGGCAGAAAACTGTTTGCCTCAAATTGGGGCGTCTATGCAAGTGATGATTATTTAAGTACCTCACGCGCACAGCACCGCGTGTTATTGTGGGAGTTAGAATTCGAAGCCGATTGGCATAGCAAATACTTACCAAGTAGCAATGTAATCGCACGATTTGATCAACTCGGCCCGCTTGTTACCGCGACTAAAAATGGCTTAGGTATTGCAAAATTACCCTGTGGTTTAGTCGATTCACAACCACATTCAAATCTTTACCGCTTAGATATACCGGTAAAACCCTCAATTTGGAGTTTATGGCTGCTGTATCATTCTGATTTAAAAACGGCAGCAAAAGTCACCGCAACCAAAGACTTTTTATATCAGCATCTATCGCAATTTGCCCACTACTTTTCAGGCGAGCATTCACGCTATTGGAAATAAAGCAATTCACTTTAAGGTATTACAAAAAAGCCGCAACTAATTGCGGCTTTTAGTGTTATATAACGGTTTAAATTACACCCTAATTTGTTTGACCCACAAATTTAATGTTATCAATCCAAACCGCATCATCTGACTCCGCAACCGATGAATCTTTGGTATAACGCCATTCATCCTTTTTCAGAAAAATACAGGTGTTTATTATTTGTATAGTTCGCATTAAGTGGATGTAACTGCACTTATCCAAAATCCAAAACAAAACAAAACATCTTCTCATCAGCTTACACAGTTCATAAATAGCACTAATTTGTTAATAACGTTAACCGTTACTTTTATTAATGTTAAATGTCACATTGCTCGATTGAATATAACAAATGATTACAGTTATCATTTGCATATTAGTTATAACTACAATTATCTAAACAATGAAATCATTTAATCTCTCGCTTATTGCACTGTCATGTGCAGCGCTTTTACCAACTTCAGTGGCTTTTGCTAATAGCCAAGCAACAGCTAAAAACAACGACGATATTGAAGTTGTCAGTGTTTATGGCCGCCAAAATAAAGTGGTACTAAACTCGGGTCTTGCTACTAAATCGAATATGTCGTTAATGGAAACCCCAGCAGCCGTAGTAGTGGTTGACAGTGAATTACTTAACTCGCAACTTATCGATAATTTACAAGATGCTATCAGAAACATCAGTGGTGTAACCCAAGCTGGTAACAACTATGGCATTGGCGACAATATAGTGATCCGTGGCCTAGGCGCTAACTACACATACGACGGCATGTATGGTGGCGCAGGCCTTGGCAACACCTTTAACCCTACCCGTTCAATGACCAATGTTGAGTCCATCGAAGTATTAAAAGGCCCTGCAACCGGTTTATACGGCATGGGCAGCGCTGGCGGTGTTATTAATCTCATTGAGAAAAAGCCAGAGTTTGAAGCCTCTCACACCATGACCGCGGATTTAGGCCAGTGGAATACCTATGCGCTTGAACTTGATTCAACAGCTGCAATCACCGGTGATCTCGCTTACCGTGTTTTGGTTAAATCAGCGCGCAGCGATGGTTATCGCGATTTAAACAACGACCGCGACGAAGCCTACCTCAGCTTCAAATACGTATTTAGCGACAGCCACGATATAATGCTTTCGACTGCCTATATTAAAGATGGCATTGCAGTTGACTCAATCGGTCACCCTATTCGTATTTATAATGCCGAATCGGTCGGCGGTAAAGGCGCGGGCGACGTAAGCTGGACTGACTTAGTAAACGACCCTAACGGGGTTGGTGTTCAGCTAAGCGATGCACAAAGGCAACAATTGGCAGAGTCACTTGCAGCTAACGATGGCTTAACGCCTTACACCTTTGGTCATAACGGTATTATTTCACCGATGGCAAAAGACAATGAAGGTGAAGAGTTTCGTGTAAAGCTAACACACAATATTAACTTCACTGATAACCTCTACTTTAACCAGCAATTACAATATCGCGACTACGACTCAGGGTTTGCCCGCCAAACCGGAGCGTATAACTATGTATATTGGAACCGTCGCGGCACCATCAATGCTGATCCGCGCGCACCACTGATGGTGGACGGTGAGCTGTTCCCATTTGCTGCAAGGCGTCAAGAATACCGAAAAGTAACTGCAAATGAGCAATCTTTACAGTATTTTGCTGATTTACGTTACGATTTTTCAATTGGTGATATCGACAACGAATTATTAGTCAATGCGAATTATGAAGATCGTGATATCCGCTTTCAGCAATATTCAATCTATGACGCTGATAAAGTAATTAAAGATAAAGATGGCAACACTATTTATCAGGGCCAATTGCCGTATATTTTTGACATTCGCAACCCAAACTGGGGCGCTGGTAGCTTCGAAGATTATGATCCGCTTAAAACCGCTAACTACAACAAGGAAGTCAGTGCTTGGGGTTTAGGTATTCAACATGTTAGTTATTTTGACTTTGGGTTAACCACGCGTATTGGTGTGGCGTTTAATGAAATCACTCAGCGCTATGCGCACTTTGGTGTAGACCCGCGTTACCGCGCAAGTGCTGCAAAGCCAACGCCAGAGCAAGATACCTCTGATAGTGGTATCACTTACAATTTAGGTGCAACCTACCTTGTAAATGACGACTTGTCGGTATTTGTAAACCACGCTAAAGGCAGAACCGCCTACAGTGTGCTTGGCACTATCTACGGTAACGAAAGTGACCGTGAAGACTCAGAGTCAATCAGTAATGATATTGGTGTGCGTTATAAAGCACTCGATGATCAACTGGTAGCATCATTAGTGATATTTGAATCTAGCCGCACTAATTTACGATACAGCAACCCAGATTTTGACGAAGGTGTTTCAGCACCAAATGTACCGCGCTACTTCTATGATGGTAAAGAAGAAACAAACGGTATAGAACTTGATTTAAATGCTTATTTAAATGAGCAGTGGAAACTAAATATCAATGCGGTGTATCAGGATGCCCGTAATAACGATGATGAGCGACAAAAAGGCGTGCCGTATGTTACCGCGGGTGCTTGGTTAACTCATTCAAGCTATGTCTTTACCCGTGAAAGCCCGATTGAATTCAGCCTAGGCGGCATTTATGTTGATGAACGCAGTACAAACTCAAATTCCTTTGGTATTCCTGACGGTTATGTACCAAGCTATACCGTATTTGACGCGGGTGTTGCTTACCAAGCTGAAAACTGGGGTGTACAACTTAAGTTAAATAACTTATTCGACAAAGTATATTACGAAAAAGCCATGTTCTTAGGTGGTATGCCTGGCAAAGAGCGTAATGCCCAATTGCGCTTTAACTACCGCTTTTAAAACTGTGGTCTCGGGTGAAGTTAACACATATACGGCTAACGTAAATTAATTTAGCTAAACCCGAAACCGTAAACATACCCAAGGGATCTGAACATTCAGATCCCTACTTGTTTGGCAAAATATCCTGCTGCCAAGAACCCGATACAAAATCGATAAATGCGCGCACAAGCGGAGATTGATAACTTCGCGATAAATACACGGCCCACAACTGACTCGCTTCAAGTGAATACTCAGTTAAAATAGGCACCAGCTGTTGTTGCTGTATGTAACTGCGAGCAATATCAAACGGCAACCATGCTATTCCGGCACTATTTATCGCCGCGTGCACAATCGTGGTTACATCATTACACACGAGTGGCCCAGCCACCTTCACTTCAACACGTGTATTGTCATTAAAAAAGCGCCATTGGTTGTGATTTAAATGCACCAAACAAGGGTGGTCTGTTAATTCATCCGGTGTTAAAGGCACACCATTTTTAGCCACATAACTTGGCGAAGCACAAACACATGCGCCAATTTTCAGAAGTGGTCGTGCAATCAAACTTTCATCTGGTGTATTTGTATACCTAAGCGCAATATCAATACGCTTTTCGACTAGATTTGAAAAGCTGTCGCTGGCGTGAATATCGACCTTAACTCGCGGGTGTTGCGCAATAAACTGGCTAACTGCATCTACTAACATAGTTTGTGCAAAACCAATTGGACTCGAAATTCGAACGGTTCCTGACAACTCTGTTTTATTTGCAATACTTTCAGCCACCAGCGCACTGGTTTCATTCAATATTCTCTCAAATCGGATTAATGCGCGCTCGCCTTGTTGAGTCAAACTTACTTTACGGGTTGTTCTGTGCAGTAAACGCTGCTCTAACCATTGTTCCAGCTCTTGAACATGCCGCGACACTTGCAAGCGACTGAGTCCCAAGCGCTCAGCTGCTTTGGTAAAGCTTGCCAAGTGTGCAACTTCAACAAAGCTTTTTATTGCATTAATACGATCCATAATTAGTAACTTTAATTGATGCAATCTATTTCAATTTGATCTGATTATTTCATGATAGTTTTCTTCTAATCTAGGCACAACGAAATCAAACACATTGTGAGGAAAAAATATGAAACTCGTTGTTTTAGGTGCATCAGGTTGGATTGGTAGCCATATTGTTGCAGAAGCAAAATCAAGAGGACACCAAGTGACTGCACTGGTACGAAACCCCAAAAACTATGACGTGACCGATGTTAACGTTAAACCATTCGACTTAACCGATAACAGCTCCCTTTCAGATGTAATTACGGACGAAAGCGTATTTGTTACGGCCATAGGTGGCCGTGCGTTGGGGAATCACAACATAGTGGCAGACACCGCAAGGCGATTGCTGAGCGAATTGCCACATACCGCGATTGAGCGACTGGTATGGGTGGGCGGTGCAGGTTCATTAACCGTTGCACCAAATGTAAAACTGCTTGATACGCCTGAGTTTCCCGTAGAATACAAAGATGAAGCGATTGCTCAAGGCGAGGCATTAACGGTATTTCAGCAAACACAAAGCCCATTAAACTGGACATTTATTTGCCCCGCCGCTGAAATATTCCCTGGCGATAAACAGCAAAATTATCGCGTGACAGACGACCAACTATTAGTTGACGAACAAGGCCAGAGCCGTATTTCTGTCGCTGACTATGCCGTTGCGTTTGTTGATGAGCTAGAAAAAGCAAAATACCTGAATCAGCGAATTGGTGTGGCTTACTAAACAAAGTTCACTCATTGGGTTACACAAATTTGATGTATAACACCGCATCTAAATAAATAGCCCAAGTTCTGGTTAAGTAAAAGCCTTGTCGCGTATTAGTGCAACAAGGCTTTTTGTATCGAAAGGTTTAAGCTTTGCTTCTGGCTAAAAAAAGCCATTTTCAAAATCCATCGCATGGTCTAAATCATCAGGAAAATAGAATAGCCAACCTTGCGTTTGCTTTTCTACCAGCAACATATTAAGTAATTTAATGCTTAAGCTGTGAGCTTGTAATTGATCAACCCCGAAGGAAAACTTTTCAAATTTGAAGGCGTTGATTGTTACTTTACAGCGAAAATCGCCACCGGGTTCTGGATCAGGTTCAGGTAACCCTATTTCAATGGTTAAGTCTAAAAAGTCCCCTTTAGGGCTTTTTGCAACATAGTGACTGCTAATCATAAACGTTATTATCAATAAAAAACGCGACCAGTGTAAATCATGGCCGCGTGTTTTTGTATCGATAATCGTTAGCCAAATGAACGTGCTTTTTGATATGCCTCTCGGCTGTGTACATTTGCCAAATAGCGGGTAATGTTATCGCGATTTTCAAGCAAGTTTAAATTAGCCGCAAACTCTAACGTGATTGTCATCATAATATCTGCGGCGGTAAACTCGTTACCAGCAAAATAGGTTTGCGTCGCAAGTACGGCATCAATATAACCTAAATCTAGGTTAATCTCTTTTGCAATATAGCCATCCATTGGGTTAGTGCCATCACGTTTTTCCATTCGCATTAGCAAGGTCGCAATAATTGGCAAGCCTAACGAGCCTTCGGCAAAATGCGACCATTCAAGATACTGGTAATAACTTTTTGTGCCTTTTTCTGGGCGCAAACGCTGTTTGTCATCTTGATCGAGAATGTACTCCATAATGGCGCTTGATTCGCAAATTACGACATCGTCGTGTTCAATGATTGGCGCTTTATTTAGCGGATGAATTTCACCCAAACTAGCGGGGGCTAATCGCGTTGTCTCATCACGTTTATGGTGTTCAATTTGGTATGGCATTCCCAATTCTTCAAGTAACCACAATGAGCGTGTTGAGCGTGATTGATTGAGATGATGTACTTTAATCATAAGCAACTCCTTGTTTATTCTGTATCCAAGTGTTCTGGGCCAACTTGCACAACCAATTTGCCAAAGTTTTCGCCTTGCAATAAGCCAATAAATGCTGACACTGCATTTTCAAGGCCGACTACTTTGTCTTCTTTATATTTGATTTGTCCTGATACTAGCCATGGCACCATGGCTTGTTGAAATTCATCATAGCGATGACCGTAGTCATCAAATACAATAAAGCCTTGCATTTTTATGCGCTTAACAAGCAAATTGCCCATTAGTAAACCAAGGCGGTCTGGGCCAGGTGGTAAATCTGTTGAGTTGTATTGTGCAATTAAGCCACACAATGGAATACGTGCTTTGGTATTTAAAAGGGGCAGTACGGCATCAAACACTTTTCCGCCCACATTTTCATAATAAATATCAATACCCGAATCGCACACTGCTGCAAGTTGCTCAGCTAAATCCGCATCATTGTGGTTTAAACAGGCATCGAAGCCTAACTCGCTTAGAGCGTAATCACATTTTTCTTGGCTGCCCGCGATACCAACCACTTTGCAGCCTTGCAACTTACCAATTTGACCAACAAGGCTACCTACCGCCCCTGTTGCCGCCGCAACGACTAAGGTTTCTCCTGCCTTTGGTGCACCTATGTCCATTAACCCCATATACGCGGTTAAGCCTGGCATACCCAACACACCTAACCCATAAGATGGATTGGCCATTGCGCTATCAAGCTTAATTACGCCCTCGCCATTTGAAATGCTGTAATCTTGCCAACCACCAAATGCGACAACCAAGTCACCTTTTTCAAACCCTTTTAAATTGGACTCTTCGACGCGACAAATACTGCCGCCTACCATAACCTCGTTAATCGCCACTGGCTCTGCGTAAGACTTTGCATCACTCATTCGCCCGCGCATATATGGGTCAAGCGATAAGTAAATGGTGCGCAGCAACATTTCATTGTCACCCACAAGTGGTAGGCTGCTTTCTACTAAATTAAAATTCGCGGGTGTTGGTGCGCCATGGGGACGCGACGCCAAGATAATTTGGCGGTTTACTGTGCGATTTTGTTTCATACTAAATCCTTCTTATTTAACAGACTGTTGGCTGATTACTCAGCCAATAGCTTTGCCAAAAACTCACCTACAGCGTGGGCGCTCGTTGGGTTTTGCCCGGTGATTACACGCTCATCTTCAATTACAAACTCGCCCCAAGGCTGAACTTTGCTATATTGCGCGGCTTTACGTGTTAGTGCTTCTTCAAGTAGGAACGGAATATCATTGATAGTGCCAAAATCAATCTCTTCTTCACGGGTAAACGCGGTTACTTGTTTGCTCGCAATTAATGGTTCGCCGTTACTCAATGTGATAGGTAACAATGCTGCAGGGCCGTGACATACCGCAGCAATAATGCCACCAGCTTCATAATGTTTAGCCGCCATACTCGCAACTTCTTCATTGCTCGCTAAATCAGACAGTAAACCAAAGCCACCTGGGTAGAAGATTGCATCATAATTATCAATATTAACTTGCGATACAGGCACCGTATTGTTGATCTGCGTTTGGAATGACGCATCACCAAGTACTTGGTTATTCACGTCATCGCCCTCGATATCTGTGCCATAAAGCGGTGCCTTACCACCATTAATTGATACAATGTCAAACGCAATTCCGTTGTCGTTCAATACATGAACAACATGCGTAAGCTCTGGCGCATAGGTGCCGTTTGCTTGGTCGGTTTCACCCAGAGTTGCGTGATTTGTTACTGGAATAAGTACTTTTTTCATAATAAATACCTTTATTGCGATTTAATCAGTTAAAACCACTTTATATTGTTTCTATTTCAATGATAATTACCTAAATCAGTTAAACTCTTTTGCTATTTAGCAACAATAAACGCAAACGTGTGCTTTATCATAAAAAACGTTAAAACAAAGCAGGTTGTTATAATGGAGCCGTTATATGGATAGTTTTGAAGGTATATTTGAATTTGTTGCCGTTGCCGAAAGCGGCGGCTTTTCAGCTGCTGCTAAAAAGTTAGGCTGCTCCACCAGCCACATTAGCCGACAAGTATCGCGCTTAGAAGAGCGTTTAGGCTCTCGTTTGCTTGCCCGCACCACGCGGCAAATCAGCTTGACCGAAAACGGTGAGTTTTATTACCAACAATGCAAATATCTAGTAAATGGTTTACAACAGGCTAATGAACAAGTTACTCAGCAGCAGTATCAACTTAACGGAACACTGAGAGTCAGTGCAGCAGGAGGTTTCGCTGAGAACTTTGTCGCTCCCGCGCTTATGACGTTTGCCAAAGATCACCCCGAGCTTTCCATTGATATCGACTTTAATAGTCGCATGGTTAACTTCATTGAAGACGGCATAGACTTTGCTATTCGTTATGGCGAATTAAATGATTCAAACCTTATCGCGCGAAAACTAATTAGCCGCTCTATGATGCTTGTTGCGAGTCCAGACTATTTGGCCAAGTACGGTACACCAAATCACCCGAATCAATTAAAAAGTCATCGCTGCATTTTGGCAAACAGTGATCACTGGACCTTTAACATTGATGGGATTAAGCAAAGCATTAAAGTCAGTGGCAACTGGCAAAGTAACAATTCAAATGTAGTCCTTGATGCATGTGAACAGGGCTTAGGAATAGCCTACATGCCTGATAGCACCTTTACTGAGTCAATTAAACAAAACAAGTTGGTGCCGATATTAGCGCCCTTTTGTATTACTGGCGCAACGAGTTGGATTGTGTATCAAAACAAGCAATTTATGCCACTGCGCGCACGCCTTGCAATCGATTATTTATTAGAACACTTCGCTAAATGGCCACATTAATAAAAACGACTATTTCGAGCTATAAAATGGCATTAAAAGGTCTTAATGCCATTTTGAATCACGTTATCGCTAAAGTGTATTCTCATCACGATTATTCAAATAATAATACAATACGAGATTTGCGATAAACCATAAGTCTTTAATTAAAAACTGCCCACCCGATGTGAGTAAGGTCTCGCCCGATAGCGCTGCCAGCCATGTAAACAAAAATGTTTGTGTTGTTAGCATTACAGCCCCTGCCATAGCAATACCTGGTAATAATAAACGCTTAAATTGCAGAGATAAAATTAATAGACTAAGTGCAACAAGGTCGTAAACCCCAATAACATTTGAAGCGGCCTGCACAGACCAAATTGAATACATCCAACTCATTAATGGCGACGAGCGAACCAGATCTTCAATGCCTTTCGCTTCAAGCAAAGTAAACTTCATTCCACCAATCCATAACAGCACCAATACAACGGGAAATAGCTGTAAAACTTGCTGTTGACGAAGTGTCATTTTCTCGGCGTAAAGAAAGTGAATTGCAAGTGCCAACAACGCAGCATACTTAATGATCCCTTGCCCCGAACCTATCGCCGGAAAACCACCTAAATCAGCAATCCAACGACTACTGTCCAGTAACGTAAGTAACGGTACTATGCTAATAACGAGTAAAAAAGCAGATAAAACACCTTGGTATTTGGGCTTTTTTATACTCAACATAGCAAGAATAGCCATAACCAAAAATGCAAAACCTGCTAGCAAACTTGCATAGTGCGAACTCATCACGCCATCGAGCAAATAAAAATCCAGCACGCGCTGTAAACTTACATCTTGTCCAATCAGCAAGGTGCTTATCGCCATTAATAAACCGGAAACGCCAAGCAATGCGCCAACAATTACTTTATTGCTGCTCTCTTTCATAAGTTGTGTACTCAACCATCTAATCATAAATCGTATGGTCATAGACCTGTATTGAGCACAAAACTATTCAAAAAAGTAAAATAATCCGCCAGTTCTGCTTCGCTCTGACTTGCAATATATTGCTGATAAAACAAAAACAGGCCTTATAACGGCCTGTTTTTAATATGGTAAATCATCATTATTACTGTTAAGCATGTGAATTCAACCAATCGAGTGCAATTGGCCACAATATATTGGCGCGACGACTAAAAAACTTCATATGGCCAATTTCGTTTAAATTATGATCGGCTGGCGACAACGTCAGTGTGTTTGCCACTAAGTTGGGGCAAACCGAGAGCATATCCCGCACATTCTCATCGGTCGCAATAAAGTCATCTGCGGCATTTACCCATAACGCTGGCATAGCAAGTTCGTTGTAGTAATGCGTAAAAACCGTTTTATTAAATGCGGTTTTTACATATCCACTTCCGTTACACCAAGTTTGCCATTGCTTCGCAACCTGTTTTGGCAATGGCTCTCCCATGCCAAACCATTGGGATTTCGTATAACCAAATACCATGTTTGAAAACGGAATAAACATATTCATGAAAAAATGTGATTTAAACTGATCTTTCAGTTTCATATTGCGCAGTTGCCCTGACGAGCTTGCAAAATTGAATATTGAACTTAATTCGGTCGCATTTTTGGCAAGGCCAATAAGCTGACCACCGGCGCTGTGGCCAACTAAATGGTACGAAGTATTTGGAAATAACTGCTGTAAGCATGAAATGGCGGCAGGTTTATCTAATTGCCCCCAACATTGTAAGCTCGCGGTATGCGACGCAATATCACCATCAATTGATTGCCCAATACCACGATTATCATACGTTAAAACGCCAAAGTCATTACCTGCTAAATATTCTGCAAACGCATTATAGAACTGACGTTTTATACCGGTAGCCGGCCCAATAACAACCGCTGCTTTTACATTATCAGGTAAATAAGCTGTTGCGGCTAATACATAATTATCTTCACAACTAATTTTAATTTCTTGTTTAACAAAGCTCGCCATGGATTATGCATTTATTAAATGTTCATACTTCATAGATTACAAGTGGTCTTACCAGATAGCAATAAGCATAATCCATCAATAGCGCTTTTATAAAAGGCACAATAGTTGCTTAACTGCCTGTTTACATGTCAAATTATGGACGTTTATGAACATTAATAATCTTTCCTCGGGCTATTCAGGATACAACACATTACTTCACACTAACGAGGACGACATAACACAATCAAAAAACAATACCGCCACCGCTGACGCAAAAGACAAAGCGAGTGAATCACAAAACGAAAAACCGGCGAAAACAGAAGAGCAACACGATGCTGCTAAGCCAAATGAAACACAAGATAAAATTAACCACATTGTGTCGCTACAGCAACAAATAAAAGACTTACGTAACACCTCAGATGATGACGACCCAGAAAAAAATACGAAACTCATTGAGCTGCAAAAACAATTAGATGAAGCCCTTGTGAACGTACAATCACTAATACAACAGCAAGCAGCAACTTATGTAAGCGGACTCTTTGCAAAACCTACCCACGCAACACAGAGTAACGCTGGCTTATTTTTAAATAGTAAAGCGTAATTTATAGGCGTAGTTAAACGTTGACTGTGAATGCAAAAAACATAGGATTTACAATAAAATCAATGACAATAATTAAGCAACACAATAAGATGAACTAAACATCAAAAGTACGCTGAAGTGAGCTTTTTACACTTGCAAATAAACAAGGAAGGATCCATGAGAATTAACACAAAATACGTCATGTTAATTGTATTAGCGTTATTTCAATTTAGCGCGATTGCACAAGAAAACAGCCACTTAGCACAGCAAAAAGCATCGCTTTATTACGGAGGGAAGATTATCACAATGGAAGGTGATTCCCCTATGTATGTTGATGCCGTAGTTGAGCAAGCAGGAAAAATAGTTTACGCAGGTTCAAAACAAAAGGCAGAAAACGCATACTCACATGCACGTATGGTAAACCTAACAGGCAAAACATTGTTGCCTGGATTTATAGAACCCCATCTGCACCCTTCAATTGCGGCCTTGATGCTTCCTAACGATACAATAGCTCCCCATCAATGGAAAAAGCCCAACGGCATTTCCAAAGCGACCAAGACACCTAAAGCATTTCAACAACAACTCAAACAGTCAATCGCTAACGCACCAGAAAACAAAATGCACTTCATTTGGGGCTATCATCAGCTTTGGCATGGTGACTTAGTAGGGAATTGCTCAACAAATATGCTGGCGAAAACAAACCGGTAGGCATTATTCATCGTTCCTTTCATGAAATTTACCTAAATGACGCAGCCATTAAGTTGTTTAATATCTCCGAAAATGACTTTGCAAACAACCCGCAAGTAAACTGGCAAAAAGGTCATTTTTATGAAGGCGGTTGGTTAGCATTAGTGCCAAAAATTGGTTCTGTGTTGCTCGACCCCGCGAACTATCAAAAAGGCCTCGCGATGATGACGGAGCTGATGCTACAAAATGGCATCACAACAATCGCAGAACCAGGCTTCCCCAGTTCAGATTTTAAAATGGAGTACGCATTTTTAAAAAATGAAATGAATAAGCAGCCACCTTATGATATTTACCTGATCCCGAACGGTACTCAATTGTACGGTATGGCTGGGAATAGCAATGAAAAAGCCGAAAAACAGATGCAAGGCTTAGCAGAAAAATACAATACCGATAATATTTTCTTTTTACCTCAACAAGTAAAGTTATTTGCCGACGGTGCTATTTATTCACTTGCGATGCAAATGAACGAACCTTACCTTAGTAAGCAATTTCACGGCGAATGGATGACACCACTAGAGCTTTTTCAACAACAACTCAGCTTTTATTGGAGTAAAGGTTACAAAATCCATGTACATGCCAACGGCGACAAAGGAATACAACAAGTTGTCGACTTTAACAAAGCAGACCAAAAAACACATCCGCGCGAAAACCATCGTTTTACACTGCACCATATGGGCTATTTTGATGCCAACATCGCAGAACAAATAAATTCACTCAATATTGAAGCATCTGTAAATCCATTTTACCTGTGGGCGCTGTCCGATAAATACTCAGAGAACGGATTAGGACCGCAACGCGCCGAGAATCTGGTGCGTGTCAAAGAGCTCACTAAACGAAATATTCCGGTATCATTCCACTCCGATTTTGCGATGGCTCCTGCAGAGCCCCTAACCTTGGCATGGACTGCAATCAATCGTGTTACCAGCGAAAACAGTGCTTTTTCTCAAAACCAGCGCTTAGATGTTTATACCGCAATGAAAGGCATCACGATAGATGCCGCTCGTACGCTTAATCTCGAAGATAAAATTGGTTCTATCAAAGTAGGGAAAATCGCCAATTTTACAATACTAAAAGAGAATCCATTTACAGTAGATCCGATGAAAATCAAAGATATCCCCGTCGCAGCGGTTGTGTACAAGGGTAAATGGGTACAAAACAAACATTAAAGTTTACGGTCAAGTTTCCCTGTATTAGACAATTTAATTTGAGCATCAAACATATGATGCTCGGTGGACTTTTTAATAGTGTGTTTTGCTCACTTTGCGAAGTGAAGTGCTACCCAAAGGTTTTGAGCGTTAACAGATTACTCAACTGCAAGACTCGGCATTTGCTTCTTCTGTTGGTATTGCGTTGCAATTAAATAACCGAAATAACATAACGGTGCAGGTGACAATACTTTCAATACGTTAATCAACATGGATGCTTCAGGGTGCAATACAATGCTTAAAACGCCATACGAGATTAACAATCCGGTAAAGTATCCGATCTGTAAAACATGTCTTTTAGCGCGAAAAGTAATAAATGCGGCAGTTAACATAGTTGTAAATACGCCGATTATCGCACTTCCAATAATTATAAACGGCGATTGTTCTGCCTGTTGTGCCAACGCTTGATAGTTTTGATTAGTAACGTCCAAATTGAGTTGCCAAACCAAGGTTAATAAAATCGAACATGCGATGCTCACAACTAAATACAACCCGCACGCCATCGCTAACACATTAAATTCTACTGATAGTCTTTTCATCTTTCATCCTTAGCAAGCTACTACTTGCCCCTTTGGTTAAATTTCAGATGAACCAATGCCTAATTTTCGCTTCAACTTGTATGCATGAAACATAAAATAAAGGGCAGAAAAGACCAAGACAATTGACAAGCTATTCTTCAACACTTGAAACGTTTCACTATCAATTCGTTGCTCGTCATACGCGAAGAAAATGCCTACAAAACCAAACATGTGACAGGCAAATACAAACGCAAATTGAATATACATTCGCTTTAACTGTGAAGTGCGCTGTGTACTTCGTTTTTGTACTTGTTCGTCATCTATTTCCGCTGAAGACTCGCTGATTGATAAGTCACTAATACACAGTGATTGCACCGGTACCTCGTACACCGCCGCCAAGCATTTAATGCTTTCTTTCGATGCAACCGATTTTGCTTCAATTCTCTGTATTGTACGTAAACTTAAGCCAGAGAATTCCGACAGCGCTTGTTGCGACCAACATCGAGATTCTCTAAGCGACTTCAAATGCGCAGCGTTTATTTTCAATTGTATATTTGGGCTTCCTTACTGGCTCAGTACTAACCTAGCAAGCAAGCGCAATCTCCGTGACGTTATTGTTCCGTAAGCCTTGCGTTACCTTTACGTAACCAAACAATAAATTCAAGCAATAACTGTGGTTAGCAATAAGTAATATTCCGTTAAGCATTTTTACAAAATCTCATTAACGTTTATAAGTTCTTTAATGTCAGTAAGTTATAATGGTTACCAAGGTGTAGTTTTTAGCCTATTGACACCACTCATAAACACATAACAAATAAAGCAATTTGCGAGGGAACGTGACCACACCGGTAATAATTCTTATCTTGCTAATAAGCCCATTACTGTTTGTACTTATTAAAGGGCAAGTAACGCAACAAGCAATAAACATTAAACAATATGCGTCTATTGGGTTGGGCATCACTTTCGTTTTCTTTGCAATTGGTCATATTGTAAAAACACACGGTATGGTTGAAATGTTGCCTCCTTGGGTTCCCCTGCGTTTACAATTAGTTTATGCCACTGGACTATTAGAATTTGCAGTTGGCATTGCACTTTTTACTACAAAGTACCGTGAGCTGGCAGCAAAACTCGCAATTGTTATTTTTATTGTGTTTTTTCCGGCAAATATTTATGCGGCGTTAAACAGCATTGGTTTAGGTGGCCACCAATGGGGACCAATTTATTTACTTATTCGTGCGCCATTACAAATTATCCTCATTGCGTGGGCTTACTTTTTATGTGTTAAAACACACCGCCCAGCACTTATTGCAACGACCGAAAACAATCAATAACCCCACCATGTTTTAGATATTACAAAGTTACTTTCAATAATAAAAAGCAAAATTGCTCAAAAAATAGTTTGACTTCATTTTTTATTACTACTACATTTGTAGAAAATAAAAACTACAAATGTAGTAATAAGGTTAGAATATGAAACTAAGTGATTTTGAGCTCGATGTAATGCAATTAATGTGGCAGCACGAACCGTGCACGGCAGCGCAATTACATCAGCTACTTTCGCAAAACAAAGAAGTTGCTTACACCACTGTTAAAACCATTATCGACCGATTAGAAAAGAAAGGGGCGGTTGAGCGCGCAGACAAACAAGGCAGAGCCATTGTGTATCGAAGCAAAGTGCAACAAAGTACCCTTTCAAGCCAAGAAACTCCCAGCTTTATGCAACGTTTTTTTGGCGGAAACTCACGTAGTTTAATTGCCCACTTCATTAAAGAAGAAGAGTTAAATGAAGACGATATACATTACCTACAAGAACTATTAAAAAAGAAAAAGTCACACAAATAAGGTAGGTCAATATGACGGATTATATTCTTACAAATATTATCATTAGCCTATTGGCACTTTTGATTATTAAGGGCCTAACAAACGCCCCGGCAAGAATTGGGTTTTATGTCGCTGTAATCGCTTTAGCTGCTTGGTTTATGCCTTGGCATCTTTTACCTGAAGTTTCGATGTATACGCAATCTTCAAGCAGCACTTTATTCTTAACCGAAATTAACTTGGCTGATCCCATACTAACCTATAGTGCTCTACCTATTTCGGCTGATGTAACGAGTGAGCTAGCACCTTGGTATCATTCACTTGCTTGGTGGCACCTCAGCCTCGCTGTAACCGCAATTGGTATCTACTTATTTTTAAATAAAGTACGTCACTATTTCGCTTTAGTAAAACAGTTAAATGAAGAAGCACGCGACTGTGCAGTGAACTCACAGGGGGAAAACTACCAAGTTAAAACCGTGAACTTAGGCACACCTGGCATAACAACAGGCATATTAAAACCAGTGATATGGTTAGATCAAACCCTAGTATCACGTAGTGAACTCGACTCTGTTTTATTACATGAAGCGACACATATTAAACAACGAGATATTTATTGGATTTGGTTTATATGCCTTACCGAGAATTTATTTTGGTGGAACCCCATCTGCATGTTGCTTGGTGCGAAAGCACGACAGCAACTAGAACTGAGTTGTGATGAGCGTTGCTTTAATCAGCTAAATCAACGCTATCAACATGACCTGGCAAGTTTGACACTTGAAGCTTTTACCGGAGCTCCAAAAGGTTCAAGTTATTGCTCGCCAGTATTAAATATGGCTCATACCAAGCACTTTAACGTGCTCCGAGTAAAAATGTTAAACAAGGAAAAAGTGATGAAGAAAAGACATATCGTAATGATGTTAGCAGCTGTTTCGTTTACTACAATCGCAGCGGCTCAAATTGTTGAGAAGAAAACCTCTACGAATAATGAATCACAAAGTGCGCAATACGAAACAAGTGAAACATATAATACGCAAATGGCAGAATTGCTAAACCTAGCGAAAAACGCAAAATCGGAAGATGCCGCTGAGCTTAAGAAAATAGCCAACACAATCGTTGCATGGCACGAGCAACGCCCTGTTTTATCGCAGGTGGAAGAGAAGCAAATGAAGCTACTTAGCTTAACATTGGTTAACCACCTTTTACACAAAGTTGGCGATCACCAAGGCGCACTTTCTGCATACGAACTGTGGTACAAAGATGGTAACAACGCACCACACTATACTCGTAATATTAAAGCAGACACCTTGCTCAAACTAGGGCAACCGCAACTTGCAGAACAAGAAATCGAGGCGCTTAAAGCAGACCTTGGCCAGAATGTTAATCAAGGTAGTCTTATGGTTCTAGCGCGTGCCTACATCGACCAAGCAAAATATGAACAAGCGCTTGCTACACTGTCTCATCCAAATGTAAGCAATAACACAGTAACGAATGTCTATAAACGTTACGTTTACTTAAAACAAAACGACATTGAAAACGCCAATAAAATAAAAGCAAAGCTTCCGGCACAATTAGCCACTGAGCAACCGTGGATATTTGATTATGGCATTCCAAATTCACCATTGCTGAAACAAATCTAAACTCGTCAGCAATTTAAACGAGTGAAATTGCTCCCGCTACTAAGTTATCTTAGTAGCGATTTTATCGTTTAAAAACGTGTTTCCTTGTTTAACGACACGTAAACTTCACACTAAAAAGGCGTACAACCTATGTGTACGCCTTTGTTTTTAGGGTTATTAGGGTATATTACTTAAGCTTTTACTTCTGCACGCACTATCGCTGCACCTTGGCCAAGGGCATTACGTTTTGCTCGTGCACGCTTTCAGCCTATTCCCTTAAAAATACATTTGTAACAACATTTGCGAACCTTACTTAAATTGCGCAAGCCAATGAATAGTGTGCTCCCCTATGCGTGCATCAAATAATTCGTTTGGTTCTGTTGGGTTATATTGACGAGATTGACGCGCACGCATATAAGCTTGTTTACTGTCAAAGCGCATAAATGCATGCTCAGCATTTTCGATTACAAGTCCTTTACTTTGTGGCGTGCCTGATAGCTTTGCGATATCAAATGCCCACGATGGCTCAATCGCTTGAATATCTAAACTACCATGCATCATCAACACAGGCGTATTTAGCTCTCGCCACAATGCGCTAAAATTATAGCGATTCAAATCCCTGAAAAAACTGTAATGACGATTTACCGATAACTCACCATTTATATCAACCAAATTTGCTGCAATTGCTTTTTGAACACGTTCATCACTCACGATGCGCTGCCATGGGGTGTCTGTATTTAGCCACATATCTAAAAATGGTGTCACCAGCTGTGTATTTTCCAATGCTTGCGCTTTACTAACATCAAAATGTTTCACTGACTGCTTTTGATAAATATCTAGCATATATTGGTACCAACCTTTGGCTACACCACCATACCCTATTATGCCCTTAACTGGAGATTGCTTTGCAATCACAGGGGCATGGAGCACACCGAGCGAATGCCCCCATAAAAACACCTTGTTTGGATCAACATTTTTGTGTGCTTTAAGCGCCGTTAAACCATGCAAAAATGCGTTTGATTCTGTTGTAAAATCAATATCTCGGCATGCTTTGTCTGAAATGCTGTCGCCTAGTCCGGGCTTTTCTACACGATAAACTACATAACCTGCATTCGTAAATTGGTCGATCATTTGTCGCGTAGTGACATTAGGGATCATGCCATAATCTATAGAATCGCAGGTATACCCTTGAATAAAGAAAATAGCAGGCGCTTTTTCATTGGCTTTTAAGCCATTTGGAATATGCACAATACTGCGAAGTATATTTCCCTGATAGCTCACCTTACTGTATTCAACCTCAGCAAAATCGCTTGTTTCGTATGGCCGAGGCTGCATTTTATTCGACACAGTCAGTACCTTTTTATCGCGCACAAACGAGATACCAATGTTATCTCCTGATTTAAGTGGCCGCACTGCTGATAAGAGCTGATTAAAGTCATTAATCTGCGTACCGTTGACTTGTGTTATCACATCACCAACCGTTAACCCCAATGTAGATGCGGTACTATTGGGTGCCACATGTGCCAGCATCACCCCTTGGTTTTGATGATTGTTATTTGGCATTACGCCAAGTAATGTGGCTCTAGGTAAGGTGTTTTGAGACTCTATTTTTACATCCGCTGCACTACTTTGGTTTGATAGCATAAACATAGTCAGACAACTTAATACTAGTAAGTTCGTTTTTATTAATGTCATGATGTTTCCTTATTATTTATTATTATCAAGCGGCATAAAATCTGCTAACTGTTCTAATGCCAATAGCGGTTGATTACTCAAGCGCAATACTCGATTAAGCGCTCTGGTTCGATTATTTCTATATGGTTCAATCGCCTTTTCAATTCGATATTTGCCATACACATACGTAATAACTTGTGCCGGCCAGTTTTTAATACGATTGATTTCACGAACCATGATTTCTGGGTGCTCTGGCAGATATGTTTGCCAAAGCACTTTGGCTTTTTCATCCGGCCAGCCTTGGTAATGAATGCCGATATCAATCAACACTCTAAGCGCGCGCAATACACGCCACTTTAACGCATACGCCTCAGATGAAGGCATTTCATAAAGCCCCATTTCTTTTCCGAGTGTTTCAACATAGGCCGCCCACCCTTCACTACTGACAAAAGGAATAGGCACAATTGCACTAGTTGGACATAAGCTCTCAGTACTCACCACGTTAAACTGAAGATGGTGGCCCGGGATCCCCTCGTGTAAATAAAGCCAATCAAAATGCGATAAGTGCATTTCGCCATTTTGGGGATGATAAAGAAAACGTTGGGTTCGATTATCATAAATACCAGGCGCAGGAAAACTCTCTGGCAACCCTGAAGGTGCAATAGTTAAAGGCGCATCAAACTCAGGTAAATTTAGCATTGTCTGCAAATTTGCTCTCACTTTCTGCTCTCTGGTTATAAACGCTGCCACGATTTTTTGATGTTCAACTGCTGAAATAGCTGCTGCGCTCGCACGTGCTTGGGCGTTCATTTTTTGATACTGCGCAAACGCAACGTGAAGCTCATTAAATGCGATTTCTTGTAATTCAGAGGGTGTTACATCATCCATTAGCCAGGTTTCGAGCCAGTGTAAATACCATAACCTACCGTTTGGTAATGCACTAAAATCGCCCGAGTATTGGCTCTTTTTAGACAATTGGCTCTTTAACGATTCACGTACTTGTATGCGTCGCAGGTGATTTTCTAAACTCTGAAATGCAATTTTCTGGCAAGTGGTGTGTGGCGTTAACTTTTGTAATTTCGCCTGCCATTCACTTACGGTATTTTCTGCAATTTTGGGTTGTTTTTTTAATCTTTCTATCGCATTAGCGAAATCAAGTTGCGGTTGCAAATATGGCTTACTTAATACGTCATCAACCAACGCTTGATAATGTTGATTAAAGTTATGCTCATTGGCATGAATCACAGAGGAACTTTGTAACCAAAGGCAAAGTAGTAAAGAATAACGTAACAACATGGTTATTCAGCCGACTCTGTTTGTTTTGGTATGTACTTTGTTAAATCAGGATTAAACAAAGTACGTTTTGCACCGCCATCGGCTTGATAGTCGAACTTTAATGCTGCCGCGCCGCCTAACATTGGGCTAGGTGATAATTGCTCCTCTTCATCCAGCGACTTCAACCACAAAATATGTGAATTAGTTTGGTTATACTCGATTACTAAGTAACGACTTAAACGGGCATTTTCATCAAAGATTTTATGGCTTTTTTGGTTACCATTTGGGTAATAAGTGCTTTTGTGTTCAAACGCGCCCCAGCTAAATGCTTTACGCTGACCAAACTTGTCATACCCTCTAAGCCCTACTTTATTGCCAAATTCATCGTAAAGATGTTCGCCCATATGCACCATAGGTCGATTGCCTTCTACCGGATTACCGTCTTTATCGTAAACTTGCCAGCGCGTAAAGTTGCCATGTTGATCATAAATAATACGATCGATGCCTGCACCACTGTCATTATTTGTCGGCTTTCCCGCCAACCCTAAGTTTTTTACAAAACTAAGTTTGTTGTCATGGTCGTATGTGAGCTCAACCTCATAAAACGTAAATTCGGGTCGAAGTGGCTGCTGCTCATTATTTAAATTAAAGCGTTTCTCATATACTTTGCCATTTTCGTGTCGCCACTCATAGCGGTGAATATGCCACGCACTTTCTACTGGTTTCGCATGTTCATCAAAAAAACTCAGGGCAACACGCTTCCCCTTTTTATCTAAAGCATACACGGCTCGATATACCTTGCCATGCGCAGAGATTTGTTTATTTTGCGCGTCATAATAAGTGTGTATTTCTTTATCTTTATGATAGCTAATAGCCACTTTTGGCGAAAACCAGATAAACGAATCCCACACTTCATTGCCGTTAATCAGCTGATTATTCATTTGGTATCGTATCTCGCTAATACGTCCATTTTCATCATAACTAAATTGGTAATGCGCGTTATTTTGAGATGCTTTTTCAGAAATTGAGTGAATGCCACGATAAGGCGCATAAGGCGATTCACGAAACATAATATGGCGAAAATACTTGTTGCTAGACGCACTTTTAGGTGCTGCTTGTGCCATTAATGGCACAGATAAAATGTGTACCAACACCATGATGGCACTTAAGAAAAGCACGTGTTTTTTATTCCAAGAAAACATTATTTATCCTTAACAACTTAATTCGATAAATAAGCTTACTTATTATGAAAAAACATGTGTAAAACTAGCTTGAGGTTAACAATTTAGACTATAAGTTACTGATTTTTAGATCATTAAAAACACTTAAAATTTCTGTACTTTTCCCTATGCAAACTTAAATTAGATGGCGTTTCTACCTCCCTTCAACCATTTCTAGGTTAAACACGTTGGCAATTTAAGCATGTAAACGATTTAAAAAGCTGTAAGAATAGCTTGAACTTTACACTGTCAAAAAATTTATAGTTAAGCTGAGAAGCATAACTTCAAGATTTGGAAAAAGTATGCCACAAACAGTTTTAGGTGTTATTTACTTTATCGCTTTTAGCCACGCATTAATGTTGGCGATTAGCTTATGGCGAAAAACTAAACTAACTAATATTACTACCGCAAAATGGCTCGCCTTGGTATGTTTAATAATCAGCTACAAACTATTTGAAGCAGGTGCGCTTTACCTTGGGTTATACCCGCATTTAGCCCATTTTATGGATTTGCTTCCTGGCGAAGTATTGCTCATTGGTCCGTTGGTGTTTATCTATGTCAGCTTAGTGGTAGGCGAAGAGAAACCAAAGACATATCAACTCATACTTCACTTTATTCCTGCAATTTCGTTATGGTGTTATAACGCACCATCGGTGTTTCAATCGCTCGATGCTAAAGTCACCATGTGGCAATTTGTTTTGTCACAAACCGAAGCCCGCGTAATTCCGCTCAAGTTTATTCTATTGTTTCTAGCAATCAAAACACATTTAAGCCTCTATTTATTTTTGAGTTGGCAGCATATTCAAAAATTCGAAAAAGTATGTAACGCCTTACGTGCAGATAACAGTAAAGCGGTATTAAAACAGCTTACGTTTTTAGTGGTATCACTCTTTTTGCTAGAACTCGTGTGGGTAGGTCTCTTTATTGGTCAGCAATTTTTCGAAATTGGTACACTTGCATTGGTAAGTGATATTTGGCTGCTATTTATTGCTGTTATCATTTTAGCAATCGGTTATATCGCACTGCAAAAAACCGATTTGCTTATGAGCAAAGAAGAGCATGCTTTAATACAGCAAAATTATTCGGAAAATAAAGATGAGAGCAGCAATATTAAGTACTTTCACTCCGCCTTAAGTGAGCAACAAAGTAATCAAGTTGCCAAGCACTTAGAACAACAAATTAAGGCGAAACAACTGTATTTAAATGACAAACTCACTTTAACCACGCTCGCACACGAAACCGATATAAAAGCGCATACCTTATCACAAGTGATCAACCAAAGCATGCAAACAAACTTTTATCGTCTTATTAATGGATACCGTATTCAACACGCTATTTCGCTTATTGATAACCCAAGTATTCATTGGCCTTTGGAACGAATTGCATTTGAATCAGGCTTTGCGAACCGTGTTACCTTCAGCAAAGCATTCAAAGAAATTATGGGGCAAACCGCATCTGAATATAAAAAACAGCGCCAACAAGCAGGCTAACGATAAAAAAGCGTACAGTATTAACCGTACGCTTTTCTTTTACTTATGTAGCAGTCAACCTCCTAAGCGTTTAACTCTGCACGCACAATGGCTGCGCCTTGGGCAAGGGCATTAAGTTTTGCTCGTGCAACATCACGCGACAACGGCGCTAAGCCGCAGTTAGTTGATGGATAAAGCTTATCTGCATCCACGTATTTCAGCGCTTCGCGCAGCGTATTGGCGACTTCTTCTGGCGTTTCAATATCATCGGTTGCTACATCAATAGCCCCTACCATTACCTTTTTGCCACGAATAAGTGCAAGTAACTCAATTGGCACACGCGAGTTATGGCATTCAAGAGAGATGATATCAATATTCGATTGCTGTAATTTAGGAAATACTTCTTCGTATTGACGCCATTCAGAGCCTAAGGTTTTCTTCCAATCTGTATTTGCTTTAATGCCGTAACCGTAGCAAATATGCACTGCCGTTTCGCACTTTAAGCCCTCAATCGCGCGCTCTAAACACGCAATACCCCAGTCATTTACTTCATCAAAAAACACGTTAAACGCTGGCTCGTCAAACTGAATAATATTAACACCCGCAGCTTCGAGCTCTTTTGCTTCTTGGTTAAGAATTTTGGCAAATTCCCACGCAAGTTTTTCACGGCTTTTATAATGATCGTCAAACAAGGTATCAATCATTGTCATTGGGCCAGGCAGAGCCCACTTAATTGGTTTGTCGGTTTGCGCGCGTAAAAATTTTGCATCTTCAACAAACACCGGGGCTTTTCGTGCCACGGGGCCGACTACCGTTGGTACGCTTGCATCATAACGGTTACGAATGCGCACGGTTTTGCGATTTTCAAAATCAACACCGTCGAGGTGTTCAATAAAGGTAGTTACAAAGTGCTGACGGGTTTGCTCACCATCGCTGACGATATCTACGCCAGCTTGTTGCTGTTCATGAAGTGATACTTTTAGTGCATCGTGTTTGCCATCAATAAGTGCGTCGCCGCTTAATTTCCATGGTGACCAAAGCACTTCTGGCTCTGCAAGCCAGCTTGGTTTTGGCAAGCTGCCCGCGGTCGATGTCGGTAATAATGTTTTCATAGTTAATGCTAATTCCGTTTTTTAAGCAGCAAAGTTTGCCGACCACTTTTCAAGTAGCGATTGATAAGGTTCAATAAAGTGCGTTTGTGCAAATTTACCTTGTTTAATTGCCAGTTGGCTGCGCTCTTCACGGTCGTAAACAATTTGCGTTAACGAGTGATCTTGATTTTTTAAGCTCGGTTGATAACAGCTTCCTGCCGCTGCGTTAGCGTTATAAATTTCTGGACGATAGATTTTTTGGAATGTTTCCATTGTGCTTATCGTACTGATTAGTTCTAAATTGGTGTAATCGTTTAGCAGGTCGCCAACAAAATAAAATGCTAGCGGCGCTTGGCTATTTGGCGGCATAAAGTAACGTACCTGTAGGCCCATTTTTTTGAAATACTGCTCCGTTAATGACGATTCATTTGGCACATATTCGGTGCCTAACACGGGGTGCTGATTATCACTTTGGAAATAAGTTTTGTTATCCGAAACGCTTAAGCAAATAACTGGTGGCTTGTTAAAGTTGTTTTTGTATACCTCTGAATTAATGAAGCTTTTAAACAGTTTGCCGTGTAATTCGCCAAAATTATCAGGAATACTAAACGATGGCTTGTCTTTGTTATGCTCAAGCAGTAACACGCTAAAATCATAATCGCGCACATACGAAGAAAAGTTATTGCCAACAATGCCTTCAAAGCGCTGATTTGTTTCATGATCAATAATATTGGTTTTTAATACTTCAATTGACGGAAACGTCTCGCTACTGCCCGCTATTTCCATATCTACCGAAATAATATCCAGCTCAACTGAGTAACGCTGGCCATTTTTGTTATCCCATTTAGCGCGCGCATTAAAGCTTGTATTAATCATGGTTAATGCGTTGCGTAAGTTCTGTTGGCGGTTTTCACCTCGCGCCAAGTTTGCAAAGTTGGTTGTAATACGTGTGCTGTTTGATGGGTGATAGTTTTCGTCTAACGGAAAACGCTTAACAGTAAAAGTAAATTCGTTATTCATGGTGTACGTGTGTCCAATGTGTAAATTCAGTGTATTTCCATTTCACTTACTGCCGCTTTAAATCTGTATTACGGCTCACTTGCGGTGACTGAAAATAAGTTCACGTTAAAAGATGAGTAATTTATACGCGCTCAGTACCATGAAGAAAAACGGTTTTCTTTCACTTAAAACGTGAAGCATATTCATTTCTTAGAACTTCGCTTCGCACTTTTTACAACAAAAAACCATACACCAGATAAAAGAAGTTAAGATATCCAGACATCCAAATAGCTAAATCAAATTTACTTCATGTTGAATGTGAATATTGCTCACGGCGTAGCTGCAGTTTATCTATCTGTAATTACAAATAATATTGCTATACTTTTGCGCCTTTGTTGTAGGCATAAGCGAATCTAAAAGTTTCTGCTCCAACGCCAGCGACGACAAATCAACTAAAAAAACGAGGCGATGGAATGAGTGAACTAATCGAACTATTTGTTTATTGTGCAGTGTTAGGCGGTGGCGTTGGCTTTCTTGCAGGCTTACTAGGAATTGGCGGCGGCTTAGTGATAGTGCCAATTTTAAGTATGATTTTGTTGCACTTTGCCGTGCTGCCCCAAGAGCAAATTGTGATCACCGCGGTTGCCACATCCCTTGCATCTATTTTGTTTACATCAACCTCCTCTGCCATTGCCCACCATAAAAATGGCAATGTGCCTTGGCAGCTCGCGCCTTGGATTATGACAGGCGTTGCCTTAGGTGCGTTACTAAGTGGCTTTATGGCTGCACTGCTACCAGAAAAGGCCGTACGTTTAGTATTCGTTATCAGCGTTGTATTTATTGCCATAAAAATGATGTTTGGTAACACTCAAACTGATGACACAACGCGTAAGCTGCCTAATAAAGGGCTACTCACTGTGCTTACCACACTTACTGGCGGCTTATCGGCAATGATTGGTATAGGTGGTGGCGCCGTGCTTGTGCCGCTACTGACATTTTTTTCAGTGAATATGAAAAAAGCGATTGGTTGCGCGTCAGCGTGTGGCATTGTAATCGCACTGTTTGGCTCGGTTGGCTATATTGTGTCGGGTAGTGAACAGCTAAGTTTAGCGCAAGGTTTCGCCGGCTTTGTGTATTTGCCTGCACTCTTTGGCATTGTATGTACTTCGTGGTTCACCGCCCCGCTTGGCGCTAAAGCAACCCACCACTTACCCGTTAGCACCATTAAAAAGATTTTTGCCGTGCTATTAGTGATCATGGCGGCAAACATGTTGCTAAATTAAGCTTAAACACTCAGACTATTTATTCTCGCGCAGTTAAACAATTGCGCGAGCATTTCATTTACACACTCCATTCTCAAAATTACTAAAATGCCAAAAGGTGATAGAATACCGCTCGCAATGAAGTGTGCTATTGCTTAGCTTCTTAATATGCACCCTTTTCTTATTTATTCTTTTGAGAACATATTACATGAGTTTTAAAACCCTTGGTCTTAACAACGCACTTCTAACCGCAATTGCAGAGCAAGGTTACGATACGCCTTCAGCTATTCAACGTGAAGCAATTCCAACTATTTTAAAACGCCAAGATGTAATAGCCATTGCCCAAACGGGTACCGGAAAAACAGCCGGATTTGTTCTTCCGGTATTGCAATTAATTACCGAAAAAACAACAAAAAAAAATGTACAAGCGTTAATAATTACGCCAACCCGCGAGCTCGCTGCACAAGTAGCCACCAGTGTGAGCAATTACAGTGCACACTTAAAGGTAAGTTCATTAGCGGTGTTCGGTGGTGTGCGAATTGAGCCGCAAATAGCCGCACTTGAGCAAGGCGTTGATGTGTTAATTGCAACGCCCGGGCGCTTGCGCGATTTACATCAACAAAACGCCGTTTGTTTTGACCAGTTACACACCCTAGTGCTCGATGAAGCCGACCGCATGCTGGACTTGGGCTTTATTGATGACATAAAAAAAATCAGCGAGTTATTACCGAATAAACGCCAAACGTTAATGTTTTCAGCAACCTTTACTGATCAGATTAAAACGCTCGCAAATACCATGCTACACGAGCCACAATTGATTGAAGTTGAAGCCGCCAACACAACGGTTGATAACATTAAGCAAACGCTTTATCACGTTGATAAAAATCAGAAAAGTAATGTGTTAATTCACTTATTGTCAAAACATAACTGGCAGCAAGTATTGGTGTTTAACCGCACCAAACAAGGTGCCGATACACTCGTAACCACATTAAAAGAAGCCGGTATAAGCGCAGAATCAATTCACGCTAATCGTACACAGCACGCCCGTACTGAGGCGCTTGCAGCATTTAAAAATAACGATATAAACGTACTTGTTGCTACCGACATTGCCGCACGTGGTATTGATATTAACCACTTACCTTGCGTAATTAACTACGATTTACCTTATGTGGCGGAAGATTATGTGCATCGCATTGGCCGCACCGGACGTGCTGGCAAAAAAGGCGTGTCTATTTCGTTATTTAGCAGCGATGAAAGCAAACAATTGAATGCCATTGAACGCCTTATCAATCGTAAGTTTGAACAACAGGTGGTCGCCGGGTTTATACCAAGTATTCAACGTGCCGAACAATTATGGGGCGGGCAAGGCATTAGCAAGCCTAAAAAAGGCAAAACGGCAGGTAAAAAGTCAAAAACGAATAAGTTTGATGACGATGAATATGGCAATTTTGAACCTATGCCAGATACATCAAGCAAAAAGAAATCAAATAAACGTAAGCGCCGATAAACTGCATAAACTAAACCGCCTTTAAGATGCGAACATCACTGACGTAGGCTTTTAAAACAAACGTTACATCTGCTAAATCTGTGATCAGATATATCTCTTCATAAACGAGTGCTAATTAGGCTCTCGTTTTCTTATAATATGACTAAGCATGGATAAATAAAGATGCTGTTATGATGATTAGCCGCGTCATTGAGTCAATATTAAAGTCTGCTTCTTAAAGCAAATAACAGACGTTCAATTTTGCTTTATCAAAAATTAGTGCTGGCTTTTCACCTTTGCAAAAATGCAGGTTTAAGGAGAATTAGTCACCAGCGCGCCAAAATGGCACATATTTACCAAACCATTTTCACGTTGCCAGCGTCAAAAACTACTGATAACCTTCTGAAAATATTAAACAAAAGTTTTATTAGCCTGCGAGTTTAAGGTTGTAGATAACGTCTTTAAATCGAAATGCATACTAATAAGCTGTAAGCTTTCTAGGAGTATTTGTGAACTATTCAAGCTATTCAATAAGTGAATTAAAAGAGAGTTTAGAAACAATTGATAAGGATGCTTATCCTGATAATTATAAAAAACTAATTGAAGAATTGAATTCAAGAAAGGATGAAGTTCAAAATTACGAAAAAGAACAGACTGAAAGCTTTATCATAAAAACTGAAAACCGCCTGAAAATTGTAACTTGGCTTCAGGCAATTACAGCTATTGCATTCATTTATGCGGGTTTTATAAATTTTAATTCGGACCAACAAGCTTGGGTAAATATAGTACCTTTTTGTATTGCTATTTTTAACGGAGTGGCAGGTTATTATCTTTTCAAACGAGAAAAGCTGGGGTTCAATTTATCTATAATAAATCAAATTTTACAATTATTGACCGTCAACTTAGGCTTTATTTATTATAGCTATTCAGGCTTAGGCTATTTAATGATAGTTATTCAAGATGGTATTGCTCTCAAAGCTAATATTTTCAATCCTTCCTACAATATTCTTTATGGAAGTGGCTTAGGGTTTGGAGTCGGGATAGATTTACTTTCACTATTCTTTCTTACATTACTATATTCTAGTCGTGAAAATTTAGAGCAAAACAAAAGCTAACAAACGTTTTAACCAAAAGAACGCAAAACAGCAGGCTTGCGCATCTTTTCGCTAATTTTAGCCTGCTATGCTGCGCCGCTTAAGCAAGGCGTTTTCATGGAAGGAGTTTAATTTGAAATATTTATTTTATTCATTTTTGTATGTTCTTACTTTATCTTTTCTTATCGCGAGCAATGCATCCATAGGTCAAGCATCCTATGAAAATGAACCTTGGAAATATCTTTATTTATTTTGCGTTGTAAGCCAGCTCTTAATACCCTGCTCAGCTATTCTGTTGGTTCTAAAAAGCAGGAGTATGGGAGTAGAATATAAACAAAGGCTTCAAAATAAGCTTAATATTTCATTAATGTTAATTGTTGCGTTAGCTTTTTTAGCCGAGTTGTCCTTAACTCCGGAAACAAATATTAGAATAGATCTTTTATTAGTAGTACCGGTTTTGTTCATTCACATTGTTGTTTATTTAATTTATACGTTCAGCATCAAAAATCGCGAAAGAAACATATAACAAATCGATTACCGAAGAAGCACAAAAAGAAAAATCTATGTATAAATTAACAATAACCCTATCCAGTTTGTTCTTTGCATTTATTATCTGGATTATTTACCTAGCCAATACAGGGCAACACAGCATTTTCTTTGAGCTTGTTCGCTTAATTCCATATGGTGATAAGGTCGGGCATCTCGGGTTATTTGGCGTGCTCACATTACTTGCTAACCTTGCGACTAAGTTTAAGGTGTTCAAGTTAGGTAAAATCAAAATATTTTGGGGCTCGGCGATTGTTTTTGTATTTGTGACGTTTGAAGAATTAAGTCAGCATTTTTTACCAACAAGAACGTTAGATATATTTGATTACACCGCTGATATGCTGGGCATTTTACTATTTACTTGGCTTTCTTCCATTTTAGCGAAGAGAAACCAAACAAAATGCAACTAATGACTATGCCAAGCGCTTTGTGACTATCAAATAAATTAAAGCTTCTAATTAATAGCCTCAGTGCGTTTAGTGCTCAATTGCCCATCACAACACAACAAAAAACCGAAGCATTGTGCTTCGGTTTTTTGAGTGAGTAGCTTAGTGGTTTTAGCCACCAAGCCGAATGACTTAGCTGAAGTGCTTAGTCTTCGTCATCAAGATCAAATTCATCATCAAGATCAAAGTCGTCATCTTGTTCAATGCGAGATTTTCTTACCGCTGGCTTTGCTAAAATCTCAACGTAAAACGACGTTAAGTTTTCAACTTGCGTTTGGTCAATTAGCTTATTAATTTGCGATAAGTGAATTGGCTTTGCTTCTGCTTCTGTGTTGCCAAATTGACAATCAAAATCCCAATAGTCCGCGCCAGTTGGTAGCTTTTTATTACGCTCGCGCTTAATGTATTTTTTGATTTCATGTTTAACCGCGTCAACACGTCTTGCTAACTTAATTTTTGGGTGCGTTAATTCAAATGTTTTTTTCATGATTGCCTTCAGACAGAAATACTCTGCAGGGCTTTGCCTACAAAATATATGGGTGTATTTATAAAGTGCGACAAACCTGCACCTATAAACAAAGATTATGGCTTATTTTACGTTAATTTAAATGCGGTGGCATTAACTAAGCTGAATTTACACTAAAAAAGTGCCCTATTCCCAAGGCCTGAGCACTACTAAATTAACTTATTGGCATTACGGTTTAGTCGTTTGCAATGTGTGAACGTACGCAGCGCCCGATTGCTCACCGTTATCATCGCGATTAGGCGTTGCAATAACGGCATGCTTATCGGACATTGCAATGTTCCAGCCGAATTTATCGTGAGGAGCAGCGTTTTCCGCCACTATTTTCGATGAATATTGCCATGTATCGCCCGCTTTGTTGAAAACGTAAACTGCACCGGCGTTTTCACCACTGGCGTCATGGTGCATTGCGCTAACAAGTGCGGTGTTACCTTGTAGTGCAACGCCTCGGCCAAATCTATCATCGGCTTTTAAATCGGGCGAGCGTAACTTTTGATGTTGGCGCCAGTTGCCATTTTTTCGAACGAAAATATACGCAGAGCCTGCGTCTTTGCCAACTCCCTCAATGTCATCGCGACGCGCAGAAATAAGCGCGGTATCCCCTGATATCGCGACACGCACACCGAAAATGTCGGTATTGCCGCCATCAGATGCCATTAATTTAGCCTGTTGCTGCCATGACGCACCATTAAACTCAAACACATAAACGGCGCCAGCATTGTTGTTTTGCTGGTCATTTAAATCTGCGCCCACAAGCACTGTATTACCATCTATGGCAAGGCTAATACCAAACAGATCGCCTGCAGCCCCATCACTTGCGGTAAGTTTTTCCTGATATTGCCATGCATTATTAACTCGCTGGTATACGTAAACCGCCCCCGCATCTTTGCCGATGGCATCACTTTTTGGTGCGCCGATTACTAATATTTTTTCTGTAAGCGCGATACTTTGCCCAAACGAGTCACCAGGCTTTGCGTCAAATGCGCCCAGCACTTGTGTTTGTTGCCAGTTATTAGATGCGCGCTCGAAACTTATTACCGCGCCCGCATTTTCGCCTTTATCGCTTCGACCAATTGCTCCCAAAAGCGCCATATTACCTTTTAATGCAACCTTACCACCCATGGTATCGTTGGAAAACGCAGGGCGTGCAATAAGCTTTTGTTGAAACTGCCAACCATTTGAGCCCAGTGAATAAATATATCCTGCACCACTATCTTGCGCGTTTTTACTATCCGCCTTATGTGCACCGACTAAAATGGTGTTGCCATCAATCGCCACGCCGTAAGCAAAATTATCACCGTGTTTGCCATCGTACGCGAGCAGTTGCTGCTGATTAGCATGTACGTGGCCCATCATTACCGTAACTAAAAAGCTTAATCCGAATTTTACCTTGTGACTAACGCGCATACATGTTCCTAATGGTTAGTGTTCATCAATATTGCTCTTTACTTTAAATGCTCTTAGTTTTAATTACGTGGTTGATATTGTAAGAAAGTATTTATTTCTTAACTAAAACCAGCGCCGTAACACACCTGAATAAGCGCCATCCCTTGTCATGCTTGTTGTATTGAAAAGCGGCGGTAATGAGGTAATCGCCTTAATCTAACACTTAGATTTTATTGCTTTTATTGGTAATATTAACGCGTATACATCATGCAAGGATGACCGTGTATTTCGCCCATTGAGCGAACTGATAACGAGCGAAATAACTAAACTGTTTTTAGACTTCGTTACTCGCAGCGTTCAACTATATAAGCCAAAGACTCAAAAATGAGTGGCGATAACAACGGCACCTTTGTTGAGAGTGATTCTCGGTTTTAATTATTTACTTACTGGCTAACGTTTAAAGGAAGAACGAATGCACACTCAAAGCCGCTTTCATTATATAGATAACCTGCGTTGTATCGCGCTATTGCTCGGTATCGCCTTTCATGCAGCGCTAGCGTATGGTCCTTACTTTCGAAATGTGTGGTTTACCGCCGACACGACTAATCATGTGTTATTTAACTACTTTGCTAATTGGTCTCACTTATTTCGCATGCCGTTGTTCTTTGTTATCGCTGGTTTTTGCGCCGCGTTACTGATAAGTAAACGTGGTAGTAGTCATTTTATAAAAAACCGCTTTAAACGCGTGTTACTGCCTTTTTTCATCTTTATTCCACTTGTATTTGGCTTAACATTTCACGCCATTACGTGGGGATTGGGCTTTGCAAAAACCACACCCGCCGTATATGTGGTATTTGAACAAGTAAAAGATCTGCCAATTTCGACAGGCCATTTATGGTTTTTGTGGAATTTAATGCAGTTTTGCGTGCTGTTTTGGCTACTGACTAAAAGTCAAAAGGCGTATAACTTAGTACTTTCGTGGGTTGTGAAGCCACTGTTTTTGTGTGCTTTATTGCCAACAATAATTACAATATCAATGCTTAACGTGACGGTGCCGTTTCCACCGCCAGATAAACTTTACCCAGAACTTTGGTCATTTGGCTTTTATGGCCTGCTATTTTTAGTGGGTGCAGGACTTTTTGAGCATAAAGATAAAATTGCACAAATCGTAAAGCAATTTCACTGGCTGTTATTGTTAGCAACCGTATCTACCGTTGCCTATTTTTATGTATTGCCGCCTGCGTTCACCATAGAGCAAGTTATTGACGCCGCCAAAACGGGTAGCTCAGCACCCAAAGTGATTGCATTTGTGCCTGTTATTGCGCAAACCATAGCCATTTTAAGCTTAACTGCGGTAGGTTTTATTGCAGGTTACAAGTGGTTAAATGTTGAAAACAGTACAAGCCGTTATTTGTCTGACGCGTCGTATTGGCTTTACCTGATTCATGTACCAGTTTTGGTATACATTCAGTTTGCGCTTATCAACCTTGCGATCCCGGCTTTGGTAAAGTTTTTAGTGTCTATTTCGCTCACTATGATTATTGGGCTAATTACCTATCATTTTCTTGTTAGAAACACAGCCATTGGTGTTTTACTTAATGGCAAACGTATTCCTTTAATAAACAAAAGTGTAAAAGCAACGGCGTAAATAATCTGGGGATAGTAACGAGTTATAGGTGGTACAAAGTAGTTTATTTGTAGTAAATACATTTAGTGAAAAACGTTAAAAAGCCAATAGAATCATTCAATTGGCTTTTTATTGCAATTACGTTCGGATAAACGTGATAACTCATGCAACTTATAAGTGCTGATTCTCAACACATAGGAACCGAGTTACTTTTCCACTTCGGTATCAGCGTAACCGCTGCCAATTGCACTAAATGGCATGTCGAGTTCAAGTTCTTCCACTTGTAAACCGAGCCATGCAGGAAACGTATTGCTGTTAGGGCCCGGTAGCAAAGTATATTCGTTTGCCCATGGATAACGCTCTGTTGCAGCAATAATTTCTGGGATCAATTTTTTAGCTTTATCGCCGGTGATTGATAGAATTTTCTCGGGTTTTGCACCGTACCAATAACGGTCAGGTGTTTGAGTTGTGTACTTTTTAAGTGCTGGTAAGCCACGCTTTACACGCCAACCTACCACTTCATAAACGGTGTATTCTTTCGCATTCTCAGGCTTTATCGCGACCCAAGTATGCACCGCAAACCAGCCGCGCCAACTAAACGCATCGGCACCATAAAATTCAATAACCGCATCATTAACTAGCATTGGATTAGGCGCGATACCGGCAGGCTCTCGACTAGCTGTTCGCCAATTAGAATTGCTACAGCCGCTCAAAAAAGCGATAACAATAAATAATGTGATTAAACGTCGCATGGAATACCTTTTAGTTACTACGGTTTAATCATACGTTTAATAACACAGAAATGCCTATTAATTTGCGTTCAATAAGCAGTTTTAAATGCTGTATAACACTTGCTCTACAGCTAACATTTCAAAGTTAGTCTTATAAGCACAGAAAAAACGACAAAGTCGTTAGAGTATCTCTACAAAAAAGCACCCGTCAAAACTTAGACCGAGCGCTTTTCTTTGGTTGTTATTGTTTTAGTTTAAATGTTTCTCTAACTCAGCAATGCGCCTTTTAGTTAATTGGGCATTTGGGTTGATTGCTAATACAGCTTTATAGCTTTCAAGTGCTTGAGGGTAACGCCCTAAGCTATCGTAAGCTCTCGCTAAACCATAATTAAAATACGATTTTTGGTCTGATTGCGAAACTAAGAAGTTAAAAACTTCTGCAGCATATTCATTTTGATTCTTATCCAATAAAGCAAACCCCCACTCTCCTAGAATGTCCAGATCATACATAACGCCCGTATCTTGTTCTGCTTTTGCGAATATACGTGGGAAGTCTTTAAAGTTACGCTTTTCTGCTAGTTCATTTAGGTATTCCATTGGTTTATATGCTTTTAATTTTTCAGAATTGTTAAAACCTGGAATGTAATAAGCTGCAATTTCATCGACAAAACTAATTGGCAAGCCGCCGAGTAAATTTGTAAGCACAACAACAGAGACATTATCTTCCGGATATGTGATCAGGGTCGTTGCATTGCCTCCACTTGCGCTCACTGTAGGGTGATATTTGCGCTGACCAATTTGCCAACCCATAGCATAGCCGTTTTCTTTATTTCCAAAGCCTTCGGTACGGCCGTTATTATGTTTAACAGGCTCCCACAGTGTGTCTAAATTCTTTACTAACTTTCCATTTTGTAATGCAATCATATAATTGGCCAGCTCGGCTGCCGTTGAGCTCATACCTGCTGCGGTTCTTAAAATATAAGCAAACTCACCGTAAAAATTCTTATAAACGCCAACACCTTGGTAAATGTATTGTCTTGCTTGATTGGGTACCACGGTTTCTAGATTATCAAAACCTGCAAGGGCGGTTTGCGTCATGCCAACAGGTTTAAGCTGATTTTCAGAAATAAATGCTGGAAAGCCAGCTGGTTCATATTTATCAATAAGTTTGCCAAGTATCACATAACCTGTTTGGTTATATTTAAAGTATTCATTTGTTTTAAATAAAAGCGGGCGCTTTTGTACTTCTTGCCACGAGGATTCAATATCGTAAGGGACGATAAGCTCAAGCGTACTGGTAGAGGCTAAAATTTCTGGCAGTCCACTGGTGTGTGCCATTAGCTGTTTGATGGTTAGCGAATGCCAAGCTTTCGGTAAATCAGGTAAATGTGTACCAATTGTGTCATTCAAATCTAACAAGCCTCTTTCAGCAAGTTGTACTATTGCAACGCCAGTAAAGCCTTTGGTCATTGAATTAATTGGGAATAGTGTTTTATTTGTTACTGGTACTTTGTGTTGTAGATCAGCAAAGCCATAACCTTCTAGCTTAACTATTTTGTTGTCTTTAACGACGGCAAGCTGCAAACCAGGAATATTCCGTTCAGCCATCACGGTATGAATGAACTCATTAAGTGTTTGTTTTGCATTCGCCGTAAAAGGCATTAATGTAGTGGTAATAACCATTACAGATATAGATAAATAAAGTGCAAACTTATTATTTTTGTTAAACATTGCTCTTCCTGTATTTTTTTAATTAAAACAAATAGCTTTGCATGTTTTAAGCATTTCAAATTCGGCGTGACTTTAATTGATTTTAGTTTTAATTGCTTTATCAATATTGTAAAAAACTATTAACATCCGCCCTTCTTTGATATAGATGATTTAAATCGCCCGCCAAGTTTGGCTTATCAGAACAATTTAAATTTTTAGCCTTTCAAAAACACTTTATCACCGATATTTTCCAAACATCACCTTATTTGACCAAACATCACAAAGGGCAGGATCGCAGTGCTGATTCGCCTATTCTTTAACTCAAGCAAAACACTTTACTCAAACAAAACTGAATAGGAAACATAGTATGAACACGTCAAACGCAATCGAAATTTTAATGGCAGCTGGTTTAACAACATTTGTAGTTGCAGGTTTAGTAACTGCTGGTATGACAACCGCAATCGTAACTGGTGCAGCAATTGGCAGCGCTTATTTATTAACTAAATAACCAATTAAAATTAAGAGATAATTCAAATGAACAATGCAAACACTTTAGATATTTTAATGGTCGCGTCACTTAGCACCTTTGTTATTGCAGGCTTAATTACTGCGGGTATGGCAAGTGCAATCGTAACTGGCGCAGCAATTGGCGGCATTTATATGCTAACAAAGTAACCTTTAGGACAGCCTATGAAGCAAACAATAAAACTGTTTTACCATTATAAAAAACAATTAAAATAAGCCTTTCCAAATAACTGTGGAAAGGCTTTTTGTTTAATTGGCTAATGTATTAAATTCATCCACAATTTTGTCAATTAACTGCGTTGGCTTTAGTACATCGTCTTTCAATTCTTTATCCGGAGTGACCGGTAACCCTTTTTGTGAGCCACTGGGTCTTTCTAAATAAAAACGAGGTGTTACAGCTTTTAGTTTTGAATGCGGGAGCGTAAAAAATTGAATGCCACCAGTTTGCCACGAATAGCCCGCAGACTCTTCTCCCACAATTTCAGCAAAACCAAAATCTTGCATGGTGTTAGCAAATAAAATGGCCGATGAATATGTATAACCACCAACAACAACCGAAACTTTACCGTTAAACTTTAACGGCTCATCTTTTACTGGTTGCTCAAAACGGTCAAACACTTTAGTTACCACCTCGCCTTCGGTTTCGCCTTCATCCATATATTTTGCAATGATTTTTTTAGTATATTTACTGGTGTGTTGATACGGCTTGTTTGCGATGTATTTTACAATTCCTTGTTTCCACATATCGTCATCGCCGCCACCATTATTGCGAACATCAATAATAAGGTGCTGAATCTGTCGCTCTTTTAGCTGTTTAAAAACACTTTCAGTAAAACTGTAAAAGCGTGTTTTGTCTTGCCACCAAAACTCATCAATTGTTAAAAGTGCTTGTTGCTGATTTAAAATTTCAAACTTAAACGTTTGTTCAAATGTTTTACTGTTGAATGATTTAGGTAAGACTTTAGCAGCTTGCATCTCAATCACTTGAGAAGAGTTACCTTCTTTAATTTCAAGCTTAAAATGCTCAGTTTTATTGACGAACAACCAGTAAAAAAGTGCAAATTTGTCTGATAATAAACGCTCACGGTGTTTTACGGTATCGCCATACATACGCGTAATTAAAGTATTATAAATAGCATTAATTGGCTGATCATTAATGCTAATAAGCTCAGATTGAGCATACGGAGATTCACTGCCGCCAAGTAAGCTTGCTAAATACACTTTGCCTTTGTTAACTGTCACTTCGAAAGGAAATAACCCTTCTTTTTTAATCACTTCTTTAGCGAGTCCTTTTTGGCTACGCGTAAAAACCAACATATGCGCATCGTTAAACTGACTATTAAATTGTGCAATTTGTGACAAAAAGTCGTTTACACGCATTGGTTTGGTAATTGATTGTTTAAAGGTATTGAGGGAATTTTCAAATGCCGTTGTGTTTTTAATTCGAATACTTAAATCGGGGTGAGTGTTATTTACAAACTCTTGCCAAGCATTTATATCCTCTTTCATCTGCGCTGGCGTTAACATATTTTGCAAGTTTTGCGTGTGTTCACTGGCCGACCCACTGTTAGCCATAAAAGCAAAAACACATAGTAATACTAAAATTAAGCGCTTAATAATCATCTTCTTCCATTATTGTTTTTATTTGAGACCTTGTATTAGACGAAGCTTTTTTTGAAAAGGTTTAAACACCTAAAAATTTTTTATGAACGCAAAAAAGTAAAAAATGTTGCTGTACAAGACCAAATAAACCGTTCAAAAAACAACCACAAAAACATAGCTAATGCCGCTCATCACATGAAAACATGTCTTAAATGTAAAATAATAATTGCTTTTTAAGAAATAATTGTTTGGAAAAATCACTAATAGTACCTAAATTAGTTATAATAAAACCGAATATAAATTAACCAAATGAAATAAGTGAAATTAAATTCACAATTAAATCAAACACTTTTATAAACTTCATGATTTTACTTTCATTTAATAATGCAAAATACACATTATTTCTGCGCCAAAACCAATGGTTAACATTATATTGACACATGTAACAATTTGTTTATTCTTTTTCGGGACAACAATCGGGATACTAAAAATGAAAAAACCTAAAACAATAAAAAAATCGTTACTGTGCGCAGCGATTCTTTGCTCATTTAATGGCATGGCTGCCGACAACACCCCAGCCGAAAATGGTGCCGAAGAAAAAGCGGTGGAACGCATCACAGTAACTTCACGAAAGAAAGAAGAAACAATTATTGAAATACCTATGAGTGTTTCGTCAGTTTCATCAACTGAAATCGAAAACCGCAACTACCTAGACGCACAAGACCTCTACCGCACGTTAGCAGGCGCAGCAATGCCTCGCGGACAACTGATTTTACGTGGTTTAAGTGGTGGCAACAGCGCAGCGCCTGGCACTACAACCACCTTTACTGACGATGTGCCATTTGCGTTTACCAACCTTGCCGATGTTGAACGCGTAGAAGTACTACGCGGTCCGCAAGGCACGCTTTATGGTTCAAACGCGATTGGCGGTACGGTGCGTGTTATTACCAATAAGCCTCGCATGAATGAGTTTGAATTGTTTGGTTCAATGCAAATTAAAAGTGAAAAAAACGTAGAAGGTTACGATGATTCACTGTCTATTGGTGTTAATTTACCGCTAATCGAAGACACTCTTGCGCTTCGTGCAACAGGCAACTTATACAACGATCAGCGCCCATACGTTAACATGTACAACGGTAACCAAAGCGAAGCTCAAGGTAACTTTATTCGTACACAACTGCTTTGGACACCAACAGAACAAACAGACGTTATTTTAGGGTATGTAAAAACAGAATACCGTTCGAAAGGTTCAACATTAGGTGATACCTCAAAACCTGGTGGTTATTGGCGCCACGATTACACGCCAGATGAAAATGCACCTTATGGCTATGAGGTTGATCACGCTTGGGTTGAGTGTGACGAAAACTTAATTCGTCCGAAATGTATTTTAGGTGATCAAAATATTGCTGATGCCCCAGAAAAATACATGGTTTACAACCTGATTGATGGCAGTTACCGTTCAGAAACTGACCTTGTTACACTTACAGTTGAGCAGGACAACATCTTCGATATCGCGAGTATGACCTATGCTGGCTCGTATCGTGAATTCAAAGATGGTGGATTAGATGATTGGTCGCGTTTAGATGCTTCCGATTTATTCCGCACTTGGATTATCAACGACGATTTTTATGATAGAACGACTCACGAATTACGCTTCCAAAATATCGATGTAAACTCTGACCTTTCTTGGACCGTTGGTATGTTCTACGACAAAGTGAACCAACCTAAAAATCCAAATGTTCAATGGCAATATCATGAAGCGGGCGACAGAGTTTCAGCGTCAACCCTTTATTGGTGGGGTGTAGATGCAACCCAAACAGGATTAGATAATTTTGGTACACCAAGTCGCAACTGGAACTCGGCACGTGTTAGCGCTTGGAGCGAAGAATTTGCCCTATTTGCAGATGCAGCATACAACTTCGACCTTGGTGATATGGGCGATCTTGAATTGAACGTAGGTCTTCGCCGCTTTGAACTAGAAGACTACAGCCATACTACTTCGGCAGGTATTTGGTCAGAAGATAATGTAATTACAGGTGGTGAAGAAGACGGTTACCGTAAGAAAATCAGTGTGTCATACATGCCAAGTGACAATTATTCGGTTTATACATTGTATTCTGAAGGTTATCGCCCAGGTGGTAACAATGCGCCATTAGCTCAATCATGTGCTGCAGATCCAAAAGCGAAAGATAGAAAAGATCGCTACACGTCTGATTCTATCGACAACTATGAAGTTGGTTTCAAAGGCTCTGCATTTGGCGGTAGATTCAACTTCGCAACAGCTGTGTATCATATTGATTGGACAGATGTAAAAACCTCAATTTATATGGACACCTGCGGCTTCAGCTATACTGCGAACGGCGGTGGTGCTCGATCACGCGGTATTGAGTTTGAATCGACAGCAGACCTTGGCTATGACACAACGCTTGTATTTAATGCATCTTACACAAACTCAGAACTAACTGAAGATAATGATGCAATTAGTGGTAAAGCTGGTGACGAAATGACCATGGTACCAAAATATAATGGCTACTTAGCGCTTGATAAAGGCTTTGAGCTAAATGGTAAACCTGCTTTTGTTCGCTTAGATGTTGCTACGTATGGGTCATACTTTACCCACTTCAATACAAAAGATGGCGATGAAGTGCCAGGATATACCACACTTAATTTAAGTGGCCGCTACGAAGTGTCTGATGATGTTAAGTTAAGCGTACATATTAACAACTTACTCGATAGCGAAGACATTTCATATCAGCGTCAACGTTCTCGTACCAATACAACAACAGCACAAACCTATATTGATTTCTTGCCAGAACGCAATATTGCTGTTCGTATCGATTACACCTTTTTCTAAATTGTACTAAACAATCCTCCCTGAAGCAGTGCCGCCGTCAAAGGCGGCACTTTTTATCACATTATTTTGATTTTATTAACAATTCAACAATTTAAATAATTCATATTTCACAATAAACCTGCTAAGGTTAACTACCCATAAAGGGTACAAATAAAATAACTTAACAGGAAAAATTATGACAACACTCTCACGCATACTCATAACAATATCGCTCGTGATCGGCTTAACGCTATCGGCCTTTGCAAATGCGAGCAACCGAGCGTTAGACGTAAATTTAAATGTTACCCATTTAGATAACGGCAACGTGCAAGCAGAACTGACAATTACGAATAGCGGTAAAGGTGTGCAAAAAATATTAAGTTGGTATACCGACCTTGAAGAAGAGAATCTATTCGCTATTACCCGCGATGGTCAAGCGATCGAATTTATGGGACCGCACTACAAGCGTCACGCCCCAACGGATAAAGATTTTATAATGCTAAAATCGGGTCAAAGTTTAAGTAAAACCTTTGAGCTTTCTGGCTTGTACGACTTTTCTCAAGCAGGTAATTATGACATAACTTATCAAGTGAAATCGTTCGACTTATTTGGCCGTGCAACAGGAAAAGATAAACAAGCTAAGCACCAAGTGGAGCAACTAAAGTCAAATACAGTATCGCTTTGGTCTGAAGGTATCGCACAAAAAGGGTCATCTAACAAAGGAAAACCAGGTGGTGGCGGTTCTACTGGTGATTGTATTGATGGCACATGCTTTACCGGCCGCTGTGATAACAGCCAAAAGAACGACATTATGACAGCACTTTCGGCAGCAGACCAAATCACAAATGACTCAGTCTCGTACCTAAACAGCCATAACGCTTCGAACACATCAGCACGTTACCAAACTTGGTTTGGTGCAGCGACATCATCTCGCTACAACACAGTTAGCGCCAATTTCAATGCAATTAACGACGCAATTGATAATCAACCGCTTACATTCGACTGTAGCTGTAAAAAAACCTATTTTGCCTATGTTTATCCAAATCAGCCTTACAAAGTTTATTTATGTAGAGCGTTTTGGAGTGCCAATGTATTAGGTACAGATTCACGCGCAGGTACAATTGTGCATGAACTAAGTCACTTTACTGCGGTAGCGGGCACGGATGATATTGTTTATGGCCAATCTGGCGCACAAAATTTAGCGAATTCAAACCCTGAACAGGCTATTGAAAACGCCGATAGCCACGAATATTTTGCTGAAAACACACCTAATCAAAATTAATTAGATAACGGTGTTGGGGTCTAGTTTGACCCCTTTTACGTTTTAAAAGTAACGCTTATTAAAAGCCAAAATTTGTTTAGTTACTCGTCTTTTTCGTACTGTTTTAGTACCGCTAACATGTCTTCTGAAATAGGTGATTTTTGCCCTGTTTTCATATTAAACATCACCACATTGGCATAGCCCGTAGTGCAAATAGCCTGCTGCGATTCACTGAACGCTTCATAGCGCATGGTAAAACGGTCACTTTTAATATCGGTAATATATGAACCAATATACAAGGTATCAGGAAAGGTGACTGGGCGTTTGTATTGCGCATAGGTGTCTCGTAATACCGGGCTGCAGGTAGGGTCCGACAACACAGAAAGCAAACCAGTTTGTGTTAAAAAGTCGATTCGTGCTGTTTCAAAATAACGAAAATAAGACACATTATTTACATGCCCTAACGCATCCATTTCGCCCCATACAACGTTAATTTTAGTGTGAATTGGATACTTTTCGAAAAATTCCTGCATGGTGTTGCCTTTATAGTTATTAGTATTTCGAGATTAACAACTCACTTGTCGGACCACAAGTTATTAAGACTATTTGATATGGGTTTTACATAGCCGCAAGGTGCACATTACACGTAATTTACAGCGACTACCATGTTAAACAATAAGTAATTAATCCAACCAAGCCCCCCTAAACACTTATTGTCCTTTAGCGCATGTTGACCTTTACGTTCTAATCTAATCAAAAGAATAAATGCATTGGTCATCAGTTAAATGCCTATCGTCCCAACCCCCTATTAACTTGTGGGCTATGTAAGTACATTTGCGGGCTAGAGTTAATACTTTAAATAGGAACAAGGATGCGTGACGCAATTATTTTATTAACCATAATGCTGTTAGTCGGCTGTGGCGGCTCATCAAGTAAAAAACTACCTCAGGTTGTTAACAGTGCCCCTCAACTGACACTTGAATCTGCCTATACTGCACAAAGCGGTGCAATACTTACTATTGAACATCAAGTAACTGATCCTGAAAACGACACGGTTTCATTAACTTGGTCGAACGACATTAACCAAGTTACTATCACCCAATCAACACTTGCAATAACCAGCGTTCAATTACCAACAGTAACAACAGAAACCACGCTAACGTTAACTTTAACAGCGCGAGACGATAAAAATGCAACAACTAGTCAGGATGTTACGGTCACAATAAAGCCTAAATCTGCACAAGTAACGTTTGACTTACTTGATGCATATTCTGCTAAAGAAAACAGTTATTTTGAGCTAACGACACAAATCGAAGCGAATCATGTTATTTCAGACATTTCGTGGCAGCTAGATGAACCACTTAATGCAGATGTAAATGTACAAAATTCATTAAATGGTACTTTGGCCACATCCTCATTAACACTATTAACGCCTGACGTAACTCAAACACAATCGTTTAATGCCATTATATCGGTTACCGCCAATGGTCAGCTCTCACAAAAGCACACACGTATTACAATCAACCCAGACACCTCAGACTTTCTGTCGATATCACTACCCGAACGCTACGTTGTTGATGAAGGCAAAGACGCCAGCATAAGCGTGACGATAAATTCAAGTGACAGCCAATCTGAAATACAGTGGCGCTGGCACAATAGTGAAATTGCGCTTACTGGTGACGATTCAAAAACGGTATCGTTTAACGCGCCTCAAGTTGATAGCGACCAAACGCTGATACTGGAAGTAAGCGTAACAAGTGCAAACCAAACACACATTGCAGAGATACCAGTAACAATCAAAGATGTTACTGTCTATTCAAACATTAGCTTGGCGGCAAATCGTACTTTAGCAGTAAAAGGGCATGCAGTTTTTGTTGATGTAATAACTGAAAATCCAGAACAAATTTCTAGCATTAATTGGACTGTAAATAACCTTACTGAACAAGATTATAACGCCAAAGACCATCGCCTAAACATTACTGTACCTGAAGTAAGCAGTGGCTTTTTTATTGATTTAGATGCACAGGCAACGCTCACTCTAACCAATGGTAGCCAGCAAACCTTAACTCAATCTATCCGCGTATTAAATCCCTACACGTTAGATACTGAGCTAAACATCGGGCATAATATCGACCGCCCATTGCCTGTATATAACGGCGAAACAGGTAATTTCACATTGAGTGTATCAAATGCGTATGATTTGATTGATTCAGTAGCCATTGATTTACCGTTCACCGTAACGCCTTTCACAACAAAAAATGCCGAGTTAGTTAGCAACGCAATTCAGCTGGTACTGCTATCAGATAGCATCACCACAGAAGCAGAAACCACGTTGCAAGTTACTGCGTTTGTGGGCGACTACCAAGTAAATGATTACTTTAAGCTAAGACTAAAACCATCCCACTTTACCATTTACCCTGGGTTAACCGAGCAGTTTTACGCGGGCTCTCAAATAACATTATTCAACCAAATTTACCATGATGATACCTTGCGCGAAGAAACCGCCCAATGGCAAACTCACACATCGATTGGTGATATTGTGCAATCAGATAGTGGCAAATTTAGCTACGCAAGTTCACCGTCGTTTCACGGTGAAATCAGCCTTAACGCATCATTTAATCAAAATGAGTCAACAACGCAAAGCGACAAACTCATTAATATGTATCGCACACTAAGAATTGATAAGGACGATATTAGTTGCTCCTTGAGCGGCCGCAGTACTGTGTGTGTTTATGATGGCCGTACTATTAGGTTACCCTTGATACCGCCCAACTCCGACAACTAAAATTGAATGACGAAGTTGCCTGTTTACTCACACAAAATAGTGCTGTGGAATGTATTGGTAATTCGGCAAATCCAATTATTAGCGACACTCCTACGCTATCGGGCGAAATTGAACGCCTAAATATGGTTGGAAATAACGCAGCGTGCGTGCAATTTAAAAACGCTCAGTGGCAATGTTGGGGTCAAAATGCAGCTAATATTACTTCAGTAACAAACGCTTTTTCTCATGTGTATACGATTACACAACATAAACAGAATACCTGTTTAGTAGCTGATGGCTTTTTACATTGTTTTAATCAAGTTGGCGAGCAAAGCTTTAATGATTTAACAGGCTTTATTAAAGACATTAAGATTAAAAGCAGCGGTTTGTGCTACCAATATACTCACCAAAAAACCTCTTCTTGGCAGTGCCCAAGCGAGCTTAAATAACCATTTAAAAAGCGGCTTAAATGCCGCTTTTTCTGTTAATTAAGCAATAGTTATATTCATTTAAGGCAACAATAAAGGTTTATTCACCTACAGGTGTCTTTTACGTGCGGTACAGCACTTTAATGATATGCCAACCAAACTTGGTTTTAACTAATTGTGGAGTGAGCACTTCGCAAGAGAAACACACTTTATCAAATTGAGGCACCATAGTGCCGCGTTTAAACTCTCCTAAATCACCACCCTTTTTACCCGACGGGCAATTAGAATACTTCTTTGCCAAAGTTTGAAACTTTGCCCCTTTTTTTAACTGCTTGAGAATATCTCCCGCTTGCTCTTTATGTTTTACCAAAATGTGTAGAGCATGTGCTGTACTTGCCATTGTGCTTAATTCTCACTTTTAATATTACTGCGCTATTGATAGCGTAATAATACACGAATACAGGCCAAAACAAGAAGCAATGGCACAAAGCAAGCATCGAATCCCTGCCCGTATCGGTCTTTTGCCCGCTTAAATTACGCTGATCTGTTACAATTAATTATCAAACCGAGATACTTTGTCCTAAGCTCAAATAATGTGGATAAAAAGGCGAGATTTATGGATATAAAACGCGCAAAACTAACGAAAAACTATGTTGTTTTTATCTACCTTATACTGCTAACAGTAAGTGGGTTTTCAAGCAATGCTATCGCTAATTCTCTTTCTATTTCTGTTGGCTGGAATAAGCCGCCTTATGTGATTGAAGAGAGAAACTCTGGCTTTGAACTCGATATGGTTTCAGCAATATTTGCTAATATGGGTTATTCTGTCAGCTACGTGTATGTGCCATTTGGCCGCTCAAACACACTGATTAAAGTAAAAAAAGTAGATGCCGCATTAACAATGAACGAGCACATGGATATAGAAGGCTTAGTGCTTAGCGAGCCCTATATTTCATATCAAAATGCTGCCATCAGTTTGAAGGGACGCAGTATTGAAATCGACTCAATATCCGATCTAAAAAACCATTCTATTGTTGCATTTCAAAACGCGTCGGTGGTTCTTGGTGATGAATATCGAAAAGCCGCCAAAAAAAGCCCTCTGTACTTAGAATTACCCAATCAGCGAAAACAAGTTGAGATGCTGTTAAAAGGCAAAGTCGATTTTGTCGTTATGGACATCAATATTTTTAACTATTTAAGCAATGAGCTAATTGGCAGTTCACATATGGCAAACGTGGTCATTCATCGATTATTTCCAAAAACGACCTATCACATTGCCTTTACTGATGAAAAACTTATGCTTGCTTTCAATAGTGCAATGAGTACCTATAAACAAACCAAAGAGTACAAAAATCTTGTCGCGAAATATGAGTTTCTGTATTAGGCCGTGTTCTCAAACACAATACAACTGAAGCTAAACAATCAAACTCGTATCGCTACTTTTTATTACGCGAGCTAAAGATCCACACTTTTCGCCGTAAGTAGCGGGGTAATCTCATCCTTTGCAACTACCAATACCTGATTTTTTACCCGCTATGTACGTCATCTATCTGCTGGCAAGTTATGAAAATAGGCGGCGATAACTGAAACGACAATGACGATGTGGGTATAATTATTTACTGAAGTTATGTAATCATAGACATAAAACTGGCACACCAGCGAAGTCATAGTAAGCGGGTACAAAGTGAAATTGTATTACGTTTTATCCAAAAGGATAGCGCCGACTAAAACACCGCTCGTTATTCTGCTCTTATCACGTAATAAATTGGCGCTGTTGAACTTTTCTTTTCAAAAAGGCAATATCCTCTCAGTATAAAATGCGTACTTCTGCTATTGATATGCGTGTTACAAAAGCCTATGTATTAGTAACGGATGACAATACAATGCGAACAAAAAAACCAAGCGTTTACCGATATTTAGTGGCTTCAGTTTTAATATTATTTTCATTCTTTTGCCAGTCAGAAACGAGTGTAAGTGATAACTTGCACACTACCTGTAGCGCTAAAAATCTTGGATTTAGTGCCGAGCCAAATTCCCTCACAGACAATTCACTTGAGGGATTCTATGGCTATTCAGATCTTTTCTATTTACCAAACAGTCCATCTCGAAAAGTTGTATTAGTTTCAAACGGACAAAAATTCCAAACCGAACAAGGTATGTTAGATGATATTGATGCAATGGTTTCAGTGGAAAAGTACAAAAATCATTGCGAAAAAATTGAAATTATCATCGTTAGAGCAAGGTATTTCGAATCTGGATTAGAGTTAATTCGTGAACTTGCATATTTATATGTGAATACCCACACCACGCCTTTTCGCTACATTGGCGCATATGATTTTGTGATTGGCGACGATAACGAATACCAGATGCTGATGCAAAATACGGCGTTGCTACCCGATGATTTTAAAGACATTTTTTCAACGCTAGATTTAACCCTGAAAAATAGTAAGTTACAGCTGCGCATCACCAACTTTTTAAACACCAAAACCGAGGTCAAGGTGTACCCAATCAAATAAAATCACCAATCAGCTAATGCACAAACGTCATTACTATCATAAGCAACACGCTACGGCTCAAATTAAACTGCTGGGTTTACATCAAATCAAACATATTCATTGCGTTTGCTAACAAGTGCCAAGCATCAAAAACTTACAACTTACGTAATCTTTTATTTCGGTGTAGGCAAATATTTAAAAACACCAATATCGTCAAAACAACCTTAACCTATTTCTAAGCAACAACACTTTTATAACAGAGTAAAACGGCTATTTAACGTTGATATTTATAACCTTTTTATCCTATTTAAATCAAAGTGACGGTGGAATTAGCTTGTAATTAGAATGTATTCAAATAGTATAGAAAACGCACACCCTGTCACTTGCGGGCATATCGTAATAACGCAGTATAAGGTGCCTGCAAGCGAGGGATTTTTCAGCCGAGGTCTATGTCTTGGCTTGTTTTCAAGGAGAAAAATATGTTCAAGTATCTATTGGTCTTTATGACCATTTTAGGTTTTAGTTTACCCAGCTATGGGGCAGATAAACCCAATGTGCTTGTTATTTGGGGCGATGATGTTGGCATGTGGAATATCAGTGCATACCACCGCGGTATGATGGGAGGTAAAACACCTAACATAGATAGCATAGCCAACAATGGCATGATATTTATGGATCACTACGCACAAGCTTCATGCACTGCAGGACGTGCTGCGTTTATTACAGGTCAATACCCGATGCGAACTGGGCTTAGCACCGTTGGTTTGCCAGGTGCACCACAAGGTCTGCAAAAGAAAGATCCTACGCTCGCCACTATGCTTAAATCGAAAGGGTATGTCACAGGTCAATTTGGTAAAAACCATTTAGGCGACCTTGATGAACACTTGCCAACAAACCACGGTTTTGATGAGTTCTTTGGTATTTTATACCACCTTAATGCTGGTGAGTATCCAGAGCAACATGACTACCCGCAAGATGCCAAAACACAAGAAAAGTTTGGCTTAAACATGCGTGGCGTTATTCATTCAAAAGCACTTAAAAATGGCAAGCAAGAGATTAAAGATCTTGGCCCGTTTGGGAAAGAGCGCCAACGTAATTTAGACCAAGAAGTGTTGGTTGAGTCAAAACGCTTTATTCGTGATGCAGTAAAACAAAATAAACCCTTCTTTGTTTGGCATAACACAACGCGTATGCACTACCAAACCAATTTAAACAAAGCCTATGACGGTAAAACTGGCTATGGATTATATGCCGATGGCATGGCTGAGTTGGATGATGATGTTGGTGAGTTGCTTGGTTTACTCGACGAACTTAATGTAGCAGATAACACAATTGTGATGTTCTCTACCGATAACGGCGCAGCATCTAACTCTTGGCCTGATGGCGGTAACCAGCCATTTCACGGCGAAAAAGGTGTTGGTGGTTGGGAAGGTGGCTTTAGAGTACCTATGCTTGTTAAATGGCCTGGGCATATTCCAAAAGGTGTAAGCACTGGTGAATTTATGACCATGGAAGATTGGATGCCAACAATTATGTCGTGGGTTGGCGACAAAAATTTAAAATCTAATCTACTCAAAGGCACCAAAATTAATGGTCAAAAATATAAAGTGCATTTAGACGGCTTTGATCAGAGTGATATCTTGCTAAACAATGGTAAAACAAAGCGCAAAGAGTTTTACTACTTTACCGAAACCACATTCCACGGTATGCGCTACGGCGATTGGAAATTAATCTTCACGGAGCAAGAGCACTGGTTTAGGTCAACACAGCAAGCGCTAACTTCGCCGTACATTATTAACTTAAAAATGGACCCATTTGAGCGTTTCATTCACGCCAGAGGTTATGATGAGTGGGCAGAAAACCGTAGTTGGATTTTAGGCCCTGCAGGTAAGCAAATTGCAGATTTTGTAAAAACCTTTAAAGCGTTTCCGCCCAGCCAAGAAAGCATGTCGGTACAGGTCGATAGTGTTGCTGAGATGATTTCGAAACAAGCACACAACCGATAATCAATTAAACCCAACCGGTACAGCGTATTGTTACGCTGTACCGATTGTTAAACACATTAAATCAAATAAGAAGCTGCATTTTCACACTTTTCCTTTGTTAATAAATACGCCCTTTACTACAACACTTTATCGCAAAAACCATTAACGCAGCCAAAGCTGCACAATCCAAAAAAAGCGCCCTTCAAAAAAAACGATGTAAAAGGCAATTAATGACAATTGTCATCTTACATTGATGACAATTGGCAGCTGTGCTGCGTGCGGTCATTTGCCGCAATGATTACATCAACTAAGCAAGGAGAGACATCATGAACAACGTAATTAAACATTTTATTGAATACAGCTTAAGACATTTACCACTGCTTATCGGGTTAACATTAATTAACCTGTTTACAGCACCAAATCATTTATGGGTGCTGTGGGTAGCATTATTTACGTTTATCGGATTTTTTAACGAAGTGAGTTTTACAGGTAAAAATAAGGCTAGCAAGCGCGACGATAATGATACTTGGTAGGCTAATTCGCCTTACCAAGCATCACCACTTAAAACTCTCTATAGAAAATATGGTTTTATCGCGTATGCAGTGCAATTCCCATCATAATTACGAGAGTGGACAGAAAGGTTACAAACGTTAGCACAAGCGCAAAAAAAGATGCGAAACCATTGTGATGCGCTTTGCCATAAAAACCGCGACAAGAGAGCCAACCAAATACAAAGCAAATTAAAACTGAGATCGGTGCATGAACGTCTGGGTTAATCATCATACTGATAAAGCCCAATAATCCAGTGCATAACACAAAATGCCCCATAGTATAAAAAGAGAACACCAGTGTTTCTGCGGTGTTATAAACCTGCCGATGCTTCTTGGAAAATAAGCGTAGAAAAAGTGCAAACGGAATACATAAGAAAATAAACCCTAAGTAGGTATAACCCTGATTGATAACCGACAAATACAAATCAGCATACTTTTTAGGAGCATTTTCTCCCAATAGACCTTTTAAACTTTCGAGCATTTCGGGAGATTGCTGTACTTGCGCAATCATTTTTTCAGATAAAACGTCTTTAAACACAAACAACATTAGTAATTGCGCTGCTGCGCCAATCAAATAATAGGTTAACGGATTAGTAAAAATAACCCTTTGCCCTTCTACATGACGCTTTGCAACGGAACCCGGCGATTTAAAATGTTGAAAGAACGTGTAAAAAAATCCCTTGTCGAGGTTAAGCCATTGCGATGGAATATCTATCAACAGCATTTTTAACGATAATCGCTCTGAGCGATAGCGTTGCCCGCATGAAGGGCAAAATTTATCTTGTAATGGCGTATCACAATTTGCACACGCGCTTAAATGCGCTGAAACTTGAGTCGCGTTATGTTCTAAACCCACGGTAGTCGCCTTATTCTTTTTAGGTAAAACGTTACCTAAGCGGCTAATAAATACAAATAAGTATTTAAAGTAAGGTAATTTGAGTAAACGTAGCAAATTTACTTGGTGATTTGCTTACTAGGCTATTGATAAACGTTAACTTTAGCTGACCTTTGCTCTTAATGTTTTTCTTCAAATACTTTCCTTCAGAAAAAAAATTCCCATAAGCTGTAATAAACAGCGTCTTTAATCCACTAACTAAAGAAAATACAAAACGGAACAAGGTGAATGGGAAGCGATTTTTATCAGCAATCGATACTGCCCTATGCGGGAATCATCATCAAAATATGTCGGGCATACACACATAGCCAAGAAGATTTTGATGACTATTACCAAGAGGTATGCCTGCAAATATGGCGAAGCAAAGACAGCTTTAACGCGGGTTCACAATGGTCCACTTGGGTTTACAAAGTGGCCTTAAATGTATGTTTAACCAATTTAAAACAGCGTAAACAGGGCGAAAAACACTTTGTGTCTGATGCGTTACCCGACGAGGTACAAGATAATTTAAAAGCATTTAACTCAGACGACATTAACGTGCTTTACAACGCCATAAAACATCTATCTGAGATAGACCGAGCAGTAATTTTACTTTATTTAGAAGAAAAATCTTACAGCGAGATTGCAGAAATAATCGGTGCTAACACTAACAGTATTGGCGTGCGCATTACGCGCATTAAAGAAAGATTGAACAAGTTTATAAACGCGCAGGAGTGAACACATGAACAAATCAATTGAAACAATGTGGAAACAAGGCTTTATTAGCGAAGGCGAACTAGTAGTGCCTAAAGTTAACGACTTATATAACAGAAAGTCTCAAAACTTAGTTGATAAACTGCAACATATGTTTGCTGTGAACATTAAAGCAATCGTGATTGGGGCTTTGCTGTTACTCGTAGTGATGAGCATAATCGGCGCACCTTGGCTTGGCCTATATATTTGTGTATTACTGGCTCCGTTGGTGCTGATGGCGAGAAAAGAGTTAGATAAATCGTACAACTTATCGAAAGGGCAAAGTAGTTTAGAGTATTTAGAAAGCTTTAATGCGTGGCTTCATGACTCAATCACGCGATACGCTATTTACTACAAGTTTTTCTACCCATTATTTTACGTCGGAATGGTGTCACAAGGGCTTGCCAGTGAAGCAGGTACTCGCGTAATGGCACGGCTCCTAAAAGCTTACCCAACTGACTATATTTTTCTAGGTATTCCTGGTTATGTTTGGGCTGTAATCACTGTGCTATTACTAGTGGTGATAAAATATTCAGCAGCGCTCTATCGCCTAGACTTAAATATGATCTACGGACGACAATTTAAAAAATTAGAAGAGCTAATAAAAGATATGCGAGCGTTAAAACCAGAATAACCTATCAAAAGCATTATCAATAAAAGTGTAAAACGCAGCCTATTGACTGCGTTTTATGCATAACTTTCAAAACATCAGTTATAAATAGAGCTGCAGCACGCCATTAACGTTTAAAAGCGAATGAGGAAATTGAGTTACGTTTTGTCCCAACCTTGCGTTTAACACGATGCTACTTTTTCACTAATGTGTGATTTAAGCCCGCACTTACACCCTCTAACTACTCTGATTTGGTCAATTTGCCATTTTTAAGTAGTTCTTGATATAACCCCTTCAGAGGTATAGGGACCTTATCGTGAAGTTTTGGTTTTGCTTTCAGCAATTCAATTAGCGCTTGTTCTGCGCCATTTTTGTCACCTTCTTCAAGTTTTGCTAAAACAACGTTGAACTCTGAACGTGGTTCAATGCCTTTTAAATTCGGCATCGCGGGCGGTGGCGCTGGAACGGAGCGCGCTTTTTGCCCTGAGGCTACTTGTTCAACTCTTGAGCCCGTTACTTCTATTTTTTCTAACTGCACGTCATCTGCTAATAGTTCCATCATTTCAACTTGCGGTTCACGTTTGGCTGTTTTCTTGGCTTGCGGTAACGCAGGCTTATCAATTGATTCTACAGACTTTAATTCTGACTCAAAATCTGGTTCTTGATAATACTGCCAAGGTGCAAACACGGCGATAGCAACCATTGCAGCTGCGATGCCTGAATAATGCCACCAGCGGTTTGGCTTTATGATAACGGGCTGCTCTTTGCTAATTGCATCGGACGCGTGGGCTAAAATGGCCTCATCCAGGGCTTTTGGCGGCATCTCGTCATTATCTTGTTGATAAAGCTTAATGATCTCTTCATCGTTGAATTGCTTACTCATACCTGCCTTTCGCCTCCAAATTCGGTTGTACCCGCTTTACGCTTTAAACATTCGCGAAGTTGCGACATGGCATAGCGTAATCTGGTTTTAACGGTTTCTGGTTTTGCCTCAACAATGTCGCACACTTGTGCGGGCTCAAACCCTGCTTCGTGACGCAGCAAAAACGCTTCGCGTTGCTGAGGTACAAGTAACTCAACACAATGCTTAATGGCCTTTTGTAAATATTCATTATGCAGAGTGTTTTCCTGATGCGTTTGGTTTGAGGCAAGAGTAAGGTGATTGCCTTCATGTTGTTCGTCATCAACTAAAGACAAGTGCTCACCTCGCGCTGTTAATTTTCGGTGTTCATCAACCAACAAGTTATGAGCGATGCGATAAAGCCAAGTGCTAAATTTTGCCTCTACTTTATAACGGGTGCGATTATCGATTACCCGCAGCCACACTTCTTGAAATAATTCTTGTGCTTTATTTTTCTGCTTTGTGCCTAATTGGCGACACACATAACGATACAAGGGCCCTTTGTGTCGGGCATAAAGAGCACGAAAGGCAGCTTGATTACCTTTACCATAATCAAGCATAAGTGCCTCGTCCGTTTCCATGTGTGGTTCAATGTTTGTAGTCATATAGGCTATAGTGATTCAGCTATAAAGCACTGGCAAGTTCAACCAAGTTAACAAATTCACCGCGATAGTTAAATGGGTCATCTCCCCTATTTGCTCGTGCAATTGTGGCGATATCTTGGTAATTCATACTGCCTAAGTACTGACTCTGCTTTAACTTTTGCGCAAATGCCGCGACTGAAGTCGCAAATTTAAAATCCAAACTGGCGCTATCGAAATCATTTAACACCTGTCGTTTATTAACCACTTGGCTAATTAATTTACTTTCTGTATCGCCCGGTAATTTATAGCGAATTTTCACCTGTAACAGTTCATTACTAGCACTTACCACTTGTTTTTGCTGATAACGCAACGCATCAACTTGCCCTTTATGGCCAGCAAGCGTTAATTCATATAGCGCCGTCACGGTATGACCTGCGCCAATTTCGCCTGCATCGACATTATCATTATTAAAGTCTTCATCTTTCAGTAAACGATTTTGATAACCAATCAAGCGGTACTCTTTAACTTCTGCTGGGTTAAATTCGAGCTGAATTTTGACATCATTCGCAATACTTTGCAGTGTGCCGCTCATTTGCCTTAAAAGTACTTTTTGCGCCTCGTGCAGGGTATCAATATAGGCGTGATTGCCATCACCAATATTTGCTAATTGTTCCATCATGGCATCGTTGTAGTTACCGCGACCAAAGCCAAGTGTGCTTAACGAAATGCCTTGTTTGCGCTTGTCAGCAATCATCTCTTTGAGTGCATCAATATTGGTTGCGCCAACATTAAAGTCACCATCAGTCGCTAAAATTATGCGGTTCACTCCGCCTTTAATAAACGCCTTTTTCGCGGCTTGGTAAGCCATTTTGATACCACTTTCACCATGTGTACCGCCGCCTGCTTGTAGTTTTTGCAGCGCATCGATAATGGTTTGCTTTTCATTGCCTTTCGTTGGGCTAAGTACTAGCTCAGTATTGCCTGCATAGGTCACCAAACTCACCGTATCTCTTGCCGATAACTGTTTCACCATCATGGTTAAGCTTTGCACCAATAAAGGCAGCTTGTTTTTATCATGCATCGAGCCCGATACATCCACTAAAAACACCAAATTAGAAGGCTTGCGTTCACTCACTGGTAAATCATAACCTTGCAAACCAATACGCAAAATATGGCGCTCATCACTCCAAGGTGCTGGCGCTAATTCAGTATAAGTAGCAAACGGTTGTGATTTATCTTCTGGTACGCGGTAGTTGTAGTCAAAATAATTAATAAATGCTTCTTCGCGTATGGCATCTTTTGGTGGCTTTTGCCCCATGCTTAAATAGCTACGCACATTTGCATAACTTCCGGTATCAACATCAACCGAAAACGTAGAAAGCGGTGTGGTTGCAGCTTGAAATACACCGTTGCTATCACTCGATAGGTAGTTATCTTGATTTTGAGGCTGCGTAAAATATTCAGGTGGTGGCGGTGGCGCGATACGATTTCTTATTGCAGGTGCTGCCATTAACACTTGTGGCTGACTGGCCTTCATGTACTCCACAGCTCCCCCATCAGTTTGCACATCAGCCAATCGACTACCCGTCACAGTAATTTTTTCAACCTCTTTATTTTCTAGAGCAGTTTGGGCTTGTTTTTCATTTTCAGGCTGCTTTGCAATTGTTGTTTCCGACTCTTGATTCGAACAACCAGAAATAAATAGTGTGCCGATTGTTAATGCGATTAAGGTTTTATTTGTTTTCATAATCTGTCTCTTTTATAGATGGTTTAACGCTATAAACGGACGACGATGAATTTGGGGGTGAATTATTTTTAAGATTTTTGTTCGTACTGTCTTAGAGGTCTATCCGCCACTTTTCACTTTTTTATGGCGTGTCAAATCATATTGGTTCTCTTTGGAACAAAGAATACCTTAGAGGCTGGTTTATTTTTATACATAATCACAAAGAAAAACTATAAAACCAGCCAATACTTTGTAACCTTTACGTGTTTTGCTAAGAGGATAAACTAAATGTTACAAATCAAAAAAGTGTCAAAAACAGCTTCATATTGACTGATAGTTTGATTCCTGTAAATTTAACAGGTTAATGGATAACCACATGTTTTAAAAACAATTACAAGGTTTTACAATGTATCAAAGGACTTTGATTAAGTTTTTCTTATTTACAACTCTATTCGGTTTAGTCGCTTGTGGCGGAAGTAGTAAAAAACCAAAACCACAGGTAAATAACTCACCGATTGTTAATGCAGGTGCTGATTTTCATGTTAATGAAGCCAATGAGGTAAATCTACTTGCAACAGCTTCTGATCCTGACGGATCGATTACCACAATTAATTGGCAACAAACCGCTGGACTTCAAGTAGACCTATTAAACAGTAATAGCTTAACACCATCTTTTGTCGCGCCTACAGTTGCTGTAGGTGAACAGCAAACTCAAATAACCCTTCAAATAACCGCAACGGATAATCAAGGAGCTTCGTCCTCCGATAATATCACTATTACAATCAACGCTGTAAATGAAGCACCGATTGTTAATGCAGGTGAAGATATTGAAGTCAATGAAAAACAATTGGTTGAAATTACAGCTACCGCAAGTGACGATGATAATAAAATAAAATCTATCTTATGGCAGCAAATTTCAGGAACACCTGCGTTAATTGATGACATTAATAGTTTAAAACTTTCCTTTGTTGTGCCTAGCATTCCATTATCTCAGCAGCAAGATAAACTCGTTTTCCAAGTAATGGTAACAGATGAGTTAGGCTTAACAGCAGAAGATGACATTGTTGTTACCGTTAATCCTTTAAGTCGTGCACCAATTGCCAATGCTGGAGCTGACAAAACTTATTTATTAAGTGAGTTGATCCACCTTGATTGTTCTTTGAGTTCAGATCCTAATAATTACCAGCTTTCATATAACTGGCAACAAACACAAGGGGATGAAATTTTAATAGAACAGGCAACTAGCTGTAATCCGAGTTTTACTTTACCTAACCAACCTTCTCAAATAGATGTGATGTTAACTGTTACAAACGAACTAGGATTAGCATCGCAAGATACAGTGAGAATTACAGCGCGAGAATATCAAGGTAATTTAAATGAAATTGGGCAAGATAAAGTAATTTTACAGAGTAAATTAAACTCAAATGGTATTTATCACCTTTCATTAAATCCTGAAAAAGGCATCGCTTTTGTCTCTGATAGCAATATATTAACTGCAGTCGATGTTTCAGAACCGTTTGCTTTAAAACCTCACACTTGGCAAGGTACTTCAGGAACCTGCCAATCCAGTTTTAGCCAAGGTAATTTTTTGGTTGCAAGTTGTGTTGACGAGCTTCGCTTTTTTGATATTTCTGATTTAAATAACATTCAATTGGTTAGCACAGTTAGAACAAATACCTCATTTAACAATTTTGAATTGTCAGGAAACCTTCTACTAGCATCAGCTCCAAGAAATGTTGGCTCTAACCAAACAGACCGTATTGTTGCTCTAGATATTTCAAACTTGAACAATGTCCTTTTTCTAGATATTTCGACAATAAACAACGTTTTTAATGCTAACGAAGCCTGGGTATCTGGTCTTGCAATCAAAGGTAAAACCCTTTTCACCGCAGCAAATGATGGAATGTTAAGGATTTTTGATATCTCAAATATCACAGCGACTAGCCTTATAGCTACATTAGATTTAGAGGTTCCCCTTGGTGAAATAGCTGTAACAGGAACAAGCTTGTCTGTCGCTGCTACAACTAAAGGTGTTGTGCTAGTTGATATAACTGAAACAAGTAATCCGATTATCGCAACAAACATTACGGCCCCTCAAGGAGCATACAACCTATCTCAAAATGCGAATGTGCTGAGTGTTGCCAGTACTAGCTTTAATGAAATCATGTTTTTTGATGTTAGTAATTTAAATTCACCAATTTTAATTGGTAAAAAAACTGAAGCATTTAGAGGTGTAGGGCTTTTCTTACAGAATGATACTTTATTCTATTTAGATAGCAGCTTAGCAGCATTAATTAGCCAAGATGTATCTAATTTATCTGGATTAGCTGGTGTTGAAATCATGCCTAGCGCAGGAACAAAAATTAGTAGTATTGCTGCGAGTAATAACAAGTTATTTTTTTCAAGTGACGATAACCGGTTAGTATCGGCGAGTATAACGAATAATAATAACCTAGCTATACAAGCCTCGTTAGATGTTTCTCAAGCAAACAATATTACACTGATGGATAATCAGCTCTTCTTAGCAGCAAATGATAATTCATTGAAACTAGTCGATGTGGCTGATGGAAATAAACTAACATTAACATCTCAATTGCAAGTTGATGAGGCTATTTCAGCAATAATCCCTCATGGTAATAATGTATTGATTAGTGAAGGTAATAGTAAGCTCCAATTACTCGATGTTTCAAAAGCCGAGGTTATCAAACCAATCTCAGAATTAATTCTGAATTCAGGCCAAACAATCGGAGATATTGATTCAGATGGCTTATCAATTATCACAGCAACTAAAGATAACTCTTCAATAGTTCAATTAAATTCCAGCGGCGAATTAGAATCAATTGCCAATATTTCTTTTGACTTAGCTCCAGATGAAGATGGATGGGAATATAACTCTGTTGTTATATATAAAAATTATGCGTATCTTTTAGCAAAATACTATGGCCTTCGCATTCTTGATATTTCCAACCCAAAATCTCCTAAATCGGTTAAATCAATTTCAGACATATCGGGAAGTCAATTAAAGTTAATTGATAATAAACTGTTTGTAATTGACCCTTTTAGCGGAGTGTCTATTTACGGCTTAAACGATCCTACTGAGCCACGTCAATTATCAAGCTACTTAACTCGCAACTCTATCTATAAAGTCGCAATTGACAGTGAAAAAGTTTACAACTTAGAGCGAGTACGAACAAATCATCATGATTGGACATTTTGGCCTCTAAAAGAAACTTTTTCTTTAGTTGACTTTACAAAGTCAATAAAGCTTAAACAGTCATATTCGCTAGTTAATACAGATTCAAATTTATCTTATGACGCAACATGGCAATTAGACGGTCCGGTAAAATTAGTTTGTATAGTAACAGGTGGTAGTTGCTCGGTTGAACAAGATACCGCTAGCAAAACAGCTAAGATTATTTGGCAAATACCCAGTGATGCAGGTGATCACCTTATTTCAGTATTACTTGCTAATTCAAACTTTTATGATGTAGCTGAAGACAGCGTTATTGTAGAGTAAATCATAAGGGCAATACTATTACTTTGATTTCAAACTGTTAAAAACAAAACACCCACCAATAATTAGGTGGGTGTTTTTTATTAACGTCATTATTCTTTCACAAGAGCTAAGGGTTCATCTCCTGAAACTATCGAATAAGTATTGCTCTCAATATCTAGTTTCTCAAATGAGTATCGTCCCCTGATATGTTCATTGAAAAACCTTCCCATTGATGTTGAATAATAAAAGTCGTCCCACAGTAGAATAGGTATATCAAAGTATCGATAGACTTCTCCAGATTCAAGTTTCAAATCAAGCACTTTATTTATAGATGAGTAGCCAATGTGTGAGAAAGCATTGGAGCTCACCGGATGTTGCTCAAATAGTGGGAATGGTATTTGATTCAAAACAGAGTCGTTTATTCCTTCACTAATCTTTGCAGCTACATTTGATGAGCGAATATAAGAGTCGATTAAACCATGTCCTGTAGAATCAAACACTGATGCCATTGAAAAATTAGATGGCAGACTTCCAAACAAAATTCTTACAGCTCGCATAATTGCATCTTGATCTAATGTTAAGTGAGAAATTAATTGAGAGTATTGATCACCCAAGCTCCCACCTAAAGAACTTGTTGGTGTTGCAATCGACGCTAAGCTTACAAGTGGGTATTCTGATGCAAAGTAACCATCTGAGTATTGGTAGCTAGAGATAACCTCATCAAACAGCGCATTTGTATAGAAGTTCCCTTGAGAATGACCTACTAAGATAATGCGATTACAAGAATGCATTTGAAATAGTAGCTTTTGATATGCATTTCTGTAATCCGTATCGTTTAATCTTGAATAATTTACATCATTAAATACATCTCTAATGACGGACTCTACTAATACAGTTTCATCTGCTGAAAGCGCATCTATCGTGCCACCAATAATCGCAGTTATAATTCGATACTTCTCAGATGTTAGAGATAAATCTGCATATTTATGCTGCGCAACTTCAAATATTTGCAGATGCAATAATTCATCTTTATTATAACTGCCTGTGGGCCCTCTACCCTTTTGAAAATTATTCAAATAGATATCTTGAAAGTTATCTAACCAGAATAAATTTTTACGAAATGCGTCATATGTTGTAAACATACCATTTACATAAAAGAGTCTTAATTGATCAATTTGTTTAGTACAGTATCTATCTAATAATTGAATATCTGCAAATACCCAATTTGAATTCAGAAAAAGCATAAATACTATTAACCGTATCATTACTTTACTCCTTGTAAAGCAACACAATCTTTATCAGCAGCTAAATGAAAATCATCATCCCATGGAATAAGATCATGTATTTTATTTTGCCCCGTTCGATTAGCAAACGCTCTCTCTAAAGTGTTGAAATAGAGTAATTTTGGGTTTCTAAAGTGTGGAAAATTAGTCTGTAACACTCTGGTACACATACTAATATTCACAAAATCTAAGATAATTTTTTTGCCTATATCTTCATCTAAATGTGAGAATCTATTTTGTTCAACATCAATCACTAATTGCAAGGTTGGTGCGGCTGCTAAACTAAAGGTGATAAGCTCTGGTGAGTCAAATTTTTCATAAACAACTCGCTCATAGTCATCTCGAATACCGTTTGAGTTTTGATCGACGCCGTCTAATGTTTTATAGTCTTCAGGATGTACTGGTGGTAACTTTGGATCAACATAAAAAAGATCACGTATGCGCTGCCAACTATTATTAGTCTTAGGTTCGTGATTTTCATTCCAATAACGGGCAAGAAAATAATCGGTACCAGATTTAACTAAATCGCCTCCCTGGTAAACCTTAGCAGGTTGCCATTTTTCTATGACTGAGTTTTGCACCCAGATCCACCCATCCCAATTAACAGTATTTTTAACTGGTTCGATGCCTTTGACCCAGTGCATTGCAACAAATAGATTTTCGTTATGAGAAACCACATCACCTGCAATATAAACTGAGCTTGCATTCCATGGATTATGTTTGGGAGCGATGTTAGCTAAATCAATGTTTTCCTTATCAGAAGCTAACCGTATTAGATTCGTAGCGTAAGTGTGAGCACAAAAAACCAAACACGCTAAAAGCAGTATTCTAACCATTTCAAATTCCTTTTGAATTAGTTGCTAGTACCTTTTAACTCAAGTTCATTTTCTTATTTAAAGCAAATATAAAATCACAGAATTATTACAACCCTATTTTACTAACTTAGATAACTCACTAAAAAATAAAACAAAGATACTTAGAGTGGGAATTCAAACGGGTTTTCGAAACACATAAACCGTTGACTACGAGTTAGCGCGAATTAGACCACCACTAAAGTGTCTATCAGGAAATAAGACAGCAAATAAAATCTTAAAGCTGAATAATAGAAGTTGGAGAGGATCAATAAATTAAACTATTGATCCACAATATGGTTTACAGTGTTATTAGCAATAAACGGACATTAGTCGACAATAACATGCGGTAAGTAACGGCTCATATCCTGTGTAATTGCGCTGTCATCTTCTCGAATTGAAATCCCAGCGGCTTGGTCATACACCAGCCAACTACCAATAAGTGTGTGGTTTTGGCCGAATTTCGGTAGCGCATGCTTGGCTTGAAAGATAAACCCCTCTTCACCGTAAGGGCCATCAGAACCTGATGAGCCGCTAATAGGATTGCCTCGACTATCAACAAATGAAATGTTAGCGCCTTCGCGAGAGAATATTGGTTTTTTAACCAACACATCACATTCTTGCGCTAAGTGCAGTTCATCATCAAAGAATGCGGGCAATAAATTTGGATGATTTGGGAACAAGCGCCATAACATTGGCAACAATGCTTTATTAGATAAAATCGCTTTCCATGGCGGTTCCATCCAGCGCATGTTTTGTTTGCCTAACAGGTTGCCAAACTCTTCTTGAAACATAAATTCCCAAGGGTACAGTTTAAACATCCAATCGATAACCTGATCATCTGAATCTGTGAAGCGGTTATCTGCATCTACACCTATTTCTTCGATGTAGACGAATTTGGTGTTTAATCCGGCGGCGATTGCGCAATCTTCCATGTACTGTACTTTGCCGCGATCTTCTTCCGAATCTTTACAGCAGGCAAAGTGTAAAGTCCTGTCGGGCGTTAAATATTCAACCTCTTTAAAACGATTTACGAGCTTTTCTTGCAGCGAATTAAATTGGTCTGCTTTTTTTACAATTACGCCATTATCAACGTTATCAGCCAACCATAACCACTGCCAAAAAGCGGTTTCGTAGACTGACGTTGGGGTATCTGCGTTATTTTCGTATAGTTTTGCCGAACCATTGCCTGCATAAGCAAAGTCTAATCGGGAATACAAACTTGGGTCACCATTGACCCATGATTGGCGAATAAAATCCCAGTGCTGCTCGGGAATACAAAAACGCTTAAGTAGCGTTTCGTCGTTAATGACCTGGCTAACAACTTCCAAGCACATTTGATGTATCTCTTCAGTCGGCTTTTCCAGGTCGTCTTCTATTTGCTTAAGATTAAATTGATAATAAGCAGACTCATCCCAATAGGTTTCCCCATACATGGTGTGAAATTTAAAGCCAAATTCTTCGGCTTTTCGCTGCCAGTTTGGTCGTTGCGCTATTGGGAGTCGTAGCATATTAGCCGCCCCAACCGCGCGAAGAAGACTTACCACCGCCCCAGTTAGACTTAGCAGAAGCCTGAGCACCGAACCCACCTCGCGATATCGTGCGTGTTACCGCCGGTTTTGGTTTAGTTACAGAGCTAGGCACTTTATAGCTGCTTTTGCCAGCACTACCTAAAATGGTGCCATCCGCTGTCATTATTTTTTGACGGTGTTTAGAGCCACTTTTTTGATAGGTGTATACTGGGTTATAACGGCGTCGATGTTTACGCTCAAACGCATCGCCTACTTCATCAACTATCTCAGCTACAATGTAACCGGTAATAAACGGCGTAAAAAACCCTGAGCTGGATTGCTGACACTGACCAAAGTCAGCTTCACATAAATATTGGTGCTGGTAACGCGGCCCGGTGCGCTCCGCTTCTGCCAAGGCTTCTTGGTAAGCAGCTTGACATTGTTCAACCGACAATTCAGTTTGGCTAACACAATCATCAACCGATGACACTACTTTAACACGTTCCTGTGGTTCACCTGAGCATCCTGCAAGCGCCGCTGCAACACCAACAGAAAGTGGTGCAAGGCTGAATTTTCGTACTTTTTTGCGCAGCAATGATAAGTCAATATGTCTGGTCTTTTTCATCATGACCTCCCTATTAATATGTCATGCTTGCAGCGTTTAATAAGCCTACGGCAATATTGGTCGAAGCGAGAATAACACCAGCACTGATTTCGTTATCTTCAATACGTTTGACGATTTTTGGCATAAAGGCAAAACGAACAATTGCAAACGCGAGTAATTGCGCAATTAGCGCAATACCGCCCCAAATTGCAAAGTCTAAAATGCCACCAGAGTTGCTTACCGCGCCAGCGAGTGCCAATGCAAAACCCACTACCGCACCACCAAAGCCAATTGCAGCCGCTGCGTTTTTATCTTCTTTGATGAGTTTCCATTCATCGTGTGGCGTTACAAAAGCAAACAGTATTTTGAACACAAAAAGTAATACCAAGCTTATGCCAAACGACATTGCAAAGTTAGTGACACCGGTGATCAGATCATAACCGTTTTCCATTATTGGACTCCTTTATCCATGTATTGTTATTTGAGAAGAACTTAATGTTATGCCAGTGCTAATTACCAAACACCGTGAGAGATTGCCTGACGATTCAAGCGATTCTTCTGCTGAAAGAAATAGCGACTCGGTTGTGCCATCGCTTAATTCACGTTCAAACAGCATGGTGAATTGGTCTGTTTCACTGGGTTGAGATTTACCATCGAAGGTTTTTTCGGCCATATGAACAGGGTTGTGATAATCGCCCATTGAGGTCCATACGCGATTGTATTCATGCCCATCCAATGTATAGGTAGGCGTGCCAATTTGTTGGTTAAGTAGTTTTTCCCACTGTGCTTGGTTTTGAATATCCAAGGTATCAAAGTAGTAAAACAACTTCACATCAACCACATTCTCGGCTGTTGGTTGGCCCTCACAAATTACTTGAAGCCATGCTTCATCATCTGTGTAAAACCGAAAAAGATAGGTGCCATCCATATCGACTTTGCCAACGGCCTGAATAATCTGGGTGGCGGCAAAATCACCTATTACGAGCTCATCAAGTATCAGCTTAATCGCGAGTTTATCTATTTCAAAACTTGCTCCGAGTCGCAAGCCCATTATTTCTGGCGTTGAGATGGTCGCTTTTGGTTTGTCTTTTTTGAAGAAATTGAACATCAATGTTCCTTAACTTTGCTTCATAGGTTGCTAACGTTACATGTGGGCTAACCAGTTGTCTACAGTGATGTTTACTGTTTAAAAACTAAAAAAGAGATAACTAAGTTATCTCTTTTCAAATTGGTTACTCACTAACCTGCGTTTTTCTTCGCTAGCAGCTGTGCAAGTTTGTCCTGACCCGATGTTTGACCACCTGGCGTTACACCTGCTGCTTTTAATTTTTCGTCAAGACTGCTGCCAGATTCATCAGCCGCACGTTCTTCAGCGGCTTCTAATTCAGCTGCTCGCATCGCTTGCTTTTGCTTAACACGTTCAAGGCTATCTAGTGCAGTTTTAACTTTGCTATTAGCACCAACATGATGGGTAGATGCTGCTGCTTGCGCCTTTTGCACTGACTCAGTCGCTTTTACCTGATCGATTTGCTGCTCCATGCGTCGTACATTTGTTTTCGCTTTAGCAATGTTGTCCTTCAGGGTTTTCTCTGACTTTTCGAAACCATCAAGAATCGATTGTTCAGTTGCCATTTGGCTTTCTAAATCAGCAACGCGTTCTGCACATTCTACCGCAAGTTCCATATTACCTGATTCACTTGCAGACACCGCATGCTCTGAGTATTTATCGATATCTGCCTGAAACGCAGCAACCTTGTTCGAGGTTAATTTACGTTTTGCCATGATGCTAGTTAGGCTTTGATCTGAACGTCTTAACTCTTCTTTCGCTTCGCGAAGTTCTTGCTCTAAAATTCGGATGGCTTGCGTATCTGCGGCCGCTTCAAGCCCTTCATTTGTTGCGCCTACTAGCGCAGTCCATAACTTTTTAAGACTCATGTGACTTGCTCCTAATTGATATAATCTTCATACAGTTCAAGGAATTCTGGAATATTGGCAAACAAAGACTCAATTTCCTCAACAAGCACTGAATCTTTACTGTCAACAGACAACGCACCAAACGCCACGTAATATTCTTGCCCAGATATCGAACTAATACCTACAGTAGAAAGTGGAACCAACTGATGACTTTTTAAAATCAGTTCATTCAGTCCTGAAGCATCTGTAACGCTACTTACCGGAAACAACACACTTTCAGCCACTACCTGTGTTTCACCTGCATAAACAAACACGTCAATTCCTTCATCGTTTGAAATGCTTACACAGTCACCTTCTTGTTCAACAACCCAATCTGGATGTGTTGAAAACACCGTTTTCAGTTGTTCGGTATTAAAAGCCATTTTGATCTCCATATTTCTATTGGTATTAAATTAATGTCACATATAACTAACACTTGCAAGTTTTATATTGCACTAATTATTATTTTGTTACACTTAAAATGTATTTGTGTTATATCAATACAGGTAACTTTTAGCATTTAATATGCCTAGCCCTGTTTGCATTCAGTATTACGCTGTAGCAATACCGGTGCGCAATATAGGCTATTTATCTAATACATTGGCGTGAATGTAAACTACTTAGGTATTTTTTATGGATCAACAAACGAGTATTCAAAATAATCTAGCCCTCGCCCCTTACGGTGAGGCATTTTCACGCTTTTTAAGCATGAAGCTAAAACAAAAAAAGGTAACGTATCCACAGCTAGCAGAGCTGCTTGAACAAAAAGGTATTGTTCTTACCGCCGGCAACCTGCGCAACAAGGTGTCTAACCGACTAATGCCAACAAGCCTATTTCTTATCATTCTTGAAGTACTAAATGTAAAAGGGGACATTTTGTCTGAAATTCTTACCATGGCAAAAGAGATAGAAGACGAAGTGTAAGTGTGCTTAGCGAAGATTGGCAGAATGCCATTTTCTTTGTATTAGCAGTCGAAGGGATTTGCAAATTTCGGTTACCATAGCAACTCGTTATGCTCAATGAAAGTTACATATATTGACTTTAAGAGGTTCACGTAAGTGGAATTGTGATTTTTTATTTTGTACCTTTTATGGTATGTATCTGTGCAATCAAAACTCCTAATTTATTAAAATGGAAGACATCTTTAAACTATTAATTCAGAACTCTGAAACCAATAGAAACAGCTATTACTGCTCATCTCTCAAAAAACATTTAATTGAAGCTGTGATTTTTGCAGTAATAATCTGCTTAAATATTTTGGGCATACTTCATTATCAAAGCGAGTTTAAGTTTAGTATCAATAGTTTTGCATACCTAAGCTTTATATCTTTAATGATTGGCATATTTTATGTAATAGTGAAAAAGCAAGCTATTGATCTATTTGTAGTTATTAGAAATCCGACAAAGAGTATGTTAGAGCCGATTGCAGAAGCTGCAAAAGAGCAACAACAATTAACTGAAAAATTAGTTAACTTCCATGTTACTGAGCTTGAGCTTGCGATAAATCGAATCTCGTATGACATTAAGCGAATGAAATTTAGAATTGGTATTATAGTCGGAGCGGTAGAGCGACTTGGAATAATACCTTTCGCAGTAGCGCTTTATTTTAGTATTCTGAAATTTATTGAAACCCAAATAATGGGGGTTGGTTATATTATTGGGCTTGCATTTATCGGGGGTATTTACCTTGGTGTTTTACTATGTAGCAATATTCTTCAACCCTTAGATTATTATTTACTTGTTTTACGTTCAGCGAAAGAAATTGCGGAAAAGAAAGCTAGCCTTCAAGTCCCCTTAAAAGAAAAAATAAATCGAATCACAAGCGTAAGGCATCAACCTCCAATCTAATTTTTTGGTGCAACGATGTCACTTCTCATACTTAAGAAGTGTTAAATAATCTAGGCATCGAAAACACCCAAACTAGATCAAATTAGAACGGGTGTCTTTTTTATGTATAGTCTGGCAACGCCTCAACACACCTATGTCATTTCTGTTCTAAAACAAAATTCCTTATGCTTTCAGATAAAGCCATTTTCGGAGTTGCTTGATCTTTCAACAGGCCAATTCCAATAAGCTCCTCGTTATCTTGCATCTGGTCATTATAATCCGCATAAAAATAGTAAGCCCCAGTAACGGCTGGATATCTATTCAATTCTTTAAGGAAATCTCTTAAAAAATTCGCCTGTCCAACTTCATTATTCGAGTACTCGTCACTAACAGTGACTTTAATGTTACGAGGATCAGAAAAGTAAGAAAACTCGCTAATCTGGACTTCTTTTCCTAGTTTGGATAGCGAATTTAAAAGAAGTTTAAAATTAGGATCTTTGAAATAAGGAAATGTTACATCATCGTTATATGGAAAAATTAAGTAAGGGTAAGACAACCCGATAACATCAAAGTCAACATTGTTTGCAACTAAGAAGTCATAAAAACCAATTGTATAACGGTTGTTTTGACTATATGCCATACCGGCAAGATGAACAGCTATTTTTACATCTTTACTTTTTGACCGAATTCCTCTTGCAGCTGCCTCAAACACAGCTAAATGATAAGGCCATAACTTTGTTTCTGCACTGTTATCATTCAAGTTTATATCGATGTCGGAACCAACTAAACTATCCCCTATTTGAACTCCTGCAATACCAAAATCAACTTCATTGCCAATTTCTATTTGGCTAATTGCGATTCCATGATCGATGTAATATTGCATTACTTCGGCCGCATGTAGTTCAATTTGTAATAACCTGTTTTCAAAACTTAAGCTTTGCCAATCTTCTCCTGGGAAATACTTTGATGCATGAGTCGCGTCGTCACTTAAAAACAAAAATACAGAATGATTTGTACCCCCGAGCCCTCCTTTTTCAATCGTATAACGCGCAAGTTCACGTGAACTCCAGCTATTAACTAAATCGTTAGAACTCAAAATATTAGGCCAGTTATCAAGAGGCTCATTTTCTAACTCTGGATTAGTGCCTCGGCGAATACCTAATCGAAAATTAGCAATTCCGTTATCATTAAACATTCTAAACAAAGACTCAGGTGTCCAAGAGTTATCGTTAACGTTCATCGCATTCAGTACACCATCAGTAACCACGGCACCCACAAATATTTTTTCCGCGCGTTCTATCGTGTTAAATTCAAAGTCCTGTCCTTCGAATTGAGACTGACTAAAACTTTTGAGCTCAGATAATAAAACTTTATAACTTGTGTTAAATTTAAATCCACCGTCAGGGAAGATGAGTATCTCAGCATCATTTACCAATATCTCTGCTGTAGTCGGTTCCTCATTCTCAAATAAGTTCACAACCACATCATTTGCAATGACATTCTCACTAAAGGTTAAATTTAGGAATTGCGTTCGCTCTGCCGGATTAATGGAGCTTGATGAGTCAGATATAAGCGTGAATGGTAGGTCAGCAATATTTAGGGTGTGTATTACCGTTCCTTGCTTACCTTCGTCATCCGTTACCTTAAGTTCAAATTCTAAGACTTCATCTTTATTTGTTGCTGGCGCTTTAAATCCAACCTTTAAGCTATTCACATATTCCAACTCAACAGTTGGGCCTGAAATTTGCTGCCAATCGATATGTAAAGTCTCTATTCTTTCATCAGATACTTCGGCACTAAGCTCAACAGTTTCCTGCTCATTGACTTCACTAATACCTTGAATCGAAATATCAGGTGCCAAGTTAGAATCTTTAACTTGAATTGACACATTATCGGAACTGGTAGCATTATCATCATCAGTCACATCCAATTTAAAAACTAGCGTCTCATCAATTTGAATATTAGGTGCATTAAAACGAGGGGAAATTGAATCTGCGTCATCTAGGCTAACCGACATTCCACTCACTTGAGTCCATCTATAAGAAGTTATTGAACCGTCTGAATCCGCACTTGCACTACCATCAAGGACTACTACGGCAAGATCAGCGACTTGCTGATCTGGACCCGCGTTAGCTGTCGGCGAAATATTAATTATTGGTGTGACAATATCACTGTCGTCATTGTTGGAACTTCCACCACAAGCACTAAGTATCAATGAAACTAAGTAAAGACAGGTTAATTGTAGGGCTTTGCTCATTATTAACTCCATTTAACTTTTAAAATGTTCAGATAATAATTGTTTAGGAAAGCTATAAATTCAACTAACTCAATAAACTTTTCGTTTTAATCTTTTCAATTAGTTTATCTTGTCTTGAAATGTAAAAGTTACGTTATACTGGCCACAGTTTTCGAATTAAACCAACATCTGATATTGAAGGTCATAGAGTTACACATTCAACTCTAGCGTTAGTGGTCAGCTATACCTAGTTGTAGACCCTAATGGATAAAAAGGTTAGCTAGAATATAACTAACTTTTTAAAATCAAACATATAGATTTCTAGTCTATCAACTAACTTCTCTGTAACCGCATGACTCAGCTTCCAGGTCCTAGCGTCAATTAATGTCAACCTCTCCCTATCAATACCACCTTACGTTAATCTAGCTTTAATGGCATTTGCGAATCGTTTTGGCGATTGTGCGTCCATATTAAAATACAATGAGGGCTCTATTAGCTCTGCCTCCATCAGGCAAAACTCCCCATTAAATTTAACTAAATCAAGGCGCGCATAAAGGGGCATAGTATGCACGCTTTGAATGGCTAGCATGCATGTGTTTGCGGCATCAAGTAGTGATGCATCTGGCGTTACCGTGGTCAAACTACCACCATGTTCCTCTTGTACCCTAAAGTCATTATGTTTGGGGGTTTTGAGTATGGCATGGCTATATTCACCGTTAAAATAAAACAGTGAGTACTCACCATTCTCTACAACTTCTGGTACAAATGGCTGCACCATAAAATCGCGATCTTTAAATGCGTTATTTAAACTAGCAAGGTCAACGTCTTGCTCTGCTTTCAACCAAAAGGTGTTATCAGCATTAGCACTTATACGTGGTTTAACAATAATTTCTTGGGTATCAAATGCACTAAAAAATGAGTCTATCTGCACTTTTGTTATATTTGTATCGCCGAGTCTATTATGCCACTTGGTGGGGATTAACCTTACACCTAACTCGCCTAATTCCTGAAGATAAATTTTGTCGATATTCCAACGTACGATGTCCAGCGTATTTTGCAGCTGTGCCTGACTGGATTCTATTTGCTCTAATACAGATAAAAAGGCCTCTGGTGCATCTTGGTAATCCCAAGGGGTGCGCATAACCACCATTTCATACAGGTTCCAATCTACACCAGTATTGCGCCATGAAACGGTATCTACCGAAAATCCCAATTCATTTAAATAAGGTTCAACCAACTCATCGTAAACTTCAAACTCATCTAAACAATCCATAGATAGAAAAGCGCATTTTCTCATAATTTTCTCATGTTGGTGTTTTGCTTGTACTTCCCAATATTGCATACAATTTTTAAACTGAATAGAGTTAAGAGCAAGTTTTATGCATTAGCCAAAAGATATGTATGCGATACTTCTTGATGAGCTGTCGTTATCAGCACCTTGTGCTACATAAAATAATTCACCATTTAGTTATCAAAACCCGTTGGTGAGTTTTTAAAGCACAGAGTAACCCCAAACAATGATTCTTCACTTTCCTAAACGAAAAGTTAGAAAAACCAGTTTTAATATTTAAATCAATGCTTTGTTACAAAGTATCGATTGCTCAACTAGAGATTATAGGTACATTAAGTTCCATTAAATATCAAAATATTCAGGTAATTATGAAAAATAAAACACGTACTGCATTATTGTTATCAGGATTAGTGACAAGTGCCTTGTTACAAGCAGCGACACCTAATAAAGCACAAATTGACAGTGTATTTGCCGAGATAAAAACGCAAAATCCAGGCTGTAGTGTCGGTGTTATAAAAAATGGCAAGCTTATTCATCAAGCAGGTTATGGCTTAGCAAATATGGAGCTTAATGTGCCACTCGATGGCACACATGTTCACCGTATCGCTTCGGTTTCAAAGCAGTTTACGGGCTTTGCCGTGCTGCTACTTGCCGATGAAGGCAAAATTGACTTAAACGAAGATATTCGCACCTACTTACCAGAATTAAGAGACTACAAGGTACCTGTCTCTATCAATGCCATGTTAGGCCATTATTCAGGCATAGGGGATTATGACTTTGTAAACACTGAGCTCGATAAAGATACATTAAAACTTAAATCCACCATGGCAGGCAATTTTCGTTTAGGTAATGAAGACTATTTAACAATTCAAGAATTCTACGATTACGTAAAAACAGTACCGTTAAGAAACCAACCCAACGAACGCTTTAGCTACAGTAACTATGCTTATTTCTTATTGTCGATGCTCGTTGAACGTGTATCAGGAGAAAGCCTTCGTGAATATAGCGATAAACGCATATTTAAGCCATTAGGTATGAACAATACCTTTTTCAGTGATGAACCGACTGAAATCGTTAAAAATCGTGCAGATGGTTACAGCAAAGATAAGGAAGACAACTACTTCACTAATATGACCAACTTATTTTGGGTAGGCGATGGCGGTTTGCATACCACCATTGAAGATATGGCAAAATGGGATGCCTATTTCTACAAGCCTACTTTGGGTAAAAAGCCAGAGCAATTACTTAGCCAGTTTATGCGTCCTAACAATCCAACGATTACAGCCGAGGGTAAACAGTACGCCAATGGCCAATTTATTACTGAAAAAGACGGTGTAAAAATCATTCATCATAGCGGTGGCTGGCTTGGCACTATCACCAATTATGAGCGTATTCCTGAAAAGCAGTATTCATCCATTGTATTTTGTAACGATACATCATTGGATATTGCAAAATTGGTCAAAGAGTTGCGTAAACAAGTTTTGTAGGCTCTACAAAGCCTAAATTCATAAAGAGTGAATGCGGTAAGTTCAGCGCACAATGCAAGAACTTACCTCATTTGATTTAGTCAGTAATGAATTAACGCGCTTCTAAGATCTGTTGTGTGTGATCAATCCATAGGAAAGCAGGCACGCTCGCATCAATGTAATAGTCGGGTTGAATGCCTTTACTGTCTATCGCCATCTCTGGAATTCTAAAGCTCTTTGACAAGCTGTAATAGAGTGTAAAGTGTTTACTTGGCGACTGAACTTGATACATATTAGAAATGTCTAAAACGCCGCGGGTTGTCACACCAAATAATTTCACTTTCTTGCTTTGTTTGGCCGCCAGTAAGAATTTCTCTGCCGTGCTGCCATTGCCATTATCAATTAATACACCAACATTTTTAGGCAGTGGATGAACACGATCGAATGTCTTAACAGTGACGGTATCGTCTTCCAAGTTAACAAACTCACCCAAGCGATTTTCTAACTTTTTATAACTTTCCTTTGCCCACTCTTTATCTTCGTCGCTAAAGTTATCGTCTTCCATAAACTGCAGCATACGCGAGTTATTAAGTGTTGTAGACAAAAACTCTAGGCCAATAGTACGGATAGGGTTGGTATAAATAATTGGCAATATCTCTTCATAGCTAACATCACTACCACCGCCGTTACCACGTATATCGATAATCAAATTTTCCGTCTGCAAAATGGTATCTAAGTTATCTTTGATAACCGTATCAATCTCTTTTTTATAACTATGATCAAATGACGGAATTCTGAGTAATACAGTTTTATTTGATAACACCTTAAATAGTGGTTTGCGCGCCGCCATAAGCTTCACGTATTGAGTAACGGATGGTGCGCTCACAGTTTTTGCATTCTGACGTGACAACGTTAACCAATTTTTACCTATCTCTAAATGGTTTTTATCTAGGCTACTTACCGCATCGATAGAACGTAAAGAGTGATCTGACATGTAGTAGCTCACTGTGTGTGTGCCGTTGCCACTATCATGAATTGTGAATTTAATTTGCCCTTTTTTCCAACTTGCGTTGCTCGACTCAATAACGTAAGCGTTATAGTTCGAACCTTCTTTTTTCAACGCAAGTGTATAGCCTGAAAATGTCCAAACCCCCTCCCAGTCTTCAACTGGTTTGGTATCAAGATACTGGCTAAAAGCTAATTCATTAAACTCATGAATTTTAGACGTTTTGTTTTGTATTTCTTCACCATCGGTATTAAACCCAATGTGAATATGGCCATCTCGAAAAAATGACAACCAGCCCTTTAGATGTTGATGGCATTCAGTTACTGAACCACTCTTTTTAACAGTGTTTAGGTATTCAGCATTGTGACTTTTATAGCTGCTTTCACCCTTTGTGGAAACTGCATATTCAAAGCCAGCATCATTATTTTCAAACGTGGTTTTGAGCCACTCAAACTCAGATTTACAGTCAAACGGGTTTGCAATCGCGGTAAATGGCAAAAGAAGAGTTAAAAAGGCAAGTTTTTTCATTAATATTCAATCCTTTATTATTATAATTCTAGTTACTTTAGCAGTCCATTGAGTAAGCAGACTACCTAATTTAAAACGCCTGTTCAAATACAATAAAGTAAGGCTAAAAAAAAAAGCTAGCCCAACGGCTAGCTTTTAGTGAGAGAAGTTTAAAAAATTAACGACGCTGATTGAGTCAGTGTCTTTGTTATTTTTTAAAGCTTAGCTTCTTTCTCTTTTAACTTATTGTGCTGGCGGCATTTCTGCGACATTCCAACGCATATCTAACTGCTTTTTATCTGCGTCGGTACATGTGGCGCCCGCTTCATGTAAACAAACAGTCAGTGTATCTCGCTCAAACTGCTCAAGCGACATTTGCATCGATTTGCCCGCCAATGTGAAATAAGCAATGCCGTTGTCAAGATAGAATGGCGCTACCTCATGCTCATCATTTGCATAGCTAACACTCAATGCATACCTAGGTTCGCTTTCTTCATCACTGATATAGAGCTCACTGAAGAAATAATCATTTTTTTGACCATTCGGTAAGTGCTCTCTTACACGCAAGCTGTTCAACATACCATAATCAAACTGCGTAATATTAATACCATCTTGCTTTACTAGGCGCGTAATTCTGCTAATTCCGTAAGCTCGTTCACCATTACTACCGAACCCTGACTCTGTGAGCATGACAACATACTGATTCGTATCGTTAGTAAATAAACGGTAAGACGTTTGCTTCGACAAGAAGCAACGCCCATCGTCATTTGTTCGACATAGTTCAAGTGTATCTCTATCTAAATACGTTTCTAATTGTAAAATACCGTTTTCATCTACACGGGCAACCTTATCTTCCCTGTCGATATCCTCTCGTGCAATTAGGTCATCATATATAATTAAGTTTCCCGTATAATGAATGCGCTGTCCTGTCACCTGTTTAAAATGGCCTACAATATCATTTTCGTTAAAGCCTGTTGTTGTTTGTTGCTTCACCATAATGCCGTTACGTGCGAATTGCTGGCCGCCGTTGGTTACACTTGCAACAAACGCATAACCGATTTCGTCTTTATGTGTCACATAGTAAGTAAAGCGAGTCTCATTATCACCACTACCAGAGATTATCTCTAAATTACCATTAGTCACTTGCCACTTGGCATTATTAGTATAAAAATCAACACTTGGCACTTCAATGCTGGCAGAGCCGTCAGCCATTAGATTAGCAATTGCTGGTTCGGTGAAATAGAGCCCCTCTGGCGTAAATACATCGTCAATAAACCACGTTCCCAGAAAATCCGCTTCAGATAATTTGGCCGCATTTTGTTTTTCGGTAAAACCGCCGTGCACCACATTGTCATAAGTACCCTCTACAACCGTGCCACTCTTATCGACAAGGCGAATACTTTCATTTAGAACCCCTTCGATAGTGTTACCACGCTGAAAAACAGTATAAAACGCAGACGTCAATAATTGCTCTTCATAAGCGTCCGTTTTTTCATTGATATTGTGAACCCCCATGCGCAGGGTAATAGGCACTTTATATTCCAGAATTAATATTCCTGCCGCATCAATAGACCATGTAAGTTCGCCGCTATTACCATTTTCTAGCACTGTGCTGCCAGTACCATCTGGATTTAGCGTGTAGTGGCGGCCTATGGTGAACAAATTAAACCCAGGTGCAAAAACTAACTGCTGAGTTTCATTAATTGCAGGATAAGTAGTTGTTTCAGCAATTAGCTTTTGATTATCATCCGTATCTGATAGATAGCTATCCAGCATACGCTCTCTAAACTCACTGATTAATAGTTCATTTCCAAACAGCTGCCCAAGTGTTGTAACCCCTGTAGGTAAGGGATAGGTTTCACCCTGGTTACCGTTAAGTAACATATGCAATACATTAGCGTTGATTGCTAATTCCCCTGAATAGATCCTGCCATAATTGTTTTCTAGCTGCTCTGTGGTTGTAATGTTTTCTCTATCATCAAGCATGTAATATAGCGCCGTTGATATAGCACCAACGCTAACGCCAGAGTACTCATCCTCAGTTAATATATTATCGTTGCCTGCACGTTGCTTTAACTCGCCTAATGTCAGCAATTGTGAAACAAAATTAAACTCCGGGAAAAATACCGAATTACTAGGCGCAGATAACTTAACTAAATGCGAGTCATAGCTTTCTTCAAGTTCAACGGGTAAGCTGAATTCACCGCTTCCATTGGTAGTTGCTGTAACAGTTTTATCGCCAACCGTTAAATTTACGGCTGAATTAACGCCATTATTAACGCGACCTTTCAAAGTAAATACTTGCGTTTGCGCGCTGGCTTTTACTAGCAAGTGATGCTGCGTCATTGCAATCGCACCACCATCATCGGTTACCATAACGGCAATAGTAACTTGCTGATCTTCATCGATATCTGCTGTGGTGACTGTTACTTGTGCTTTATCGGTATCGCTTAACGTGACTCCTTCACCACTTATTAGTTGCCAAAAATAACTGACAATTTCGCCATCGTTATCGCTGGCGTTGGCGGTAAGGTTAAGCTCGCTTTGCTCATTAACCTCAGCAACCCCATTAATTACCACACTCGGCGCTTGGTTATCTGCGTTATCGACAATAGTAAGTGTGTGTTCATCGCGCGCGGTTGCGCCATCATTATCGGTTACCGTTACGCTAATAGTGATTTGAGTGTCGCCATTTACGTCTGGCAACGTTAGATCAACTGAGGCTTGTTCGCTATTGTTTAAAGTAACGTTCTCACCCGATGTGATAGACCACGCATATTTGCTGATCGAGCCATCGCTATCGCTAGCCGCAGCATTAAGTGTTACAACGCTCGATTCTTGTGCGCTGTTGTCACCATTAATAGTAACGGTTGGCACGCGATTACCTTGATCGGGGTTGGGCGATGTATCTTTATCAGACGAGCCTCCGCCG